>QQVD01000054.1 GCA_003388555.1 Acidobacteriota bacterium | reverse complement strand
GGACGTCGGCATCGGCTTCTGGTTCGGCTGGATCGACGGTGAGCTGCAGGTGCTCTGGGTGCAGGTGCTGGCGCGGCCCGGGCTCTAGGGTCGGGGGTCAGCGACTAGGGGTCAGGGGTCAGGGGTCAGGGGTTGGGGAAGAGGGACGAGGGAAAAGGGAAGAGGGAAAAGGGAAAAGTAGGGAACGGTGTAAGGGGTCAGGGGTTGGGGATTAGGGGTCAGAGGTCAGAGAGCGGAGGGCAGAGGCAGAGAGCGGAGGTCAGGGGTCCGGTCAGGGGTCGAGAGCTTCGACGTCTCCGGCGCTGGCGAACTCACCGAGGTCGTTCCTGTAGATGGCCTCCTGGATCCGCAGGTAGTCGAGCACCCTGATCTCGAACTCGACGTTGCTCAGCGAGCCGTAGTACACCCAGTAGTGATCGTTGATCGCGGTGCCGTCGAGCACCTTGACGATGACGTCGGGTACGGCGGGATCGAAGAACCAGAATCCGACGGTCTCGTCCTCGAGCTCGATCACCCTTCCCTGGCCACCGTTGCCGAGGAAGTCGGTCCAGGAGACCTGGACTTCGAACCGGTCTGCGATGCAGAAGATCGTGGCCGAGGGGATGCAGGACGGCGGGATCGGCGGTGTCAGGGGTGACGCGACAGAAGCGGGCGACTTCGTCGACGCGCTGCCGCTGGTCAGGAGCGGCGCGCCGACGACGCCGGCCGGGAGCAGCCCTTCGACGTCGCCGAAGCTGGCGAAGGTGCCTGCCGGGTTGGTGTAGCGGCGGCGGCGCCCGGAGGTGGCGTCGAAGACTTCGACTTCGAAGGCGACGTCGCTCAACGAGGCACCGTAGACCCAGTGGGTACCGGTGATCGCTTCGCCGTCGAGCACCTTGACGGCGAAGTCGAGGTTGCCGGGCTCGAACCACCAGAACGCGGCCCAGGCGTCGTCCGGGTCGAGCGGACCGCCGTCGTCGCGCACCCGGCCGGCACTCGGGGCGTCGGCGCCGGGGGGCTGGAAGAGCGCCGAGACCTGGAAGCGATCCTGCGCGCCGACGCAGGCGCGGCGGGGGCCCGGTCCGCACGGCGAGGCGAACTGGCGGAACTGGAGGTTGGGCGGGGACCCGGGAGTGAGCGGCGACGTCCACCAGCTCGCGACCAGCCCGTCGCCGACGCTGGGGCGGTTGTCGAGTGCGAGCCGCGCCTCGTCGGCCAGCGGCGCGGCGGCCAGGTCGACCCACATCTGCTGTCCGACGGGAGTGGGGGCGATGTGGAAGTCGGGCGCCGCGGGATTGCCGAGACCGTCGAAGACGCGCCCGTAGATGCCGCTGAGACTGCCGTCGCGCGACGGGGCTACCGGACCGGCGTCGAAGCAGGAGGGGGCGAACAGGCACTCGTCGGTCCAGGCGACGACGAAGCCGCCGTCCTCGAGCGCCGCCAGCCGCGGGTCATGCTGGTCGCGCAGCGGGTCCTCGTAGGGCACGAAGGGGTCGCCGATGGCGGCGCCGCCGCTGTCGAAGGGCTGTACGAGGACCGCCGAGGAAGCCGGCTCTCCGTCGCCGCTGATGCTGTTCCACGCGACGACGAAAGCATCCTGGCGCAGCGCGGCGATGCGCGAGCCATCCTGCCGGGTGCCCAGCCCACCCTCGGGTGGGCTGATCTGGAAGGAGGGGGTGAGGGGCTCGAGGTCTGCGTCGAGACGCCGTCCCCAGACGTCGCCGAGGCTGGCCTCGCCGCCGCGGAAGTCGTCCCAGACGAACAGGACGTCGCCGCCGCTCAGGATGGCGAGATCGCCGAGGATCTGGTCCTCGAAGGTCTCCTCGTGGATGCGCACCGAGCTGCCGATCGGCTGGCCACTCCAGTCGAAGCGGCGCGCGAAGACGTCGGCCCCGTCGGGGAGATCGGTGATGCTGGTGAAGCCGACGATCACCTGGTCGGCGTCGACGGCGAGTCGGTGGCCGAAGCGGTCGCGCGGCCCGATGCCACTGGCCAGCGTCGGCGGCGCGAGGGTCTGCATCTGGTCGTCGAGCAGGGTGAAGAAGACGCCGAAAGGCCGCACGCCGCTCGGCTCCGGCGGCCGGAGGGCTCGCCAGGTGAGTGCCAGGCGCTCGCCGTCGGTGGCCAGCTGGGGCTCGGCGAACGGCACCAGCAGATCGACCCCGCTGGTCACCATGAGCGGCGGCAGGAAGCGGCCGTTGGGGAGGAAACGCTGGACCCAGAGCTGACCGACGATCTGTCCCGGGGCTGACGCCCAGGCATGCACGACGGAACCGTCGGAGAGCACCGCTGAGGCCGAGGGCGACAGGCTTCCCTCCGGAACGACGGCGAGCACCTTCGAGTCGGCGACCGGCCGCGGCGGCTCGACCGCCCACGCGGCGAGCGCCGCCAGGACGAGGAGGGCGAACGTCACGGAGGCCCGGTAGGATCGGCCGGTGTATGGCGAACGAGTCATCGGATTCCCCTTTGGCTGGGTGTGGCCTGTGGTCCTCTCAGGATGGCGGAGCGCAATTTATGCGATCATGACATAGGGGCGCCGCGGCGCAAGGGGTTGACCGTCGGCAGATGACGTATGAACGGGATGCTGGCGGGGCGCGGGCGTCGCGCCGACCACGGCCGTGAGGCCTGAGTCCCCGGACGAGGAGAGGCAACGAGGATGATCGAGCGCATTGCCAGAGCCGTGCGAAGGCTCGCCGGTAGTGGAGGGTCGCCGCCCGAGGAAGGCGGGGGGGAGCGGTCGGGTCGGCCGGTGCAGGGGCTGGTCCTCTACCACTTCACCAGCTGCCCGTTCTGCGTGCGGGTTCGGGTGGCGACGTCCCGGCTCGGCATCGACCTCCCGATGAAGGACATTCGCGCCGATCCCGAGGCCCGCGCCGAGCTGATCGAGGGCGGCGGGTCGAAGCAGGTGCCCTGCCTGCGCATCGAGGAGGCGGAGGGCGGTGTGCGCTGGCTCTACGAGTCCGGCGACATCGTGCGTTACCTCGAGCAGCGCTACGCCTGAGCACGCTCGCCCGGCGCGGGCGCTGCGACCGCGGGCCCCTGGCGCCCTCAGTCGCCGAAGACGATCACCGAGCGCGCCACCTCGCCCTTCTTCATGTCGGCGAATCCCTCGTTGATCTGCTCGAGGGAGATCCGCTTCGACACCAGGTCGTCGAGGTTGAGGCGGCCCTGGAGGTAGAAGTCGACGAAGCGCGGCATGTCGACCCGGAAGCGGTTCGAGCCCATCATCGAGCCCTGGATCCTGCGTTCCTGCAGGAAGGCGTGACCGGGCAGCTCGACGCTCTGGCCGACCGGGATCATGCCGATGATCGTCGCCGTGCCGCCCGGACGCAGCATGTGGAAGCACTGCTCCGCGGCCGTCTTGTTGCCGATCGCCTCGAAGGTGTAGTGGGCGCCGCCGTGGGTGATCTCCTTCACCGCGGCGACCGGGTCCTCCTGCTTGCCGTTGATGCCATGGGTGGCACCCATGCTCTTCGCCAGCTCGATCTTGCTGTCGATCAGGTCGACCGCGACGATGCGCTGGGCGCCGGCGATCCGGGCTCCCTGGATCGCCGCCAGGCCGATGCCGCCGCAGCCGACCACGACGACGTCCGAGCCCGGTTCGACGCCGGCGGTGTGGAAGACGGCGCCGAGCCCGGTGGTGACGCCACAGCCGATCAGCGCGGCACGGTCGAAGGGCATCTCCTCGGTGATCTTCACCACCGCGTTCTCGTGCACCAGCATCTGCTCGGCGAACGACGACAGGTGGAGGAACTGCCCCATCGGTCCGTCGCCCTGGGCCAGGCGTGGCTCCTGCTCAGGGGTGCGGGCGGTGTCGGCCTTGTTCAGGCACAATGAGAGGTGGCCGGTGAGGCAGTCCTCGCAGTTGCCGCAGTAGACCGACAGACAGGTGATCACGTGATCGCCCGGTTTCAGGTAGGTGACCTGGTCGCCGACCTGCTCGACCACCCCGGCCGACTCGTGACCGAGAACCGCCGGCAGCGGATGGGGGTACAGACCCTCCATGAAGTGCAGGTCGCTGTGGCACAGGCCGGCCGCACGGGTGCGGATGAGCACCTCGCGGGGGCCGGGCTTGGAGATGGAGACGTCTTCGATCTGCAGGGATCCGGGGGCTTCGCGCAGGACTGCGGCTTTCATGACTGGGTGCTTCCTCGGTCGGGATTCGTCTTCGTCCGCCGCCTCGCCTGGGACGAGAGGGTGCTGGCGCGGCCGACTCGGTGGTTGGGGTGGGGCGGGGGTGGCGTGTCGTGGGAGGACCGTCGGCCGCGGTGCGGAGCCGCATTGTAGACCGACCGATCGGTAGGGGAGCGCGATACCTCGAGCGCCTGGACGCCCGCAGTGGCAGGATCGTAGCTCTCGCCGAGCGAACGCCTCGGTGTCCCGGCCGGGGATCAGCGAGCGGATCGAGGAGGAGTGGAGAACAGCGTGTCGACCACGAAGCGACAGCGGACGCGCGCCCGCCCTGGGACTGCAGGCCTGGCCCGGCTGGCGGTGGGAGCCGCCGGGTTGCTCGTGTGCGCGTCGTCGCTCGCCCAACAGGCGGTCGCGGATCCGCCCCTCGCGACGCCGCGAATCGTCGCCTGGGCGATCGAAGGCGCCGCGGACCTCGGGGCCGGCAGCGCCGCGGTGACGCTGCGCGGATCCGGCCCTCTCGGGGGCGTCTCGGCTTCGCGTGACGAACGCGGCCGCGTCCAGCTGCTGGTGATCGGCCACCATCTCGCGGTGGCGCCGGAGGATCGTCGCCGCGAAGGCGCCGACGGTGATCCGTACCACAGTGCCGAGCTGACCACCGACGTGTCGATCCCGCCGGTGGTGCGGTTGGTCGTCACGCCGCGAGAGCAGGTGGAGTACCGGGTGATCACCGAGGGCGACGTCGTGCGCCTCGAGCTCGGGGCGCAGGGCGCTCTCGCGACCTCGTCGGCGCGCCGTGTCGCTGACTCAGGGCGGGGTGCTTCGCAGGCGTCGCCGGAGCGCTCCACGGAGCCCGAACCGCCCGTCGGTACCAGTGGGCGGTCGGGTCGAGGTCGGGAGGAGGAGACTGCTCTCGGCGTCGTCGAGCCACTCCGCGGCCTCAACGTGCGGGCTGCGCCGGACGCCGAGGCCGAGATCCTCGGCGCGGTGCCGCAGGGCGCCGAGCTGCGGCTGCTCGGCCAGGAAGGCGAGTGGCTCCGGGTGGTCTGGGACGACGACAGTCTCGAGGGATGGTCCGCGAGCCGCTGGATCGTGCGGCTCGATTCCGCCGCCGCGCCAGCCGCTGGTGAGCCCTCGCTCGGCCCGGCGGTACGGGCCGTCCTGCCCGAGCGTCCTGGAGCGCAGCGGCAGCTGCTGGCCGAAGCAACGGACCGGCAGGCTGACCCGGAACCGGCGGTCCCGGTCGAGGCGCCCGAAGCCGATGCGCCGGCTCCGCCGCGCCGCCGCATCGGCCCCGAGGACCTGCTCAGCGAGCCCGAGCTCGAGCTGCTGCGGGTGCGCGAGGAGTTGCGTGCCGCGCGTTTGCGCATCGCGGAGCTCGAAGCGGGCGCCGGCGGTTCGGGCCCGGCGGCGGCAGGCGCCGATACCGGTTCCGCGTCGGGTGCAGCGGCGGAGGAACAGGCCCTGCGCATCGCGGAGCTGGTCGAGGCGCTCGAAGGGGAGCGCGATCGGGTCGCCGGTCTGCAGTACGAGGCCGATCGGCTCCGCGCTCAGGTGGGAGAACTCGCGGCGCGTTCCGAGGCCGAACGTGCGGCGCAGCTCGAGATCCAGCTCGCCAGCGCCCGCGCCATCGATCGACTGAGCCGCCACGTCGAGGCGCTCGACGGCGAGCGACGCTCCCTGCTCGAGCGGCTGCAGAGGGCTGAGGCCGAGCTGGCCGCGGACGGGGTTCGCGCCGCGCGCGGCGGAGATGCCGCGACCTCGAACGCGTCTCCCGACGGGCTCGCCTCGCCGGCCGCGGCGGGATGGGTCGCCGCGCCAGCCGAGCTCGCCGCCGAGGCGCGCGCCTGGCTCGAGGACTGGCTCGGCGCCTGGTCGGACGGCGACGTGGGCGGCTATGCGGGCCGCTACGTCGACGACTACCGGGGGGAGAGCGAGAGCCCCGCGTCCTGGCTCGCGGAGCGTGCCGCCCGCCTCGAGGCGCCGGAGTGGATCGACGTCCAGGCGCGCGACCTGGCGGTGCTCGTGAGGTCGGCGGGGGCCGAAGATCGCAGCAGCGCAGAGCTGCGGCTCGAGTTCGTGCAGGAGTACCGCTCCGACCTCTACTCGGACGTCACACGCAAGACCCTGGACCTGCGCCGGAGCGCGGACGGTGACGGCTGGCGGATCGTCGAGGAGTCGGCGGGACCGGCCGAGCCCTGAGCGCGCCATGCCTGAGCTCGGTGGCGCTGCTGGCCGGGGCGCCCGGCGGTCACGGTGCGTTGCGGGCGGCGGGACCACGCCGGTACCAGGTCGGTACCGGCCGAGCCGGGGAGTGGCCGCTGCCTCTCGCAGCAGTGCAGCCGCGACCGTGACGCGACCGTGATCGTCACGATCTCTCGGGCGCGATCGGCTCGCGCAGATCGACCGGCTTGGCGGCCGTGCGCACCCGCATGTTGATCAGCTCGACGACCAGCGAGAACGCCATCGCGAAGTAGATGTAGCCCTTCGGCACGTGGTGGTCGAAGCCGTCGGCGATCAGCATGACGCCGATGACGAAGAGGAACGACATGGCGACCACCTTGATCGTGGGGCGCCTCGAGACGAAGCGGCCGATCGGCGCCGCCGCGACCATCATCAGCGCCACGGCGACGACCACCGCGGCGACCATGATCGCCAGCTCGTCGACCATGCCCACCGCGGTGATGATCGAGTCGAGGGAGAACACGGCGTCGATCAGGATGATCTGCACCAGCACCGCGGTGAAGGTCGCCGGCACTCTGGCCGAGCGGTGACCCTCCTCGCCCTCGAGCAGCTGGTGCACCTCGCGGGTGCTCTTGAACAGCAGGAAGAGACCGCCGACGACGAGGATCAGATCGCGCCCCGAGATCTCCTGCGCCAGCACCGTGAACAGCGGCGCGGTGAGGCCGATGATCCACGAGAGCATCGCCAGCAGGCCGATGCGCAGGAACAGCGCCAAGCCGAGGCCGATCCTGCGTGCCCGGTCGCGCTGCTCGGGCGGCAGCTTGTCGGCCAGGATGGTGATGAAGATGATGTTGTCGATCCCGAGCACCAGCTCGAGTGCCGCCAGGGTCAGGAAGGCGGTCCAGTTCGCCGGGTTGCTGATCAGCTCCATCATCGGGTCTGCACCTCGTGGCCGCGGACTCGCGGACTCGGGAACGGTGGCCGCGGCTCTGCAGGGCAGGCCAGCGGAGGGCGCAGCTTAGCGCTCACCGCGCCCGCATCGACAGGGCACAGGCGCGCCATCCGAGGCGGTGCTCGTGCAGGGCGGCGTCGGCGACGCCGGATCAGTCGCCGAGCAGTGCCTGCAAGGCCTCGAGCACGTGCAGCCGCCGGCTGCCCCAACCCTCGGTGTCGAAGCGCTCACCGCCGAGCGCCTCGATCCCCGGCTGCTGCCGCAGGTGCGCGAAGTACGCCCGGCTGGCGCCGAAGGCGGTCGCCTCTCCGTCGCCGCCCGAGAAGCGGTTCCAGCCGAGGAAGATGCGCGCCGAGCCCGGGGCGGCGGCCGCGGCGAGGTCGAACAGCTCGTCGGTGCGCCCGATGTCGTAGGGGAGCGAGAACACCGCCGCGGCGCCGAAGCTCTCGGGATGGCCCAGCGTGGTGTTGAGGGCGAGCGAGCTGGTCCAGTCCTCGGCGACCAGCACCGTGCTCTTCGCCTCGGTGCCGGCGCCGTAGCGTCGGCGCATCTGCGGCAGCAGCTCGTCGGTGATCAGGCGCGACATGTCGGGCATCAGGGCACCGTCCTCCTCGAGGAACCACACCTGCGGATTGCGCGGCACGAAGGCCGCCACCATCGGCGGCAGCGCGCCGCTCTCCACCAGGTGGTCGAGCGAGTTGACGACCCCGCCAGCCCTCAGCCAGGAGTCGCCGTTGGCGAAGACGAGCAGCGGCCGGGCGGTGCCTGCCGCCGGTTGTCCGGCGGAGACGTAGACGGTGATCTCGCGTTCCTCGCCGCGGGCGGCGCTGTCGAGAGTGAAGGTCTCCACCGTTCCCGGATGCTCGCCGCGGTAGGGCGCCAGCACCTCGGGGTCCGTTCCTTCGGCCGGCAACAGCTCGGAGCGCTGGCCGCCGAAGAGGCCCGGGACCCGGCGGGGATTCAGGGGATCGACCTCGATGCTCTCGAAGTCGAGCCGGAAGCCGTACTCGATACGCAGCTTCGGATCGACCACCAGCGACCGGTAGAAGAGATCGGTACCCTCGAGTCGGGCCAGGCCGACCTCCTGGCCGCCGGGCAGCCAGGCGCCGGTGAGGCCGACGTCCTCGAGCTCGCCGTCGCCGTCACGGTAGAGAAAGTGCACGACCTGTTCCTGGCCCTGGCCGGTGGCGAGGGACTCGCGCAGTGGGAAGGTCGAGTGGCTGCGGAAGAGGTGGTCGACCCAGAGCTGGGGCCTGTCGGAGGCTTGCGCCGCTCGGATCAGCTCGGCGAGGCGGGTGCCGTCGATCAGCGGCGGCGCCTGTCGGGTGAGCTGCATCGGCTGGTCGGTGACCCGCACCGCGGCGATCCCCTTGGCGTCGCGCACGAAGAGGGTGCCGTCGGCGAAGGCGGGCCAGGTGAGGCTCTGGCGCTCGGTGGCGCGGATCCTGGCCTCCTCCTGGTAGCCCTCGCGCGACGTCCGCGCCAGCACCACGTGGCCGTCGCTGGCGAAGATCGCCAGCCGGTCGCCGACGAGGATCAGGCCGTTGCCGCCGGGTGGGCGCGACTTCCACAGCGTCTCGCCGGTCTCGAGATCCAGGGCGGTGAGGAAGCCACGGTCGAAGCCGTAGATGGTGTCTTCGTGTACCACCGGTGAGGAGAGGCCGCCCTTGAGCTTGCGCGACGTCCACAGGGTCGCGCAGGCCGCGCCGCCCTCCGCGGCGGGCGTCGCCCCGTCGGACGCCACCGCGGCAGCGCTCGCTGCGGAGGCATCGACGAGGGTCGAATCGCGCTCGCCGACCAGCAGGAAGCGGCCGTCCTCGACCGGGATGGGGCTGGCGCTGGTGTTCTCCGGCGCTTGGCAGCTCCAGGCCACCTCGCCCTGCAGGGTGAGCGCCGCGAGCTGCTGGTCGAGCCAGAAGACGATCCGGGTCTCGCCGCTGGCCTGGTCTCGCACCGCGATCGGGCTCTGGTACTCGATCTTGCCAGGCAGCGCCGTCCAGCGCAGCCCGCCGGTCTCGCGGTCGTAGGCGGCGAGGGTGGCGGCGGGTGAGGTGCCGCGGGCGACCACCACCAGCTCGCCGACCACCAGCGGCGAGGCGGCGTGACCGTAGAAGGGGATCCCGGGCCCGCCCTCGAGGCCCGCCTGGTGCCCGGGCGGCAGGTCGGGCTCGTCGAGCCCCTCGATGGCGTGCACGTCGGCCTGCCAGAGCGGCGCGCCGTCCTCGAGCGCGAACACCTGCAGCCTGCCGTCGGCGGCGAGCACGTAGACCCGGTCGCCGTGCACCGTCGGCGTCGAGGAGGGCCCGTTCTCCGAACCGTCGTGCCCGGGAGTCAGCGGCCCGAGGACTCGCTGCCAGAGGACGGTGCCGGTGCGTCCGGCGAGCGCCACCAGCAGATCCGAGGTGTCGTCGCTGCTCAGGGTGAGCACCCGCCCGTCCTTGATCGCCAGACTCGAGTAGGCCGGCCCCGCAGCTGTCTGCCAGGCGCGTTCCAGTCCCGGGCCGGCTCCCTCGAAGAGCCCGCGAGCGTCGATCGCGCCGGTCTGGTCGGGACCGCGGAAACCGGGCCAGTCGTCGGCGAGCGCCGGCGCGGCGAGCATGGTCGTGGCGGCGAGCACGAGCGTGGCGAGAGCGGCGGAGCGGGGAGTCATCGGGAACATGGTCACCTCTGAGGTGGAAGGCTGTGACGACGGACGCGCGGCTCGCTGGGGAGCTTGCCGGCGCGCCAATCGACGACGGGCGGAAGAACGGTGTCGGATCGTGCTGGGGAACGATACGCAGGAGCAAGGCGGACGTTCGAGGGTGGCTCGGTGGAGTGCTCGGACTCGGGGCCCTCAGGGCTGCTGGCGTCCCGATCGAGGCGGATCTACTGCTTTGGGGAATGGCCCTTCTGTCACCCCGGACTTGATCCGGGGTCCACGCTTTGCGTCCTGCCAAACCACCTCAGTGGCCTCGGCACCGACACGAGGGTGGGGTTGGGATTCCTACATGCGCACGGTCATCGACCTCTCCCGGCCTCAGGCCGTCCGCCGCGCTCCGCCCGCCTCCACGACCTCCGCACACGCCTGCAAGAGCCGGTCGACGTCCTCCTGCGCGAGCCACTCGCGCAGCGGAGCCATGCGGTCGGCGTCCCCTCTCAGCGCCTCGAGCTCCGCGGTGGAGGTCGATGCCAGGGCGGCGATGAGCTGGTCGCCGAGCACGAGAAGGGCGGGGCGGATCTGCTCGAGGCGAAGCGACTCGTCGCCGGCGGACTCCGGGTCCCCGCTGGCGGCCGTTTCCGAGGCTTCCAGGGTGCGCTCCTGGATCTGCTTCGCCAGCTCGATCTGCATCCGGAAGAAGCGCTCGACGGTGGCGCGCGACGCCGCGTCGTGGGAGAGGCCGGCACCCGTCGCCGCCTCGAGGGCGCTGGCGAGCACGCGCTCCTCCTGCGCCGCGTCCTCGATCTCGAGGCCTCGCGAGCGCTTGTCGAGCGCCACCAGGGGCATGAAGGCGAGGCGACGCGCCAGCAGGTCGACGAGGTGGTCCGCCGGGTCGCGCGGCATCGGGTCGCCGAAGTGCTCGAGGCGCAGCGCGGCGATGAAGTCCTCGTGGCCCTCGAGCCAGCGGTCGATGGCGTCGCCGAGCGCGGCACTCTCCGAGCTCTCTGCCGTCGGCGCGATCCAGATCACCTTGCGGTCGGCCGGCGGCTCGCAGCGCACCAGGTCGGCCGGCGCGGCGAAGTGGGCGACCTCGAAGCGGTCGGTGACGAAGAGGTCGACCTCACCAGTGGCGAGCAGCTCGGGCAGGCGCAGGTTGTTGCCGGTGATCACCAGCTGCGGGTCCGGCCAGTGCGAGCGTGCCCAGCGCTCGAGGATGCCGCCGCGGTTGACCGCCACACGGGCCGACGCGATCTGTTCCGATGTCAGCTCGGAGCGCGCCACGGTGCAGGGGCCTCCGGCGGCGAGTGCGCGGCTCATCCGGCCCACGGCGGCGCGCTCGGGCCGCCAGGTGACGCCGCTGATCGCGACGTCGAAGCGGCCGGCGGCGATATCCCGGCCCAGCTCCGGCCACTCGAAGTCGACCAGCTCGAGCGGTCGGCCGAGCGCCGCGGCGAGGCGGTGGGCCAGGTCGATCGAGAAGCCGGTCGGCGTCGCCTCGCCGCCGCCCGCCGGTTGGTCGAGGGTGGAGAAGGGCGGGTAGTCGAAGCTGGTGCCGACGCGCAGCGCCGGCGCTCCTGGCGGAGCGGCCAGGTCTGGGCGGGTCGGCGCTGGCTCGGGCCTCGCGCACCCGGCCAGGGCCAGGACCAGGACAGCGCTGGCGCTCCGCCGCTGCCAGCGGTGAGGCGGCCGGCCGGGTCTGGCCGAGGACGTGCCGCTCCCTGGCGCCGTCGGGCTCGTGGCGGTGGCCCTCATGGCGGCGTCTCCGGGCCGACCCTCGGCGCCGGCGCCGCAGCGGGTGCGCCGTCCGGCGGCGCGCCAGGGCTCGGTTCGGCGGAGGGTCGGGCCCAGCGCGGGGCGAGGTCGAGCAGCCTGTCCGCGAGCTGCTGGGCCACCAACCGATTCGCTGCCGGAGTGTAGTGACGGTGGGGCATGAACAGCCGGGTCGCGGTCGCTTCGGCGAGCACCTCCCGGGTCTCGACCATCACGAACCGTTCGCCGGCGGCGGCGTGCAGCGGTTCGTAGACCATCCGGCCGGTGGTGCGGAAGCGCTCGAGGTCCTTGTCGCGCGGCAGGTGCAGCAGGACGAACAGGGCGTCGTCGCCAGCCACCTCCTGCGACCAACGTTGCCAGATCGCCAGGGTCAGCTGGGCCGCCTCCCCGTCGAGGTCGTGGAAGCTGGTCGGCACGGAGTGCACCTCGTCGTCGAGGCGGACGCCTCGCGGGCCGACGTCGAGCCTCCGCAGGCCCGCCACGGCCAGGCCGATCGACCGCGCACGCCACCACGGTCGGGCGAGGTAGTGCGACGGCTGGTAGTAGGTCTCGTGCTGCGCCAGCGGATGGTCCGGGAAGGCCTCGAGGGTCGGCACGATCGCATCGAGCGGCATCACGGGATGGTTGACCAGCTCCAGCCCGCCGTCGCTCAGCACGAAGCGCGGCTTGGTGAACGGGAGCTCGCTGGAGGTGACGTAGAGCGTCCGGAAGACGTTGAGGTTGCGGTAGACGTCCTCGTAGACGAAGCCGTGCACAACGACGTCGGGTCGGACCACCTGCCGCCGATCGCGCCAGCGCAGGTAGGCCTGGTCGATCGCGAACGCCGGCACTCCGAAGTTCAGCACCTCGACGGCGAGTCCCTCGGCGCGCAGCTCCTCCTGCAGCGCGTGGGCCCAGGTCTGCTCGCTGGAGACCTCGTCGCCGTGGGTGAACGAGTCGCCGAAGACGGCGATGCGTAGCACGCCGGGCGGCGTCAGGTGCGAGTGCTCGACCCCGGCACGGGCTCCGACTCCGTTGATCCCGCCGCGCCCCGCCGCCAGGGTCCAGCCGAGGTCGGGGTCGTGCACGAGGCCGGCTCGCTCCTGCCTCTGTTCGTACGCCGCGATCATCCGGCGGGTGTGCTCGAGCGGCAGCACGTAGGGCCGGATGGGTGCGCGCCGGAAGTGCAGCTGTCCGTCGACGGTGCGCTGCAGCAGGAGCCGCACGCCGAGCTCCACGACCCCGGCGCCGAGCAGGCAGGCCACGGCGAGCAGCACCAGGCGGAGGCGGGTCTGCCGTTTCACCGGGTGGTGGAGGAGTCGGGAGTCGTCAGCCGTCGCCGGCCAGGCAACGAGGTCGGTTGCGGAGCCGTCTCCAGCGGACTCCCCGTGCCGCTCAGTCTCGTTCCGCCAGCGCCGCGAGCACGCGCGGAGCGGTCATCGGCAGGTGGTCGAGCCGTACCCCCACCGCATCGCGGATCGCGTTGCCGATCGCGCCGGCGGTGGCGATGATCGGAGGCTCGCCGACGCCGCGGGCGCCGAACGGCCCGACCGGCGAAGGCACCTCGACGACGATGAGGTCGAGCTCGGGCGGCGCCGCGGTGCTGTGCGGTACCGCGTAGTCGCTGAAGGTCGCCGTCTGCACCTGGCCCTGCTCGTCGTAGACGAGCTGTTCGTAGAGCGCGAAGCCGACCCCCTGCAGCGCGCCGCCTGCCATCTGGCCGCGCACCAGCAACGGATTGATCGCCTTGCCGACGTCCTGGGCCACGACCAACCGGTGCAGGGTGACGTGGCCGGTCTCCTCGTCGACCTCGACCTCGGCGAGTTGGGCGCAGGAGCCCGGCGAGGGCATCTGCTGGGCGTGACGTCCCTGGCCGAAGACGGGCGCCTGGCGACTGCCGAAGCGCATCGTGCGCGAGGCGATCGTGGCCAGCGAGACCGACTTGTCGGGCGAGCCCTTGACGTTCACGGCGCCGTCCTGGATCTCGAGGTCCTCGGGATCGGCTTCGAGCGCCTGGGCGGCGAGCTCCAGCGTCTGACGACGCGCTTCCTGGGCCGCCTCGATCACCGCGGGGCCGACGGTGTAGATGGTCTTCGAGCCGCCCGACGCCCCGGCGTAGGGGCTCGAGCTGGTGTCGGCCTTGGCGATGCGCACCCGGTCGGGCTCGACGCCGAAGACCTCGGCGGCGATCGCCGCGAACCCGGTGTCGGTGCCGGTGATGTCGGCGGTGCCGAGATGTACCTGTACGGTGCCGTCGGACTGCAGGGCGCAGGCGGCCGCCGCCGGCTCGGTGCCGCCTGGCCAGCCGCCGACGGCGACGCCGACGCCGCGGCCCTCGGCGCGGATCTGCTCGCGCTGCTGCCAGAGCGGGTGTGACTGCACCGCCTCGAGCACCTCGGTTAGCCCCATCGACGGCCATGGCGCGCCCATCGCCATCGGGTCGCCCGGGTGGCTGGCGTTGCGCAGCCGCAGCTCGATCGGATCGATGCCCAGCTCGCGCGCCAGCTCGTCCATCGCGCTCTCCAGGGCGAACGCGGCCTGTGGCGCGCTGGGGGCGCGGTAGGCGCCGGTGGAGGCGCGGTGGGTGAGCACCTCGATGCCTTCGACGCGCAGGTGGGGGAACTTGTAGTGCGAGCCGAGCAGGACCCCGGCGAGCACTCCCATCGAGGCCGGGAAGCAGCCGTTGTCGGTGACCATCTCGGCATCGAGCGCGTGCAGGGTGCCGTCGCTCCTGGCGCCGAGCTTGAGGCGCACCCGGGTCTCGGGCGCCGGGGTCGCGGCGCTCATCTCCTCCATCCGGGTGAGCACCAGGCGCACCGGCCGCCCGACCCGCTGCGTCGCCAGCGCGACGAGCGGCTCGTAGAGCACGAACTTGCCGCCGAACCCGCCGCCCACCGGGGTGCCGACGGCCCGCACCTGGGTGTGCTCGACCCCGAGCGCCGCGGCGACGGCGTCGCGCACGTTGAAGGTGGCCTGGGTGGAGGAGTAGACCGTGGCACCGGGCCCGACCGGATCGGGCACCACCAGCGTGGCGTGCGGCTCGATGTAGGCCTGGTGCACCGGGGCGGTACGGAAGGTGCGCTCGATGACCACGTCGCTCTCGGCGAGCCCTGCGGCGACATCACCGCGCGAGAAGGGAGTGCGGCTGGCGACGTTGGGGGCGCCGAGGTCCTTGGTGCCGCCGCCGCCGGCGGCACCGTGCGCGGCGGCCTCCTCGGAGGCGCCGGGCTTGCCCTCGGGCCACACCTCGGGGGCCTGCGGGTCGAGCGCCTGCTCGAGATCGGTCACCGCGGGCAGCGGGCTGTACTCGACGACGACCGCGTCGGCGCCGTCCTGGGCCGCCGCCTCCGACTCGGCGATCACCAGCGCCACCGGATGGCCGACGAAGCGCACCCGGTCGCCGGCCAACAGCAGCGTCGAGCGGCTCGACGGCCGCTTCCTCGGCAGCTCGGCGGCGGTGATCACCTGCACCACGCCGGGAACCCGGCGTGCCGCCTCGACGTCGACCGAGTCGACCCTGGCGTGGGCGTGAGGGCTGAGCACCAGGCGCGCCTCGAGCACTCCGCGCAGCTCGAGATCGGCGCAGAAGTCGAGGGCACCACGGACCTTGACCGGACCGTCGAGCAGCTTGACCTCGCGGCCTACGCGCAGGGTCTCGGCGCCGGTGGAGTCGCGGCTGTTCTTTCGGTCGGCTGGGGCGGTGGTCATCGGCGGTCTCCGGGATGCGTGAGCGCGGCGCTGACGTGGAGATCCGGGCGGGATCGTGTTCGTCGGCGCGAGCCTGTCACAGCGGACCGCTGAGTATGATGAGCGGCACCGACGAACGGAGAGAGACCGCGATAGCGAGGAGGTGGGTGATGGAGCGCTCGATGGCGAGACCGAGAGCCGTGTGCCGTGTGAGGTCGATGGGGTTCGCCGTGCTGCTGCTGGCCGCGGTGGCCGTGGCGTCACCTGGCGCTGTGCTCGCGGTCGACGCACCGCTGATCGACCGGGTGGAGCACGGCTACGCCCAGAACGGCGAGGTGAAGATCCACTATGCGGCGCTCGGCGAGGGGCCGCTGGTGGTGATGGTCCACGGCTTCCCGGACTTCTGGTACTCGTGGCGCGATCAGATGGAGGCCCTGGCGCAGGACTTCCGCGTCGTTGCCATCGACCAGCGCGGCTACAACCTGAGCGACAAGCCCGAGGGCGTCGACAGCTACGGCATGCAGCACCTGGTCGGCGACGTCGTCGCGGTGATCAGGAGCCTCGGGGCCGAGAAGGCCACCGTCGTCGGGCACGACTGGGGCGGCGCCGTCGCCTGGCAGGTGGCGCTCAACGTGCCCCAGGTGGTCGAGAACCTGATCATCCTCAACCTGCCGCACCCCAACGGCATGGCCCGTGAGCTGGCCACCAACCCGGTGCAGTACAAGAACTCCGAGTACGCCCGCAACTTCATCGAGTACGACGCCTCCGATCCGCGCGCCTTCTTCGGCATGCCGATGAAGCCGCAGACCCTCGCCGGCTGGGTCACCGACCCCGAGGCCCGCAAGCACTACGTGGAGGCGTTCGAGCGCTCCGACTTCGACGCCATGCTGAACTACTACAAGGCCAACTACCCGGCCGGCGACGTCGCCGGCCGCTGGTTCGCGGTGCAGGAGAACCCCGGTCCCAAGGCCGAGATGCCGGTGCTGCAGTTCCACGGCCTGGAGGACACGGCGCTGCATGCCGGCGGCCTCAACGACACCTGGAAGTGGCTGAGCAAGGACTGGACCCTGGTCACCGTTCCGGGTGCCGGCCACTTCGTGCAGCAGGATGCGCCGGAGATCGTCAGCGAGACGATGCGCTGGTGGCTGCTGGCGCGGCAGGACTGAGTCGGCGCTCGGGCGGCGTCACCGCCGCCCGATCCGCCGCTGCTGGGTCCGGTCGCCGATCGGCGTCGAGGCCGGCGCCAGCTCGAGCCGCCCTGCGGAGCGCCGCGGCGACGCCGATCAGCCGCCGCTGAAGGGATCGAGAGCCGCGGGGGCCGGCGCGCCGCCGTCCGACGGAGCCTGCTTCGCCGTTGCCGGAGGGTTGGCGGCTGAGGACTGCGGGGCCGGCCGGGACGCTGGCTCGCCGCCGCGGTCGCCGGCCGACTTCGCCTCCGTGCCCCGTGCAGCGCCGCCCGAGTCGGGGCCTTCGCCGCCTCCGGCGCCGGTCTGCGCTCGCGGTTCGGAGCTCCCGGAGGCCTTGGAGTCTGCCCCCTCCGCGCCGCCGCTGTCGCCGCTCCGGGCGCCGTCTCGTGCCTCGGATCCGCCTCCCGAGCCACCGCGACCGCGGCGGCCACCGCGGCGGCGCGAGCGGCGCCGTCGCGGTTTGCTCTCCGAAGACTCGCCGTCTCCGCCGCCGCGCCCGGAATCGCTCCCCTCCGGATCGCGGGATGGCTTGGCAGACTGGGAGCCGGACTTGTCGCCGGACTGTCCCGACTGGGCTCGGCGATCGCCCTCGCGTTGATCCCCCTGAGCTCCACCGCCTCCGGAGGAGCCCGACTTGCGGCGTCGCCGGCCGCCGCGACGGCGGCGTCGGCGGGAACGACCGCCGGAGCCGGACGAGTCCTTCGAGTCGGCGGTCCGCTTGGACTGCGCCTCGTCCTCGTCGCTGTCGTCCTCTCCGCTGTCCTCGTCTTCGTCGCTGTCCTCGTCCTCGTCCTCGTCCTCGTCGAACTCGTCGTCGTCATCCTCGTCGTCGAGGTCGTCGTCGAGATCGTCATCGTCGAGGTCGTCATCGTCTAGACCGTCGTCGTCCTGCTCGAGCTCTTCGTCGTCGAGGTCGTCGTCGTCCCCGGCGTCGTCTTCGCCGTCCTTCGACGCTGCCAGGCGGGCGGCTTCCTCCTCACGCTGCTGGCGCGCCTTCTCTGCCGCCTCGGCACGCTCGCGCTCGATGCGCTTGATCTCCTCGCGATCGCGCGCCGTCCACGTGACGTCCTGCTCGGGGCGGTGGAGCTGGCCGTTGGCGACGATCTCGATCTCGAGGTCGAACTCCTCCTCGAGCGCCAGGAGCTCGCGCCGGCGGTGGTTCTGGACGTAGTCGGCGACCTCGGGGTGCAGCTCGATGCGCACGCTCTTCATGTAACCGAGGCTGGCGCGCGCCTCGATCGCGCGCACCAGATGGAGCGCGACGATCTCCGGCGACAGGATGCGACCGGTGCCCGAACAGGTCGGGCAGGCGCGGTGGGTGCGCATCTGGATCGCCTGCTCGAGACGCTGCCGGTTGATCTCGAGCAGCCCGTTCGAGCTGATGCGGCCGATCGTGAAGCGCGCCTTGTCGGTCTTCATCGCGTCGCGCAGCGCCTTCTCGGTCTTCTTCTGGTTGCGCCTGTTGCGCATGTCGATGAAGTCCACGACGATCAGGCCGCCGATGTCGCGCAGACGAAGCTGCCGAGCCACCTCGATCGCCGCCTCGAGGTTGGTGTGCAGCGCGGTCTCCTCCTGGCTCGCCGCCTTGGTGCTCTTGCCGGAGTTGACGTCGATCGCGGTGAGAGCCTCGGCGTGGTCGATGACGATCGATCCACCGGAGGGAAGCGAGACCTTGCGGTCGTAGATGCGATCGATCTGCTCCTCGATCTTGTAGTGGGCGAAGATCGGCACCCGCTCCTCGAAGCGGATCAGCTTCGTCTTCGACCGCGGCATGAACGCCTTCATGTAGTCGTTGGCCCGGTCGTGCGCCGCCTGGTCGTCGACCACCACCTCCTCGATCGCGGAGTCGAGGTTGTCGCGCAGGGCCTGCAGCACGATGTCCTGGTCGGAGTAGAGCAGCTTGGTCTGGCGTGACTTGCGCGCCTCCTCGCCGATGCGCTTCCACAGACGCAGCAGCGCATTGAGGTCGCGGGTCAGGGCGGTCTTGGTCTGCTCCAGGGCGTTGGTGCGCACGATGACGCCGCAGTCCTGCGGGATGCGCATCTTCTCGACCAGTGCCGCCAGCTTGCGCCGCTCCTCCTCGGAGCTCACCTTGCGCGAGATCCCACGGGTCTTCTCGAACGGCATCAGCACCAGGTAGCGACCGGCCAGGCTGAGGTTGGTGGTCAGCGCCGCACCCTTCTGGCCTTCGGGCTCGCGGGTCACCTGGACCACGATCGGGCGGCCCTTCTCGAGCACGTCCTCGATGCGGGGTTTGGCGCCCTTCTTGAGGTCCTTGTAGTAGGCGTCCGGGACCACGTCCTGGATCGGCAGGAAGCCGTGGCGCTCGGCGCCGTAGTCGATGAACGCCGCGTTGAGGCTGGGCTGGATGTTGGCGATGTAGCCGAAGTAGATGTTGCCGCGGGTGAGGCCGCGCTCGGCGACGTCGACCTTGAAGTCCTCGAGCACGAGGTCGTTGGCGAGCGCCACCCGGAGCTCGGCCGGGTTGATCGCGTTGATCAGCATTCTGCGAGTCACGATGCTTTTTTCCTTGTCTGGGAAGGGCGCAGTCGTCGTGCCTCGGCCACGACCGTCATCGGATCGGGGTGAGGTACGGCGGCAGCGACGGCCTCGAGGCCTCGTCGGCTCGGCGACAGCCGCGGAGTGAAGAGGTGCTCGAGGGCGGCGGACCCGACCGACCCGGGGGCTCGGCCGGCACGAGGAAAAGAAGTAGCCGGCCGCCGCTGTCGCCCGCTAGGGCTCAGGGCTCGGCGGCTCTGCGACTTCGTCGTGCTCGGGACCCGTTGGCGTCGCGGCGGCTGGAGGCTCGAGCGAGCCGGTCGCCGCAACGCGTTTCGGACGGTTCAGATCCGATGCGACGCTGCGCTGCGCAGGTGGGGGAAGGAGCTTCCTGTTAGGGGACCTCGGCTCCTGCGCGAGACGCCTGCACCCACGACCGGCCGAGCCGCCGTCGGCGACAGGCTCGACCCGTGGGCACGAACGCCGGAGCGAAGGTGCTGCGCAGGTCGGAGGCTGGCGAGCCGAGGCGGGTTGGAGTCGGGTCCTCGGGCCGCGCGCGGCGCGCCCTCCGACCGTGCGCCGAGGGGGCGGACGGGAGGTGGCGCGTCGAAGGCGAGGGGCCGATGAGACGTTGTGTCCACAGGAGCGGAATCGGTGAAGAGCCTGCGCGCCGTCGTCGAGCGCCGGATCGGCGCTCCGTCTGGTTGGGCGGCCGGCGCTCCGGGGCCGATCAGTCCAACGACGGTCGGCATCCCGGGTGTGCCCTCCGGCACTTGGCGCTGCGCCTCTGGAGGCGTTGCGGGCTCGGTCTCGGCTCGCTGGCGAGCCGCTGAGCGACGAAGCGGAAATCGTTGAGAGAGCGGAGGTTGCATCGACCGGCTCGGGCTCGGTCGGACTCTCTCCGCGGCGCAACATAGCACACTCCCGTCTCCTCCACGCCTTCGGTCGCGACCGCGGATCACCGACCTGTCGAGCGGGCACCCGGTGGGTTCGCCGACTCCCTTTGGACCGTTCGCCGCCCTGCTCCGGTCGGCGGAGTCGGTTGCGTCTTCGTCCGGCCTCGGGCGCCAGCGCCGACCGACCCCGGACGATCTTCGAAGTCGGGTCGGGATCTTGTTAAGATCGCAGCCGGCCCAGGGGTGGAATGTGTTGCAGGAGCAGTGGGTTCTCAGCATCGCCACCCGGGCTGGGGTCCAGGGTTCGCGGTGTCGCGGACCCGACACCGTCCCGGTTCGATCAGTCGACTGCTGCCGGCGGCTACGGTCCGCAAGTCGAGGCATCCCGCGCTCTGCCTCCCCCAACGCAGCTCACCTCGATTGCTCGGCGTCGGAACCTCGCGATTCGTGCCGCTTTCGTAGGTTGGAGTGCTGCTGAAGAAGACACCGTCCGGTCCGACGACCGGAACCGGGGCGCTCAGGTCCGTCGAACGCCTTAGGCGGCGCTCGGCGGCGCCTGCAACAGGGCGCGCGTCTCGCGCGTCTACCGGTTCGGGCATGGCCGACCGCGTGAGCGCGAGCCCGCTCCTTCTGCCCTCCACATCGAGCGCCGCGCGCTCCGCGTCCGGCGTCCCGAACGCACGGCATCACGAATCCACGCCGCCGTGGCGCTGCCGACGACAGACCCCAGCCGAACCCCCGTCGCTTCGCCAGAGTTTTCTTTTTGTATCGACATGAGCCGCACCGCCCCCACGACGGTGCGCCTATCGCAGCCAAGTCGCCGGCGCCGTCTCCGCCAAGACGGCCCGCGGCGCACGTGAGGAGATCCGTATGAGTGTCGCCGCCAAGGTACGAGCCGTGAAGCCTCCGATCGAAGACCGCTTCTCGGCCGTCAAGCAACTGATCGAGCTGGGCCGCTCCAAGGGTTACCTGCTCTACGACGAGATCCAGGACCTTCTGCCCACCGAGTTGGTGACGGTCGAGGAGGAGCTCGAGGAGGTCGGCCGTCGCTTCGACGAGCTCGACATCGAGGTGATCGACCGTCCTGCGTGCTACCAGACCAGGGAGGAGAACGACATCGTCGTCGAGCTGGAGAAGGCCGACGACGATTCCCCGGCGCCGGTCACGGCGGAGCAGGGGACCAGCGATCCCGTGCGCATGTACCTGCGCGAGATGAGCACCGTGCCCCTGCTCGACCGCGAGGGCGAGGTGGAGATCGCGCGTGAGATCGAGCAGGCGGAGTGGATGACCTACCGCGCCCTCGGCGCCAATCCGGACATCCTCGAGCTGCTGCTCAAGATGAACGCGGTGGTCGACCGCCGCGGTCTGCGCACGGGCTTCCGCGAGCTGCTCGACATCGAGGATCTCGAGTCGCTGGTCGATCCGCGCAGCAAGTCGCAGATCGAGGCGGCGATGGTGTGCTTCCGCCGGGTGCGCGACTACGACCTGCAGATCGAGAAGCTGAGCAAGCGGCAGGCGCGCTACTCGCCGAAGGGCGAGCGCTTCCAGGAGCTCGAGCGCGAGATCGATCGCGAGCAGGAGAAGATCGCCCAGGAGATCGTCAAGATCGACTTCACGGTCCAGTCGCGCAACCGGATCATCGACTTCCTGCGCGACGCCGAGCGCGAGTTCAACCGCTTCGACCGCGACATCCACCGCGCCCAGACGGCGCTCAAGCGCGAGTCGAACGCCGAGCTCAAGTCGCTGCACCGCCGCCGCATCCAGAAGTACCGCACGGCGCAGAAGGCGCTCGAGAAGAAGCTCGGCATCCCCCTCGGCGACCTCAAGGCTGCGGTGGCGCGCATCCGCACCTCCGAGGCGCGCTGCGAGCGGGCCAAGGAGAAGCTGATCGTCGCCAACCTGCGCCTGGTGGTCTCGATCGCCAAGAAGTACACCAACCGCGGACTGCAGTTCCTGGACCTGATCCAGGAGGGCAACATCGGTCTGATGAAGGCGGTGGAGAAGTTCGAGTACCGCCGCGGCTACAAGTTCTCGACCTACGCCACGTGGTGGATCCGCCAGGCGGTGGCGCGCGCCATCGCCGACCAGTCGCGCACCATCCGCATCCCGGTGCACATGATCGAGAACATCAACAAGCTCACCCGCACCAGCCGCTCGCTGGTGCAGGAGCTCGGTCGCGAGCCGACCGCCGAGGAGATCGGCGAGCACATGGACCTGCCGGCTTCGAAGGTGCGGCGGATCATGAAGATCGCCCAGGCTCCGATCTCGCTCGAGACTCCGGTCGGCGAGGAGGAGGAGTCCCATCTCGGCGACTTCATCGAGGACAAGACCGCGATCTCACCCATCGACGCGGTGATCTCTTCGAACCTGCGCGAGCAGACGAGCAGCGTGCTGCGAACTCTGACGCCGCGCGAGGAGCTCGTCCTGCGCATGCGTTTCGGCGTCGGCGAGGGCTCCGAGCACACCCTCGAAGAGGTGGGCAAGTCGTTCAACGTGACTCGTGAGCGCATCCGCCAGATCGAATCGAAGGCGCTGCGCAAGCTGCGCCAGCCGAACTGGGTCAGCAAGCTGAAGCCGTTCCTCGACGAGCAGCTCTGATTCGTCGACGGCCCGTGGCGCGACCACGGGCCGCGCCGAGCCCCGCTCAGTCCATGCCGGGAGGCTGGAAGCGACCGTCGATCGCGGTCCAGCCACCGTCGACGAAGAACACCGCCCCGGTGACGTAGCTGGCAGCGTCGGAGAGCAGGAAGACGGTCGGCGCCGCGATCTCCTCGGGTCGAGCCCATCGGCCGAGGGCGTTCTTGCTGGCGTAGGCGCCCGACCAGGCAGGGTCGGAGCGGATGGGTCGCGTCAGCGGCGTCTCGACGACGCCCGGCGCCACCGCGTTCACCCGCACGCCGCGCGAGCCCCACTCCGCGGCCGCCGTCCTGGCGAGCTGCACGATGCCGGCCTTGGTCGCGGCGTAGACGCCCTGACCGGGCTCCACCACCAGCGAGCGGATCGACGAGAAGAGGACGATGCTGCCGCCCCCGGATCGGGCGAGGCGGGGAGCGGCCGCCCGCAGCACGTTGAGGGCGCCGCCCAGGTTCACCCGCACGACGCGCTCGAACTCGTCCTGCTCGTAGCGGGCCAGCGGCTTGCGCACGTTGATCCCGGGGGTGCAGACGACGCCGGAGAGCGGCGCGCCACCGTCTCCGGTCTCGGCGTCGAGGGCGGCGAAGGCCTCGTCGACGCTGGCCCGGTCGGCGACGTCGATGGCCCCTGCCGAGCCTGCCGCGGCACGGCCGGCAACGGCTCCGACCTCGCGCGCTGCGTCGCCGGCGGCGATCTCGTCGAGATCGAGGCAGTGGACCCGAGCGCCGGCGCGGGCGGCGGCGAGGGCGGTGGCCCTGCCGATGCCGGCGCCGCCGCCGATCACCGCCACCGAGCGACCTGCGAGCGAGAAGGGCGAAGTCGCCGAGGCGTCGCTCACAGGTCCCCCAACGCCGGAATACCGGCCGCTCCAGTGGCCTGGGTCGCCGAGCGCACGATGGCGTCGGCGACGACCTCGGCGGCGAGAGCACCGATGCGCGACACCGCCGCGTCGTCGACCTCGCCCGGGAGGGCGCCGGTGGCGAGCACGAAGATGGCGTCGCCGTCGAAGATCGTGTGCGCCGGAACCAGTGCCCGGGCGAAGCCGGCGTGTGCCATCTGCGCCACCTTGAACGCCTGCGCTTTGTCGAGCCTGGCATTGGTGGCGACGACCGCGAGAGTCGTGTTCTCGAGCGCGGCGCCGCCGGTCTGCGCGCCGCGACGCAGGAGTCGTCGGGCGTCGGCGAAGGGCCCGTCCAGCGAGCCTGCGGCCGCCGCTGCGTCCGCCTCGCCGTCCGCGACGCGGCGTGCTCCCGCCACGATCTTCCCACTGGCCGGATCCACCACGTCGCCGAAGGCGTTCACCGCCACCAGCGCAGCGATCACCAGACCGTCGTCGAGCCCGATGTCGGCCGATCCGACCCCGGTCTTGATGGCGCTTTCGAGCCCGAGCATCTTGCCCGCGGTGGCGCCGGCGCCGGCCCCGACGCTGCCCTCGGCGACCGGGTCGCCGCTCGCCGCCGCCGCGGCGCGGTAGCCACACTCGCCGTCCGGCCGGATGCTCGCGGCCTCCGCGTCACCGCCGACTCCGAGGTCGAGCAACGAGGCGCCGACGACGATGGGCACCACGGCGCCACGCACCGGGTAGCCGATGCCTCGTTCTTCGAGATGTCGCATCACGCCCGATGCGCTGTCGAGACCGTATGCCGAGCCGCCGGAGAGCACCACGGCGTGCACTGTGTCGACCAGGTTCTCGGGACGCAGCAGGTCGGTCTCGCGCGTCGCCGGCGCGCCGCCGCGTACGTCGACCGCGCCGACGGCGCCGGCGGGCGCGAGGATGACGGTGCAGCCGGTCGGTCGCTCCGAGAGGGTGTCGTGACCGACGAGGATGCCGTCGACCGCGGTCAGGCCCCTCGGTGGTGGATTCCCGTCGGTGGATTCGGGTCCGGTCGTGGCGCTCGCCACCGCGGTCTCGTCGCTCTGCACTTCGCCTCCGGAGTCGGCGCGTGGGGTGTCCTGGCCGGTTGCGGCCGCCGGCGCGTCTCCTGCGACTGCCCCGGGGCGCCCATCGCACGACCAGGCCAAGGCCGCGAGCACGAGGCAGGAGAAGGGCAGCGCGAGCAGTGGAGGGCTGGCGGCAGGGCTCCGGGATCGCGGCGAGAACATGGCGCAGCGGCACCCTATCGAAGTCCGTCGCGCCGCGACCGTTCGTAACGGAGCGGAGCTGCCGGATCGGTAAGCGCCGCACCCGTAGGCGTGCGGGGTACCGGCGCCCGACCTGGCGTCCTTCGGCTACGCTAGGAAGCGATGGGGGACGACGCGTCGCTCGCTCGCTCGCAACCAGCCGCGGAGCGGCGCCTGCTGCGCGCCGTCGAGGATCTGCGTGAGGAGCTCTTCGACTTCGCCGCGCGCCTGGTCCGGGTGCCGACGGTGAATCCGCCGGGGGAGGCATACGCGGAGTGCGCC
Organism: Acidobacteriota bacterium; assembly: GCA_003388555.1. Classification (GTDB taxonomy): domain Bacteria; phylum Acidobacteriota; class Thermoanaerobaculia; order Multivoradales; family Multivoraceae; genus QQVD01. Next base: position 37,367 of record QQVD01000054.1, on the reverse strand, counting down.
GAGCTGATGACGGGGGAGCTGAGCCGATGCGGCTTCGAGACGCGTCGGATCGTGGCCGAAGGGCGTCCAGAGCACACCGCGCGCCATCCGCGGGTCAACCTACTGGCCAGCCGCGCCGGATCGGGAACGTCGCCGGCGCTGCACTTCAACGGCCACGTCGACGTCGTGCCGGCGGGCGCCGGCTGGAGCGTCGACCCGTTCGCCGGCGCGCTGCGCGACGGGAGGCTCTGGGGCCGCGGCAGTGCCGACATGAAGGCCGGCCTCGCCTGCGCGGTGTACGCCTGTGAGGCGATCCGGAGGGCCGGGGTGCGCCTGGCCGGTCCGCTCGAGGTCAGCGCCACTGTCGACGAGGAGACGGGCGGCCAGGCCGGCGTGCGCTATCTGGCCGAGCAGGGCCATCTCGACCCGCTGCGGGTGGGCTGGGTGGTGATCCCCGAGCCGTTCTCGCCGCAGCGGATCTGCGTCGGGCACCGTGGCGTCTACTGGTTCCGGCTGGTCACCCGTGGCCGCACCGCACACGGCTCGATGCCCTTCCTGGGCCACAGCGCCATCGGTGACATGACGCGCGTTCTCGAGCTGGTCCGCGACCGCCTCGGGCCCCTCGCCGCGAAGGTGGTCACCGAGCTGCCGGTGGTGCCGGAGGGAGCGCGTCGGGGCAGCCTCAATCTCAACTCGTTGTGGGGCGGTCAGGTGCCGAGCGGCGAAGAGCCGGCTGCGCTGCTGCAGTCGCCGTGCGTCGCCGATCGCTGCGAGCTGGTCGTCGACCGTCGCTTCGTTCCGGAGGAGGAGCTCGAGGAGGTGCGCGCCCAGGTGACGGGTGTGCTCGGCGAGCTCGCCGACGAACAGCCTCCGATCACGGTGGAGATCGTCGACCTGCTCAGCGTCGAGCCCACCCGCACGCCGGTCGGATCGCCGCTGGTCGCGGCTCTCGAAACGTCGATCCAACGGGTGCTGGGCCGACCCGCCGAGCAGGTGGCGAGCCCGGGTACCTACGATCAGAAGCACTTCGACCGCATCGCCGGCATCCCGCACTGCGTCGCCTACGGGCCCGGCGAGCTCGAGCAGGCGCACCAGCCGGACGAGTCCTGCTCGCTCGCAGCGATGGTCGAGGCGACCGCAGTGATGGCGTTGACCGCGGTCGAGCTGCTGGGAGTGACGTGAGCCGGGGCTGCGGTCTGCACAGCCCGCTGGCGCCGGACGGGCGTGTCACCTGCGCGGCCGGAACGCCCTCCAGCGCTTCTCGTTGGTGACGAGGTAGGGCCCGCCGATGAGATCGATGCAGTAGGGGATCGCCGGGAACACTGCGTCGAGGCACTCGGCGATCGCCTTCGGCTGGCCCGGCAGATTGACCACCAGAGTGCCGTGGCCGACGGCCTCCTCGCCGGTCTTGACCGCTGCGCTGCGGACCGCTGCCGTCTGCCGCGACAGGATCGCGGTCGGCACCGCGCGCAACGACACCGTGCGCATCAGCTCGCCGAAGCCGGGCATCTCCTTGTCGCACACCGCCAGCGTCGCCTCGGGGGTGACGTCGCGCTCGGCCGGACCGGTGCCGCCGGTGGTCACCACCAGGCAGCAGGCTTCGCGGTCGCACAGGGCCTCGAGGGCTGCCTCGATCAGTCGCTGCTCGTCCTCGACGACCATTGCGACCGGTTCGAACGGCGACTCGAGGACCTCGCGCAGGTACTCGCGGATCGCCGGTCCGCCGCGGTCCTCGTAGTCGCCGCGGGCAGCGCGGTCGGAGACGGTGAGGATGCCGATGCGGGCGGCCTGGCTGTCGGACGGGGTGGGTTCGGTCATCGTCGACCGCCAGTCTAGCCGGCGGGCGAGCGGGGTCTGTCCCTTGGGGACGCCGCTCCGCGCCTGTCCCCTTCGAAGGCGCTGGTGACAGGCGCAGATCCGAAGATCTGGTGGGGAGAATCGCTCGATGAAAGGACGAAGTTCGCTCGTGAAAGAGAGTGGTACGTCGATGCACGCGTGGGCGGAGGTAGCGACGACGAGGCGAAGGAGCCGATCGGTGGCTGCGCTCTTGGCTCCGATCATCGTGCTCCTCGTCGCGCCAGTAGTGGATGGTCAGGTCGTTTCGGTGAGCGACCCGAGCGGCGACGTGCTGACGCCCACCGCGTACTACGGTCTGCCGTTCGGCGGTCCGGTCGACATCTCGGGCAACCAGATCGAGTGGACGGTCCCGGACGTGCTCCTGCCGCCCCTGATCAGCAACTGGCTGGCGGCGTCGTCGGATCCGGTGACGCCCTTCTACGATCTGCTCCCCGACGTCGGCGTCATCAACACCACCGGCGGGACGGTCGGAGATCCGCAAGGTGACACGCCTCTCGGGATCCACGACCTGACCAGCGCGACGATCCTGGAGAGCGCGGAGGAGACGTTGCTGCGCATCACGGTGCGGCAGCTCGAGGACCCAGGCCCGACCGAGACCACGCTCGCCTTCGGGCTGAACTTCCCGATGGGCGGCGGCACACCCGACACCTGGACGGCGGTGTTCCCGCTGCAGCCGTCGGCCGACGGCTGGGGTCGATACGTCGCGCAGGGGACACGCGCCTTCCCCTACGCGCCGAGCTCCTACTACGACATCGTGTTCGCCGAGGCCGACTACCAGGCGCCGCAACTGCAGGTCACCCTGCGCCTGGCGGCGGATCTGCCGGCGTTGGCTCCCGAGACTACGCTGACCGCTCCCTACACGCCGGTCTACCGGGTCGGACTCGACGTCGACGCCGATGCCGGGACGGGCGATGCCCTGGGGAACGATCACCTGCTCACGGCCTACTTCGCTCCGAACGGTCTGATCACCGCCTTGGCGCGAACCTGGACCGGTGCCTACTTCGAGGTCACCGGAGTCGCCGTGCCGCAACTGTCGGTCAGCGGCGACGAGCTGACGCTGACCATCGATGCATCGGCCCTCGGTCTGGCCGACGAGTTCTCGTGGCAGGCCGCCGTCGACCTGGCGCCCTACCAGCCCGGGGAGAACGATCCAGACGGTTACTGGTTCAGCAACGTCGATCTCGCGGCGCGGCGCAGCGTGCTGGTCTTCCGCAGCGGCTTCGAGAACGGTCTGCAGGGGTGGACCGTCTTCCCCTGATCCGCTGGCGGTCCGAAGCGTCTTCGCCAGCGAAGGCGCAGTGCGTCGACCGAGTCCCCGCGCGGGGCCGAGGTCTGCGTTTCGTCGTGCCGGTCCCGACGATGCCGAGCCGCCTCGGATCGACAGCGTGCCGTGAGTCGCGGCGCCCGGCGCTCTGCGGCGGCCCGGGGTCCCCTCGCATCCGTTCCGCCTGGGACTGGATGTCGCGACGACGGGGATGGAAGACTAGAGCCATGGGCACCGGCGATCTCCCCGACGTGGAGGCCGTGATCGAGCTGTTCGAGGCGGTGTCGGAGTTGTCGCCGACGCAGCGCGCCGCCCATCTGGACCGAGTCGCTCCGGAGCCTGCGATCCGGCGCGAGGTCGAGTCGCTGCTGGCGGCGCTGGATCGCAGCGACGAGGGCGTCCTGGAGAGGCGTCTCGACGCACAGGCCGCGCTGCGTCTGCTGGCCGAGGAAGGCCCGGTCTCCGGCGGACCGATCGCCTGCGCCGGGCCCTGGCGCCTGCTCGACGAGCTGGGCCGCGGCGGCATGGGGACCGTGCATCTGGCCGAGCGAGCCGATGGAGCCTACACCCAGCGCGCCGCGGTGAAGCTGATCAAGCGCGGCATGGACAGCGACACGATCGTCGGCCGGTTCCTGCGCGAGCGCCAGATCCTGGCGCAGCTGGAGCACCCGAACATCGCCCGGCTGCTCGACGGCGGAGTCGCCGAGGACGGGCGCCCTTACTTCGCCATGGAGTACGTCGAGGGGGTTCCGATCACCGAGTTCGCCAACGCGCACCGGCTCGGGATCGACGAGCGGCTGCGGCTCTTCGCTCAGGTCTGCGAGGCGGTCTCCCACGCCCATCGGGCGCTGGTGGTGCATCGTGATCTCAAGGCATCGAACACCCTGGTCACCCCTGGGGGCCAGGTCAAGCTGCTCGACTTCGGCATCGCCAAGCTCCTCGCCGACGAGGACGGCGCGGCGACCGAGCTGACGCGCCTCGGTGGCCGGCCGCTGACCGTCGCGTCGGCGGCTCCCGAGCAGCTGCGCGGCGAACCGATCACCACCGCCACCGACGTCTACGCGCTCGGAGTGCTGCTCTACCGTCTGCTCACCGGATGCTCGCCGTTCGGTGAGGCCACCGACGCCTCGTCCCTCGCCGAGCTCGAGCGCGAGATCCTCGACACCGATCCTGCCCGGCCCTCCCGGATCGTCGCCGCCGGCGGGGGCGACGACGCGGCCCTGCCGGTCGACGCCCGCTCCCGCCAGCGGTGGGCGAAGCGGCTGCGCGGCGATCTCGACAGCGTGGTGTCGAAGGCGCTCGCAAAGGAGCCGCGACGTCGATACCGCTCGGTCGAGGCCCTGCTCGACGATCTCGAGCGTCACCTTGCGGGCCTGCCGGTCTCCGCGGTTCCGGACGGGATGCTGTACAGGACGGGCAAGCTGCTGTCGCGGCACCGCTACGCGGCGACGGCCCTCGCCGTGGTGCTCGCTCTGGTGGTCGGCTTCGTCTGGACCCTGGCGCTGCAGCGCAGCCGGATCGCCCAGGAGGCCGCCGAGAGCGAGCAGGTGAAGGAGTTCGTGCTCGGCCTCTTCGAGCTCTCCGATCCCGACGTCAGCAAGGGACGCGAGATCACCGCGCGCGAGCTGCTCGGACGCGGCGCCGAACGACTCGACCAGGAGGTCGATCTGCAGCCCGAGGTGCGCGCCGAGATGCTCGGGGTGATCGGCGACGTGCATCTGAAGCTCGGCCTGTTCGACGAGGCATCGCAGCTCCTGGAGCGCTCGCTCCACCTGCGCCGCACCGGCTCGCCGGGCAGCCGCGAGCTGCTCGAGTCGATCCGTTCCCTGGCCCGGGCCCGATACGAGCAGGCCGATTTCGAGGCCGCCGAGGCGCTCGGTCGCGAGGCGGTGGGGCTGGCGGAGCGGATCGAGGGCGAGGGGCCTCTGCTCGCCCGCTCGCTCGACGACCTCTCGGTGACTCTGCGCGCCAGGCGCTCGCTCGAAGAGGCCGAACAACTGGTGCGGCGGGCGCTCGACCTACGCCGTGCCCACCTCGGCGAGGACCACCCCGAGGTCGCGACCAGCGAGCTCAACCTCGGGGTGGTGCTCTATCTCGGAGAGCGGTACGAGGAGGCAGAGGCCCTCTATCGGGCGGCGCTGGAGAAGCGCCTGGCGCTCCAGGGGGAGCTCCACCTCGAGGTCGCCGACGTGCGGAACCGCCTGGGCATCGTGCTGCGCCTGCAAGACCGCTACGAAGAGGCGCGGACGCAGTACGAGCGCGTGCTGAGCATCTACCGGCGGCTGCTCGGCGACGAGCATCCGCTGATCGCCACGGTGCTTGCCAATCTGGGCTTCCTGGAGGAGCTGCGGGGCGACCTCGTCGCCGCTCGCGGGCACCTCGAACGCGCGGTCACCATGCACCGCGGCACCGTCGGAGCGACGCATCCCGAGCTCGCCAACAGTCTCGAGAACCTGGCTCGCACCTTGGCGGAGCTCGGGGAGCACCAGCAGGCGACGACTGCGGCTCGTGAAGCCCTGCAGATCCGCAGCGAATCCCTGGGGCCCATGCATCCCCTGACGACCCGGATCATGCGCAACCTGGGAACGTTCTTGGTGAGGGCCGGGGAGCTCGACGAGGGCTTCGCTCTCCAGCGGCGCTCGATCGAGATCGAGCGCGAGATCGGCGGGTCCGAGAGCGTCCTCCACGTGCTCGGAAGCCGCGGTTTCGGCCGCGACCTGCTGCGCGCCGGTCGACCTGCGGAGGCGATTCCCGTGCTGCGCGAGGCCCTCGAGATCGGAGAGCGGATACAGGGCGGAGACAGTCAGCTGTTCGTGCGGATGCAGGTCGATCTGGCCCGTGCCCTCCTGGATGCCGGGGAGACGCAGGAGGCGGAGAGCGTCGCGAGGTCGGCATTCGAGAGCTCTCAGCGCATCTTCGAGCCCGGGGACTGGCGCATCGCCGACGTGGAGAACCTCTGGGGCACCGCGCTGGTGTCGGTCGGCGAGCGACAGGTGGGCCTCGAGCGGCTGCGCCGCAGCCTGCAGGAGCTCGAACAGGAGCTCGGTGCCGACAGCGAGCCGGCCCGCCTGGCGCGCCAGCGGCTGGCCGCGGTGACGCCGCCCTAGCGTCCGGTAGCCGTCGGCGCTGCCGACTGCACGAGACCTCGCAGACCCGAGTCCGCTCGGTCCTCGGCGACGGAGCGGCTTGCTACGCTGCGACCGTCGTCTGGAGGCGCAGCCAGAACCGCAATCCCGCCAGGAGCCTCACCCGTTGCCCGATCGCTCCCCCTCCGAGATCACCGATCTGCTCGCGAGGTCCGAAGTCGACGGAGAGCGGGTCCTCGAGGATTTGTTGCCCCTGGTCTACGACGAGCTGCGGGCCATGGCCCACGGCCAGCTGCGCCGTGAGGGCCGGGCGACGCTGCAGACCACCGATCTGGTCCACGAGGCCTACTGCAACCTGGTGGGCTCGACCCAGGTCACCCGCCGCGGCCGGGCCTACTTCTTTGCCGCTGCCTCACGCGCCATGCGCCAGGTGCTGGTGCAGGCGGCGCGGCGCCGGGCGCGCAAGAAGCGCGGCGGCGGAGTGCGGGCGGAGACGCTCGACGAGAACGTGGTGGTGGCGGTCCAGGCCGGGGACGACGTCGAGGGTTTCGCCTCCGACCTCATCGCCCTGGACGAGGCGCTGAGCCGGATGGGGGAAGTGCATCCGCGCGCCGCGCGGCTGGTGGAGGCGCGCTTCTTCGGCGGTCTGTCGGTGGAGGAGACGGCCGAGGCACTCGAGGTGGCTGCCCGAACGGTGCGCCGCGACTGGGCCTGGGCCCGCGCCTGGTTGCAGCGCGAGCTGGACGGGAGCCCGAGCGCGACGGAGCCCGAGCGCTGAGGTGCTGACGTCGGCGTGGCACACTGGCTCTGGTGAAGACCGCGGCCGATCGCTCACGATCGCACTTCGTTCGCCGGGTGCTCGCCTACCTGGTCGACGTCGCCCTGCTCTTCGTCGTCCTCGCCCCGCTCGGCTTCCTGGTGCAGCGGCTTCTCGGTATGGAGCCGGCGAGCACGCCGCGCGGCATCTACCTCACGCTGCTGCTCAACTTCTCGCTGCCGGTGTTCGTCTACTTCACCGCCAGCGACGCCTCAGCGGCTGGGAGCACGTTGGGCAAGCGGATCCTCGGGCTGCGGGTCGAGGACGGCAGGGGGAGTCGACTGACGGTGGGTCGCGCCGCCCTGCGCACCGCGATCAAGGTGCTGCCGTGGGAGACGACCCACGCCTCCGCCTTCCTCGTCGTGCCGGCGCTGGGGCACTTCGGGACCACCAGCTGGGGCGGCCTGGCGGTCGCCTACGCCGCGTCGCTGGTCTACCTGGTGGTCGCCTGGCGCTCGGGCGGACGGCGCAGCGTGCACGACCTGGCGGCCGGCAGCAGGGTGATGCGCCGCGCCGCCTGAGGCCTTCTGTGCCCTGGCGGGTCTCTGCGCTGAACCGTGGTGCGACGCGGACGGAGGCGCGAGATCAGCCGAGCAGCTCCGCGACGCCGTCCCGTTCCTCGCGCAGCTCGGCCTCGGAGGCCTGCATGCGCGAGCGCACGTCCTCGGGCAGCTCGAGGTCCTGCACGATCTCGTAGTCGCCGCCGCTGCAGGTGACGGGATAGGAGTAGACGACGCCTTCGGCGATGCCGTAGCTGCCGTCGGAGGGGATCGCCATCGACGCCCAGTCACCCGGCGCGGTGCCCTGCACCCAGGTGCGCACGTGATCCATCGCCGCACCGGCGGCCGAGGCGGCCGAGGACGCGCCGCGCGCCTTGATGATCGCCGCGCCGCGCTGCTGCACGGTGGGGATGAACTCGCCGCTGATCCAGGCGTTGTCGACCAGGTCGGTCGCCGGCTTGCCGTCGACGGTGGCGTGGGTGACGTCGGGCACCTGGGTCGCCGAGTGGTTGCCCCAGATGGTCATGCGCCGGATCGCGGTGACGTGGCTGCCGGTCTTCTCGGCCAGCTGCGACAGGGCGCGGTTGTGGTCGAGGCGGGTCATCGCGGTGAACTGCCGGCGGTCGAGGCTGGGAGCGTTCCTGCTGGCGATCAGCGCATTCGTGTTCGCCGGGTTGCCCACCACCAGCACCCGCACGTCGCGGCTGGCCTTGGCATCGAGCGCCTTGCCCTGTACCGAGAAGATCGCCGCGTTGGCCTGCAGCAGGTCCTTGCGCTCCATGCCCGGTCCGCGAGGCCGGGCTCCGACCAGCAGGGCGATGTCGACCCCGTCGAAGGCCTCGTTGGCGTCGCTCGATGTGACGACTTCGTGGAGCAGTGGAAAGGCGGAGTCGCGCAGCTCCATGACCACGCCCGAGAGCGCGTCCATCGCGGGAGGGATCTCGAGCAGATGCAGGCTCACCGGCTGATCGGGGCCGAGCATCTCTCCAGCGGCGATGCGGAAGAGCAGGGAGTAGCCGATCTGACCGGCGGCTCCGGTGATCGCGACGCGGGTGGGTTGGGTCATCAGACGGTCCTCGGGAGGGCTGGGAAGGAGGTCAGGAGCGGCGAAGGGACGAAGGCAGTGGCGGACCGGCGGCGGTTCGGCGCTGTCGCCCGGCTCTGCAGCCTCGGTTCATGCATCGCCTCAGGGCGGCCGGCGCCCGCCAGGCGGAAGCCATGAACGGCAACGCCGCCGTCCTCACCGGGAGAGAGGATGCGGCGGCGCTGGGGAGAGCGAATCGGCGGCTCGCCCTGGACGTCGCTGCCCGGACTCAGGTGACGTCGGCGAGGGTGAGGCCGTTGTCCTTGAGGTAGGCGACGAGCCCCTTCTTGTCGATCGTGCGCAGCGCCCGGGTCGACACCTTGAGCCGCACCTGACGTCCCAGCTCGGGAACGAAGATGCGCTTGCTGTGCACGTTGGGCAGCTGCCAGCGCTTGGTGACGTTGTGGGCGTGCGAGACGTTGTGGGCGCTCATCGGGCGCTTGCCCGAGATCTGGCACTTGCGGGACATGGCGGAATCTCCAGAGAGCGTGAAGGGCTGAAGAGCAGCGCGGCTGCTCGGGAAGGCTGGTCGTGGCGCGGCGCCTTGGGCCCGGTCCGGCGCGGGCATCGGCGGGCCCTGAACGTCGGGGAGCGTCGCGTTGACTATCTGCTCGCGATGCGGGAACCGGAATCCAGGTCTGCGCTTGGTCGCAAGCCGCAAAAGGTTAGCACGTTCGGGGAGCGTTTGTCTCGCCCTCCGGGGCTTCGCATCCGGGCTTCCGATCGGGCGCCTCAGGGCTCCCGCGCACGGCTGCCGCCGAGCCGGCTGATGGCGTGCGTCGCCAGGTAGCCGGCGACGATCAGGGAGATCGCCGCGGCAGCCTCGGGGAAGGTCGGAGAGTAGGGCTCGAGGGGATAGTCGGCGGGGTCGAGATCGGAAAGGAGCTCGGCATCGATCACCCTCCCGTCGATCACGGTCTGGCCCGGAATCGGCTCGACGGCCGCCTGAAACGGCCAGAGGCCGGCGACGGCGCCGAGCAGCAGGCCGAGCAGCACGCCGAGTGTCGGCTGCGGCCGATGGGCGAGCAGCCACTTGATCGCGTTGCTCACCAGCACCAGGCCGAGGCCTACCCCGAGCCCTACCGGCACGACGACCCCGAGGATCGGAGCCAGCATCGCGCCGAAGTCCCGGGCCACGATGGCCGCCCGCAGGTCGTCTATGCCGGACAGGATCGGCACGTATTGGCCCATGAGGAGCAGCAGGTAGCCACCGCTGACACCGGGCAGGATCATCGCGCTGGCTCCGGCGAGACCGGCGAGGAAGAGCAGCAGCCACTGGCCGCGGTCATCGGTTGCCGAGGCCCCCGCTCCGGTGGCCTGCGCCCAGGCCAGCGCCACCATGAAGAGGAAGCCGGAGACCGCGCCGATCCATCCCGACCGCGCGATGGGCCGCAGCAGACGCAGGACCAGGGGCACGCCGCCCAGGGTCAGGCCGATGAACAGGGAGTACATGATCCAGCGTTGCCCGACGACGAGGTCGCGCAGCAGGCCGGCGAGCAGCAGGATGGCGATCGCGGCGCCGCCTCCGACGCCGAAGAGCACGATCATCTGGCGGGTTCTGAGCCGCAGGGTCGAAGCCTTCGAGACCGCGTCGATGAACTCCGGATAGATCCCGACCGCGAGCAGCATCGTTCCACCGCTGATCCCCGGCACCAGATTGGCCAGCCCCATCAGCACGCCGCCGAAGGCGGCACGGATCGCGATCGCGGCCCTGGGCAGGCGCTCGACAGCGGACGGTTCCCCTTCGCCGGAAGGAGGGCGCGGTGGAGCTTCGGAGACGTTCATCGGGGGCGCATCTTCCACGATGTGGGAGCGGGGCGCAAACGGGCGACGGGCGCCAGCTCGGCCAGAAGCCGGTCCTTCGGGCCCGCTTCGCTTGCGACGGCTCGCGTCGCGTGCAAGGGTTTCGCCCGTCCAGCGGGCGACGTGCACCGTAGGGCCGGTCAGAAGTCCCCGAGCCTCGGCCTCGTCCCGGCGGTCGACCGGTCGGGGTGTCGCGACAGAGACCGCCGACTCGACCCGAGCCCGCGCCGATTTCGTTCACCAAAGTGCCCCTGCCGCGTAGACAGGGCAGAGGAGATCTCGGCCGGAGCCGCCCAGCGAGCCTGCGACCGCCCACGGCCGGGACTCCACGCTCGCAGTGAGCGCCGCGGTCCGCCGACGAGACGGACTCCTAGCACCTCGCACCTCGCACCTCGCTCCGCACACCGCGCCCCGAATCTCGATCCACAGGAGAACACCGATGTCCGACGCCCCCAGAGTCCGCACTCGACTCCACCGCCTCCCACTGCCGTTGACCGCAGTCGTCCTGCTCGCCGGGCTTTTCGTCGCCGGCTGCTCCGGATCGGGCGATGGCGCGGTCGATGCGTCCGCCCAGCCGCGAGAGGTCTCCCGCTACGATGCCGAGACCTTCTTCGACACCGAGACCGTGCGCGGGGCGTCGTTCTCCGCCGACGGCAGCAGGATCCTGCTGTCGAGCGACCGTAGCGGCACTTTCGAGGCCTACGCCCAGCCAGTGGCCGGCGGTGAGCCGGAGCAGCTCACCAGCACCGAAGGCGCGACCTTCGGCGTCAGCTACTTCCCGGCCGACGATCGTTTCCTCTACACCGCCGACCAGGGCGGCAACGAGCTCAACCATCTTTATGTGCAGACGCCCGAGGGCGAGGTGCGCGACCTGACGCCCGGTGAGGCGGTCAAGGCGAGCTTCAACGGCTGGAGCGCCGACGACCAGTCGTTCTTCGTGTCGACGAACGAGCGCGACCCGCAGGTCTTCGACCTCTACCGCTACGACGTCGAAGACTACGAGCGCACTCTGATCTGGCAGAACCCGGGTGGCCTCTTCCTCAGCGACGTCAGTCGCGACGGCCGATGGGTGGCTGCGGAGAAGGCGATCAGCAACGCCAACTCCGACCTCTACCTCGTCGACCTCGAGGGCAACGGTGAGCTGCGCCACATCACGCCGCACGAAGGAGACGTGATGCACGGGGTGTTCGGTTTCACCCCCGACTCGACGGCTCTGATCTACGCCAGCGACGAGGGCACCGAGTTCCGTCAGGCGCGCCGTCACGATCTCACGACCGGCGAGCAGACGACCCTGGTCGCCGCCGACTGGGACGTGCTCGGCGTCGCCTTCTCGGAGGGCGGTCGCTACCGCGCCGTGGCGCTCAACGAGGACGCCCGCACCGCGGTCACGCTGACCGACCTGGCGGAGGATCGTGAGATCGATATTCCCCTGCCGCGCGAGGGCGATCTCGGCGGCATGGTGATCTCCGACGACGAGAAGACCCTCGCCTTCTATCTCGCCAGCGACACGTCTCCCTCGAACCTCTACGTCTGGGAGATCGGCTCGGCCTCGGCGCCGCGGCGCCTCACCTCGACGCTCAGCGAGCAGGTCGCCGAGGAGGACCTGGTCGACGGCGAGGTGGTGCGCTTCGCCAGCTACGACGGGCTCGAGATCCCCGGAGTGCTGTACCGCCCGCACCAGGCCTCGGCCGACAGTCCGGTGCCGGTCCTGCTGGCGATGCACGGTGGTCCCGGCGGCCAGAGCCGCAAGGGCTACCGCGCCGAATGGCAGCACCTGGTGAACCACGGCTACGGGATCTTCGCGGTGAACAACCGCGGCTCCTCGGGCTACGGCAAGACCTTCTTCCACCTCGACGACCGCAAGCACGGCGAGGCCGATCTCGACGACTGCGTCGCGGCGGTCGGCTACCTGCAGGGTCTCGACTGGGTCGACGGCGAGCGCATCGGCATCATGGGCGGCAGCTACGGCGGCTACCTGGTCGCCGCGGCGCTGGCCTTCCGGCCGCAGGTGTTCGACGTCGGCATCAACATCTTCGGCGTCACCAACTGGGTGCGCACGATGGAGAGCATCCCGCCGTGGTGGGGCCCTCAGCGCGACGCCCTGATCGCCGAGATCGGCGACCCGGTGGCCGATGCAGAGCGGCTGCGCGCGATCTCTCCGGTGTTCCACGGCGACAAGATCGTCAAGCCGTTGCTGGTGGTGCAGGGCGCCAACGACCCGCGGGTGCTGCCGCGGGAGAGCGAGGACCTGGTCGCTGCGGCGCGCGCCAACGGCACCCCGGTGGAGTACGTGGTCTTCGAGGACGAGGGCCACGGTTTCCGCAACAAGGACAACCGGATCGCGGCCCAGAACGCCTACCTCGATTTCCTCGCCGAGCACCTCCGTGAGCCGGCCGCGGACGACGCCGCGGCGGCCGGTTCGCCTGGGGGCGGACGGTGACTTCGAGCGGCTCGTCGTACGACTACGACCTCCTTGTGCTGGGCGCCGGCTCGGGGGGAGTGCGGGCGAGCCGCATGGCGGCGGCCGCGGGCGCCCGGGTCGCTGTGGTCGAGGTGGACCGGCTGGGCGGTACGTGCGTCAATGTCGGGTGCGTACCGAAGAAGCTCTTCGTCTACGCTTCCGAGGTCGGTCGCGAGATGCACGACGCACGGCGCCTCGGCTGGACCGCCACCGGTCTCGAGTTCGACTGGCCCACCCTGCGCGACAACAAGACTGCCGAGATCGAGCGGCTCAACGGCGTCTACCGGAGACTGCTCGAGGACGCATCGGTCGAGATCCTGCGTGGGCGGGGTTCGCTGGTCGATCGCCACACGGTGCGGATCGAGGGCGCAGAGGTCAGCCGGGAAGTCAGCGCCGCGAAGATCCTGATCGCCGTCGGCGGTTGGCCGAATCTCCCCAGCGAGCCTGGCGTCGAGCACGCGATCACGTCGAACGAGATGTTCTACCTTCCCGAGCTGCCGCGGCACGCGGTGGTCGCCGGCGGCGGTTACATCGCGGTGGAGTTCGCCGGCATCTTGCACGGGCTCGGCGTCGATACGACACTCGTCTATCGGCGCGATCTCTTCCTCCGCGGCTTCGATCGCGACGTGCGCGAGGCGTTGCGCGACGAGATGCGCAGACAGGGGATCCGACTCGTCTTCGGCGAGATCATCGAGGAGATCCGTGAGACGCCGGGGGGCGAGTGCCGACTCGAGGCGAGGCTCTCCGGCGGAGACCGCCTGGCGACCGATCTGGTGCTCTACGCCATCGGGCGTACGCCGAACACCCGCGGCCTCGGTCTGGAGAACGCCGGGGTGGAACTGGGAGAGAACGGCGCCATCTGTGTCGACGAGTACGGCCGCACCTCGGTCGACAACATCTTCGCCATCGGAGACGTCACCGACCGGGTCAACCTGACTCCCGTGGCGCTGCACGAGGCGATGTGCCTGGTGCGCACCCTCTTCCACGACGACCCGATACCTTTCGACCACGAGCTGGTCGCTTCGGCCGTCTTCTCGCATCCTCCCATCGGGGCCGTCGGGCTCACCGAGGAGGAGGCGCGGAAGGTCTGCGGCGACGATTCGGTGGAGATCTACCGCAGCCACTTCAAGCCGCTGAAACACACGCTGACCGAGAACGAAGGGCGCAGCTTGATGAAGTTGGTGGTCGACAAGGCGAGTCGACGGGTGGTGGGAGCCCACATGCTCGGCGCCGACGCGGGGGAGATCATGCAGGGCCTGGCGATCGCGATGAAGATGGGCGCCACCAAGGAGGACTTCGACCGCACGATCGGCATCCACCCGACGTCGGCCGAGGAGTTCGTCACCATGCGCACGCCGGTGGGTGGCTGAGGGCGTCTGATCCTGCGAGCGCTCCTCGTCCTGGCCCTCGGGCTGCACGCCGCCTCGGTGCCCGCCGCCACCGAGCGAGTCAACCTGGTCTTCCTCTTCGCCGACGACTGGCGCGTCGACCTGCCGCCGGTCCTGGCCACGCACACCCCGCACATCGAAGCCCTGCGTGCTGCAGGTCACGACTTCGCGAACGCTTTCGTGTCGACACCGGTCTGCCCGGCGAGCCGCGCCAGCGTGCTCACCGGTCTCTACGAGAGCTCGCACCGCTTCACCTTCCAGACGCCACCCCTCGACCTGCGGTTGCTCGAGCACAGCGTGCCGCGGCTGCTGCGCCGGCATGGCTTGGTCACCGGCATGATCGGCAAGGACGGCGCGGCGCTGGACGGCCCTCGGGCCGAGCTTCTGTTCGACGAGTTCCGGCCGGTGTCGCGTCACCCGTCGATCGTGCAGGAGTACGTTCCGGGCCTGGGACCGCAGCACGCCGTCGATCACATCGGCGATCTCGCTGTCGACTTCATCGAGCGCCGTGCCGCAGAGGACTTCGCTCTCTTCGTCTGGTTCCACTCGCCGCACGCCCAGGACGAAGACCCGCTGCAGTTCATCCCGCCGGACCGCCACGCCGGTCTCTTCGCCGAGACGACGTTCGTCCCGCCGCCGACCTGGGAGCCTTCCTTCTTCGCCGCCCAGCCGTGGTTCCTGCGCCAGTCGCTCAATCGCGAACGCTTCTGGTGGCGTTGGACGGAGGAGCTCTACGAGCCGATGATGCGGCGCTACCTGCAGATGATCGTCGGCCTCGACGATGCCGTCGGCCGCATCGTCGAGGCCGTGTCTCGCGCCGGCATCGCCGGGCGCACGGTGGTGGTGCTGTCGAGCGACAACGGCTTCTTCGTCGGCGAGCGCGGCTTCGCCGGCAAGTGGCTGGGCTACGAGCCGTCGTTGCGCGTGCCGCTGGTGGTCTTCGATCCCCGCCGCGGCGCAGGCGTGGTGCCGGAGACGGTGCTGAATCTCGATCTGGCGCCGACCTTCCTCGAGCTCGCCGGTGTGCCGGTGCCCGCCAGGATGCAGGGGCGTAGCCTGGTGCCTCTGCTCGAGCGTGGTGTGGCACCCGCGCTCTCGCACGGTCCGGCCTGGCGTGACGACTTCTTCTTCGAGCACTCGTTCGCCGGCGTGAAGACACCGATCCCGCGGCACTACGGTGTGCGCTCCGACACGGGGTTCAAGCTCATCCGTTACCGCGATCACGGGCAGGACGAGCTCTACCACTGGGCCGCGGATCCGTACGAGTCGATCGACCTCGTCGACGACCCGGCCTACTCGCAGCTGCTGGCGATGCTGCGACAGCGCGCCGAGGCCCTGCGGCTGGAGGCCCAGGGTTTGCTCTTCGCCGACGGCTTCGAGGACGGCACCCTGACGGACTGGTCCTCGACCGCCCTGGGGACGGATCGCTGAGCCTCATCGAATCTCCGCGCCGCCGGCGTTGTATCGTTCCTCGGCAAGCACGAAACGACGGGACTCGTGAGCGACTGCGGCGCCTCCAGTGACACCTCGGCGGCTGCTGCCGGGGAGTGACGGTGGCAAACGCCCGGCGCGACCTCCGCCCGGGGCACGAGCTCGTGTACGAGGGAGGGGATGATGGTTCGATCCGTCGACTCGGTCACACGCACCAGCCGCGTCGGCTACGGCCGACGACTGCGCTCGGCGCTCGGCGGCGTCGTTTTCGGAGGCCTGCTGCTGCTCGGCGGCTGCGGCACCCTGTTCTGGAACGAGGGACGCTCGGTCAAGCGCTACCGCGTGCTGAAGGAAGGAGCGGGAACGGTCACCTCGATCGACGCCGCTTCGTTCTCGCGCTCCGCGGACGGACGGCTGGTGCACGTCGTCGGCGAGGCGCGCACCTCGGAGACGCTGCGCGACGAGACCTTCGGTGTCGAGGTGCAGGCGCTGGCGCTGCTGCGCGACGTGCAGATGTACCAGTGGGTCGAGCGCTCGCGCACCGAGGAGCGCAAGCAGCTCGGTGGCTCGGTGGAGAAGGTGACCACCTACGAGTACGAGCAGGAGTGGCGCGGCGACGCGGTGCGCTCGTCGGCCTTCCAACAGCCGGCCGGTCACCAGAATCCTGCGTTCCCGCTGGCCGCGAGCAGCCAGCGCGCCGCGGTCGTGGAGATCGGTGCGTACCGACTGGGCGACGCGCTGGCGCAGCAGATCGGTCGGGCGATGATGGTGCCGATGGGGGCAGAAGAGGCGGAGCGGGCCAGGGCCGCCCTGGAGCGGCCGGTGGCCGTGGACGGCGGCGACCTCTACGCCGGCGAGGACCCGCAGCGCCCGCGCGTCGGCGATCTGCGCATCGGCTTCCGCATGGTGCCCCCGACCGAGGTCTCCGTGATCGGCCGTCAGGTCGACCGCACGATCGACCGTCACGGCACCGACTCGGGCTCGATCGCCCTGGTCGAGTACGGCAGCGTGCCCGCCGATCAGATGTTCCAGGCGGCTCAGCGACGCAACCGTGGTCTGGCCTGGCTTCTCAGGCTCGCCGGTTTCGCCGCCCTTTTCGTAGCCTTCTCGTTGATCCTGGCGCCGCTCGCCGTGGCGGCCGACGTCGTGCCCATGGTCGGCCGCTTCGTCGGCGCCGGGGTCGGTTTCGCGGCGTTCGCGCTGGCTGCCGGCCTCTCGCTGGTGGTGATCGCCGTGGGGTGGTTCGCCTACCGGCCGCTGCTCTCGGGGGTGCTGTTGTCGCTGGCGCTGGCGGCGGTCGTGCTCGTCCTGCGGCGCTCCAAGAAGAAGCAGCGGCTGCGCGCCAGCGAGCCGGTCGAGCTGCCGCCGCTGCCGACGCCCTGAGGTCGTCCGGACGGGGCGCGGCGGGCTGAGGCTCAGTCCTCGGCCCGCCCTCCCGGCGCCATCTTGACCAGCCGCGGGCGAAAGGTGCCGAGGGTCTCGACCAGGTTGCTCTGCGCGGCCATCACCTCGTCGATCCGCTTGTAGACCGCCGGAACCTCGTCGAGGCCGGCGGAGATCAGGGTGACCCGTCGCTCGTCGAGGGTGCGGTGGGCGTCGTCCCAGTGCAGGCGCTTCTTGGCCGCGGTGCGGCTCATCACCCTGCCGGCTCCGTGCGCGGCGGAGGCGAGCGAGGACTCGCGGCCGAGGCCGCGCACGAGATAGGCGGGATCGGCCATGGTGCCGGGGATCACGCCGAGCGCGCCGCGCGACGCCGGCGTCGCGCCCTTGCGGTGCACCACCAGGGTCTCTCCGTCGTGCTCCTCGAGCCAGGCGAAGTTGTGGTGGTTCTCGACGTCGAGCAGCGTCTCCATCCCCAGCCGCTGGTGGAGGGCGCGGTGGATGCAGGCGTGGTTGGCGGCCGCGTACTCGCCCATCAGCTGCATCGCGGCCCAGTACTCCGCACCCTCCTCGCTGTCGAGGTCGAGCCAGGCGAGGTGCGCCGATTCCTTGGGCAGGCCGGGACGCAGGCGCCGCGCCAGCTTCGAGTAGTGCGAGGCGACGGCCGCCCCCGCGCCGCGGCTGCCGCTGTGGCTGAGCAGCGCGAGGTGTCGTCCGGCGGGCACGCCGAGCTCGGCGGCGACACGCTCGCCGACTTCGAAGACGCCGAACTCGACGAAGTGGTTGCCGGAACCAGAGGTGCCGAGCTGGCTGCGTGCCTTGTCCTTGAGCGACTCGGTGACCGGGCTCACCGTCCAGTCGCGGTCCATCACGGGGTGCTCCCGCGGGGTCTCGAAGCGGGCGCCGATGCCGAACCGCGTCTCCTTCTCGATCGCGGCGCGCAGCTGCTGGAGGCGTCGCGGCTGGTCGAGCTCGTCCGGTGGCAGGTCGACGACCGTCAACTTCACCCGGCAGGCGATGTCGACTCCCACCGCGTAGGGGATCACGGCGCCCCGGGTCGCCAGCACGCCGCCGATCGGCAGACCGTAGCCGCGGTGCGCGTCGGGCATCAGGGCGCCGCGATGCGCCACCGGCAGGGCGCAGGCGCGCTCCATCTGGGCGATCGCCTCGGGATCGAGGTCGTCACCCCAGATGCGGTAGGGCGCCCTCGGAGTTGCCGCGCTCACGACGCCCGCCTCAGTCGCCCGAGTCGATCAGCGGCTCGAGCAGCCGCTCGTCGCGAGCCACCACCAGCAGACGGAGCGGACGATCCTTGGCCAGGCTGCGTTCGAACGGCACCATGCGATGGGGAAGCGCTCGCAGTCCGTCGAACTCCTCGAAGTTGCGATGGATGGTGAACACTCCCAACGAACGCTCGTGCAGCAGGCCGTCGAGCTCCTTCCAGAAGTCGGCCAGCGACCAGTGGAAGCCAGCAGCGTAGAAGGAGTAGACCAGGTCGTAGGGTCCGGGCATCTCGTCCAGTCGGCAGTCGAGGTCACGCGCATCGAAGACGCGGTAGCCGTCGATGCCGTTGAACTCGAGCACCTGGCGCAGCGCACCGAGGTCGCCGCAGAACGAGCGGTCGGTGCGCTCCCCGGTGCGCGGATAGTGGATCCGCGGGCCGTCCGAGTCGTAGAGGTGAAGATCCGTCTCGCCCCATGGCAGCTTCTTCTTGAAGAACACGGCCGACCGCCCCAGGCCGCAGCCGACCTCGAGCACCTTCGCCGGAGTGCCCAGGGCACGCAGCAGCGGTTCGAGGGCATCGAACTCGCCCCAGCACGAGCCGTTCTGGGTCAGCTCCCAGAAGTCGCGCGACTGCTGGGTGGGGGCGAGGTGGAACTGGGGCGAGATCTTCTCGATCGAGCGCACCAGCTCGGGTGTCATCGGCGGCGCCCTGAAGACGCGCTCGCGGTCGCGGAAGCGAGCCGAGACCTCGCTGGCAGAAGGCTCGCGACCGAGCTGCTTGCGCAGCTCGGTCCACCATCGGTTCCAGAGTCTGATCATCGCAGCTCCACCACGGTGGTCATCCTCCCATACGTTCTTGGCCGGTGGTCGCGGGCTCCTCGTCCATCGCCAGGATCCGGCGAGCGCGGCGGGTGATCAGCGCCGCAGCGAGCAGGGCCAGCAGCAGGCCGAAACCGTAGAGGGCCCACTCCGCCGGGCCGCGCGGCAGCGGATCGGAGGTCAGGGCGCTGAGGTCCGCCGCCAACGCACCGAGCCAGGCGTTGGTGAACGAGTAGGGCAGGGTGCCCAGCGCGGTGCCGAGCACGAAGTCGCGCCGGCGGAATCGCGACCAGCCGAAGAAGTAGTTCGACAGCTTGAAGGGGATCACCGGCACCAGCCGGATCAGCATCACGACGCGCCAGCCGCCCTCCGGGAGGTGGCGATCGAGGAGCAGCAGCTTGGGATGCCGACGCTTGAACTCGGCGATCCGCCGGCGTCGAGCCCGCGCCCGATCAGCCCGATCGTCGGCGGCCGATGTGGCCGACGGCGAGGGCTCCTCCGTCGCCCCGGCCGCGGGCCCGGCTGGCTCGGTCTCCCTGTCGTCGAGCAGGTAGCGGGCGATGAAGAAGGCGATGACCGCGCCGAGGGTCTTGCCGGCGGCGGAGATCACGGTTCCGGCGACCGGGCCGTAGAGGAAGCCGGCTCCGAGCGGGAAGGCGATGCCGGGGATCAGCAGCACCACCGCCGCGACGTGCAGCACGAAGAAGAGCGGCAGCGAGGCCCAGCCCAGATCGGCGAGCCAGCGCAGGAAGGTGGCCAGAGCACCCTGTACGTCGAGTGCCCAGAGGACGACCACCAGGAAGAGGCCCGCCGCGACGGCAAAGCTGGCGCGCCGGGAGAGTGGGAAGAGCGGCGGTCGCCGCCCCGGACGCGTCGACGGCTCGGCACCGTTGGCGGCCACCGGCACCTGGCTCTGCTCAGCCACCGGCCGCGTCGCGACGCGCGGCCAACCAGCGTTCCGCCGCGTCGAGCACCTGCTCCTCCAGCGCCACGTCGTCCAACCGCGCGATCTCGCGGATCCCGGTGGGCGAGGTGACGTTGATCTCGGTCAGCCAGGCGCCGATCACGTCGATGCCCGCGAAGAGGATGCCGCGGCGGACGAGCTCGGGGCCGACGGCGGCGCAGATCTCCCGGTCGCGCTCGTCGAGGTCGGTCTTGCGCGCCGTGCCGCCAGCGTGGAAGTTCGCCCGCGCCTCCCCGGCCGAGGGCACGCGCAAAACGGCGCCGGCAGCCTCGCCGTCGATGAGGATGATCCGCTTGTCGCCTTGTCGCACCTCGGGCAGGAAGCGCTGCGCCATGAGGTAACGCCTGCCGTGGCCGGTCGACATCTCGAGGATGGTCTTGGCGTTCGGATCGTCGGCGCGGATGTGGAAGACGCCCTCGCCGCCGGCTCCGTCGAGGGGCTTGACCACCATCTCTCCGCCGAGACGCTGGCGGAACTCGAGCAGCTCGGGGATGGAGCGGCTGACCCTGGTCGGCGGACAGAAGTCTGGGAACTGCAGCGCGAAGAGCTTCTCGTTGGCGTCGCGCAGGGCGGCGGGATCGTTGAGCACCAGCGTCGAGCGAGGCACCAGAGAGAGCAGGTGGGTGGCGTACAGGTAGTTCTGGTCGAACGGCGGGTCCTTGCGCATCCAGACCACGTCGTATGCGGCGAGCTCGTTCACCTGCCGATCGCCCAGGCTGCGGAACCAGGCGCCAGCCTCGGATCGGGCGGGCACCGCGATGCTCTCGACCGCCGCCACCGGCCGGGCGTCGGTCTCGAGCGACAGCGTCTCGACCTGGCAGACGTCGGTGTGGTGGCCCCGCCGGTGGGCTTCGCGCAGGAAGGCGATCGTGGTGTCGGCCTCGGGCTGCAGCAGCTGCAGCGGGTCGACGATGAAGAGGTGGCGCATGGGCGCCGGGCAAGCTATCACGCGGCCCGTCGACGCTTCGACGCCTGAACGGCCGCGAGTCGAACCGTGAGCCTGGCGTCGCCAGACACCATTGGCGAGAATGCCCTCCGATGGCTGGCAAGACGCGCAGCGAGGAGATGGCGGTTCGCGAGACCGTTACAGGCGAACCAGACGAGGGCGCCGTCCATGGCGTGTCGATCGGCTCCGCTGCGGAGTGGATCTTCGGCTACGGATCGCTGATCTGGCGGCCGGCCTTCCCGTACGTCGAGAGCCGGCCCGCACTGGTGCGCGGTTTCATTCGCCGCTTCTGGCAGGGGTCGACCGACCACCGCGGCACTCCGAGTCTCCCGGGTCGGGTCGTGACGCTGATCCGCGAGCCGGAGGGCACGGTCTGGGGGCGCGCCTTCCGCATCGCGCCGCACCATCGGGCCGAGATCCTCGACCGTCTCGACGTGCGGGAACAGGGAGGCTACGAGCGGCACCTCGTCGACCTGTACTGGCCCGAGGAGGGCGCTTCGGGGGTCGGCGGTCAGGTGGGCCCGCGGGCCTGCGCCCTGCTCTACGTCGCGGCGTCCTGCAACGAGAACTACGTCGGTCCGAGCAGCGTCGGCGAGATCGCCGACCGGGCTCTCGCGGCGCACGGTCCCAGTGGCGCCAACCGTGACTACGTGCTCGAGCTCGAGTCGGCGCTGCGCGCGATGGGCGCCGAGGACGAGCACGTCTTCGCGGTGGCGGCGGAGTTGCGGCGTCGGGAAGCCTCGAGTCGATCCGACTGACCGGTCGGTCGCTCTGGTGCTAGCCTGCTCGAGCTCGGTGTGGTCCTCGGCGCGAGTAGAACCTGCCCCGGCGTCAGGTCTGCAGGCGCAAGCCGGCGGTCGGCCCACGATCGGACCGGAGCCCGGCGCCCGAGCGAGGCCACCCCGAAGCCGCTCAGCTCGCGGCCCAGCCGCTCAGTACCTCAGGAGGAAGCCATGTCACTGTTCGACGTCGATCCGCTCTCCGTGAATCCCGAGCTCTTCGACCTGCGCATGTCGGAGCAGGCCAAGCCGCTGTTGCGCAAGGTCCGCGAGTACATCCGCGACGTGGTCGAGCCGATCACCGAGGAGTACTTCCGGCTCGGCGAAGGGCGTGACGATCCGTGGAGCTACGCGCCGGGCCAGCTCGAGCTGCTCGAAGGAGCGAAGAAGAAGGCGCGCGAGAACGGGCTGTGGAACTTCTTCCTGCCCGACTCCGAGACAGGTGAGGGACTCAAGAACCTCGACTACGCCTACATCGCCGCCGAGCTGGGCAAGAACCCTCTCGCCTCCCAGTGCATGAACTGCGCCGCTCCGGACACGGGCAACATGGAGGTGCTCGAACGGGTCGGCACGCCGGAACAGAAGAAGCAGTGGCTCGAGCCTCTGCTGCGCGGCGAGATCCGCTCCGCCTTCGCCATGACCGAGCCGGGTCTCGCCTCGTCGGACGCCAAGAACATCGCCACCGAGGCGCGACTCGACGGCGACGAGTGGGTGATCAACGGCGAAAAGTTCTACATCTCGGGTGCCGGCGACCCGCGTTGCAAGATCATGATCACCATGGTGCGCACCAATCCCGACGGGCCTCCGCACCGGCAGCAGTCGCAGATCCTGGTGCCGATCGACACTCCTGGCGTCAAGATCCTCGATGGCATGAAGGTCTTCGGCGACTACGACGCGCCGCATGGCCACATGCACATCGTGTTCGACGACGTGCGGGTGCCGAAGGAGAACATCCTGCTCGGTGAGGGGCGCGGCTTCGAGATCTCGCAGCTACGCCTCGGCCCGGGACGCATCCACCACTGCATGCGCTCGATCGGACAGGCCGAGAAGGCGCTCGATCTGATGGTAGAGCGCGGACTGTCGCGCACCGCGTTCGGTCGGCCGCTGGCCCAGCTGGGTAAGAACATCGAGGTGATCTCGCGCGCCCGCATCGACATCGAGCAGATGCGCCTGCTGGTGCTCAAGGCGGCCAAGGCGATGGACGTGCTCGGCAACCAGGAAGCGCGCATCTGGGTGCACATGGCGAAGGCGGCGATCCCCGAGCGGGTCTGCCGCATCATCGACGAGGCGATCCAGATCCACGGCGCCGCCGGCGTCTCCCAGTGGACGCCACTCGCCGACATGTACACCGGACAGCGCACCCTGCGCATCGCCGACGGACCGGACGAGGTGCACCACCTGGTCGTCGGCCGGCACGAGCTGCGCGAGCACGGCCACAAGTAGGGGCCCGGGGGTTGGGGGTCAGGGGTTAGGGAGAGGGGACAAGGGACAAGGGACAAGGGACAAGGGACAAGGGAAGAGAGGAAGAGGGCAGAAGGCAGAGAGGCAGAAGGCAGAGAGGCAGAAGGCAGAGAGGCAGAGGGGTCCAGGGGCTGGGCGCTGTGACGGGTCGGCCGCGGCTCGGGCCTCTGCAGGGGTGGGGGCCGGCTCTTCTTCATCGGCCGTCGCTACGATGGGCCACGATGCACCACGCTGAGCCGCCCGAAACGCCGGATCCGGCGGCGGAATGGACCGACTTCCTGATCGACTCGCTCGAGGTCGACGAGGCGCCGCCGCTGCTCGCCAACGCGCGCCCGCTCGTGCCGGGTCAGTCGATCACCCCGAAGCTGATCCGGCGCTACTTCGCCGAGAACGCCTATCCGTTCGCCGAGCCGATCGGGGTGCGCCAGTACTACCGCGAGAAGCGCGCGCTGCAGATCGAGCTGGTGAAGCTGCAGAACTGGGTCAAGGAGACCGGCACCCGGATCGTCGTGTTGCTGGAGGGACGGGACGCGGCGGGCAAGGGCAGCACCATCAAGCGCTTCCTCGAGCACCTCGATCCCCGCGCGGCGCGCGCCGTGGCGCTGGTCAAGCCGACCGAGGAGGAGCGTGGCCAGTGGTACTTCCAGCGCTACGTCGACCACCTGCCGACCGCCGGCGAGATCGTCTTCTTCGATCGCTCCTGGTACAACCGTGCTGGGGTGGAGAAGGTGATGGGCTTCTGCACCGACGCCGAGTACGAGGAGTTCGTGCACCAGGCACCGCTCTTCGAAACCATGCTGGTGCGCAGCGGCATCCACCTGATCAAGCTCTACCTCTCGGTCTCGCGCGAGGAGCAGGCGCGCCGCTTCCGTGAACGCCGCGTGCATCCCCTCAAGCAGTGGAAGCTGTCGCCGATCGACCGTGAGGCACAGGAGCGTTGGGATGCCTACACCGAGGCGAAGGAGGAGAACTTTCGCCGTACCGACACTCCTGAGGCGCCCTGGGTCATCGTCAAGACGGAGGACAAGATGCGCGCCCGGCTGGCGGCGATGCAGTACGTGCTGCAGCAGTTCGAGTACGAGGGCAGGGACCCCGACGTCGCCACGCCGCCGCACCCCTTGATCCTCGCCCGCGTGGCGCAGCTGCGTGGCTTCCAGGAGGACTGAGTCCCGAGACCTGGAGGCTGTCGGCTCAGGGACGCTCGCGTCCCAGGCCGCCCTCACGTCGCGTACCCGACTCGTGCAGGTTCTCGACCGGCCTTAGCCGGTCGGGATGGAGCTCCAGAGCGTGTGAGCTGTCGGCTCAGGGAGGCTGGCGTCCCAGGCCGCCCTCACCTCGCGTACCCGACTCGTGCAGGTTCTCGACCGGCCTTAGCCGGTCGGGATGGAGCTCCAGAGCGTGTGAGCTGTCGGCTAAGGGAGGCTGGCGTCCCAGGCCGCCCTCACGTCGCGCACCCGACTCGTGCAGGTTCTCGACCGGCCTTAGCCGGTCGGGATCTGCTCTAGAGCGGGTGAGCTGTCGGCTAAGGGACGCTCGCGTCCCAAGCCGACAGATCACCCGACTCGAAGCCGTCGCTGAAGATCTCGATCAGGGAGCAGGCTACGACGTCGAGATCGAGGTCGTAGTTCTGCACGATGTTGTTGTCGCCGAACTCGTCGATCTGGACGTAGTAGAGACCGGCCGGCAGTGGATCGACGCCGCAGAAGCGGTCGATCAAAGAGAAGAGACCGGGTCCGCCGTCGTCGTCGAACTCGATCTGGGAGAGCCCCGCGTTGCGCAACCACATGCGGGTGTCGCCGGCCGGGCCGTCGGTCTGAAGGATCACCTGGCTCGACTCGGCCAGGTTGAAGAAGGCCCAGTCCTCGTCGCCGGTCTCGCAGAGAGACCGCGACTGCGTCGAGGCACCCAGCAGGTTGGCCTGTCCGGAGCTGTCGTCGTCCTCGTAGCCGTCGGCGTCGCAGTTCTCCACCGTCACCGGGGTGGGGAGGATCGCGACGTTGCTGCACGGGTCGTTGGTGCAGGTGGCGTCCCCGGAGTACTCCGGCACGGCGCTCGAGCTGATCCAGCCGACGTAGTAGGTCCCCGCAGTGAGCGGCGGGACCGTCATCGCTTCGGAGGCGGTGCGAAAGGTGTTCGGGCTCAAACCGGCGTCCAGCGAGGTGTCGGCCAACGTGTCGAGGTCGCTGATGATGCCGTTGGTGGAGAAGAAGAACCGGTTGGTGATCGTTCCAGTGTTGGCGAAGCCCGCGTTGTAGTTGTTGTAGTCGACGACGATGGGCTCACCGCGTCCGACCAGGGTCTTGCTGATCGCCTTCTGCCCGGAGGCGTGGGTGTACTCCACCAGCTCGGGGCGGGCGAACGGCGGTCGGACGTTCTCGTCGTCCTGCGCCCAGGCGATCACGTTGTCGATGTTGGTCTGGTTCAGGCGCGTGTCCTCCGCGGCGCCGACGCGGTTGGAGGTCGAGTGCACGCCCTCGACCCAGCGGTTCGGTGACGAGAAGCGCCAGGAGGGTCCGCCGCTGTGGCCGCCGTAGATGAAGGCGTCGAGTCCGATGCGGAAGCTGGTCGAGCCGTTGACGTTGCCCGAGTCGAAGCCGAAATACTGCAGGGGGGTTCCGCTCGGCACGTAGGGGGTCTCGGTCGGATAGCCCGAGAAGTTCAGGGCGCTGGCCACGGTGGCCTCCATGCCCATCCACCCGGTGTAGGTACCGATCCGGCGGTCCAGGGTGATCGAGCCGAAGTCGTAGTCGAGGTTCTGGCTCACGGTCCAGCCTGTGTAGCTGCGCATGAAGACCATCTTCGAGGGTCCGTACGGTTGGTCGCTGCTGTGCGCCAGCCCACCGTTCCAGGCCGGCAGAGCGACGTCACCCTGCGCCGGGTAGATCCAGACCTCGTCGGCCCAGGCCGCGTCGGCGGTGCTGCCGTCGTCGTTGGGGTCGTGGTTGTAGATGCAGTGCCCGGCCGTCACCACCTGGAACTCGCCGAAGACGAAGCCGCTGCAGTTGTAGAAGAAGTTGCCGAAGCGCATCACCAGCTTGACGATCGAGACCCACGGGTAGGTGGTCGCGTTGGAGAGCGGCGTCGGCGGAGTGCCGCCACGCAGACCATCGAGCTCCGCCTCCGCATGCTCGGGATCGTCACGATCGGGCACGGCGCTGACTCCAGGCACGTAGGGAGGTGCAAAGAGGTTGCCCTCCGGCGGCAGCTGCGAGCCCTCCTCGATCGAGGCGCGGCCCGTCTCGGGGTCGTAGCGGACGATCCGACGCATCTCGGGATCGCGTGACTCCGCGTCCGAGTACTCGATGCCTCGAGGCATCGGAATCGGTGGAGCTTCTAGCAGCTGTCGGCGTTGATCGAACTCCTCGGTCTGCTGGGCCGAGCCCGCGACGGACGCGAGAGCCACGAGCGAGGCGAGAAGAGTGGTTCGGATCGGGCTCTTGAACGCGGATCCGTCGGCGGAGTTGGTTCGCATGGTCCCTCCATTGGCGGTGGCGCGCCGATCTGCCCGGACCGGTCCGCACCGCGGCAATTCTTGGTCTCACTCTGTCCAACGACACGAGGCCGCAGGTCCGGACCCGTCGGGCTCGGTCGGGTCGCCTTCGGCAAGGCACTGCGACCCGGATATGGAACGAGCCGGCGAGTCGATCGTGCCGAGTTCTCGGTACCGCAACCGACTCGGGCGTCCGGTCCGCAGTACGGGATCGGCTCACCCTGGAACCGGCGGACTCGTGTGGTGCCGGAAGAGGTCTGTCCTCGGGCAGGAACCACTCACGTAGGAACTCGAGAGGCGTGAGGCCGACGACCATTCCGACGCCAGGAGGTTCGACCATGAAGGATCAGCTGAGTGCAACCCTTGCGACGCTCTGCGCCGTCGTACACCTGGTGGCTGCCGGCACGCCGGCGACGGCTGGCGTCATCGTGGTGACGACGCAGTCGGACTCGAATGTCGCCGACGCGGTGTGCTCGATCCGGGAGGCACTGCACGCGGCCGCGAACGACATCAGCCCGTATCAGGGCTGCATCGGCGCCATCGGCGACGACCTGATCCTCGTGCCCTCTGGCCTCTACCTCCTGGTCGGCACCCTGGTGGTGCAGACGAACGGTCAGGACGTCACCCTGGCGGGGGCCTCCATCCCGTACCCACGCCTGAACTTCGGCCTGGCCTCGAACCTGCTCGACGTGCAGGCCGGATCTGGAGCAGGCGAGGTGACGATCCAGCAACTCCAGCTCGAAGGGGGCCGCACCTCGATCCGCCTGCTCGACGAGACGAAGCTGGTGGTCGAGGACTCGGCGCTGCTCGATGCCACGACCTACGGGATCGACGTGCAGAACACTGTGGCGGCGCTGCCACCGGCGCAACCTCACGTGAGCCTCGACGGCGTCATCATCGACGGCATCGCGTTCGCCGGACCGAACCAGGAGGGGGTCGGACTGCGCGTCGCGGCAGGTCCCGGCGACGGGCAGGAGCTCCTGATCCGGGACTCGACGATCGTGGACTGCGAGATCCAGGGAGTCGAGATCGCCGGCGATACGGAGGTCACGATCGAGGACTCCATGATCGCCTCGAATGGCGACCAGGTTGCCGGTGGCGCCAACGGCGCCGGTATCGGGCAGATCGAGGGAGATCTGACCGTGCGCCGCACTGTGATCGAGGGCAACCAGGGCAACATCGGAGGGATCGAGTACGACGTCGGATTCGGCGTGCTCGAGCTGGAGGACGTCGCGTTGATCGGGAACCAGGGATCGAGCGGCGGCGGTGCACGGATCTTCTCGGCTTTCGCCGAGCTCGATCGGGTCGTGGTGAGTGACAACGAGAACGCCGGGCTCGGGGGTGGCTTGACCATCAACGAGGGCATCGTGACGGTGCGCGACACACTGGTGCGCCGGAACGCGGCACGCGGCGTCAACGGTCGCGGCGGAGGCGTTGCGATCGCCGGCGGCGAAGTGCAGCTGACCCGCGTGTCGGTGGTCGAGAACACAGCCGGAGAACTGGGCGGAGGGATCTACAAGTTCTCGAGTGACACCGCCTATCTGACCAACGTGACGCTGAGCGGGAACGAGAGCGACCTCGACGGCGCGGGTCTTTACGTCGACGTGGGTGCGGTCAGCCTCGACAGCGTGACGATCGCCGCCAACCGCGCCGACGCCGACGACGACGGAACCGGCGAGGGCGGGGGAGTCTTCGTCGCTGGCGGAGCCGCGGTCAGCACCACGAACTCGGTCGTCGGCGACAACCTGAGGGGCGCCGCCCGTGGAGCGCTGACCGATGACTGCAGCGGCGTGCTGAGCTCGAACGGCTACAACCTCGTCGCCACGACGGTGGGCTGCACGATCAGCGTCACGGTCGGCGATGCGACCGGCGTGCCCACAGGCCTCGGTCCTCGCGGCTGGCTCGCCGGTGCGGCGAGCCTGGGGCACGTTCCTCAACCGGGCAGCGCTGCGCTGGACACCGGCTCACCCTCGTGCCCGGCGGTCGATCAGCGCGGTCTGACGCGCCCGTTCGACGGCGACGGGGCGGGTGGTGCTCAGTGCGACAAGGGCGCCGTGGAGAGCCACGGAGATCTGTTCTTCGATGGCTTCGAGGACGGTGACACGTCGGCCTGGAGCTCGACGAGCTCTTGACGGCACTCGCCGGACGTTCACCGACCGCTCCGGCGAGGGTGAGCTGTTTCCACGTTCAGAAGGCGAATGCCCTCTCTCTATCTATCGCTCTCTGCAAGCGCAACGAATGAGGTGTCGTGGTCAGGGATCGCTGGTGCGGGCTATGCAGCACGGTGCGAATCGGCGGTCACCTGGTGCCGGGCCATTCCGACTGCGCGGGAAGAGCCTCAACCGACAGGCATGACCCGCACGTCGCCTCGAGCGATGTCGACCGGAGCGCGCCGTCGCGTGGAGTCGACGAGTCAGAACCTGCGGCGTAGGGCTATGCAACGCGTCGCAACAGCGAGAGCTCTGACCTTGCAGCGGCTACAGCGAACAGAAGCCGAAGAGCCTCAGCCCACGGGCATAAACTCGACCGGCGACGGGCAGTCGGGGTGATACTCGGCGTCGATCCGGTTGAGCTCCTCGATGGCGCCGACGATGACCTCGCGGATGGTCTTGCCGCGCCCGATCTCGCGCAGCCACTGTTGGGCGAGATTGCCCTCGGCGAGGATCTCCTCGATCGGCTCGAGCCAGCGTTCGAAGCCGTGAGCCGTTGCGGCCTCGCGAGCGCTCTCGGCGATCTCGCGGATCCACTCGACGGCGTCACGCTCGGCGCCGCTGCGCCAGTCGACGAGGCGCGACTCGAGCGAGGCGCGCGCGGCGGCCTGCTCGTTGCGGGCGCAGGTCTCGATCAGCCACTGCTCGTCGCGGTGCAGCAGCGGATCGAGGGCCGGATCCTCGAGCACCTGCCAGACGCGAGCCTCGAGCAGCGCCACCACCGCGGCGAGGATGCGCGGACGTGTCAGCCGATCGCAGATGCGCAACTCGAGGCGGGTGATGCCGTAGGGCGTGTCCATCCCGTTGGGACGGATCGACAACCAGAGGTGGCGCGGGTTGAACATCACCTTGGAGCGCAGCTGCGCCTCCACCCAGTCGACGAACTGACGCTGGTTGCGGAAGAAGGGAGCACCGCGCGGTGTCTCGGGGAACACCAGCCAGCGCATCGAGTGGCCGCCCGGGATCTCGCCGTGCAGGAACGGAGAGCAGGCGGAGAGGGCTAGGAAGATCGACGCTTCGGTGCGCACCACCCGGTAGGCACGCAGCAGCTCCTCGGCGTCATCGATGCCGATGTTGACGTGGGTGCTGGCGGTGACGACCTTGGTGCCGTAGAGGTCGCGGATGTGCTGGTAGTAGGGATTCTGCGGGTTCGAGATCTGGAAGTCCTCGCTGCCGGCCAGCGACAGCGTGCTGCCGGGGATCAGGGTGTAGTCGCCCTGATCCTTGAGGTAGTTGCGCAGCCGGCAGCGTTTGGTCATCAGCCGGTCGACGAGGATCTCGTAGCTGCGGTAGGGCGCGGTGGTGAACTCGACGTTGCGACTGTCGGGCTCGGTGGCGAAGCCGGGCAGATCGGCGGCGACGCGATGCGACATGCCGACCACCTCGCCGTCGCGGGTGCCGGTGTAGACCTCTTCCTCGAGGCCCTTGGTGAGCAGCAGGGGAGATCGCTCAATGTCGTCGCTCATCGATTCGCCTCGTCGACTCCGCCCGGTGTCGCCCGATGTCGCCCGATTTCCTCGGGCCGAGCACGGTGGCGGCAACGAGTCTACGGCAGCTGGCCGCGACCGGACTGCTGTCGAGGCGGCGCTAGGCGCGCAGCCCTGTGCCGCGCTTGAGCAGCAGCAGCGCAGCGACGTAGAAGAGCACGATGAAGCCCGAGAGGATCAGCAGCGACAGCCCGATCGCGATGTCCGAGTCGCCCAGGATGCCGTAGCGGAACGCGTTGACCATGTAGAGGATCGGGTTGGCGAAGGAGACGCTGCGCCAGGGTTCCGGCAGCAGGCTGACCGAGTAGAAGACGCCGCCCAGCATGGTCAGCGGCGTCAGCACGAAGGTCGGCACGATGGCGACGTCGTCGAAGTTGCGCGCCAGCAGCGCGTTGATGAAGCCGCCGAACGAGAAGGCCACCGAGGTCAGCACTGCGACGGCGATCGTCAGCATGGGATGGGCGACCGGAAGAGCGGCGAAGAAGAGGCTGGTGAGCGACACCATCAGCCCGACGAGCAGGCCCCGGAAGACGCCGCCGATGGCGTAGCCGAAGAGGATCGCCGAGTCCGGCATCGGCGAGACGAGCATCTCCTCGACGTGGCTCTGGAACTTGGCGCCGAAGAACGAGGACACGACGTTCTGGTAGGAGTTGGTGATCACCGCCATCATGATCAGTCCCGGGGTCACGTACTGCAGGTAGGTGACTCCCTCCATCTGACCGATGCGATCGCCGAGTATCGGACCGAAGATGATGAAGTACAGCGTGGTGGTGATCACCGGCGGCAGGATCGTCTGCGCCCAGATGCGCAGGATACGGACGACCTCCTTGCGCACCGTGGTGACGAAGCCGACCCAGGCCTCGGCGGGCCGCACCGAGCTCACGAGGGGGAGTCTCCTTCGCTGGCGCCTTCGGCAAGAGGCGGTGCGGTGTCGTCCTGACCTCCCGCCGCCCGCCGCGACTCCTCGGTCATGCGCACGAAGAGCTCCTCGAGGCGGTTGGCCTTGTTGCGCATGCTCACCACCTGGTGGCCGCGGCCGCCGAGCTGGTCGAACAGGGCGTTGAGGGTCTGGCCCCGCTCGACATCGACCTCCAGCGAGCCGTCGCTCCTGAGGCGGCAGCGGAACCCGTCGAGTCGCGGTGCCTCGGCGACGCTCGTCGCGAGGTCGAGCACGAAGGTCTCGGTCGCGAGCTTGGCGAGCAGGGTGCGGGTGTCGGTGTTCTCGACGATGAGGCCGTGGTCGATGATCGCGATGCGACGACAGAGAGCCTCGGCCTCCTCGAGGTAGTGGGTGGTGAGGATGATCGTGGTCCCCTGCCGGTTCACCTTCTCGAGCAGTTCCCAGGTGGCGCGGCGGAGCTCGATGTCGACCCCGGCCGTCGGTTCGTCGAGGATCAGGAGCCGCGGCTGGTGGACCAGGGCGCGAGCGATCATCAGGCGCCTCTTCATGCCGCCGGAGAGCGAGCGCGACACCTGGTCCTTCTTGCCCAGCAGGCCCATCAGGTCGAGGCACTCGAGGGCGCGGTCCTTGGCCAGCTTCCAGGGGATGCCGTAGTAGCCGGCCTGCTGGGCGACGATCTGCAGCGGCTTCTCGAACTGGTTGAAGTTCATCTCCTGCGGCACCAGGCCGATCAGCCGCTTGAGGGCGGTGGGGTCGGTGTCGAGGTCGACGCCGAAGACCCGCACCTTGCCGGCGCTCTTGCGCACCAGGGTGGTGACGATGCCGATGCAGGTCGACTTGCCGGCGCCGTTCGGCCCGAGCAGGCCGTAGAACTCCCCTTCGCGGACCTCGAGGTCGATCCCCTTGAGCGCCTCGACCTTCTCGGCCGAGCCCTTGCGTTGGTAGGTCTTCGCCAGCCCGCGGATCTCGAGCGCCGGAGCTTCCGCGGCCTCGGGCACGGCGCCGGGACCGGGCGCCGCAGGCTGCGTTGCGCTGGCTCGAGAGGTGCTCATCGCGGACGGCATGTTCGCATCCGGGTCCGCGCCGGTGCAACCAGCTCGGTCAGAGAGATCGAGCCGGCCCGTCGGGGCCGCTGTTTCCGAGCGCCGAGGCCTCTCAGAGCCGTTCGAGGTAGGCGACGATGTCGCCGCTCTCGTACATCTCGACCCCGTTCTCGGGGTCGACCAGGAAAGGCACCTGGGCCTTGCCGCCGAGCCGCACCAGCTCGCGCTTGGTGGGCGAGTCGGCGGAGAGCGAGATGATCTTCGGCTCGAACGGGATCTCGTTGTCCTCGAGGTACTGCAGCACGTGCTGGCAGAAGGGGCATCTGGGGTCGTAGTAGAGCTGGATCACTGGGACCTCTCGGCCCGCCTCTTCGGCAGGCATCGTTGGCGCGAGACTCTGGGGGCGACCGGGTCGCGGCCGGGCAACTGTAGCGTGCCCGTTCGCGGCACGATCGCCGTGGTCGTCGCGAGCGGCGATCTGGCCCCTGCTGCCGATCGCCGGCCTGGCGGGCGGTTCTCTTCTCGCTTTCCGGGCTCGGCGTGAGGACCGGCGGCGCGATAGCCTTGCCGGATTCAACCGGACCTGACGAGCGCCGCCGGCGCTCCTCGGTCTCCGCCGATCTGGTTCCTGCACCGACCAAGGGGCCAGCGAGAAAGGAAGAGCCCCGTGAACCGTGCCCTCTCCGCCGAGCCGTCGTGCCATTCCGCGATCGCCGTGTCGCCGCGAGCCTCCCGCCGAGGCTCGCGTGCCCTGGTCGCGTTCCTCGCCGTCGTCACATTCGTCGCCGTCGTCTCCGCCGGCGCCGCCGCACAGGAGACTGCCGGAGGCGCGGCTGATCCCCTTGCCGACCTGCTCGCCCGGCACTACGAGGCCCGCGGTGGTCTCGAGGTGCTGCGCGCGGTCGACACGATGCACGTCGAAGGGGTGGCGAAGGCGCAGGGCATGGAGCTGGGGTTCGAGATCTGGCGTCAGCGCCCCACCTTCTACCGCCAGCAGATGTCGATGCAGGGCATGCAGTCGATCCAGGCGTACGACGGCGCGGTGGCCTGGGGCGTCAATCCGATGACCGGCAGCAGCAAGCCGGCGCCGCTGCCCGAGGGCCTCGCCGCGACCACCATCCTGCAGGCCGACTTCGACGGCGTGCTGGTCGACTGGAAGCGCAAGCGGGCGAAGCTCGAGCTCGGTGATGTGGTCGACCTCGGCGCGCCGCTCGGCAAGGCCCATGTCATCGAGGCGACGCTGCAGGGCGGCGGCCAGCAGACCTTCTACATCGGCGTCGAAGACCATCTGCTCAGGCGCACCGTGCAGACGGCCGACCAGGGCATGGGGCCGGTCGAGGTCACCGTCGATTTCGTCGAGTACGCCGAGGTCGGCGGCCTCAAGGTGCCGAAGCGGCAGGTGATCAACTCGGCGATGGGTCGGGCCGAGCTCGAGTTCACCCGCACCGAGCTCGACGTCGATGTCGACCCCGAGATCTTCTACATGCCGGGCCAGACCGCCGACGCCTCGCTGAGCCTCGACCAGATCCTCGAGAGGCACTTCGCCGCGCGCGGCGGCGCCGAGGGGGTGCAGACGGTGCGCGCCACCGGCAAGCTGGGCTTCATGGGGCTCAACATCCCGCTGGTGATCTCGCTGGCCAAGCCCGGCAAGAGCCGGCTCGAGGCCGACATGGCCGGCTCGAAGATGATCCTGGCCTACGACGGCGAACAGGCCTGGACCGTCTCGCCGCTGCAGGCGATCACCACGCCGGAGGCTCTCTCCGCCGAGGCGGCCGACCTGATCGAGCTCTTCGGCGGCTTCCTCTGGGGCATCCTCGAGCAGGCCCAGGCCGACGGCTGGGCCCTGTCGCTGACCGGCGTGGAGACGGTCGGCCGCGACGAGACCTACGCCATCGAGATGAAGCAGGGCGAGCAGGTGCGCCGCGCCTTCCTCGGCGGCGAGGACTTCCTCGAACGCCGATTCAGTCTCGACGCCGAGTTCATGGGCACCCAGCAGCAGATCGACGCCCTGCTGACCCTCTACGCCGAGCAGGCGGGGCTGATGGTGCCGAGGTCGATCACTCTGAACTCGGGTGGCGCTCCGGTGGCCACCGTCGAGCTCGAGGCGGTGGAGACCGGAGTCTCGTTCGCCGAGGGCCACTTCTCGATGCCGCCGGCCGAGACCCCCGCGGAGCAGTGATCGGACGCTCGCCGGCCGACGCCTCGACGGTAGTCACTGCAGGCGCAGGATCGCCTCGAGGATCTCGCGCGGCCTGAAGGGCTTGGCGACGAAGGCCGATCGGCGGTCCTGCCGGGTCGCCGCGCCCTCGTCCTCGCCGGCGAAGCCCGACACCGTGACGATCGGCAGCTCCGGCTGGCGCGCCCGTGCCTCGGCGACCAGCTCGGTACCGCTGCCATCCGGCAGGAGGACGTCGCAGACCAGCGCCGCGAGCTCGCGATGGCGATGCAGATGCGCCCGTCCCTGGGCGAGGTTCGCCGCGGCGACGACCGAGTAGCCGGCGAGCGCCAGGGCGTAGCCCACCGACTGGCGCAGGGCGTCGTTGTCCTCGACCAGCAGCACGACACCGCTGCCTGCGAGTGCGGTCGTCGCTTCACGTCGCTTCTCGACGTAGACGTCGGAACCCACCTCTGGCAGATCGATGCGCACGGTGCAGCCGCGACCGGGGGCACTGTCGATCTCCAGGTGTCCACCCGCCATGTCGACCAGCTCCCGGACGGTGGTGAGCCCGAGGCCCGATCCGCGGCCCACCTCCTTGGTGGTGAAGAAGGGCTCGGTGGCCCGCTCGAGTTGTTCGGGCCCCATGCCCGTACCGGTGTCTTCGATCTCCAGGCGTGCGCGCGCCGGCTCGGGACGGTAGGTGCGCACCGCGATGCGCCCCTGACCCTGCATCGCGTCGCGGGCGTTGCTCACCAGGTTGATCGCGACCTGCGCCAGCTGTGTGCTGCCGAGGGCGACGTGGCTGCCCGCCGCACCGAGGTGGAGGTCGACCGTCATCGCCTCCCCCGCGGTGCTGGTCAGCAGGCGCCAGAGCTCACCGAGCTCGCGATCGAGCGGCGTGGCCTGCAGCGGGGTCAGTCGGGCGCGCGACAGCGTCAGCAGCTGGCCGGTGAGGTGCCGGGCCTGCGCGAATGCGGTCGAGATCGCGGCGATCTGCTCGCGGCCGTTGTCGGAGCCGACCTCCGGCGTGATGAGGTCGACCCCGGTGATCATCACCGTCAGCAGGTTGTTGAAGTCGTGCGCCAGGCGCGCCGACAGCTGCCCGATGGCTTCGAGCTTCTGTGCCTCGAGGGCGTTCTGCCGGCGATTCTCCTCCTGCGTCACGTCGCGCACCACCCCGAGGCTGCCGACGTGACGACCGCCGTCACCCAGAAGCGCCTCGACGTGGGCGTGCACCCAGCGCACCTCGGATTCGACGCGCACCCGATAGCGCACCGAGATGACGCTGCGCTCCTCCTCGTACTCGGCGATCGCCGTCTGCAGCCGCTCGGCGTCCTCGGGCAGCACGAAGCGCGCCCAGCCGAAGCCGGCGAAATCGTTCCAGTCGACACCGAAGATGCCCAGCAGCGTCTCGTTCGCGTAGATGCAGCCGCGAGTCGGCTCGTCCACGTAGAGACCGAAGGGCGCGTTGGCGAGGAGATCCTCGAGCGCCTCGCCGACCGGCATTCCCTCGAGCTGAGCGAGCGCCGAACCGAGCGAAGGGCAGCCCGCACCGTTGTCCACGAGCGGATTGTCGCATGCCCGACGACGACTGTCGGAGCACGCGGATGCCGGATCGCCCCGCGTCAGCCCGACCGCTGGCGCAGCATGGCCAGGAAGCCGGCGATGCCGCCGGCGACGATCAGCGCGGTGAGCACGCGGAAGAAGCTGACCACCCAGGCGATCCCGATGCCGAGAGCGGCCCACTGCACCCACCAGTCGCCGGGCGTGGTCAGCCAGTTGATCGCCACCAGGAGCAGCAGCACCATCGGTCCGACGAAGAGGAACTTGAGGGCTCTGAGGGTCTTCATGCGGGGATCTCCTTGGCAGCGGCGCGCGGTCCCGTTGGCTCGCTCGGGGCACTTTCTGGCCTGTGGGCCTCGGTGCACTCCCACCTACGGTCCGCCGCCACACTCTGTTCCAGTCGCGGCATGGGGCCCGCGCGGTGAGGCCGTCGGCCGACCGACGTGGCGACCCATGAGAGTGTACGCTTCGACCTCAGATGCTTCAGCAGACGCTCTCCAGCGAGACGCAGTCGGATTCGGCGACCACCCGTAGCCTCGGCTCGCGGCGGCGGTGGACGCTGCTCCTGCGCCGCTTCGGCTGGGCACTGGTCGCGGTGCTGTCGCTGGCCATGGCGGTGTGGAGCTGGCGCTTCCTGCTGGTCGACGCGGACGTGCTCTACCCGGGAGCGACGCGGCCCGAGGCGGTGCCCTCGGAGCTGCACTTCCATGGTCTCCTGCGTGAGAGCTGGCTGCGTTTCGCGGCCCACTTCGTCTTCGGTCCGATCGCCCTCGCCGTCGGACCGTTCCAGTTCCTGAGCTGGCTGCGGGCGCGCCGGCCGCGACTGCACCGCGTTCTGGGCTACGTCTACGCGGTCAGCATCCTGATCGCCGGTGCCGCCAGCCTGCTGCTCGCGCCGACCAGCTTCGGTGGCCTGGTGACCCACGTCGGGTTCGGCACCCTGGCGGTGCTCTGGCTGGTGGCGACGGGCCTCGCCGTGCTGCACGCGCGGGCGCGCCGCTTCGACGTGCACCGCGAGTGGATGCTGCGCAGCTTCGCCCTGACCTTCGGCGCCGTCACCCTGAGGCTGTGGATCGGGGTCTTCATGGCGTCCGGCCACGGCTTCGAGGCCACCTACCAGGTGGTCGCCTGGCTCTCCTGGGTGCCCAACCTGGTGCTGGTCGAGTGGTGGATCGCGCTGCGGCACGATCGCCGCCGCGGAGCCTTGGCGGCGTGAGCGGCCGGCGCGAGGTCGCCCCCGGCCGACCGGGCCCGGAGGTGGCTGCGGCACGT
>QQVD01000073.1 GCA_003388555.1 Acidobacteriota bacterium | reverse complement strand
CGCCTCCGGCGGCCGAGAGGCAGGCCAGGGCCGTCGCCAGCTGCGCCGCCGACGCGTCACCGTCGAGCGTCGCGGCGCGCTGCGCCCAGCCCCCGGCGGCGCCGCACGGCGCCTCCCCCGAGCCGGTCGACCCGGCGCCCTCGAATCCGTCAGAAACGCTGCCGGACACCGCGCCGGCACCGCCGCGGCCGACGATGCGGCTGAGCAGCAGCGCCGGCCCGGCGCGGTCGAGGTCGGCGGCGCGCGCCACCAGGCAGGCGTCGGTGGCGGACCGCAGCAGCTCCGCCAGCTCACCGGGCGCCGAGGCTCCCTGCACCCGCCACCAGAGCACCTGGCAGCGTCGCTGGTGGGCCAGCGGATCGTTGCGCCCCTGCTGGGTGGCGCGCTCGAAGGCGCTCGCGGCCTGAGCCAGGGCGTCGGCGGGCGCCTCGGCGGCCGGGGTCAACATCAGGAACGAGCCGCGGGCGATCTCGGCCTCGAACAGCCACGGATGCAGCTGCACCGCGCTGCTGGCCAGCTGCAGCGCCCGCGCCAGGTCGTCGCTCCAGAACGCCGTGTACATCTCGAGCTGGATCCGCGTCGCCTCGACCGGCGAGCTCTCGGCGCCGCGCGACAGCCTCTCCGCCTGTCGCCGGCAGCGCGCCAGCACGTGGCCGCCGGCGGCGGGCTGTCCCCCCAGCATCCGACCCCAGCCCGGCAGGCCCGCCATCTCGGTCGCCGCGGCCAGCCGCGCGGCCGCCGCCGGATCGGCGAGCGCCTCGGCCATCCACCGCGCCTGCTCGACCTGGTCGAGGCAGTACTGGGTCCAGGCGGCGAGCGCGTCGACCCGGGTGGCGCCGACCAGGGCCGCCGGCGCTCCCGGGCGACGGGCGGCGTCGGCGAACCGCGTCGCCGCCGCGAAGACGTCGCGGCGTGCCCACTCCGCCCTGCCGAGAGCCGCCAGCACCGCCGGGTCGGCGGCCGACGGCTGCGCTCCCACCTCGTCGCCGAGTGGCGCCGCCCGCAGCTGCAGCACCTGGCGCAGCGGCTCGAGATCGCGACGCACCACCCGCAGATCGTGCAGCTGCGCCAGGTGCGCGAAGCGCATGCGGGCGGCGTACTCCTCGGCGAGATCCTGGCTGGTGCGGGTGCTGGTCGCGGCCGGCCGGTGCGGGTCCGGAGGCGGCGGGGCGCGCTCCGGCGCCAGCCTCCAGATCGCGGTCAGCACCAGGGCGGTGAGCGCGGCCGCGGCGAGGGGCGGGAACCAAGCGGGCAGCTTGCGTCGGCCCCCGACGACGCGGGCGCGGGCGCCGGTCGCCCGCCGCCCGGCAGTGCCGACGACGCTGGGCAGCTTCTGACCCGCCAGGTAGGCGCGCAGGTCGCGCTCGAGCGCGGCGACGCTCTCGTAGCGCTCGGCGCGATCCTGGGCCAGGCAGCGGTCGACCACGACCTCGAGGTCGCGCGACAGATCGGGGGCCGTCTCGCGCAGCTTCGGCGGCGGGCTCTCGACCACCGCGATCAACGTCTCGGCGGGGTTCTTGCCGCGGTAGGCACGCTCGCCGGTGAGCAGCTCGAAGAGCATCGCGCCGAGCGAGAAGATGTCGCTGCGGCGGTCGATGCGATCGATCTCGCCACGTGCCTGCTCGGGCGCCATGTAGCCCGGCGTGCCCATGATCTGGCCGGTCAGGGTCAGGTCGCGGGTGTCGCCCTCGTGGGCGATGCCGAAGTCGAGCACGTAGGGGTGCACCGCACCGCTCTCGTCCTCCTCCACCAGCACGTTGCTGGGCTTGAGATCGCGGTGGATGACGCCGCGCGCGTGGGCGTAACCGACCGCGTCGCAGACCTCGAGGAAGAGGCGCAGGCGCTCCTCGATGCTGAGGCGGTGCTCGCGGCAGTAGCGGGTCAGCGAGGTGCCCTCGAGCAGCCGCATGGCGAAGTAGGGCCTGCCGTCGCGGGTGGTGCCGTCGGCGCGCAGCGGCACCAGCAGCGGGTGGTCGAAGCTGGCGAGGATCTCGCGCTCGCGCTGGAAGCGCCGGCGCATCTCCTCGCGGTCGCGGCTGCGGCTGAGCACCTTGAGCGCGACGAGCTCGGAGTCGGGCTCGCCGGCGACCCGGGCGACGAAGACGTGGCCCATGCCGCCGCCGCCGAGCGGCCGCACGATCTCGTAGGGGCCCACCCGGTCGCCGCTGGTGATGCCGGCGTCCCAGTGGTCGAGGGGCACCCGCTCGACGAGCTCGGCCGCCACCTGGGAGAGCGGCTGGTCGATCATCATCGACGCCGAGCTGCTCGCCGCACCGAGCAGCTCGACGACCCGCGCGTGCAGGCCCGGGTCCTCGGCGGCCAGCTTCTCGAGAAAGGCCTCGCGCTCGGCGCCGACGCGGTCGATGGCCTCGTCGAGCAGCGGTTCGAGACGTTCCCAGTCGTCGGTCGAAGGCATCACGGGGCCCCCCGGCCCGGAGTTGTCGCGCCTCTCAGGTGCTCGCGCTGGTCGCCAGCGCTCTGGCGCGCTCGCGCACCACTAACTTCTTGATCTGGCCGGTCGAGGTCTTGGGCAGCTCGCCGAAGACGACCGCGCGCGGGCACTTGAAGTGGGCCAGACGCTCGCGGCAGAAGGCGATCAGCTCCGCTTCCTCCGGCGCCGGCGCCGACGGATCGAGCTCGACGAAGGCACACGGCGTCTCGCCCCAGCGCTCGTGCGGCATCGCCACCACCGCGGCGGCCGTCACCGCGGGGTGGGCGTAGAGCACCCCCTCGACCTCGATCGACGAGATGTTCTCGCCGCCCGAGATGATGATGTCCTTCGAGCGGTCGCGCAGCTCGAGGTAGCCGTCGGGATGGCGCACGCCGAGATCGCCGGAGCGGAAGGCGCCGCCAGCGAACGCCTCCTCCGTCGCCTTGGGGTTCGCCAGGTAGCCCTTCATCACGATGTTGCCGCGGAAGAGCACCTCGCCCAGCGTCTCGCCGTCGGAAGGCACCGGCTGCAGCGACTCGGCGTCGGCCACCGTGAGCTCCTCGAGCGGCAGCGAGGCGACGCCCTGGCGGGCCTTGAGCGCCGCCTGCTCGTCGATCTCGAGGCCGTTCCACTCGTCCTTCCAGGCGCACACGACGGCGGGGCCGTAGGTCTCGGTGAGGCCGTAGACGTGGGTGACCTCGATGCCGGCGCGGCTCATGCGGGCGAGCACCGGCGCCGGCGGCGGCGCCGCCGCGGTGAGCATGCGCACCTGCTGCGGGAAGGTGCGCTTCTCCGACTCCTTCGCCGCCAGCAGGATCTGCATCACGATCGGCGCGCCGCACAGGTGCGTCACCCCGTCCTCGGCGAAGGCGCGGTAGATGTCGGCCGCCTCCACCTTGCGCTGGCAGATGCTGGTGCCGGCGAGCGCCGCCAGGGTCCACGGGAAGCACCAGCCGTTGCAGTGGAACATCGGCAGCGTCCACAGATAGACCGGGTGGTGCCCCATGTTCCAGGTGAGCGCGTTGCCGAGCGCGTTGAGGTAGGCGCCGCGGTGGTGGTAGACGACCCCCTTGGGGTTGCCGGTGGTGCCCGAGGTGTAGTTCAGCGCGATGGCGCGCCACTCGTCGTCGGGCAGCTCCCAGGGCGCCTCGGGATCGCCGCCGGCCAGGAAGTCCTCGTACTCGATCTCGCCGATGCGCTCGCCGCCCGGGGCGGCGGGGTCGTCGAGGTCGACGACGCGCAGCGGCCGCTCGACCTTCGGCAGCGCCTCGGCCAGCAGCGGCGCGTACTCGCGGTCGACCAGCACCACGTCGGAGCAGCCGTGCTCGAGGATGAAGGCGATCGCCGGCGGATCGAGCCGGTAGTTGAGCGCGTTGAGCACCGCCCCGGTCGCCGGCACCCCGAAGTGCGCCTCGAACATCGGCGGCGTGTTGGTGGCCAGGATCGCCACCGTGTCGCCGCGCCGCACGCCCCAGGTCCGCAGCGCCGAGGCGAGCCGGCGGCAGCGCTGGTAGGTCTCGGCCCAGCTGTAGGTGCGCTCGCCGTAGCGCACCGCGGCATGCTCGGGATGCACCGCGGCCGCCCGCGGCAGGAAGGAGAGCGGGCTCAGCGGCGTGTGGTTGGCGTCGCGCCGCGGCAGCTCGTCGTAGGGCGCACGGGGATAGGGCATGGCGCTCAAGGATAGAGCAGGTAGGGGGCGCGACGGAGCGCGAACTCCTCGACGTCGCGACGCCAGGACCCGGCGATCCGCTCCGCCGTCTCTCCCGCCGCGAGGCGCTCGGCCAGCTCCGGCGTGCCGGCGAGGCGCGCCAGCCACTCCGGCGCCAGGATCTCGTCGGCCGGCGGCGCGCCGTCGAGCGCCAGGATCCGCTCGAGCAGCACGACGCCGAGCCCGAGCGGATCGACCGCTCCGGGATCGATCACCTCGAGCCGCACCCCCGCCACCTCGGCGCCGAGGTGGCGGGGGCTCTCGGCCCGGCCCGGCAGCGCCCGCGGCGTGTAGCGCACCGGCTGCGCCACCACACCGGGCAGCCGGCCCTCCAGCGCCGCGGCGAGGGCCTCGGCGTCGATCCACGGCGCTCCCAGCTGCAGGAACGACAGCTCGGTGCCGCGACCCTCGTTGAGGGTGGTGCCCTCGAGCAGGCAGGTGCCGGGATAGAGCAGCGCCGCCTCGAACGTCGGCAGGTTGGGGCTCGGAGCCCACCAGGTGAGACCGGTCTCGGGCCACGACATGTCGCGACGCCAGCCCCGCACGGCGACGACCTCGAGCACCAGCGGCGCGGCCTCGCGGGGCGCCTCCAGCCACCCCTCGCCGACGATCATGCCGGCGAGCTCGCCGACGGTCATCCCGTGCACGACCGGCACCGGCAGCGCCGCGACCAGCGAGCGCAGCTCGGGCTCCACGATCCAGCCTGCCATGCGTTCGCCGCCGAGCGGGTTCGGGCGATCGAGCACCACGAAGCGCACCCCGGCCTCGGCTGCGGCCTGCATCGCCAGGTGCATGGTGCCGACGTAGGTGAAGTAGCGCGCGCCGACGTCGGGCAGGTCGAAGAGCAGCACGTCGACGCCCTCGAGGTCGCTCACCCGCTGCTCGTGGCTGGCGCCGTACCACGAGCGCGTCTCCACCCTCGCCCCCTCGGCCGGTGCGTCCTCGACCTCGGCGCCGGCCTCGAGCGCCAGGTCGAGTCCGTGCTCGGGGGCGAACAGGCGCACCAGGTCGGCGACCTCGGCGAGCGCCTCCCACAGCGGCCGCTCTCCGACCCTGGCGCCGCGGTTGGTGAGCAGCGCGACGCGTTCGCGGCGCAGCCACTCGGGAGGCTCTGCGAGCAGCACCTCGGCGCCTGTGCTCACCGCCGGTGCCGCGGGGCCGGGCGGCTCGGGGGCGTCGCTCGGCGGTTGCGGTGGGGTGCAGGCGGCGAGCAGCAGCGCCAGCGTCAGCCACGAGGAACACCTCATGCCGTCCCCTGCCGCGGATCGAGCCGCATCGCCCACA
The DNA here is from genome assembly GCA_003388555.1 of Acidobacteriota bacterium. Lineage (GTDB taxonomy): Bacteria > Acidobacteriota > Thermoanaerobaculia > Multivoradales > Multivoraceae > QQVD01. The sequence goes on along the minus strand of QQVD01000073.1, from coordinate 58,513 downwards.
CCGCCAGCGCGGTCACCGCGGCGCCCAGCGGCACGTACCAGGGCCACGCGAGCGGAGCACCGGCCTCGCTCAGCCCCCAGCGGCTCAGCGCCAGGGCGCCGACGGCGCCGACGGCGAGCACCAGGCCGTCGACCAGCGCGCCGCGACGCGACACCGAGATCCGCCAGGCGATGAGCGCCGCACCGAGCAGGGCGATGAAGACCTGCGCCGCCAGCGAGTGGGCGACGACGCCGATGAGCACCAGCGCCGACAGCGGCGCGGCGAAGCGGTAGCGCGCTCCGCGCACCGCGCCGCGACGCCGGTCGCGACCGCCGAAGACGGCCAGCAGCACGCCGGCGAGCAGGGCGCCGCCGGTGAGCCCGGCCATCGCCAGCGCCAGATCGAGGATGGCGCGGTAACGCACCGCCAGCGGCGCCATCGACATGCCGACGGCGCCGAGCACCACAGCCCACAACACCACCCAGGTGCGGGCGTTGCCGAGATGACCGTCGCCGCCGGTGGAGGCCTCCGCTGCGCCCGTCTCGTCGCCGTCCACGGCGTGCACCGCATCGTCCGTGCCGTCGCTGCTGTCGGTGGCGTCGGTGCTGCTCGAGGCCTCGCGGTCGCCGAGCAGCGACAGCGTTCCCTGCGCCAGCGCGGTGAGGATCGAATCGAGGCTCGACACCGCGGCGCCGAGCGCGCCGGCGATGACCAGCGCCCGCAGGCCCGCCGGCAGGTCCCAGAGGATGAACACCGGGAAGACGCGGTCGGGCTGGGCGGCGATCGAGGCGGCGGTGGCGCTGCCCGCGGCGGCCCACTCGGCGCTCGCCGAGTAGCGCCAGAGGCCGAGGCCGAGCAGCATCACCATCGCGGTGATCACGATGCCGGCGAAGCTCGCCACCATCGCCCAGCGCGCCTCGCGCACCGAGCGGCAGCAGAACAGGCGCTGCGCCACCAGCTGGTCGGTGCCGAAGGCGCCGACGCCGCCGACGGTGGCGCCGAGGAGGGCGGCGAGCAGGGTGTACGGCGCCGTCCACGACGGCTGCGGCTCGAGCAGTCGCAGCTTGCCCGCCTCCCCCGCCGCCTGCAGGGTCGTCACCCAGTCGCCGGGCAGCTTCGCGGTCAGCGCCACCAACGACACGATGAGCCCGACGACGAGGAGCAGCGAGAGCAGCGCGTCGGTCCAGATCACCGTCGCGATGCCGCCGAGCAGCGTCCACAGCAGCGCCACCGCCACCACCATCAGCGTCGCGGTGAGCAGCGTCGGCAGACCGGTGAGCTGGCGCACCCACTCGAGCTGCGGCCCGAGCAGCACCTGCAGGATCAGCGCCGTGAGGTAGACGCGGGCGCCCTGGGCGAGCACGCCACCGAAGAGGAAGAGGCCGGTGGCGGTGCGCCGCGCTCCCCGCCCCAGCACGGTGCCGAGGTACTCGTAGGGGCTGAACACCTCTCGTTCGAGGTAGCGCGGCACCAGCAGCCAGGCGACCAGGCAGCGCGACACCCCGTAGGCGAGCACGATCTGCAGGTAGGTCAGGTCGCCGCCCGGGCGGTAGACCACCGAGGGCAGGCTGATGAAGGTGACGGCGCTGATCTCGGTGGCGATGATCGAGGCGCTGACCGCGTACCACGGCAGCCGGCGCCCGCCGAGGAAGAAGTCGCGCGCGCCCTGCGCCCGGCCAGCGAGCCGATCGGCGATCACGGTGACCGCGACCAGCACCCCGAGCAGCACCACCAGATCGAGCCATCCGAGCCCCGGGGCCCCTACCTCTGCCATCGCCAATGCGACCTCAGGGAGCGCGCTTCAGGTAGACGCGCAGCGCCGCCTTACGCACGTTCTCGCGCAGCGCCTGCGACTTGGCGAGGAAGCGCAGGTCCGAGGTGCGCATCAGCTCGAGCAGGCGGATGGCGATCGGGCTCGGCGTCTGGGGATTGCGCACCAGCGCCAGCTGCACCTCGTAGTTGCTGCCCCAGCGCTGGTCGTTGGCGAGGCGCTGCAGCACGCCGCCGGTGGTCTGCGGGTTGCGGGCGATCTCGAGCAGCTCCTTCGACTCCAGGCGCGGGTTCGACAGCAGCGCCATCTGGATCGCCTGCGAGGTGTCGCGCAGCAGCAGCTGGCGCTGCTGGCGGTTGGCCCGGGTCGCCAGCATCATCTTCTGGTTGGGATTGAGCTTCTGCAGCTCGAAGAAGGCCGAGGCGCCGTAGGTCTCGCCGCGGCGGGTCGTCTCGTCGTCGTCGTCCGGATCCGGGTCGCCCTCGACCTCGCCCTCCCCGCCTTGCTTGCCGTCGGGCTCGGCGGAGGGCTCGGCGCTCTCCTGCGGTCCGTCCGGCGACTCCTCGCCAGCCTCGTCCTCGCACACCTCGATCAGGGTGCCCCACAGGTCGGCGCCGCTGCGGAAGACCTGACGCACCTCGGCGACCAGCTCGTCGCGCTGGGCGCCGTGCACCGACTCGATGCGCAGCCGCGCCCCCTCGTCGAGGCGCTCGGCGAGGCGCAGGATCGGGCTCGCCGAGCGCAGCCGTTCGATCCAGGCGTAGTAGGCGACCTCGTCGGTGAAGTCGAGGCGCACCAGCACGTCGTCGCCCGAGCGCCGCACGCTGGGCGTGGGCGCGGCGCCCTGCCCGCTCTGGGACGGCCTGCTCATCGCCGGCAGTCTACTCGCGCGTCGCCGCCACCGATTCGGTCGTCGCCGCAGCGGCGCCGCCGCGACGCCGCAGGTCGTCCGCCACCGCCAGCAGATCGTCGAAGAAGCGCTCGATCTCCCCTTCCGTGACCTCGGGGTTCGAGGTCACCAGCCGCACCGCCTTGGCGCCGCGCACCAGGCCGTAGCCGACGCTCTCGAGCCCGCGGCGCGACAGCTCGGCGCACAGCTCGTCGCTGGCGACGCCGGAGACCGTGAAGCACACGCAGAGGCTCTCCGGCCGGTGCAGCAGCTCGAGCGCCGGTTCGCGCTCGATGCGCGCCACCGCGGTGAGCGCCAGATGGCGCTGGCGCTCGAGGCGCTCGCGCCAGCCGCGGTCGCCGAGCGCCTGCCACGCCGCCCACAGCTTGAAGGCGTCGTTGCGCCGGCCGCACTGCAGCGACTCGTGGCCGAGGTTGAGGTCGGCCTCGTCCTGCTGGAAGAGGTAGTCGGCCGCCTCGTTGAAGTGACGCCGCAGCAGGTTGGGGTCCTCGCCGCCTGGACTCGCACCAGAGCCAGAGCTGGAGCGCTCCGCGTAGCGCACCAGGATCGCCGAGCAGGGCATCGGCACGCCCATCATCTTGTGGGCGCACCAGGCCACGGAATTCGAGCGCTCGACGCCGCGCAGGCGCTGGCGCAGCTCGGGGTGCAGCAGGAACGAGCCGCCGAACGCCGCGTCGACGTGCAGCCAGATCCGCTCGCGCTCGCAGAGGGTGGCGATCTCGTCGATCGGGTCGAAGGCGCCCATCACCGTGGTGCCGGCGGTGGCGACCACGCACAGCGGCGTGCGACCGGCCTCGCGGTCGGCGGCGATCGCCTCGCTCAGCGCCGAGGGGATCATGCGTCCCTCGTGGTCGCTGCGCACGGCGCGCACGTTGGCGCGGCCGATGCCGAGCATGCCGGCGTTCTTGCGGATCGAGTAGTGCCCCTGGTCGGAGACGTAGACCACCGCGCCGGCGGCAGCCGCGCCGCCTTCGTCGCGCACCCTGGGGAAGGCCTCGTTGCGCGCCACGATCAGCGCCACCAGGTTGGCCATCGAGCCGCCCGGCGCGAAGGTGCCGCCGCCGGAGCGGTACCCCACCAGCTCGCACAGGCGCGCGATCACCCGGCGCTCGATCAGCGTGTGCACCCCCGCCGCCTTGTAGGTGTACATCGACGAGTTGAGCAACGCCGTGAGCGCCTCCGCCACCGTCGCGGCCGGGATGCGGCCGGCGAAGAGCTGGTTGTAGAAGCGATGGCTCGAGGTGCTCGGGGTGCGCTCCACCACCTCGCGCAGCGCGTCGAACCACTCCCCTTCCTGGCGCGGCTCCGCCGGCAGCGAGAGGTCGAGCTCGGCGCGCAGCTGCTCCGGCGAAGGCGGCGGCGTCACCGGGGACAGCCGGTCGCGCTCCACCAGCCAGCGGGCGAGGTCGGCGGTGCGCTGGAAGAGGTCGTCGGCTGCGCCCGTCCTGTCTTCGTCTCGCTCGTCCACGACCGATTCTCCTCGAAACCCGAATCCCCAGAACGCAGCCCGACGGCGGGCGTCGCGTGAACTCTACGCCCCGCTCGAAGAGCTTACGAGGGACTCTACGTGGGTGGTTGGAGAGTGGTTCGGGGGAGGTGCAGAGACCAAGGTCTCAGACCGCCGGGAACGGGTCCTTTCGCCCTGAGGGACTACACTCCGTTGTACAAGGGAAGCGCCCGGGGCCGCACACTCACTCGATATCGAGCGGGCTCTGGGAGATGGACTCGTCTTAGAGCCGAGTCTTCGGAGGTTGAGGCATGAACGTATCGCCACTCGAGATCGGGACACCATTCCGTCCCGCGGCAGCGCCGCTCCTCCTCTGCGCCAGCGCTGCGATGCTGCTCGCCGGGACGCCGACCGAGGCGACGGCATCGCAGCCGCGAATGCTGCGCGACCTCTATCCCGGCTCGGCCCCGAACTCCGGCCTGGCTCCCTTACGGGCGGCGAGGATAGGAGATCGGCTCATCCTGCTCGGAGCCGATCACCACGACACCTATGGATGGGACTTCTACACGTTCGATCTGAGCTCCCAACAACTGGAGCCTCTGCCCGGGCCCGCCAGCGTTGTCTCCTCAGACATCGGTGGCCCCCCTTACGACGGCGTCGGACCGTTTCGCGCGGGAGACTTCGCTTTCCTGCTCGGCAGAGGTGGCGACCAACGCCAGCGACTCTGGCGAAGCGACGGCACGGCGGCCGGGACGTTCCTGCTCGCCGATCAGGAGGTTTCGGTGCCGCGTGAGACTCGCTTCCGCGCCTTCGAAAGTGGCCTCGCCATCTTCGAAGCTCTCGTCAGCGAAGAGACGTTCCTCTACGTGAGCGACGGAACCACCGCAGGCACACACGCGATCGTCGACGAACCGGCGAACGGGGACGACTTCGTGGAGGTCGAGGACGGGGTTCTGTTTTCGGGAACGATCGGCAGCGCCTCTGGACTTTGGCTCTACGATCGGCAATCCCGCCGCCCGACGCTTCTTCACGACAGCCACTCCAACCCGCTCGGGAAGGTAGGAGATCGATACCTCTTCAGTGCCTACGCTCCCGGTAGCGGACAAGAGTTGTGGTCCGTTGGCCGCGACGCCTCCACCGCCGCTCTCGTCCGTGACATCTACCCGGGGCCCGCGAGCTCTTCGATCTGGCCCTTCGGCATCTTCGATAGCCGGCTCTTCTTCGTGGCCACCACACCCGACGACGGCCGCGAGCTTTGGGTGAGCGACGCCACGAACCAGGGCACCGATCTCTTCTTCGATCGCATCCCCGGCCCTGACTCCGCCTTCGCAGACATGTTCTCCGCGTGCGGCGAGGTGCTCCTCTTCGCAACCGCCGCTCCCCCGGGCAAGAACCAACGTTGGGAAACCTGGCGTACCGACGGCCAGAACACCTACAGACTCGCCACCTGGACGGAGGAAGAGGGCAACTCGCAGTGGATCTGCAATGACGAAGCCGACTTGTACTTTCACCAGGCAGGCTCCGGCACGAAGAAGATCTGGTATTCGGACGGCTCGCCGGATTCGAAGACGCTGATCGCCGAAGTCCCGTCGTACGGCTACTCCTTCACGCCTCTGCTGGCGGAGGAGAACCGTCTCCTGTTCGGCTCTTCACCCTCGGTTCCTGCCGCTTTCGACAACGAGCTCCGCGAGCTCACGCACGACGGAGAACAACGACAACTGACGGATGTCCAGGCTCCCTACCACTCGGGTCCGATCGATCCGAAGCGCGTCGGCGACAAGGTCTTCTTCACGGGCTGGTCGCCTCTGACGGGAAATGGTGTGGGAGTCTCCGACGGCACGCCAGAGGGCACCCGGTTCGTCGGAACGCCCGACGACGGCCCGACGCTCAGGTCGAACAGCACATGGCTCTGGCCCGGCGCCGGTGGTGTGTTCTTCGAGGCATCGCCGCCACAACCGGGGTTCTGGTACACGGACGGTGAGAACGAGAACACCGTGAGGGTGGCGAGCGAGGATCCTGAGATCGTCGTTCCCATACAGGACGAGATCGCGTTCCTCCTCGGAGGAGGACTTTGGTTCTCGAACGGCACCGTGGACGGGACCCGCGAGGTGCTCTCTGCCGCGGACCTCGAACCCGGCGCCACGCTCGAGGAGCTGGTCGCGCTGGACGATCGGCTCGCCTTCCTGGTCTCCCGTGACCAGAGCCCCGGACTGGCACCCGAGCACGACCTCTGGTTCTCCGATGGATCGCTGGCAGGCACGGCCGTGGTCTTCCAGTCGATCGCCGAGGCGAGGCTCGCTCGGGCCGGCACAAACCTCCTCCTGGTGCCGGAAGAGGCCGGAGTCGTCCGGTCTCTCGACGTGGAGTCGCTGGAGTCGATCGAGCTTCCCGGTCCCACGGGTTCACCTGTCAATTGGGTCTCAGACTTCGATTCCACGCCACTGATCAGCTACGGACCCTACGAGGATAGGTGGTACTGGGAGACCGATGGCACCATCGAAGGCACACTCCCTCTCGCCACCAGCGACTTCTGGTTGGGGAAGAGACCGATTAGAAAGGTCGACGGGGCCTGGATCGCGGTCGACGATCAGAGCCTCGAGATCTTCTCGATCTGGCCGGCGGAAGGACGGGTGGACCGTCTCGACTTCGCGGGTGATCGGCCCACCACGTTGTCCGGCTTCTACGGGCCAGTCTCCCGATCGAAGCTCTTCGCCTCCAACCGGGAGGCCTTGTGGGAGGTGGATCCGGCCGCCGGAACCGTGGCTCGCCGAACCGGTAGTGAACTGGAAGCACTCGGCCCGCCGGTGCTGGCGGGTGACGGCAGCCTGGTCTTCACGGCCTTTTCTCTGCTGCACGGCCAGGAGCTGTACCGGACCGACGCTCGGACGGGAGAAACCACCCAGCTCACGGATATCCGGCCCGGCATGGAGCCCTCTGTGATCTCGTACACCGAAGCCCTCGGCGATCAGATTCTCTTCCCGGCTTCGGATGGCGTGAACGGACAGGAGCTGTGGGCGGTCCGGATGGGTGAGCTCTTCGCTGACGGATTCGAGTCCGGCGACCTGAGCGCCTGGTCGGCGGTCCGGTAGGCGGCACACGAAGCGGAACCACGAGAGGTGAAGGGAAGATGCCAGTCGTTCCAGAATCCCGTTCTGGAGACCAGTTGAACCGCACCGCCGCGGATCTCATGGCAGACGGTCCGCTCCAGGGCCGGTACCCGATGGTCCGATGGTCGGTCCTGGCTCGATACCGCCGCTGGACGAGACACGGCTCACTACTCCGTGTCTTCCGTGCTGCGATCGCCTTCATCGGCCGCGAGCTGGTACGCGGTCTTCGCTTTCGGATCCTGAGAACCGTGCCACCTCGCTGAGGTCCTGAGCACGACCACCGAGGTCCGTTGTTCGAAGAGATCGACTTGATCGCGGAGAGGAACTGCCACTGACACCTAGATCCAGGTCGAGGAGAGGGAGAGGAGGAGTGCCAGTCGTCTGAGGAGCCGGACCAGAGCGTGGTCGACATCGACTACAGCGGCATCCAAGGGGTGCAGCGCAACTTCACGGTCGTCTCGAAGGCCGATGAGGGCACCACGGCATCCAGCTTCGTGGGGACCCCGGAGACGTTCGGCAAGTTCGAGGGCTACGACCGCTTCGGACGTCTCCAACTGGTGCTGGAAGATCTGGGCGTCAAGGTCGACCACGACGGCACTCCGGGTACGCCAGACGCGACCGCCAAGCGTTCGCGCACCCTCTACGACTACGCACCGCACGGCGAGATCAAGTCGGTGCGCATGCTCGAGTTCGACCGCAACACTGGGCTTCAGACGCCCGGCACTCAACAGCAGACCCGTACCTTCACCTACGACGGCCGCGGCTTCCTGGTCTCCGAGTCGCACCCCGAATTCGCCGGCGTCACCCGCACCTACGATTACGACAGTCGCGGCAACCGGAGACGATCGAACGACGGCCGCAACGTGCTGACCTACGCCTACGACGAGCTCGAGAACCTCGACAGCGTCAAGATCGACTCCACGGCCTACAAAGCGTACGAGTACTTCTACGGCCCGAACGCCGGCACCGCGCGCGGTCACCTGAAGGCAGCCACCCGCTTCACCGACGTCCCGGCTGCTGTCCCCTCTTCGCCACCCCCTCCGGAAGCGCCGCCGCTGGCCGAAGGAGGTCGCGTTCGCGCCACCGAGACGCTCGGTTACGACTCGCTCGGCCGCGTCGCGTCGAAGGCCACCGAGGTCGAGTTCGCGGACGGCAGTGACGAGGGCTGGCGCTTCCTCCAGCGCTACACCTACGACAACCTCGGCAACGCCAAGAAGCTGAGCTACCCCTGCCTGGCCAACGACGAGCTCACCAACTGCCGCAGCGGCCGGGTCGAAGCCGGCGGCGAGCCCGGAATCGCTCCCACCCACCGTCGGCGGATCGACTACGACTACCGGCAGAGCTACCTGGTCGCGGTGGAGGACGACTTCGGTGCGCACCCCTACATCCCGGAGATCCGCTATCACCCGAACGGGATGTTCGCTCAGGCGACGCTCAACGAGTTCCAGGACCAGGCCAATCCCGGCACCTGGGTGACGCTGACGTACTCCCACGGCCAGGATCCGAGCGGCATGCAGCGCCCGGCGTCCTACTCCGTCGCGGATTCCGGCGGAGGCATCACCCTCCTGCTCACCTACGACGCCTCCGGCAACGTCGCCACGGCAGGGCCGCTGGGCAACGAGGAGGAGTACTTCTACGACGGCTCCGGCCGCCTCATCGGCGTGGCGGCCGAGAAGACGACTGGAGACTTCGCCGAGAGCTACGCTTACGACGTGTTCGGCAATCGCTCAGAGGTCCGCCGTGGCACCCTCGGCGGTAGTTCGCTGCCGGTTGACACCGTGCAGCCCGTCGTCGACGCGGCGACCAACCGGTTGATGGGCGGCTACACCTTCGACGCTTCCGGCAACGTCGACGGACGCCCCCGCTCGAGCAGCCAGACCATCAGCTCGACCTTCGATCCCTTCAACCTGAAGATCGAGGAATCGCACCAGAGCCGTCAGTGGCGCTACTTCTACACCGCCGACGACGAGCGCCTCGGAGTGATCCGGCCCGAGGCCGATCCCGACAACGAGGTCACCCTCTACCTGCGCGACCTGAGCGGCAAGCTGCTCAGCGAGTTCGACCTGCGCGGAGACTTCATCTTCGCCGACGGCTTCGAGTCGGGCGACCTCTCTGCCTGGAGCAACGACTGCGCGGGAGCCGGTTGCCCGGGATCACGCGGCGAGACGTTCACGCGCCTCGACGCCGGCTGGCAGCGCGACTACATCTACCGCGGCTCCCAGCACCAGGTCACCGTCGCCAACGGCTTCGACGGCGACGAGGACGGCGAGCTGCGCCGCAGCATGGCGCACGACCACCTCGGCACACCACGGCTCACCTACCAGAGCGAGGGCGGCGTCACCGGCTACTACGTGCTGCCCTTCGGCCGCAGGCTACCCAGCCAGGTGCTCGAGCAGGGCCAGCGCGAGCAGACCCTGCGCTACACCTCCCACGAGCGCGACCTCGGCGACGAGAACGACGCCACCGACGATCTCGACTACATGCACGCCCGACACTGCTCGCCGGTATTGGGGCGGTTCATGGGGATCGACCCGATCAACTCGGCCAAGCCGGGTGCGCCGCAGACGTGGAACCGGTATGCGTACGTGCGGAACAGCCCGGTGAATTATGTGGATCCGGATGGTCGAAAGAGCACCTATCCGCCGGAGTACCAAGCGGCGGTGGACTACGGCATCGAAAACAGTGCTCGGTTCAGGGAACTCATGTCCTTCGCCAGGAACACCGACAGCGTTGATCTGGTCATCAAAGCCCCCACCGGGCGGGCGGCTCGCTCCGAATCGAGAGGCTGAAGGCAGACTGGGGATAGGGCCTCCTGGAGGCCCGTACACCACGGTTAGGGGTACCGTTCACATCCCTCTAACGGGCGGGGAGCAAGGGGTCGCGATCCTAATAGGACACGAGATATCTCATGCTGAAGAAGTGATCCAAAGCGGGGAGCATCCCGAGGTCCGACCGGGCGCTACGGTAGATTCGCAGGGTGGAATCGAGACAGATCATTCGAGAGGGACCACGAAGCAAATCAAGGCCGAGTTCAAGCAATCGCGCAAGGCGATGAAAGAACGCCGAAAAGAAGAGCGACGCAAACAACGTGAATCGAAGAAGAAGCCCTACTAGGAAGACTTCGTGACTATGCAACTTGCGCTTTTTTTACTCCTCGCATTGGCTCCCGCTGGATCGCACAAGGCCGAGGTAGTCAGTGACTGCCCGTACCTCTACGAGCAATCAGCCTTCGATTCTCTGCTCGCGGCTCGGCGACTAGAGGCACTCGATCAGGAGAGCTACCCGCTTCGCTCCTGGATAGTCAAAGGATTCGCCTTTCCGGCCAACTCTCAGCTGGGAGAAGTAGCCTTTTTTGTCGGGGAATCGGGCGCCGACGGGAAAGCAGAACTCGAGCTGATCAGGTCATCAGTCAACGTTGCAGCGGAATCCGTGAGGAAAGACGGGTCGGTCAAGAACAGCCGGGTTCGCACCCAGACGAATCTCGAGACGAGAGAGCTGGACGCGAAGGAAACGGAGACTCTCATGGCGACGCTACAACGCCTCGGCGCTTCTACGGGGAAACTTGAGTTCATCGGCGGCGCGGAGCTGAGGCTTCTCTGGAGAGAGCAAGGAAGGGTGCGATGCGTTCGGGTCCAGATGGCGGATCCCGAAGTGGAAGGCAGCGTGACTCAGTATTTCTGGAGTCTTCTCGGACCTAGCGATTGACCGGGGGAGGAGAAGTGCCAGTCGTCTGGGCGGAGGAGAAGTGCCAGTCGTCTGGGGATTCCTCTCGGTAGAGGACGACTTCGGCGCCCACCCCTACATCCCGGAGATCCGCTATCACCCGAACGGGATGTTCGCGCAGGCCACCCTCAACGAGTTCCAGGACCAGGCCAACCCCGGCACCTGGGTGACGATGACGTACTCCCACGGCCAGGATCCGAGCGGCATGCAGCGCCCGGCGTCCTACTCCGTCGCAGATTCCGGCGAAGGCATCACCCTCCTGCTCACCTACGATGCTTCCGGCAACGTCGCCACGGCAGGGCCGCTGGGCAACGAGGAGGAGTACTTCTACGACGGCTCCGGCCGCCTCATCGGCGTGGCGGCCGAGAAGACCACCGGCGATTTCGCCGAGAGCTACGCTTACGACGTGTTCGGCAATCGCTCAGAAGTCCGCCGTGGCACCCTCGGCGGCAACCCCCTGCCAGTGGACACCGTGCAGCCCGGCGTCGACGCGGCGACCAACCGGTTGATGGGCGGCTACACCTTCGACGCTTCCGGCAACGTCACCCAACGCCCCGGCTCCAGCAGCCAGACCATCAGCTCGACCTTCGATCCCTTCAACCTGAAGATCGAGGAATCGCACCAGAGCCGTCAGTGGCGCTACTTCTACACCGCCGACGACGAGCGCCTCGAAGTGATCCGCCCCGAGGCCGCTCCAGACAACGACGTCACCCTCTACCTGCGCGACCTCGGCGGCAAGCTGCTCAGCGAGTTCGACCTGCGCGGAGACTTCATCTTCGCCGACGGCTTCGAGTCGGGCGATCTCTCCGCCTGGAGCAACGACTGCGCGGGAGCCGGTTGCCCGGGATCACGCGGCGGCACCTTCACGCGCCTCGACGCCGGCTGGCAGCGCGACTACATCTACCGCGGCTCCCAGCACCAGATCACGATCGCGGGCGGCTTCGACGGCGACGAGGACGGCGAGCTGCGCCGCAGCATGGCGCACGACCACCTCGGCACACCGCGGCTCGCCTACCAGAGCGAGGGCGGCGTCAGATGAAGGAACAACCCAGGTACCACCTTGTTGCGAAGCGACTACCGGTGGCTCTGTACTGCGGATTTGCCGCCTCGTCACTCTTGCTAGGAGAGTCGCCGTTCCTACTCTGGCCGCATCTCGCGATGCTTTGGTTCAGATTGACCGGTTGGCTACCGTTCGTAGCGCTGCTGATAGTCGGTGCGTTCGCAGTCCACCTGGTGAGCCGCGGCCTGTTCGAGCGCATCCTCCCTACTTCGAGAATGCGAGTCGCTGCGGTTAGCGCGTCATCCTTCGTGCTCGCTCTAGCGCTCCTCAACGGCGCGGCGTTGGTAGCCGCTGTCGCTAGCGGGCGGTCGCTGGCCGCCTAGACGACATTTTCAAAGCCGGCCCAATCGGCTCCATCGCACTGCTTGCACCTCTCGCCCGTACCCGCCCGAGACCTGCAGGCACAACCTCTGACCCGGACGGCTCCACGCGGCTCCAGGGTACGGCCACCCTCTTCACACGGTGGCTGGCGGACCTTCCTGCCGAGGACGACGAGCTGCTCGGGCCGTCGGTGGGCAGGGGAACGAAGAGGGGTGCCAGTCATCTGAGGAACCTCTGAGGAAACTCCGCGCTCGCGAAAGAGAGGCGGCTCCGCTCTATAGACTGCAGGCATGAGCGTGCTTCGCTTCGGCCCCTTCTCGCTCGACATCGGCCGGCGCCGGCTGCAGCGGGAGGACGTCGAGGTGTCGCTGCAGCCGAAGGTCTTCGAGACGCTCCGCTACCTGGCCGAGCGTCCGGGCCGGGTCGTCACGCGGGAGGAGTTCCAGGAGCAGCTCTGGCCCGACACCTTCGTCGGCGACGCGGCGCTGACGCGTTGTGTGAAGGAGGTGCGGCGGGCGCTGGGTGACGACCCCAAGGCACCGCGCTTCGTCAGCACGATCCCGAAGATCGGTTATCGCTTCGAGGCGGGTGTCGAGCAGACGGGCAGGACGGTGCGTTCCGACGGGGTCCGCGTCCTCGCGGTGCTCCCCTTCCGCCCCCTCCAGGACGACCAGCGCGACCCCGGACTCGAGCTGGGCATGGCCGACGCGTTGATCACGCGGCTCTCGGGATTGCGGGCGCTGGTGGTGCGGCCGCTCGGCACGACGCGACGGTTCACGGCGCTCGATCAGGATCCGGTGGCCGCCGGGCGCGAGCTCGGAGTCGACGCCGTGGTCGACGGCAGTCTGCAGCGAGTGGGCGAGCGCATTCGCGTGTCGGTTCGCCTGCTCCGCTGCGACGACGGCGGGGCGCTGCTCGCCGAGCAGTACGACGAGGACTTCGAGGACGTCTTCCACGTGCAGGACGCCGTCTGTCGACGGATCGCAGCGGCGGTCTCGTTGGAGCTCGACCACGTCGACGCCGCACGCCTCGCCCGGCACGGGACCGACGACATCCGGGCCTACCACCACTTCCTGCGCGGCCGCCTCGGGCTCGATCACATCGTGCCCGACGAGGCGCGGCGCAGCATCGAGCACTTCGAGCGGGCCCTCGAGCTGGATCCCGGCTACGCGCAGGCGTTCGTGAGCATCGCGGAGGCGAACATCATCATCGCGTGGCAGGGCCTGGATCCCGCCGTCGACTACGAGCGGGCGCGCCAGGCGGCGCAGCGGGCCGTCGAGCTGGATCCTCAGATCGGCAGCGCCTGGTCGTTCCTGGCGACCGTCGCCTGGGAGTACGACTGGGACTGGAGCGAGTCCGATCGGCTGTTCCAGCGGGCGGTGGAGCTGGCGCCCAACGTCGTCGACACCTGGGGCCACTACTCGGCGTCCTGCGCCTTCTCCGGTCGTGGCGAGCGGGCAGTGGAGCTCGCCCGGCGAGCGGTCGCGGTGGACGGCACCTCGTCGATGGCCAACGCCTGGCTCACCCAGGCGTTGCACATGGCCGGCCATTCGGAGGAGGCGGTCAGGGTGGGTGAGGCGAACGTCGCGCGGGCTCCTGGCGCACCCTTCGCGCTCTTCACCCTCGGCATCGCCTGCCTGCACGCTGGCCGGGTGGATGCAGCCATCGACCACCTGGAGCAGGCGGCGGCGACCGCTCGCCCGGACTTCCTCGGCGTGCTCACCCATGCCTACCTGCGGGCCGGCCGGGAACGCGAGGCGCAGACCCTGGAGGCCAATCTGCGCGAGCTCAGCTCCGCCGGCGCGGCCCCACCCCTCGCGCTGGCGATGGTCCACTCCGCGCGGGGAGACTCCGACAGCTTCTTCGAAGCGATGGAAGAAGCGTTCGAACGCAGGGGCCTGCACGCGCCCCTCTTGGCGAGCGAGCCGCTGCTGGAGCCCTACCGGGCCGATCCACGAGCGCAGGCCCTGATCCGCCGCCTCGCTCTCCCGCACTCTCGCTGACTCGTCCCGCCGCGACCCCACCGGGACCCCGGGCGAGCACGGGAGCGGCCATCTCGGCAGCGGCGGTCTCGTCGCCTAGGCCGGCGCGCGCAGGTCCTGCGCCGATCAGCGCCCTGATCACCGGATGATCCGAAGGCGGTCAGGTCGATCACTTCTCCCGACGGCAAAGTCCTCTCATCCGAGTTTCGACCGACCTGTCCCCCAAGAGTGACCGGTCGCAGGAGGTGAGAGATGAGAAACCCGCCGCTCTACTGCCTGATCGCGAGCAGTCTCGCCGGGCTGCTGCTGCTTCTCGGCGCGCTGGCTGCCCAGGGCCCCGGTGCCGCAGCCGTCGCCAGTCAAGGCGGCGCGCGCTCGCCCAGCCCCGACCCCGGCCTGGCCGACACCGCCAGCTTCCTCCATCCCGGTTTCCTCGATCCAGACTGCGACCCCGACCTGCTGCCCCCGTGGAGCGCGATCCGCTGTCGATTCGCGCGTTTCCTCGAAGGGCGGCGCCTGTTCGACGACGAGCACTTCGGCGGCAACGGCCGAACGTGCGAGACGTGCCACTCGGGCCGCGACGGCACGATCGATCCCGACGAGGTCGCCCTCCGGCTCTGGCTCGATCCGGACGACGAGCTCTTCACCCACGACGGGCTCGACGACTTCACCAGCGGCACGAGTCGGCTGGAGGCCCACGCCACCATCCTGGTGCGGCGCGAGCTGCCGCCGTGGGTGCAGCTCACCCACGATCCGGCGGCCACCAGCGTCGTGCTGGCGCGCGGCGTGCCGAGCACCGTCAACACACCCGCGCTCGACCCGGCCCTGATGTACGACCTCCGCGACCACACCCTGGAGGGTCAGGCGCTGGGAGCGATCGAAGGGCACGCCCTCAACACGGTGCCGCCGACCGAGCTCGAGCTCGAGCTGATCGCCGAGTTCCAGCAGACCGGCCGACGGTTCTTCTCCAGCGAGGCGCTGCGCAGGTTCGCCCGCGGCGGCCCTGCGCCCCGACTGCCGCTGGGCCGCACCGCCTCGGAGCAGCGTGGTCGGGAGTTCTTCGTCGACGCCCCCTGGGACCCGCCGAGCAAGAAGGGCCTCTGCGCCTTCTGCCACAGCGGCCCGATGCTCAACACCGCCAACGAGTTCGTGGAGCTCCCGACCGGTGCGCCGCCCGGGTTCCGCGCCTTCGACATCGGCGTCAGCACCCGCAACGTGCTGAACAACCCCGTCGTGTCCTACGACGTCACCGACTTCTGCGGCACGACCTTGACCGTCGAGTCGTCCGATCCGGGAATCATGCTCACCGGCCCCTACGACATCCTGCCCGAGTTGGTCGCGCTCCTGCCCCCCGAGCAGTTCTGCATCCTGCACCGGGCCTTCTTCGTCAACATGCACAAGACGCCGCAGCTCTGGGGCGTCGCGGACACCGCTCCCTACTTCCACGACAACTCGGCCAAGACCCTCGAGGAGGTCCTGGAGCAGTACAACTTCATGTTCGAGAGCAACGTGGGCTTCCCCATCACCGACAGCAACGTCGAGCTGACCGAGCAGGACATCGAGGACATCGTCGCCTTCCTGCGCCTGCTGTAGAGGGGAAGGACCTCCGGGTGCCCGGTGGTCCGCTGGGGAGCCGCCGCGTCACCGCCCGGGCGGTGCTCCCACCTGAACGGGTGAGCGACATCGCGGCGCGAACGTCATAGTCTCTGCTCTACCGCGACTCCTTCCTTCGAGCGAGACGACCTCGGCGCCGCAGCCGTGCGATCACCGCGCTCACTCCACCTCAGGATCGGCGGCGAGGCGCGAAGGATGTCGACGCCCGCCGCATCCGAGCTCCCATGAGCCATCCCTCGACAGAGCTGGACCCGACAATCGACGGCGTCGAGCTGCCGGCGGTCAGCGTCGTCGCCCCGGTGCACGACGAGGTGGAGAACCTGGAGCCGCTGGTGCGACAGATCCACCAAGCGCTCGACGGCGCGGCGGGCGAGGGTCTGGCCAACCACGAGATCGTGCTGGTCGACGACGCCTCGAGCGACGGCTCGCGGCAGCTGCTCAGTGAGCTGACGCGGAGCGACCCCAGGCTGCGGGCGCGTTACCTGCCGCGCCGCTCGGGGCAGTCGGCGGCGCTGCTCTGTGCGATCCGGGAGGCGCGCGGCGGAGTGGTGGTGACGATCGACTCGGACCTGCAGAACGACCCGGCCGACATCCCGCGCCTGCTGGAGCGCATGGCGGACGGCTACGACCTGGTGTCGGGGGTGCGGGCGCGGCGGCGCGACTCGTGGCTGCGCCGCGTCGCCTCGGGTTTCGCCAACCGGGTGCGGCGGGCGGTGCTGCGAGATCCGTTCCACGACAGCGGCTGCGCCCTCAAGGCATACCGCGCCGAGCTGCTGCGCGACCTGCCGGCGTTCGACGGTGCCCACCGCTTCCTGCCGGTTCTCGCGCTCCACCGCCTCGGCGACAGCCGACGGGTGTGCGAGGTGACGGTGAACCATCGGCCGCGCCGCGCCGGCGACAGCAGCTACTCGGCGATCCGTGGCCGCGCCCTGCGCGGCGTGCACGATCTGGTCGGCGTGCGCTGGCTGCTGCGCCGGCGCCTCGACCTGCAGCCGCAGGAGTCCGTGCCGTCGCGGCCATGTCCCGGCGCCGACAGAGCCCGTCCCGGCGAAGAAGCCACGCCCCGTCAGCCGGCGTCCGAGGCGCCGGCGGCGGGCGCCTTCACCTCGCCGGCCCGCTCCTCGGGCAGGTAGCCGGCGGCGAGCTCGCGGAACGCGTCGACCTCGCCACGCGCCCAGGCCTCGTCACGCTGCAGCTCCTCGGCGAGCAGGCGCGCCACCGGCTCGGCCACCCGGGCGGCCGCCGCGGCGTCGAGCAGCAGGCAGCGGGTGCGCCGCGCCAGCACGTCGTCGACGGTGCGCGCCATCTCCTCGCGCGCCGCCCACAGCACGTGCGCCGGGGTGATCGGCAGGGCGGGATCGAGCGGCTCTCCGAGCCCCTCTCCCGAGCGCTGCAGGGTCTGCACCGCCGGCGCGTCCGAGCCGTAGGAGGCGAGCTCACCGAAGCGCTCGCTGTGGCGGTGGAAGCCGTGCACGTTGAGCTGCTTGGTCGAGCAGTCACGCGACGGCAGCTCGGCGAGCAGCGCCGCATTGTCCACCGCGTCCTCGGCCATCTTGCGGTAGGTGGTCCACTTGCCGCCGGCGACGGTGAGCAGGCCGCTCTGTGAGACCACCAGCGAGTGCTCGCGGGAGATCTTGGCGGTCTCGGCGTGGTCGCCGACGCCGCCGACCAGCGGCCGGATGCCGGCGAAGACGCTGCAGACGTCGCCGATCGTCGGGTCGTCGGCGAGGTAGCGGGCGGCGTGGGCGACGAGGAAGTCGACCTCGTCGCGATGCGCGCGGGGCTCGAGATCGACCGACTCGAGCGGCGTGTCGGTGGTGCCGACGACGACCCGGTCGAGCCAGGGGATGGCGAAGAGCACCCGGCCGTCGTCGGTGTGCGGCACCATGACCGCGGCGTCGCCGGGCAGGAAGCGCTTGGGCAGCACCAGGTGCACGCCCTGGCTGGGGCGGATCATCGCCGGCGCCGCCTCGTCGTCCATCTGGCGCAGGCCGTCCGAGAAGGCGCCGGTGGCGTTGATGACCAGGCGGGAGAGCACCTCGTGCTCGCGGCCCGACTCGGCGTCGCGCACCACGGCGCCCCGCAGGAAGCCGTCGCCTCCGCGCAGCAGGCCGACCACCTGTGCGTAGTTGACCACCACGGCGCCCTGCTCGGCCGCCGTCTGCGCCAGGTCGACGAGCAGGCGGGCGTCGTCGAACTGGCCGTCGTGGTACTCGACGCCGCCGCGCAGGCCCTCGGTCTCGATCGTCGGCAGGCGCTCGATGGTCTCCTCGCGGCTGAGGTTGCGCGAGGCGCCGAAGCCGTAGCGGCCGGCCAGCGCGTCGTACACCTTCATGCCGATGCCGTAGAAGGGCGCCTCCCACCAGGCGTAGTTGGGCACCACGAACTTGAGATCGGTGACCAGGTGGGGCGCGTTGTGGCGCAGGATGCCGCGCTCCTTGAGCGCTTCCATCACCAGCGGCACGTTGCCCTGCTGCAGGTAGCGCACGCCGCCATGCACCAACTTGGTGCTGCGCGACGAGGTCCCCTTGCCGAAGTCGCTCTGCTCGACCAGGGCGGTGCGGTAGCCGCGCGCCGCCGCGTCGACCGCGATGCCGACCCCGGTCGCCCCGCCGCCGACGACCAGCAGGTCGAACGGCTCGTCGCCCCGCCAGCTGTCGTCGGTCAGCCGCTCGAGCATCTCGTCGCGTCGCACTCCGGCACTCCTTCCCCGATCACCCGGGATTCCCGCCGCGGGCCCCTTCGGCCCCAAGGGCTGGCAAGCTGCTTGCTCTACCGACCGGAGCTTCGGGTAGCCTTGTTCGCAAACGGAGCGGACGGCACCCAAACCGCGGTCGACGACCCTCATGAGCCAGGCTCCATCCACCTTCGATCCTAGCCGCGCCCTCGCGCAGGTCGGCGACGACGCCGAGCTGCTCGGCGAGATCGCCGAGCTCTTCTTCGAGGATTCGCCACGCATGCTGGCCGACATCGAGGCAGCGATCGAGCTCGGCGACGCCAAGGCGCTGCGCTACGCCGCCCACGCGCTCAAGGGCTCGGTGGCCAACTTCGCCGCCGACCCGCTGGTCGGGCTGTCGGCGCAGCTCGAGAGCCTCGGCAACAGCGGCCGCATCGACGGCGCCAGGCCGCTGTATACGGAGCTCGTCGACTCGGTCGAGACCTTCGAGACCGAGCTGCGGAACGCGCTGGCCGCCAGCCCATGAACGGAACCTCGTCCGGGTCGCGCGGCGGCGACTCGGCGGGCGAGGTCCGCGACTCCTGGCAGCTGCTGCGCTCGGTCGGCGGGCGTAGGCAGCCTTCCGGCGGCTTCTCGTTCTCCGACGAGGACGTCGCCAAGCGGCGGCTGGCGCGGCTGCGCAACGTGCACACCTGGCAGGTGCCGCTGTTCCGGCTCGCCGGGATGTCGCTGCTGGTGCTCGCCTGCTGGACCTTCGAGCTGGTGGGCAGCTCGGCTTCGGGTGGGCCGCTGCTGGTCGACGCCGCCACCTTCACGGCGGTCCTGGCGCTCTACGTGGCGGTCTCCTGGGCGACCCTCTACCGTTTCTACCACCCCGACCGGCGCTTCGACCTGGCGCTGACGTGGCAGCTCGCCGACTTCGTCGCGGTGCTCTTCTTCCTGGTCGCCGTCGACGGCCTCGGCGAGTGGCTGGCGCTGCTCGTCGCGCTGCGCGCCAGCGACCAGGCCGACGAGGGCCCGGCGCGCACCTCGCTGTTCGTCGCCGTCGGCCTCTCCCTCTACCTGGCCACCGCGGCCTGGTTCGACGCCAACGTGCGGCCGCTGCCGTTCGAGCGCATCGCCCTGGTCGCCTCCGGCATCCTGCTGGTCGGCTGCTACACGGTGCTGCGCTCGCGCTCGAGCCGCTACCTGCGCGACCGCACCCGCAGCGCGGTGCGCGCCGCCCGCACCCTGGTGCGCCGTCTCGAGGAGCGCGGCCGCGAGCTCGAGGAACAGACCGAGCTGCTACGCGACGAGCGCGCCAGGGCCGAGCAGGCCAACGCCTCGAAGAACACCTTCCTGGCCAACGTCTCGCACGAGATCCGCACGCCGCTGAACGGCATCGTCGGCATGGTCGATCTGCTCTACGACACTCGCATCGACCGCGAGCAGCGGGGCTATCTGAGCACCCTGCGCGGCTCGGCGCAGGCGCTGCTGACGCTGCTCAACGACATCCTCGACCTGACCAAGATCGAGGCCGGCAAGCTGCAGACCGAGCGCATCGAGTTCTCGCTGCGCGACCTGGTGAGCGACGTCACCGCCGCCAGCAGCACCGCCGCCAAGAAGGGGGTCCAGGTGCGTTCGCACTTCGACCCCGGCGCCCCGGAGCGGGTCTACGGCGACCCGGCCCGTCTGCGTCAGGTGCTGACCAACCTGATCTCGAACGCACTCAAGTTCACCGCCGAAGGCTCGGTCGACGTGCGGGTGTCGGCTCGCGGCGAGCACGCGCGGATCCGCCGGGTGCGCTTCGAGGTGCGCGACACCGGGATCGGCATCGAGCCGGACAAGCTCGACGAGGTCTTCGAGGCCTTCGTGCAGGCCGACGCCTCCACCACGAGGCGCTTCGGCGGCACCGGTCTGGGACTGGCGATCTGCCGTCAGCTGATCCAGCTGATGGGCGGCGAGCTCGGCGCCGAGAGCGCTCCGGGCGAGGGCAGCACCTTCTGGTTCCACGTACCGCTCGAGGTGTCCGACAAGAGACCGTCGCGCGACACCACCGGCTCGCTGCCGCTGCGCATGCGACGGGTCACCGCGCTGACCGCCGCCGAGCCCGAGGTGGTGGAGAGCCGTCTGCGCGCCTGGGGCGTCTCGATCACCGTGGCCTCGGAGGCCGGCAAGCTGAGCGAGGCGATCGAGCGCGCCGCGGACCGCGAGCGACCCTACGAGCTGCTGATGGTCGACGCGGAGCGTCTCGCCGAGGTCGTACCCCGCCTGCGCGCCGGATCGGCGCTCGCGCGCCTGCCGCTGCTGGTGCTGACGCCGGGCCCGCCTGACGAGGATCAGCGGCGCCGGGCGCTCGCTGCAGGGGCCAGGGGCCTGTTGCCGCGCACGCTGCAGGAGTTCGAGCTCGCCCACGCCCTGCGCCTGCTGCTCGACGAGCCCAGCGAGCTGCTGCTCGACCACGACCGGCTGCAGCAGGCGATGCCGCGCCACCGGGTGCTGCTGGTCGAGGACAACCGGATCAACCAGCAGGTGGCGCGTCGCCACCTCGAGAAGGGCGGCTACGAGGTCGTCGTCGCCTCCGACGGTCGCGCCGCGATCGAGCGTTTCGCCGAGGACGGCCGCTTCGACGTCGTGCTGATGGACCTGCAGATGCCGGAGATCGACGGCTTCGAGGCGACCCGGAGGATCCGTGATCTGCCAGGCGGCGCGCGGGTACCGATCGTCGCGGTGACCGCCCACGCCCTCAAGGGCGATCGCGAGTCGGTGCTCGCCGCCGGGCTCGACGACTACCTGGCCAAGCCGATCACGCCGCACGATCTCTACGAGGTCATCGAGCGCAACGTCGGCGCGCCGGTGCGCCTCGAGCCGCTGTTCGAGCTGCCGCGCCGCCGGGATCCGCCGGGCTGAGCCGCTGTGGCATGCTGGCGAGGCGTCGATCGCCGCCTCCGCCCTCCGCACACTCTCCACCCTCACCCGTTGCCCTCGCCCACCAGCCGGCCGCAGCGCTCCCCGGCCGCAGGCCGCGAGGCTGACGGCGCCTCGCCGCAGGGCTTCGAGCTGCGCCGCGAGCTGCTCGTGGTCGCCGCCGTCTGTGCCGCCGGCTGGACGCTGTCGCTCCTGCTGCCGACGGAGTCCTCGCTCGCCACCTCCTTGGCGGTGCTGCCCTGGGTCGGCTGGCTGCTCGCGTCGGCCCAGCGACCTCTCGCCTCGGGCCTCGATGCGCATCACGCGGCGCCGGGCAGGATCGCCGCGGCGGCGCCCTGGGCCCTCGCGGCGGCGCTCGGCATCTCGGCCCTGGTGCTCGAGGTCGCCGGCTGGCTGCAGATCGACCGCCTCTACGCCCCGCTCGCCTGGCTGGCCCTGCTGCTGTTCTTCTACTCGCGGCGCAAGCTGGCGATCGCCACGCTGCCCGCGACGGGAGCGCGGCCGGGGATCGCCTTCTTCCTGGCTCCCCTCGCCCTCTACCTGACGCTGCTGCCGTGGAGCACCGAACAGCGTCCTCCCGACGGCGACGAGCCGTGGTACCTGCTGGTGGCGCACAGCCTGGCGTTCGACCTCGACACCGACCTGCGCAACAACTACGAGGCCGGTGACTCGCTGCGCTTCATGGACCGTGCGATCGAGCCACAGCCGGGCGATCCGGTCGGCCCTCAGGGGCAGCAGGTCTCGCGCCACGCTCCCACCCTGCCGGTGCTGATGGCGATCCCCTACCGGCTCGGCGGCGCCCTCGGCGCCTACCTGACCATCGCGCTGCTCACCGCGGCGCTGGCCTGGCTCTCGCTCGACCTGATCTGGCGCGCCGTGGTCGCCAGCGCCGCCGCGGAGCCTCCAGCCGGCGCCGCACTCGCCGCCTGGACGCTGCTGTTCGCCTTCTCGCCGCTGCTGCTCTACTCACACCAGATCTGGGTGGAGGTGCCGGCCGCCCTGCTCTGCCTGATCGGCTACCGCGCCGCCCGGGGTCTCGCCGAGCGCCCTTCGGGACGCCTGCTGGCCAGCGACGCGGTACTGCTGCTCGCGGCGCTGCTGGCGCTGCCGCTGCTCAAGCTGCGCTTCGCACTGCTCTCGGGCGGCCTGCTGCTGGTGGTGCTGTACCTGCTGCGGCGTCAGCTGCGCCAGCGCCTCGGGGCCCTGACCGTGATCGCCGGGGCGCTGGTCGCCGCGGTCGCCGCGCTGCTGGTCTACAACCGTGCCCGCTTCGGCAATCCGCTGCGCATCCACTCGTGGGAGGAGCTGCTGATCCAGGAGATCCCGCTCGCCACCCTGCTGGTGCGGCTCGGTGGCCCGTTCTTCGATCTCGCCTTCGGCCTCTTCGCCACCGCTCCCCTCTGGCTGCTGCTGATCCCCGGAGCCCTGGCGGCGCTGCGCCGTAACCGCGGCGTTCTGTTGCACGGGCTGCTCCTCTACGGCCCTTACTTCGTTCTCGCCGCCTCGCGACGCGAGTGGTACGGCGGCTGGTCGCCGCCTTTCCGATACTCCCTGGTGACCCTGCCGTGGCTTGCCCTGCTCGTCGCCCTGGCGCTGGCCGAGCGCACCACGCCGCCGCGGCGCGGGCTCGCGGCGACGCTGCTGGTGGCGACCCTGGTGCTCGGCGTGCTGTGGGTCGCGGTGCCCGGCTGGACCTACAACTTCGCCGACGGTCGCACCCTGCTGCTCGACCAGGTGGAGCGGGCGCAGGACGTCGACATCGGCCGGCTGCTGCCGAGCTCGACGCGGCCCCGTCTCGCCAGCTGGCTGACTCCGCCGGCGCTGACCGCCGCGGTGCTGCTGCTCTGGCTGCTCCCCTGGCCGGGGAGGGCCAAGGGCCGCGACCCGCTGCCGGCGGTACTGGTCGCGATCGGCCTCGGCTTCGTCGCCCTCGCGGCGCTTCCGGCGGCGATGCGCGCGGTGCCGACCTGGCGCATCGAGCCGGAGGCCGCCTTCGTCGAGCGCACGGCGGGAAACGTCGAGCCGCAGGTCTGGCAGTTCGACCGCACCAACTTCCCCGAGGCCTGGGTGCTGCCGGACGGCGGCGAGCTGGCGATACCGGTGCGCCGCGGCGGCGACGACTTCCAGGTACACGTGCTGTCCCGCTTCATCCGCAACCGCGACGCGGACCTCGAGCTGGAGCTGGCGCTCGACGGCACACCGGTCGGCACGATGCGGTTCTCGCTGCCCGATGCCTGGCGGCTAGTGTCGAGCGAGCCCTTCGCCTGGCCGCCGGAGGTGCCGGCGCGGGCCGAGCTCACGGTGCGCGCCTCGCCGCCACGCGGCGAGGGGCCACCCGGCGTCACCAACGGCGTGGCGATCGATCGCATCGAGATCGAATGGGACCCCTGACGGCGGCGGGGAGCCGCGGTCGCCACGGTAGGATGCCGCGTCCGCGCCCGACGCCACCTCACGACCGTCACGATCGACGCCGATGACCCCAGCCGAACAGATCCCCGTCGTCATCCTGTGCGGCGGCCAGGGCACCCGCCTGCGCGAGGAGACCGAGTACCGCCCCAAGCCGATGGTCGAGATCGGGCCGCACCCGATCCTCTGGCACATCATGAAGATCTACCGCCAGCACGGGCACCGGCACTTCATCCTCTGCCTCGGCTACAAGGGCTGGGAGATCAAGCAGTACTTCCTGCGCTACAACGAGATGCACCGCGACTTCACGGTCACCCTCGATCGCAGCGATCCGGTGCAGTACCACAACACCGTCGGCGACGAGGACTGGAAGGTCACCCTGGTCGAGACCGGTCTGCACAGCGGCACCGGAGCGCGCCTGGCGCGGGTGCGGGGCTACATCGAGAGCGACACCTTCTGCTTCACCTACGGTGACGCGGTCGGCAACGTCGACATCGGAGCGCAGCTCGCGTTCCACCGCGCCCAGGGCAGGCTGGCCACCGTCACCGGGGTGCGGCCGACGTCGCGCTACGGCGAGATGCGCACCGAGGACGGGGCGGTGCTCGAGTTCCGTGAGAAGCCGGCCGCCGAGGGCGTCGTCAGCGGAGGCTTCTTCGTGCTCGAGCGGGGCGTCTTCGACTACCTCGATGCCGATCCGCAGCTCTTCTTCGAACGCGAGCCGCTGCGCCGGCTGGCCCGCGACGGTCAGCTCTCGGTCTACATGCACGAGCAGTTCTGGCACCCGATGGACACCTACCGCGACTACCTGCACCTGAACGAGATCTGGTCCGGTGGCGAGGTCCCCTGGAAGACCTGGTGAGCTACGTCTGCCGCTTCTGCGCGGCGCCGCTCGAGCAGGTGGTCGTCGACCTCGGCGCGGCGCCGCTGGCCAACTCCTACCTCGAGCCCGAGGCACTGCTGGAGCCCGAGGCGCACCATCCCCTGTGCACCTTCCTGTGCACCGGGTGTCTGCTGGTGCAGCTGCCGGCGATGGCGAGCGCCGAGGCGATCTTCAGCGACTACGCCTACTTCTCCTCGTACTCGAGCAGCTGGCTCGAGCACGCCCGCCGCTACACCGAGGCGCAACGCCGGCGCTTCGGCCTCGACGAGGGCTCGCTGGTGGTCGAGGTGGCGAGCAACGACGGCTATCTGCTGCAGTACTTCCGTGACGCCGGCGTTCCGGTGCTCGGCATCGAGCCGGCGAGCAACGTCGCCCGGGTCGCCGAGCAGGCGGGCATCCCGACGATCAACCGCTTCCTCGGCGCCGAGGTCGGCGCGGCGGTGGTCGCCGGCGAGCTCGACCCGAGCTGCGACAGCCGCGGCGACGCCGGCCACTTCGACAGCAGCGCGGCGCCGCTCCTCGGTCGCGCCGCCGACCTGGTGGTGGCCAACAACGTCTTCGCCCACGTGCCGGACCTGCGCGACTTCACCGCCGGCCTGCGTGCCCTGCTGGCGCCGGGCGGGGTGCTCACCATCGAGGCGCCGCACCTGATGCGGCTGCTCGACGAGGTGCAGTTCGACACCATCTACCACGAGCACTTCTCCTACTACTCGCTGCTCGCCGCGCAGCGGGTGCTGGCGGCGCACGGTCTGGTGGTCTTCGACGTCGAGGAGGTGCCGACGCACGGTGGGTCGCTGCGCATCTTCTGCCGCCGCGACGACGCGCCCGAGGCCGAGACCGCGGAGCGCCTGGCGACCCGCCCCGCGGTCGACGAGCTGCTGCGCCGCGAGCGCCGGTACGGGCTCGACGATCCCGCGACCTACCGCCACTTCGCGCCGCGCGTCGCGGCGGTGAAGCGCCAGCTGCTGAGCTTCCTCATCGAGCAGGCCGACGCCGGGCGCACGGTGGTCGGCTACGGCGCCCCCGCCAAGGGCAACACCCTGCTCAACTACTGCGGCGTGCGGCCCGACCTGCTGCCCTTCACCGTCGACCTCTCGCCGCACAAGCAGGGCCGCTTCCTGCCCGGCAGCCGCATCCCGATCCGAGCGCCGGAGGCGATCGCCGAGACCCGGCCCGACTTCGTGCTCATCCTGCCCTGGAACCTGCGCGCCGAGATCGCCGAGCAGATGAGCGCGGTACGCTCGTGGGGCGGCCGGTTCGTGGTCGCCGTCCCGCGGCTGACGGTGCTCGACTGAGAGCCGCGGCGCTTTCGAAACGGGGAGCTACGGCGTTGAGGTTCGAGGAGCTCGAGATCCCAGGGGTCTTCCTGATCGACCTGGAGACGTTCGAGGACGAACGGGGAGCCTTCGCGCGCACCTTCTGCCGCGACGCCATGCGCCGTCACGGCCTCGACCCGCACGTCGAGCAGTGCAGCCAGTCGATCAACCGGCGTCGCGGCACCCTGCGCGGCCTGCACTACCAGCGCGCGCCGCACGCCGAGGCGAAGCTGGTGCGCTGCATCCGCGGCGCTCTCTTCGACGTCGCCGTCGACCTGCGGCGGGACTCGCCGAGCTTCGGGCGTTGGCTGGGTGTCGAGCTGACCGCCGAGCGGCCGCGGCAGCTGTGGATCCCCGAGGGCTGCGCCCACGGCTTCCTCACCCTCGCGGACGACACCTGGATCGCCTACCAGATGAACGTCGCCTACGCCCCGGACGCCGGCGCCGGCGTGCGCTGGGACGACCCCGAGATCGGCGTGCGCTGGCCCGCCGAGCCCGAGCTCCTGTCGCAGAAGGACCGCGACCTGCCGCGGCTGCGCGAGCTGCCCGAGAAGGACCTGTTCGGGGGCACGACCTGATGCCCGTCCCGGCACTGCTCGAGCGCCTGGAGGCGCTCGACGTCGACGCCGCCGGTCGCAGCGCGCTCGGCCTGGTCGAGTCGCTCTATCCGATCCTGCGCAGCATCACCGGCGACGGGGTGCGCGCCACCCTCGCGGCGGTGCGCGAGGGACTGGAGCTGAACGGCAACGACGCCTGGATCACCCACGAGGTGCCGAGCGGCGACCGGGCACTCGACTGGGAGGTGCCGCCCGAGTGGAACGTGCGCGAGGCCTGGGTGCGCGGCCCCGGCGGCGACAAGGTGATCGACCTCGCCGAGCACGGCCTGCATCTGCTCTCCTACAGCGAGCCGTTCCGCGGCAGGGTGTCGCGCCAGGAGCTCGACGAGCACCTGCACTCGCTGCCCGAGCAGCCCGACCGCATCCCCTACCGCACCTCCTACTACGCCCGGCGCTGGGGCTTCTGCCTCACCCACCGTCAGCGTCAGGCGCTGCCGGAGGGCGAGTACGAGGTGTGCATCGACTCGACCCTCGACGAGGCCGGGTCGCTGACCTACGGCGAGCTCTTCCTGCCGGGCGCCGATCCGCGCGAGGTGCTGCTGTCGACCCACGTCTGCCATCCGCAGCTGTGCAACGACAATCTCTCGGGCGTCGCGGTGCTCGCCGAGGTCGCCGCGGTGCTGGCGAAGCTGCAGCGGGCGCAGCGGCGCTTCAGCTACCGCCTGCTCTTCGTGCCCGGCACCATCGGCGCGATCTGCTGGCTGGCGCGCAACCCCGACTGCTCGGGAAGGGTGGCGCACGGCCTGGTGGCGGCGAACCTCGGCGACCGCGGCGGCTTCCACTACAAGCGCAGCCGCCGCGAGGCGCCCATCGACCGCGCCGTGCGCTGCGCCTTCGCCGCCCTCGACCAGCCCCTCGAGATCGAGCCCTTCTCGCCCTTCGGCTACGACGAGCGCCAGTACTGCTCGCCGGGCTTCGATCTGCCGGTCGGTTCGCTGACCCGCACGCCGTGGGGCCGCTACCCCGAGTACCACACCTCGGGTGACGACCTCGACTTCGTCAGCGCGGCCAGCCTCGGCCGCTCGGTGCAGGCCTACCTCGCCGTGCTCGCCGCCCTCGAGGCAGACCGCAGCTACCGCAACCTCAGCCCCTACGGCGAGCCGCAACTGGGACGGCGCGGGCTCTACGGGTCCCTCGGCGGCGCCAGCTCGGGACGCGAGCGCGAGCAGGCCCTGCTGTGGATGCTCAACCAGAGCGACGGCGGCCGCTCGCTGCTCGACGTCGCCGAACGCTCGGGGATCGCCTTCACCGACCTGGCGCACGCCGCCGCGGCGCTGGAGGAGGCGCAGCTGCTGCGCGCCGGCGATCGCGGCCCGGCCGCCGGCGCGGCGGGAATGGCGCCCCGCACCCACGGGTAAGGACTCCGGTCGGAGACCGTGTCGACGTCGCCTGACCGTCCCGTGACGAGGGCTCGGACGCGGGTGGTACGATCTGGGGTCACGGGCGGCGGGATCGCGAGGAGGGTTCGCGAACCATTTCGCCGCTGCCATCCGTAGGACGGCAGGACGACGCTTCCACGTTCCGCGTGGGAAGGCACCAGTAACGCTCTCAGACAAGGAACAAGATACCCCTCATGTCCAGCGAATCGCCGCGCCAGCCGCTCGAGATCGTCGGGATCTCCTGGGTCACCACCATCTTCCTCTTCTCGACCCTGGTCGTCTCGCTGATCGGCGGCCCCTGGTTCGCCTGGAGCTTCCCGGTGGGCTGGTTCGAGCTCGTCCTCTTCGTTGCGATGATGTATCTCACCGGGATGAGCATCACGGTGGGCTACCACCGGCTCTTCTCGCACCGCGCCTACCAGGCCAAGTGGCCGGTGCGGCTGTTCGTCTGCCTGTTCGGGGCCGGCGCCTTCCAGATGTCGGCGCTGAAGTGGAGCGCCGAGCACCGCCACCACCACAAGCACACCGACCAGGACGGCGACCCGCACGACCCGCACAGCATCGCCCGCGGCTTCTGGTGGGCGCACATGGGCTGGCTGCTGGTGAAGGTCGACCCGCGGCTGCGCCACGACAACGTCGAGGACCTGCGGCGCGACCCGATCCTCGCCTGGCAGGAGCGCTGGTACGTGCCGATCGCCATCGTCATGGGCTTCTTCGTGCCGATGGCGGTGGGTGCCGGCTGGTACGCCTTCACCGGGCGCGACGTGCTGGTGGGCGTGCTCTCCGGCTTCCTCTTCGGCGGCACCATCCGCATCGTCGCGGTGCACCACATGACCTGGTTCATCAACTCGCTGGCGCACTCGATCGGCTCGCGGCCGTACGACAGCGAGGCGTCGTCGCGCGACAACGGCCTGCTCGCCCTGTTCACCTTCGGCGAGGGGTACCACAACTACCACCACGCCTTCCAGACCGACTACCGCAACGGCGTGCGCTTCTGGCAGTTCGATCCCACCAAGTGGGTGATCTGGACGCTCTCCAAGGTCGGCCTGGCCTCGAACCTCCGCCGCATCCCGGCCGAGACGATCCGCCTCGCCAGGCTGCGCGAGCGCCAGCGCCAGATCGAGCGCCGAATCGCCGAGGACCGCGTCGAGCTCTCGGACACCCTCGCCTCCTGGCTGCGCGAGCTCGACGCCAAGGCCGAGGAGCTGCACCTGCAGCTGCGCACCCTGCTCAACGAGTCGACCCGCCAGGCGCGCGCGAAGATGCATCGCAGCAGCGAGCAGCGCCGCGAGGTGGAGGCCAAGCTGCGCCAGGTGCGGCGCGAGTTCGCGGCCACGCTGAAGGCGTGGAAGCTGGCCCACCGCCAGGCGATGGCGCTCGCCGCCGCGCCCGCCTGAGTCGACGTCGCCGAGCGCGGCGCTGCTAGGCTGAAGCGCACCAGCCATGTGAGAACGCGGTCGGAGGAGCCCACCCGGCAAAAGGGCGGGCGGCCGCCGTGCGTTCCTCGAGGAGGATGCACCATGCCGTCGCCGAGCCACCCGACCGCCTCCCCCGTCGCCGCTCGCGCGGCAGCCCTCCTGACGCTGCTGACGCTGGCGCTGCCGCTCGCCTGCGATCGCGGTGGCGGAGTCGACGGCCAGGCCTTGCCCGGCGCCGGTGACGACGCCGGCCAGACGGTGCTCTACCGCGACGAGTGGGGTGTCGCCCACATCTACTCGCCGACGATCGTCGGCGGTCTCTACGCGATGGGATGGGCGCAGGCGGAGGACCGGCCCACCCAGCTGCTGCACAACCTGATGATCGCCATCGGCGAGTACGCCTCGGTGGTCGGCGAGGCCGCGGTGCCTTCGGACCTGCGGGCGCACATGTGGGACCACTACGCCATCGGCCAGCGGCGCTTCGCCGAGATGCAGGACCCGCTGCGCGCCGAGATCGCCGCCTTCACGCGGGGGATCAACGACTTCTACGTCGCCCACCCGGACGACGTGCCCGAGTGGTGGCGGGGACGCCAGGTCGACGAGGCGATGGTGCTCGCCTTCGGCCGCCTCTTCCTCTACAACTGGTCGATCGACGAGGCCTACGAGGATCTGGTGCGCTCCGGAGTGCGTCCCGAATGGGAGCGCACCGCGCGCGGCTCGAACCAGTTCGCGATCGCCCCCGAGCGCAGCGCCGAAGGCGCCGCGATCCTCGCCATCGATCCGCACCTGGCCTGGGAGGGGCCGTCACGCTTCTGGGAGCTGCGGGTGCACGCCGGCGAGCTGGTCGGCTCGGGCGTCTCGCTGGCCGGATCGCCCTACATCGGCCTCGGCCACAACCGGGACGTCGCCTGGGCGATGACCACCGGCGGCCCCGACACCGCCGACGTCTACCGCCTGAAGGTGCGCAACCTGTCGGGCGACTCGACCGCCGACCAGCAGCCGGCGCCGGAGATGCTCTACGACGGGCAGTGGCTGCCGCTCGAAGCGCGCACCGTGGAGCTGGCGGTCCAGGGCGCCGGAGCGCAGACCCACACCCTGTGGTTCTCGCCGCATCACGGGCCGCTGATCGCCCAGCAGGGCGACGAGGCGTTCGCCGCCAGGATCGCCTACGGCGACCTGGTGACTCTCGAGGCGTGGCGCACCTTCAACCTCGCCGAGGACTACACCGGCGCGGTGGCGGCGATGGACAGCCTCACCCTCTTCCCCCAGAACGTCATGGTCGCCGACACCTCGGGCAACATCTACTACCAGCGCACCGGTCGGGTGCCGCGCCGCCCCGCGGGCTTCGACTGGAGCCTGCCGGTGGACGGCAGCACCTCGGCCAGCGAGTGGAACGGCTTCCATCCGGCGAGCGATCACCTGCAGGTCCTCAACCCACGCCAGGGCTGGATGCAGAACTGCAACATCCCGCCCGACGCGATGATGCCCGAGAGCCCGTTCCAGCTCGCCGACCACGTCGACTACCTGTTCAGCGGCCCCGGCTACGGCCGCGAGCGCGCCGGCTGGACCAACCAGCGCGGAGCGCGCGCCGTCGAGCTGCTCGCCGGCGACGACTCGGTGACCGCCGAGGAGGCGATGGCCTACATCAACGACGTGCAGCCCTACGGCGCCGAGCGCTGGCTCGAGGCGCTGCGCCAGGCGCACGAGGCGGTCGGCGAGGCGCGCTACGCCGAGCACCAGCACTACGACGCCGCGATCGACGACCTGCTGGGATGGAACGGCGCGCTGCAGGCCGACTCGAGCGGCGCGCTGAAGTTCGACCTGTGGAAGGAGCAGGTCTTCGCCGAGGAGAACCGCGACGCCGGCGCCGCGCTCGGCGACGAGATCGACCAGCTCTACCTGACCGCGGTGCAGCGCCGCGAGGCGCCGGAGATCGAGCTCGACGCCGCCGAATCGGGTCTGCTGGTCGACGCCTTCGCCCGCGCCATGGACGTGCTGGTCGAAAAGTACGGCTCGCTGCAGGCGACCTACGGCGACCGCTACCGGGTGGGCCGCGGCGAGCAGTCGTGGCCGGTCGGCGGTGGCGGTGGCCGCGGCGGCACCACCACCCTGCGCAACATGGGCTACGGCGCCGAGCGCGACGACTTCACCCGCTGGGGCCGCAGCGGCCAGACCTCGACCCAGGTGGTGGTGATGACCGAGCCGCCGCAGTCGTGGATGTACCTGCCGCTGGGCCAGAGCGACCGCCCCGACTCGCCGCACTTCGCCGACCAGGCGGAGAAGCTGTTCAGTCAGCGCGAGCTCAAGCCGACCCGCTGGCGCCCCGAGGAGCTGGCCGGGCACACCACCAGCCGGACGGTGCTCGACAAGGCGCCGTAACGCGCGCACCCGCTGACGCGGCGCCTGTTCAGTCGCCGCGGTCCTCGATCTCGATGATCGCGTTGCGCAGGTCGCCGAGCAGCGGTTCGGCGCTGACCATCTCGAGCGACAGCACGATGCTCTCGGAGGGCTCGCGCTCGGCGTCGCGCACCAGAGGCAGCTCGACCTCGAGCGGTCCCTGCTCGCCGTCCTCCCAGCGCGCGGTCGAACGCGGCGGCAGGTAGTCGACCCCCTCTTCGGCCTCACGCCCGAGCGCCAGCACACGCACCTCGACGGCGCCCTCGGTGCCGCCACGGCGCAGCAGCCGCACGACCGCCCGGCCGTCGGACTCGCGCGCCAGGAAGCGGGTGCTCTCGAACTGCACCCGCCCGGGCGAGTCGTCGTCGTCGATGTGCAGGGTGGCACGCGAGGCCGCCAGGGCGACCGCCTCGCCGGCGACCACCTGCAGCGCCACGGCGACCGTCTCCGCGGTCTCACCGAGGTCGTCGGAGAGCACCGGCACCAGGCAGTCGCGCGACGACGAGTCGCCCTCGCCCCAGGCCAGCACCTCGGCGACCGGGGCGAAGTCCTCGCCCTCGGCGGCGCTGCCGCCACGAGTCGTCTGGCAGACGACGCTGATCGGCTGCCGGCCGCTGGTGCGCTCGACGACGAAGCGCGCCATGCGCCGCTGCGGCGGATCGGTCTCGGTGACGCGTAGCTCGGAGCGCAGGAAGCCGACGGTCGACTGATCGAACGGCACGTCGACCAGCGTCACCGTCGCCGCGGCGCTGGTCGAGAGCGGCGCGGCGGAGGCCGAGTCGTCGCAGCCGAGGGCCGCCTGCTCCGGCATTCGCACCCGCAGCTCGAAGCTCTCGTCGCCCTCGCTCTCCTCGTCGTGCACGATCTGGATCGGCACCTCGAGGGTGCGGAAGCTGCGCGGCGCACCGGAGGGCGACTGCCCGTCGTCGGGAGTGCCGATCGGCCCGGCGGCGTAGCCGTAGAAGTCGACACCCTCGCGGGCGCTGCCGTCGGCGGCCACCACCTCGACCCTCACCGAGCCGGACGGACGCGGCGCGGCGCAGTCGACCAGGCGCAGGGTCGCGAAGACGATGCCGGCATCCTCGCGGAACTCGTAGGCCTCGCGATCGAACTCGAGGCGCGCCGCGGAGGCGGCCGGCGCCAGCGTGATGGCCATCGCCCAGGCGGCGGCCAGCGAATGCAAGGTCTTCCTGCGGCTCATCTCGGTCCTCCCTGCTTCCCCGTCGGCCCCGTTCACAGCTGGTCCCCGAAGCGCACCCCGCCCTCGCGCAGCAGCGGGTAAGGAGGCTCGCCGCCGGCGAAGACGAAGACCAGGTCGTTATCGATCCACCGTTCGCCCTCGGGACCGGCGATCAGCACCTGGTCCTCGCGGATCTCGCGCAGGTTCGACTCGAACAGGGCCTGCACCCTGCCGGTGCGGATCTCGTCGTCGATGCGCGTCTGGTTCTTGCTCTTGATGCGCGAGAAGCGCGGCTTGCGGTAGGAGATCAGCACCTCGTTGCCAGGCTGGGCACTCAGGCCCAT
Source organism: Acidobacteriota bacterium (assembly GCA_003388555.1). Taxonomy (GTDB): domain Bacteria; phylum Acidobacteriota; class Thermoanaerobaculia; order Multivoradales; family Multivoraceae; genus QQVD01. The sequence goes on along the minus strand of QQVD01000073.1, from coordinate 25,078 downwards.
CGCCGCCTCCACGGCGCTGTCGCCGCCGCCGACGCAGACGATCTTGAGCCCCTGGTACTGCTCGGCATCGCGCACCTGGTAGAAGACCTTGGGCAGCTCCTCGCCCGGCACCCCGAGCTTGCGCGGCGTGCCGCGGCGGCCGATCGCCAGCACCAGGTTGCGGCAGCGGAAACGCCGCTTCGAGGTGTGCACCACGACGACGCCGCCGTCCTCGGGCGCGAAGCCGGTCACCCTCTGGCCGAAGCGGATCGGCAGCTGGTGACGCTCGTGCAGCCCGGTGAACATCTCGAGCAGCTCCTCCTTCGACTGCTCGGTCTTCTTCACCCAGCCGTAGAGCGGCACCTCCACCGGCTGGGTGTGCACGATCTTGCGCCGCGGATAGTGGTCGATGGTGCCGCCGAGGCTCTCCTCCTGCTCGAGCACGACGAAGTCGAGCTGCTTCTCCCGCGCCGTCAGCGCGGCGCTCATCCCCGCCGGACCGCTGCCGACGATCAGCAGGTCCCAGGTGCGCGCCTCGTCCTCGGCACCGCCACCAGCCCCGGGGGCGGGGGCTCCGCAGCCGTCCAGCCGCCCGGCGATCTCGAGCACGCACTCGCGCCCCTGCACGATGGCGTTGCGCACCAGCGACAGACCGCCGAGCTCGCCGGCGATGTAGACGCCGGGGATGGTCGTCTGCTGCTTCTCGTCGAGCACCGGCAGGTCGGCGCGGCCCTTGATGTCGCCGAGACCGACCTCGATGGCGCCGACCGGGCACGCCTCCTGGCAGTTGGCGATACCGACGCAGCGGGCGCCGTTGAGCACCACCGCCTGGCCGCCGACCAGGCCGAGCACGTCGCCCTCCGGGCACACCGCGACGCAGTTGCCGCAGCCGATGCACAGCGACGGATCGATGTAGGGGAACTGCCCCATCGGCCGCGTCGCGCCGACCTCGCTGACCTCCTCGTAGAGCTCGCGATGCTGCGCCAGCCGGCGCCGGAAGCGCAGCAGATAGGCGCCGAGCACACCCGCCGCGAGCAGCACCGCGAGCAACCAGACGCCGCTCGTGGTCAGCCAGTCGAGGCTCTCGGGCGACAGGTTCATCGCAGCCGCTCCCCACCGCCGTCGTGGCAGTCGGAGCACTCGTGGGGCAACGGCCGATAGAGCACCCGCGGGCCCGTCGCGGTCTCGACCGTGGGATGGCAGGCGGCGCAGGCCACCGCGGCATGGGCGCCCTCGAGCGCGAAGCGGGCGTCGTCGTGGTCGAGCTCGGCCGGCGCGAATCGCGGCCGCGGATGGCACCGCTCGCAGGTGGTCGCGACGCCGTTCTCGGCCGCGGACGGGATCGCGAACTGGCCGCCGTGAGGATCGACGTGGCAGGCCGCGCATTCGGTGGAAACGACGTCGAAGAGCAGGTCCACGGTGGCGTTCCGGTCGTCCTGCGACGAGCCCTCCACGTCGTGGCAGTCGCGGCAACCGACACCGCGGTGGCCGAGCTCGAGCAGGAAGCCGGTGGCGCGGTGGGAGAAGCCGACGCTCGACCAGGAGCTGGTGTCGTGGCAGTCGACGCACTCCTCCGCCACCGCCGCGAAGCTCGCCCGGTGCGGATCGGTGTGGCACGAGGTGCAGCTCTCGCTCGGCGGTGTGGTGAGCGGAGCGAAGCGCGGCGGCGGTGCGTGCGGAGGCCGCGCGCGACGGCGGGCGCCGAGATCGCCGGCCGGGTCGGCCGGTTCGGCCGCGCCGGCCAGCTGGGCGAGCGGCACCGGCACGTGGCAGCGCTCGCAGGCGATCGCCGCGTGCCGCCCGGTGAGGGGAAAGGCGCTGCCGGCGTGCGCCGCGACGTCGTAAGTCGAAGGGGTGAACCCGGTCTCGCGGTGGCATCCGCCACAGTCGGCGGAGGCCCCATCGCTGCGGCTCCAGGCGCCGAAGTGCACGTCGAGATGGCAGTCGGTGCACTCGCCCGACGGCGGACGTGCCAGCGCCAGGCCGTCGCCGTGGCAGCTCTCGCAGGCCACCTCGCGGTGGGCGCCACGCAGGTCGAAGCCGGTGCGCGAGTGCTCGAAACCGCTCCGGGCGCCGTCGCTCCAACCCGAAGGCTGGTGGCAGTTGGCGCAGCGCCCGCCGAGCCGTCCCTGGTGGGGATCCTCGCGGTGGCAGGAAGAACAGTCGGCGAAGTCGACGCCGGCGTAGCGGGTCGTCGAGCGTGACGCCGCGAGCTCGGCGCCGCCGACCAGCGTTGCCGCGGCAGCTCGATCGTCCGCCGTCCGGGAGGCCTGCGGGTGGCAGCTCCCACAAGGCGCGTCGGCGTGCTCGCCGAGCAGCGCGAAGCGGGTCTGCGAGTGGGGGAAGCCTGTTGCCGCCTCGAAGCCGTCGCTGTCGTGGCAGGCGTCGCAGTCGCGTCCGGCGAACTGACCGGCGTGCGGGTCTGCGTGGCAGGAGGAGCAGGAGCGGTCGAGGCCGAGGAAGGTGCTCTCGGGGTCGACGCCGAGCGCCGACGGATCGCCGGCGAGAGAGAGCAGGCCGGGTCGGTGGCAGTCGCGGCACCCGGCCTCGGCGTGGGCGCCGTCGAGCCGGTGGCCGACCCGCTCGTGATCGAAGCCGTCGAGACCGCCGTCGCCCCACCAGACCAGCTCGAAGTCGCGTCCCTGGTGCTCGATGTGGCAACGCTCACAGGCGCCGAACTCGCTGCCTGCATGCAGCCCCTGTCCGGCCTGGATGCGGGCCTCGAGGGCGCCGTGGCACTCCAGGCACAGCTCCGGATCGACGCCGCGGCGTCCGGAGTGGCAGGCGAGGCAGGAGCGGCTGCCCTCGAGCCCGGCGTGGGCCTCGCTGAGGGGGCCCGGCGAGAGCTGGGCCGAGGCCGGCTCCGGCGTCAGCATGCAGGCCACCGTCATCGCGAGGGCTCCCAGCGCTCTCGGCAACCAGCCGGCATCAAAGGACTGCGCACGCACACGGTTCATCCCAGCGGTCCGCGGTAGCCGGTGGCCCAGGCGACGGCGACGTGCACCACCATCAGGCAGTAGAGGATCACCGCGAACGGTTTGTGGAAGACGTGCCAGCAGAAGAAGAGGCGCTGCAGCCGCTCGAGCAGCAGCATGCGCCGGCGCAGGGCCACCTGCGCCACCGCCAACCGCGCCACCCGCCGGCGCAGCACCGGAGCCACGTCCCACGAGCGGGTGAGGCGGCGCGCCGCGAGCCGCGAGCGCACCACCTGCACCGGCAGCGACACCGCGAGCCGCGGCAGCGACACCTCGCGCCGCACCGAGCGCTCGACCAGGTCGTCGAGCCCGGCCAGCCACCGCTCGGCCTCGGCGGGCTCGCCGGCGTTCTCGCGCAGCTCGGCCTCCAGCTCGCCGCGACGCTGCTCGATCTCGTCCAGCGACAGCGCCTGGCCGCTGCGCGAGCGTGGGATCTGCAGGTAGAGGAAGCGGCCGAAGACGCCACTGAGCGCCACGGTCAGCATCGACCAGAAAGCGATCGAAACCAGGCCGCCGACCTTGAGTGAGGAGTGCAGCACGACGAAGAGCGGCCCGAAGACCCCGAGCAGGATGTGCCAGTCGAGCCACTTCGAGAGCGTTCCGAGACGGCGCAGGGCCTTGACCCGCTTGCGCAGCGAGTAGACCAGCAGCACCGTCATCATCGCCGCGCCGATATAGCCGTAGAGCAGGCCCAGGCGGCCGCCGGGCTTGAGGTCCCAGTAGCCGGGATGCCGCGCCCGCTCGCCCCAGTCGGTGAGGTAGTAGCCGGCGCCGTGCAGCGCCAGCGCCGCCCAGGTCGCGGCCAGCAGCAGGTAGGCGCCGGCGAGCGCCACGCGGTGCGCCGAGCCCCCCCTCGAACCGCCCGATCGCACCGTCACTCCTCCCCGTCCGGGTGGCAGGAGAGGCACGAGCGGCTCTCGAAGCGGTAGCCGCCGACGTCCTCGTGCTCGTCGTCCATCTCCGACTGACGGTGCTCGTGGCAGAGGATGCACTCGAAGTGGCGGTAGTTGCTCGGCGTCACGTGGCAGTCCTGGCACTGGTTCCACTCGCCGCGATGCTCTCCCGAGTCGATCGGGAAGTAGAGCGCGTCGTGGTCCCAGTTGGCGTCGTTCCAGTCGCTCTCGTCGTGGCAGCTCTCACAGCTGGTCGGGAAACCGGCGTCGCGGTGGTCGGGATCGTCGGCCGTCTGGTAGTCGGTGAGGTGGCACGAGTAGCAGTCGGTCGGCGTGCCGGAGTAGCCGTCGGCATGGCACTCGGCGCAGTCGACGAAGCGGTGCTCGCCGCGCAGCGGGAAGGCGGTGGCGGCGTGGTCGAAGGTCGCCGGCTGCCAGGCACTGGTGGTGTGGCAGGACTCACAGCTGGTCGGGAAGCCGGCGTCGGCGTGCACCGGATCGGTGGTCTGGTTCCACTCCGCCTGGTGGCAGGAGAAGCAGTCGCTCGGCGTGCCGGCGTAGCCCTCCTGATGGCACGAGACGCAGTCGACCTGCTGGTGCCTGCCGGTGAGCGGGAACGAGGTCGCCGCGTGGTCGAAGTCGGCCGGCGCCCAGGCGACGGTCGTGTGGCAGCTCTCGCAGCTGGTCGGGAAGCCGGCGCTGGCGTGCTCGGGATCGGCGGCCGACGAGTAGTCCGCCTCGTGGCAGGCGAAGCACTCGGTCGGCGTGCCGGTGTAGCCACTGTCGTGGCACGCGATGCAGTCGGTCTGCCGGTGCGCGCCGGTGAGCGGGAACATCGTCGCGTCGTGCTCGAAGTCGGCCGGGGTCCAGCCACCGGTCGTGTGACAGCTCTCGCAGCTGGTCGGGAAGCCGGCGCTGGCGTGCTCGGGATCGGCCGCGGCGGCGTAGTCGTCGTCGTGGCAGGCGAAGCACTCCGTCGGCGTGCCGTCGTAGCCGTCCTGGTGGCAGGCGACGCAGTCGACGCTGCGGTGCTCACCTGTGAGCGGGAACGAGCTCGAGGCGTCGTGGTCGAAGGTGGCCGGCTGCCACGCCTGCGTGGTGTGGCACGACTCGCAGGTGACCTCGAACCCGGCCTGGGCGTGGTTGGGGTCGGTGGTGCCGAGGTAGTCGGGCTCGTGGCAGGCGAAACACTCGCTGGGCGTGCCGCTGTAGCCGTCCTGATGACACGAGATGCAGTCGACGTCGCGGTGGCCGCCGGTGAGCGCGAACGCCGTCAGGTCGTGGTCGAAGGTGGCCGGCTGCCACGCCTGCGTGGTGTGGCACGACTCGCAGTCGGTCGGGAAGCCGGCGGCGACGTGGTTCGGATCGACGGTGGCGGCGAAGTCGGGCTCGTGGCAGGCGAAGCACTCGCTGGGCGTGCCTTCATAGCCGTCCTGGTGGCAGGAGACGCAGTCGAGGCCCTGGTGGCCGCCGTCGAGGGTGAAGCCGGTGAGATCGTGCTCGAAGGTGGCCGGCTCCCACGCCTGCGTCGTGTGGCACGACTCGCAGGCGAGCTCGAAGCCGGCCTGCACGTGGTTCGGATCCACCGTGGCGCCGAAGTCCGCCTCGTGACAGGCGTAGCACTCCGCCGGCGTGTCGTCGTAGCCGTCGGCGTGGCAGGCGGCGCACTCGAGTCCCTGGTGACCTCCGGTGAGCTGGAACGCCGTCGAGCTGTGGTCGAACGTCGCCGGCTGCCACGCCTGGGTGGTGTGACACGACTCGCAGCTGGTGTCGAAGCCGGCGGCGACGTGGTCGGGATCGGCGACGCCGGCGAAGTCGGCTTCGTGGCAGGAGTAGCAGTCGACCGGGGTGCCGCTGTAGCCGTCCTGGTGGCAGGCGACGCAGTCGACGCCCCGGTGACCGCCGGTGAGCGCGAACGCCGTCAGGTTGTGGTCGAAGGTCGCCGGCTCCCAGGCCTGGGTGGTGTGGCACGACTCGCAGGTGGTCTCGAAGCCGGCCTGCACGTGGTTGGGGTCCACCGTGGCGCCGAAGTCGGCGTCGTGGCAGGCGTAGCACTCGGTCGGCGTGCCGCTGTAGCCCTCCTGGTGGCACGACGAGCAGTCGACATTGCGATGGCCGCCGGTGAGCGGAAAGGCGGTGCGGCCGTGATCGAAGGCGGCGGGCTGCCAGGCCTGGGTGGTGTGGCACGACTCGCAGGTGGTCTCGAAACCGGCCTGCACGTGATTGGGGTCGACCGCGCCGGAGTAGTCGGGCTCGTGACAGGAGAAGCAGCTCGCGGGAGTGCCGGCAAAGGTCGTCTGGTGGCAGCTGATGCACTCGACGCCGCGGTGACCGCCGTCGAGCAGGAATCCGGTCGCCGCGTGGTCGAACTCGCGCGCCGGCTGCCAGCCGCGCAGAGAGTGGCAGGAGGAGCAGGTGACGGGGAATCCGGCCTGACGGTGGTCGGGGTCGATGGTGGCGTCGAAGTCGGCGCGGTGGCAGGCGTCGCAGGCGCGCGGCCCGGTCTCCGGGGGAGCGAAGTCCAGCGCTTCGTGGCAGTCGGCGCAGGCCAGGCCACGATGGCCGTCACGCAGCTCGAAGCCGGTGTCGTCGTGGTCGAACCTCAGTGGGTCGCGCAGCGGCTTCCAGCCGCTGGCGGTGTGGCAGCTGGCGCAGTCGAGCTGCACGTCGCCGTGCGGGTTCTGGGTCGGCTGCTGGGCGGCGGCTGGGGCCGCGCCCAGGCAGAGCACGGCCAGGAGGGCCGAGCAGGCCGCCCCCACCGAGCCCCCAACGAGGCGCGACAGCACCGCCAGCAGCCGCCTCAACCCTCGCCCCGCTCCCTCGGCGCAGAGCTCTCGTAGGCGGTCCAGGCGCTCAGACCACCGCGACCGCTGCCACCGCCGTGCTCGCTCCGACCGGAAGCGGCCGAGCCACCGGAGCTGCCGGCGCCGCCGCCAGCAGCCTGCTGGCGCTGCTTCTCCGCCCGCGCCGCGCGCGACACCGCGAGCAGCCGCTGCAGCTCGGGATGCTCGCCGCCGGCGGCGGCGAGACCGCGGCTCCAGGTGGCGACCGCCCCACCGCTGTCGCCGATGCGCAGCTGGGCCAGGCCGTAGGCGAGCAGCGCGTCGACGTGCTCAGGATCGGAGGCGATGGCGCGCGAGAGATCGGTGAGTGCATCGCGGGTGCGCCCCATGCGCAGGCGCACCGCACCGAGCACGTAGAGCGCCTCGGCATCGTCGGGATGCGAGCGCAGCAGCTCGCTGGCCTGCTGGTAGGCGGGCATGTACTGCTCCGCCTCGACCAGGGCGCGCGCCAGCCGCCGGCGCGGCGCGAGGTCGGCTGGATCCGCCTGCACCGCCTGCTCGAGCGCGGCGATCTGGCGGCTCTGCTGCGGGTCGAGACCGCCACCGGCGTGTGCCGCGACCGCGGCCGGGCCCGGTCGCGTCATCGCCTGGGCGTTCGAGGCGCGGCTCTGCGACGCGGCGGCGGCGGCGCCGACGTCGACGCCCGCTCCGTCGCCGGGCACCACCGAGCCGAACCAGAAGGCGGCGGCGAAGGTGGCCGTCACCGCGAAGGTGGTGAGCGCGGCCGCGAGGAGTCGTTGTCGACGATCGGTCGGCGGCGCCGGCCCAGTCGACAGCTCGCGGGTCGTCTCGCCGCTCGCCTGGTGCGTCGTCTCATGGCTCGGTCGGTTCATCGGTCACCTCCGGTGGGCTTCATCTCGTGGTTCTTCGATGGGTGTCAGAAGCGGTATCCGAGCTGCAGCATCTGGCGGTCCTCGGACTCGGCGCCGAGACCGAACTCCAGCTCAAGGGTCAGGTAGAGATCGCGCGGCAGCTGCACGCTGCCGTCGACGCGCACCCAGCGCAGCGCCAGGTCCTGCTCGGAGAACAGGCTCGAGGAACGCGAGTCGCCCAGCGTGATGCCGACGTCGCGGCCCCGCCCCAGTCCGCGGCGGGCGCGCACCGTCACCAGGTAGCCCTCGGCCTGATCGCCGGAGAACGCCGACAGGTCGACGCCGCCGAAGACCCTGGTGCCGAAGAGGTCGCCGTGACTGGCCGAGGCGGTGTAAGAGGTGAGCGAGGCGACGTCGCCGTCCCCTCCCCGCGAGCCGACCCCGAACGACAGCGCCAGGCCGCCGTCGCCGCGGTAGAAGAGCGTCGCCCGAGCGCCTTCGCGCAGCAGGTCGTCGAAGCGCTCCTCCGGGATGTCACGGGTCTCGTAGTCGCGGAATCGCCGGCGCAGGTCGTACGAGAGGGTCATGCGCACCCGCTCGCTGACCTCGAAGGAGCCGGAGAGCGACAGGTTGGAGAGCTGCGAGCTCGCCTCGGCGACTTCGGCGCGCCAGTCGCGGTGGAAGTCGACCTCGGCCTGCTGGTAGATCGACCAGCGACCGCGACGCCCGACCCGCGACTGCAGGTAGACGTACTCGCGGCTCACCTCGCCGGCGGCGTACTCGCCGATCGCCGAGAGCAGGAACTCGCCGTAACGGCGTTGGCCGCGCGGCGTCGCCCAGCTGATGAAGGCCCCCGCCTTGGTGCCCTCGGACGAGAACAGGTCGTCGTCGACCTCGGCGTCGACGCCGGCGAAGCCGCCGACGCCCCAGTTGCCGCCGAAGCCCCACTGACCGGCGGCGCCGTCGAGGAAGCCGACGCCGGTCTCCTGGCGTGAGCCGAGGCGGCCGACCTGCCACCACGAGCGGTGGTCCTGCGGCTCGTAGCCGACCGAGAGCTCGTAGATCCGCTGGTCGCCGCCGGGGTCGGCGCCGAAGTCGCGCTGACGGGTGCGCGCCCGGCCGCGCACCCGCAGCGAGACCGGCATGCCGCCGAGGTTGCGGCCGCGCACGCTGACCCGCGCCGTCGAGTCCTGCCACTGGCGCTGGGAGCCGTCGCCGGCTACCGACGTGGTGCGCACCTGGTGGCGGAAGAAGGCGCTGCCGGTGACCGAAGGCAGGTGCACCACCGACTCGCGTCGGCGCCGCTCGACCAGGCGAGGCAGGTTGGCCGGCGTCTCGGGTGGCGGCAGCGGCTCGGCGCTACCGGTCACCGTCACCTCGTCGAGCGACGAGGGGAACGCCAGGTCGCCCGCCGCGACCTCGCTGAAGCCGTGGACCAGCTGGCAGAAGGCCGAGTGCTCGGTGAGATGCACCACCTCGAGCAGGGCGACCGCGCGGCCCTCGCGCAGCACGTCGATGCGGTCGCCGACGGCCAGGCCCTCGGCTCGTCCGCCGTCGAGATAGACGGCACGGCCGTTGGCGTGCGACACCCGCACCTCGGCGGCGGCGGCGCCCGGCGGCAGGGCGATCTGTGCCGCCACCAGGAGGAGCGCCGCGGCCGGCGCACCCCTCCCCCACCGCACCGCGCGGCGTGCTGCACTGACGATCGATCCGGGACCCCGGTCTCCCCGGCGTCCCACCTGCGCTGCGGCCACTCCCGCCTCCGTGTTCTATCCCCGAGCGTCCCCACGGCCGAGGAGCTCGGCGGCGAGACGACGGGTCGCAGGGGGAGGCGCTCCCGAGAGGGGTCAGGAAGGCGCCCGCTCCCCTGCGCCCGTTGAGACAGCGGGAAGGGAGGAGTGGAACACGGACGGTTCGAGAAACCCGGCCGCCGAGGACCTGGTCAGGCGGCGGCGGGAGCGGGATCGTCCGCCGTCCGGCGCGCCTCGGCGTCGGCGGAAGCTCCGGCGCCCATCGGCGCCCGCACGCAGAGCGCGAAGCCGGCCCAGATGAACAGCAGACCGATCAGCTCGCCGACGTAGAGCGCCTCGACGAGGCCGGCCTTGGCCATGCTGCCGCCGATGCCGGGCAGGATGGCGCCGAAGGCGATCGAGGCGTTGCCGAGCGCCCGGGCACGGTGTGCGGCGGTGCGGCCACGGGCGTAGCGGATCGAGCTGAGGATGGCGCCGCCGATCAGGAAGACCACTGCGTAGAGGTTGATGAACGGCGTCAGCAGCCGCACCCAGCTCCACACCAGCACGCTGCCGCTCGGGCGGTGCGCCTCGAGCTGCGCCAGATCGACGGGCGAGAGCAACACGAACGTGGCAGCTACGGCGAGGAACGGCAGCGTGATGGCGGTGAGGATCCACGCCGTGCGCCACCGGAGCAGCAGGAAGACGGTGCCCTGAGCCAGCGGATAGCCGCCGAGCAGCGCGCCGGCGACGTACCAGGTCTTGGTCAGCCAGGCGGTGTTGCCGAACAGCGTGATGGCGCTCTCGAGCCCGGTTCCCAGGCCGTAGAAGAAGATCCCGATCCCCCACCAGAGCAGGTGAGCGCCCGAGCGGCGCACCAGCCAGCGGCGCAGCAGCACGCTGCAGAAGATCGCCGACAGCACCGTGCTGGCTATCGGCAGGTAGTGGACGAGCCCGGGGGTCTGTTCGGCGGCCATCGTCTCTCCTCGGCTGCGGTGAGGGTGAGAGCGACCGCCTCGGCAGCCGCCAAGTCACACCCTACGCAGCGAGACGGGCCGCTACGTCACCGCCGCGTCACGGGCGCGAGGGCCGCAGGTTTCAATCGCCGGCCGCCGGCGCTTCGCCGTCCTCGGCCCAGGAGAGGAAGATGCCGCCCATCATCATCTCCTCCCAGGTCTGCTCGCCCCAGCGCACGCTCTGGCTCGGATCGGGGTTGTCGGGGTTGTCGCGCGAGTTGTCGAAGTGCGCCACCACCCGCAGCCGGGTGCCGCCCGGCACCTCGAGCGGCGTCTTCAGCCGGTAGTCGAGCTGCCAGTCGAAGTCGTAGTCGGGGATCGAGCAGACCAGCTCCTCGCGGCCGTCGGGGTAGACCAGGAGGAAGTCCATCGACTTGCCGCGGTAGTGCATGTGGGGCGTGAACGAGTAGATCGTCGCGTCGCGCGGGATCGTCGCTTCGGCCTCGACCCGGTGGTCGCTGGCGTACGGCGGGATCTCGAAGTCGGTGTCGACCACCGTCGCGGTGCGCAGGATCTGGCGCGGCGGCTCGTCGGCGAGCACGATGCCGAACTTCGAGCGGTCGCGCTGCTCCTCGCCGGTCGGCGTGTAGTGGACCTGCCACAGCAGCTTCGAGCCGGCCGGGATCTTGCGCGCCACTCCCGGCGGGGTGATCCCCGGCGGCGAGCCCGGCGCATAGACGTCGAGCATGGTGTTGGTGAAGCCGTCGCCGGAGGACCTGCCGCCCGGCGGCTGCAGGAAGACGATCACGTGGTGCACCACCTGACGGTTGCCCGGGATCACCTCCGCCGCCTGCACCCAGAGGTCTTCGTCCAGCCCGAGCTCGGTGACGAAGTGCTGGTAGGCGACGACTCCCTCGGCCGGCACCGTCACCTCGCGCGGCATCTCGAAGACCATGTCGGGCTTGCCGATCGACCACTCGTCGTGGAACTCGCGCGGCGGCGGCAGATCGGCCTCGTCGCCGAACGGCATGCCGCCCTCGAGCCAGGCGAAGAGGCGACGACGCTCCTCGGGCGTGAAGGTGGGATCGTTCGCCCACTCGCCGACCTCCGGGTCCAGGCCCCACGGCGGCATGGTGCCGCGGCCGACCTCGCGGCGGATCGACCGCGACCAGGCCCGCACCTGCTCGTACTCGACCAGGCTGAACGGCGCCAGCCCCTTCGGCCGGTGGCACTCCTGGCACTTCGCCTGGATCAGCGGCGCGACGTCGCGCGCCCAGGTGACCTCTGCGTTGGCGGCGGTGCCCGCCGCGGTGGCCGGGCTCGACACCAGCATGGCGGCGAGCAGTGCCCATGGGAATGCCCACGGGGCCACGCCCGGCGGAGAGCCAAACGAGAGAGGCAGCGGGCGGAGCTCCATGGCGATACCTCGACGAGAATCAGCGGGACCCTCGAATGATGAACCAGAGAGCGCCAGGGCCCAAGCCACCGCGAGCACGTCCACGAACGTCTGCCGTGACTCGGGCGGGTAAAGTGGGTGCTTGCCTGCTCGAATGACTGGAGGTGAGGACATGCGACACGGTCGCTGGCTGCGGGCTCAGCCGCGAGGTCCGCTCTCGTTCCTGCTCGGCGCGATCGCCCTGACGGCACCGCTCAGCGCAACGCAGCCCGAGCCGGAGGGCGAGGAGTTGCCGGCCTTCCTGGTCGAGGCCCTGGCGCGTGAGGGCGAGCTGTCGGAGCCGCAGGGCTTCGAGCTGCTCGACGGAATGGTGAAGCTGACCGCGCCAGCCAAGGTGCTCGGCCGCGAGAGCTACGACGGCTACGACTACGTGCAGCTCGGCGTCGACAGTGAGTTCCCGATCGAATGCTACGTCTACGACAACGAGATGAACGTCGCGGCGCTGCTTCAGGAGCTCGGCGACCGCTTCGTGACTCTGCTCGCCGAACCGTTCGGTGGGGTCCTCTGGCGCCAGATCCAGGCGATGGGAGGCGGACTGGCCGCCGGGGTGCCGTACCTCGCCGCCGAGTGGTGGTACACCGCCGGTGCGGAGGAGAGCCCGCAGGTCGGCGCCCTCAAGCTGGCGACCGCGGGACCGCAGGAGCTCGGAGTGGTGTGCTCGCACGGCGAGCTGGGCTACCGGGAGACCTTCGTGGCGGTGGTTGAGACCCTCCTGGGCTCTCTCGTCCGGACCCGCGGCGCGCCGTCGCAGCCGCTCTTCCGGGAGGTCAGCCTGGTCACCATGCAGGGGCTGCGGGTCGGCTACTCGGAGACCACGATCGACGTCGACGACGAGGGGGACTTCCAGTACTTCACCCGCCAGGCGATGGCGATCCCGGTCGACGAGACGACGCTTTCGGCGACCGACTCGGCGACCTCCGAGTGGGCCGGGCCCGACGGCCTGGTGATCAACCGCACGACGGTTGAAGCGGAGAACGGCGAGATCACCATGAACCTCTCGCTGCTACCTCTCGAGGCCGATCGCTGGCGGGTCGAGGGGACCTTCCAGGGCAAGGAGCTGCAGGCCTCGATCGCCCCCAGCGCCCCCAGCGGAGCGCTGACCGGAGAGTTCGCCATCCTGCTGGCGGCGCGCGACCTCCTGGACAAGCCCCGGGCCGATCGCCAGCCCGTGGTGCTGCGCCAATGGCAGCCCGACGCAGACCCCACGGCCCCCACCGAGGTGGCGATCCGGCCGGCCGACGGCGAGCGCTCCTTCGTGCTCGATCTGTCGGGGATCGAGGTCCAGGTGACCACCGACGAGTTCGGCAACCCGGTGCGGATGGAAGCAGTCGACGGAGCGATGCTCATCGAGCGCGTGCTGCATCAGGGGCAGGCGGAGCTCGACGCGGCCCTCGAGGCGAGCCGCGCGGCGCGCGCGGCCGCCGACGCGGCAGAAGGCCGGTGACGAGGCACCGGGGCCACCGGGGCCTCAGCCCGCTCGCGACCCTGCTGCTGGCGCTGGCGCCGCCGGCGGCCCTGGCGGCTGGCGCGCAGGTGAGCCTCTCCCTGCACGTCATCGAGACCTCGGCGCAGGGCGCGGTCGACCTCGCGCGACCGCAAGGGGTCGAGCTGCGCTTCCACGTCGCCGACGCCGAGCGCTTCGCACGTTCCTTCGACATCCCGGGCGCACGGATTCTCGGCGAGGAGCTCGTCGCCCTCACCCTTCCTATCGACCCCTTCCTGCCCGATGAGCCGGTCGAGCGCCACCTGCAGGCCACCTGGGTGGTCGACTTCGACCAGCCGGAGCTGGCGTCGGCCGCCGCGATGGACTTCGACCTATCGATCTCGACCCCGGCGGCACTCGTCGCCAGACTTCAGCAGGAGGTCGACGCGCTGCTGCCCGAGAAGACCAGCCGTCACGGCCTGCTGATCGCCTCGCAGGCGGTGCGCGCCGGCGGCGGCGACTGCACCGAGCACGCGGTGGTCACCGCCGCCCTGGCGAGGGCCCGGGGCTTCCCCGCGCGGGTCGTGACCGGCTGGGTGCTGGTCGACGGTGCAGCGGTGCTCGACGAGCTGCCATCCGACGCGCCGCGTTTCGCGACCCTCGGCCACGCCTGGGCCGAGGTGTGGCAAGGCGGCCGCTGGCACCTCGCCGACACCGCGCTGGCCGAGGAGTCGTCGAAGGTGCGCTACGTGCCGCAGGCCGAGTGGTCGAACGAGGGGGCCGGATACGCCGCCGCGCTGCTGCCGAAGATCGCCTTGCTGCCGCGGAGAGTGGAGCTGGTGGTGACAGGGGACTGAGAGGTGCTCCGCTCGACTCCTCCCTCCGAACCTCTGAGCTTCGACCTCCGTCGTTTGACGATGGCCGGAGACCGTGAGTACTCTGCAACCGTGAGCTACTCCGAGATCATCACGATCGAGCCCGGTAAGCGCGGCGGCAAGCCCTGCGTCCGCGGCCTGCGCATCACGGTGTACGACGTCCTCGAGTATCTGGCGTCCGGGATGTCCGAGGAAGAGATCCTGCGAGACTTTCCGGACCTGACCAGCGAAGACCTCCGCGCCTGCCTTGCTTTCGCGGCGGACAGAGAGCGGAGGTTCGTCACGGTTCCGGCGGGTTGAAGCTCCTCCTCGACCAGAACCTGTCCCCTCGGCTCATCGCGGCGCTCGTCGAGCTCTACCCTGGATCGACCCACGTCCGCGAAGCCGGTCTGGCCAGAGCGGATGACCTGGAGGTGTGGCGCTTCGCCAAGGTCGGCGGCTTCACCATCGTTTCCAAAGACGCCGACTTCCATCAGTTGAGCTTCGTGGTCGGTCATCCGCCGAAGGTCGTCTGGATTCGCCGCGGAAACTGCTCCACGGCCGACATCGCAAACCTGCTCCGAACCCGACATCCGGAGATCCTGCTCTTCGCAGAGAACCCCGAGGCTTCCTTCCTCGCACTGGACTGACGCCCTTCAGGCGCGCGGTCCAGCACCCCTCGCAATGCCTCGGACACGGCCGGTCAGCGGCCGCGCGAGGCCTCCTCGCTCTCGCCAGACCGCTCCAGCGGTACGCCGTCCAGCGTGATGCCCTCGGTGACCTCGCGCCAGGCGTGTGCCTCGAGCTTCTCCCAGGGGATCCACCAGGCTCCGGCGGTGCCCGAGTGCAGGAAGAGTCCCTCGCCGGCGGCGACGAGCTGCACCGGGCCGAGAGTGGGCAGGCTCGCTCCGAATGCTGAGGGCTCGGAGTGTGGTTTCGACCTCCCCGTTAGGCTGCGCCGCAGCGACAGCCGCCAACGCGACGGATCCGGTGCCGGTGACAATGCGAAGGCGCGTCGGTTCAGGGCGTCACACAGGGAAGCGCCGCCGTGTCGGTGACCGTCGCGAAGGTGCTGCCATCGGGGTTGGAGTAGGTCCAGCTCCGATCGTTCGTGGTGTCGAGCACGTCGATGGTGGCGCCGACGTCGGTCGCACCCGCGGCGAAGACCCAGAAGTGCCCGTTCAGAACGCAACCGTCGAGCACCTTGACGAACACCTCGATGTTCTCCTCGCCGAAGAAGTGCCAGAAGGAGGATGCATCCTCGTACGCCGCCCCCTGGGCTTGGCGGACGGCGCCCGTGGCGGTGCGGTAGGTCACCGACACCTCAAAGCGTGAATTCCGGAGCGAGACCAGGGGCCCGAAGCTGAGGGTCCCAGGAGGCGTCGCCACCGTCACGGTACGGCTGATCGAATCGCTGCCGGTGGAGTTCGACACGGTCAGGACGACCTCGTAGCTGCCCGGTTCAGCGTATTCGTGAGTCGGCTGGAAGGACGAGCTGGTCGAGCCGTCGCCGAACTCCCACAGGTAGGCCGGGGCACCCTCGACTAGGCTCTGGTCGATGAACGCAACGGAGAGACCGCTCGCCGAGTAGGAGAAGTCGGCCACCGGAGGCGGCGGCCCCTGAACCGTGACGGTCTTGGTGATCGAACCGGATCCGGCCGCAGTGGTCGCGGTCAGCGTGACGTCGTAGCTGCCCGCCGCACCGTAGGTGTGGACGGGATTCGCCAGGGCGCTGGTGCCGCCGTCGCCGAAGTCCCAGGCGAAGGCCGCCGCTCCGGGAGTGGTGTTGTCGAAGCTGACCATCAACCCCGAGGTGGTGAACTCGAAGTCGGGCTCGGGCGGCGGCGGCGCGTCGTTGGTGAGCAGCGAGTAGCGGATGCCGATACCGCGAATCGGCTGCGGACCCTGCGGGCCGTCGACGCTAGGGGGTCTCTGGGATCCGATCTGCACATCGAACGTCTGGCCGCCAGTCGTCGCGCCGAGTCCCGCCCAGAAGTTGTCACCGTTGCCGCGGTCGTACGAGACGACGATCTCGAAGTCGCCCGGCTCGAGATCGGCGTCGAAGCCGGTGAGGGTGTGGCAGGTGAACTGCTGCGACGGGAAGAAGCGGCCGAAGGGGATCGACTCGATCGTCCGGCCGTCCTGCCGCACCGACATCGACGCCTCGAAGCGCCGCTGGAAGGCTGACTCGTTGTAGAAGCAACCGGTGACGCTGGTCACCGTGCCACCGAAGAGAGTCGAATCGTGGCCCCTCATTGACAGGGAACCCAGGGAGGACGCCTGGAAGTACCACTGCAGCGCTCCTGTGTAGAAGGTCCGGGACTCGAGAGTCTGCATCGCAGCCGTGCTCTCGACGAGGCGCGAGACGATCTCGTCGGAGCTCTCGGCCAAGAGCGGGCTGTGGGCGTGCGCGGCGGCGACTAGAGCCGCGCCCACGAATCTCTTCGTACGGTGCATCTCGTCTCCTCGGCTGCAGTCGTTGCGACGCCTCAGCCCCGGTTCGGCGATCCGCTGCCTCCGGTCCGGCGCCCCCTCTCGAGCCTATCGGAGCGGCCAGGACGAGCGCCGGTAGACTCCCTCCTCTCGAAACGCGCCCGAGACGAGTATCACGATGACCAGCGAAACGTCGCCAGAACAGAACTCCACGCCCCGAAAGCGCCGCTTCCGCCTCCTCCGTGACCCCTTCGTCGTCTTCCTGCTGATCGGCGCCGGGTTGTTCGCGCTCGACGCCTGGCGCGGCGGTGGCGAGGTCGACCGCGACATCGTCGTCTCGCGGGCGGAGATGGCGCGGCTGGCGGGCTTGTGGGAGGCGCAGTCGGGCCGTGCGCCGACGCCGGAGGAGCTGGCAGGACTGGTCGAGGCGACGGTGCGCGAGGAGGTGCTCTTCCGCGAGGCGCTGCGCCTCGGGCTCGACCAGGACGACACGATCATTCGCCGCCGCCTGGCGCAGAAGATGGGCTTCCTGCTCGACGACACGACGCGGCTGGAGGACCCGGACGAGGCGGCGCTCCGGCGCTGGTTCGAGGGGCGCGCCGAGCGCTGGGCGGAGCCGCCGCGCTGGTCGTTCCGTCACGTCTACTTCAGCGTCGACCGGCGCGGCGAGCAGCAGGCGCAGGCCGACGCGACGGGGGTCCTGGAGCGGCTGCGTTCGGCATCGCCACCTGCGTGGCGCTCGCTGGGCGATCCCTTCATGCTGCAGCGCGAGTACGCCGAGCGCACCGCGCAGGACGTCGGCGAGCTGTTCGGCCGGCGCTTCGCCGACGCGCTGGCGACCTCAGGAGAAGGCGCGGACGCGGAGTGGTTCGGTCCGGTGCGCTCGGCCCTCGGCCTGCACCTGGTCCAGGTGGTGGCGACCTCGCCGCCGCGTCAGCGTGGCTTCGAGGAGGTGCGGGCCCAGGTGCTCGAGGAGTGGCGCCGCGAGCGCCGGCGCGAGGCCAACGAGCAGGCCTACCGCGATCTGCGCGCCCGCTACGAGGTGGAGATCGAGCCGTTGGTGGATCCGGGAGACGACTCGGAGGCCGTCCGCGACGACGGGGGCGACGGTGCAGCCGCGGCGGCGGGAGGCCGGGCGCCGTGACACCTCGGAAGTGGCTGGGCGGACGGCCCCCGCTCCTGCTGCCGTTCGCCATCCTGCTTCTCGCCGCCTCTCCCCTCGCCGCCCACGAGGTGCGTCCGGCCTACCTCGAGCTGCGCGAGACGGCGCCGGAGCGCTTCGAGATGCTGTGGAAGCAGCCGCTGCTCGAGGGGCGCATCCTGCGCCTCGAGCCGCTGCTCGAGCCGCCGTGCGTGGAGGTCGCCAGTGAGGCGCCGGAGATCACCAGCGGCGTCGGCAGCGCGGTGGTGCACCGCACCACGCTCGACTGCTCCGGCGCCGGGGCCGACGCAGCCGCCGGCGACGCGTCCGGCGATGCGTCCGGCGACACCCCAGAAGGCACCCCGGGCCCGGGTCTCGCCGCGCGCACCCTGCGCATCGACGGCCTCGAGCGCACCATCACCGACGTCATGGTGCACGTCGAGCGGCTGGACGGTGAATCGCAGCGCCACCTGCTCAAGCCCGCCGCGCCCTCGACGCCTCTGGGCGGCGCCAGCGGCGCCGCGGTGCCGGCCTACCTGGTGCTCGGCGTCGAGCACCTGCTGTTCGGCTTCGACCACATCCTGTTCGTCATCGGGCTGCTCTTCTTCGTGCGCTCGCCGTGGCGCCTGGTGCAGACGATCACCGCCTTCACCGTGGCCCACTCGATCACCCTGGCGCTCTCCACCCTGGAGCTGGTGCGGCTGTCGTCGGGGCCGGTGGAGGCGACGATCGCGCTCAGCATCCTCTTCCTGGCGGTCGAGCTGCTGCACCCGGAGGAGCGGCGCTCGGCGCTGACCCGCGACCGGCCGTGGCTGTTCGCCTTCTGCTTCGGCCTGCTGCACGGCTTCGGCTTCGCCGGCGCCCTGGCCGAGATCGGGCTGCCCAAGGGCGCCATCGCCCTCAGCCTGTTCCTGTTCAACCTCGGAGTCGAGATCGGTCAGCTGCTGGTGGTGGCGGTGATCCTGCTCGCCCTGGCGCTGCTCGGCGAGCGCCTCACCCGGCTACCGCTCTTCGTGCGGCGGCTGCCAATCCACGCCATCGGCCTGATCGCCGCCTACTGGACCGTCGAGCGCACCGTAGCTCTGCTCTGAGAGCCACCGGGAGCCCGCCGCCGCAGCCGGTGGACCGACCAGGTCGTCCGGCTCGAAGGGATCCGGCTCGAACCGGTCCCCGCGAGTCGCTCGAGCCAACGCCGCGCGTCCCTCGTCGCCGGGCTCGGCCCGCGCGCTCCACGCCGCCGCCAGCTCCGCCGCGCCGCCGCTCACGAAGTCGAGCACCAGCTGAGGCAACAGGCGGTCGGGGTGGCTCATCGCCAGCGCCATGCGGCGGTGACTGTCGGTGCCGACGACCTCGAAGTGACTGGGCACCCCGGCCTCGCCGAGAGCGCGGTGGAAGAGCCGGTTCTGGCGCTGCAGCGCCTCGAGCTCGCGGCTGGTGCAGACGATCAGGAAGGGAGGCGCCTCGGGCCGCACCAGCGGCACGATCGAGGCGGCGGACTTCCACCCCTCGGCGTCCCACTCGCGGCCCGGATCGAAGCGCTCGGCCCACTCCGCCTCGCTGAACGGGCCGCCGAGCATCTCCCAGGTCTGCTCGTCGGTCATGTCGAAGCCGGAGCCGCTGACGCTGATGACGCCGGCGACCCCCGCCAGATCGACGCCCGGGCGCTCGAGCAGGTCGCGATCGAGCGCCACCCGTGACACCAGCCAGGCGCCGGCGGAGTGCCCGGAGAGGAAGAGCCGGCCGTCACCGCCCAGCTCCTCCTGGTGGCGCGCCAGCCAGGCCACGGCACGCGCCACGTCGTCGACCTGGCTCGGCCAGTGCACCTCCGGCTGCAGGCGGTAGTTGATCAGCGCCACGCCGACGCCGCGGGCGGCGTAGAAGCGGCCGATGTTGCCGTAGATGTCCAGGCCCGCGAGCGAGACGCCCTTGTCGCCGTTCTCGAACGAGCCGCCGTGCACGAAGGCGAGCAGCGGGAATCCCGCCCGGTGCGGCAGGAAGAGGTCGAGCCGGTGCTTCTGCGGGTGCGCCTCGGGATCGCTGCGGTAGGCCACGTCGAGACGCACCTCGAAGGTGCCGTCGAGATCGGACTCGACGTAGAGCGGCCGCAGGCCGACATCCTTGACCGTGGCACAGCCAGCCAGGGCCGCGACCAGGGCGAGAGCGGAGACGAGACTCGATTTGCTGACGTGGGAAATGACCGTTGCCCTCCGGCAGAGCTCCACTGCGAGGTACGCGCGGAGCCGGCGGGCGGTTGCCGCCGAAAGGATGAGAACCGGAGAGCGGGCTCGGCTCTTCCAACGTCGTGCGCCCTGGCGCAGCTACTCCACCGCCTCGAGGGCCCGGCCCAGCCACTCCGCGTCGAGCCCGAGGTAGTGGTCGGCGCCGGGGACCTGCAGGTAGGTGACGCCCTCGTAGCCGCGCTCGCGAGCCGCCTGCGAGACCACCAGGGTCTCGCTGCGGTTGAAGTCGCGCTCGCCGGTGACGTAGACGAAGCGCCGCTGCCGCAGCAGGCGCTGCTCGTCGCGGCCGGGCGACGGGAAGCGTGCCGTCCAGCGTGCGCCGGGGCGGAACGGCACCGGCAGGTCGGCGAAGAAATCGGCGCCGAACCAGAAGATGCCGCCCCGGAAGCGCTCCGGCCAGCGCCAGACCAGCGCCGAGGCCATGCGGCCGCCGCCCGAGTAGCCGCCCACCCAGACGCGCTCGGGATCGACGTCGTAGTGCGCCAGGACGACGTCGGCCGCGACCAGGGCGAGCGCGGCGCGCTGCCACGACGGACGCCGGTTGCCGCTGCGCTCGGCGCCGACCCAGAGAACCCTGCGCTGCGCCAGCAGCTCCTCGAGCGCCGGATCGGCCGGCAGCATGCCGCCTGGCGTCGGGCTGACCCACACCAGCAGCCCCCAGGGCTCGTCCTGTCGCCGCGCCGCACCCTCCTCGCCATAGACCGCGGGCACGAACAGCGCGAGGCTCTCGTCACTGAGGTCCAGTGCGCCTCCCCTCGCGCCGCGCGGCGAGCTCTCGGCCGCGAAGTGGGCGTCGCCGAGGCGGCGGCGCAGCTCGGCGACGTCGGGAGCCGTGGTGCCGGAGGGTATGGCGACACGGAGACGCCCGGTGGCGTCGCGCGTGAGCCGTACCGGCGCCTCCGGCTCCCTGGACGGCGCTCGCGGCGCGGGTGGGGCAGCCGCTGCGAGCGCATCCGAGGCGTCGCGGGTGGCGGCCTCGACGCGCTGCTCGAGCTCGTCGGTGCGGCCGAGCTGCTCGAGCAGGGTGCGCAGGAGCTGGTAGGAGGAGCTCTGGCCGAGCTCGCCAGCCTCCAGCCCGGCGCGGACCTCGGCGCCGACGGCCTGCTCGAGCTGCCCGACCGTTCCTTCGACGTCCTCGGCGAGGTAGCGGCAGCGGGCCAGCGCCCGGTGGGCCTCGGCGGCGCCCGCCGGATCGAGCCAGGGCAGAGCCTTCTCGAACTCGGCCTGCGCCGCCTCGCCACGCCCCTGCTCCAGCAGCCGGTTGCCGAGCTCGAGCCAGCGACGCACCGCCGCCGCCAGCGTCGCGTCGACGCCGCTCGCCGGTCCGCCAGGGACGCGCTCGTCGAGCCGCCGCAGCTCGACGTCGAGGCGGGTCGGAGCCTCGCCCTCGGCGAGCACCACCTCGCCGACCGACGGCTGATAGCCGGCTTTGGTGACCTCGATCGCTTGGCGACCCGACCCGAGCCCTGCCAGCAGGTACGCCCCCGCCCCGTCGGTGGTGGCCTCGCTGCGCCCGCCGCCAGCGTCGACCAGCCGCACCACCGCCCCCGCCACCGCGCCCTCGAGGTCGTAGACGGTGCCGGCCAGACGGGCCTGCTGGGCGGCGGCGAGTGCCGGCAGCAGCGCGATCAGGGCAGCCAAGACGGCAACGAACCGCAGCGAGGGTCCGGCGGTCAGGGGGCGGAGGGCCATGGGGGGACGATACCCGCTGCGAGGGCACCTCCCGACCCCTCCCCCTTCAGGGGGAGGCTGGGTGGGGGTTTCCCAGTCATCCGGTCCGTGGCACCGCATTCGTGGCACCGCGCATCGTCTCCGCCCAGCCACCAGGCCTTGGATCGCCGCCTACCCGGGAAGGGCGGACCGGGAGCGAGGTCGGTACTCGCTTCGGAACCGGAGCTCGCCATCCGGTTCTTCCCTTCTATCGGACTCCACCGACGACGGCTAGGTCGTTCGCTAGCCCACCTTCTCGGCCAGCAGCGCCAGCAGGCGTGAGTGGCGACGCGGCGCCTCGCGGCCGCGCACGGCGAGGGCGAGGGCGCGCATCTCGCCGACCAGCACGACGAGCTGTTTGCCGCGGGTGACGCCGGTGTAGACGAGGTTGCGCTGCAGCATGACGAAGTGCTGCATGGCGATCGGCAGCACCACGGCCGGGTACTCGGAGCCCTGCGACTTGTGGATGGTGGTGGCGTAGGCGAGCACCAGCTGGTCGAGCTCGGCGAAACCGTAGACCACGGCGGAGCCCGACCCGGCCGAGGCGGCGCGGCCGTCGAAGCGCACCTCGAGCTCCTGCTCCTCGGCGTGGATCGCCGAGATCTGGCCGATGTCGCCGTTGTAGACGTCGCGGTCGTAGTCGTTCTCGATCTGCATCACCTTGTCGCCGACGCGGTAGGTCCAGCCGAAGCGCTCCACCGAGGCGACGCCCGGTCGCGGCGGGTTGAGCGCCTGCTGCAGCGCCAGGTTGAGCGAGCGGGCGCCGAGGCCGCCACGGTTCATCGGGCAGAGCACCTGCACGTCGCGGCGTGGATCGAGGCGGAAGCTGCGCGGGATGCGCTGGGCGACGATGCGCACGACCTTGTCCACCGCGTCCTCGGGGTCGGCGGCGGGCACGAAGAAGAAGTCTTCGCCGGGGCCGTCTCCGGGACCGGCGCCCGCTCCCGAAGACGCTGACTCGCCACCGTCGCCGCGGCTCTCCGGGAGCTCCGGCAGCTGGCCCTGGTTGATGCGGTGGGCGTTGGTGACGATGCGGCTGCGCGCCGCCTGGCGGAAGATCTCGGTGAGCCGCGCGACCGGGAAGACGCCGCTCTCGATCAGGTCCCTCAGCACCTGCCCCGGCCCCACCGACGGCAGCTGGTCGACGTCGCCGACCAGCAGCAGCGCCGCCGCGTCGGGCAAGGCCTGGCACAGCGCCGACATCAGCGGCACGTCGACCATCGAGGTCTCGTCGACCACCAGCAGGTCGCACTCCAGCGGGTCGCTGGCGCCGCGCTTGAAGCCGCCGCGACGCGGATCGCTCTCGAGCAGGCGGTGGATCGTCTTGGCCTCGCGGCCGGTGCTCTCCGAGAGGCGCTTGGCGGCACGGCCGGTGGGCGCACAGAGGGCGACCCGCGCGTCCTTGGCCTGCACGATGCGCAGGATGGCGTTGACCAGGGTGGTCTTGCCGACACCCGGCCCGCCGGTGATCACCAGCACCTTGGAGGCGAGCGCCATGGCGACGGCGCGGCGCTGGCTGGCGGCGAGCTCGAAGCCGAGGCCGGACTCGACCCAGCCGATCGCGGCGTCGACGTCGCGCACGTGCCAGCTCGGCTCCCCCACCGCCAGCGCCGCCAGCCGCTCGGCAACCGTCGACTCCGCCTGCCACAGACCGGTGAGGAAGATCGCCCGCTCGCCGTCGAGGGCGTCGGCGATCAGCTCGCCTTCCTGCAGCTCGGCGAGCAGCGCCAGGCGCAGCCGCTCGTGATCGATCTCGAGCAGCTCGCTGGCCTGCTCGAGCAGCTCCGGCTCGGGCAGGCCGCAGTGGCCACGCCCGACCGCCTGCAGCAGGGTGTAGGAGAGGCCGGCGCGGGCGCGCACCTCGGCGTCCTTGGCGATACCGAGGCGCTGCGCGATCTGGTCGGCCGTGCGGAAGCCGATGCCGCGGATGTCGCGCGCCAGGCGGAACGGGTTCTCGGAGATCAGCGGCACCGCGTCGGCGCCGTAGGTCTTGTAGATGCGCACCGCGCGCGAGGTGCCGACGCCGTGCGACTGCAGGAAGACCATGATCTCGCGCACCTGCTTCTGCTCGCGCCAGCCCTCGAGGATGCGTCGCAGGCGCACCGGACCGATGCCGTCGACCGTGCGCAGGCGCTCGGGGTGCTCGTCGATGACGTCGAAGACGCGCTCGCCGAAGGCGGCGACGAGGCGCTTCGCCAGCTCCTTGCCGACGCCGCGGATCATCCCCGAGCCGAGGTAGCGCTGCATGCCTTCGGCGGTGCTCGGCGGCGTCACCTCGAGCAGCTCGGCGCGGAACTGCACCCCGTGCTCGGGGCTGTTCTGCCACTGCCCCGAGGCCTGCACGAACTCGCCCGGGCTGATCGAGCTGGCGTGGCCGAGCAGGGTGACCAGCTCGCGCCGGCCGCGCACCCGCAGCCGCAGCACGCAGAAGCCGTTCTCGGGGTTGTGGAAGGTGACCCGCTCGACCGAGCCGGCGAGGGCCTCACGCTCGGCGCGGCGCTCCTCCGCCGAGCGTCCGCCGGCGGCCCTGCCTCGCCCCTGGGTTCGCATGGCGGCACGGTAGCAGCGGCGGCCGCCGCGACGCATCCGTCCGCCGCCGATGCCGTCGCCTATGATGCGGGCGATGACGCCGACCGTCGAAGCCCGCTTCTCCCACCTGCACATGCGCGCCGCGGACCCCGGTGCCGCCGCGAGCTGGTACCGCGAGCACTTCGGGTGCGTACCCGTGGCAGGACCGACGGCTGGTGGCGCCCCGGCGCTGCGCCCGCCGCCGGCGGACTGCGCGGAGGACTCCACCGGCCCGCTCTTCGTGTGGGACGCCGCGACCGGCAAGGCGCCGGCGCGCTCGATCGGCAGCACCCTCGACCACTACGGCTGGTCGGTGACCGACCTCGACGGCTGGCACCGCAGGCTCTGCGCGGCCGGCTGCACCTCGCTGCAGGAGCCGATGGAGATCGGCGACCGGCGGCTGCGCATCTCCTTCCTCGAGGATCCCTTCGGCTGCAAGCTCGAGCTGCTCGCCGACGCCGACCTGCTCGGCTGGCACCACGTGCACCTGCTGGTGCCCGAGGCCGGCGAGCACCGCGACTGGTGGCACCGGCGCTTCGGCGGCGAGGCGCGGCAGTTCAACGGCCTGCTGCCCGGCCTGCGCTTCGCCGTCGCCGGAGCCACCGGCCGCGCCTGGTGGCTGCTCTTCCGCGAGACCGACGACGCGCTGGCGCCGACCGCCGGCCGGGTGGTCGACCGCATCGTGTTCCGGGTCGGCGACGTCGACCAGGCGGCGCGGCGTCTTGAGCGCTCGGGAGCGCCCCTGATCGAGGCGCCCGGCGAGCTCGACGGCGTTCGCGGCGCCCGCATCGAGGCGCCCGGCGGAGTCCAGGTGGAGCTGCAGTCCGCTCCGCGGAAGGCCGATGGCTGAGGACCCGGCGCGCCGGGCTGCCGACCTGCTGCTGCCGCGGCCGCGGGGCCTCGAGCTGCCGGGGCCGCGCATCCCCCTGCCGCTGGCGCTGACCCTCGACGCGCCGACGGCGGGACTCGAGGCCGCCACCGCGCGCGAGCTCGCCACGGTGCTCGCCGAGCGTGTGATCGGGCGCCGCTCGGCGGCCAAGGACGAAGCCGCAGTCGACGCGGTGC
>QQVD01000015.1 GCA_003388555.1 Acidobacteriota bacterium | reverse complement strand
GGGGCCGCGCATCCCCCTGCCGCGGGCGCTGACCCTCGACGCGCCGACGGCGGGACTCGAGGCCGCCACCGCGCGCGAGCTCGCCACGGTGCTCGCCGAGCGTGTGATCGGGCGCCGCTCGGCGGCCAAGGACGAAGCCGCCGTCGACGCGGTGCGGCTCGGCGGCGAGCGCATCGCGGTGGCGCCGCAGCCGCGCGCCGTCTCGCCGCGCCAGGTGTCGCTGCGCCTCGAGCTGAGCGGCGAGCTCGAGCCCTCCGGCGCCGAGGCGTACCAGCTCGAGCTGCGCGGTGAGAAGTGGCGCCTCGCCGCGCGCACTCCGCGCGGCCTCTTCTACGGCATCCAGACCCTGGCCCAGTGGCTGCTGCTGCACGACGGCAGCGCGGCGCTGCCGGAGCTGATGGTGCGCGACGCGCCGCTCTTCCCGGTGCGCGGCGTGATGCTCGACGTCTCGCGCAACAAGGTGCCCAAGCTGCGCACCCTCTTCGCGCTGGTCGACAGGCTGGCGGCGCTCAAGATCAACCACCTGCAGCTCTACACCGAGCACACCTTCGCCTACGCCGGCCACGAGGAGGTGTGGCGCCAGTGGAGCCCGCTGACCGCCGCCGACGTGCAGGCACTGCAGACCCACTGCACCCGTCGCTTCGTCGAGCTGGTGCCCAACCAGAACAGCTTCGGCCACTTCCACCGCTGGCTGGTGCACGAGCGCTACCGTCCGCTGGCAGAGTGCCCGGAGGGCATCGAGCACCCCTTCAGCCACGAGGTGGAGCCGTTCTCGCTCTGTCCCGGCGACCCGGGCGCCCTCGAGCTGCTCGCCGACCTCTACGACCAGCTGCTGCCCAACTTCTCCTCGCCGCTGCTCAACGTCGGCCTCGACGAGACCTTCGACCTCGGCCTCGGCCGCTCGCGCCAGAGGGTCGAGCAGCGCGGCCGGGGGCCCGTCTATCTCGACTTCCTGCTCTCGGTGCACCGGCTGGTGAGCGCCCGCGGTCGCCGCATGCTCTTCTGGGGCGACATCGTGCACGAGCACCCCGAGCTCGCGGCCAGCCTGCCCGACGACTGCGTGGCGCTGAACTGGGGCTACGAGGCCGACCACCCGTTCGACCGGCAGTGCGCCCGCTTCGCCGAAGCCGATGTCGCGCACTGGGTGTGCCCCGGCACCAGCAGCTGGAACAGCTTCGCCGGTCGCGCCACCAACGCGCTGCACAACGTCGCCCGCGCCGCCCGCGCCGGCGCCGAGCACGGCGCCACGGGCCTGCTGGTCACCGACTGGGGCGACGGCGGTCACCTGCAGCCACAGGCGGCGAGCGGGCCCGGATTGCTGGCCGCTGCCGCGGCGGCGTGGTCGCGAGCGGAGTGCGACGCCTGCGACAGTGACGATGCGGTCAACGCTGCCCGGATGGCCGAGCGGCTCGACCTGTGGTGGTTCGACGACCCGGAGCCCGGTCTCGGCGCGGCGCTGCTCGCGATGGCCGATTACTACCGCCTCGCCACCGACCGGCCGCAGGGGCCAGGCCCGCTCAACGGCTCGCCACTCTTCCACCAGCTGCAGCACCTCGGCTCCACGCTCGAGCACCGTCGTTTCCGCAGCCTGTCGCTGCACGGCGTCGGCCAGGTCGCCGACTCCGCGGGGCTGATCGGCGAAGGCCTCGAACAGCGGCCGGCCGGCCCCGATCGCGACGACCTGCGCTGGGTGGCAGCGGTCTGCGAGCTGACCGCCGAGATCGCCGTGTACCGGCTGGCGGCCGGGCGCGATCGCGGCGTCATGGCGGTCGACGCCGCCGTCCGGCGCCGCTGGAGCCACCGCCTCGACGAGCTCGAGCGCCGGCGCCGGCGCCTGTGGATGCAGCGCAACCGCATCGGCGGCTGGCACGCCACCAGTGCGGTCTTCGAGCGCGCGCGCCGCGCCCTCGCCTGAACCCGGCGAGCTCGGCGAGGTGTCAGATCGCCAGCGTGCCCTCGAGCACGGTGACCGCCTGACCGCCCATCAGCACCCGCTCGAGCCCCACGTCGAGGCGCACCAGGCCGCCGCGCGGCGAGGCCTGGTAGCCGATCAGCTGCTCCTTGCGCAGCCGCCGCGCCCAGTAGGGGCCGAGCGTGCAGTGGGCCGAGCCGGTCACCGGGTCCTCCGGCACCCCGACGGCCGGAGCGAAGAAGCGCGACACGAAGTCCCACACCGCCTCGGTGCCGTCCGGGTCGCCGCGCCGGTCGGAGCGCGCCATTTCGCTCGCGGCGCCGGCCGGGGCGGTGACGATGACGCCACGCGCCGGCACCTCGGCGAGCAGCGCCAGGTCGGGACGCAGCGAGCGCACCACCTCCTCGTCCTCGAGCACCAGCAGGTAGTCGTCCTCCGAGGTCCTGCCGGCGAAGCTCGGCATCACCCCCAGAGCCTCGAGCAGAGCCTGCGGCGGGTCGATTCCGAGCGCGTCACGGCGCGGGAAGTCGAGCTCGATCCAGTCGCCGCGCCGGCGCGCCCTCAGGTCGCCGGACCGGCTGGCGAAGACGACCTCGTCGCCGGTGACCTCGCCGAGCCGCCACAGGGTGTGGGCCGAGGCCAGCGTCGCGTGCCCGCACAGCTCCACCTCCACCTTGGGGGTGAACCAGCGCAGGCTCCAGCGGCCTCCTTCGAGCGGCCACACGTAGGCCGTCTCGGAGAGGTTCATCTCCGCCGCCAGGTCCTGCATCCAGCGCGCCTCGGCGGAGCCGTCGAGCCGGCACACGGCGGCCGGATTGCCGCGGAAGGGGACCGCGGTGAAGGCGTCGACGATGTGGAGCACGGCGGACATGATGCGCCGGCGATCATACGGTGCCCGCGGCGGGCTCCGGCTCTGCGACGCAACCTGCTCTCCCGCAGAGAGTTACATCGACGGGTGGCTATGGTAGTTTCGGAGTGTTTCGGCGCCGGTCGCCCGCCCGCGAGCAGATTCGCTCCGGACGACGGCAATCGATACCGTGCGCCGTGCCCCGCCCCAACCTTCCATGACCACCCTGAGACAGGTCAAGAAGCAGCTCGTTCACGCCGCGGTGGTCGACAACGTCGACCTGATCGAGGACCGTCGAGCCGCGCGGGCACGGGCGCGAACCCGACGGCGCTTCGGGCGATCGGCCTGGATGCTCGGCGTCCTGGCGCTGACGCTCGGCGGCGTCCTGGCGGCCTGGTCGCTCTCACCACCGCTGCGCGCCTGGGCCTCGGAGCGAGGCCTGCCCCAGGTCGTCGCCGGGCTCACCGGCGCCGCCTCGCCCGGCAGCGGCGCGCCGGGCGAGCCGACCGCGACGGCCGCGACCGCTGCGACGACGCAGGCCGAGCCGACGGGTCCGGAGACCATCGTGGTGCTCAATCCCGAGGGCACCAGCGCGCTGCGCTTCGACGAGCCGCCGATCGGCGTCGACCAGCGCACCTTCTCGCTCGGCCTGCGCACCGTGGTCCTCGATCCAGGACACGGCGGCGTCAACAGCGGCACCGAGAAGGACGGGCTGCGCGAGAAGGACATCACGCTCGACATCGCCCAGCGCCTCGAGTCGCTGCTGCTGCTCGACGGCTTCGACGTGCTGATGACCCGGCGCGAGGACGTCGACGTCGACCTCTACGAGCGGGTGGCCTTCGCCAACCGCGGCGGTGGCGACCTGTTCCTCTCGATCCACGTCAACTGGCTCGGCCGCGCCGGTGGCGGCGTCGAGACGTTCTATCTGGGGACCTCCGACGACCCACGCATCGTCGAGCTGACGGCGGCCGAGAACCGTGATTCCGGCTACACACTGAAGGACTTCCGCAATCTGCTCGACGGCCTCTACGTCGACCTGCGGCGCGACGAGTCGCGCAATCTGGCGCAGGCGGTGCAGCGGGCGATGCACTCGAGCCTGCGCGAGCTGTCGCCAAAGCTGCGCGATCGCGGCGTCAAGACGGCGCCGTTCGTGGTGCTGATCGGCACCGAGATGCCCGCCGTGCTGGCCGAGGTGTCGAGCCTCTCCGACGAGGAGGAGGCCCGCCTGCTCGCCGATTCGACCTACCGCCAGCGCATCGCCGAGGCCCTGCACGACGGGGTGCTCCGCTATGCTGCTTCGCTCAATCCCAGTCCCCCGGCGAGCTCGGGAGGCCCGTAGAACGGAACCGGGGAGGGCGGCAACCGCGCTCCCGGAGAGAACCCATGGCCAACTCCAACAAGCTCCAGGTCGGCATCGACCTGGGAACCTCCCGCAGCGCGATCTCGAGCTCGGCCGGCCAGCGCTACGTCGTCGAGAGCTACGTCGGCTGGCCGCTCGACATGGTCGCCCGCAAGGTGCTCAAGCGCGACGTGCTGATCGGCACCGAGGCGCTGCAGAACCGCCCGATGCTCGACCTGCACCGGCCGCTCGAGCGTGGCCTGATCAAGGAGGGCTCGGAGAAGGCCGAGATGGCGGTGCGCGAGCTGCTACGCCACCTGGTGCAGCTGGCGATCGACGGCATGGAGGGCGACGGCGAGATCGACTTCGCTCAGGTGCGGGCCGTCGTCGGCGTGCCGGCAGAGGCGCTGCGCTCGAGCAAGAAGAACCTGCGCAAAGCGATGGACGGGCTGGTCGGCAGCCTGATGATCGTCTCCGAGCCGTTCGCCGTCGCCTACGGCCTCGAGGCGCTGCTGCACGCGATGATCATCGACATCGGCGCCGGCACCGCCGACTTCTGCGTCATGAACGGCCGCTACCCCACCGAGGACGACCAGCGCACCCTGACCGCGGCCGGCGACTCGATCGACGCCCTGCTGTACAGCGCGGTGCGCGAGCGCTTCCCCGAGGCCGCCTTCTCGACCCACATGGTGCGCGGCTGGAAGGAGGACCACTCCTTCGTCGGCTCGGCGCAGACGCCGGTGAAGGTCACCGTGCCGGTGCGCGGCAAGCCGACCGAGATCGACATCACCCGTGAGCTCAAGGTGGCGTGCGAGAGCATCGTGCCGCCGCTCACCGAGACGATGATCGACCTGATCTCGCGGGTCGATCCCGAGTACCAGGAGCGGGTGCGCAACAACATCGTGCTCACCGGCGGCACCGGCCTCATCCGCGGCCTCGGTCCGGCGCTCGAGGAGGCGCTCGAGGAGATCGGCGGCGGCCGGGTACGGGTCATCCAGGACCCGGTCTTCGTCGGCTCGGACGGCGGCCTCAGCATCGCCATGGACGCGCCCGACTCCGACTGGGAGAAGCTCGGCGTGCCGGCGTCGCAGAGCCTCCAGGGCAGCAGCAGCCAGGGCGGCGGCTCGAACGAGAACGCCAAGCGACCCGCCAGCTCGCCGCTCTCAGCGGCGTCGGGCGGCGTCGGCTCGCGGTCCTCGGCGGCCGCCGGCGCCCCGGCCACCAGCGGCCCGATCGGCGCCGACGAGAGCTGAGGCCCGCCGGCGCGGCTCAGTCGTCGCTGTCGCCGGCGGCGTACTCCGCCGCCGCGTCGGCCTCCATCAGGCGCGCGCCGCGCATGATGTTGCCGAGCGCGTAGTTGCCCTCGTGGCAGGCGTACTCGAAGACCTTCTCGTCGCTGGCGCGCCACAGGTACTCACCGGTCCACGGCTCGGTCCACACCGTGGGATCCTCGACCGTGAAGCGGTAGAGCAGGTCGCCACCGGGCTGCAGGGTGAAGCGCTCGACGACGTGCAGGTTCTCGGAGCCGCCGCGGCCCTGCGTGCCGGGTAGGAAGTTGGTGCTGTCGACGACCAGCGTGTCGCCCTCCCACCAGCCGATCGAGTCGCCCAGCCAGGTGCGGATCTCCGGCGGCGCGTGCTCTGAGTTCATCCGCACCACCCGCGCATCGTGGTTCATCTCGACCAGGATCATCACGTGGTCCTCGGTCTGCACGATGCGCTTGAAGTTGTTGTAGAGGCCGGGGAAGGTGGGGGTGGCGCCGATGAACCCGAGCAGGCAGCGCTCGGCGTGCGGGCGCTGCTCCATGTCGTCGTAGGGACCCGGGGCGTCGGGACCGCCCTCCTCGACCCAGTAGGCGACGCCGTCGTTGCCGCGCCGGTAGGCGGCGTAGCGCTCGGCACGCGCTCGACGGGCCTGCGGAGTCATCTCGGGCATCTGGCCGTCGGGAGGATCGACCAGGATCGAGGTGCGGAACTTGCCGTCGACCGAGAACGCTCCGCTGCCGCGGTCGACCCAGAAGGCGTTGTAGCCGCCGACGTTGCCGGCGGCGCCGGTGGAGCCGTCGCCTCCCTCCGGCGGCGCCTCGCGGTCACCGTCGCTGGCCTTGTTGCGCTCGGCGAGGTAGGCGCGCTCTTCGGCGGCGATGCGCTCCGCCTCCTCGGGGGTCAGGAAGAGCTTGTCGCCGAACTCACGCGGCCGCACCAGCGGCGTCAGGGTCGCCGCATCGTAGGTGCCGGTGAGATCCGGCCGGCCCGACTCGGTGCGTGGGATGGCGTCGTCCGCGACGACGGTCGACGCCGCCGCCGGCTGTGCCGTCGAAAGAAAGATCGTGCCGACCGCACAGGCGATCGCGCAGCGCAGAATCGGGTGGCGAAGACGCATCTCGGCTCCCTCCCTCGGACTCACTCGGACTTCGGTGGTGGGGTTCGAGAATACCAGCTGGCGGCGCGCAGCCGGCGAGCTCAGGTCCTCTTGTAGGGGTTCTTCGCAGCCCGGTCCTCGGACAGCGACGGAGCGTCCTCGCGCACCACCTTCTCCAGCGCCAGCGCGAGGTGACGCTCGTCGATGTGATCGTCGCCGGCGGCGACGCGGATCTGGTGCGCCTCGAACATCATCCGGCTCGGCAGCACGCCCGGCGGCAGCTCGAACTTGTAGCAGGCGAGCTCGAGCCGCAGCCCGAGAGGATCGCGGAAGTAGCACGACCACATGAAGCCGCGGTCGACGCGGCCCGAGTGCTGCACGCCGCGGTCGTCGAGATTGCGCATCGCCCGCTCGTAGGTCGCCAGCGAGACGTTGAAGGCGAGATGGTGCAGCGATCCGATCGCCTCGGGCACCGGGCTGCGGTCGGGTCGCCTGTCCTCGCTGGCGAAGATGGTGATCAGGGTGCCGTCGCCGGGATCGAAGTAGAGGTGCGACTCGGAGGGATCGTCGAGGTTGGGCTGCTCGAACACGAACGGCATGCCGAGCACGCCCTCCCAGAAGTCGATCGAGGTCTGGCGGTCGGCGCCGATCAGGGTGATGTGGTGCACCCCCTGGGTCTGGATCTTCTGCATGGGCCATGACTCCTTTCGAGGACCGTCCTCGGATCGGACGGGAGGTTCGATCATGTAGCACCCACCGGATGCGCCGGTAGCGATGGAGATATCCTCCATGCCGGCGCGACATGAAGGCACCTCCTCCCTGGAACGACTCCCGACGTCCACGGCGTTCACGCAGGCGGCGCGGCGCCGTCGGAGAGCAGCTCTCCAACCGCGACATCGCCGAGCGCCTGCGCGCCGCGGCGCGGCTGCTGCGCGACCAGGACGCCAATCCCTGCCGCGTCGAGGCCTACCGCGACGCCGCCGACACCATCGAATCGCTGCGTCTCTCGCTGGCCGAGATCCGGCGCCGCGGCGGCGTCGAGGCGCTGGTCGACCTGCCGTCGATCGGCACCGGTATCGCCGCGGCGATCGAGGAGATGCTGCGCACCGGGCGCTGGAGCCTGCTCGAGCGCCTGCGCGGCAGCCACGACCCCGAAGACGTGCTGCAGCGGGTGCCCGGCATCGGTCCGGTGCTCGCCGAGCGCCTGCACGACGGGCTGCACATCGACACCCTCGAGGGCCTCGAGATGGCGGCCCACGACGGCCGTCTCGAGCTGGTCGAGGGCGTCGGCAAGCGGCGCTGCGCCGCGATCCGCGCCTCCCTGGCGGAGATCCTCGGCCGCACCTCGGCGCCGCGGCAGGCGACGCTGGCGCCGCCCGAGCAGACCGCCCATCCCGACGTCGCCATCCTGCTCGACGTCGACGCCGCCTACGCCCGCGACGTCGCCGCCGGCCGGCTGCACAAGATCGCGCCGCGCCGCTTCAACCCACAGCAGCGCGCCTGGTTGCCGGTCGGCCATTACCGCCGCGGACCCTGGGACTTCACCGCGCTGTTCTCGAACACCGCCCGCGCCCACGAGCTGCGTCGCACCCACGACTGGGTGATCCTCTACTACTACGACCACGACCACCGCGAAGGCCAGGTCACCGTGGTCACCGAGACCAGTGGCTCGCTGGTCGGCAGGCGGGTGGTGCGCGGGCGCGAAGTCGAGTGCCGGCGGCACTACGAGGGCGCCGGCTCCTGAGCTGGACGACGCCTCAGCTCTCGAGCCGTCGCAGCACCTCGGCGACGAGCGTGTAGGTCGCCTCGCCGATCCCCGGCGCGGTGCCTTCGCTGGGGCCTCCGATGCCGAGCACCGCGACCTCGAGCGCCCGCACCCAGCAAACCACCCGCTCCACCGAGCGAGCACGCTGGTCGCCCAGAGGGTCGACGACGAGGGTGGGGCGGCCGTAGAAGGCGGCGGCCACCGCCGCGAAGGCGGTGCCCGGATCGACCGCCACCTCGCCCGAGCCGAGCGGACGCAGGATCAGCGTCGCGTCGCTGTCGCGCACGTTCCACTCGGTGCGCAGCGAGCGCGGCACGTCGGGAGCGAGGCGGCTGCGCTCGCGCGGTGTCGCCAGCAGAGGCAGGTCTTCGGGGATCGGACCGTCCCCGGCGCCACGGTCCGGAGGACACCAGCCGCCGACCTCGAGGCCGTGGTCGAGGGCGGCGCGCAGCGCTGCCCGGTCGACGCCGGTCTGGCCGCCCGAGACGATCCTCTGCAGCTGGCGCCGGCCGGGCTCCGCGATCACGGCGGCGGCGAGCTCCCCACCAGCTCGGCGTCGACGCCGTAGTGGTCGGCCTCGTCGAGCCGGCGCTTCAACGGGTCGATCCGCCGCCGCGCCGCCGCCACCGCCGGATCGGGCTCGGGGTCGGAGAGTCCGGCGGCGAGGAAGCGGTAGGCCACCTCGGTGCGGGGTCCGAGTGTGCGACCGACGTGCTCGGCGCCGAGGTAGAGGTGGTACTCGTGGCGGATCCTCTCCCGCCAGAGCACCTGGTGGAGGAACTCGGCGCCCTCGTAGAGCCAGAAGAGGTCCTCGTCACCCGCCTCGAGGAAGATGCGCAGCCCCGCGTCGCGCAGCTCGGCCGCCCTGCGCTGGGCGATCGTCGCCGGGTTGTTGGCGTTCCAGTACTCGCGGTCGACGGGCGCGCCGTAAGCCGACTGCATCAGCTCGTCGGCGCGCCAGAACCGGTGCTTGGGTCGCATGTCGCTCCAGTCGTCGATCGGTTCGATCCCCGGCTCCATCGCCGCCACCGCCCCGAACAGCTGCGGGTGCTTGAAGGCGAGCCGCAGCGACCCCATGCCGCCCATCGAGATGCCGGTGACCAGCGTGCCGCGGCGGTCGCTTCGCACCGCGAAGCGCCCCCGGAGGTGCTCGAGGAACGGCCCGACCAGAAACGACTCCCAGCGCTCCGAGCCGTCCTCGAAGTCCATGTAGAAGCAGCGCGGCGTCACGCTCGGGGTGACGATCACCAGCGGTGGCAGCTCGCCGCTCGCCCACAGACGCTCGAAGATCGGCTGCTGGCGCTTCAGCACCTCGCGCGAGCCGCCGCCACCGTGCAGGTTGAGCACCAGCGGCAGCGGCTCGGCGCCGTGCTCGGCACCCTGCTCGGTGACGTACCCGGGCGGCAGCAGCGCGTAGTACTCCACCGGCCCTGGCACCAGCTCGGAGACGATCGATCCCTCGACCAGCTTCTGCCCCAGTAGCGGGTCGCTGAGAGCGAGGAGCAGGAGCAGGCACGAGCGGGCGGAGCACGTCGCGCTCCCAGGCGGGGTCTCGGCAGGCATCGCGGCACCTCCGTGGATCTCGGTTGCGGCCAATCTACCGGATGCCCGGTGCAGCGGCTGCCGGCGAAATCGAGTCCGGGGCGCCGCACCACACGTCGCACCCGATCCAGCACTCCGAAGAGGAGATTCCTCGGCAGGTCCCGTGGGGCGCAGGCGCGGCTCGGGCAGCATCCGCCGTCGATGCCCGGCCGGCGACCGACCTGCGCGCCCTGGCCGCGACGCGTAGGAGGCGCTCGGCGACACCGAGGCGGCGGTGCAGACACGGCAGCGGATCGACGAGTTCTTCGTCGGCGAGTGAGGGGATCGTCGGGCCGACGTCGTTCCCTCTCCCGAGCACGGCAGGCGGCGGCAGGCGCGTGTCGCAACCTCAGGAGGACGATGCGATGTTCGACCCGACCCGACCGATCTTCTCGCGCCGTGCGCTGGGGGCGGCGACGGCCATGGCGCGACGGCACCGCGACAAAGACCTTCAGCTCTTCAACCGGTACCCGGTCTTGAAGATCCAGCCCACCACCACCAGGCAGAGGGCGAAGAAGCCGAAGGTGGCGGCCAGACTGACGCCGACGCTGACGTCGGCCTGGCCGTAGAAGCTCCAGCGGAAGCCGCTGATCAGGTACACCATCGGGTTGAACAGGGTGATCTTCTGCCACGCCGTGGGCAGCATGCTGATCGAGTAAAAGGCGCCGCCGAGGAACGTGAGCGGCGTGACAATCAGGGTCGGCACGATCTGCAGCTGCTCGAAGCCGTCGGCCCAGACGCCGATGATGAAGCCGAACAGGCTGAAGGTCACCGCGGTCAGCACCAGGAACAGGATCATCCACACAGGATGAAGGATCTGCACGTCGACGAACAGGTTGGCGGTGGCGAGGATCACCAGGCCGAGCACGATCGACTTCGTCGCCGCGGCGCCGACGTAGGCCAGCACCACCTCGAGGAACGACACCGGAGCCGAGAGCAGCTCGTAGATCGTGCCGGTGAACTTGGGGAAGTAGATGCCGAACGAGGCGTTCGACAGGCTCTCGGTGAACAGCGACAGCATGATCAGTCCCGGCACGATGAAGGCACCGTAGGAGACACCCTCGACCTCGCGCATGCGCGAGCCGATCGCCGAACCGAAGACGATGAAGTAGAGCGAGGTGCTGATCACCGGCGCCACCAGGCTCTGGCCGAGCGTGCGCAGGGCACGGGCGATCTCGAACTGGTAGATCGCCCACACGCCGTTGTGGTTGAAACGCCCCACGCTCACGGCGCAGCCTCGGCGCCGCGCGGTTCGGTGCGCTCGCTGACCAGACTGACGAAGATCTCCTCGAGCGAGCTCTGCCGGGTGCTCAGGTCCCGGTAGTGGATGCCGAGCTCGCCGAGGCGACGCAGCAGCGTCGGGATGCCGGTGCGCTCGTCGTTGGCGTCGAAGGTCAGCTCGAGCTCGTGACCCTCGGAGAGCAGCGCCACCTGCAGGTCGCCGAGCTCGGCGGGCAGGGCCTCGAGCGGCTCCTGCAGCTCGACCCGCAGCTGCTTCTTGCCCAGCTTCTTGATCAGCTCGCGCTTCTCCTCGACCAGGATCAGGCGGCCGCGGCTGATCACGCCGATGCGGTCGGCCATCTCCTCGGCCTCGGCGATGTAGTGGGTGGTCAGGATGACGGTGACCCCACCGGTCCTGAGCCCCCGCACCAGCTCCCACATGTCGCGCCGCAGCTCGACGTCGACCCCGGCGGTCGGCTCGTCGAGGAAGAGGATCTCCGGCTCGTGTGCCAGCGCCTTGGCGATCAGCACCCGTCGCTTCATGCCTCCGGAGAGGTGCATGATGCGCTCCTTGCGCTTGTCCCACAGCGACAGGTCGCGCAGCACCTTCTCGATGTGCCGGTCGTCGCGCCGCAGACCGAACAGGCCGCGCGAGAAGCTGACCGTCGCCCAAACCGACTCGAAGGCGTCGGTGTGCAGCTCCTGCGGCACCAGGCCGATGCGCGGCCGGATGCGGCGGTAGTCGCGCACCGTGTCGAGACCGTCGACCGAGACCGTTCCCTCGCTGGCGGTGACGATGCCGCAGACGATGCTGATCAGAGTCGTCTTGCCGGCGCCGTTGGGGCCGAGCAGGGCGAAGATCTCGCCGCGGCGGATGTCGAGATCGACGCCTTCGAGGGCGCGCTCGCCGCCGGCGTAGACCTTGCCGAGTCCGCGGATCTCGAGGACACGATCCCCCACGCCGGGCTCACCGCGCCGGTCGCGCTCCGCGACGGCGGACTTCTCACTGTGCATGCTCAGGGCGTTCCCCGGGAGATCGACGGTCGGCTTCGAAGCCGCGGCATTCTAGCCGGCGCGACCTGGCGGCGCTGATCCGCCCCTCACCAGAGACCGTAGCTCTGCACCTCGGCGCGACCGACCACCATGTGGTGCACCTCGTCGGGGCCGTCGGCGAAACGCAGATGGCGCATGTCGGTGTAGAGCTGGGCCAGCGGCGTCCACTGGGAGACGCCCGTGGCGCCGTGGATCTGGATCGCGTCGTCGATGATCCGGCAGACCTTCTCCGGCACCATCGCCTTCACCGCGCTGACGAAGACCCTCGCCTCCTGGTTGCCGAGCACGTCCATCGCCTTGGCGGCCTGCAGCACCGCCAGACGCATCGCGTTGATCTCGATCCGCGCCCGCGAGACCAGCTCGAGGTTCTTGCCCAGCTTGATCAGCGGCTTGCCGAACGCCTCGCGGCTGGCACCCCGCCGCACCATCAGCTCGAGAGCCTTCTCCGCCTTGCCGATCGAGCGCATGCAGTGGTGGATGCGACCAGGGCCGAGCCGCACCTGGGAGATCTCGAAGCCGCGGCCCTCGCCGAGCAGCACGTTCTCCCTCGGCACCCTCACGTCGTCGAAGCGCAGGTGCATGTGTCCGCGTGGCGCGTGGTCCTCGCCGAAGACGTGCATCGGGCCGAGCACCTTCACGCCCGGCGTGTCCATCGGCACCAGGATCTGCGACTGCTGACGGCTCGGGTGCGCGTCGGGGCTGGTGCGCACCATGACGATCATGATCTTGCAGCGGGGATCGCCGGCGCCGGAGATGTAGTACTTCTCGCCGTTGATCACCCACTCGTCGCCGTCGAGCACGGCGCTGGTGCGGATGTTCTTGGCGTCCGAAGAGGCGACGTCCGGCTCGGTCATCGCGTACGCCGAGCGGATCTCGCCGTCGAGCAGCGGCTTCAGCCAGCGCTCCTTCTGCTCCGGGGTGCCGACGCGCTCGAGCACCTCCATGTTGCCGGTGTCCGGGGCGCTGCAGTTCAGCGACTCGGACGCCAGCGCGTGTTTCCCCAGCTCGACGGCGATGTAGGCGTAGTCGAGATTGGTGAGGCCGCGGCCGATCTCCGACTCGGGCAGGAAGAAGTTCCACAGACCCGACTCCTTGGCCTTCTGCTTGGCGCCCTCGAGCAGCTCGAGCTGGCGCGGGTGCCAGGACCAGCGGTCCTCCTTCTCACTGTCGAGGGCGAAAAACTCCTCGGTGATCGGCTCCACGTTCTCGCGGATGTGACTCAGCACGGCGTCCATCAGGGGCCGCGCCTCCTCGGACATCGTGAGGTCGAACAGACGGGGATCGAGGTACTGCACGGGGGTCTCCTGGTCGTTGGCAGCAGACGGTCGGAGGCGGAGGACCCGTACCGTAACGCCTTCGGCCCACCGGCCCACGAGCCAGACGACGAACGCGGCGTATGCTCGGCCGATGAGACCGAGCCAGCGCAGTCGTACCGCGGAGGGCACCGCCGCCCTGCGCGCCGCGCATTTGCTGCTCGACGACGAGCCGGTCGTGCTCGACGACGGCTACGCCGCCGACCTGCTCGGCGCCGGCTGGGCGCAGGCCGCGGTCGAGCCGTGGGCGAGGGCCCGGCGGCGGCTCGCCAAGAGCGCCGCCGCCGCCGCTCCGTGGGCCGGACGCTTCCCCACCGGCACCCGCCGCCTGCGCGCCCAGGTGGTGGTGCGCAGCCGCTACGCCGAGGATCGCCTGGGCGAAGCGATGGAGCGCGACGAGGCTCCGGTGGCCCAGTACGTCATCCTCGCCGCCGGGCTCGACACCTATGCCCTGAGGTCGCGCCACCTCGAGGAACGGCTCAAGGTCTTCGAGCTCGACCATCCGGAGACCCAGTCTGCGAAGCGGCAGCGGCTCACCGTGCTCGGTATCGACTGGCCGCCGCACGCAGAGCTGGTGCCGATCGACTTCGAGCGCCAGACCCTGCGCGAGGCCCTCGCCGACAGCCACCACGACGCCTCGCGTCCTACCTTCTTCTCGTGGCTCGGCTGCACCTACTACCTGACCCGCAAGGCGATCCTCGACACCCTGCGGGTGGTCGCCGCACAGCCGGCCGGCAGCCAGATCGCCTTCGACTTCTGGAGTCGCAGCCTGCCGCGGCGTGCCGACCGCCTGCTGCTGCGCTCGCTGCGCCTCTCGGTCGCCGGAGTCGGCGAGCAGATGCTGTCGTTCTTCGACCGCCGCGAGGCGACCGAGCTGATCCGCCAGGCGGGCCTCGAGGTCGACGAGATCCTCGACACCCGCGAGGCGCAGCGCCGCTACCTGGCGGGCCGACGCGACGGCCTGGTGATGCCGGACTTCTCCTACCTGGCGCTCGCCGCGGTGCGCTGAGGCCGGAGCCCGGCGTCGCGGCTCACCGGCTCCGGCGGGGCGGACGCGGCACCAGCACCGGGGTCTGCTGCTTGTAGAGCTCGTACTCGCGCTGCCCGCCCCACCTGCGGTCGGCGCTGCGCTCGAGCATCGGCACGCCGCTGACCCTGGTCAGCAGGAAGGCGACGAAGGCGGGCGAGATCCACGCCGCCCAGCGCCAGCCGTCGAGCGTTGGCGTGGCGACGAGGGCGACGCCGGTCCAGAGCACGATCTCGCCGAAGTAGTTGGGGTGGCGCGACCACGCCCACAGGCCGGTGCTGATGAAATTGCCTCGATTCTCCGGATCGGAGCGGAAGGCGCTCTTCTGGCGGTCGGCCACCACCTCGAAGCCCCAGCCGAACGCCCAGACCGCGATGCCGACGAGGTCGAGCACACCGAGATCGGGCCGCCGGTCGCCTGGCGCGGTGAGCGCCGCCAGCGCCGCCGCCAGGGTCAGGAAGACCCACAATCCCTGCAGCGACCAGGCCTGGAAGAAGAGCGCCGCATCGAGCTTCATGCGGTCGAAGCGGCTGTCGCCGCCGGCGCGGCGCACGCGGCGGAAGAGGAAGGTGCCGAGCCGCCCGGCCCACAGCCAGATCATCGCCAACACGATCAGCGACCGCGGATCCCAGGCGCCCACCAGCAGCGCCGCCGACAGGCTGACCAGCAGGTAGGTGAGACTGCAGGTGAGGTCGTAGTAGTGCTCGGTCTTCGCCGCGAAGGCGGGCACGAAGGCCACCCACTGCACTACGAAGGCGAGCAGGGCGCAGAGCCAGACCACCGGCAGGTAGGCCTGTACACCGGCGTCGCCCGCGGCGACGCTGCCCTGGGCGAGCGCCCAGGCGACTGCCGCAGCGACCAGCAGGGCGATGGCGACGTTGCGGAGCACGCCGGGCCAGGTCGAGCGCTCCGATCCGGCCGCCTTCTTCGTCTGCAGATCCGCCATTCCAGGCCTCCTCCGGGGCAGCTTACCCGTCCCGGGCCGCATCGACCCGGGCGCGAGCTCGCCACCTCACCAAGTCGACTGCGCTCCGATCAAGCGACGTGAGGCTCGAGCAGGGGCAGGGGGCGCGTCGGGCCAGCTGCCACGGGACCGCTAGCATCTGCCGCCATGCAGCCCGCCACCCTGCTCATCTCGTGTCCCGATCGCAAAGGCATCGTCGCCGCCCTGGCCCAGCTGCTCTACGGCCTCGGCGCCAACATCCTCGACTCGGACCAGCACACCGACGTCGAGGCGGGGCAGTTCTTCCAGCGCATCCGCTTCGACCGCGCCGAGATGCGGGTCGACGAGGCCGGTCTGCGCGGCGCGGTCGCCGAGGTCGCCGGGCGCTTCGCGATGCACTGGCGGCTCGAGAACGACGAGAGACGCAAACGCATCGCCATCTTCGTCTCCAAGGTCGACCACTGCCTGTGGGACCTGCTCCTGCGCCAGCGCTCCGGCGAGCTGCGCTGCGAGATCGCCTTCCTGGTCAGCAACCACGAGACCCTGCGGCCGATCGCCGAGCAGTTCGAGATCCCCTACCACCACCTCCCGATCACCGCCGACTCCAGAGCGCGGCAGGAGGCGCGCCAGGCCGAGCTGATCGGGGACGCCGGAGTCGAGCTGGTGGTGCTCGCCCGCTACATGCAGATCCTCAGCGAGGAGCTCGTCTCGCGCTTCCCCAACCGGATCCTCAACATCCACCACTCGTTCCTGCCGGCCTTTCTGGGCGGCAACCCCTACCGCCAGGCGTACGGGCGCGGCGTCAAGCTGATCGGCGCCACGGCCCATTACGCCACCAGCGATCTCGACGAGGGACCGATCGTCGAGCAGGACGTGGTGCGCTGCTCGCACCGCGACTCGGTGCGCGATCTGGTGCGCAAGGGCCGTGACCTCGAGCGGGTGGTGCTGGGTAGGGCGGTGCGCTGGCATCTCGAGGACCGGGTGCTGGTCTACGGCAACAAGACGGTGGTCTTCGCCTGAGGGAGTCGGGGCCGACGCGACCCACCCCGCGGCCGCGCACGCGCCGTGGCAACCGCCGCGCCGCCAGCGCAGCCACCGTCGACTCCAGAGATCGCGAAAGAAGGACTTCGAGGCCTCCGGATCCGGCGCCGACCCGGCCGGCACCGCGGTCCGGTGCCAGAACCACCACGAGGAGGGACGCGCCGCACCGATGGCAAGAGGCATCGCCGAGGGGTCGAGCCTTGCGGTCCCCGTACCGGGGATCGGGATCTGGATCGGGATCGACCGCGACCTACCAACCGTCGGGCCGACCGCGCCCGGCTTCGCCAAGGTCCGCGCACCGTTCAGGGGACGGATCCGGGCGTTCAGGCCGCGCCCGGATGCCCGCGCCGCGCGATCCAGCCGAAACGCCCCAACGCCAGCAGGCCCGCCGCCGCGCCAACGACCACCAGCGCGCCCGGCGGCAGCCAGGCGGCAGCGAAGCGGGTGGTGCCGAAGAAGGCGAGCACGCAGAAGGCGAACACCGTGAAGCCGACCCGCTCGACCGGATCGAGGCGAGGCTGCGGCACGGTGAGCTCCGCCGGCCACGACCGGACGGTCCACAGCGAGCGGAAGCGGTGCAGGTCCCAGGCGCAGAGGTAGACCGCCGCCAGCAGCATCGGGCCGGTCACCATCGGAGTGCCGGTGAAGCCGACTCCGACCGTGATCAGGAAGATGTTGACGGTGATCGCCAGCGTCAGCAGCGCGCCGAGGTGCGCCGTGGCCGGCAGCGCCAGGAGCAGCGCGGCGGCGACCTGTGAGAGGCCGAGGAACTGCCAGTAGACGCCGGTCTGGTACATGGCCTCGAAGAAGGCCCCCACCGGGTTGTCCACCGGCAACAGGGTGAAACGGCGCCCGAGCAGCTTCACCATGCCGGTCGGCAGGAAGGCGGCGACCATCAGGATCCTGGTCAGCAGCGTCAGCCGCCAGAAGAAGGGGATCCGCCGCAGACGCACGAACAGCCTGCAGACCGCGCCGTCGAAGGACGTCGGCGCCACCTGTTCGATCGGCTGGGACCGGGCAGGAGCTGTGGTGGGTCGTCGAGACATCGTCGGGGAAGACGCCGCCGACCGGAAGCGATTACCGCGAGGCGACGAGGGCTGAGCGGTCCTTTCTACCGACGTGAGCCGCGCCGCTGTGGATCGGGTACGCTGCGGCCGCTCTCCGGCCACCGCCACCGCGTTGGCCGGCTGGGCCTGGGACTTGCAGGAGCCGCGGCGGGCCGCAACCGCGTCGTGGAGAATCACCGGTGCGCAAAGAAGACGACAGCCAGAAGCCAGCAGCTCCCGCCGCTGCCGGGACGCACCGCGTCCAGGAGGTCGCAGCAGCGCCGGCGCGCCCGGTCGTCCGCGAGGCTCGGTCGACCTTCTCGATCACGAGACGCGGAGGGATCCACTGGATCGAGTTCCCGGCCCGGCCGGATCTCGGCGTGATGATCGCCGCCATCCAGACGATGAGCGGCGTGCCCGAGAGCACCCACCGGTTGTGGGACTTCACCGAGCACGGCCTCGACCTCAC
Organism: Acidobacteriota bacterium; assembly: GCA_003388555.1. Lineage (GTDB taxonomy): Bacteria > Acidobacteriota > Thermoanaerobaculia > Multivoradales > Multivoraceae > QQVD01. Next base: position 49,605 of record QQVD01000015.1, on the reverse strand, counting down.
CACCTCGGAGCTGCTGCAGATCGCCGAGGAAGCGAAGCTGTGCAACAGCCCGCCCCTGTGGGTGGCGGTGGTGGGCAAGACGGACCTGACCTTCGGCCTGCTGCGCATGTTCGAGATCTTCCGCGAGCAGTCCGGAGTGGTGCACCGCGCCTTCCGCTCCACCGAGGAGGCTGAAGCGTGGCTCGTCGGCGAGCTGCCGGATGGCGGCCGGAGCGACTGAGCCGACGACTCGCCGGTCGACCTGCAGTCGTCCCTGCACCACCGCTTCTGAGCGGTCGCGCGAGCTACGCCGGGAGTCACGCCGGGCCCGGCGTCGACGCCTCCAACACGTGCTCGAGGATCCGGCGCGCGATCCGCTCCGCCGCGTGACCGTCGCCGAACGGGTTCGCCGCCTGCGCCATGCGCGCATACGCCGCTTCGTCGCGCAGCAGCTCGCGCGCATGGTGCACGATCGCCTGCCGCTGGGCCCCGACGACGCGGGCGGCTCCGGATGCCACCGCCTCGGGGCGCTCGGTGCGCTCGCGCAGCACCAGCACCGGCCGGTCGAGACTCGGCGCCTCCTCCTGCACGCCGCCGGAGTCGGTGAGCACGAGATGACAGCTCTTCAGAGCGCCGACGAAGTCGCGGTAGGCGAGCGGCGCCGTCAGGTGCACGCGCTCGCGGCCTTCGAGCCTTCGCCGCACCGGCCCGGCGATCTCCGGATGGGGATGGACCGGGAGCACGACGGCGACGTCGTCGTGCTCCTCGACCAGGGCGATCAGGCCGTCGAGGATCGCCTGCAGCCGCTCGCCACGACTCTCGCGCCGGTGCACCGTGGCGAGCAGCACCCGTCGCCGGCTCCAGTCGAGCCCGGGGATCTGCGGCGGCCGCGCCGTGCGGGCCATCCACAGCAGTGCGTCGACGACGGTGTTGCCGGTCAGCTCGATGCCCGCTTCGACGCCGCTGCGGCGCAGGTTCTCCACCGCTCCACCCGTCGGCGCGAAGTGCAGCGTGGCGATCTGCGACACCAGGCGTCGGTTGCCCTCCTCGGGGAACGGCTCCTCGAGGCTCGGCGTGCGCAGTCCCGCTTCGACGTGCGAGATGGGCAGTCGACGGTAGAAGGCCCAGAGCGCAGCGGCAAGCACCGAGGTGGTGTCGCCCTGCACTACGACGTGGGCGATCGGCGGCCGGTCGGCGTCCCCGATCCAGCCCTCCAGGCCGGCCATCACGTGCGACGTCATCGCCGACAGGCTCAGCGAGCCGCTCGGCGGGCCGAGATCGACGTCGGGCTCGATGCCGAAATCGGCCAGCGAGTCGCGCGCCATCTCCGGGTGCTGGCCGGTCACCAGCACGGTGGTGCCGATTCCGGCCGCCGTTCCCCTCTGACGCAGCTCACGCACCACCGGCGCCAGCTTGATCGCCTCCGGCCGGGTGCCGACCACCACCAGCACGCGGCCTCGCTGCGCACCGGTCGCCCGCCGATCCTCGACCCGCTTCACCCGGCGACCTCGGTCCCCACCCGGCGGCGCAGCAGGTCGAGGGCTTCGCCGTGGCGCTCCGGCGAGGTCGCCCGGTGCGCCCCGGCGGGAGGACGCAGCTCCGTCAACGTGCCTTCACGCCACGCCTGCCACGCCGTCTCGAGGACCGCGCGGATCCCTTCGACGTCGCCCGGCTCGGCGCACAGCGGATGGTCCGCTCCGAGCAGGTCGACGACGACGGACTCCCCCGGGCTGAGACCGACGACCGGTTTGTCGAGCCAGATGAGATCGGCGAGCTTGCCGGGGAAGAAGGGGCTCGACACCGACGCAGCCTCCAGCACGACGCTGACCGTCGCCGCCCGCGCGAGCGCCAGGGCGTCGACGTAGCCGATGCGGCGATCGATCAGCGCCACGGTCGGATCCTCCTGGCTGCGCCGCCAACGCGCGTCCCGCCGCTCCGGATGCACCGGGCCGACGTGCACCAGGGTGGCCAGATCGCGCCGCTCGGGCGACGCCGCCGCGAAACCCTCCCACGCCTCGAGCAGGGCGCTCGGGTCGCGCTTGGAGAGCAGCGTGCCGGCATGCAGCACACTGAAGCGATCGGCGCCCATCCTCTGAAGCGCCAGCGGCTCGAGCGCGGCGTCGATCTGGTCGAGCTCGGGCAGTGGCACTCCCGGCCCGATCGCCGGATGCGGCAGCACCGCGCTCTTCGCCACCAGAGCCGGATCGCCCTCGGTCACCCAGTCCCGCAGCCGCTCGCTCGGGAAGGAGAGGGCGGTGCTGGCGGCGAGGATCCGGCGGTGCCCGCGCTCCTGGAGCCCGGAGATGCGCAGGGTGCGGGCGGTGTAGGGCGGCGGGTACAGGCTCATCGGGTAGGGATCGTGGTAGTAGGTCACGAACGGCACGGCACCGCGACGTCGCGCCAGGCGCGTCATCGCCAGGGCGGCGGTGAAGTCCCCGCCGCCGGAGCAGAAGAAGAGCAGGTCGTGGTCCGTCGAACCCCGCTCGAGCAGCCAGCCCAGGGCCTGGCGCCAGGCCAGCTCGAGACCGGCGAACTGGAAGTTGCGACCCGTGGCGTAGTTGAGCAGCGCCTCGAGCTTGTCGAACAGCGCCCGCCGCGGTCCACCTGCCGACGCCGCGCGCAGCGACTGCTCGAGGTACCGCACCAGACGCAGCGCCGGTGACGACGGGATCGCCGGGTACTCGAGACAGCTCGCTCCCTCCGGCAGCACCGGCCGGCACAGCGGCGAGAACACGGTCACCTCGTGCCCGGCGATACCGAACGCCCGCAGCAGGTTCGCGTTGCAGATCCCGGCCGAGGAGCGGAATCCGTCGAGCGACGACGTGGCGACGAGGATCTTCATGCTTTCGAGGGGTTGGCAAGACGAGGACGCGCGGCGTCACCGTCTCGAGATCCGGGATTCTAGGGAAGTCCCGCGCACCCGCCGGCCAGCCAGGTTACGGCGGCCGCCGGAACAGCGCGTCTGTGCTGGTCGAAGGAGAACTCCATGACCCAGCCGCTGCGCCTCCCTCGCACGGGCACCCTGATCGCGATCGCCTCCATCGTCCTGCTGACGCTTCTCGCCGCCGCTACGCCCTCGGTGGCTCAGCCGCTCCTCGGCCAGACCCAGACGCTGCCCTCGCCGATCACCTTCCCCGACGACAGCGCCTTCTTCGGCCGCAGCATGACCTGGGTGGACATCGACGGCGACGGGCGGGACGATCTGGCGACGGTCTACCGCGACCACGGTACTTACAAGGTCCGGGTGTACCTCTCCACCGACTCCGGGCTGCAGGCGCTGCCCCAGGAAGCGGCGTTCGACGACGAGCCGGTCGTCGCCGGCTGCGACATCGATCCCAGCGTGCCCGGCGAGGAGGTCATCGTCGGAGTCTCCGACGCCGACGTGAGCTTCAACGGCACGGTTCCAGCCGCCGGCGCGGTTTTCATCTACCAGTGGTCGACACAGCCTCTGCCGACCCTGCTGACCCTGTGGAGCCAGGTCGACGCACCCGACTCCACTCCGGAGGCGGGCGACGGCTTCGGAACCTCGCTGGCGACGGGCGACTTCGACGGCGACGGCCTCTGCGACCTGGCGGTCGGTTCGCCGGAGGAGGACCTCGACGGCATCTTCAATCTCGGAGCCTTGGTGGTCCGCTACGGGCCGCTAGGCGGCGGTTCCTGGAGCGACGAGCTCGAAGCACGCGACTTCATGATGTCGACTCCCGTCGGCGGGGGAGATCGCTTCGCCGAGGTGCTGGCGGCCGGCCAGATCGACGGCCAGACGGGCGACGACCTGATCGTCGGCTCGCCGCGCAACGCGGATCTCGGCTCCTCGGTCGGCAACGTCTGGGTTCTGACCTCGAACGGTCGCGGCGGGCTGCCCTTCTCCGGTCAGCGTCTTTATCCCACCTCGGTCGGCCTCGCCGCGGAATCGGGAGCAGAGTTCGGCGCCGCGCTGGCAGTCGGCGACTTCTTCGACCTCGGTGGGGACGACCTGGTGATCGGCGTCCCCGACTATCCGGTGGGACCCTCGTCAGAACACTCCGGCCTCGTCGTCGTCATCCCGACGACGGCCTTCGGACCGCTGACGCACGAGGCACAGTTCGTGACAATCGAGGACGCCGGCGTCACCGCGGACGACGACGACTTCGGGCGCGAGGTGGCGACAGGGCGTCTCTACGGAGGTCTGCGCGACGACCTCGTCGTCGGTGCGAGGCGATCCGGGCTCGGCGGGCGCGCTTTCGTCTTCCGGGGCGACGCCAACCTCGAATTCGTGCTGGACCTCGATCAGGACGACCTCGGAGACCAGCCAGAAGGCTCCGACTGGTTCGGCGAGACCATCGAGGTCGGCGACTGGGACGGTGACGGATCGCCCGAGCTGGCGATCGCCGCACCGAACGAGGACGACGAAGGCCGCGGGGTCTCGGACGGAGGAGACGTCGGCATCGTGCACGTAGTGCCCAGCCTGTCGTACCTGAAGCAGGCGGAGCTGATCACCGTCAGCGGGCAGCCCTATCTCGGTCAGCCGAACGTGCTCGTGGCCGACCGGCCGAGCCACAACCCCGCGGGGCAGGCAGCCTTCCGGCTGCGCACCGAAGGGGTGGACGAGCTGGTCGCGACCACGGAGCAGGTCGTCGCCGCGAGCCCGACGATGGGATCCGAGGTCGGGATCGACTCCTCGGGCAACGTCGCCTGGATCGACTTCGACCAGGGCGAGCTGCTGCTCTCCAGTCGCGGCGTGATCTTCGAGGACGGAACGCCGGCGCCGGGCGGCGGTTTGTTCGACTTCTCCACCGACGACCAGATGATGCTGCGTGGCAGCGAGCAGCTCTTCTTCCTCACCGAGCTGCTGGCGCCGCTCGAGAAGACGTTGCTGCGGCACGACGCCGCCAACGGCACGACCACGCGGCTGCTCGGCGAGGGCGACACGGTCGACGGATCGACGGTGTTGGACATAACACAGTTCGCGGTCTCGGCCGACGCCGCCCACTGGCTTGCCATCGTCGAGCTTGCTGGCGGCGAAGGGGTCGTGGTGGACGGCGAGCTCGTCGTCGAGCCCCCGGACCGCGGCTCGATCGGCAACATCCACTTCTTCGAAGGCGGCATCGACGACGCCGGACGCGGTTGGCTCGCCGTCGACGGCGACCTCAGCGGCGGCGCGGTGGGGAGCCTGTCCGAGAACATCGCCCTCTACCACTTCGGCTCGGTCGGCAACCTGCCGCTCGAGGGACGGTCTCCCCAGAACGTCTCGGTCGCGGGCACCGGTGAAGTGATCAGCATCTGGGGCGAGCAACCGGGCTTCGGGCAGATCGCAGCCCTGCTGTGCTCCGACTTCACGGGCACGGTCTTCACCGAACAGGTCGCCAGCCACCGTTCGCCGTTCGGCGATCGAGGGCTGGAGTCGCTCACCGGAGTGCGGCTGCTGGCGGCCGGCGACCGTCTCGACACCGACCAGGACGGGCTCGCCGACGCCACCGTGGTGTCGATCGACGGCGAGGTCGGCGGTGCGCCGGAGGTGAGCGACGCCGGCGGCATCGTGCTGCGCACCATCCTCGAGTTCGATGCGGACCCGTTCACCTACCAGGCACTGATCCGGCTGCCCTCCGAGGTCTGCGCGACGTTTCGCGACGGTTTTGAGAGCGGCGACGTCTCGGCGTGGAGCACGTCCACGCCCTGAGCCGCTTGCCGCACCACCCAAAGGGAGCCGGTAACGAGCTCCGCGCGCCGACGCAGCGCCGCACCCGGCGCCATGCACTAACATCGAAGAGAACCATCCACACAGCAGGACCGCGGTCCCAGAGAGGAGCCACATGAGGCCACATGAACTCCCTTGTCGACAGAAGGTCCTCGGGACGTTGCTCCTGGTCGGAGCGCTCTCTATCATCTCCGCGAGCACGGCCGCGGCGCAGGACGGCCCCCTGGACTTGCTGACCAGCGACGGCGTCCAGGTGACTTTCGACGACATCCGGAGCGAGATCGCCGACGTGCGGATCCGCATCCCAGAGCCCTGTCACGGCGCCGGGCGGGTGGTCTCGTTCAACGACACACCCGGCAACCTGAAGACCCCGATCGTCGGCAACCAGGCGATCGGAGGACCCTCGAACTTCACCTGCGTGCCGGATCAGCGCACCACTCTCGATCGCTTCAACGTCAACGTGGTGACCGGCCAGTTCTTCGCCGACCTCTACTGCATGGACGAGACGGCGCCGCCGTCGCAGCAGTGCTTCCCCGTGTTCCTGGAGGATCTGCTGCTGCCCTCCGACTGTGAGCCGGGGCCCACGGCGCACTGCCTGCAGAACGGACGCTTCAAGGTCGAGGCGACCTGGCGCGACTTCGCCGACAACCGGGGAGACGCCCAGGCCGTGCCGCTGCAGTCCGACGACTCGGGCATCTTCTACTTCTTCGAGCCCGACAACACCGAGATGTTGTTCAAGGTGCTCGACGGGTGCGGCTTCAACGAACGGTACTGGGTCTTCTTCGCCGCCACCACCAACGTGGAATTCGAGGTCACGGTGACCGACACCGGGACGGGCCAGGAGAAGCGCTACGACAACACCCTGGGGCAACCGGCAGCACCTGTGCTCGACACGCAGGCGTTCGCGACCTGCCCCTGAGTTCCTCAGCCAACTTCCCCTGGACCCGTAAGGGCTCGCGCCCGGGGATCAGGTGTCGAGGACCTGCCGCACCTGTTGCACCAGGCGGGAGAGCGTCAGCGGCTTCTGCAGCAGCACGACCTCGCCGCGATCGACGCCGCGCAGAACGACGGCATCTTCGGTGTGACCGGAGAGGTAGAGCACCCGCGTCGCAGGTCGCCGCTCGAGCACTCTCGCAGCGAGCTCGCTGCCGCTCATCTCGGGCATGACGACATCGGTCAGCAGCAGATCGGGCTCGACGCCCGGTGCGCCGTCGAACAGAGCAAGGGCCTCGGCGCCGTCGGCCGCCTCGACCACGGTGTAGCCGTGACGCCGCAGCGCGTGAGCGACCATAGAGCGCACCGAAGCCGCGTCCTCGACCAGCAGGATCGTCTCGCTGCCGCCGGGACTGTCCGATACCGGCAGCCGGTCGTGCACCGTGCCCTCCTGCAAGGCGACGGCAGGCAGGTAGACGTCGACGGCGGTGCCGACGCCCAGCTCGCTCTGCAGATCGACGAAGCCACCCGCCTGCTGCACGATTCCGTAGACCGTGGAGAGTCCCAGCCCGGTGCCCTCTCCCTCCGCCTTGGTGGTGAAGAACGGCTCGAAGGCCCGTTCCATCGCCTCCGGCGTCATCCCCTTCCCGGTGTCGGTGACGCGAAGCCGGACGTAGCGACCGGGCCGGGCGCTGTCGCCACGCGCCAGCGCTGCCGCCTCTCCCAGTTCGTGGTTCGAGCACTCGACGGCGAGCTCGCCACCACCCGCCATCGCGTCCCTGGCGTTGACCACCAGGTTCATCACCACCTGCTCGAGCTGACCCGGATCGACCCAGACCGACCTCAGATCGGCGTCGCAGCGAGTGACGAACCGGACGTCCTCGGCGAGGAGTCGCTGCAGAAGGCGCGACATCTCCTGAACCAGCTCGCCAGGGTGCACCGCCGCCGGCTGCACGACCTGGCGTCGGCTGAATGCGAGGAGCTGACGGGTCAGCGAGGCGGCGCGCACTCCTGCCTGGCGCACTTCCTCGAGTGAGCTCCGGATCCCCCCTTCGAGGCCGTCTTCGGCGAGCAGCAGCTCGGTGACGCCGTTGATCACGAAGAGCAGGTTGTTGAAGTCGTGCGCCACGCCGCCGGCCAGGCGCCCGACCGCCTCCATCTTCTGAGCCTGGCGCAGCTGCATCTCGGCCTGCTCGAGGGCGTCCTCGGTGAGCCGGCGGCGACTGACGTCGCGCATCGCCAGCACGGCTCCCAGGAGCTCACCCTCGTCGGTGACGATCGGCGCCGCCGAGTCGTCGATCGGTAGCGGTTGGCCACTGCGCGAGAGCAGCAACGTCGGGGCCTCGAGGTGCACCGTGACGCGCTCGCGCAGCGCCCTCGAGATCGGCTGTTCCACCGGCTCGCCCGAGCCCTCCAGCGCCATCCGCACGACCTCGCCGACGGGGCGGCCCATCGCTTCGTCCTGGCTCCAGCCGGTGAGGCCCTCCGCGACCCTGTTCATCAGCTCGATGCGGCCTGCGGAGTCGGTCGCGAGGACGCCGTCGCCGATGCTGGCGAGGGTGGCGGCGTAACGCCTCTCGCTGGCCGCCAGCTCCCGTTCGAGCTGGTGACGGTGCCACGACAGCTCGAGGGTCACTGCGAGCTCCCGCTCGTCGAACGGCTTGAGGATGTACCCGAAGGGGCTGGTGTCTTTGGCGCGCGCGACCGTCTGGGGATCCGAGTGAGCGGTGAGGTAGACGACCGGGCTGTCGAGGAACTGGCGGATCGTTCGCGCCGCCTCGATGCCGTCCATCTCGCCGCGGAGACGGATGTCCATCAGGATCATGTGTGGGCCCTGCCTGCGCGCGGCTTCGACCGCCCGCTCACCGCTGTGCACCACCTCGATCTCGCCCAGCCCCAGCTTCGCGAGCCGCTCGCGCAGCTCCTCGGCGATGAGGATCTCGTCCTCGACCACCAGGGCACGTAGGCCTTTGATCGACTCCGCCGTTGCGATCACTCTGGCTCCTCCACGATCAGGCTGGCCTCGACACCGGACGCACCCCTTCTCAGCTCGAAGCGGCCTTCGAGCTGGGTCGCGAGGGAATGCGCCAGCCTCAGGCCGAGAGAACCTCGCGAATCGCCGGAGTCTTCCGACAGCCCCACACCGTCGTCGGCGACCTCCAGCGTGAAACCGTGCTCCCCGACCCTGCGGAGAGCCACCTGGAGCGATCCGCTCCGGTCGTTCGGGAAGGCGTGTCTGAAGGCATTCGAGACCAGCTCGGTCAGCACCAATCCGGCCGGGATGGCGCGGTCGATCTCCAGCACCACCTCGTCGAGGTCGAGACGTAGCGCGACGCGCTCGGAGACCGGGCGGTGGCTGGACACCAGCTCCCGCACCAACTCGCGGGTGTAGTCGGCGAAGTCGACCCGGGCCAGATCCTCGGACCGGTAGAGGCGCTCGTGCACCAGGGCCATCGAACGCACCCTGTCGCGACAGTCCTGGAGGATGCGCAGTGTCTCGTCGTCCCGGGTCACGGTCGACTGGAGGTAGAAGATGCTGCCGATCGCGGCGAGGTTGTTCTTGACCCGGTGGTGCACCTCCTGCAGCAGCACCTCCTTCTCCTCGAGCGAGCGTTTCAGGCGCGCCTCGGCCTCCCGACGTTCGGTGATGTCGATGATCGAGGCCAGGACGAGCGGCCCTGCCGCGGTGGCGATCGGGGTCAGGCCGATCTCCACAGGTACCTCGCGACCGTCGCGGCGCAGTCCGTAGAGGTCGCGGCCCGCACCCATCGGACGCGAGCTCGGACTGCGGTGGAACCCCTCCCTGAGACCGGGGTGTGAGTGGCGGAACCGCTCCGGCACCAGCATCTCCACCGGCTCGCCGAGCAGCTCGCCTCGGTCGTAGCCGAACAGCTCCTCCGCCTGACGGTTGACCAGGTTGATCGCTCCGGACTCGTCGACCAGCAGCATCGCGCTCGGCGAGGCTTCGACGGCGAGCTCGAAGCGCTCCTCGGAGCGCTTGCGCTCGGTGATGTCGATGATCGAGACCAGGGTCAGCTGGCTGTCCGAGGTGGTGATCGGATTCAGACCGATCTCCACCGGCACCTCGGTCCCGTCGCTGCGCAGTCCGAAGAGATTGCGACCGACTCCCATCGGACGCGAGCTGGGTTGGTCGAGGAACCCCTGCCGCAGCTCCGGATGCGCGGCTCGGAATCGCTCCGGCACCAGCATCTCCACCGGTCGGGTGAGGAGCTCGCTCCTTTGGTAACCGAAGAGGAGCTCGGCCCGGCGATTCACCATCGTCATCGCTCCGGACTCGTCGACCAGCAGCATCGCGCTCGGGGAGGCGTCGACCGCGAGCCTGAAGAGATCCTCGGAACGCTTGCGCTCGGTGATCTCGACGACCGAAACCAGCACCTGGGTCTCCACCCCGAGGTCGATCGGTTCGAGGCCGATCTCGACCGGGAAGACCCGACCGTCGGCACGCTGCGCCACCAGGTCGCGGCCGGTACCGATCGGCCGCGCCACCGGATTGGCGAAGAACGCGTCACGGAGCCGGGTGTGTCCGTCGGCCAGCCGCTCCGGCATCAGCAACTCCACCGGTCGACCGAGCAGCTCCATCCGGTCGTAGCCGAACAGCTCCTCTGCCTGGCGGTTCACCATGGTGATCGCGCCGTCGCCACCGACCATCAACATCGCGCTGGGCGAAGCTTCGACCGCCTGCCTGAAGCGCTCCTGCGAACGCTCACGACCTCGCGCCTCGACCAGGCTGACGAGGACCCGGCGCGCAGTCGCTCCCTCGAGCGGCTCGAGACTGATCTCGACCCGGATCTCCTCGCCGTCCTTGCGCCGCACGAAGACGTCGAGACCGGCGCCCATCAGGCGCTGGGCCGGGAACTCGAAGAAGCCGGCACGCAGGCGCGCGTGCTTCTGTCGATGGCGTTCGGGAACCAGGCGTTCCACCGACTCGCCGATCAGCTCCTCCTGCCGGTAGCCGAGCAGCGAAGTCGCCGCGGCGTTGACGCTGAGGATCCTGCCTTCCTGGTCGACCGCCAGGGTGGCGCGCTGACTCGTCGGCATCGGCACAGGCCTCACGACGCAGGTGAGCGCGGGCTCGGCAACTCCGTCCGCGATCACCTCCGGTCACACTCTCGGGAAGTGCGGACCCCCCGCATCCCGGCGACAGCTCCCCTCCTCGCAGCCATCGCCCAGCCGGAGTCCAACGGGACGATGATAGCCCGCCCCCGCTCCTCGGGGGGGCGGACCGAGCCTCGGGCGCGCTCAGCGCTCGCCGCTGCGGCGCAGGTTCTTCTGCGGCGCGCGCACCTGCGGCCCCTCGATCTCGCCGCCCTTGGCACGCCCCTCGGCGGCATGCGCATCGTGGCCCTGCCCGATCTCCACCTGACCGGCATCGACGAGCTTGACCAGCGGCGGGTGGTCCTTCGCGTGCGGCGAGATCTGACCGGTGGCCAGCGGGCCGAGGTGCAGCTTCTTGCCGCCCGGGAGCGGTACGACCAGCGGCTTCCTGGTCTTGTTCTTGATTTCCATGCCGTCTGAGACCTCCCGCGCGGATCCTATTGCAAGGCCTCTCGCCGCAGCGGCGGCCGCCGGCCGTAGGTGAGCCAGCGCCACAGCCACTCGAGCGGACCGAAGCGGTAGCGGCGCATCCACCAGTCGCTGACCAGCAGCTGGAAGACCCAGATCACCACCACCACCGGGTAGAGCTCGGCGCGGCTCATGCGGCCGACCAGACCGAGTCCGACTCCGGTGAACAGGAACAGGGCGATCGCCGACTGCAATAGGTAGTTCGTCAGGGCCGTGCGGCCGACGCTGGCGAGCATCCGCCGCAGCCGCTGCCATCCGCCGCCGGTCGCGAACAGCACCACCACACCCAGCCAGCCGAGCGCCACGCCGAGCCTCCCGAGTTGGTAGGTCGGCTGTATCTGGGCGAACACCCGGAAGAAGTCGAAGTCGCTGCGCACCACCCGGAAGACCTCGTAGCCGTTGATCGCCAGGCCGAGCGCGAAGCCGACGGCGGCGAGACGCACATAGAAGGCGCGCGAGCGTTCGCCCTGCAGCACGCCGAGCTTGAACAGCGCCATGCCCAGAAGCATCATCACCAGGGCGTCCCAGAACAGGAACATCGGCATCACGAAACCAAGCATCTCGTTGGTCTTGTCCAGGTTCCAGGAGAAGGCCGACAGGTAGCCTCCGCGGCGCGCCGCGAGCTCCTCCTCGACCGCCTCCGGCGAGGGCTGGAAATCGGCCTCCAGGTCGTTCCAGGCCTGCGCCGCGGCGAGCGTGCCCGGCGGCAGCTGGTCGGGATCGGCCGCCTCCGACACCGTCAGCGCGGCCTCGCGTGCCTGGCCCAGGCCGACGCCGACGAGGGCGTAGAAGCCCACCAGACCCGCCAGCAGCAGGCCGGTGAGCGCCAGCAACCAGCGCGCCCGCAGGTTGCGCAGCCAGTAGAGCACCGCCCCGGCGAGGGCGTAGGTCACCAGGATGTCGCCGCTCCACAGCAGCAGATAGGCGTCGACGAGACCGAACACCAGCAGCCAGAAGGTGCGCCTGTAGTGCAGCCAGGCACCCCTGCGACGCGCTCCGCTGGCGAACAGCACGACGCCAGCGCCGAACAGGATCGAGAACAGGCAGCGCATCGCCCCCTCGGCGAACAGCTCGACGCCGGCCCAGACCACCAGATCGGCCGAGGCGTCGCTCGACACGTCGAACCCGGCGTTCGAGTACGAGGCGAAGAGCAGGCCGAAGCCGAGGATGTTGAGCAGCAGGATGCCGAGCAGGGCGAAACCGCGCAGCACGTCGAGTGACGCGATCCTCTCGGCCTCGCGGGTCGGACGGCCGGCGAGGGGTTGGGCGGTCTCGGTCGTGGCCTCGGCGGCGACGCGGTCGGGCGCAGTCTGGTCGTTCATTGCCGAGAGCCTACGGCGGTCGCCGCCAATTCGTTTCGTGGGCCTCTTCAGCCGTCGTGGTCAGCACGTCAGCCACCGGCGACCGGTGCCAGCAGGTACACCTCGTCCCCGTCCTCGAGTACGCGATCGCGGTTGTCGTCGACTGCGCAGCGCTCGCCGTTGAGCATCAGCGTCTCGCGCAGGTGGGGCGAGTCCGCGATCGCGGCGCGCAGCGGCACGCCCTTCTTCTCCGCCGCGTCGAGCAGGCCGGCGAGCGTCGTGCCCTCGCGGAGCCGGAAGGTGCGGTCGACGTCGTGCCAGCCCTCGCCGATCCGCCCGCGCAGCAGCACGCGGACGCGGATCGTGGGGCGACGTTCACCGCGAAGTCGATCCAGCCAGCTCATCGCGAGGCTCTCCTCCCTGACCCTGGTCCGCCTCGACCGGCGTCCGCGAGCCGGCGTCGGGCCCGGTCACGAACGGCAGCTCCTCGGGCGCGAAGCGCACCATGCGCCAGATGGCGCTCCGCACGCCCTTGTCGTCCACCTGCAGATTGGCGAAGCGCCAGACCTCGTCTCCCTCGGCGGTGACCTCGAACACGTAGCCGGTGTCCGACTCGGTGATCAGCGTGTTGCCGTTGGACAGACGCTGGTTGCTGCCGCGCAGGAGCGAGAAGAACTCCCCGTCCTCGTAGGTCCACTCGACGTCGAAGGTGCGCGGATCGACCTCGACGATCTGGGAGGTCTTCAGCCGGTTGTTGAAGACCAGCAGGTTGCCATCGGGCAGCAGCGTCGGATGGTGCTGCCGGACCAGGTTGAACGGGCCCCAGAACCAGAGCACCTCGGCGGTCTCGAGGTCGACGATGGCGATGGTGTTGATCTGCCGCAGCGACAGCAGCGCCAGACCCGAGCGGTAGAGCTCTCCGGGGACCGAGCCGTCGAAGATCTCGATGTGGTTGGCGTGCAGGTAGTCGATCTCGACGTCCTCCGGCGCCTCGCCCTCCCGGGTCAGGTCGAGATCGGCCACGTAGGGCAGAAGAGCGGCGATCGGCGAGCGACGCAGCAGCGGGATCAACCCGATCTCCTCGAGCACCTCTCCCTGAGCCGACAGCACCGTGACGTAGTCGGCGAGGATCTTGTGACGCGGATGGATCTCGGGAATCTCCTCGAGTCGGTTGGTGAGCACGAAGATGCGACCGTCGGACGAGCGTGAGTGGTCGTGGTGCGCCCGCAGAGGCGTGTGCCAGACGATCTCGGACGCCGCGTCGACCTGGAAGATCGCCTGGTCGCGCACCAGCACGATGACCTGCCCGTCGGGCAGCAGCTCGGCGTGCTGCCAGCCGCCACCGCGCCGTCTCCAGCGGTGCACCATGCGGCCGTCCATGTCCATCAGGAAGGCCGCCGGCAGGTCGCGGGAGGTGAAGAAGTTGAGACCGGGCCAGGCGCGCTCGTGGTCGTGCAGCAGCACGCCCTCGAGCTCGGCGTCGGGATCGAAGGTGCCGGCGGTGTACGCCATCGCGCGCAGCTGCTGGCGCGGCAGGGCCGCGGTCGGCTGCACCTCGGCGGTGCGCGGGTCGACGTCGCCCACCACCTGCCGCACCGTCGTCTCCGCCGCGCTCCGGGTCAGTCCGTCGAGCCCCGCCGCGCTCCCGGAGCCCGCCGCCGGCGCCTCCTCCGGCTCGACCCGACAGCCGGCCAGCACCAGCGTCACGAGGAGGCCTCCGAGGATGGCCCTCGGCGCTGGCGGCGCCACCCTCAGCTCACCAGGTCGCCGATGCCGAGGTACTCGGCACGCTCGGCGGCGAGCCTCCCGGTACGCGGATCCCAGTGCATGGCGGCGTAGTAGTCGTTCTTCAGCTCGTCGAGCGGCACCGTGACGCCCTTCAGCGGCCCCGCGTCGAGGTGGCCGTCGCCCTGGCCGAGCATGCGCGGATGCGGGGTGAAGTCGGCCGGCGTGATGCCCTCGCGCACGTTGAAGGCGTTGCGCAGGTTCTGGATCCGCTCGCCGCACTCGAGCAGCTCGGTCTCGGTCATCTTCCAGCCGGTCAGCGCGTTGACCATGTCGAGCCACGGCAGGCCGCCGGTGAGCCCGGTGAACATGCACAGGCCGAGGCCGTTGAGCACCTGGTGGGCGTTGCTGTAGTGGGCCTGGGCGACGCCCTTGCCCTTGGTGCCCTTCCACGACACCTTGGTCTCGGACTTCGGAGCGGCCTCGGAGAGCGGGAAACCGACGCCGAAGGTCTCCTGCCAGGAGGCGGAGCCGGCGGTGTGTCGTCCCGGAGTGGGGTCGGCGACGTAGGTCACGCCCATCAGCGAGGTGAAGCGGGTGTCGTGGTACGCCGGCTCCTGGCCGTGCACGTGCACCGCATACTCGTCCGAGCCGCGCCCTACGTGCTGCGCCGCGAGCGCCGACCCGTGCCGCAGCCAGGCGCCGCAACCCTCGCCGGTTCCCATCTTGATGGTCAGCTCCAGCGCCGCCTCGCCGTTGCCCCAGCGCATGTCGACGCCGTCGAGGTCGGCGGCGGTGATCACCCCACGCTCCATCAGCTCGCACACCCAGGCCAGGGTGGCGCTGCTGCTCAGCGCGTCCATTCCGTAGCGGTTGCAGGCGTCGTGACAGGCGGTGACCAGCTCGAGGTCGTCGTTGAGGATGTTGGCGCCGAAGCCGACGATGGTCTCGTAGTCGGGTCGGCGCACGTCGGAGAGGCCGCGCTTCTTGATCCCCACGATGCCCTTGCACGGCGCCGGGCAGTCGCCGCAGCTCAGCTTCTTGGTCAGGATCTTGTCGACCTCGGCGCCGTCGAGCTTGTAGCCCTTCTTCGACAGCGGGAAGTCGCGCGGGCCGACCCCGGTCCAGTTCTTGATCGGCGCATCGCCGTTCTCGACCGACAGCGCGACGGCGGCCGTCGTGCCCCGGTCGGCCCACAGCTGCCGCATCGCCGGTTGCGGCGATTCGATCTTCATGCCCAGCTTGGCGAACGCCTGGTAGACGAAGCCGAGGTAGCGCTTCGGCTTGGCGAACCAGACCAGGAAGCGCATCAACGGCCCGATGTCGCTCTTGTACTCGCGGTTCACCCGGTCGCAGAGGGCGCGGAAGGCGGTCTCGTCGTGGATCCGGATCGGATCGTCGCCCGCGGCGATGACGATCGCCTTGAGGTTCTTGCTGCCGTAGATGGCGCCGAAGCCCTGGCGGCCGAAGGCGTGGTAGCGGTCGTTCATCACCGAGGCGATGCGCGCCTGGCCCTCGCCGGCCGGCCCGATCGCCGAGACCCCCACCGAGCGCTTGGTGCCGTAGCGGCGCTGCATCTCGTCGAAGGTCTCGGGGATCTCCTGCCCCCACAGGTCGCCCGCCGGCTCGATCGTCACCGCACCGTCGCGGATGACCAGCAGGCTGGGCTGACTGGCGCGACCGCGCACGACGAGTGCGTCGAAGCCCTGATTGCGCAGGTGGATCGCGACGCTGCCACCGGAGTTGGAGTCGGCCCAGGTGCCGGTGAGCGGCGACTTGCCGCAGATCTGGATCCGGCCCGAGAACGGAGTGCGGACCCCGGTGAGCAGCCCCGAGCAGACCGCGAAGCAGGCCTCGGGCGCGAGGGCGTCGGCGCCCTCGGGGAAGTGCTTCATCATCAGCCAGGCGCCGAGACCGTAGCCGCCGAGGAAGCGCCGGTAGACGTCGGCCGGGATCTCCTCGACCCGGCTGCCGCCGTCTCCGAGGTCGACGATCAGTGCTCGACCGTGCATGCCGTAGCGGGCCTCGTGCTCTTCCATCGGACCTCCCGGAGTCGTCGACGATCGGGCGACCACCAGCGAGTGGAGACCTGCGGTGGTCAGGTGCCAGGTCGGGCTTCCGGCGTAGTGTGTCACGTCCCCACGTGCCGACAGGCGGTCGCTGCGGGGACGATGGCGCGACCGACGCTTTCGGCGTATCGTCTCGGCAGCGCGCGCCCGAGCCAACCCGCCCACCACGCCGGTGAATCCCCCGTCGACCGGATCCTTCGAGATCCTCGCCCAGCCTGACGAGGTGACCTGCGGACCGACTTCGCTGCACGCGGTCTACCGGCACTACGGCCTCCAGATCGAGCTCGAGCAGCTCATCCGCGAGGTCCGCCCCCTCGACAGCGGCGGCACCCTCGGGGTGCTGCTCGCCACCCACGCCCTGGGCCGCGGTTTCTCGGCGACTCTGTACACCTACAACATCCAACTCTTCGACCCCACCTGGGCGCACCTCGACCGCGACGCCCTGATCGCCAAGCTGGAGGCTCAGCAGGCGGTCAAGCCGCGCCCTCGCGTGCAGGTCGCCAGCGCCGCCTACCGCAACTACCTGGAGGCGGGAGGCACCGTGCGTCAGGACGAGCTCGACGGCGCCCTGATCGATAGCCTGCTCGAGGGGAGCCGACCTGTTCTGGTCGGGTTGTGTGCCACCTACCTGTACCGGATCCCCCGTGAGCTCGAGGACACCACTCCCGACGACGTCCTCGGCGAGAGCTCCGGCCACTTCGTCGTGCTGCTCGCACGCTCGCCCGAGAGGCAGACGGTCACCCTCGCCGACCCCTACGCCCCCAATCCCTTCGGCGCCCTCATCTACGAGGTGGCGGAGTATCGTTTCCTCGCCGCCCTCTACCTGGGCGTGCTCACCTTCGACGCCAACCTGATCGTGCTCGAGCCTCCGACGGGCACCGCCTGACAGGCTCGCCAGAACCTCTCGCCACCATCATCGATCTGCTCAGATGAAGACCCTCCTCGTCTTCGACTCTCCCGACAGCTGGCCGACCAGCATCCACGACGTCGCCCGCTCCTCTGAGGTCGAGGTCGTCACCGCGCAGGCCTACCTGACCGAGCCGCGCTTCGCCGCGGCGCGCCGCCTCCGGGTGCTCAACCTCTGCCGCTCCTACCGCTACCAGAGCCAGGGCTACTACGTCTCCCTGCTGGCCGCAGCGCGAGGTCACCATCCACAACCGAGCATCCAGACGATCCAGGACCTCAAGAACCGGGCTCTGGTGCGCGCCGTGCCGGACGACCTCGACCGCCTGATCCAGACCAGCCTGAAGCGCCTCGCCTCGGAGCGTTTCGAGCTCAGCATCTACTTCGGGCGCAACGTCGCCAAGACCTACGACCGCCTGGCACGCCAGATCCACAACCTGTTCCCGGCTCCCTTCCTGCGCACGACCTTCCGCCGCATCGAGGACAACTGGGAGCTCACCGGGCTGCGCCTGATCGGCGCCCACGAGGTGCCCGAGCACCACCGCGGCTTCGTCGTCGAGGCGGCCCGCGACCATCTCACCAAGCGCCAGCGCGCTCCCCGACCCCGGCCGGCTCCGCGCTTCAGCCTGGCGATCCTGGTCGAGCCGAAGGAACAGGAGAAGCCGTCCGACGAACAGGCGCTGCGGCGACTGCGCCGGGTCGCCGACGCGATGGATCTCGAGACCGAGCTGATCGAGGTCGACGACTTCTCCCGCCTGACCTCGTTCGACGCGCTGTTCATCCGCGTCACCACCGGGGTCAACCACTACACCTACCGCTTCTCCCGCTACGCCGCCTCCGAGGGCATGGTGGTGGTCGACGATCCGCAGTCGATCATCCGCTGCACCAACAAGGTCTTCCTCGCCGAGCTGCTGCGCCGTCACAAGATCCCCTGTCCGCCGACCCTCATCGTGCACCGTGACAACGTCGAGACGATCAAGGAGGTGCTCGGCCTGCCCTGCATCCTCAAGCTGCCCGACAGCGCCTTCTCGCTCGGCGTCAAGCGGTTCGACGACGAGGAGGCTCTGCGCGCCGGCGCCGAGCGGTTCCTCGAGGCGTCGGACCTGGTGATCGCACAGGCCTACCGCCCGACCGACTTCGACTGGCGCGTCGGCATCCTCGACCGCAAGCCGCTCTACGTGTGCCGCTACCACATGGCCAGAGGTCACTGGCAGATCGCGCAGTACGGCAAAGCGCGGCCGAGCTACGGCTCGGTCGACACGATCCCGGTCGACGAGGCGCCGTCCGAGGTCGTGAGGACCGCGCTCGACGCCGCCAACCTGATCGGCGACGGCCTCTACGGGGTCGACATCAAGCAGGTCGACGGCACCCCGCTGGTGATCGAGGTCAATGACAACCCCAACCTCGACGGCGGGTCGGAGGACGGCGTGCTCGGCGACGGCCTCTACCGCCGCCTGCTGGAGTACTTCGTCGAGAGGCTGGAGCGGCGGATCGGCGGCGCCGTCTCGGCAGGCCCTCAACGCGCCGGCGCCGAGGCGCCGGCCAGGGGAAACGGGGCCCGTGCCGCCGGCCAGGCCAGTCGACCGGAGAACGGGTGATGAGCGACGAGCCGAATCCGAGTCCCGAAGCCGAGAGGCCTTCACTCGGCCTCTTCGACGCCGTCGGGGTCGAGGTCGAGTACATGCTGGTCGACGGCGAGTCGCTCGAGGTCAGGCCGCAGGTCGACCGGCTGCTCGAGGCGGCCGCCGGCGAGCTGGTCAGCGAGGTGGAGCTGGGCGACGTCTCGTGGTCGAACGAGCTGGTGCTGCACGTCCTCGAGCTGAAGACCACCGCGCCCCTCGCCGATCCGGTCAAGCGCCTGCCGGCTCTGCACCGCCAGTGGCGAGACAGCGTGCGACGGGCCAACGAGCTGGCCGGCGCGATGCAGGCGCGGCTGCTGCCGGGAGCGATGCATCCGTGGATGGACCCGCATCGCGAGACGGTGCTCTGGCCGCACGAGTACAGCGCCGTCTACGAGGCCTACGACCGCATCTTCTCGTGCCAGGGACACGGCTGGTCGAACCTGCAGAGCATGCACCTGAACCTGCCGTTCCGGGGCGACGAGGAGTTCGGCCGGCTGCACGCGGCGATCCGTCTGGTGCTGCCGCTGCTGCCCGCGCTGGCCGCCAGCTCACCGATCGCCGACGGCCGCCCCACCGGCATGCTCGACTACCGCATGGAGGTCTACCGCCACAACTCGAAGCGGGTGCCCCAGGTGGCAGCGGCCATCGTGCCGGAGCCGGTATTCGACGAGGCCTCGTACGACGAGCAGATCTTCCAGCCTCTGTTCGAAGCGATCGCTCCACACGATCCGGACGGCGTTCTGCGCGACGAGTTCCTGAACTCACGCGGCGCCATCGCCCGCTTCGGCAGAGGCAGCATCGAGATCCGGGTGATCGACTCCCAGGAGTGCCCGCTCGCCGACCTGGCGATCGCGGCGGCCACCGTCGCGGCTCTGGAGCTGCTGGTCGCCGAGCGTTGGACCCCGTTCGCGGCCCAGAAGCAGGCCGCCACCGAGCCCCTCGCCGAGCTGCTGCTCCGTAGCATCCGCGAAGGCGAGCGAACGGCGGTCGAGGCACCCGACTACCTGCGCCACTTCGGCCTCCGCAACCCGGTGCCGGCGGGCGAGCTGTGGCGCCATCTCGTCGCCATCGGACTCGACGAGAACCTGATCGACGCGCGCACCTTCGAGGCGCCCCTGGACGTCCTGACCAGCCGCGGCACGCTCTCCTCGCGCATCCTCGAACGCACCGGCGCCGCGCCGTCCCGCTCGCGACTGCACGAGGTGTGGAGCGAGCTGGCCCGCTGCACCCAGGACGACCGCCTCCTGGTCTGAGGCACGTGCCCGCTTCCTCGCCGCGGCGGCGACAGGCCTCCACCATGGCGCCGACCCCCGGCGGGGCGCGGCGCCCTGCCGGGAGGTCCGACCGTGCCGAGATCGTGGTCAGCGCCGAGCACGCCGGCAACCGCATCCCTGCACGCTGGGCGGCGACCTTCGCCGGCCGCGAGCGCCTGCTCGAGAGCCACCGTGGCTGGGATCCGGGATCTCTCGAGCTGGCGCAGCGATGCGCCGAGGTCCTCGGCGTGCGGCCCTTCGTCTGCCGCACCTCCCGGCTGCTGATCGACCTCAACAGGTCGCTCGACAACCCGGAGGTCTTCTCGAAGCTGGCCCGGTCGCTGCCGCCGCGCGAGCGCCAGCTCCTGATCGAACGCGTTTACCGTCCACACCGGAGCGCACTCACCGGGCGCGTCGAGCGCCTGCTCGAGCGCCAGGACCGCGTCGTGCACCTGTCGTGGCACACCTTCACGCCGGTGTTCCGCGGACACCGACGCCGCAACGAGTTCGCGGTGCTCTTCGATCCGGAGCGCGCCGCCGAGCAGGCGCTCGCCGACGAGATCGGCCGCCGCCTCGAGGAGGTCGAGCTGCTGCGCCGCCCGCTGCGGGTCGATCAGAACGAGCCGTACCGCGGCGTCGACGACGGGCTGACCACGAGCCTGCGCCAGCGGCTCGGCCCTCGCTACCTCGGCATCGAGCTGGAGCTCAACCAGCGCTTCGTGCGTGCCGGCGGTAGTCGTTGGCGGGCGATCGCGCGCAGCGTGCCGCGGCTCGTCGCCGAGGCGGCACGGGCGGTGTCGTAACATCTCCGGAGGCACCGCCATGGAGGACAGCCGATGAGCACAGCGACCCTGCTCCGCCGATCGTTCCACCTCGCCGCCAGCCGCACGCTCCTCGCGACTGCCATCGCGCTGCTCGCCTCGGCGGCCCTGGCGGGAGCGACCGACGCGACGCCCACCTTCTACGCCGACGTGCTGCCGCTGCTGCAGGAGAACTGCCAGACCTGCCATCGCCCGGCCGGCGAGAACATCGGCGGCATGATCGCGCCGATGCAGCTGATGACCTACGAAGACGCCCGGCCCTGGGCGCGGTCGATCGCCAAAGCGGTGCAGGCCCGTGACATGCCGCCGTGGTTCGCCACCGAGGCGACGCGCGGTCAGTTCCACCACGAGCGGGTGCTGAGCGACGAGCAGATCGCCACCTTCGTCGACTGGGCCCGCGGCGGCGCCCTCGCCGGCGATCCGGAGCAGGCGCCGGCACCGAAGCAGTTCGTCGAGGAGGGATCGGGCGGCTGGTCGCTGGGCACGCCCGACCTGGTGGTGCCGATGCCGCGCTACTTCGTCGCCGACGAGATCGCCGACATCAACATCAACTTCACCACCCAGCTCACCGCCGAGCAGTTGCCGGAGGAGGTGTGGGTGCGCGGCGTCGAGTTCCGCGTCGGTGGCGTCAACGTGCACCACATGTGCGCCAGCGCCAACGAGAAGGGCGCACAGGTGCAGGCCCTCGGCAAGTTCGGCGGCAACTCGCTCGGCTGCATCGCGCTCGGCGCCGAGAGCCAGATGTTCCCCGACGGCTACGCCATGCGCATGCCCGCCGAGGCGAAGATCGGCTTCTCGATGCACTACAACAAGGAACCCGGCGAAGGCTCCGGGTTCTGGGACCAGTCCGAGATCGGCTTCCACTTCGCCGACCCTTCCGAGGCGGCGCAGCTGCGCGAGATCCTCTACGCGCCGATCGGCAACATCACCTTCGAGATCCCACCCGGGGTGGAGCGCTGGAAGGTCGGTTCGGCGCAGGTCTTCCCGGTCGAGACCGACCTGCTGGCGCTCTGGCCACACGCCCATCTGCGCGCCGTGGCCGCGCGCTACGAGGCGGTATACCCCGACGGCAGCCGCGAGCTGCTGCTCGACGTGCCGGAGTACGACCAGGAGTGGCAGACCACGTACCAGTACAAGCAGCCGAAGAGGATTCCCGCCGGCACCCGCGTCGAGGTGACGATGTGGTACGAGAACTCGCCGCAGCGCGCCGCCGAGCGCGGCTTCGACTCTGCAGACGCCACGATCAACGGCACCGCGACGACCGACGAGATGATGCTCGGCTTCGTCAACTACTCGCTGTCCAGGCCGGTGAGCGAGCTGCAGATGGTCTACGGCATCGAACCGGAGCCCTCCGATGCGCCGTAGGCTGTTGGCACTTTCGGTGCTGATGGCGGCGATCTCCGGCGCCACCGCTCAGAGCAGCGGCAGCTCGACCGCCGAGGAGCGGGCGCGCGATCGCGTCGTCAAGGAGCAGCGCGACGACGGCAGCCTGGTGCTCGACGAGTCCGGCCTGACGGCGGGCTTCGAGCAGATGCGCCAGATGATGCGCACCACCGCGAGCCTGCCGACGGCACACGGCGAGGTCGTCGTGCACGTGCCGCGGATTCCCGGCGTCGGGCCCGACTGGAAGGCCGCCGAGGCGCTGATCGCCGGCGATCGTCCCGGGACCCTCGAGTTCCAGGTGGGCGGCGCGATCAAGCTGCGCACCGAGGTGGACCTCGCCTTCGAAGGCGCTGCCGTGCCCGCCGGGAACATCGTGGCCGGACACGCCGGTCTCTACAGCCTCTGGCTCGAGCGCGACGCCGCCGGCGCCTGGCAGCTGGTGTTCAATCGCGAGCCCGATGTCTGGGGAACGATGCGTGACCGAGCCGCCGACGTCGCCCGCACGCCGATCGAGTACTCCCGCCGGCAGGCGCCGTCCGGCATGATGTCGACGTCGCTGTTGGCTCCCGACGCCGGAACCACCCTCGGCGGCGGCGGACACCGTCTGGTGATCGCCTGGGGGCCGCACCAGTGGTCGGCCGGCTTCGCGCTCGCCCCCTGAGGGCAGCGCCTCAGCCGCGCTCGGCGGGCGCCGCGTGTGCCCGCAGCCAGTCGGCGACCCGTTCCCACAGCGGTCGCGCCGCGGAGAGGAAGCCGAAGTGCCCGACGCGCTCGCGGCCGATCTCGCTCGGTTCCAGGTG
The DNA here is from genome assembly GCA_003388555.1 of Acidobacteriota bacterium. Lineage (GTDB taxonomy): Bacteria > Acidobacteriota > Thermoanaerobaculia > Multivoradales > Multivoraceae > QQVD01. The sequence goes on along the minus strand of QQVD01000015.1, from coordinate 26,558 downwards.
CCAACGCTCGACCTCGCAGCCCTCGAGCCGGGCGGCGAAGGCGTCCACCGCCGACCTCCGCGCCATCCGCCGGTCGTCGGCGAACGAGATCGATAGCACCGGCTTGCGCAGCGCGGCGAGCGAGGGTTGGAAATCGGCGCCGTCGCTGCCGCGGAAGCGGCCGCTGCGTGCCCAGCGCGCCCAGTCGAGGATGACCTGCCGGGCGGCTGGTCGCCCGAAGCCGAGGCGCCTGCCCGGGAAGTAGCCGCAGAGCACGCTGACCAGGGCGAAGAACTGGGTGACCGCCAGGATCGGCGCCGCGCCGGTACCCCAGTGGCGGAAACCGATGTCGCTGGTCGCCAGCAGCAGCAGGGCACGGCCCGACTGCGGCCGCTGCGCCAGATGGGCCGCGGCCAGGTGCCCGCCGTAGCTGTGCCCGGCCCACACGGGCGACGTCGCGCCGCAGTGCTCGAGCCAGGCCTGGAGCGCCGGCAGGTCGCCGCGGAGATGGGCGTCGAAGCCCCAGTCGCGCCCACGGGCCGGCGGCGGCTTGCTGCGGCCGGTACCGCGCAGGTCGATGGTGACGGCGGGGATGCCGCACCCCGCCAGCTCGGCCGCGGCCTCCGCGTAGACCCGCGCCGGCGTGCCGAGAGCGGGCAGCAGCACGACCGGCCCGACTCCAACATCCGGCACTTCGCCGCCGTCGCCGCCGAGGCGGCCGAAAAGGGTGCCGACGAGATGTTCGCCGTCGGCGGTCTCGAGCTCGATCGGCTGTTCGGGAACCTCGACCAACCCCCCACCTCCTCGATCGGTTCCTGTCGGGAATCGTCCGACAGGCTCACGGCGGATTTCCCAACCCCTCGAAGGGCGACACGCCGACAGCGCGCCATGGGCCGCGGCGGCACACTGAGCACCGATCGAGCCGCCGGGCCTCAGCGGACAGTACCAGTCGCGGAGGCGCCGTCTCCCGGATCACCACCTGGGCAAGCCAACCACCACACACAATCTCTCTCCGGAGCCGGGTACCCCGCATGCACCAGACACCCTGCCCGCGGTCGCCGAACCGAAACCGAGCGCGGCGGTGCTTACGATGACCGTCTTCGACCTGCGTCCCCTCGCCGTCCGCCCACTCGAAGCGGCGTGGCTGCGTGGGCTCTTCTCTTCGCGGCCGGTGCAGACCCTGGCCTACAGCGCGCTGCTCTACGCGGTGCTCCAACTGACCTACGTCAGCGCCTTCGCCTCGAACGATGTCGTGGCGCTGTGGCCAGCGGCAGGCGTCACCTTGACGATGGCGCTGCACCTGGGAGCGTTCTCCCTGCTGCCGATCTGGGCGGTGTGCCTGATCTTCTCGGCGATGGAGATGGGCGTCGCGCCGCACTTCTTCGTCGGCAGCTTCGGCAACGCCCTCGCCGCCGTGGCAGCGGCCGCGTTCTACCGCCGCTGGGCGCGCAGCCGTCATCCCTTCCGCGACCTGCACAGCACGGTGGTCTTCCTGATCGCCTGCGGCCTGCTGTCGCTGATCGCCACCGCGATCGGCGCCACCGCCACGGCCTGGTCGCTATCGCTCCGCGCCGACGTGCTGGCCGACGTGGCCCTGCGCTGGCTCTCCTCCGACTTCGCCGGCGCCGTCGTCGCGGCGCCGGCGCTGCTGGCGTGGCGACATCGGCGCCACGATCTCGCCCAGAGCAACAAGGCCTGGATCGTCGCCTTCACCGGCGCGGTGCTGGTGCTGCTGGTCCTGTTCTCGGGCGCCGAGGACGTGCTCTTCGTGCTCCAGGTGGCGCCACTGCTGCTCACCCTGCCGCCCTGCGTCTTCCTCGCCCTGCAGCGCAACACCACGCTCGCCGTCACCCTCATGACGGTGCTCATCGTCGCCGTCCAGGTCGTCGCCCTCGAGACCACGGAAGGCCTGTCGGCGAGCTCGTTCCTGGTGCTGCAGACCTACGCCATGCTCGTTCTCTGCCTCGGTCTGGTGCTGCATGCGGTCTCCAACGAGCGCCTGCTCGCGGCGCTGCAGGTGCAGGAGGAACGCGAGCGGCTCGATCGGATCGTGCGCCAACGCACCTCGCAGCTGCGGCGCAAGAACAAGGATCTGGAGCGCGCCCGCGCCGACGCCGAGGCCAACGCCGACGCCAAGTCGCAGTTCCTCGCCAACATGAGCCACGAGATCCGCACTCCGATGAACGGCATCGTCGGCATGACCGAGCTCACCCTGGCGACCGAGCTCGACGAACAGCAGCGCGAGCAGCTCCAGATCGTGCAGAGCTCGGCGAACGCGCTGCTCACCATCCTCAACGACATCCTCGACTTCTCGAAGATCGAGGCCGGCCATCTCGAGCTCGAGGAGACCGCCTTCGCCCTGCGCGGGTGCGTCGGCGATGCGCTGAAGGTGCTCGCCTTCCGTGCCGCCGAGAAGGAGATCGAGCTGATCTTCGACGTCGCGGAGGACGTCCCGGAGTGGGTGCTCGGCGATCCCGGGCGGTTGCGTCAGATCGTCGTCAATCTGGTCGGCAACGGCATCAAGTTCACCAGCAGCGGCGAGGTCGGCCTACGGGTGCGGTGCCTGGGGCAGGCGGACGGCGGCAGCGACGAGCCCACCAGGCTGGCCTTCGAGGTGTTCGACACCGGCATCGGCATCGCGCCGGAGCAGCGCAGCAGGATCTTCGAGGCCTTCCAGCAGGCCGACGAGAGCACCACTCGCAAGTACGGCGGAACCGGTCTCGGACTGGCGATCAGCCGTGAGCTCGTCCACCTGATGGGCGGCGAGATCTGGTGTGAGAGCCAGGTCGGGGTCGGCACCAGGTTCCACTTCACCCTGACGATGGGCACGACTCGAAATCCGCACGGTCACGAAGAAGAGACCGCCGACGCGTTGGCCGGGGTGCGTGTCCTGGTGGTCGACGACAACGCCACCAACCGCAGGATCGTGGCCCGTCACCTCAGCGCGCTGGGTGCCCGGGTGCGCAGCGTCGGCAGCGGCGCAGCGGCTCTGGCGGCCTGCGAGCAGGAGACCGCCGCGGCCGCAGGGCTCCCCTACGACGTCATCGTGCTCGACTACCAGATGCCGGGCATGGACGGCTTCGAGGTCGCCTCCGAGCTGCGCCGCCGCCACGGCGGGGCGCTTCCGCCCATCATGCTCTTCACTTCGGCCACGCGACGCGGTGACGGACTCCGCTGCCGCGAGCTCGGAATCGGCTCCTACCTGACGAAGCCGGCCACTGCCGACGACCTGAGGCGCTGCGTGCTGGCCCTGCTGGCCGGAACCGGGCGCGAAGACGCGGAGGTCGCGAGCGTTGCCAGGAGGACGTCGATGCGAGCGTGTCCACCAGAGCGCGCGCACTGCGACGGCGCAGCCACGGATCGGCCGCTGCAGGTCCTCGTCGCCGAGGACAATGCGGTGAACCAGCGCCTGGCCATGGCGCTGCTCGAACGAGCCGGACACTCCGTCACGCTCGTCGGCAACGGAGTCGACGCCGTGCTCGAGGCCACGTCGCGGCAGTGGGACCTGGTGCTGATGGACATGCAGATGCCCGAGCTCGGCGGCCTCGAGGCGACCCGCCGCATCCGTCAGATGGAGAGCGAGAAGGCAGGTCGGGATCCGGCATCCGGCGGGCGCCTGCCCATCCTGGCCCTGACCGCTAACGCCCTCAAGGGCGACCGCGAGCGCTGCCTCGCCGCCGGAATGGACGGCTATCTCGCCAAGCCGATCCAGCCCGACCACCTCTACGCCGAGATCGCGCGGGCGGTCGGCGCGTCCGCTGCGGTCACGGCGTGCCGCGACGCGGCAGCCGTCGCTACAGCGCCGAGCCCAGGTAGCTGAAGAGCAGCAGCAGACCCAGCAGGGTCGCGGCCCAGAACACCGTCGTGCCGGTGGGCCACGGCTCGCCGAGACGTCCGGCGGGGCTGTGCAGCCAGCGCACCACCGAACGAACCACCTTCAGCACGTCCGCCAATCCGGCGAGCACGCCGTACCAGATCGCGCCGCCGACCGCGGCGAGTACTCTGAGGGTGCGGGGCGCGGCACGGCGGGCGAACCAGTCGACGTCGAGATTGGTCGAGCGCAGCTCCGGCGGATAGATGCCGGTGAGCATCAGGGTGACGAAGGCCAGGGCCGAGAAGAAGAGCAGCTGCAGCTGCTGCACCACGTGGGTGGTGTCGTAGGGGTGGTAGTCGGTGGCGTAGGGCAGCAGAGCGTACAGCGCGTTGGGGAAGCAGCCGATGGCGATGCACAGCAGCGCCGCGATGCCCATGGCGACGCGCATGTTCAGCGGCGCCTCCTTCGGTCGCAACCCCGAGTCGTGGGCGAAGAAGGCGAAGAAGGGGATCTTGATGCCGGCGTGGTGGAAGACGCCCGCCGACGCGAAGAGCAGCGCCAGCCAGACCACGACGTACCCCTCGTGCGCCGCCTCGGTCATCACCATCGACTTGCTGACGAAGCCGCTGAACAGCGGGAAGGCCGAGATCGAAGCGGCGCCCACCATGCACAGGCCTGCCGTCTGGGGCATGGTCTTGTAGAGACCTCCCAGCTCACTGCCGTTGATGCGGCCGGTGCGCAGCAGCACCGCTCCCATCGACATGAACAGCAGGCCCTTGAAGATCACGTCGTTGAAGGCGTGCGCCACCGCGCCGTTGACCCCGAGGCCGGCGCCCAGCCCGACACCGCAGACCATGAAGCCGATCTGGTTGATCATCGAGTAGCCGAGCACCCGCCGCAAATCGTTCTCGATCACCGCGTAGAAGATCGGGAACATCGCCATCGCCATGCCGATCCAGATCAGGGGCTCGCAGCCCTCGTAGCCCCTAGCCAGCGCATAGACCGCGGTCTTGGTGGTGAACGAAGCGAGGTAGACGGTCCCCAGCTCGGTCGCCGCGGGGTAGGCGTCGACCAGCCAGGTGTGCAGCAGCGGGAAGCAGCACTTGATGCCGATGGCGAGCAGCAGCACCCAGCTCGCCGCGCTGCCCAGATCCATGCGCTCGAAGACCAGGGTGCCGAACTCGATCCAGTGCAGCGCGGCGCCGATCAGCAGCAGCACGCCCGAGGCGATGTGCACCAGCAGATAGCGCAGGCCGGAGCGGGTCGAGGCGGTCTCGCGTCGCGCCCAGATCAGGAAGACCGAGGTGATTGCCAGCAGCTCCCAGAAGAAGAAGAGCACCAGGAGATCGCCCGCGAACACGGCGCCGACCGCGCTGCCGGCATACAGCAGTCCGGCCACCTGCTGCATCCGGTCGTCGCTGTGCAGGGCGTAGATGCCGGCCAGCAGTGCCGCGAGGTGGAAGAGGAGTGCGAAGAGGAAGGCCAGCTTGTCGACCCGCAGCAGGATCAGCTCGAACCCCGCCAGCTCGGCCGAAACCAGATCTCCGCTCGTGAACCCGAGCAGGTTCCACGCCCCCCAGAGTGGCGCCAGGACCAGCAGCGCCTTGCGCAGCCGAGGCGGCGCCAACGCGGCGACCACTCCCGCCACCAGCAGCGGCAGCGCCGGGTGCAGCAGCGCCTGCAGCGGCCCATCGAGGAGCCGCACCGTCTCACCCATGACGTACTGCGCGTGAGTCTCAGTCGCCGCCATCGCGCCCTTCCCTGCTCTCGCCGTCCGGCGCCCTGCCCTCGTCCCGAGCGCCGCCGTCCGGCTCGCCGGCGGTCGCTCCGAGCACCTCGCCGTAGTAGTCCTCCGAGCGCATCAGGACCTTGCGCATCTGCTTGGCGACGAGCACCAGCAGCACGCAGGCGACGAAACCGTAGATCGAGTAGAAGCCGACCATCTCCTCGATCGGCAGGGTCTCACCCTCGAACGACGGATGGCGGTGGAAGGCGAAGTCGAGAGCGAAGACGATCGCGCAGCAGGCCCAGAAGACCCAGATCAGGATCTGGACGTTCTTGGGATCGTCCCAGAGGTGGCGACGGTCGCCGTTCTTCGAGCTGGCGTCGGCACTCAAGGCGGGCCTCCCGCGAATCCGCTGAGCAGGTCGGTGAAGGGGGTCGGCCAGAAGAAGAGCACGACACAGAGCAGGGCGGTGAGACACAGCGGCACGACGCAGAGCAGCGGCGCCTCCTGGACTCCGGCATCCTCGCCCCCGGCCGCTCCACCCTGCCGCGGCGCGAAGGCCTGCAGCACCACCGGCAACAGGTAGCCGACGCTGAGCAGCGAGCTCGCCGCCAGGGTCGCGACGACCAGCCACTCACCGGCCTGCGAGGCGCCGAGGATCAACCCCCACTTGCTCCACGCGCCGGCCAGCGGTGGCAGGCCGATGATGCTCAGCGAGCCGACGAAGAACGCCCCCATGGTGAACGGCATGCGCCAGCCGATGCCGCGCATGGTCGAGATCTCGGTCTTGTGAGCGCCGACGTAGATGGCGCCGGCGCAGAAGAAGAGCGTGATCTTCCCCACCGCGTGGGTGACGATGTGCAGTGCCGCGCCCTGCGCCGCGATCTGCGACGCCACCGCCGCGCCGAGCACGATGTACGCCAGCTGACCGATCGTCGAGTACGCGAGCCGTCGCTTCAGGTTGTCCTGGCGCAGCGCCACGATCGACGCCGAGAGCACCGTGAAGCAGCCGATCCAGATCAGCACGTCGCCCCACGCCACGCGGTCCATCGCACCGCGCAGCGTGTCGACGCCGAAGATCATCGTCACCACCTTGAGCACCGAGAACACTCCCGCCTTCACCACCGCCACCGCGTGCAGCAGCGCGCTCACCGGTGTCGGCGCCACCATCGCCGCGGGCAGCCACAGGTGGGCCGGCATCAACGCCGCCTTGCCGATGCCGTAGCCGTAGAGCAGGAGCAACGCCACCAGCACTCCCGGCGACGTGCCGGCGAGGATGCCGCCGGGCCGGAAGTCGGTGGTGCCGGTGAGCCACCAGGTCCACACGATGGCGAGCAGGAACAGGCCCACCGAGGTCGACAGCAGGATGCCGAAGTACACCCGCCCGGCGCGACGCGCCGCCGTCGTCTGGTGGTGGGTGACGAGGGGGAAGGTCGAGAAGGTGAGCAGCTCGTAGAAGAGGAACAGGGTCAGCAGGTTGCCGGCGAAGGCGACACCGATGGCGGCGCCGATCGCGATGGCGAAGCAGCAGAAGAACCGGGTCTGGTGCTCCTCGTGGTGACCACGCATGTAGCCGAAGGCGTAGACCGAGGTCACCACCCAGAGCACGCTGGCGACGGTGGCGAAGACCAGCCCCAGCGGTTCCACCACGAACTCCAGGTGGCCGCCCGGCGCGAAGCTCCAGAGCAGCCAGCGTGGACGCTCGCCGCTCGAAACCGGCCCCCACAGCCGCAGCACCGTCGCCGCGCTCGCGACCCCCACCACGACCGTGGCGCCGTCGCGCAGGTTCGCTGAGCGCGCCACCCAGCCGAGCAGAGCGACGAGCAGGGCGGCCCCGACCGGCAGCAGCAACCCTGCCGCGATCCACCCCGACCCGGGCTCGGCGAAGAGCTCCGCCAGCAGTGTGCCCACGGCGCTCATCCGCCGGCGCCTCCGAGCAGCTCGACCGCGGCGCTGCGCGCCACCGACAGGGTGGGGTCGGACCAGAGGCCGAAGACCACCGTGGCCGCCACCAGGATCAGGGTCGGCAGCAGCATGGAGAACGGCGCCTCGCGCACCGGCTCGCCGTCACGGCCGAGCGACTCGAGACCCTCGGGGCGACCGAAGTAGATCATCTCGACCACCCGCCAGACGTAGACCACCGCGAGCAACGAGCTCACCAGCACCACCGCCGCGAGCCACAGGCGCTCGGCGGCCAGAGCCCCCCGGATGAGCTCCCACTTGCTGACGAAGCCCGCGGTCCCCGGCACCCCGATCAGGCTCATGCCGCCGATGACGAAGGCGAGCGATGTCGCCGGCATCCTGGTGCCAAGGCCGGCCATACTGCGCACCGTGGTGCGCCCGGTGCGGTAGCCGACACAGGCGACGACGAGGAAGAGGCCGCTCTTGGTCACCCCGTGGTTGAACACGTGCACCAGACCCGAGGTCAGCCCTTCGACGTTGGCGAGGCTGAGCCCGAGCGTCATGTAGCCGAGCTGTCCGATGCTCGAGTACGCCAGCAGCCGGCGCAGATCGGCCTGATAGATCGCCGCCAACGAGCCGACGAACATCGCCGCCACCGACAGGGGCATCAGCACCGCTCCGAGACCGATCTCGGTGAACACGAAGTGCGCCCCGAAGAGCACGAAGACCACCTCGGCCATCACGTAGTAGGAGACCTTGGTTGCGGTGCCGGCGAGGAACGCGGAGACGCGCGGCGGCGCGAAGGTGTAGGCGTTCGGCAGCCACTGGTGGAGCGGGAAGACCGCCAGCTTGATCGACAGCCCGACCAGCAGGAAGGCGAAACCGACCAGCACGGTGCGCGTGTCGAGCACCGCCGGCAGACGCTGGGCCATGTCCTCGACGTTCAGGGTGCCCGTCATCTGGTAGAGCAGGCCGACCCCGATCATGAAGAAGCCGCCGCCGATGGTCCCCATGATCAGGTACGAGTACGAGGCCATCAGCGCCCGCCGGTCGCGGCCGAGAGCGATCAGCGCATAGGACGACAGCGACGAGATCTCTAGGAAGACGAAGATGTTGAACAGGTCGCCGGTGATCGCCATGCCGAGCAGTCCGGCGAGGCAGAGCAGGAACGCCGAGTAGTAGAGGTAGCGGCGCTCGGGCGCCAGGCGCGAGGCCGATCCGCGTGAATCGAACAGCAGCGTCAGCGCCGCGACCAGCGAGACGACGAGGATCACCCAGGCGCCCGCGACGGTCACCCGGTACTCGATTCCGTACGGCGCCGCCCAACCGCCCAACGGGTAGCGCACGGTGCCCTCGGCGAGAACCTTCTGCAGCAGCACCAGGGCGACGCCGAAGGTCAGCCAGGCGACCGCGGCCGACAGGATGCGGGCGAACGCTCGCGAGCGGAAGAGGAAGCACAGGGGCGCCGCGACCAGCGGAAGGACCACCTCCAGCGCCGGGAAATGCACGTCGAAGGCGGTGCTCAGGGCCACCTGCTGTAGACCCTGGCCCACCGATTCGGCCGCCATCTAGACCCCCGCTCCCCCGGCGCCGCCGCCGACCTTCACCTCGGGATACTCGACGTCCTCGGGCTCGCCGGGCGGATCGAAGGGATGGGGGTCGAGCGCCGCCTCCTCCTCGTCCTCACGCACCCTGAGCCGCGCCAGCTCGTCCTCCTCGAGGGTGCCGTAGGCCTCCTGGATGCGCACCGTGAGCGCCAGAGCGAGAGCCGTGGTGGCGATGCCGACGACGATCGCGGTCAGCATGAGCACGTGCGGCAGCGGATTGCTGTAGAGCACGTTCTCCTCGCCTTCCAGCAGGATCGCCGCGGTACCGCCACGGACCTTGCCGATCGCCACGTAGAGCAGGATCGCCGAGGACTGGAAGACGTTCAGGCCCATCACCTTCTTGACCAGATGGTCGCGCGCGATGACCCCGTAGAGGCCGATCATCATCAGCGTGATGATCGCCCAGTACACCCACAGGCCGCGCTGGACCAGCAACGCCTCGAGAAGGCTCACTCGCCGTGCTCCCCTGCCGCCGGCTCGCTGTCGGGATGCAGCGATCCGAAGGCGTAGTAGAGGCGGGTCATCGTCGCCGCGACCGCGATCCCGACACCCGCCTCGACCAGCAGAATGCCCCAGTGCTGGCCGTGCTCGGCGCTCAGGGCGTCGTAGTCGAGGAAGGCCGAGCCGAGCAGCAACGTGGTCACACCGACGCCCGCGTAGAGCAGCACCCCGACCGCGATCATCACCTCGCTGACCGACACCGGGATCACCTGCTGCACCCGATCGACTCCGAACAGCAGACCGAAGAGCACCAGGGCCGCGGCGAAGAGCACGCCGGCCTGGAAGCCGCCTCCGGGACCGAAGTCCCCGTGGAACTGCACGTAGAGCGCGAACAACAGGATGAAGGGCGTCAGCAGACGTCCGCCGACCTGCAGAACGATCTGCTCGCGCATCCGCATCGGCGGCTCGTCGTCGACGACCGGTCCCCTCTCATCCGCCATCGCGGCCTCCCGCCTCGATCGTCGACCCCACCCCGGCCGAGCGCCTGCGGCGGCGCCCCCCGAGCAGGATCACCACGCCCACTCCGGCGGTGAGCACCACCACGGTCTCGCCGAGGGTGTCGTAGCCGCGGTAGCTGGCGAGCACCACGGTGACGACGTTCGGGATGTGCACCGCCTCGGCGCCCGCCAGGTACTGCGGCGCGATGTGCCGGTGCACCGGCGCCTGGGGATCGCCGTACGAGGGCATGTCGAAGGTGCCATAGATCAGGGCCGCCCCGGTCAACACGACGGCGAGCAGGGCTCTCCATCGCGGCGGTCTCTGCCTTTCGCTGCGGTCCATCATCGACAGCGCGCCGAGGAACAGCACGGTCGAGATGCCGGCCCCGACGGCCGCCTCGGTGAACGCCACGTCGACGCCGTCCATCAACGTGAACAGGCCGGCGTTGATCAGGCTGAAGACCCCGGTCAGCAATGCCGCCGGGAAGAGCTCGCGGGTGCGCAGGATCACCACGGCGGTCAGGCCCAGCAGCGCCAGCAGGAGCACCTCGAGAGGCAGCGGACCGAGCTCGACCACCGCCAGGTCGCGCACCGGCAACGGCGCCGCCGCGGCAGCGGTCGCCTCGGCCGCCGCCATCACGAAGCCTCCTCGTCGCCGGCGCCAGCCGCGTCGGGGTCCGCGGCCTCTCTCGGCAGGGGCAGATCGAGCGCGACGCCGCGTGCGTAGGCCGCCTTGACCAGCGCGTGTGTGGCGATGGGGCTGGTGGCGAAGAGGAAGAGGGCGACCAGCAGCAGCTTGACGGCCACGTTGCCGAAGCCGGCCTGCAGTGCCAGACCGGCCAGCATCGCTCCGGCGCCCAGGGTGTCGGTGACGCCAGCGGCATGCACCCTGGTGTAGAAGTCGGGGAAGCGCACGACCCCGATTCCACCGATGACGCAGAACGAGCCGCCGGCGACCAGGAGGACCCACGAGGCCACGTCGAGCACCAGGTCGATTCCCGCTCCCACTCTCTCTACTCCTTCTCGCTCAGGAACGGTCGGGGTCGCGCAGGGGCAGACGACGGGAGTCGTCTGCGAGGGAACCGAAGCGGGCGAAGCGGCAGACGGCGATGACGCCGATGAAGTTCACCAGGGTGTAGAGCAGCGCCAGATCGAGGAAGTCCGGTCGCCCCAGGAGGAAGCCGCTGACCGCGATGAGCAGCACCGTCTTGGTGCCCACCATGTTGGCGGCCAGCAGCCGGTCGAAAGCGGTCGGGCCGCGCCACACGCGGATCAGGGCCAGCAGCAGCGTGATCACCACCGCCGCCATCGCCACCGCGAACATCAGAGCGCCCCCTCGAGACGACGCACCGCGCGGTCGAGCTCGCCCGAGACCACCGACTCGGCCGAGATCGGTCCGAGGGCATGCACCAGCACCTCACCACGCCGTACGTCGAGGGTCACGGTTCCAGGAGTCAGGGTGATGGCGTTGGCGTAGAGGAACTGCCCCAGATCGGTGCGCGGGCCCACCTTCATGCGCAGGATGCGCGGCTCGGTGTCGACGCGCGGATCGAGCAGCAGACGGGTCACCCTGAGGTTGGCCTTCACCACCAGCCGGGCCATCGTCCAGAGGAAGCGCGGTGCGCGCAGCGTCATGCCGAGCAGCTGCGGGTGGATCGGCGGCACACCGACCGCCGCGAGCAGGCGGGAGTAGAGCGACAGCACCAGCGCGATCGATGCCACTCCCAGGACGAAGATCAGCGGCTTCAGGCTGTAGTGCCCTGAGAGCGCCGCCCAGGCGAGGATCAACAGGAACGCGAGCGGGAGTTGGGAACGCACGGATCGAGTCGTCGCTTTTCCTCGGCCCCTGACCTCCGGAGCGCGGCGCCGGAGGGGGCGAATCGTCTCCTCCCCTTCTCGGTCGGCGGCGTCCGCCGCACTGGCGGCGGCGACACCTGAGCCGGTCTCCGGAGCCTTCGACGGGATCGCCGGGATCGGCGAGAAGGACGAGAAGGACGAGAAGGACTCTGCGGAGGACCGACCTTCGATCCGGGGCGGAAGTCGCGGTCAGTCTACAGCACCCCTGCGCAGGCCCTTCGACCCCGCGCACGCTCGTCGTCTTCGGCACAGAGCCGGCGGCGGATCTGCGGCGCGCCGCGAGACCCGCTAGCGGCCATCCAGCCGGCGGCCGGGCGTCCAGCGGGCCCCCTGCTCGGCGGCGGCCCGCTCGAGCTCCGGCAGCTCGTCCTCCAGCAGCGAGCGGATCGTCGGTTCGATCGCGGCGTACGCAGCCTCGGCCACGGCGAAGCTCTCGCGGTGGGTCCGGGTCGGACCCTGACGTGACGACCAGTGACCCCCGATCACGGTACCGAGTCGACCCAGGATCGAAGGACGGCTGGGCTCCTGGAGCGAGCGCAGCAGGTCGTCGCCGACGAGGTCGATCTCCAACCTGGCCACGGCAGCATGTAGCGAATGCACCGACTCGAGCAGCTCCAGCGCGACCCCTGGTCCCTGCACGATCGCCGCTTCCAGATGATCGAGACGCTCGCCGGCGCGAGCTAGCTCGAGAGCGGCTCCGCTGGCCTTCTGGTAGAGGGCGCCGGTGCGCCGCTGGAAGGTGAGGATCTCGGACGGATCCGCCGGCTCGACCGCCGGCTCGAAGATCGGCTTCAGCTCGAACGACCGCTCCTCGCCCAGCGCCACCTCCTGGCCACGCGAGACGCGCGACAGTCGCGCCGTGTAGCGTCCCGGCGGCACCAGCGGGCCGACCGGCGGCGAGTACCACGGAGGCAGGTCGCCCGGGGTCTCCAGGCGGACCGGCTCGTAGTCCGGCAGACGGAGGTCCCAGGCGACGCGGTGGAATCCGGCTTCACCCGGGACCTCGAGCCGCCGCACCACCTCGCCCGAGTCGTCGCGCACCGTGATCAGGTGACGCACCGCCGGCTCGCTGCGCTCGGCGCGCAGGGTCTCCAGATCCGGCAACGGCACGTCGGCCTGCGGATCGAGGGCCTGCTCTCGCTCGCGGCGCTGCGCCGAGGCGCCGCGCGGCGGCGACGACAGGTGGTAGGTGAGCAAGGCGCCGTACGGCGGGTTCTCCGCCGACCAGTAGTCGCTGCCCTTCGATCCCTCGTCGCGGTTCTGCAGCTCGAGCTCGGGCACGAACCAGAGCGTGTCGCGCACCGGGAATAGGGTCGCCGGCGCATCGAGCGCCGCCTGATCGATCGCGCGCAGTGGCGTGTAGTCGTCGAGCACGTAGAAGCCACGGCCGAAGGAGGCCGCGACCAGGTCGTTCTCACGCCGCTGGATCTCGAGATCGCGGAAGGCGAGGTGTGGCGAGCCGGCGACGCGCTGCCAGTGGCCGCCTCCGTCGAGGCTGAAGTAGAGCCCGAACTCGGCGCCGAGGAAGAGCAGCTCTGGGTCGACGTGGTCCTGCTCCAGCGCCCAGACGAGATCCCGCTCTCCGAGGTCCGCGGACAGCGAGGTCCAGGTGCGTCCGCGGTCGGTGCTGCGCAGCAGGTAGGGCCGGTAGTCGCCCTCCTTGTGGTTGTCGAGGGCGGCGAAGACGGTGTCGGGGTCGTGCAGCGACGCGCGCACCTGGTTGACGAAGGCGCGCTCGGGCACCGCCGGGCCGAGGCCGGCCCGGCGCCACGTGGCGCCACCGTCCTCGCTGACCTGGATCAGCCCGTCGTCGCTGCCGACGTAGAGCAGGCCCTCGACCAGGGGCGACTCGTCGATCGACGTCAGAGTGGCGTAGACCGACATCGCGGTGTTGCCCCACAGGGCGTCGATGCTGCGCCGACGACCGTCGACCGGCAGCTCGTAACGCAGGTCGCCGCGGGTCAGATCGCCCGACAGCGCCTGCCACGAGTCGCCGCGGTCGTCGGAGCGCCACAGCCGCTGCGAGCCGTAGTAGAGGCGCTGCGGAGCGTGCGGCGAGATGCGGATGGGCGCGTCCCAGTTGAACCGCTCCGGTGGATCTCCCGGCGCCGGCTGCGGCTGGATGTCGACCAGCTCACCGGTGCGTCGGTCGAAGCGCAGCGGGTGGCCCTGCTGCCACGACACGTAGAGCACGTCGGGGTTGCCCGGCTCGATCGCCGCGTCGTAGCCGTCGGCGCCGTACGGAACGCTCCAATCCTGGTCGCGCACCCCGTGCTGGTTGAAGCTGCGCGCCGGACCGTAGATGGTGCCGTTGTCCTGGGTGCCGCCGAGCATGTGGTAGGTCGGGAAGTCGTCGTCCACCGCCGCCTTGTAGATCTGGGTCACGGGCAGGTTGGTGACGAACTTCCAGGTGCGGCCGAGGTCGAAACTCTCGTAGAGACCGGCGTCTGTCCCGGCGAGCAGGTAGTCGGGGTCGTGGGGCGAGAAGGCCAGAGCGTGGTTGTCGCTGTGCTTGTCCTGACCGCCGTCGACGCGGCGGAACGTCGCGCCGCCGTCCTCGGTGACGTGGATGAACACGTCCATCTGGTACACCCGACCCAGCCGGTGCGGCGAGGCGAAGATCTCCTGGTAGTAGTGCGGGCCGGTGCCGCCGCTGTGGTAGCCGTTGCGGCGCTCCCACGTCTCGCCGCCGTCGAGCGAGCGGTAGAAGCCGGCCTCTTCGGGCGCCGCCTCGATGGTCGCGTAGGCGACGCGCGGATCCTGCGGTGCGATCGCCAGGCCGATCTTGCCCATGTCCCCCTGCGGCAGACCGACCGTCACCTCGCGCCAGCTGTCACCTCCGTCGGTCGACTTCCAGATCCCCGACTCGGGCCCGCCGGCGAGCAGCGACCAGACCGTGCGCCGCCGCTGGTACGTCGCCGCGAGCAGCACGTCCGGATCGGACGGGTCGCGCACCAGCGAGGCGACGCCGGTGTCGGGCGAGATCTCGAGCACCGGCTCCCAGCTCTCGCCACGATCGAGCGAGCGGAAGACGCCGCGTTCTCCGCCCGAGCTCCACAGCGGACCCTCCGAGGCCACCAGCACCACGTCGGAGTCGCGCGGATCGACCAGGATCCTCGAGATGTGCTCGCTGCTGCGCAGACCCATGTTGCGCCAGGTGGCGCCGCCGTCGAGGCTGCGGTAGACGCCGTCGCCGAAGGCCACGTGCCGGCCGCTGACGTTCTCGCCGGTTCCCACCCAGATCACCTCCGGCTGGTTCGGGTCGACCGTCACGCAGCCGATCGAGTAGGAGCCCTGGCCCTCGAAGATCGGCTCGATCGTGGTGCCGGCGTTCGTCGTCTTCCAGACTCCGCCCGAGCCGACGGCGACGTACCAGGTCGACGGATCGTCGGGGTGCAGGGCGATGTCGGCGATGCGGCCGGACATCAGGGCAGGCCCGAGGTGGCGGACCGCCAGTCCGGCATAGCTCTCGTCGGCGGTGAGGGACGGTGAGTCCTCGGCCAGGGCTCCGGCCGCGGGCGCCAGAGCGACGGCGAGGGCGGCGGCCCACAGGAGTCTGGAGCGGCGTTCGGGGGGATTCGGTTCGAGCGTCACGGGGCCTCCGATGGTCAGTTCCGGTGCAGTCTAAAGGCCGGACGCTCGGCTAGGATCGCCCTGTTCCAATCAAAGCTGCTGTCGCCTCCGCCTGCGCGTCCGAGCGCGCGACCCCTGTCCCCCGTCCTCGAGGAGCCCTCACATGTCCCGATCCATCCAGCTCCGGGGCGCAGCCTCGCTGCTGCTCTCCACCACCGCACTCGTCGGCTTCCTCACGGCCGGCGCCGCTCTGGCCACCAACACCGCGGCGGTCGACGCTCAGGCACTGACCACGGTCGAGCCCGAGGAGGTCGGCCTGTCGTCCGAGCGCCTGGCGCGCATCGACGCCAGGATGCAGGAGTACCTCGAGCGCGAGGAGATGGCGGGCGCGCTGGGCCTCATCGCGCGACGCGGCGAGGTGGCGTACTTCGAGACCTGGGGCGAGGCCGACCGTGAGAGCGGCGTACCGATGACCGAGGACACGATCTTCCGCATCTACTCGATGACCAAGCCGATCACCGCCGTCGCGGTGATGATGCTCTACGAAGAGGGCAAGTTCTTCCTCAACGACCCGATCGGCAAGTACATCCCGCAGCTCGCCGACCTCGAGGTGATGACCCTGACTGCCGACGGCGAGGGCGAGGAGGGCGCCACCCGCAAGCCGAAGGGCCCGGTGACCATCAAGCAGCTGCTCAACTTCACCGCTGGCTTCACCTACGGGATCTTCGGCAACACCCCGGTCGACGCGATGTACCGCAACGCCGGCATCCTGTTCGCCGATCGTGACCTCGAGCACTTCGTCACCAAGCTCGGCGAGATCCCGCTGCAGTTCGAGCCCGGCACCAGGTGGCACTACAGCGTCGCCATCGACGTGCTCGGGCGCCTCGTCGAGGTGACCTCCGGCATGCCGTTCGACGAGTTCCTGAAGCAGCGCCTGTTCGCGCCGCTCGGTATGGACGACACCGACTTCTGGGTGCCCGAGGAGAAGCTCGACCGCTTCGCCCAGCTCTACCGGCCCGTGGGAGCCGCCGACGGTCCAGAGGCGTTCCTGCAGGCCAACGATTCGAAGGCGATCGAGCCGGCCCCGGCGATGACCTCACGCGGCTTCCTGTCGCGGCCGGGCGCGCCGAGCGGCGGCGGCGGACTCGTGTCGACCGCCGGCGACTACCTGCGCTTCTGCCAGATGCTGCTCAACGGCGGCGAGCTCGACGGGGTCCGCATCCTGTCGCCCAAGTCGGTCGAGCTGATGAGCCGCAACTCGCTCGGTGACGTGCCGATGGGCATGGGTCGCAGCGGCTACGGCTTCGGCCTCGGCGTCGCCGTGGCGATGGATCAGGGCGACATCGGCGAGCTCGGCTCCGACGGCGAGTACAACTGGGGCGGCGCCGCCGGCACCCGCTTCTGGATCGACCCCGAGGAGGAGCTGATCGGCATCTTCATGGTGCAGATCCTCCCCCACCGCACCACCCAGGGCTCCGACTTCCGCCAGCTGACCTACCAGGCGATCGTCGACTGACCCTCTACGGATCGACGGATCGACGGATCGACGGATCATCGACTCTGGCCGGCCGATCTCCAGCGGCTCCCGTGCGCTGGGGAGCCGCCCGAATCGCAGCGTCGCGGTCAGCGGAGGCCTGCGCGATCCGTCGACCGGCTGTCGGACTCGAACGGTCGCCGCGCCGGCAGGGCGAGCAGGAAGAGGGCGGCGACGCCCGACTTGAGGCCGGCGCCCCAGAGGAAGGGGGCGACGCCGGCCCTGAAGGCCTGCCGCGGCTCGAGACCCGCCGAGATCACCAGCCCGGTCGCGCCGCAGAGCAGGACGACCGCATGGGCGGCGAGCAGGAAGGCCACCAGCCGCGCCAGCAGCCGGAGCGCCTCCGGGCCGACGCGACGCGGCAGCGGCCCTCGCTGCAGGACACCGGCTGTCGAGCGACCGCAGAGCCAGGCGGCCGGCAGGAAGCCCCAGAGGTAGCCGGACGTCGGTCCCACGAGGTGCCCGGCACCCGCCGCACCGTCGGCGAACACCGGCGCCCCGAGCGCGCCGAGCACCAGGTATCCCGCCGCGCTGAGGGTCCCGTCCACCCTGCCGAGCCAGCCCGCCACGAGGCATAGCGCCAAGGTCTGCAGGCTCAGCGGCACCGGGCCGACCGGCGCCGGCAGGGTCACTCTGGCGCCGAGCGCGATGACCAGGCCACCGCCGACGATCAGCGCCGACCTTCCGGCATGGCGCCAGCCGGCGCTCCTCCACTCCTGGGGCGATGGCGCCACCCGCTCGCCTGTTCGCTGCACTGCGCGTTCTCCGGTCGCCGTGCCGACAAAATTGACCGATCGGCCAGTTATCGGCGAGACTCGAAGGGCGTCGAGCCCGATCACGGGGCTCACCGCCCACCGCCGGGGAGACTGTCATGACCATCGCCGAGCATCCCTCCGCGGCCGACGAAAGCCGCGCCGTCGCCGCCTCGACGCCGTTCCTCGATCAGGCGAACCGCCTCTCCGCGGTGCCCAACCCGGCGCTGCGCGGCAACGACAGCGTCCCCGGCGACGACGGCAGGCCCGTGGTCGGCCACACCCTGGACTTCGTGCGCGACGCGCGTGCGCTGGTGCACGGCATGGCTGCAGAGCACGGCCCGAACTTCCGGCTGCGCATGTTCGGTCATCCGGTCTTCGTCGTCGGCCACCCGGACGCCGTGCGCACGGTGCTGATGGACGCCGAGAAGAACTTCTCGAGCCGGCTCGGCTGGCAGCACGCGATCGGCGAGCTGTTCGCGCGCGGCCTGATGTTGCGCGACTTCGAAGAGCATCGCGTGCACCGCAAGATCATGCAGATCGCCTTCCGCGCCGACGCCATGCGCGGCTACGTCGACATGATGAATCCGCTGATCGAGCGCGGTCTCGACGGCTGGTCCGGCCGCGACGAGCTGCGCTTCTACGACGCGATCAAGCAGCTGACCCTCGATCTGGGAGCCGCGGTCTTCGTCGGCACCGAGCTCGGCGCCGAGGCGGACCGCATCAACGAGGCCTTCGTCGACTCGGTGCAGGCCTCGATCGCCATCGTCAAGCGCGAGGTGCCGCTGCTCAGCTACCGGCGGGGAATGCAGGGGCGCCGCCTGCTCGAGCGTTTCTTCGCCGAGCGCATCCCGGAGCGACGCGAGGGTGACGGCCGCGACATGTTCAGCGAGTTCTGTCACGCCACCACCGAGGATGGCGACTCCTTCGACGACCAGCAGATCGTCGATCACATGATCTTCCTGCTGATGGCGGCTCACGACACCACCACCAGCTCCCTCACCAGCATGGCCTGGGCGCTGGCTCAGTATCCGGAGTGGCAGGAGCGGCTGCGCCGCGAGATGGACGCGGTCGAAGGGCGCTACCTCTCGTGGAGCGACCGCGACGCGCTCGAGCAGACCTCGTGGGTGTTCAAGGAGGCGCTGCGCCTCTTCCCGCCGGTGCCGTTCATCGGCCGCCGCGCGGTGCGCGACTGCGAGCTGGGAGGCGTGCAGATCCCGGCCAACTCGGCGATCAACGTCTGCTCCCTGGTGACCCACTACCTCGGCGAGTTCTGGACCCGGCCCTTCGATTTCGATCCCGAGCGCTTCTCCAGAGAGCGCCGCGAGGACAAACGCCACTCGCACTCCTGGTACGCCTTCGGCGGCGGTGCCCACACCTGCCTCGGCATGCACTTCGCCGACCTCCAGGTGAAGGCCTTCCTGCTGCAGTTCCTGCGTCGCTTCCGCATCGAGCTGCCGCCCGGATACCAGCTGCGGATGCGGCCGATCCCGATCCCCAAGCCCAGCGACGGCCTGCCGCTGCGGCTGCACGCGATCTGAGCCCGCGGCACCGGGTCGTCGCCTCCGGGTAACATGCGGTCACGGCGTCGGCCGCCTGTCGACGCCTCTCCCTCCGAACACGGCGGAGCGCAGGCGCCGATCGGTTCGTCCTCGCCCGGACCGGCGATGGATCGGCATCGGCGCACGCCGCTGCGCCGAAAGCACGGGCGGACCGCACTGCCGGCCGCACCGACTGGAGTCTCGTTCCAATGTCCAAGATCGTCTTCGCAACCGACGCGAAACCCCCGACCCTCGCCGCCCTCCCCCTCGTCGCCAGCCTGGCGCGCCGTCTCGGAGCCGACGTCGACCTGCTGCACGTGCCGCAGTCCGGCACCGAGCCGCGCGGTGAAGCGGCGGCCGCGCTCGACGAAGCCGTCGGCCAGCTGCAGCGGGGCGGTCTCGACGGCCGCGTGGTTTCGAAGCCGGCCGCCAACGCCGCCGACGCCGTGCGCGAGCACGCCGGAGAGGTCTCCGCCGAGCTCGTCGCCGTGGTCGGACGCAGCGGCGAGAAGCTGCTCGACCGCCTTCTCGGATCGACCACCCACGACCTGATCGACGATCCGCCGACCGACCTGCTGGTGGTGTCGCGCGATCACGCCCCGAAGCACACTGCCGTGCGGCGCTGCCTGGTGCCGGTCAACTTCGGCGACGAGTCGATCCGCTGCCTCGAGCTCGCCGCACGCCTCACCGAGCCCGGGGGCGAGGTCGTCCTCCTGTTCAACGTGCCCGCCAACTTCCCCGCTTTCCACGGCGCCCGCGGCCTCGAGTCGGACTACAAGAACGCCGAGCAGCTCGAGGCGAACTGGCGCAGCGATCTGGAGGCCTTCTGGGACCGTTACGGATCGCCGGATCACCGGCCGGTGATCGTGCGCAGCGAGGGCAGCTGGCACCAGGAGGCCGAGGTCGCGGCGGAGAAGCACGGCTGCGATCTGGTGGTCGCCGCCGAGGCGGACGGCGTGGTGCGGCGGGGCCTGGCCGAGAAGCTCGCCGCGAAGCTGGCGGTCTGCCCGGCAGTGATCGCACGCTTCGACTCCGGTAGCGTTGCCCACCGGGAGACCACCTGAACCGGCCCGAGGTCGGCCGGCTCCGCCGCCGACTCCCGATCGACTGCCACGACAGCGCTCCGGCAGAGGGAGCGAGAGGTTGCCGTTCGCGATGAGAGCTCCGCAGTCGCACCTACGCTTCGCCCCAGCCCGACTCCCCGAGGAGACCGCGGAGCTGCGCGCCGACCTGCGCGCCCTGCTCGAGCGCGAGCACCGCGCCGGCACCTGGGAGGACCGCGGCAAGTCCTGGAACGGGCACTGTCCCGAGCTCAGCCGCAAGCTCGGAGAAGCCGGTTTCCTGGGCCTCACCTTCCCGAAGCAGTACGGGGGACACGAGCGCACCCAGCTCGATCGCTACGTGGTCACCGAGGAGCTGCTCGCCGCCGGGGCGCCCACCGCCGCGCACTGGGTCGCCGACCGCCAGAGCGGGCCGCTGATCCTGCGCTTCGGCAGCGACGAGCAGAAGGAGCGCTTCGTGCCGCCGATCGCGCGCGGAGAGAGCTGCTTCTGCATCGGCATGAGCGAGCCGGACTCGGGATCGGATCTCGCTTCGCTCGCCTGCCGCGCCACCCGGGTCGACGGCGGCTGGTCGCTCTCCGGAACCAAGATCTGGACCTCCAACGCCCACTTCGCCGACTACTGCATCGTCTGCTGCCGCACCGAGGCGAAGGACGACGGCAACCGCCACGCCGGGCTCAGCCAGGTCATCGTCGACCTCAAGGGCTCCACCGGCATCACGGTGCGACCGATCCTCAACCTCGGCGGCCTGCACGAGTTCAACGAAGTGGTGTTCGACGACTGTTTCGTTCCCGACGACTGCCTGCTGGGCGAGCCCGGTGACGGCTGGCACCAGGTGACCTCCGAGCTCGCCTACGAGCGCAGCGGCCCGGAGCGCTTCCTCACCAACTTCCACGTGCTGCGCGCGCTGGTCGGAGTGCTTTCGCAGAGCGACCGTGAATCGACCCGGCGCCTCGTCGGCTCGCTGCTGTCGAGGCTCTGGGCGCTGCGCCAGGCATCGATCTCGGTGGCGGGCATGCTCCAGGCCGGCGAGCTGCCCAACGTCGAGGCCTCTCTGGTCAAGGACGTCGGCACCGCCCTGCAACAGGAGCTGCCGGAGATCGCCCGCGCCGTGGCGCTCGACGAGCAGATCGACGACGTCGCCTTCTGGGAGGTCGTGCACCACGCCACCATGCTCGCCCCCGCCTACACCATCCAGGGCGGCACCACCGAGATCCTGCGCGGCATCATCGCGCGCGGTCTGCGACTGCGTTGACCGCCCCGGCTCCGCTCCCCCGACGACTTCCACGAGACACCAGACGATGAGCTCCGACCGACTGCGCACCCTCCTGCTCGAGACCTCCTCGCGCCTCTTCGCGCAGGCCGGCGAGCCCGAGCTGCAGGAGTCCGTCGACGCCGGCAGCTTCCCCGCCGAGGTGTGGGCCGAGATCGAGGACAACGGGCTGCCGACAGCGCTGCTGCCGGCGGAGCGCGGTGGTGCCGATCTCCCCTGGCCCGACGCGCTGGCCATCCTGCGCATGGCCGGCGCCTACGCCCTGCCACTGCCGCTCGCCGAGACCTTCGTCGCCCACGACCTGCTGCACGGGGCCGGGGTCGAGCCTCCCGAGGGGCCGATCTGCCTCGCTCTCGGCGCGCCGCGTTCTCCGATCCGGCATCGGGGCGGCAGCCTGAGTGGATCGTTCTCCTGCCTCTGGCCCGGCTCCGCCCACCTGCTGCTGGTCGGCCGCGGAGAAGACGGCGACAGCGACGGCGCGACCCTGCTCGAAGCACAGGAGGCGATCTCCCGCACCTCGCCGACCCCGGCGCAGAACGCCGCCGGCGAACCCGTCGGCCACTGCGCCTCGGTCCAGACCGAGGCGGTGCACGAGCTGCCGCCGGGAACCTGGCGGAGCACCCTCGAGCTGTGCGCCCTCAGCCGCGCGATGATGATCGCCGGCGCCATGGAACGGATCCTCGACCTGACCATCGAGCACGTGCAGGGGCGCGAGCAGTTCGGGCGTCCGATCGGGCGCTTCCAGGCGGTGCAGCAGCAGGTCGCCGAGATGACCGGTCACGTGGCACTCGTCGGCGTCGCGGCGGAGGCCGCCGGCGCGGCGCGTGCCGCAGCCACCGATCCCCGGGACGCCTCGTTCGAGTGCGCCAGTGCCAAGGCCTGCGCCAGCGAGCTCGCCGGTCCGGTGGCGCGCACGGCACACCAGCTGCACGCCGCGATCGGCTTCACCCGCGAGCACGTGCTGCAGCGCTTCACCCGTCGCCTGTGGACCTGGCGCGACGACTTCGGCGACGAGTCCTTCTGGCAGCAGCAGGTGGGAGCCGCGGGCCTGGCGGCCGGGAGCGACGGTCTGTGGCCCCTGCTCAGCCGATCCTGAGCGTCGACCAGCTGGTCAAGGTCTACCCCGGTACGCCGCCGGTGCGGGCCGTCGACGGCGTCTCGCTCGAGATCGCCGAGGGCATCTGCTTCGGCCTGCTGGGACCCAACGGGGCCGGCAAGACGACCACCGTCGAGGTGATCGAAGGCGTGCACGAGCCGACCTCGGGCGAGGTGCGCTACCGCGGCGAGGCCCTGGGCCGCCGCTTCCGCGACGAGGCCGGGATCCAGTTCCAGGCCACCGCGCTGCAGGACTACCTGAAGGTGCGCGAGGTCCTCGAGCTGTTCGGCAGCTTCTACCCGCGCACTGCCCCGATCGACGAGCTGGTCGAGCTCTGCGCCCTCGGCGAGTTCCTCGATCGCGACCACCGCAAGCTCTCGGGCGGCCAGAAGCAACGGCTGCTGCTCGCCGTCGCGCTGGTCAACGACCCCGCCATCCTGTTCCTCGACGAGCCCACCACGGGGCTCGACCCGCAGGCGCGGCGCAACTTCTGGCATCTGGTGCGCACGGTGCAGGCACGCGGCAAGACGATCGTGCTCACCACCCACTACATGGAAGAGGCCTACGAGCTGTGCGACGAGATCGCGATCATGGACCACGGCCGGATCATCGCCCGCGGTGAGCCGAAGAGCCTGCTGCGCGAGCAGTTCGAGGGCGCGGTGATCAGCCTGCCGCCGGAGGCGATCGAGGGCGTCGACCTGCCGCGGCGCCTCGCCGGCGAGACCAGCCGACGCGACGGTCGGGCGATGATCCAGGCCGACGACGTGCCCGCGACCCTCGCCGAGCTGATCGAGCTCGGCGTGCCGCTCGACGAGCTCGAGGTCAAGTCCCGCACCCTCGAGGACCTCTTCCTCGAGCTCACCGGCGAACAACTCCGTGGCTGAGGCTCCCTCCCCCGCCGATGGAGCACCGGCGCCGGCATCGTCCCGGCCGGAGGCGCCGACGCGAGCTGCCACCGCTTCCGGCACCGGCCCACTGCGGCGCTTCCACGCCGTCTTCGTGGCGCGCAACAAGGAGTTCTACCGCGACCGCGCGACGCTGGGCTGGAACCTGCTCTTCCCGCTCTTCATCCTCTTCGGCATGGCGATCGTCTTCTCCGAGGGCCGCCAGGCGGTGTTCGAGGTGGCGGTGATCGGCGAGGCGCCGACGTCCCGCTTCTTCGAGCTGCCGCACGTCCGCTTCACCCCGGCCGGCGACGACCTCGACGCGGCCCTGCTGCGGGTGCGCCAGCACCGCGTCGACCTGCTGGTCGATCCAGGGCAGCGGCGCTACTGGCTCAACTCCACTTCGCCGCAGGGTCTGCTGGTCGAGCAGCTGCTGCTGGCCCCGGGAGTCGAGCCGTCGGTGCAGGGCCGCGGCCCCGATCCGGGCTGGCGGCGGGCCGAGGTCGAGGGGCGGCAGATCCGCTACATCGACTGGCTGGTGCCGGGGCTGCTGTCGATGAACCTGATGTTCAGCGCCCTCTTCGGGGTCGGCTTCGTCATCGTGCGCTACCGCAAGAACGGAGTCCTGCGGCGGCTCAAAGCGACGCCACTGAGCGCCGCCGAGTTCCTCTCGGCCCAGGTCGCCTCGCGCATGGTGCTGATCGTGGCGACGACGATCGTGGTCTACGTCGGCAGCGACTGGATCCTCGATTTCGTCATGGTCGGCTCGCACGCCCTGCTGCTGCTCATCCTCGTCCTCGGCGCCCTCTGTCTCATCGCGCTCGGCCTGCTGCTCGCCGCACGAACCGCCAGCGAGGAGCTCGCCAGCGGCATGCTGAACATCGCCACCTTCCCGATGATCGGCCTCTCGGGCGTCTGGTTCTCGATCGACAGCGCGCCGCGCTGGGTGCACTGGGTGGCCCAGCTGCTGCCGCTGACCCACGTCAACACGGCGGCGAGAGCGGTGATGACAGACGGCGCCGGGCTCGTCGCCATCGCGCCGCAGCTCGGGGCGCTGGCGGCGATGTCGCTGGTCTTCCTCGGCATCGGGGCGGCTCTCTTCCGCTGGGAGTAGCGGCGTCGCAGAGAGGGCTTCGCCGTCATCGCGAAGTCTTTTCTTCGACCAGCCCCGAAAATCGTCTACGATCGGTTCAACCTTCAACCTCTCCCTCGCCTGCCTCATCGCCGGACTCCCTGGTGAGGAAGTGGGCCAACAGTGCCCATGAACCGCTCGGAGCGCCCTATGGTCAGACTTCCTTCCCTTTCGGGGAACTGCGTGAGCCGATCGCTCGCTCTTCCCATGCTCGTCCTCGCCTTCGCCCTCTGTCTTCTCACCGTTGCCGGTTGCAGCTCGAGTTCTCGACAGGCGCCGGACGGCGCGACTCCTCAGTGGGTCCGCTCGCCCGAAGGTCTCGGCGAGCACGGGGGCGAGCCGTTTGCGCGACGGATGGAGGTGCAACCGGCCACGGTCGATCTGCGCACCGTTCCGAGTGTGACTCCGGAGACTCCACCGCTCGAACAGCGGCGTGGCAGGCGCCCGATCCCTGGACCGATCACCGAGGAGGAGAAGGAGGTGCTACGTCAGGCTGCCCTGCGCATGGAGCCTTCCGAGAACATCCAGGTGCTCGGCGAGCTCGCGCCTCCCGTCGCCCAGGCTCCGAACCTCGGCAGCGGGTGGGAGTCCCTCAACTTCGGCGACGACCCGAACGCGATTCCGCCCGATCCCGAAGTGGCTGTCGGACCGGGCCACGTGATCGCGGCGGTCAACACGGCGTTCGAGATCTACGACAAGACCGGCTCCTCGCTGACTGGTGCCATCCAGTTCGAGACGTTCTTCTCGGTCATCCCGCAGTGCACCAACCTGTTCGATCCCAACGTGCTCTACGACGAGTCGGCAGATCGCTTCTTCCTGGGCATCGATTCGAACGGCACGGCGTTCTGCATCGCCGCCAGCCAGACGGACGATCCGACGGGTGTTTGGAACATCTATCGCGTCCCCACCACACCCGGCCTCTTCTTCGACTACCCCCACACCGGAGTTGGCGAAGATGCCTTCGTGATGGGCGCCAACATGTTCAATGGCGGCTTCATCCAGGCTGAGGTCTACGCCATGGAGAAGGCTGACGCCTACGCGGGCACGACGATGACCGTCGTCAGCCAGGTCCTGCCCGGCGGTTCCACGATCGACACTCCGCAGCCGATGAACCTGCACGGCTTCAACCAGGGAACCTGGCCGAACACCGGAGTTCACTACATCCTGTCCGATCTCAACTTCAACGGCACCAGCATCCGTGTCTGGTCATGGACGGATCCCTTCACCTCCAACGTCCTGGGCAGCGTCGGCACGGTCGACCTCAACACCGCCTCGGGTGTGACGGGTGGCTTCCCGCTCTCGTTCCCGAACTCGGGTGGGGTGGCGCTCGACGGCAACGACTGGCGGGTGCAGGACGCCGAGTACCGCAACGGCTCGGTCTGGATGGCCCACACCATCAGCTGCAACCCCGGCGGTGGAACCGTCAATTGCGTGCGTTGGGCCGAGATCGATCCGACCGTGCCCAGCATCGTGCAGGCCGGCGTGTTCGCCTCCACCGGGGAGTACCGCCAGTTCCCCGACCTCGCGGTGAACGCTTGCGGTGACATGTCGATCGGCTACACCAAGTCGAGCTCGAGCATCTTCCCCGGCGTCTTCGCCACCGGTCGCCTGTCGACCGACCCGCTCGGAACCGTCGGCTCGGAGGCCACGGTCAAGGCCGGCGAGGTCGCGTACCAGGCCTTCGGTACGCGGTGGGGCGACTACACCGGAATGACTTCCGACCCGGACGGCGTGCGCACGTGGTACCTCGGTGAGTACAGCGAGTCCAGTGCGCCCACCACCGCGAGGTGGGGCAACTATGTCCAGGAGTTCTCGACCTCCTGTTCGGTGAACGAGATCTTCGCCGACGGATTCGAGTCTGGCGACGTGACGGCGTGGTCTTCGCCCAC
>QQVD01000039.1 GCA_003388555.1 Acidobacteriota bacterium | reverse complement strand
GGGAAGGCGGATTGGGAGCCCGCTCCATTCCTCGCTCAGCTCGTGATTGGCGGTAGACGAGATTCTCGGCGGTCGGCGCATCGGCCGCGGGCCGCTGCGCCTTGGCGGCGAATCTCGCTACATGTTCAAGGGAGAGATAGGCCGGGCAGCACCCCAGCAGCCGGCATCTCTCCCGGCCGCGAGCCTCCGTCTTCCTCCCCCTGCAGGGGGAGGATCGAGGTGGGGGTGTCCCAGTCACGAGCTCGCATGAGGGGGAGGACGAGAGGAGAGGTGAGAATGCTGCGGCGCGGGCAAAGGCGGAGGTGAGCGGCGAGCGCGTGCGTGGCCGAGAGCGGACCCGCGCATCGAGCTGCGACTGGCCTCGGCAGGGCCACCGCCCCCAAAGCCCGGCCCTCCCGACCCCGCGAGCCTCCGTCTTCCTCCCCCTGCAGGGGGAGGATCGAGGTGGGGGTGTCCCAGTCACGAGCTCGCATGAGGGGGAGGACGAGAGGAGGGGGTGAGAATGCCCCGACGCGGGCAATGGCGGAGGTGAGCGGCGAGCGCGTGCCCGGCCGAGAGCCCACCCGCGTATGACCGGCGCCCCGGCCCCGGCAGGGCCGCCGCCCCGGCATCCAGGAGCTGTCCCTTCGACACGCGCGATGCCGCGAACGCCCGGAAAACACGCCGGAGGGGTTTACAGGCCCCGGCTCGCCGCACTACAATCCAGGATTCGCCGCTGTCCGCCCGTCAGGGGCGACAAGGGCAGTGCGTCTCGCGAGCGCCCACGTGGCTCAGGGGTAGAGCACTTCCTTGGTAAGGAAGGGGTCACCGGTTCAAATCCGGTCGTGGGCTCCAGAGCGGATCGACGCCTAGATCCAGCACCGACAAGGCGACCAGTTCAAAGCCTCCACCGGGCCCCGGGTGCCGTGGAGCGATAGGAGTGAAGAGCGATGGCGAAGGAAAAGTTCGAGCGTACGAAGCCTCACGTGAACGTGGGGACGATCGGCCACGTGGACCACGGGAAGACGACGTTGACGGCGGCGATCACGACGGTTCTCGCGGCCGCTGGCACCGCGAAGGCGGTTGCGTTCGATCAGATCGACAAGGCTCCTGAGGAGCGTGAGCGCGGGATCACGATCGCGACGGCTCACGTGGAGTACGAGACGGCGAGCCGCCACTACGCGCACGTGGACTGCCCGGGTCACGCGGACTACGTGAAGAACATGATCACGGGTGCAGCTCAGATGGACGGAGCGATCCTGGTGGTGTCGGCAGCTGACGGTCCGATGCCTCAGACGCGCGAGCACATCCTGCTGGCTCGTCAGGTGGGTGTGCCCTACATCGTGGTGTTCCTGAACAAGTGCGACATGGTGGACGACGAGGAGCTGCTGGAGCTGGTGGAGCTGGAGCTTCGTGAGCTGCTGTCGTCGTACGACTTCCCCGGCGACGACATTCCGATCATCCACGGGTCGGCGTTGAAGGCTCTGGAGTCGGGTGATCCGAGCTCGGAGTGGGGGAAGAAGATCATGGACCTGATGGCGGCGGTGGACGAGTACATCCCGACGCCTGAGCGTGCGGTGGATCAGGACTTCCTGATGCCGATCGAGGACATCTTCACGATCCAGGGTCGCGGCACTGTGGTGACGGGGCGCGTGGAGCGTGGGGTGGTGAAGGTCGGCGAGGAGGTGGAGATCGTCGGCATCCGCGACACGTCGAAGACGACCGTGACGGGCGTGGAGATGTTCCGCAAGCTGCTGGACTCGGGTCAGGCGGGCGACAACATCGGCGTGCTGCTGCGCGGTACGAAGAAGGACGAGGTGGAGCGCGGTCAGGTGCTGGCGAAGCCGGGCTCGATCACTCCGCACACGAAGTTCAAGGGCGAGGTGTACATCCTGACGAAGGAGGAGGGTGGTCGTCACACTCCGTTCTTCAAGGGTTACCGTCCGCAGTTCTACTTCCGTACCACGGACGTCACCGGGGTCTCCGAGCTTCCGGAGGGCACCGAGATGGTGATGCCGGGAGACAACGTGAACCTGCAGGTGGAGCTGATCGCCCCGATCGCCATGGAGAAGGGCGTGCGGTTCGCCATCCGCGAGGGTGGACGCACCGTCGGCGCCGGCACCGTCACGGAGATCCTCGAGTAGTCGAACCTCTCCGCTCCGGGGGCCCCTGGCTGCGCCCGGAGCGGAGCTCGAAACCGGCCGTCCTCACGGCGGCCCGATGCAGGCCAGTAGTTCAATTGGTAGAGCACCGGTCTCCAAAACCGGGGGTTGGGGGTTCGAGTCCCTCCTGGCCTGCCAACTTTTTCCGACACCTTTCAGCGCTCGACCGCTCCTGCGGGTGGGCGAGCGCGACTCCGCCGGCGCGAGAAGAGAGCTGAGATGAAGGACTGGTTCACCAAGGCCAAGACGTTCCTGGCCGAGACCCGCACGGAGCTGAAGAAGGTCACCTTCCCCAACCGCGACGAGGTGGTCGGCACCACCGTGGTGGTGATCATCACCAGTGTGATCTTCGCGGTGTTCCTGTGGGCGGCGGACGCGGTGATCCTCTGGCTCTACCAGGGCCTCAACAAGATCTTGGGGGCCTAGAGACCGTGAGCGAGAAGCAGTGGTACATCGTGCACACCTACTCCGGATTCGAGGAGCGGGTGCGTGAGTCGCTCAAGCAGCGCGCCGAGGCCCTCGGCATGGCCGACTCGTTCGGCGAGGTCCGCATCCCCACCGAGACGGTGGTCGAGCTCAAGGGCGGCAAGAAGAAGGAGACGCAGCGCAAGTTCTTCCCCGGCTACATCCTGGTCGAGATGGAGATGACCGATCCGGCGTGGCACGTGGTCAAGAACACGCCGAAGGTGACCGGCTTCGTCGGCACCGGCAAGAAGCCGACGCCGCTGAGCCAGGAAGAGGTCGACCAGATCGTCGAGCAGGTGGTCACGGCCAAGGAGAAGCCGAAGCCGAAGTACGTGTTCGACAAGGGCGAGACGGTCAAGATCGTCGACGGTCCGTTCAGCAACTTCACCGGCGTCGTCGAGGACGTCAACCTCGATCGCAACACCCTGCGCGTGATGGTCACCATCTTCGGTCGCCAGACCCCGGTGGAGCTCGACTTCCTGCAGGTGCAGAAACCCTGATTCCGTAGTGAGAGACCGGTCGGCGCCCCAGCGGGCGCCGGCAGTGGGCGGGCGGCCGACGGCCGCTGCCCGAGGAGCAAGAGATGGCAAAGAAAGTCGTGGGGCAGGTGAAGCTCCAGATCCCGGCAGGAGCCGCGACGCCGGCGCCGCCGGTAGGGCCCGCGCTCGGCCAGGCGGGGGTCAACATCATGGACTTCTGCAAGGCCTTCAACGCCCGCACCCAGCAGGACGCCGGCCTGATCATCCCGGTGGTGATCACCGTCTACGGTGATCGCTCCTACAGCTTCATCACCAAGACCCCGCCGGCCGCGGTTCTGCTCAAGAAGGCCGCCGGACTCGAGAAGGGGTCCGGGGAGCCCAACCGCAACAAGGTGGGCAAGGTCACCAAGGCGCAGGTCGAGGAGATCGCGCGCACCAAGATGCCGGACCTCAACGCCGCCGACGTCGAAGGCGCGATGCTGATCATCGAGGGCACCGCCCGTTCGATGGGCATCCAGGTCGAGGGCTGAGTCGGACACTGGACACTGCCGGGTCCCGGCGTCGAGAAGCATCCAGACAATCGTGGAGTCGTGACGTGAGCAAGCATGGAAAGGGCTATCGGGCTGCCAAGCAGAAGCTCGAAGAGCACCAGTACGCGGTGCCGGAGGCGGTCGCCAAGGTACGCGAGTGCTCGTGGGTCAAGTTCGACGAGACGCTCGAGATCGCGATGCGCCTGGGGGTCGATCCCAAGCACGCCGATCAGATGGTGCGCGGCACGGTCGTGCTGCCGCACGGCACCGGTCGCAGCGTCCGCATCCTGGTCTTCGCCTCGGGTGAGAAGCTGCAGGAGGCCGAGGCCGCTGGGGCGGACTACGCCGGTGGCGACGACCTGGCGCAGAAGATCCTCGACGGCTGGCTCGACTTCGACGCCGTGGTGGCGACCCCCGACATGATGCGCGTCGTCGGCCGCCTCGGGCGCGTGCTAGGCCCCCGCGGCATGATGCCGAACCCCAAGACCGGCACCGTGACCACCGACGTCGGCAAGGCGGTCGGTGACATCAAGGCCGGCAAGGTCGAGTTCCGGGTCGACAAGGCCGGCATCGTGCACGCGCCGCTGGGCAAGCTCTCCTTCACCGACGAGCAGCTGGTCGCCAACACTATGACCCTGGTCTCCGAGGTGCTGCGGGCGAAGCCGGCGGCCTCCAAGGGCCGCTACGTGCAGTCCGTCAACCTGTCCTCGACGATGGGCCCCGGGGTCTCCGTCGATCCCTCCAGCCTGGGGGCGACCAGCGAGGCCTGAGTTGCAGGCCCCGGCCACCGCGCCCTCCCGATGACGGGACGGGCCGAAGGCCGCGGGCGAGAGCTCGAGAGCTCGTCCCGACTCACGAACGAGCCAACAACGAGGAATCGAAGATGACCATCACGCGCCAAGCCAAGGAGCAGCTGCTCCAGGACTACAGCGAAGGCATCAGCACCGCGCCGCACGCCTTCCTGGTCGGCTTCCAGGGGATCAAGGTGCACCAGGTCGACGAGCTACGTCGCCGTGTGCGCGCCTCCGGAGGCCGCTACCAGGTGGTCAAGAACCGGATCGCTCTGCGCGCCATCGACGGCGTTGCGCTCGCCGACGCCGCCTCACAGTTCAATGGGCCGACGGCGGTCGCCTACAGCACCGACGACCCGGTGGCGCTGGCCAAGGCGCTGACCGATTTCAACAAGGAGAACCCCGTCCTCCAGTTCAAGGGTGGGGTGCTCAACGGTCAGCCGGTCGCCGCGGGTGACATCGAGGCGATCGCCTCGCTGCCCAGTCGCGAGGAGCTGATCGCCAAGCTGGTCTTCATGCTCCAGTCGCCGATCGCGCGTTTCGTGCGCGGCCTCGGCGCCATCCCGCAGCAGTTCGTGTCCGTGCTCGATCAGGTGCGGCAGCAGAAGGAACAGCAGGCCTGATCCCTCACGCCGGTAGGAGCCGGATACCAGCGCCTCCGAAGACCGGACCCAGAATCAGAAACCGTCAACCCAGAAGGGGAACGTAATGGCTGTACAGGCAGAAGAGTTCATCAAGCAGATCGACGAGATGACCGTGCTCGAGCTGAACACGCTCGTCAAGGCCCTCGAGGATCACTACGGCGTGTCCGCCGCGGCGGCGGCCATGCCGGTCGCGGCAGCTGGCGGCGGCGACGCTGGAGCAGCGGCGGCCGAGGAGAAGACCGAGTTCGACGTCCACCTTACGGCGGTCGGCGACAAGAAGATCGGCGTCATCAAGGTGGTGCGCGAGATCACCTCGCTCGGTCTCAAGGAGGCCAAGGACCTCGTCGAGGCCGCGCCGACCGTGGTCAAGGAAGGCGTCAGCAAGGAAGAGGCCGAGGAGATGAAGAAGAAGTTCGAAGAGGCGGGTGCGCAGGCCGAAGTCAAGTAGTGGCGTCTCGCCCCGACAGTACTTCTGGCCTTGCACCGACCCCGGCGCCGCTGTGGCGCCGGGTCGCTTCGTCGACTTCTGATACTCTCTCCCACGCGGGATCGCTTCGCTGCCCCGACCGAAGGGTCGGTAGGCCCGTCGTCTCCGCGTGATTCCGAGGACCGACCATCATCGAGGCGCGCAACCGAGTGCGACCGGCGTCCGAATCACTCCTCCTCTGCCCGGGCTCGCCCAGGTGCAGAGTGAGGAGTTCGTGCGCCTGACGGCTCGGAACGCCCTGCTGCCGCCGCTCGCCGGCGAGCGGCCCGCGATCGCGTCCCCTCCGTTCGCCGGGGTTTCCGCCCCAGGCAGAACCCAATCCAGGGATCCAGCATCATGAGCAAGAACGAAACCGCCACTCAGGCTGCGCCCGAGCGCGTGGACTTCTCCCGCATCCGGTCGACCCTGCCCATTCCGAACCTGATCGACGTCCAGCGGAGCTCGTACGAGCGCTTCTTGCAGATGAACCTGCTGCCCTCGGAGCGGGCCGCGCACGGGCTGCACGCCGTGTTCACCGGGATCTTCCCCTTCTCGGACTTCCGTGAGACCTGCTCGCTCGACTTCGTGAAGTACTCGCTCGGCGACTGGCAGTGCCGCTGCGGCGAGCTCAAGGGGCTCGAGTACCTGCGGATGACCTGCACCAGCTGCGGCGCCAAGATCATGACCGACCACCCTCACGAGGAGACGGTCACCTGCGGCAGCTGCGGCTCGGTGGAGGAGAACCGGGTCACCCGCTGCGACACCTGCGGCGGGCCCGTGGAGCTGCAGCTCAAGTACTCGATCTCCGAGTGCCAGGAGCGCGGCATGACCTATGCCGTGCCGCTCAAGGTGACCTTCCGGCTCTTCGTCTACGACAAGGATCCCGAGACCGGGACCCGGATGATGAGGGACGCCAAGGAGGAGGAGGTCTACTTCGGCGAGATCCCGCTGATGACGGACAACGGCACGTTCATCATCAACGGCACGGAGAGGGTCATCGTCAGCCAGCTGCATCGCAGCCCGGGTGTCTTCTTCACCAAGGAGGGTCCGCGGACCTTCCTGTCGAAGATCATCCCCTACCGCGGCTCCTGGGTCGAGTTCGAGTACGACCAGAAGGAGATCCTCTCGGTCCGCATCGACCGCAAGCGCAAGTTCCACGGCACGGTCTTCCTGCGCGCGCTCGGGCTCGAGAACGACGAGGCGATCCTGCGCCGTTTCTACACCGCGGTGCCGCTGCAGATCGAGGGCAAGGGCGCCTTCCGCCTGACTCTCGGCCCCGAGGTGTTGCAGGCCGAGCGCACGCGCGAGCGCCAGTCCCGTGGCGGTCGCGGCTCCTACCCGATCTTCGCCGGCCTGAGCCTCGAGGGTGAGGCGATCGAGCACCTCGACGCCGGCGGCAACGTCGACGCGGAGGTCGGCATCGAGGACCTCGAGCGGGCGCTGTTCATCGCCGACGTGGTCGACCTCGAGAGCGGCGAGGTGCTGCTCGAGGCGAACGACGCGGTGCCCGAGGATCTCGAGGAGCGCCTCAAGGACCGCAAGCACACCGACCTCGAGGTCTTCTTCCCCGACTGGGAGCTGTGCGGCAACGTGCTCAGCGCCACCCTGGCCAAGGACACCACCACCGACGCCAAGGACGCGCTGATCGAGATCTACCGCCGGATGCGCCCGGGAGACCCCCCGACGCTGGAGAGCGCCCGCTCGCTCTTCTACGGCATGTTCTTCGACGCCAAGCGCTACGACTTTTCGCGCGTCGGTCGCTTCAAGTTCAACATCAAGCTCGACACCGACGTGCCGGTCGACCAGAAGACCCTCTCCGCCGACGACTTCTACAGGGTGATCGAGTACCTGCTGCGCCTGCACAAGGACGTCGGCAGGGTCGACGACATCGACAACCTCGGCAACCGGCGCGTGCGCGCCGTGGGCGAGCTGCTCGAGAACCAGTTCCGCGTCGGCCTGGTGCGCATGGAGCGCGCCATCAAGGAGAAGATGTCGGTCCACCAGGACATCGACTCGGCGATGCCGCACGACCTGATCAACTCCAAGCCGGTGATCGCCGCGATCAAGGAGTTCTTCGGCTCCTCGCAGCTCTCCCAGTTCATGGACCAGACCAACCCGCTGTCGGAGGTGACCCACAAGCGGCGCCTGTCGGCCCTCGGTCCGGGTGGTCTCAGCCGCGAGCGCGCCGGCTTCGAGGTGCGCGACGTGCACGCCTCCCACTACGGACGCATCTGCCCGATCGAGACCCCTGAAGGTCCCAACATCGGCCTCATCTCGTCGCTGGCGACCTACGCCCGGATCAACGACTACGGCTTCATCGAGAGCCCGTACAAGCGGGTCGAGAAGGGTCGTGTCATCGATCACTTCCAGGTGGTCGCGGTCGGCAACGGCCCCTTCCAGCTCGGCGAGGTGATCACCAAGCAGCAGCTCGAAGAGGCCAACGCCAAGCTGGTCAAGCAGAAGAAGGCGCAGATCGTCGCCGACCCTTACGCCTTCTACCTCACCGCCTGGGAAGAGGAGAAGTACTACATCGCTCAGGCCAACGCCCGCCTCGACGACGACGGCCGCTTCGTCAACGAGCGTCCGGTCGCGCGCTCGGGTGGCGACTTCGTGCCGATCGATCGCGAGCGCATCGACTACATGGACATCAGCCCGAAGCAGCTGGTCTCCGTGGCCGCGGCGCTGATCCCGTTCCTCGAGAACGACGACGCCAACCGAGCACTGATGGGCTCGAACATGCAGCGCCAGGCGGTGCCGCTGCTCAAGGCCGACAGTCCGATCGTCGGCACCGGGCTGGAGGGCAAGGTGGCGCGTGATTCCGGCTCGGTGGTGCTCTGCCAGCGCGGCGGCGTGGTCGACTCGGTCGACGCCGACCGCATCATCGTGCGTGTCGCCAGCGAGGACCGCGAGACCGGCGAGGCGAAGGAGTTCGGCGCCGACATCTACCAGCTGACGAAGTTCCGACGCTCCAACCAGAGCACCTCGATCAACCAGAAGCCGATCGTCAAGGAGGGGCAGCGCGTCCGCAAGGGCGACGTCCTGGCCGACGGCGCCTCCACCGAGCTCGGCGAGCTGGCCCTGGGCAAGAACGTCCTGGTGGCGTTCATGCCCTGGCGCGGCTACAACTTCGAGGACGCCATCCTCGTCAGCGAGCGCCTGGTGCGCGAAGACGCCTACACCTCGATCCACATCGAGGAGTTCGACATCGAGGCGCGTGACACCAAGCTCGGCCCCGAAGAGATCACTCGCGACATCCCGAACGTCTCCGAGGCGGCGCTCAAGGATCTCGACGAGAGCGGCGTCATCCGCATCGGCGCCTCGGTCGGCGCCGGCGACATCCTGGTCGGCAAGGTCACGCCGAAGGGCGAGACCCAGCTGACCCCGGAGGAGAAGCTGCTCCGCGCCATCTTCGGCGAGAAGGCCGGCGACGTGCGCGACGCGTCGCTCAAGGCGCCTCCGGGCATCGAGGGCACCGTCGTCGACGTCAAGATCTTCTCGCGCAAGGGCGTCGAGAAGGACCAGCGCGCCAAGGAGATCGAGGAGGCCGAGATCCGGCGCCTGGAGAAGAACATCCGCGACCAGACGCGGATCATGACCGAGGAGCGCAACAAGAAGATCGCCGCCCTGCTGCAGGACCAGGTGGTCACCGCGGCGGTCAGCGACGGCAGCGGCGAGAAGCTGGTCGACAAGGGCGGCAAGCTCACCTACGCGGCCCTGGAGCGCCTCAACCGTGCCGAGCTGCTCAAGCTGCCGATCAAGCAGACCGAGCTGATGAAGCAGGTCGAGGACATCTACCGCCGCACCGACTCGCACATCGAGGTCATGCACCGGGTGAACGAGGAGCGCGTCGGCCTGCTGCAGAAGGGCGACGAGCTCGCTCCCGGCGTGATCAAGATGGTCAAGGTCTTCGTCGCCATGAAGCGCAAGCTCCAGGTCGGAGACAAGATGGCCGGCCGACACGGCAACAAGGGCGTGATCTCGCGGGTGCTGCCCGAAGAGGACCTGCCCTACCTGCCGGACGGCACGCCGGTCGACATCGTGCTCAATCCGCTCGGCGTGCCCAGCCGCATGAACGTCGGTCAGATCCTCGAGACCCACCTCGGGTGGGCGGGCCGCGCCATGGGCGTGAAGTTCGCCACCCCGGTCTTCGACGGCGCCAACGAGGAGGACCTCAAGGGCTATCTCGAGCAGGCCGGTCTGCCCACCTCGGGCAAGACGACGCTCTACGACGGCCTCACCGGAGACACCTTCGAGCAGAGGGTGACGGTGGGCTACATCTACATGTTGAAGCTCTCCCATCTGGTGGACGACAAGATCCACGCCCGCTCCATCGGTCCCTACTCGCTGATCACCCAGCAGCCGCTGGGCGGCAAGGCCCAGTTCGGCGGTCAGCGCTTCGGCGAGATGGAGGTGTGGGCCCTCGAGGCGTACGGCGCCGCCTACACGCTGCAGGAGCTGCTCACCGTCAAGAGCGACGACGTCGAGGGTCGCAGCAAGGTCTACGAAGCGCTGGTCAAGGGCGACGTGCCCGAGGATCCGGGCCTTCCGGAGTCCTTCAACGTGCTGGTGCGTGAGCTGCAGAGCCTCTGCCTCGACGTCGAGCTGCTCAAGACCTGACCTATCGGGGCGGGGCGCCGAGGTGCCCCGCCGACGACCGCAACGGCGGCTCTGCCGCCGAGAACCCGACGCGACCCGATCCGAGAATCCCCCACCGCCGACACCGACTCGACCTAGATCCCGCCGGGCCCCCAGAGGGCCATCAGGCCGCTCTCCCCCATGGGCGGCAGTGATCAAGGAGGCAAGCGTGCAGTCCCTCTCATACAACGAAAAGCCTCAGCCCATCAAAGACTTCAACGCGATCAAGATCTCCCTGGCGTCGCCGGAGAAGATCCGTGCCTGGAGCCACGGCGAGGTCACCAAGGCCGAGACGATCAACTACCGGACGTTCAAGCCGGAGCGTGACGGCCTCTTCTGCGCTCGTATCTTCGGTCCGATCACGGACTGGGAGTGCCTGTGCGGCAAGTACAAGCGGATGAAGCACCGCGGCGTCATCTGCGACAAGTGCGGCGTCGAGGTCACCCGCTCGCGGGTGCGTCGTGAGCGCATGGGGCACATCGAGCTGGCCAGCCCGGTGAGCCACGTCTGGTTCTTCAAGGGCCTGCCGAGCCGCATCGGCCACCTGCTCGACATCAGCCTGCGCGATCTCGAGCGCATCCTCTACTTCGAGAGCTACGTCGTCATCGATCCGGGCGACACCGAGCTCAAGGAGCACGAGCTGCTCTCCGAGGAGCGCTTCCGCGAGGTGCGTGACGAGTACGGCATCGAGACCTTCGATGCCCGCATGGGCGCCGAGGCGATCAAAGAGCTGCTGAGCCAGATCGACATCGAGGAGCTCTACGAGGAGCTGCGCATCGTCATGCGCACCGACACCAGCCAGATCCGCCGGCTCAAGGCGGCCAAGCGGCTCAAGGTGGTCAACGCCTTCCGCCGCAGCGGCCACCGGCCCGAGTGGATGATCCTCGACGTGAT
Organism: Acidobacteriota bacterium; assembly: GCA_003388555.1. Taxonomy (GTDB): domain Bacteria; phylum Acidobacteriota; class Thermoanaerobaculia; order Multivoradales; family Multivoraceae; genus QQVD01. Next base: position 57,146 of record QQVD01000039.1, on the reverse strand, counting down.
CCCGGTCATCCCGCCGGAGCTGCGCCCCCTGGTGCCGCTCGACGGCGGCCGCTTCGCGACCAGCGACCTGAACGACCTCTACCGCCGGGTGATCAACCGCAACAACCGACTCAAGAAGTTGCTCGAGCTGCGCGCGCCCGAGGTCATCGTGCGCAATGAGAAGCGGATGCTCCAGGAGGCGGTCGACGCGCTGTTCGACAACGGTCGTCGTGGCCGGGTCCTCAAGGGCTCGAACAACCGTCCGCTCAAGTCGCTCTCCGACACCCTCAAGGGCAAGCAGGGCCGCTTCCGCCAGAACCTGCTCGGCAAGCGGGTCGACTACTCCGGCCGTTCGGTCGTGGTCGTCGGACCGGACCTCAAGCTCCACCAGTGCGGGCTGCCGAAGAAGATGGCGCTGGAGCTGTTCAAGCCGTTCATCTACTCGTGGCTCGAGGACCACGAGTACGTCGGCACGATCAAGGCCGCCAAGGAGATGGTCGACCGGGAGGAGGACGTCGTGTGGGACGCCCTCGACGAGGTCATCCAGGACCACCCGGTGCTGCTCAACCGCGCTCCGACCCTGCACCGCCTCGGCATCCAGGCCTTCCAGCCAGTGCTGATCGAGGGCAAGGCGATCCAGGTGCACCCGCTGGTCTGCGCGGCGTTCAACGCCGACTTCGACGGCGACCAGATGGCAGTCCACCTGCCGCTGTCGCCGAAGGCCCAGATCGAGAGCCACGTTCTGATGATGTCCTCGCGCAACATCCTGAGCCCGGCGCACGGCCGTCCGCTGGCGGTGCCCAGCCAGGACATGGTGCTCGGCGGCTACTACCTCACCATGGCCGCCGACGGCGCCCGTGGCGAGGGGCGGCGCTTCGCCTCGACCGAAGAGGTGCTGATGGCCTACGACGCGGGTGAGGTCGAGACCCAGACCAAGATCCGCCTGCGCATCCACGGTCCGTGCGTCAACCTCGAGACCCAGCTCGACAACCAGGACATCCTGCACGCCGACATCGACGAGCTCGACGGCGAGCTGATCGACACCACGGTCGGCCGAGCGATCCTCAACGATCACCTGCCCGAGGAGCTGCCGTACATCAACGGCCTGCTCAAGAAGCGCGGTCTCCAGGATCTGGTCGGCTTCTGCTTCGTCAAGCACGGCAACGACCTCACGGTCGAGATGCTCGACGAGCTCAAGGAGGTGACGTTCAACTACGCCACCCGCGCCGCGGTCTCCTTCGGCGTCGACGACATGGTGATCCCGGACAACAAGGAACAGATCATCGAGTCGGCGAACGCCGAGGTGCTCGAGATCGAGAACCAGCGCGCGGCAGGCGTCATCACGGCCGGCGAGCGCCACAACAAGATCATCGACATCTGGCACCGGGTGACCGAGCGCATCTCGGAGGAGATGTTCCGTCGGATGTCGGAGGTCGAGATCGACCGTCGTGAGCCGAATCCGATCAACCTGATGGCCGACTCCGGAGCCCGCGGCTCGCGGGAGCAGGTGCGTCAGCTGGCGGGCATGCGTGGGCTGATGTCCAAGCCCTCCGGCGAGGTCATCGAGACCCCGATCACCGCCAACTTCCGCGAGGGGCTGTCGGTGCTGCAGTACTTCATCTCGACCCACGGCGCTCGCAAGGGCCTCGCCGACACGGCGCTCAAGACGGCCGACTCCGGCTATCTGACCCGTCGTCTCGTCGACGTCGCCCAGGACGTCATCGTCACCGAGGAGGACTGCGGCACGCTGAACGGGATCACCGTCGGCGCCATCATGGAGGGTGGCGACATCCTCGAGTCGCTGCGCGATCGCATCGTCGGCCGCGTCAGCCAGGACGAGATCTACGACCCGATGACAGGCGACAAGCTGCTCGACATCGGACAGGAGATCACCGTCGAGGTGGGCAACGGCATCCAGGGCGCCGGCATCGAGAAGGTGAAGATCCGTTCGGTGCTCAGCTGCGAGACCCGTCGCGGCGTCTGCGCCAAGTGCTACGGCCGTAACCTCGCCACCGGCAGGATGGTCGAGATCGGTGAGGCGGTCGGCGTCATCGCCGCCCAGTCGATCGGCGAGCCCGGCACCCAGCTGACCATGCGCACGTTCCACTTCGGCGGCACCGCCAGTCGGGTCTCCGAGCAGTCCAAGCACCACGCACGCAACCCGGGCTGGGTGAAGTTCATCGGCGTCTCGACGGTCGACAGCAAGCAGGGCGACCTGGTCGTGGTCAACCGCAATGGCAAGCTGGTGATCGTCGACCAGGCCGGTCGCGAGAAGGAGCGCTACGCCCTGACCTACGGCTCGCACCTCCTGGTGCAGGAGAACAAGGAGGTCAAGCCGGGCGACGAGCTGGTCGAGTGGGATCCGTTCACCTCGGTGATCCTGAGCGAGATCAGCGGCAAGGTGGAGTTCCAGGACATCGTCGAAGGCGAGAACGTGCGCGAGGAGACCGACAAGGTCACCGGGCTGTCGCAGCGCATCATCGTCGAGGCGACCCAGAACGAGAAGCGCGCCCCCGCGATCGTGGTCAAGAAGGGCAAGGAGGAGAAGCGCTACCTGCTGCCCTCCGGCTCCCACCTGACCGTGTTCCAGGGCGACCAGGTCCACGCCGGCGACACCGTGGCGAAGATCCCGCGTGAGACCACCAAGACGCAGGACATCACCGGCGGCCTGCCGCGGGTCCAGGAGCTGTTCGAGGCCAGGGCGCCGCGCGAGCCGGCCATCATCACCGAGATCGACGGCGTCGTGGAGCTCGGCGAGATCGTCAAGGGCATGCGCAAGGTGATCGTGCGCAACGAGGACACCGCCGAGGCGCGCGAGTACCTCATCCCGCGCTACATCCACGTCAACGTGCAGGAGGCCGAGCGCGTGCAGGCGGGCGATCCGCTGATCGACGGCTCGATCAACCCGCACGACGTGCTCAAGGTGCTCGGTGAGAGGGAGCTGCAGCGCTACCTGGTCGACAAGATCCAGGAGGTCTACCGCTCCCAGAGCGTCGCGATCAACGACAAGCACATCGAGGTCATCGTCCGTCAGATGATGCGCTCGGTGAAGATCGAGGAGGTCGGTGACACCGAGTTCCTGATCGACGAGCAGGTCGACCGCTGGCGCTTCCAGGAGGAGAACGACCGGGTGATCGCCGCCGGAGGCGAGCCCGCGGTCGGTCGCCCGCTGCTGCTCGGTATCACCAAGGCGTCGCTGTCGACCGAGAGCTTCATCTCGGCCGCCAGCTTCCAGGAGACCACCCGGGTGCTCACCGAAGCGGCGATCAGCGGCAAGGTCGACCACCTGCTCGGCCTCAAGGAGAACGTCATCGTCGGCCGGCTCATCCCCGCCGGTACCGGCATGCAGCACTACCACGACTTCCACATGGAGTCGCCGGAGCTGGTGCGTGCCGAGGAGCCGGTCGAGGAGTTCCTCTTCGACTTCGGCGACGACGACGACATTCGCACCGTGCCGCAGGCGGTCGCCGAGGCCGACTGAGCGCCGGCACCTGCCGGGCGTCGCAGGCGCCGATCACGAACCGGGATCTTCCCGTGTCGTGGTCGGCGTCTTGCCGTCTGGTGCCCGTCGGCGCTCGGCCCTCGCACCGCGGCGTGAGGCCGCAGCGTAGCGACCCTGGGCCCTTTCGCGGCTGAGCCGAGAGCCGGTCGGGAGTTCAGGCTGCGGCACGCCGTGCACGAGATCTGCGGTCGAGCTCCGGGCAGACAAGCGAGACCCACGGTCACCGTCGCTCGGCCCGGCGCGACTCGGAACCGTAAACTCCCTCTCCTCAACGGCTTGTCCAGGCGCCGCGCGAACGGTCCTGTGAGCCGGCGCCGTGGCGGTCGGCCGAGGGCAGCGCGCGAGGCCCAGGCGGGCGCCGATTTCGCCGCCGCGGGTGTTGACCGGCGGCGCCAGGCTCTGCTAATTTCATCCTTCGCGCGCGGAAACCGGGTTTCCCGAGCGCTGCCTCAGCGGGCAGGCGAGTTCTGGCCGAACTCAGCGCCCTCATCCACGATACCGCTGCGGGATCCTCGGGCCAGGTACGACTGGCGGATCGGGCAGCGCGCCGTTCCTCCGCCGCTCGTACACGCGGCGCCGGGCCCAACCTCTACGACTTCGCAGCCCTGCCGGGGCCTCGTGTCCCGCGGGCGGAATCCTTGTGCGGGGCAGAGTGCCTCGCCGCCGAAACGCGACGGAGATCTCGATCATGCCGACGATCCGCCAACTGGTCCGCAAGGGCCGCGAGCGCCAGGTCACCAAGACCAAGAGCCCGGCTCTGCAGGGCTCGCCGCAGAAGCGCGGGGTGTGTGTGCGCGTCTACACCCAGACGCCGAAGAAGCCGAACTCCGCCCTGCGCAAGGTCGCCCGCGTTCGCTTGACCAACGGCATCGAGGTCACCACCTACATCCCCGGGGTCGGTCACAACCTGCAGGAGCACTCGATCGTGCTCATCCGCGGTGGCCGCGTGAAGGATCTGCCCGGCGTGCGTTACCACGTGATCCGCGGCACCCTCGATGCGGTCGGCGTCGAGGCGAGGCGCCGCGGCCGTTCGAAGTACGGCGCCAAGCGCCCGAAGGGCTGAGCTGACCGACCCGCCGCGCGGCGGGAAGCCCCGGCGGGTGGGAGCCGACCCGTCACCGATCTTTGACTTCCACCAACCCGTTCCCGTTCGAACTGCAATAGGGCGAAGACCATGCCGAGACGCAGAGAAGTTCCCAAGCGCGAGATCCTGCCCGATCCCGTCTACCAGTCGCAGTTGCTCACCAAGTTCGTCAACGTGGTGATGCGGGACGGCAAGAAGAGCACCGCCGAGCGGATCCTCTACGACGCACTCGAGATGATCCGCGAGCGCACCGAGGACGACCCGATCAAGGTCTTCAAGCGCGCCATCGACAACGTCAAGCCAGGCGTCGAGGTGAAGTCGCGCCGTGTCGGCGGTTCGACCTACCAGGTGCCGGTGGAAGTCCGCCCCTCGCGCAAGCTGGCGCTGTCGATGCGTTGGATCATCGCGGCGGCCGCCGCCCGAGGCGAGAAGACCATGCGCCAGCGCATCGCTGGCGAGCTGATGGACGCCGCCGAGAATCGCGGCACGGCGATCAAGAAGAAGGAAGACACCCACCGGATGGCCGACGCCAACCGGGCCTTCGCGCACTACCGCTGGTGAGGCCGACGCGCTGCCGCCCGGCGGCGTATCCCTCCCCGGCACAGCTCCCGAGAACCCGACTCAGACCACCGATGGCGCACCGCAGCGGCGCGCACAACTCCCCGACCCGTCATGGCTAGAAAAGTACCTCTCGAGAAGACCCGCAACATCGGCATCATGGCCCACATCGATGCCGGGAAGACGACCACCACGGAGCGCGTGCTCTTCTACACGGGCGTCAACTACAAGATCGGCGAGGTGCACGACGGCGCCGCGACGATGGACTGGATGGTGCAGGAGCAGGAGCGCGGCATCACCATCACGTCCGCCGCCACGACCTGCTTCTGGAAAGAGCACCGGGTCAACATCATCGACACGCCCGGCCACGTCGATTTCACCGCCGAGGTCGAGCGCTCCCTGCGGGTGCTCGACGGAGCCATCGCGGTGTTCGACGCCGTCGCCGGGGTCGAGCCGCAGTCGGAGACGGTCTGGCGCCAGGCGGACAAGTACCGCGTGCCGCGCATGGCGTTCGTCAACAAGATGGATCGCGTCGGCGCCGACTTCGACCGTTGTGTCGACATGATGCGCACCAGGCTGCGGGCCAGTCCGGTGGTCATCCAGTACCCGTGGGGAGTCGAGGACCAGCTGCTCGGCATCCTCGACGTGGTCGAGAAGAAGGGCGTGCGCTGGGACGACGAGTCCCTCGGCGCTTCGTTCGAGGTCACCGACGTGCCGGCCGAGTACGCCGACAAGGTCGACGAGCTGCACGAGAAGCTGGTGGAGGCGGTCGCCGAGACCGACGACGAGCTGCTCGAGAAGTATCTCGGTGGTGAGGGCCTGACTGTCGAGGAGATCAAGGGCGCGCTGCGCAAGGCGACCTGCCAGAACAAGCTGCAGCCGGTGCTGTGCGGTTCGGCGTTCAAGAACAAGGGCGTGCAGCCGATGCTCGACGCGGTCATCGACTACCTGCCGTCTCCGCTCGACGTGCCGCCGATCGAGGGCATCGTCGACGGCGAGACGAAGGAGACGCGCCCCTCCGACGACGACGCTCCCTTCTCCGCCCTGATCTTCAAGATCATGACCGACCCGTTCGTCGGCCAGCTCGCCTTCCTGCGCGTCTACTCGGGCGTGCTCGAGGCCGGTTCCGGGGTGCTCAACGCGACCACCCAGAAGAAGGAGCGCGTCGGGCGCCTGCTCAAGATGCACGCCAACAAGCGTGAGGAGATCGAGCAGATCCGTTCCGGCGACATCTGTGCCGCGGTCGGTCTCAAGAACGTCACCACCGGCGACACGATCTGCGATCCGAACCACGCCATCGTGCTCGAGTCGATCAGCTTCCCCGAGCCGGTGATCCGGGTCTCGATCGAGCCCAAGACAAAGAGCGACCAGGAGAAGCTGTCGGTGGCGCTGGCCAAGTTGATGAAGGAGGACCCCACCTTCCGCGTCAACACCGATCCCGACACCAACCAGACGATCATCGCCGGTATGGGCGAGCTGCACCTCGACATCATCACCGACCGTCTGGTGCGCGAGTTCAACGTCGGCGCGACGATCGGTCGCCCCCAGGTCGCCTACAAGGAGACCATCCTCCGCGAAGCCGAGGGCGAAGGTCGCTTCGTGCGCCAGTCAGGCGGCCGCGGTCAGTTCGGTCACTGCAGGATCCGCGTCCGTCCGACGCCCAACGGTGAGCCGTTCATCTTCAACAACAAGATCACCGGTGGCGTCATCCCGCGGGAGTTCATCAAGCCGGTCGAGCAGGGCATCTCCGAGGCGTTCGAGTCGGGGCCGCTGGCCGGCTATCCGGTGACCGGCGTCGAGGTCGACCTCTACGACGGCAGCTTCCACGAGGTCGACTCTTCCGAAGTCGCCTTCAAGATCGCCGGCTCGATGGCCTGGCAGGACGCCGCCAAGCGCGCCCAGGTCTCTCTGCTCGAGCCGATCATGGCGGTCGAGGTGGTGACGCCCGAGGACTACATGGGCGACGTGATGGGCGATCTGAACTCCCGTCGCGGCAAGGTCCAGGGCATGGAGGCCCGTGCCGGTGCCCAGGTGATCAACGCCAAGGTGCCGCTATCCGAGATGTTCGGGTACGCCACCGACCTGCGTTCCGCGACGCAGGGGCGCGCCAACTACTCGATGCAGTTCGATTCGTACGACCAGGCTCCGAAGAACGTGGCCGACGAGATCGTCGCCAAGGCCGCCAGCTGACGCGCCGGCGATCGATCCGGAAGCGGGAAATCAGCCGAACCGAGAACCCAGCAGACGCCCGGCGAGTCATCGGGCGTAGGAGTGAAGAGCGATGGCGAAGGAAAAGTTCGAGCGTACGAAGCCTCACGTGAACGTGGGGACGATCGGCCACGTGGACCACGGGAAGACGACGTTGACGGCGGCGATCACGACGGTTCTCGCGGCCGCTGGCACCGCGAAGGCGGTTGCGTTCGATCAGATCGACAAGGCTCCTGAGGAGCGTGAGCGCGGGATCACGATCGCGACGGCTCACGTGGAGTACGAGACGGCGAGCCGCCACTACGCGCACGTGGACTGCCCGGGTCACGCGGACTACGTGAAGAACATGATCACGGGTGCAGCTCAGATGGACGGAGCGATCCTGGTGGTGTCGGCAGCTGACGGTCCGATGCCTCAGACGCGCGAGCACATCCTGCTGGCTCGTCAGGTGGGTGTGCCCTACATCGTGGTGTTCCTGAACAAGTGCGACATGGTGGACGACGAGGAGCTGCTGGAGCTGGTGGAGCTGGAGCTTCGTGAGCTGCTGTCGTCGTACGACTTCCCCGGCGACGACATTCCGATCATCCACGGGTCGGCGTTGAAGGCTCTGGAGTCGGGTGATCCGAGCTCGGAGTGGGGGAAGAAGATCATGGACCTGATGGCGGCGGTGGACGAGTACATCCCGACGCCTGAGCGTGCGGTGGATCAGGACTTCCTGATGCCGATCGAGGACATCTTCACGATCCAGGGTCGCGGCACTGTGGTGACGGGGCGCGTGGAGCGTGGGGTGGTGAAGGTCGGCGAGGAGGTGGAGATCGTCGGCATCCGCGACACGTCGAAGACGACCGTGACGGGCGTGGAGATGTTCCGCAAGCTGCTGGACTCGGGTCAGGCGGGCGACAACATCGGCGTGCTGCTGCGCGGTACGAAGAAGGACGAGGTGGAGCGCGGTCAGGTGCTGGCGAAGCCGGGCTCGATCACTCCGCACACGAAGTTCAAGGGCGAGGTGTACATCCTGACGAAGGAGGAGGGTGGTCGTCACACTCCGTTCTTCAAGGGTTACCGTCCGCAGTTCTACTTCCGTACCACGGACGTCACCGGGGTCTCCGAGCTTCCGGAGGGCACCGAGATGGTGATGCCGGGAGACAACGTGAACCTGCAGGTGGAGCTGATCGCCCCGATCGCCATGGAGAAGGGCGTGCGGTTCGCCATCCGCGAGGGTGGACGCACCGTCGGCGCCGGCACCGTCACGGAGATCCTCGAGTAGTCGAGCGGCGGGCGCGGCCGACGCGATCCCAGCGAGAGCGTGAGAAAGACCCCTAGCCAGCGCGGAGTCAGGACCAGATGATCAACGAAAAGATTCGCATTCGCCTCAAGGCCTTCGACTATCGGATCCTCGATACGTCGACCCACGAGATCGTCGACACGGCGCGGCGCACCGGCGCTCGCGTGGTGGGTCCGATCCCGCTGCCGACCCATATCTCGAAGTACACCGTCAACCGCTCGCCGCACGTCGACAAGAAGTCGCGCGAGCAGTTCGAGATCCGCACCCACAAGCGCCTGCTCGACATCTTCGAGCCGACCTCTCAGACGGTCGACGCGCTGATGAAGCTCGAGCTCCCGGCCGGCGTCGACGTCGAGATCAAGGCCTTCGGGCAGTCGGCCTGAGCGTAGGTCCCCAGACGGCGACAGAGAGTCACGGAGAAGAAGTCATGTCAGGCATTCTCGGAAAGAAGATCGGGATGACCCAGATCTACGGCGAGGACGGAGCGGCCATCCCGGTCACCGTGCTGCGCGCCGGTCCGTGCGTGGTGGTGCAGCGCAAGACCACCGACACCGACGGCTACGAAGCGGTGCAGGTCGGTCTGGTGGAGGGCCGCTACGGCGTCGAGCCGGGCGAGTTCGAGCCCAAGGCGCCGCGTAAGGTGAACCAGGCGCGCCGCGGCCACTTCGCCAAGGCCGGCGTCGAGCCCACCCGCCGGCTGGCGGAGTTCCGCGTCGGCGCCGACTTCGAGAGCGCCGCTGGCGACACCATCGACGTCTCGATCTTCTCGGCCGACGATCTGGTCGACGTCATCGGCACCTCGAAGGGCAAGGGCTTCCAGGGCGTCATCAAGCGTCACGGATTCGGCGGCGGCCGCGCCAGCCACGGCTCGATGTTCCACCGGGCGCCGGGATCGATCGGTCAGTCCGCGGATCCGTCCCGCGTCTTCCCCGGCATGCGGGCTCCGGGTCAGGACGGCAACCGCCGCGTGACCTCGAAGAACCTCCGGGTGGTGCGCGTCGATGCCGAGGAGAACCTCCTCTTCGTGAAGGGCGCCATCCCCGGCGCCCGCAACAGCTACGTCGCGATCCGTCCGGCCAAGAAGGGCAAGAAGTCGCAGCAGGGATGAAGCGGCTGGCGCGATCCGCACGGCGGTGGCGCGCTGCCCAGTCCTCGGAGATATTGAGATGAAACTCGCGGTCAAGAACCTCAGCAACCAGTCGGTCGGCGAGTGCGACGTGCCCGACGCGGTGTTCGCCTATCCTTACAAGGAGCACCTGATCCATCAGGTGGTGGTCGCCGTCCGCGCCGCGGCGCGCGCCGGCACCCACAAGACCAAGGGTCGGGGCGAGGTCCGCGGCGGCGGCAAGAAGCCGTGGCGGCAGAAGGGCACCGGCCGCGCCCGCGCCGGCTCGATCCGTTCGCCGCTCTGGCGCTCGGGCGGCACCGTGCACGGGCCGCAGCCGCGCAGCTACGAGCTCGGCGTCAGCCCCCGCGAGAAGCGCAACGCCCTGCGCTCCGCGCTCTCCCGCAAGCTGAGCGACGAGCAGATCACGGTGCTGGATTCCTTCGAGCTCGACAGCCCGAAGACCAAGCAGCTCGCCGAGTCGCTGCGCGGCCTGGGCATCGAGGGCAAGGCGCTGCTGGTCGACGACTGGAACAACGAGAACCTCGGTCTCGCCTCGCGCAACAACCCGACGCTCAAGGCGGTGGACGCTCTCGGGGTCAACGTCTACGACGTGGTGGACCGCGAGCACCTGGTGTTCAGCAAGGCGGCCCTCGACCGGCTCGTCGAAGTGCTCAGCAAGTAGCAGCAGCAGAAGTAGAGCCAGTCGCAGGAAGAAGAGGCAGTCATGCGAATTCAGGACGTCATCATCCGACCGCTGATCACCGAGAAGTCGACGGTGCAGCGAGAGCTGCAGAACATCGTCGCTTTCCGGGTCGACGCGCGCGCCAACAAGATCGAGATCAAGCGCGCTGTCGAGGAGCAGTTCAAGAAGGACAACGTGAAGGTCGCCGACGTGAGGGTGGCCCGGGTGCACGGCAAGGTCCGTCGCCAGGGACGCTTCGTCGGCCGCAGGCCGGACTGGAAGAAGGCCTACGTGCGCCTCGCCGAAGGCAACATCGAGTTCTTCGAGGGCGCCTGAGGCGCCGCCGGATCCCAAGCAAGGAAGAGACCATGGCGATCAAACGACGCAAGCCGACCAACCCGGCGAGCCGCAACCAGGAATACTCCACGTTCGAGGAGATCACCGCGAAGCGGCCGCACAAGCCGCTCACCTCGGGCAAGAAGCGGATCGGCGGGCGCAACAACCAGGGCGAGCAGACGGTCTGGTTCCGTGGCGGTGGCCACAAGCGGCGCTACCGTCACATCGACTTCCGCCGCGACAAGCTCGACGTGCCGGCGAAGGTCGCCACCGTCGAGTACGACCCGAACCGCACCGCCCGCATCGCGCTGCTGCACTACGCCGACGGCGAGAAGCGCTACATCCTCTGTCCCCAGGGACTGCAGGTCGGGGACCAGGTGCGTGCCGGGCAGGACGTCGAGGTGAATGTCGGCAATGCCCTGCCGCTGCGCCGCATCCCTCTCGGCACGCTGATCCACAACATCGAGCTGACGATCGGCAAGGGTGGACAGATGGTCCGCTCGGCCGGCGCCGCAGCGCAGCTGATGGCCAAGGAAGGCGCCTACGCCCAGGTGCGCCTGCCCTCCGGTGAGGTGCGCAAGGTCCACCTCGACTGCTACGCCACGGTCGGTGCAGTGGGCAACAGCGAGCACAGCAACCTCTCGCTCGGCAAGGCGGGTCGCAAGCGCTGGCTCGGCCGCCGTCCCCACAACCGCGGCGTCACCATGAACCCGGTCGACCATCCGATGGGCGGCGGCGAAGGCCGCTCGAGCGGAGGTCGCCATCCCACCACGCCCTGGGGCAAGCCGACCAAGGGCTACAAGACCCGCCGCAACAAGCGCACCTCCAACATGATCGTTCGCAGCAGACGGAAGAGGAAGTAGGCGATGGCACGCTCACTCAGGAAGGGTTTCTTCATCGACCATCACCTCTACGACCGGGTGATGAAGCAGAGCGACGCCGGCGACAACCGCGTCATCCGCACCTGGTCCAGGCGTTCGACGATCATCCCCGAGATGGTCGGTCAGACCATCGCGGTGCACAACGGGCAGAAGTTCATCCCGGTGTTCGTCAGCGAGAACATGGTCGGTCACAAGCTCGGCGAGTTCGCCCAGACGCGCACCTTCCGCAGCCACTCCGGTGGCCGCGAGAAGCGCGGCGCGGCGCGCTGAGCGCGGAGGTACGAAGATGGTATCCACAGCCCGACTCCGCTATCTGCAGGCTTCGCCCCAGAAGGTGCGCCTGGTGGCGGACATGATCCGCGGCAAGGACGTCCAGGAGGCGGCCAACCTGCTGCAGGTCACCAAGAAGCACGCTGCCCGGCCGATGGAGAAGCTCCTCCGTTCGGCGATCGCCAACGCCGAGAACCGCGACGAGATGGTCGACGTCGATGCCCTCTACGTGAAGGAGATCTACGTCGATCCGGGGCCGACGATCAAGCGGATCCGCCCGCGCGCACAGGGACGGGCGTACCGGATCCTCAAGCGGCAGAGCCACATCACCATCAAGCTGGACTCCCGCCGGGAGTCCGCGGCCGAAGCCGCCGCAGAGTAGGTCTCAGGAGAGTCACGATGGGTCAGAAGACACACCCCTACGGGTTCCGGCTGGTCTACAACAAGGGCTGGCATTCGCGCTGGTACGCCGGCAAGGACTACTCGAAGGTCCTCAAGGACGACATCAAGCTGCGCCAGCACCTCAAGAACCGCCTGGCGCACGCCGGGGTCAGCCAGATCGACATCGAGCGCGCCGCCGACCGGATGCGGGTGACCATCTACACCTCGCGTCCCGGCATCATCATCGGCCGCAAGGGCGCCGAGGTGGACAAGCTGCGCGACGACCTGAGCCGCCAGGTCGGCCGGGACGTGCACATCAACATCCAGGAGATCCAGCGTCCCGAGCTCGAGGCCCAGCTGGTCGCCGAGTCGATCGCCGGTCAGCTGCTGCGCCGCGTCGCCTTCCGCCGGGCGATGAAGAAAGCCATGGAGTCGGCCTTCCGTTTCGGCGCCAAGGGTGTCAAGATCATGGTTTCCGGTCGGCTGGGTGGCGCCGAGATCGCTCGTACCGAGTGGTATCAGGACGGCCGCCTGCCCCTGCACACGCTCAAAGCAGACATCGACTACGGATTCGCCGAGGCCCAGACCGGCTACGGCGTGATCGGTATCAAGGTCTGGGTCTACAAGGGCGATCTGTCGAGAGAGCGCGGTCATCGGGCCACGGCCTGAGGCCCTGACGCGTGCGCGCGAGAGTTGAGAGGTAGATGTCATGTTGATGCCGAAGAAGGTCAAGCACAGGAAGGTCCATCGCGGCCGCCGCAAGGGCCTGTCCAAGGGCGGCAACGAGGTCTCGTTCGGGGATTTCGGCCTCCAGGCGGTGGAGTGCGGCTGGATCACGTCGCGGCAGATCGAGGCGGCACGTATCGCGATCACCCGCCACATCAAGCGCTCCGGCAAGGTGTGGATCCGGATCTTCCCCGACAAGCCGATCACCAAGAAGCCGCTCGAGACCCGCATGGGCAAGGGCAAGGGCAACCCCGAGGCGTGGGTCGCGGTGGTCAAGCCGGCTCGCATGATGTACGAGCTCGAAGGTGTCACCGTGGACACCGCTCGCGAGGCGATGCGCCTCGCGGCCCAGAAGCTGCCGATCAAGACCCGCTTCGTGATCCGCCAGGGCGCCGGCGAGCACTGATCCGCACCGGATCTGGAGATTGTCTGAGATGAAAGCAAGCGAAATCAGGAACCTCACCGACAGCGAGCTGCGGGAGAAGGAGAACGAGCTCGCCGAGCAGCTCTTCACCCTGCGGCTGCAGGCTTCGACGGGACAGCTCGAGCGCCCCGCGAAGGTGCGCGAGGCCCGCAAGGACCTGGCGCGTGTGCTGACCGTGTTGAGGGAGCGTCAGGCGGGCTGACCGCGATCCACGGCGGGTGGCCCGGCGCCCGGCGCTACCGCGAGCCCGGACGCCGATGCCGACACACCGGCTTCGAACGAACGCATCGAACCAGCAGCGAGAAGAACCTATGACGGAAGCGAATACAGAGACCGGCTCCTCAGCCACCGAGGCCGCGACCGCGGGACGTGGTCGCCGCCAGGTCAAGGTCGGAACGGTCATCAGCGACAAGATGGACAAGACCGTCGTCGTCTCGGTCGAGAAACCGGTCATGCACCGGCTCTACCACCGGATGATGAAGCGGTCCTCCAAGTTCGTCGCCCACGACGAGAACAACGAGTGCCGCGAGGGAGACGTCGTGTCTCTCGTCTCCAGCCGCCCGCTGTCCAAGCGCAAGCGCTGGCGCGTCCAGGAAGTGCTCCAGCGAGCCGAGGGTTGAGGCCATGATCCAGATGGGAACCAACCTCGAGGTGGCCGACAACTCGGGCGCCAAGAGGATCTCCTGCATCCACCTGCGTGGCGGTTCGGCTGGGCGCTTCGGCACCCTCGGCGACATCATCACCGCGTCGGTCAAGGAGGCGGCCCCGGACGGCAACGTCAAGAAGGGCCAGGTCGTCAAGGCGGTGATCGTGCGCACCCGCAAGGAGCGGCGCCGGCGCGACGGCAGCTACATCCGCTTCGACAACAACGCGGCGGTCCTGATCAACGACAACAAGGAGCCGATCGGCACCCGCGTCTTCGGTCCGGTGGCGCGCGAGCTGCGCGAGAAGCGCTTCATGAAGATCGTCTCGCTCGCGCCCGAGGTGCTCTGAGGCACCGATCTCGTGGCCGCGTCGACGGTGGCAACCCCCGATCGCTGGTCCGCCCCGTCAGGAGAAGAGTAGGAAGTACAGATGAGCAAGCAGAAGATCAAGAAGGGTGACCGGGTACTGGTCGTCTCGGGTCGTGATCGCGGCAGCGAGGGCAGGGTCATGAAGGTCCTCCCCCAGGAGGGCCGCGCCGTGGTCGAGGGCGTGAACATGATCAAGAAGCACACGCGCCCGAATCCCCAGCAGCAGATCCAGGGCGGCATCCTCGAGCGCGAGGCGCCGATCCACCTCTCCAACCTGATGCTGATCGATCCCGAGTCCGGCAAGCCCACCCGGGTCGGCTTCAAGCAACTTCCCGACGGCAAGACCGCCCGCTACGCCAAGAAGAGCGGCGCCGTCATCAGCTGAAACTGGAGTCCGTGATGTCCGAAGCATACGTGCCGCGCCTCAAGCAGATGTACGAGGAGTCGGTGCGCGAGAGGCTCCAGAAGGAGTTCTCGATCGACAACGTCATGTCGATCCCGCGCCTCGACAAGGTCGTCCTGAACATGGGTGTAGGCGAGGCGAGCAAGAACATCAAGCTGCTCGAGAACGCCGTCGAGGAGATGCGCGCGATCGGTGGTCAGCAGCCGGTGATCACCCGCGCCAAGAAGTCGATCGCCGCCTTCAAGCTGCGTGAGGGGATGCCCATCGGCTGCCGCGTGACCCTGCGTCGCGCCAACATGTGGCACTTCCTCGATCGCATGATCAATGTCGCGCTGCCCCGCGTGCGCGACTTCCGTGGGGTCTCCAAGACCGCCTTCGACGGTCGCGGCAGCTACACGCTCGGCGTGCGCGACCACCTGATCTTCCCCGAGATCGAGCAGGGCGCGATCGACGGCGCCCGCGGGATGAACGTGACCATCGTCACCACCGCTCCCAACAACGAGCAGGCCTTCTTCCTGCTCAAGGAGCTGGGCATGCCGTTCCGCGCCTGAGCCCAGTGCCGACCAGACCGAACCAGGAATCAGTTCCATGAGCATGACCGATCCGATCGCCGACCTGCTGACCCGCATCCGCAACGCGATCATCGCCAAGCACGACCGACTCGACGTCCCTGCCTCGAAGCAGAAGCTGGCCATCTGCCGCGTGCTCGAGGAGCAGGGCTACATCAAGGGCTTCCGGGTCCACGACGACAACCCTCCGGGCAAGAGCCTGGAGATCATCCTCAAGTACACCAAGGACGGGACCCCGGTGATCCGCAACATCGAGCGGGTCAGCAAGCCGGGCCGTCGCGTCTACCGCGGAGCCAGCGACCTGCGGCCGGTGCTCAACGGCATCGGCGTGGCGATCGTCTCCACCCCTCAGGGACTGCTGTCCGACGCCGAGGCGCGAGCCCGTCGGGTCGGCGGCGAGGTGCTCTGCCAGATCTACTGATGCGGAGGGCTTGAGAGCCTCCGGACGTGTTGGGAGCCTAGGTGATGTCCAGAATCGGAAAGATGCCGATCGAGCTGAGTGGCGGCGCGAAGGTCGACATCCGCGACCACGAGGTGCTCGTCGAAGGCCCGAAGGGCAAGTTGACGCACAAGCGCCTGCCGGGGATCGAGATCAAGCTCGACGGTGACACGGTGACTCTCGAGTCCGAGGGGACCACCGGCCCGGAACGGGCGCTGTACGGTCTGCAGCGGGCCCTACTCGCCAACGCCGTGACCGGTGTCGTGCAGGGCTTCACCAAGGAGCTCGAGATCGTCGGCGTCGGCTACCGCGGCGAGGTGCAGGGCAAGAATCTCTCCTTGTCGCTCGGCTTCTCGCATCCGGTGGTCTATCCGATCCCCGAGGGGATCACGGTCGAGATCGACAAGAACAACAAGGTCACAGTCGGCGGAATCGACAAGCAGCGCGTCGGCCAGGTCGCCGCCGAGCTGCGCGCGCTGCGCCCGCCCGACCCGTACAAGGGTAAGGGCATCCGCTACGCCGGCGAGCGCCTGCGCATCAAGGAAGGGAAGTCCTCCGGCTAGTCGCCGCAGGGTCCTGCTGGGAGTCAGTCATGAGCGATACACGCAAGAAGGCAGTGCTGGGCAAGCAGGAGCGCCGTCGTCGCGCCCGCTTCCGCGTTCGCAGTCGCGTCGTCGGCACCGCCGAGCGGCCCCGTCTGGCGGTCAAGAAGAGCCTCAAGTACATCTACGCGCAGATCATCAACGACCGCACCGGCGAGACGCTCGCCTCGGCCTCCTCGCTCGAGCTACGCGATCGCGAAGGCAGCGGCTCGAACAAGGCCGCCGCCAAGGCGGTGGGCGAGAAGCTCGCCGAGCGGGCCAAGGAGAAGGGCGTCTCGGCGGTCGTCTTCGACCGCGGCGGGGCGGTCTACCACGGGAAGATCAAGGAGCTCGCGGAGGCGGCTCGCGGCGGCGGCCTCGAGTTCTGAGGACGCCCGGACGCACGCACGAGCTGAACAGGAAGGAATCGACGTGAGCAGAGATCGCGGCCGCGGACGCGGCAACCGCAGAGACAAGTCGGACAACGACTTCATGGAGCAGGTCGTTCACATCAACCGCGTGACGAAGGTCGTCAAGGGCGGTAAGAACTTCTCCTTCTCCGCCCTGGTGGTGATCGGCGACGGCAACGGCCGGGTCGGCTACGGAGCCGGCAAGGCCAAGGAGGTGCCGATGGCGATCCGCAAGGGCATCGACACGGCGAAGAAGAACCTGATCCAGGTTCCGCTGTCCGGCGGCACCATCCCGCACGAGGCGCTCGGCATCTTCTCCGCCGGACGCGTGCTGCTCAAGCCCGCTTCCGAGGGAACGGGCGTGATCGCCGGTGGACCGGTGCGCGCCGTGCTCGAGTGTGTCGGCGTGCAGGACGTGCTCAGCAAGTCGCTGGGAACCACCAACCCCCAGAACGTCGTCAAGGCCACTTTCGCGGCCCTCGAGTCGCTGCGCAGCCCGGAGGAAGTGCTCGAGCTGCGTGGCCTCGAAGCACCGGAGCAGGGAGCTGCGTGATGGCGGCGAAGAAGAAGACGGCGGCGAAGGCCGACAAGCTCAAGATCGAGCAGTACCGCAGCCCGATCGGATGCCCGAAGGACCAGCGCGAGGCGCTGCGGACCCTCGGCCTGCGTCGGATCAGGCACGTGGTGGAGCGTGAGGACAGCCCCGCGGTCCGCGGCGTGATCAAGAAGATCCCGCACCTGGTGCGGGTGGTCGAGGAACAGGCGTCATGAAGCTACACGACCTCAAGCCGGCGCCCGGAAGCCGGCGCAAGAAGAAGCGGGTCGGACGAGGAGCCGGATCGGGCCTCGGCAAGACCGCGGGGCGCGGCCACAAGGGCCAGAAATCCCGCACCGGATACTCGCACCGCGACGGTTTCGAGGGCGGCCAGATGCCGCTCGTGCGTCGCGTGCCGAAGCGTGGGTTCACCAACATCTTCCGCACCGAGTACTCGGTGGTCAACGTCAGCCAGCTCGAGCCGTTCGAAGGCACCGTCGGTCCCGAGGAGCTGCTCGGCCACGGCCTCGTGCGTCGTGGCCGGTCGGTGAAGATCCTCGGCAACGGAGACCTGTCGAGCGCCCTGACGGTGCGGGCGCACAAGTTCAGCGCCTCGGCAAAGAGCAAGATCGAGGCTGCGGGCGGGACCTGCGAGGAGCTGTAAGACCGTGTTCCAGAGCTTTCGCAACATCTTCGCGATCCCCGATCTGCGCAACCGGCTGGCGTTCATGTTCGCCATGCTGGCCGTGTATCGCGTGGGCTGCTACATCCCGACGCCCGGCGTCGATCCGGCTGCTCTGCTCGAGTTCATGCAGTCGATGCAGGGCACCATCGTCGGGTTCGTCAACACCTTCACGGGTGGCAGCCTGGGTCGCGTCGCCGTGTTCGCTCTGGGCATCATGCCGTACATCACGGCGTCGATCATCCTGCAGCTGCTCACCGTGGTCTGGCCCTACCTCGAGAAGCTCTCCAAGGAAGGGGAGCTCGGTCGCAAGAAGATCACCCAGTACACCCGCTACGGCACGGTGATCATCTCCGTCATCCAGTCGCTGGTCATCGCGTCGTGGGTGCAGAGCCTGTCGACGCCGGGCGGTGCGCCGCTGGTGCCTGACCCCGGGTTCCTGTTCGTGATCACCACGATGATCTCGCTCACCACCGGCTGTGCCTTCGTCATGTGGCTGGGCGAACAGATCAGCGAGCGCGGCATCGGCAACGGGATCTCGTTGATCATCTTCGCCGGCATCGTCGTCGGTCTGCCGGGCGCGATCCAGACCACCCTCGGACAGGTGCGGGGCAACCAGATGTCGCTCCTGACCGTGGTCCTGCTGGTGGTCTTCATGGTCGCGGTGACCGCGTTCATCGTCTTCATGGAGCGTGGACAGCGCCGCATCCCGGTGCAGTACGCCAAGCGCGTCGTTGGACGCAAGCAGTTCGGCGGCCAGAGCACCTACCTGCCACTCAAGGTGAACACCGGCGGAGTCATCCCGGTGATCTTCGCCAGCTCGATCGTCACCGTGCCGAGCACCCTGGGCGGCGTGATCAACCAGCCGTGGTTCCAGCCGATCGCCGATTCGATGCGCTGGGGGCAGCCGCTCTACTACCTGCTCTACGTCATCGCGATCATCTTCTTCTCCTTCTTCTACGTGTCGATCATCTTCAACCCGAACGACCTGGCCGAGAACATGCGGAAGTACGGCGGCTTCATCCCCGGCATCCGCTCCGGTCGGCGCACCGCCGACTACATCGACCGCATCCTGACCCGCCTGACGCTGGTCGGGTCGGTCTATCTCGCCACCGTGTCGGTGCTCCCTGAGTTCCTGATCTCGGGCTTCCGCGTCGCCGGCATCCCGTTCATCGGCGATACGCTCGACAGCTTCACGCCGCTGTGGATCAGCCAGGGGCTGGGGGTGCAGTTCTACTTCGGTGGGACTTCGCTCCTCATCGTGGTCGGTGTCGCCATGGATCTGCTGCAGCAGATCGAGAGCCAGCTCGTGATGCGCAACTACGAGGGCTTCATGAAGAAGGGGCGCATCCGTGGCCGGAGGTAGCCTGCACGTGGTTCTCCTCGGCCCGCCCGGATCCGGCAAGGGGACGCAGGCGGAGCGGCTCGCCGCGAAGCTCTCCGTTCCCGCCATCTCGACAGGCGAGATGCTGCGTGCCGCTGTCGCCCAGGGCAGCGCACTCGGCGCTCGCGTCGAGGGGGTCATGGCGAGCGGTCAGCTGGTCAGCGACGAGTTGATGGCCGAAGTGGTCCAGGACCGTCTGGCGAAGGACGACTGCAAGGGCGGCTTCCTGCTCGACGGATACCCCCGCACCGCGGCCCAGACCCAGACCCTCGACGACATCCTGGACGACCTCGGGGAGCGCCTCGACCACGTGATCTACCTCTCGGTGCCCGAGGAGGAGCTGGTGCGCAGGGCGCTGCTGCGCCAGCGCGACGACGACACCGAGGAAGTGATCCAGGAGCGGCTTCGCGTCTACCGCAACGAGACCGAGCCGCTGGTGGCGCACTACGAGCAGGCCGGCCTGCTGCGCCGCGTCGACGGCGACCGCAGCATGGACGAGGTCACCGCGGCGATGCTGGAGGCGATCCGCTGAGCCGGATCTCCACGAGAGACCGAGACCGAGACCGAGACTGAGACCGAGACCGATGATCATCCGCAAGACACCAGCCGAGATCGAGCTGATGAACCGCGCCAACGAGATCGTGCACCTCGTGCACGACGAGATGCGCGCGATGCTCGCCCCCGGAGTCTCGACCCTCGATCTCGATCGCAGGGCCGAGGAGGTGGTGCGCGACCACGGCGGGATCCCGGCGTTCCTCGGTTACAACGGGTTTCCGGCCACCCTGTGCACGTCGATCAACGACGTCATCGTGCACGGAATCCCCTCCGCCGAGCAGAAGTTGGAAGAAGGCGATATCATAGGGATCGACTGCGGTGTCTTCTTCAAGGGATACTGCGGCGATTCTGCCGTGACTCTCGGCGTCGGAGAGATCTCCGAGGAGGCGCGGCACCTGCTCGACGTCACCGAGGCGTCCCTGGACCGGGCCATCGAAGCCGTGCGGCCGGGGAGTCACGTGTCCGACATCGGGCACGCGGTTCAGACCTGGGTCGAGGCGCACGGCCTCACCATCGTGCGCGACTTCGTCGGCCACGGCATCGGATCGGCGATGCACGAGGATCCGCAGATCCCGAACTTCGGAGAGCCGGGTCGCAGGGAGAAGCTGAAGCCGGGAATGGTCCTGGCGATCGAGCCGATGGTCAACGTCGGCTCGGCTGGCGTCAAGGTCGACGCCGACGGATGGACGGCGCGCACCGCCGACGGATCGCTGTCGGCGCACTTCGAGTACTCGGTGGCGGTCACCGAGCGTGGTTCCCGGGTCCTGGGGACCGTGCCGGAGAGGCTCAGCGCGACGGCCTGACGGGCCGCCGAGGAAATCGAGATTCTGGAGACCGTTTTGTCCAAGAAGGAAGAAGCCATCGAAGTCGAGGCCGTGGTGGTCGAGACTCTGCCCAACGCGACCTTCCGGGTCGAGCTCGAGAACGAGCACCAGGCCCTGGCGCACATCTCCGGGAAGATGCGCAAGCACTTCATCCGCATCCTGCCCGGCGACAAGGTGCTCGTCGAGCTCTCCCCCTACGACCCCAACCGCGGTCGGATCGTCTACCGGCTACGCAGCTAGTGGATCTGCGACCGATCGAGTTCGGAGACAGTCATGAAAGTTCGAGCATCCGTCAAGAAGATGTGTTCCAAGTGCAAGGTCGTGCGGCGCAAGGGCGTCATCCGGGTGATCTGCGAGAACCCGAAGCACAAGCAGCGCCAGGGTTGATGACCCGCTGCACGGCGACAGAGAGGTAGTCAGCAAATGGCACGTATCGCGGGAGTCGACCTCCCCCAGAACAAGCAGATCTGGGTCGGCCTGACCTACATCTACGGGATCGGCAGAACCCGCTCCCAGAAGATCCTTCAGACCGCAAACGTCGAGGTGACCACCAAGGTGAAGGACCTCACCGAGGAGGAGGCCCAGCGCATCCGTCAGGTGATCACCACCGAGGGCGGCGTCGAGGGCGACCTGCGCAAGGAGGTCACCAACAACATCAAGCGGCTGATGGAGATCGGCTCCTACCGTGGAGTCCGGCATCGCAAGGGCCTGCCGGTCCGCGGTCAGCGCACCAGCACCAACGCCCGCACCCGCAAGGGACCGCGTCGCGTCACCATCGCCGGTAAGAAGAAGGTTCGTAAGTAACGACGGGATCCCGGTACCGGTCGCGTCGAGAGAGGACGCCGGCGGCGAGAGCCGCCGGGGACGCTCTGGAGACGCTGTCGGCGGGCACCGCGGGGCACAGGAAGCGCGAAGATGGCCAAAGGAACGAGAGAGAAGAAGAGCACGAAGCGGCGCGAGCGGCGGTCCGTACCGCAGGGCACCGCGCACGTGCACGCCACGTTCAACAACACCCTGGTGACGATCTCCGACGCGGAGGGCAACGTCCTGACCTGGTCGTCCGCCGGCCGCAGCGGTTTCAAGGGATCGCGCAAGGGCACGCCCTTCGCGGCCCAGGTCGCGGCCCAGGCCGCCGGCCAGCAGGCTCGCGACATGGGCGTGCAGTCCGTCGACGTGCTGGTCAAGGGCCCGGGTGGTGGTCGCGAGTCGGCCGTCCGTGCCATCCAGGCCAGTGGGATCTCGATCAAGTCGATCAAGGACGTGACGCCCATTCCCCACAACGGGTGCCGGCCGCGCAAGCGCCGCCGCGTCTGATTGAAATCCCGCGCGGCTCAGGCCCGCGCTGATTCGATAGGAGAATTCAATGCTCTGGAAAGGCTTTCAGCGACCCAAGAGGGTCGAGATCGACACCGAGACGCTGACCGACACCTACGGTCGGTTCATGGCGCAGCCGTTCGAGCGGGGCTTCGGCACCACCGTCGGCAACGCCCTGCGTCGAGCACTGCTGTCCTCGATCGAGGGGGCCGCGATCACCGCGGTCCACATCGACGGCGTGCTCCACGAGTTCTCGTCGATCTCGGGTTGCGTCGAGGACGTGACCGACATGATCCTCAACATCAAGCAGATCCCGTTCCGCTACGACGGCGACGAGGCGCGCACCCTGACCCTCAAGATCGAGGGCCCGGCCGACGTGAAGTCGGGCGCGTTCGCCACCGATCCCTCGGTCGAGGTGTGTGATCCTGATCTGCACGTGGCGACGCTCAACGAAGAGGGCCACCTCCACCTCGAGGCCCGCATCTCCAACGGGCGGGGATACCGTTCGGCGGAGAAGAACCTCGAGGACACCATGGGGATCGGCTGGATCCCGCTCGACTCCGTGCACAGCCCCGTGCGTCGCGTCAACTACCGCGTCGAGGCTGCCCGCCTCGGGCGCACGACCGACTACGAGCGTCTGGTGCTCGAGGTGTGGACCAACGGAACGATCACGCCGGTCGAGGCTGTTTCCCGCGCCGCTCTGCTGCTCAAGCACCACCTGACGATCTACATCAACGCCGAGGACTCGCTGGTCGAGGAAGAGGCGCCGGAGAAGAGCGAGGCGGCGGCTGGCATGGAGGCGTTGCTAGAGAAGCACATCGACGAGCTCGAGCTCTCGGTGCGTAGCGCCAACTGCCTGAAGAACGCCAACATCACCACGCTGCGTGATCTCGTCCGCAAGAGCGAGCGCGAGATGATGGAGACCAAGAACTTCGGCAAGAAGTCGCTGGAGGAGCTGCAGGAGCTGCTCGCCAGCCTGGGGCTGTCGTTCGGGATGAACGTCCCGGCGTCGCCGACTTCGTGAGCCGCCGTCGCCGCGGCCCCGCCGCGGCGAGGTGGCAGCACTTTGGAGCCCGCGAGGGACACAAGCCATGAGACACAACCAGAGCAACAAGAAGCTCGGCCGGAACAGCTCGCACCGACGCGCGATGTTCCGCAACCAGCTCGCGTCCCTGATCGAGAACGAGCGCATCGTCACCACCCTGGCCAAGGCCAAGGCGCTGCGGCCGATCGCCGAGAAACTGGTCACCCAGGGCAAGCAGGATTCGGTGCACTCGCGGCGCCTGGCAGCGCGCTGGGTCGCCGATCGCAGTTTGATCCGCAAGCTGTTCACCGAGATCGCGCCGCGCTTCTCCGATCGCCCGGGCGGCTACCTGCGGATCACGAAGATCGGCCCGCGCCACGGCGACGGAGCCGAGGAGGCGGTCATCGAGTTCGTCGACTACGAGTTCAGCGCCGAAGCCTGATCTCGTCGAGCGGCATCGATCGACTGACCCGGAGGGGCGCCAGACGGCGCCCCTTTCGTTTTCCAGGCCGCGCCGGATCGCCGGGCCGCCGAAGCGCTCGCAGGGCCCCGGCTCGCGCAGCCGCGTCGAGTGGTGATCGAGGTACGGCCGGCGGGCGCTCGCCTTGCGCGCTGCCGAGTCGGCGCGGCGCCGGGCGCCGCCAGCGCTGCTCCGGCCTACGAGGCCTCGGCGGCCCGCTGCGCCTCCTGGACCAGCTTGTCCTGGACCTGTCGCGGCACCTCTTCGTAGTGCGAGAACTCCATGGTGAAGTTCGAGCGCCCCTGCGTCATCGAGCGCAGGGTCGTCTCGTAGTGCAGCATCTCGGCCATCGGCACGGTGGCGCGGATGATCTGGGCGCCGCGGGCTCCGGCCTCCATGCCCTGCGGCTTGCCGCGACGCTGTGACAGGTCGCTCATGATGTCGCCCATGAACTCCTCGGAGGTGCTGATCTCGACCTGCATCACCGGTTCGAGCATCACCGCCTGGGCCTTGCCCATCGCCTCCTTGAAGGCGAGCGAGCCGGCGATCTTGAACGCCATCTCCGACGAGTCGACGTCGTGGTACTGGCCGTCGAGCAGTCGCACCCGGAAGTCGACCACCGGATAGCCGGCGAGGTAGCCGCGCTCGGCCGCCTCGAGGATGCCCTTCTCGACCGCGGGTCGGTAGTTCTGCGGGATCGAGCCGCCGAAGATCTCGTCCTTGAACTCGAACTCGCCGCCGCGCGGCAGCGGCTCCATGGCGATCTTGCAGTCGGCGAACTGACCGCGGCCGCCCGACTGCTTCTTGTGACGGCCGTGCGCCTCGACCTTCTTGCGGATCGTCTCGCGGTAGGGGACCTTGGGCGGGTGGAGGATGACCTCCACCTTGAAGCGCGACTTCAACTTGGCGACCGCGATCTCGACGTGCAGCTGGCCGGTACCCGAGAGCAGGAACTCGCCGGTCTGTGGATCGCGTCCGGCGGTCAGCGCCTGGTCCTCCTCGACCAGCTTGGTGCAGGCATCGCCGATCTTCTCCTCGTCGCCCTTCGACTTCGGCTCGATGGCGAAGGAGATCGCCGGCACCGGGACGCGGACCCAGTCGATCACGACGTCGGTGCCCTTCTCGGCGATCGTGTCGCCGGTCTGGGTCACCTTGAGCTTGGCGACGCCGCCGATGTCGCCGGTCACCAGGTGCGGCGTGTTCTCGCCCGACTTTCCCTGCATGTGCATCAGGTGGCCGATGCGTTCGTCGGCGTCGCGTGAGTTGTTGCGGTAGGCGGTGTCGGACTGCAGCGTGCCGCGCACCACGCGCAGGAAGGTCACCTTGCCCGAGAACGGGTCATTGAGAGTCTTGAACACCAGCGCCGTCGCCGCGCCTTCGCCTCCGATCACCGACTCCTCGCCGCCTTCGCGACCGGGCAGACCGGGGTTCTCGAGCGGAGTCGGAGCGACGTCGACCAGGGCGTCGAGCACCGCCGAGGTTCCGATCGCGTGCAGGCCGGAGGAGACCATCACCGGAAAGATCTCCCGTCGACGTACCGCCGAGCGAAGCCCCTCGCGCAGCTGCTCCTCGCTGAGATCGCCCTCCTCGAAGAAGCTCTCCATCAACGCCTCGTCACTTTCGGCGACGGCCTCGACCAGCGCCGAGCGGTGCTCCTCGATCAGCTCCGCCACCTCTGCCGGCGGCTCGCCGGCCCTGCCCTTGGCGTCTCCATCGCGCTCGTAGAGCGTCGCCTTCCCGGAGACCAGGTCGACCACGCCGCTGAAACCCTGCTCGCTGCCGATGGGCACCTGGAGCGGCACGACGCCGCGACCGAACTTCTCGCGCAGCAGCTCGAGGCAGCCGTCGAAATCTACGTTCTCACGATCGAGCTTGGTGAGATGCAGGAAGGTGGGCAGCGCCATGCGTTCGGCGTATCCCCAGACCTTCTCTGTGGTCACCTGGATGCCGGCCGCGGCGTTGACGCAGAGCATCGCCGCGTCACAGGCGCGCAGGCCGGCCCGGCTGTCGGTCATGAAGATGCCCGATCCCGGGCAGTCCACCAAATTGACCTTGTGCTTGCGCCAGGGCACGTGGCACACCGCGAGACCAATCGAGTATCCGCGCGCGATCTCCTCCGGGTCGAAGTCGGTGACCGTGTTGCCATCCTCGACCTTGGTGAACCGGTTCGCCACACCCGACGCGAAGAGCATCGAGCTGATCAGGGTGGTCTTCCCGGTGTCGTTGTGGCCCACCACGGCGACGTTGCGAATCTGTTCCGAGCTCTCGACCTGCATCCGGGGTACTCCTCCACCGACCTGCGCGCTGTGTGCTGCTTGGGGCTGAACGCGCAAATATACCACCGCGCCGACGGCCCTCTCAGCCCCCGGCGGACGCGGCGAACCACCTCGGGGCGAGCCGGTCGGGATGGCTCTGGAGGGGGGCGTAGAGCCGGCCGGGGAGGTCGCTCGACCCATCTGCCGCGACGGCGCCCGCGGCTGGACCGTGTCGCGCTCAGCCGACGACGACGTCGCCGGCCAGCAGCGGCCCGGCCGAGGCCAGCTCGACCAGCTCGCAGCCCAGCTCCCGCAGCTCAGCGGCCTGCCCGCGCAGTTGCGCGAGCGGCCCCACCAGCACCACCCGCGCCGCGCCGGGGGCGAGCGTCGAGCGCGCGGCCTCGAGCACCTCCGCTGGCTCCACCTCGGCGAGATCCTCGAGGTCGCTGCGCAGCTGGTCGTCGGCTTCACCGAACAGCCACTGGATCTGCAGCTGCGCGGCGAGCCCGGACAGCGTCTGCAGGCGGTAGGGGACGACCCCTGCGATGTAGCCACGAGAGTCGGAGACCTCGGAGGCCGTCGCCGGCTCCGTGCGCAGCCGCTCCATCTCTTCGAGCACTCCGCGGACGCTGCGTGCAGCGCTCGTCGTCTCGACGGCGCTGGACACCACCAGATGACTCGCATGCGGCCGATCGACCAGAGCCGCGGAGACGCCGTAGGTGGCGCCGTCGGTTTCGCGCAGGCGCAGGTTGAGGCGACTGGTGAACTTGCCGCCGAGCAACGTGACCAGGATCCGCCGGCCGGCGCGCCCGGCAGCGGCGCGCGGGGGCGCGGCGTGGCCGAGCCGCAGCTCGGTCTGTTTGGCGTGTGGTCGGTCGACCAGCAGGACCACCGGTCGTTGTCTCAGGGGCTCCTGCGCCTCTTCACGGCCCGGCGGTCCGGTCGCCCCGGTTCCGCCCGCGATCCCGGCGCCGCCGTCGGCGAGCTCGCGGCTGGCTGCGACGAGAGCGTCGATCTCGGGCCGGTCGAGAGCTCCCACCACGAGCAGGGTGCCCGGCGAGCGGCCTGCGGCACCCTGCCACGCACTGCGGGCGTCGTCGCCGTCGACCGCCTCGAGACCCGCGACGGTGCCGGTGAGGGGCAGGGCCTCGCGCCGGCCCGGGAAGAGCAGGGCGTCGAGGGCGAGGTCGGCGCAGGCTCCTGGATTCGCCTCGAGACGCGCCAGGGTCGCCAGTCGCGCCCGGCGGACGCGCTCGAGGTCGCGCGCCGCGAACTCCGACTCGGTGGCTGCCTCGACCAGCAGCCGGACCAGTCTGGCAGCGACCTCCGACGGCCCGGCGACGCGCAACAGGGAGCTGTGCCAGCCGCAGGCGGTGCTCATCTCTCCGCCCAGCTCCTCGACCGCGCGGGTGAGACGCTCGCCGGGCCTCCGCCGGGTGCCCTCGTCGAGCAGGTCGACCGCCAGCGGGAACTCGCCGGCCCGCGCGATCGTCTCGTCTGCGCCGCCGTGACGCAGCACCCAGGTGCAGTGCACCAGGGGCCGCGGGTCGTGGCAGACCACGAGCTCGACGGCGGCTTCGGGTCGCTGGAGACGCGGTAGAGCGAGCTCTTCCGGGGGAGACACGGCTGGAGCCACGGCGCGATCGAGCTTCACGTCGAGGCGCCTCGCGTTCCCGGGTCGGCCGACTTCGGCACCACCGAGACGCCGACCGCCGCCTGTGGATCGATCTCCCGCAACGCGGAGCGCAGACGCGCCTCCCCGGCCGCCTCGGCGAGTCGCTGCTCGAACGAGGCCAGGTGAGTCGGATCGTCGAGATACGTCGCGTCGCGTGCTATCGCGTCGGCGCGGGCCTGGATCGTCTGCAGCGCCCAGCGATGATCCGCTCGGGCGCAGGCGAGGACCCGCTCGACCTCGGACGGCTCGCAGCCGTCGCGGCGCAGCTCCTCGATCACCTCCTCGATGGCGGCGCGTACCCGCTCGGCGCAGACGTCGGGCCGCGCCGAGGCGGTGATCGCGAAGGTGGCACAGCACTCGGTGGGCAGCACGTAGGCGTTGACGCTGGTAGCGAGCTCGAGCTGCCGCACCAGCCTCTGTTCGAGGCGACTCGCCTTGCCCTCGGCGAGGACGGCGGCGACGATCTGCGACGAGAACCAGAGCTCGCTGGCGTAGCCGTCGACGGACCACGCCAGGCTGACCCGTGCCGTGGCGACTTCGTCGACGAGTAGCGCGTGCTCCGGTGCGTTCCGCCGCGCCGGCCGCTGGACGTCGACGCCGGGCAGCCGCGCCTCCAGGTCGACGGCTCCGTCGGCCTGTTCCGGCAGGTCGCCGAAGTAGCGACCCACGGCCTCGAGAGCGACCGCGGGCTCGAAGTCCCCGACCAGCGCCAGGGTGGCGTTGCGTGGCGCGTAGTGGGTGGCGAAGAAGGACCGCGTGTCCTCCAGCGTCGCCGCCTGGATGTCTTCCATGCGGCCGATGACCGGCCAGCCGTAGGGGTGTCCGTCCGGGTAGAGCAGCTCGTTGAGGCGCTCGGAGGCGGCGCCGTAGGGCTGGTTGTCGACCCGCTGACGGCGCTCGTTGCTGACCACTCCCCGCTGCAGCTCGAGCTTGTCCTGGTCGAGTGCCTCGAGCAGGAACCCCATGCGGTCGCTCTCCAGCCAGAGACCGAGCTCGAGGGCTCCCGCGGGCAGCGTCTCGTAGTAGTTGGTGCGGTCGTACCAGGTCGAGCCGTTGGCGACTCCGCCGACCTGCTGGACCCTGGCGAAGTGCTCGTTGGGGCCGACGTTGGCGGAACCCTGGAAGAGCATGTGCTCGAACAGGTGAGCCAGACCGGTGCGCCCCGGCGGGTCGTGACGCGAGCCGACGTGGTACCAGACGTCGATCGCGACCAGGGGGAGGCGGTGGTCGGCGAGGAGGAGGACCCGCAGTCCGTTGTCCAACCTCCGGTCGAGGAGCGCCGCGGGATCGATGGTGCAGGTCAAACGGCCGTACCCTCGATCTCCACCAGGAGCTCGGGGCGGCAGAGGTCGCAGGTCACCAGCTCGAGCGTGTCGAGGCCTGGGAAGAGCTCGCCGACGGCGTCGCGCAGCGACTGGCGATCGGCGCGCGACGGGTGGTAGACGCGCAGGTCGCGGAAGCGACCCAGGGCGCGCGACCGCCCGTCGATCTCGGCCGCCGCGGCAGGGGTCTGCTCCAGCCCGCTGCGGGTGAGCTCGACGAGATTGTCGAGCGTCTCCTCGAGCTGTCGCATCAACAGACCCCGGTGGAGCGACGACTCGCCGCGGATGCTCGCGGTGCCGCCGACCAGCAGCGCCGGGCGCTCCGGCCCCGGCAGGCCGAGGGTGCGCGAAGCGACCCGGGTGGCGCGGGTGAAGCAGGGAGGGAAGGTCCCGTAGCGCTTCGAGTAGCGATACGCCGGGATCTGCCGGGCGTTCTCGAGCGGCTCGCCGCCGTCCGCCGACGCGAGGCAGTAGAGGAGCAGATCGGATCCTCCGCAGCCGGTGCCCGACGCGGTCGGGAGACGTCTCCCGAAGGGCTCCCCGGCGCCGTGGAACTCGGCGTAGGCGGCATACCGCCCGGCGTTGAACACCATGTAGCGCAACCCGCCACGTCCTCCGGGGCGGAGGATCTCCGGCACGTGGTTCCACAGCCGGATGGGCTCGAGGCCGCGTTCCCGCAGCTCACCGAGGAGCTCCAGGTAGAGCTCGCGGACGGCGGCCTCGAAGGCCCGGTCGTCGAGGGCCGCGGCGCCCCGGATCGAACGGACCAGCAGGGCGACCTGGCCGTCGTCGGTCGAGCGCGTGACGCCGGGTGTCAGCGCCGCGTCGTCACCGAAGAGCCGGCTCAGCCAGCGCACGGGCGAGGGCTCGTCGCTGACGAGGATCTCCAGTGCGCTCGAGGAGGATTGTGCTCGGGATTCCACGACCAGTGGCATCCGGGCATCCTAGACCAGCATCTCCGAATTCTGGCGACAGGAGCTACGGCGAGCCCTGTGGTGAGGCGCCGCCAGGATGGCACCGGACTGACACGGTCCGCTTGCCTCGACTTCTCGGAGAGCTCGCCGCGCCAGCGCCGCCCGGGATCCGATGCGGTCGCCGGAGCCCGGGAGGTGGGCGAGACGAGCCGCAACCGCCGACCGCGTCCGTTCGAGGCGCTCAGGAGTCGGGCGCCTCCAGCAGCGTCGTCCGTAGACCCCTCCGCTCGAGCTCCGCCAGCAGCGCGGGCAGCACTTCGAGCACTGGCAGCCTCCGCCCGCGGCGAGCGGAGCCGTGAGCCCTTCCGTCGTGCAGCAGCAGCACCTCGCCCGGACGCAGGTCGCGGGTCAGCCGCCTCAGGATCGCCCGCGGGTCGTCGTGCACCGCGTCGTAGCCGCGGCGGCTCCAGGAGGCCAGACGCAGACCTCGTCGCGAGAGCAGGGGCTGGAGGAGGGGACTGCGGATGCCGGCGGGGGCCCGCAACAGGCGGGGGGCACGGTCGGCGAGCTCGCCGAGGACCTCCTGGGCGCGGTCGATCTCGCGCGCCAGTCCGCGCGGCCCGAGCCAGGCGAAGTGCAGGGGATGGGTGAAGGTGTGGTTCTCGATCCGGTGGCCTCCGGCCGAGATCCTGCGCACCAGCTCGGGGTGTGCCGCGGCGCGCTCGCCGATGCAGAAGAACGTCGCCCGAGCACCGGCCCCGGCGAGCAGATCGAGAGCCTCCGGGGTCGCTCGTGGATCCGGACCGTCGTCGAAGGTCAGGGCCACCGCCGGCTCACCGGTCTGCGGGTGGCGGCGGGCGCAGGCGGTCAGATTGGGGCCCAGCAGGCGGCTGCGCGGCAGCAGCCCGGCGACGAACCCCGTGAGGTTCAGCGCCACGAGCGCCGCGGCGACGCCGGCGAGGGTCGACGGCGCCGCCCACAGCAACGGCGGCGCCGCCACGTGGGCGGCGAGCGCCGCGGCGACGAAGGGAGACAGCGGGCGGTTCGCCGCGGGCCTCGCCGGGGCTGCGGGGGAGTCGTGGTCGGACACGTCGTCAGCGGAAGTCGGGCCGTTGCATCGCCGCGAAGTCGATCTTGCCGCGTTCGTTGCGCGGCAGTTCGGTCACGAAGACGACGCTGCGCGGCCGCTCGTGGGGAGGCAGACGTCGGTGGAGGAAGTCGCGCAGCCGCGCCGCGTCGGGAAGGTCGGCGTCGCCGGCGACGACCAGCCTCAGGGCTCCGGGTGCGCCGTCCTCACCGCGGATCTGCAGCGCGGCGGCTTCGCGCACGCCGGACAACGACTCGACGATGCTCTCGAGCTCGCGTGGATCGAGCTTGCGGCCGCGCAGGTTCAGCACCCGGTCGGTGCGGCCCAGCAGTGCCAGCTCGACTCCGCGCCCGTCGTCCGAGAACCGCCCGAGGTCGCCGGTCACGAATCGCCCGTCGCCGAGCCGCTCGTCGACGGTCGGGAAGTAGCCGCTGGCCACCGCCGGCGAGCGCACCACCACCGTGCCCTGACCGGGGTCGCGCCGGTCGCCGGCGGACAACGGCTGCAGGCTCACCTCCACCCCCTCTACCGGTTCTCCGACGGTGCCGCGTTCGGCGGCGCCGCCGCGGCGGTCGAAGGTGATACCTCCGGTCTCGCTCGATCCGTAGAAGGTGTGCACTGCGAGGCCGTAGGTGGCGCGGAAGGCCTCCGCGGTCGCCGCCGTCAGCGGGGCGCCGGCGGAGATCACCAGCCGGAGCGAGGACGGCACCGGCGGCGGGCGGCGCGCGGCCACCAGGGCGGCGAGGTAGGCGGGGGTGGTGGGCAGGAAGGTGACCTGGTGGCGACACGCCGCCTGTGCCGGCGCGAACGGGTTGCCACGAGACGGTTGCACGATCGCCGCCCCGCGTACCAACGGCGGCAGGGCGACACTGGCCAGTCCGTAGGAGTGGTTCAGCGGGATCGCGGCGAGGATGCGGTCGCCTTCGTCCAGACCCATCGTCGCGGTCAGCGCCCGGTCGTCCGCTGCCAGCTGCTCGGCGGTGGTGTGCACGGCGCGCGGCGCGCCGCTGCTGCCGGAGGTCAGCTTGAGGACTCCGGGCGCACCGCCTGGGGGCGCCGGCATCGTGGTGCCCGAGGTGTTCGCCCGGGTGCAGACCAGCCACTCGTCGGCCGGCCAGTCGCCGATGAGCCTGGCCACGCCGCAGCAGCCGAGAGCCTGCCCCAACGCCGCTCGCGTCGTCTCCTGTCCCGAGGCAGGGGCGAGGGCCGGCGTCAGGCCGCCGCGCCAGCAGGCCAGGAGCGCGGCCAGGAAGCCGGGCCCCGCGTCGCCCTCGAGCAGCACCACACCGCCGGCTGGCAGCGACGAGAGGCGACGGGCCGCGTCGCGGGCCAGGCGGTCGACGTCGCCCACCGTCGCCCGCAGCTCGCCCTCGCCGTGCACGACGACGATCCGTTGCGCGTCGCGGCGCAGGAGATGGTCCCAGCAGTCGAGGATCGGATGCATCGTCACCAACAGCGTTCGAGCGGGCCCACCACCCTGACGCCCGGCCACCCCTGGTCTTGGGCGCCGCGACCTCTGCCCGTGCGCCGGGCGCGGCCTGGCGACGGTGGATCACGGTCGGCCTCGGTGATGGCCACGGTGGGCCGGATCGAGGGTCTCGCGGTGGGCGCTGGGCTGAGGCCAGGCGTTGTCATTGTAGAGCGGCCGCAGCTCGACGCCGGCACCCGCCGGTGGGTGGTCCACGGGCCGGAGATCTTGTGCCGAAAGGCGTCCAGACGGCCTCTCGTTGCGACCTCACCCGGGCCCGGATCCGTCTGCCCCTGTGGTACTCTCCTCGGGCCTTTGCCGAGCCGGTGGAGAGCCGACAGCCTGGGGCTTTGCAGACCATCGGTGGATGCCAATCATGGCGGGCGCAGCATCCCGACTCCCGTCGGCCCCCGCGTGCGGGCGGGCGAAGACCGGGTCGGAATCAGGCCACCGAGCGCCGCCGCCGCGGATCGCCTGCGGGCCCGAGAGGCTCGCCGTTTTCGGCGACACCGCGAGACAGAGCTGGACCAGAGCTAGACCGGAGCCGGAGTGAGATGTCCCTTCCTCCCGATCGCGAAGCCATCAAGCGGATCATCATCGAGAGTCTCGGTCTGGAAGGGATGACGCCCGCGGACATCGGCGACGAGCAGCCCCTCTTCGGCGACGAGGGCCTCGGCCTCGACTCGATCGACGCCCTCGAGCTGATCGTCGTGCTCGAGAAGGACTACGGCATCGTCGTCGACAGCGAGGAGGTCGATCCCGAGAGCTTCGCCAGCGTCGCCGCGCTCGAGCAGTTCGTGCAGCAGAGGTTCGCGACCGGTGGAGAGGAGCCGGCGTCGGGATCGAGGATCGCGACGACGTGACCTGCGGCGATTCGTCGCCCCCGCAGCCGAGTCGGGCTCCGATCCGGGAGCGGCCGGATGTCGTGGTGACCGGGATCGGTGCCGTGTCCGGCTACGGCTGGAGCGCGCACGACCTCGAGCGCGGGCTGCGCGCCGGCCCGTGCATCGGCTCGCCACGCCGGTTCGATGTCTCCGGGCACCGCACCGCGCTGGTGGCGGAGGTGCCGGCGGCGCCCGAGCAGGTCCGCCAGCGACTCGGGGAAGCGGCCGGCGGCAGCGGCGGGGTGCGGTCGTCGCGCGCCGATCGCTTCGCCCTGGCCGCCGCCCACGAGGCCCTGGCGCAGGCCGGGCTGGAGGCCGAGGGAGATTGGAGCGGTCGGGCCGGCGTCTTCTTCTCGGGCAGCACCGCCGGGATGGCAGAGGCGGAGCGCTACTTCTTCGCCCTGCTCGACGATCCGTCGAGCCGGCCGCGGCTGCGGCTCACCCGCGGCCATACGCTGAACTGCCCGGGCGACGCGGTCGCCCGCCGCTTCGCCGTGCGCGGCCGCGTACTCACCATCTCCTCGGCCTGCTCCAGCGGTTCGCTCGCTTTCGTCAGCGCCCTGCGCTGCCTGCGCCGAGGCGAGGTCGACGTCGCCCTGGTCGGTGGAGCCGACGGGCTGTGCCAGCTCACCTACGCCGGTTTCAATGCGCTGCGCGCGGTGGACGAGCGACCCTGTCGCCCCTTCCGCGCCACCCGCTCCGGGCTGTCGCTCGGCGAGGGAGCCGCCGTGCTGGTGCTCGAACGCGTTGAGGACGCGGAGCGACGCGGCGCGACACCCCGGGCGCGGTTGCTCGGCGCCGCCGGTTCGTGCGACGCCCACCACATGACCGCGCCCGAGCCCGGTGGTGAAGGGGCCGCGGCGGCGATCCGCGCGGCGCTCGCCGACGCCGGCCGCGAGCCGGAGGGGGTCGATTTCGTCAACGCCCACGGCACCGGCACGCAGCACAACGACATCGCCGAGTGGCGAGCGCTCGAGAGCGTCTTCGGCCCCGCCGCAGCCACCCTGCCGGTGACCTCGACCAAGAGCGGCCTCGGGCACCTTCTCGGCGCTGCCGGGGCGATCGAGGCGGTGGCGACGATCCTCTGCCTGGCTCGCGGCGAGCTGCACCCCACCTGGGGGGCGGGCCCGGTCGACGACGAGATCGGCGTCGACCTGGTTCGCGAGCAGCCGCGCGAGATTCCTCGGGGTGGCTGCGCCGTATCGACGAACCTCGCCTTCGGCGGCGCCAACGCCGCCGTGGTGCTGGCCGGCGCGACGGAGAGCGCATGACGACGCAGGACGCATCGGTGGTCGTCTCGGGACTGGGAGTGATCTCGTCCTGTGGCGCCGGCACCGCCGCCCTCGCAGACGCCCTGCGCACCGGTACGCGGCGTTTCACCCCGGTCGACCGTCGTTACCACCGACGGTTCGGCGCCGCCGCGGGCGCGCGCCTGGCCGCCACGGTCGACGCGGCCTCGGTGGGCGCCTGGCTGCCCCCGGCGCGGGCTCGCCGGATGAGCCGTCCCTCCCGCTTCGCGGTGGCGGCTGCGATCGAGGCGACGGCGGCGCGAGAGGCGGCTTCGCAGTGCGATTGGAGCCGGGCGGCGGTCTGCCTCGGCACCTGCTACGGCCCCTCCGCCTACACCGAGGGTTTGCTCCGCCAGGTGCACGACGACGGACCGCAGGCCGCCTCGCCGGTCCTGTTCATCGAGTCGGTCGCCAACGCTCCGGCGGCTCAGGTGGCGCTGCGCCTGGGCTGTCGCGGCACCAACGTCACGGTGACGCAGCGTGAGGCGAGCGCTCTGCTCGCCGTCGCCGAGGCCGTGGACGTGGTCGCCGCGGGCGAGGCTCCCAGGGCACTCGCCGGGTCTGTGGAGGAGCTCGACCCGCTGCTGCACTCCGTGCTCGACCGCTACGGCGCGCTGGCGCGGCCGCTCGAGGGAGGCGACGAACGGGCGCTTCCCTTCGCCCGCGAGCGCACCGGCTTCGTCCTCGGCGAGGGCGCCGCGGTGGTGGTCGTCGAGCCGACGGAGGCTGCACCGCGACGTCTCGCCGGTATTCGCGGTTGTATCGCCGCGTTCGATCCGCGGGCTCCGCAGACCTCCTGGAGTGACGACCCGGCGCCGTTGGTGGAGGCGCTGCGCCGGGGACTGGAGCGTTTCGACTGCCCGGCGGAGTCGATCGACCTGATCGTCAGTGGTGCCAGCGGATCACGGCCTGGCGATGCGCTCGAGGCCGCCGTGCTGCGTGCTGTCTGGCCGCGGCGCACGCCGCCGGTGCTCACTCCGAAGGCGATCACCGGCGAGTTCGGCGGCGCGACGCTGGCCGCGGCGGTGCGGCCTGCGCGGGAGAGGATCTGGGCCCCGGACTGACGGCGCAGGCGGATCGGATCGACCCCCGTCTGAGACTGCCTGCCTGCGATGCCGCCGCGGCCGCTCCCCGCCGGGTCCTGGTCTCGGCTCTCGCCGCGGGAGGCGCCGCCGCCTGGCTTCTCCTCGAAGGCGGCACGCCGTGAGCCGCCGGGTCGCGATCGCCATCCCCGCCTACCAGGCGGGACCGTACCTCGGCGCGGTGGTGCGCCGTTGTCTCGACCAGGTCGGTCGACTCGAGGCGATCGAGCGGGTCCTGGTGATCGACGACGGCTCGAGCGACGACACCAGCGAGGCGGCGCGAAGACTCGGCTGCGAGGTGGTCCGTCACGAGCACAATCGCGGCAAGGGAGCCGCTCTACGCACCGCCTTCGAGGTGCTGTTCGCCGCGGGGCAGCCGTACGACGCCGTAATCACCGTGGACGCCGACGGGCAGCACCTGCCCGAGGAGATCCCCAAGCTGCTCGCCGCATGGACACCGCAGATCGACCTGGTGCTCGGCACCCGGGACCACCTGTTCGAGGGGATGAGCCGGGTGCGCAGGCTGAGCAATCGTCTGTCGAGCCGCGCCATCTCGCTGGCGGCCGGTGCGCCGATCTCGGACGTGCAGACCGGCTTCCGGCTCTACACCCGTCAACTGGTCTCGCAGGTGCCGATGCACGGCGAGCGGTTCGCCGCCGAGAGCGCCATCGTCGTCCGGGCTGCGCGTCGCGGCTTCGGCATCGCCTCGACGCCAGTCGAGCTGGGTTTCGCCGACGGGCGGCACACCAGCCACTACCGACCCTGGCTCGACAGCCTGCGCATCGCTCGAGCCGTGATCGCGGCGCGCTTCGTCACCGGCTCGGCGGTCGCCGGAGGCAGCGGATGAGCGACACCAGCGAGAGCGTTCGTTCGAGCTCCGCTCCGCGCGTCGTCCTGGTCACCGGCGGCGGTCGGGGCATCGGCCGCGCCGTCGTCGAGATGCTCGCCGACAGAGGCTGCCGGGTCGCCCTCACCTATCGCAGCGACGCCGCCGCGGCCGAGGCGGTGTGCGACGGCCGGGAGGGCCAGGTGCGAGCCTTCGAATGGGACGCGGCCGATCGTGGCGCCGCCAAGCGGCTCGTCGGCGAGGTCGAGGATCGCGTCGGAGAGATCGACGGCCTGGTCAACAACGCAGGCATCGCCCACTCCGGGCTGCTGGCGATGACCTCGGACGAGCAGTGGGATCGGGTGCTCGACGTCAACCTAGGCGGGGTCTTCCGCCTCTGCCGCGCGGTGGTGCCGCTGATGGTGCGGCGTCGTCGTGGCGCGGTCGTCAACCTCTCGTCGCTGGCGGCGCTGCGCGGTGTCGCGGGCCCGGCGGCCTACGCCGCGTCGAAGGCTGGCGTGCTCGCGCTCACCCGGTCGCTGGCGCGCGAGATCGGCAGCCGCGGCGTGCGGGTCAACGCGGTGGTGCCCGGCTTCGTCGCCACCGACATGACCTCGACACTGCCCGAACGCGTGATCTCCGTCCTGCGCGCGGCCGAGTCACTGCCGCGGGGCGTCGACGCCCGGCAGGTGGCGGCGACGGTGTGCTTCCTGCTCTCCGAAGACGCCGGCGCGATCACCGGCCAGTGCGTACCGGTCGACGCGGGAGCGTCGGCCTGAGCCCGTGCCTAAGCCGCGGATCGTCGTCGCGGCCCTGGCGGCGCTCACTCTCGCCGCACTGTGGCCGCTGTCGCGTCTGCAGCTGTCGACCGACCTGACGCGGCTTCTGCCGGCCGACGCGCCGACCGCCCGGGCCTTCAGCAGCGTCATCGAGGACTTCGCGCTCGCCGAGACGGTGTTCGTGCGCATCGCCTCGCCGGCCGCGTCGCCCGCCGCCGAGAACGAGCTGGTGGCCGCGGCGTGGCGACTCGAGGAGCGGCTTGCCACTCGCCCCGATCTGTTCGCCGAGGTGCGCAGCGGGATCGGCGAGCGCGACGAGCAGCTGCTCTTCGAGGAGATCCTGCCGTACGCCGCGCTGCTGCTCGACGACGACAGCTGGCGCCAGCAGATCGAGGTGCGCACCACCGACGCTGCGCTCGCCGAGCGGGCAGCGTTGCTGCGCCGACAGGCGACCACCAGTGGCGCCGAGGTCTTCCTGATGCTGGCGCGCAGCGATCCGCTCGGTCTCGTCGAGGCAGTACCGGCGCTCACCGCAGCACCGCGGGGGCTTCCCCTCGAGCCGCTCACCGGTTCCTTTCTCGCTGCCGGAGGCGAGGCGGCTCTGCTGCTGATCGAACCGGCGGTGGATGCGCTCGACGCGGCCGGCGCCCGCCGGTTCGCCGACGCGCTCGCGGCCGAGATCGAGCTGCTGCGCGAGGAGTGGCTCCAGCGCTCGGCGATCGAGCTCGACGTGCGCGCGGTCGGCGGGCCGCTCTACGCCGCTGCCGACGAGCGGGCGGTGCGCGGGAACCTGGTGCTGACCCTCGGCACCTCGGTGCTGGTCTGCGGAGCGATCCTGTGGCTCGTCTTCGGATCGCTCCGGCTTCCCGCCGTCGTCGTTTCGGTGGTGCTCGCCGGGGCGGTGTGGACCTTCGCTCTGTTGGCGCTCCTCGGCATCGAGATCTCGGCGATCGGCCTCGGATTCGCCGCCGTCCTGGTGGGGCTCGGAGTCGACTACGGGGTGCACTGCGCGGGAATCCAACGTCAGCACCTCGTGGCGGGCGCCGCGCCGGACCTCGCCTGGCGCCGCACCCGGCGCGAG
This sequence comes from Acidobacteriota bacterium, assembly GCA_003388555.1. Taxonomy (GTDB): domain Bacteria; phylum Acidobacteriota; class Thermoanaerobaculia; order Multivoradales; family Multivoraceae; genus QQVD01. The sequence goes on along the minus strand of QQVD01000039.1, from coordinate 18,867 downwards.
ATCGGCCCGGCGATCTGGACCTCGGCTCTGACCACGGGCGGCGGTTTCGCCGTGCTGCTCTTCGCCGATCTGCGGTTGCTGCGCGACGTCGGCCTGGTGGTCTCCCTCGGCATCCTGGCCGTCGCCACCGCCACCTGGACGCTGGGCGGCGCGCTACTCCAGCTCCTCGCCGGCGACGAGCGTCAGCCGCTGGCCTGGCGAGCGCTCGCCGGCGCCACGCGGCGCGTGGCGGAGAGTGCCGCCCGGCGCCCGCGCCTGGTCCTCGCGGCTTCGGCGGTTCTGCTCGCTCTCCTGGTTCCAGGAGTCGCGCGCATCACCCTCGGCACCGATCTCCAGGACCTGAGACCCGGCGGCGGCTCGCTCTACGAGACCGAGCGGTTGCTCGCCGAGGAGTTCGGCATCGGCTCGGAGACCGCGGCGCTGGTGGTCACGGGCGAGGACGCCGACGCCTTGCTGGCTGCAGTGCACAGGGCTGTGGCCGAGCTGAGGCGTACGGTGCCGGTCGGCAGCGAGGTGACCGCTCCGAGCGAGCTCCTGCTCGGCCCCGAGGCGCTGACGCGGCGTCTGCGCGAGTTGCGCGAGCTCGACCTCGGCGCGGTCGCCGGCCGCTTCGAGGAGGCGCTGGTCGCCGCCGGACTCGACCCGCGGGCCTTCGGTGCCGGTCTCGAGGGCCTGCGCCGGCTGGGTCGCGGCGAGGCGCCCCCGGCGCTCGCGGCAGGCGGAGGCGCGGGCGGCCGGGTCGATCTGCCTGGGTGGCTCGAGGGCAGCGTGGTGCTCGGTCCCGAGAGGTACCGGGCGCTGGTGCAGGTGCGGCTCGCTCCCGGGCAGTGGCCCGACGGACCGCCGCCGGAGGTGCGCGTGAGCGTCGAGCGCGCGGCCCCCGGCGCCGCCTGGGCGTCGTTCCCCCAGCTCGCCGCCGAGCTCACCCGGGCGGCGCGCCACGATCTCGAGCTGCTCGGTCCGCTGGCGCTGGTGGTGGTGGTCGCTGTCGTCTGGTGGTCGTTCCGTCGCCGCGTCGCGCCGACGGCGCTGGCAGTGCTGCCGGTGGCGGTGGCTTCGGCGATGACGCTGGGAGGCTGGGGGTGGTCGGTGCAGGCGCTCGACCTGATCGGACTCGCGGTGCTGCCGATCGTCCTCGGTATCGGGATCGACGACGGTCTGCACGTGGTGCACAGGGCTGGGCAGGGTGAGGGAACGGCCGGCGGGAGCGGGGGGCTTCTCGCTGCCACGGTGGCGGCGGGTCGGGCGATGACGGTGACCACGCTGACCACCTGCGCCGGATTCGCTAGCCTGCTGCTGTCGAACATCGCGGCGGTCCGCCGCGCCGGAGCGATCGTGACGGTCGGGGTGGCTCTGGCGCTGCTCGCCACCCTGATGCTGCTCCCGGCCGTGGCGACGATCGCCGAGACCGCGAGGCGCTCGCGCCGTTCCCTGCCCGTCGCGGATCCGAACGCCGAACCATGAGCCGAGCCACCTCCACCAGCCTCAGCGCCGACGCGTCGACGACGCGCGGCGAGAGGCCCGGCCGACGCCGCGGTGCGGGAGAGGGCGCCGCCTCGTCGAGGCTGCTGCGTCGGCTGCTCGGGCCGCTGCACTTCTCCGGCGTCTTCTGGTACCGGTTCCATCTCTTCGGGGTCCGCGTCCTCCCCGAGCCGCTGAAGCCGCCGCTGATGGTCCTTTTCGCGCTGGCGTTCTTCGTCGCCCTGGGCAGGATCCGACGGGCGGTGGTCCACAATCTCTCCTGGCTCACCGGCGGTCGCCGGTCGCGGTTGGCCGAGCTGCGCGGCGCCTGGCGCACCATCCTGAATCTCTCGTGGTGCCTGACCGAGACCTACGAGGGTCTCGCCGATGGCGGCGCTGTCGAGGTCGAGACCGAAGGCGAGGAGGTGTGGGCGGACCTGCTGTCGAGGCCGGGAGGATTCGTCATCGTCACCGCCCACGTCGGACACTGGGAGATCGGCTCGCGCCTCGGTCGTACCGATCGGCGCGTTCACGTCGTGCGTCAGGCGGAGATGGACCCGCGGTCGCAGCGCTTCCTCAGTCGCCTGCTGCGCGAGCGAGCCGGCGACAGGGTCGTCTTCCACTACGCGGGGCAGGACGACTTCACCCTCGGCACGCGGCTGCTGGCGGCGCTGCGTCGCGGCGAGGTCGTCGCGATGCAGGCGGATCGGGTCAGCCGCGGTGGCCGCAGCCACTGGGCGCCCTTCCTGGGCAACCTGCTGGAGATGCCGCTCGGCCCGGCGGCCCTGGCGCGCGTCGCCGAGGTGCCCCTGGTGCCGATCTTCGTCTTCCGTCGCGGACGCGGTCGATCGCTGGTGGTGATCCGTCCTCCGATCGAGGTGTCTCGGGACGCTCCTCGCGAGCAGGCGCAGCGCCAGACCACGGAGCGGCTGGCGCGGGAGATCGAGGCCGCGGTGCGGCGCCACCCACACCAGTGGTTCTGCTTCCGCGATCTCTGGGGCCGGCGCCCCGGCAGCTGAGCCTCGGGTCAGGCGACGCGGCGCGACTCGTCGGGTGGGGACGAGACGTCGGTGGCGGCCGGAGCGGTGGCGGGTCGGCGACGGCCGACGACGCTGTGCAGCAGGGCCGAGCCCTCCATGCGCATCCAGTACGCGATGCCCTGGGCCAGCGGCAGCAGCGCCGGGGGTCCGAGACGGAAGGTGACCACGCGCGGTCTCCACCCGAGGTTGCGCCGACCGTAGGTGCCCTGACGCCGACGCACCTCGGCCAGTCGCTGCAGCCGCCGGCTGAACCAGCGCATGGAGCGGTACGACCAGGTGGACTGCGGCAGGTCGAGGCCGAACACCGGATTGGCGAAGGCGTCGACGTGGCGGTAGACGGGGCCGACCACGCCCAGGTAGTAGAGCGCCGTGTCGACCAGGAAGGCGGTGGTGGCGAGCTCGGCGTCGCCCATCAGCCGGTACTTGCCGAGGTAGAGGGCCTCGAGCCAGCGTCGGTAGGAGCGATCGAAGCGGCGGTCGTGGGACGTCAGCGCAGCGTCGAGCTCCTCCTCGCTCGCTGGGTCGCCGTCGTTCCCTGGCGCCGCTGACCCGGCCCGGGAGGCCTGGCGCATCAGGTCGTCCCGGACCACCTGCACCGCCGAGAACGTGGAGATCGATGCCTGGTCGAGCCCCGGGCTGTAGAACGGGTCGAGGAACATGCCGGCGTCGCCGAGCAGCAGCCAGCCGCGGTCGGCGAAACGACGCGATCGGTAGGGGAGGTGGCGGTAGGCCATGACGTCCCCTTCGACCGGATGCGCCCCTTCGAGCAATTCGCGGAGGCCGTCCTGTCGGCGGACGAACTGCTGGTAGCGCTGCTGGACGTCACCCTCGCCGGGCAAATCGAAGAGGGTGCTGTCCCAGACCAGCCCGACGCTGGTGCGACCGCAGGCCAGGGGGATCATCCAGCACCACCAGCCGCGGCCGCAGAAGTGGTTGGTGGCCAGCCGCCTGCGCGCCCGCAGCGGGCGCAGCCTGGGGCTGCCCTCTCTGCCGGAGTCGGCGCCGGAGTCAGCACCGGAGCCATCCGGCGAGCCCACGAACGCCGGCCCGTCGAGGTCGTGCACCCCCTCCCAGCGGGCCCACACCGCGTTGGTGGGGTGGTCGTCGGTGCGTTCCAGCAACCGCTTGCGGCGGGCGACGAAGGCGGCCCGGCCGGAGGCGTCGAGCAGCCAGCGGCAGGTCACCGTGCGCATCTGCCCGTCCGCGTCGCTGAGACTGATGGCCTGGCGCGGCCAGCCCTCGTCCCAGGAGCGCACCGTCGCGGGGCGGACCAGCTCGGCTCCTGCCTCTACGGCCTGGCTCACGATGTGCTCGTCGAGCACCGAGCGGTCGAGCTGGAAGGTCGACAGCGGCGGCGCCGCGGCGGGACCGATCTCGCTCATCTCCTCGAGCCGCCGACCTCGGGCGTCGGTGAACCAGAAACGCAGGCCGTGCTTGGGAAGCTGGCACGTGCGCAGGTGCTCTCCGATCCCCAGCACGTCGGTCATGAAGCGTGCCGACACCTCGACCGTCGCCTCGCCGACCTTGTGTGTGGTGGTCCGGTTGCGGTCGATCAGCAGCACCCGACAGCCAGGCACGGCGCGGCGCAGCAGCGTCGCGGCGCTGGCGCCGCAGAACCCGGCGCCGACGATGACGACGTCGTAGTCGTCGCGACTCTGCGGCGGCGCGGGGGGTGGTGAATGGGTGGGCATCAGGTGGCGCCTCGGGGTCGAACTCTACAGCCAGACGGGGCGCTCGGCTCCTGGTCACGACTTCGGATCGACCGCTCGGTCCGTGGTCGCCGGGTGCGAGAAGGTGGCCAGGTCGGCGCGCGCCAGGGTGCGCTGGTCGTCGCCCTCCAGCCGCACCGTGCAGGCGAACTTGCGCAGGCCTCCGGCTCCCCCCTGAGGGGTCAGCTCGACCAGCAGGGGAGTCGCCACCGGGACCAGCTCGCACAGCTCGGCGCGGCGGATCGACACCAGCAGCGCCGTCTCGGGACGGCTCTCGCCGTCGCGCTCCTCCTCCCACAGAGCCGAGGCCTGGGCGGCGAGCTCGAGCGCCAGCAGGGCCGTGGTCCCGGCTGCGCCGGTCGCCGCCATCGCCCGAGGCAGCCGGCCGCGGCACACCAGGCGCTGGGACGTGCGCTCGACGACCTCCTCCACGTAGAGCGCCGGATCGGCGTGGGGCAGTCGGGTTCCGATCAGCGGATCACGAGCGCGCTGGGTTGTGAGATGGGTTGTGAGATGGGTTGTGACGGCATCGTCGGACATCGATGGGTCCCGCCGGAGGGTCTTGACGGTTGCGTGGGGCCGGAGGGTCTTGACGGTTGCGTCGAGCAGCTCGTTGCGGCGGCCCAACGGCCGCGCCGGGGGGTTGCAGACTCGGCGGCCGGCGGGCCCTGTCGGGTGGCCTGCCTGTCGCGGCGACTTGTTTGCGTCTGGTTTACGCCCTAGAATCCCTGGTCGAGATGAGCAGCGCACTCGAGCCCACCCTACCGCCTTCCGTCTCGCTCACCCGGCGCCAGAAGCAGATCCTCGACTTCATCGAGGAGTTTCGGCGCCGCGAGGGCATCTCTCCGACCCATCGGGAGATCTGCGACCGCTTCGGTTTCTCCTCCTACGGCACGGTGCACAAGCACCTGCGTCTGCTGCGCGAGAAGGGGGTCCTCGAGCGCGAGCGCTACCGCCGCCGCGGCATCCGTCGCGTGCCGAGCGAAGGCACCGAAGAGCTGCCGCACCTGCCGTTCCTGGGACGCATCGCGGCGGGGCGGCCGATCGAGGCCATCCGCGGCGACGAGCGCCTGCCGGTGCCGGCCCACCTGCTCGGTGGCGGCGCGGACGATCACTACGTACTGCGAGTGGCCGGCCAGTCGATGATCGAGGAGGGCATCCACGATGGCGACTACGTGATCGTGCGCCAGCGCGACAAGGCGGATCGCGGTCAGATGGTTGTGGCGCTGGTCGACGGCGAGGCGACGTTGAAGCGTTTCTACCCCGAAGGGCGCAAGGTCCGGCTGCAGCCGGCCAACCAGTTGATGGAGCCGATCTGGGTCGATGCCGAGACGCTGCAGATCCAAGGGGTCGTCGTGGGGCTCATGCGCAAGTTTTGACGGTGAACCGCTCGCAGCGGTTCACCGTCAAGCGGCGGTCTCCCGGCTTCGCACGGGAGACCGTGCGTTTAGAGCGCGCTCCGCTCAGGCGAGGCCAGCCATCGCCTGAGTCGGACCGCGGCTGAGCGGCGGCCTTCTGGCTTCGCCAGCAAGGCCGAGCGTCAGAGCATGCGGGTGTCGGTGTCTAGGCCGAGCCGCATGCGGCCGGCGATCTCGTAGGTGCGCGGCGCGATCATCGCGTGCTGCGTCGCCACGAAGGCGTCGCGGAAGCAGCGCTGCAGGGGGCTGGATCGGTAGACGGCGGCGCCGCCGGCCGCCTTGTACATCCGTTCGGTGATCCCGGCGGCGGTCTGGGTGGCGTGGGTGGCGGAGAGACGCAGCGAGCGTCGCTGCTCGTCGCCCTGCGGCTCTCCGGCGAGCGCGGTCCGCCACGCGTCCTCGACGGTGTCGCGTACGAACAGCCACATCGAGCGCAGCTCCGCCTCGGCGATCGCTGTGTCCGCCTGGATCGAGGAGCGCTCGCGCAGACTGCGTGAGCTGCCCTGCGGTCGCTTGTCGGCGGCGAGGGTGATCAGCTCGTCGATCGCACGCCGCGCGATGCCGACCGACGTCGCGGCGATGCACAAAGCGAGCAGGCCGAAGAAGGAGAAGCGGCTCACGGTGGTGTCGAGGCGCGGTGGATCGATCGCGAGCTGCACCCAGCGCCCCTCGGGGACGAAGGCTGCGTCGACCGAGTAGTCGACCGATCCGGTACCGCAGAGACCGCTGACCTGCCAGTTGTCGAAGAGGTGCACGTCGTCGGGCTCGAAGAACACGAACGGGAAGGTCAGGCCGTCGGCCCGGGGGGCGGGCCGACCGTCGGGGCCGACCAGACGGCAGCCGCCGCCGATCCAGGTGCAGTGACGGGTTCCCGAGCCCCACTGCCAACGTCCGGAGACCCTGAGACCGCCGTCGACCGCGATCGCCCGGCCGACGGGTTGTGCGAAGCCGCCGGTGATCGATCGTCGGTCGGCGAAGATGCGTTCGGCCCAGGGCTCGCCGAGGAACGACGCCAGCAGGGATCCGGTGCAGGCGATCGCCACGCACCAGCCCGTCGAGCCGTCGTGGTAGGCCAGCTCCTCGATGACCTCGAGGCACTGCCAGGCCGTCGCTCCGGGTCCGTCGAGCTCGGACGGTACGAACTGACGGAAGGCCTGCGTCGCGAGGAGCTCCTCGACGAGGTCACGGGGCAGGGTTCCGCAGCGCTCGATCTCTTCGCCCCGCGCCGCGATGCTCGGTCCGAGCGTGCGGACCTGTTCGAGGGTGGCATTCACGAAACCAGAGTATCACTATGAATATAGGCCCCACATCAAGAGTGGTGATTCAGTCTGCGGCATGTCTGTAGACTGATCGATCATGGCGGTCGCCCGTCCACTCACCCGCCGTTCCCGGCGCACCCGCTCGGAGCTGGCGAGCGCCGCGCACGATCAGGTCGCCCGTACCGGCGCTGTCGATGTCGGCGCGATCACCGGCGCCGCGGGCGTCTCGCCCGCCACCTTCTACGCGCACTTCGCCACGCACGACGACGCCCTGGCGGCGGCCGTCGACATCGCCCTCGAGCGCATCGTCGGAGTGGGCGAGAGGCTGTTCCACGTCGAGAGGCTGCTCGAGAGCGGCCTGGCCGCCGTGCTGGATCAGCTCCTGCGCGAGACCCACGCGGTGTTCCAGACCGAGAGCGTCGTGCTGCGCGCGGCGTTGGCCAGCCTGCCGCGCAATCGCCGCATCCGCGAGGTGTACCGGCGACACGAGGCGCGCTGCCTGGAACACTTCGCTCACCAGATCGAGCTCGGCCAGCGGGCGGGGGTCGTGCGCCGGGGCGCCGCCGATCTGCGGGCCCGGTCGCTGCTCGTCGTCCTGCAGGGCTTCAGCAATCCGCTGTTGACCCGCGGTCCCCTGGATCCCGAGGTCGCCGACGACCTGCGCCGGGTGCTCGGCGCACTGCTCGCTCCCGAGCGCTGAGGAGATTTCCCGAGCGGCGCGTCGCGCGGGCTCGCACTCGGGCTGCGTCCCGACTCGGGCTGCGCCAACCGCCACGTCCCTCTCCCGCCGCAGTCCCGGCCGTGCCACACTCCCACCGGGGATGTACACCCTCTCGCACCTGCCGGCGCAGGATCTGGTGGAGGTCGTCACGCGGGGCGATCTCGACGCCGACGCCTTCTTCGAGATGATCGGCAAGACGCGCGACCTGTGCGCACAGACCGACGCCACGCGTGTCCTCGTCGACCACTCCAGGGCATCGGTCGGCGGCGTGCCGCACGAAGGCATCCGCGCGGTCGCCGACTACTGCACCTTGCTCAACCGGGTGCTCGCCGGGGGGCGCCTGGCGGTGGTGTTGATCGCGGATCTCGACTACGGGCTCGGCCGGGTCTGGCTGTCGTACGCCGAGGAGATGCTGGCCTACGAGAGCCGACTGTTCAGGAACCGTCGAGAAGCCGAGCTCTGGCTGCTCGCCTCCCGCGCCAAGGACCCCGGAGACGGCGGCGACACCGTGCCCGGCGGTGGCAGCTCCTGACCCCGCCGAGTGCAGCGTGAGGGCCTCGCGGTCCGCGGAGCGCCAGGGCGGTTCGTGCCCCGCCAGGTGATCCGGGGCCGCGCGTCGCGCCAGCGGAGGCGCTACCGCGCAACGCAGCGAGCCAGGGCGAGGCCGAAGAGATCCCGTTCGTCGGTGTACCACTGATCGATCTCGAAGCAGCTGCTCTCCAGCAGCCGGTCGACCTTCGGGCGATCGAACTTGGTCGAGATCTCGGTGAGCAGATGGTCGCCCTCGGCGAAGCGGATTCGCAGATCCAGGGCTGCGACGAACACCTCCAATGGCCGGGACGCCACCAGGTGCATCTCGATCCGCTGCGCCTCGCTCGACCAGACGGCGCGGTGGCTCCACTGGCTGAGGTCGAAGTCCGCCCCGAAGCGTCGATTGAGCACCGTCAGCAGGTTCAGGTTGAATGCCGCGGTCACCCCTTGGGGGTCGTTGTACGCGCGGTGCAGCGTCTCGGCGTCCTTGATCAGGTCGGTTCCGAGCAGCAGCCAGCCGCCTGCTCCGAGCTCGCTGCCGAGAGCAGTGAGAAACTCCACCGCCTCGTCCTCCGGTCGCAGGTTTCCGATCGTCCCGCCGAGGAAGACGGCGAGGCTGCGACCGTCGGTGGGAAGCTCACCGAGGTGCTCGAGGAAGTTGCCGACGATCCCGTGCACCTCGAGCCCAGGGTACTCCGCGACCAGCTCTTCGGCGGTCCGGCGCACCATCGACTCGCTGACGTCGAGGGGCACGTAGCGGTGCAGAGAACCCTGGTCGCGCATCGCGTCGAGCAGCACCCGGGTCTTGGTGGCGGCGCCGGAGCCGAGCTCGATGAGCTGGCTGGCGCCGGTCCGCTCGACGATGGAGCCGGCGTGGCGCTGGAGCAGGCGCCTCTCGGTGCGCGTCTGGTAGTACACCTCGAGCTCGGTGATGCGCTCGAAGAGCTCGGAGCCGTGCGCGTCGTAGAAGTAGCGTGACGACACCCGCGGCGGCTCCTGCAGCAGGCCATGGCGCAGCTGTTCGAGCTCGCGCCGCGGTGCGTCCGGGTCGATGTGGAGGTCGAGGCGTACCGGGGAGTCGTTCATGGGGCGGGGATCGAGGGTGGAGGGTCTCATGGCTCGCGGAGCGGTTCGCCGGGCGCCTCGATGCGGATGATCTCCGCTCGCCGGTCGAGCCCGACCCTCGGACGCGAAGTGGGGGTCACCTGGTTCGGCCCGACTGGCAGATCTGCGCCAGGGGCGGTTCGGACGAAGGCGGCCTGAAGGCTCCGGGGAGGAGCTCCGCCGCTCCGCGGGCCCGTGGTGACGACCGGCTGAGCCTTGGCCGCACGGCCACGCTCGGCCGGTCGATCTCGGCATCCCGACCGCGACGTCAACGCTGCGCACCTCCGGCCGGCGCCCGCTGCGCCGGCGGGGCGAGCCGCCGCTCGACCACGCCCAGCAGCAGGTCGACCGCGATCGCCAGCAGGGCGGCCGGGATCGCACCCGAGAGGATACGTCGGGTGTCGACCAGTTGCAGCCCCGCGATGATCGGCTCGCCGAGTCCGCCGGCGCCGATGAAGGCCGCCAGGGTCGCGGTGCCGATGCTGATCACGGCGGCGGTGCGCACGCCGGCCATGATCGAAGACGCCGCCAGCGGCATGCGCACGCGGACCAGCACCTGGCTCGCAGTCATCCCCAGCGCGGTCGCCGATTCGACCGCCGCCGGGTCGGCGTCGCGTAGTCCCGAGTAGGCGGCGCGAACGATTGGGAAGAGGGAGTAGAGCCAGAGCGCCACGATCGCCGGCAGGGATCCGACTCCGAGCAGTGGGATGAGGAACCCGAGCAGAGCCAGTGAAGGGACCGTCTGACTGGTGGCCAGGGCACGCAGCGCCGACTCGGCCGAGCGTCGCGGCAGTCGCTCGAGGCCGAGCGCCAGCGGCAGGGCGACGCCGATACCGAGCAGCAACGCGATCCCCGACAGCCAGAGGTGCTCTGCCGTCCAGCGGGCGATCGAGACTCGCTCGTCGAACAAGAAGCGAGCGAAAGTGAGGCGTTCGTCGGGCGTCGCGGTGCGGCCGAGACCGGTGGCCAGGTCCGGCTCGGGCGCGGCGATCAGGCCGAGCTCCAGCAGTGCGTCGCGGGCGACCTTCGAGACGGCCTGCTTCTCCTCCTGCAGCTCGAGGTTGAGCGTGCGCATGTGCTCGCCGTCGAGCGCGCCGCCGAGCAGGCCGAGCAGCGCCCCCAGCTGGGGCATGCGCCGCAGCACGTCGCCGCGCACCAGTGGTGCCGCGGCGTACGGGGGGAAGAAGCCGAGGTCGTCGTGCAGGATCAGCAGATCGTGAGTCAACAGCCTTCCGTCGGTGGTGTAGACGTCCAGTACGTCCAGGGCTCCGGCCGCCGCAGCCTGGTACTTCGGCGTTTCGAGAAAGGTCTGCACCGAGCCGAGCTCGAGCCCGTAGGTGGCGCGCAGGCCGGGCAGACCGTCGGGGCGCTGCTGGAACTCGGGCCCGAAGCCGCCTCGCAGGCGTGGCGACAGCGGTACGAGGTCGGAGATCGTCTCGATCCCGTGCTCCTGCGCCAGTGAGCGCGGCACCGCCAGCTCGTAGGCGTTCTCGAAGCCGAGCGGCGCCAGCCACCACAGGTCCCAGCGTTCGCGGAAGGCCCGCCGCACGGCGACCAGCGTCGCCGTGGAGCCGCTCAGTGGCTGCTGGTCGAGGATCGAGACCCAACCGGTGCCGGTGTATTCCGGATAGAGGTCGATCGCTCCGCTGCGCAGCGCCTGGAGACAGAAGTCGGTTCCGGCGAGCCCGAGCCTTCGCTCGACCTCGATCGAGGTGTGCTCCTCGACGAGCTGGGCGAACATCTCGGCGAGGAGCCGGTTCTCGGCGAAGTTCTTGGAGCCGACCACCAGGCGTCGCGGCGGTGGCTCCTCGGAGCGCTGGGCCGTCGCCGAACTCGTCGTCAGGGCGGCGAGCGTGCCGAGGAGCAGCCCGGCCACGCCCACCTGCCCCAGCCGGCCCGGCGCGGTGCGCCTCATGTCCTACCTGGCTCGCGGTCGGCGGAGACACGTGCGCCGGTGCCGGCACCGGGCAGGTGGGCGAGCAGTCGCTCGACGTAGTCGTGACCTGCGTCGCGCTGCAGCTCCGCGACGGTGCCGAAGCGGACCAGCTCGCCGCGGTGCAGCACGGCGATGTTGTCCGCCAGCGCGAACGCCTCGGCGAGGTCGTGGGTGACGACGATCATCGTCTTGTCGAGGCGATCGCGCAGGCGGCGGAACTCGTCGTGCAGCTCGCCGCGGGTGATCGCGTCGAGGGCCCCGAAGGGCTCGTCGAGCAGCACCAGGGCGGGGTCCGCGGCCAGGGCCCTGGCGATCGCCACCCGTTGCTGTTGCCCGCCGCTGAGCTCGTGCGGGTAGCGGCCGGCGAAACGGGCCGGTGGCAGCCCGAGCAGCTCGAGCAGCTCGTGGCTGCGCGTCGCGCGGCGAGCGCGGCTCCAGCCGAGCAGCTGTGGAACCAGCTCGACGTTGCGCTGCACGGTCCAGTGCGGCAACAGCCCGCCGCTCTGCTGTACGTAACCGATCGTGCGCCGCAGCGCGACGGGGTCGAGCGCGTGCACCGGCAGGCCGTCGAGGCTGACCTCGCCGAGATCGGGTTCGACCAGCCGGTTGACCGTCCTCAGCAGGGTCGACTTGCCGCTGCCGCTCTCCCCGATCAGAGCCGTCGTGCTGCCTGCCGGCAGCGTCATGGTGACGCGGTCGAGAGCCACCGGGCCACCTGGAAAGGTCTTGCTGACCTCCGAGATGTGGACCTCGGGCGCTGTGGGAGCGTGGCTCATCGAGGCAGTCCGTCGCGTCGCGACCGCGGCAGGCTAGCAGCAGGAGGTGAACGGCGTCCTCGGTCACTTCGGCCTGCCCGAGAGGGTTCGGGCGCGCCCCCGTCCGGCGCCGGAGACCGGGCCGCGCTGGCCGCGCAAAGGGGGGACGGCGCCCGCTGCTACAGTCCCCGGTCATCCGAGAGTCGCGACGTGGATCGTGGGCCGTGGTGCCGCTGCCTGGGTGTGGTCGGCGACGGTTCGTGGGCGCGGCGCTGCAGGGATCCAGGAGGAGTCGTCCGTGAGCCGAGGCGCAACGTTCTTCACCAGCCGTTGGGGCCTGATGCTCGCCATGCTCGGCATGGCGGTCGGCACCGGCAACATCTGGCGCTTTCCGCGCATCGTCGCCGGCAACGGCGGCGGTTCCTTCTTGGTCGCCTGGGTGGTCTTCCTCTTCCTCTGGTCGATCCCCCTGATCCTGCTCGAGTTCGCTCTCGGCAAGGGCCTGCGCCGCGGCACCGTCGGCGGCATCAGCGGTCTGCTCGGCGAGAAGTACGCTTGGATGGGAGCCTGGATCGGCTGGTCGGCGGCCGCGGTGGGCTTCTACTACGCGGTGGTCATGGGGTGGACGCTGCGCTACCTCTTCGTCAGCGTCAACGGGCAGCTGACCGGGGCCGACTCGCAGCAGATGTGGGATGGCTTCGCCTTCCAGCCGAGCGCCCTCCTGTTCCACTTCATCGCCGTCGCCATGGCTGTCGGAGTCGTCGTCGGCGGCGCTGCACGCATCGAGCAGGTGGCCCGCATCCTGATGCCGTTGCTGATCGGGCTCGTCGTCGTCCTGGCGGTCCGCGCGGTGACCCTGCCGGGCGCCTCGGCCGGACTGGAGTTCATGTTCCGGCCCAACTGGGCCGACCTCGGCAGCTACGAGATCTGGCTCCAGGCGCTGACCCAGAACGCATGGGACACCGGCGCCGGATGGGGACTGATCACCACCTACGCGATCTACGCGCGCAAGAACGACGACACCAACCTCAACGCCGTCACCCTCGCCTTCGGCAACAACTCGATCTCGCTGCTCGCCGGCATCCTGGTGCTGTGCACCGTCTTCTCGTTCACCGACGCTGCGGTCGCGGCGAGTCAGCTCCAGGGCCAGACCAACGAGGGCCTCACCTTCCTCTGGATCCCTCAGCTCTTCGACCAGATGCCAGCCGGGAGGATCTTCATGATCTTCTTCTTCGCCGCGCTGGTGTTCGCCGCCTGGACCAGCCTGGTGTCGCTGTTCGAGCTGGTGGCGCGGGTCTTCACGGAGCTCGGCTTCGAACGCCGCAAGGTGCTGCCCTGGCTCGGCGTCGTCGTCTGGCTCGCCGGCGTGCCCTCGGCACTGTCGCAGGACGTGTTCACCAACCAGGACTTCGTCTGGAGCGTCGGGCTGATGCTCTCGGGCGTCTTCTTCGCCTTCGCGGTCTGGCGCTACGGCCCGGGTCGGTTCCGGCGCGAGTTCCTCGAGGGTGAACACCAGGATCTGCGCATCGGCGTCTGGTGGGAGTGGGCGGTGCGCCTGGTGGTGGTGCAGGGCATCGTGCTGGTGCTCTGGTGGCTGTGGCAGGTGCGCGCCTCCGACCTCTGGGCGCCCGACGGTCTGGCCAACCTGTTCACCCAGTGGGCGGTGGTCCTGGTCGTCTTCCTGCTCGCCAACCGCTGGATGGCTCGCCGCCTCGCACTACGCGGCGAGTCCACCGATCCGGCCTCCGAGCGGAGCTGAGGCGCCAGGCGGTGCCGCGCGCCTCTCCTGCCAGCGACGTCGAGCGGACACCGTCCGCGGTGCCCAACACGGCCGCGCGAACCTGGCTCTTCGCCCCGGCGCACGAGCCGCGCAAGCTGGGGAAGGCGGCCGCCCTGCTCGCCGACGGCCGCTGTGACCGATTGCTGGTCGACTGGGAGGACGCCGTTCCCGAGCCGGAGAAGGCGGCGGCGCGCCAGGCCACCGCGGATCTGATCGCTTCGCTACCGGCTCTGCAGCGCCGCGGGATCGCAGTGCGCATCCACGCCGAGCGCAGTGCCCACTTCGAGGCCGATCTCGAGTCGCTCGAGGGCTGGCTGATCGGCGCCGTGATGATGGCCAAGGCCGAGTCCGCGCGTGCGGTCCGGCGCGCGGCGACGCTCGAGTTGCCTCTGATCGCGCTGATCGAGACCGCCCTCGGAGTGCAGTCGCTGGCCGAGATCGCGGCGGCGGACCCCTGGCTGCGCGGTCTGGCGCTGGGGCCTCTCGATCTGCTCGCCGACCTCGGTCTCGAATGGACGCCCGATTCGGCGGTCCTCGCGGCGGTCCAGCACCAGATGGTCATCGCCGGGCGCGCGGCGGGTCTCGGCTGCTTGCTGCAGGGGCCCTACCCCGACCTCCAAGACCAGCCAGGACTGCGCGCCGACAGCGCAGCGGGTCGTCGCGCCGGGCTGACTGGTCGGCTGCTCCTGCATCCGGAACAGATCGACTCCGTCGCTGGCGCCTTCGCGCCGACCCCGGCCGAGCTGGCGCAGGCGCGCCGAGTGCTGGAGGCGTGGCAGTCCCGGCAGCCCGGGCACGGCGCTCTGCGGGTCGACGGTCGCTTCGTCGATGCTCCGGTGGTGCGATGGGCGCGCGACCTGCTGCAGCGGCACGGGAGCCCGGCATGACGTCGCGACCTGCCGCCCGCACCTCGGCCGGGCCGCTCGCCGGGATCCGGGTGCTCGACTTCTCGCGGCTGGCTCCCGGCCCGTACTGCACCATGCTGCTCGGCGACCTCGGCGCCGACGTGGTCCGCATCGACGCCCCGAGGCCCCCGGTGCGCATCTACGAGATGCTGGCCCGCAACAAGCGCAGCCTGCAGCTGGATCTCAAGCACCCCCGGGCCGGCGAGGTGCTGCGCCACCTGGTGGTCGGCGCCGACGTGGTCGTCGAAGGGAACCGTCCCGGGGTGATGAGGCGCCTCGGCGCCGACTACGAGACGCTGCGCGAGATCGAGCCGCGCCTCGTCTACTGCTCGCTGACCGGCTACGGTCAGGACGGTCCGATGGCGCAGGCTGCCGGCCACGACATCAACTACATCGCACTCTCCGGAGTGCTGTCGCAGATCGGCACCGGCGACTCCGGTCCGATTCCGCCGCTCAACCTGGTTGCCGACTACGGTGGCGGTGGAATGCTCGCGGCCCTGGGGATCGTGGCCGCCCTGCTGGAGCGCGAGCGCTCCGGCGAGGGCCAGCGGATCGACGCCGCGATGGTCGACGGCTCGATCTCGCTGATGTCGGCGCACTACTCCACCGGCGGCGCCCTGAGCCGTCCCGGGAGCGGTCTGCTCGGCGGCGGCGCTCCCTTCTACCGTTGTTACCGCTGCAGCGACGGCGGCTACGTCGCCGTCGGCGCCATCGAGCCGCAGTTCTGGCGGGCGCTGTGCGCGGGGCTCGACATGCCGCAGCTGCTGGAGGATCAGATGGACGTCGAGCAGTGGCCGCAGCGCGCCGCGGCGATCGCCGCCCGCTTCGCCACCCGGCCTCGCGACCACTGGGAGGAGGTCTTCACCCGACACGATGCCTGCGTGTCGCCGGTGCTCGACCTCGACGAGGCGCCGAACCATCCCCACAACCGCGCTCGCAGCGCCTTCGAGCGCGACGAACGGGGCAGGCTGCACACCGCGCCGGCGCCGCGCCTCAGCCGCTCTCCCGGTAGTGTGCGCTCTCCGGCGCCCGGTTACGGCGAGCACACCCTCGAGGTGCTCGAACAGCTCGGATGCAGCAGCGAGGTGTGCGACGGATGGCTGCAGGCCGGCGTCTTCGGAGAGCTGGGGCGCATGGCGCACCCGCCAGCCACCGGTGAAGGTCGACGATCCAACGGCACGACAGCTGACGGAGGGTGACATGAGCGAGAGTGGGAACGGCGGTTCCAGACGCGGAGGCGCCAACGAGGCCAGGACCGTGCCCCTCGCCCAGCTGCCGACCAGCGGCCGCTTCTTCGAGGACTTCGAAGTCGGTCAGCTGATCCGGCATCCGCTCGGCCGCACGGTGACCTCGACCGACAACATCTGGTTCACCAACCTGACGATGAACCCGAACCCGATCCACTTCGACCACGTCTACGCGGCGGCGACGGAGTGGGGCCGGCCGCTGGTCAACTCGGCGTTCACCATGGCGCTGGTCACCGGGCTCACGGTCGAGGACCTGTCCAAGAACGGCGTCAACCTGGGTTGGGATCGGGTGCGTCTGCCCCATCCGGTGTTCGAGGGCGACACCCTCTACGCCGAGAGCGAGGTGATCTCCAGCCGAGCCTCCGAGTCGCGGCCGACGCAGGGGATCGTCGGCTTCAGGACCACTGGCTTCAATCAGGAAGGAGTCACGGTGATCGAGTACGACCGCACCGTGCTGGTCTACCGACGAGACGCCGCACCGCGCCGCCAGGTGCCGCGACGCCGCGAATGAGGTCGCGAGGGCTCAGGAGCCGCGGATCCGCCGTTTGTCCCGTTCTCAGGGATCCCGTATCCTGCAGGGTGCGCATTCGAGTATCGACATTGGCATATCGAAAGGCTCGATCGGGGCAGGAGGCGAACAGATGCAGGCAATCGTGAAGTGGCTCGCCGTGCTCGCGATCCTCGCCGCTGCGTACGTCTACGGTCGTCCATGGTTCGAGGATCTCGGCGCCAGGATCGGCCTCGGCACACAGGGGGGCGGCAGCCTCGGAGAGCAGTGCGTCGCCTTCGCCGAGGGCACCGTGGCCGAGTTCGTCGAGAAGGCCGAGAAGTGGGGCGATCCGCCGATCCAGCTCGAGCGCTGGTCGGGGTCCTACCGGCTGCTCCGGGGACGACTGCAGGACGCCTACAGTCACTGTGGCTGCGAGCTGGAGTCCTGTCGCGAGGGGGACCGGGCGCTCGATCGGCTTGCGGCCCTGATGGAGAGCACCAACGACTCGTTTCGCGATGGCCGGCCGGTGGATCTGGACGTGCCGCTCGACAGGCTGCGGGCTCAGCTGGACCAGGCCGCGCGCCTGGCCGCCGACGGCTACTGAGCCATCGGCTCGGAGGGCCGAGCGGGGAGCGAGCCGAGAGCCCGGCGAGGCCCGGCCGGCGGACCATGGTCTCGACAGCCGCCGAGGGCTCGTGCGGCGTCGTCGCTACGCTACACTGAACCTTCCAGGTCCGTTCGGTTCGATGTCGCCGCTCCGCGGCTCCCCGGCGCTCCAGAGGATTGGGCGCCGTCGTCGCCGGAGCTCCGCGCGCCAGGCGTCGCAGAACCGTTCGCCGCCGAGCTGAGGACGGAAACGGCATGCAAGTCGACGATCTTCTGAGGGTCATGATGGAGGTGGGGGCCTCGGACCTCCACCTGAAGCCGGCCCGCCCACCGCTGCTGCGCATCAACGGCCGCATCCAGCCGATGGAGACCGCGGACCTGAAGCCCGAGGAGATCGGGCACATGCTCTCCGGCATCCTGCAGCCGCACCAGAAGACGAGGCTCGAGCGCGACTTCTCGGTCGACCTCGGCTACGGCGTGCCGGGTCTGGCCCGCTTCCGCTGCAACATCTACCTGCAGCGCGGCACCCTCGCCGCCTCGTTCCGCCTGATCCCCTACGACGTGCAGACGATCGAGGGCCTGCTGCTCCCCGACGTACTGTTCGATCTCTGCGATCTGAACCAGGGACTGGTGCTGGTCACCGGGCCCACCGGAAGCGGCAAGTCGACGACGCTCGCCGCGATGATCAAGCACATCACCTTCAACCGGCCGGTGAACATCATCACGATCGAGGATCCGATGGAGTTCCTCGTCGCCGACGCGATGGCCACCGTCTCGCAGCGCGAGGTCGGCACCGACACTCCGAGCTTTCGGGAGGCGCTGCGCAACGTGCTGCGACAGGATCCCGACGTGATCATGGTCGGCGAGATGCGCGATCCGGAGACGATCGGCACCGCGATCTCGGCCGCCGAGACGGGCCACCTGGTGTTCTCCACCCTGCACACCAACAACGCCACGCAGACCGTCGATCGCATCCTCGACAGCTTTCCCGCCGAGCAGCAGGCCCAGGTGCGCTCCCAGCTCTCCCACGTGCTGCGCGCGGTGCTGTCGATGAAGCTGGTGCGGCGCGCCGACGGCGAGGGTCGGATCGCTGCCCTCGAGATCCTGCGCAACTCACCGAAGATCGCCAAGGCGATCGAGGTCGGCAAGACGACCGAGATCCACGAGGAGATCGAGACGTCGGTCGCCTTCTCCCGCATGCAGTCGATGAACCAGTCGCTGCTCGCTCTGCTGGTGCACGGTGAGATCACCTACGAAGAGGCGATGGAGCAGTCGACCGATCCCGACGATCTCTCGCTCAAGCTCCGCAAGATGTTCCCCCGCATCGAGGAGCGTTCAGGAGACGATGACATGAGCCCCTCCCCAGCAGACTTCTCCGAGATCCTCGAGCTGCAGCAGTTCCGGCGGCTGTACGAGGAGCAGGAGGAGAAGAACCGGATCCAGATGAACGAGAAGGAGGACGAGCTCGACCGCCTGCGCAAGGCACTGCAGGATCGCGAGGAGCAGATCCAGCAGACCAGCGAGCGCCTGAAACAGGGATCGAGCGAGATGGAGAAGCTGCGCAACGACTACCAGCGGCTCAAGACCGAGGCGCAGCAGAAGATCGACAAGCTGATGGAGCGCATCAAAGAGCTCAATCAGCGTCTGGTCACCAAATAGGAGAGCGCGCGGGCGGGGTGTGCTCTTTGGCGGATGCAGCGGACGAGCCGTCGCGGACTCGGCTCGCCGCTGATCCGCAGCCGCAGTTCGGTTGCCGGCCTGAAGTCGGGAACGGTCGGCGATTGACAGTCGGAGAGTGGATCTCGGCCAGAAGTCCGCCAGAACTCGGCCAGATGGCGGGTTGGCGCGGGCAGGGCGGCGCTCTTCGACGGCGGTTCGGTTGCCGGCCTGAGGTCCGCGAACGGT
>QQVD01000033.1 GCA_003388555.1 Acidobacteriota bacterium | reverse complement strand
GCAGGAAGTGCAGCGCCTCCCACCCCAGGACGATGAACGCCGGCAGGATCGGGTTACGGAACACCAGTCCGAGGATCAGGAACACCGAGCCGTAGCCGAGGCAGGCCAGCAGCACCACCGACACGTAGGCGAAGAGCTGCGCTCCGCCCGGACCGCCGGTGAGGTCCTCCATCGTCCTGCTGACGCCGAAGGGGAGGTAGAGCAGCACGAAGCTGATCACGGTGGTCGAGACGAACAGGGTCGCGGTGATCGTCCAGCCGGCCACGTACTTGCCGAGCACCAGGACCTCGCGGCGAAGCGGCGACAGCAGCAGGTAGTGCAGGCTGCGGTCGAGCACCTCGCCGCGGAACAGGTTGGTGAAGATGCCGACGCAGCCGAAGAACACCACCCCCCGCAGCACCAGGGTCTGGAAGATCATCGCGTAGGCGTTGTGGGCGTCGCCGATGGTGCCGAAGAGCGGGTCGCCACCGGGTCGCTTGACCACCCCCAACACCATGACGACGAAGACCGGCAGGGCCGCGAAGGCGTAGACCAGCAGGGCCCGGCGTCCGAACAGCGACTTGCGCAGGTCGAGCCGGGCCAGTGCGAGGACCTGGCGGAGCCACAGGGTGAAGCCGCCGGGCAGATCGGGACGGCCGGTGGCCGCCGCCCCCAGCGCCGGATGCGCGCTCATCTCGCCGGACTGACTCACGTCGAGGCTCCTTCGTTGCCGACCAGGTACTGATAGACCGCCTGCACGTTGTCGTCGGCCGGGCCGACCGACTCGATCTCGAGCCCCTCGTCGAGCACCAGGGTGCTCATCAGGTCGTAGAAACGATCGGGGTCCCTGGTGCGCAGGTGCAGCCCGCCGCCGTCGTCGTGCATCAGCACCTCGGTCGCGGAATCGCGCTCGAAGACCGCGGTGGCGACTCGCTTGGGGTCGCTGCAGCGGACCAGGATCTGCAGGTCGTGCTCCTTGACCTCGCTGCGCACGCCGCGGATCTCGCCCTCGGCGACGATGTAGCCGTTGCTGATCAGGATGACCCGATCGGAGATCATGTCGACCTCGTGCAGGATGTGGCTCGAGATCAGCACGTGCAGCCCCTGGCGCGCCTGCTCCTGGAACAGCCCGATGATCTCGGCGCGAGCCATCGGATCGAGACCGTTCAGCGGTTCGTCGAGCACCAGCACCTTGGGATCGTGGGCGATCGCCTGCGCCAGCTTGATCCGTTGCCGCATGCCCTTGCTGTAGCCGGCGACCTTGCGATCGGCGGCGGCGACGAGGTCGACCTTGTGCAGCGCCGCCTCGGCCATGCGTTCGACGTCGGGGGCGGCGTAGCCGTGCAGGCGGAGGAAGCCACGGATGAACTGCCGTCCGGTGACGCCGCGTGGGAACGAGTCGAACTGGGTGCAGTAGCCGACCTCGCGGAACAGCAGCTCGGGCTCGCGCGGACCGATGCCGAGCACGCTGATCTCACCCTCGCTCGGCCGGATCAGGCCCGAGACCAGGTTCATCAACGTGGTCTTGCCGGAGCCGTTGGGCCCCACCAGGCTGGTGATGCCCGGCTCGATCTCGAGGTCGACCCGGTTGACCCCGAGGACCTCGCCGTAGAACTTCGAGACGTTGCGCATCACGATGCTCACCGCAGCGCCGTGCGGGGCGTCGGTTCCGCCGCCGGCCCGACTCGCCGTCTGCACACCAGCGCTCACGAGATCACCTCGAAGGCGCGGATGCGCCAGTACAGCACCACCAGACTCATCGCCGCGAAAGCGATCAGGCTGAGGCACGCCATGACGAGCGGGATCTCGACTCTCGACTCGACACCGTAGAGCGACGCGGTGAGCCGCCCCATCAGGTCGCTGAGCACGATCAGGCTGCCCCACCAGGTCTCGTAGAGGAGGGTGAAGATCTGGCCCAGGGCGGTGGCGACGAAGATGGCGCCGAGGAAGGCGATGCGCGCCCACGGCTTCCACTTCACCCAGGCCGAGATAGCGAGCGCGAACACCGAGAGGACGAAGATCCACACTCCGAAGGAGATCGGGATGGCGAAGACCAGCCGCAGGTTCTCGGTGAACCACTCGCGACCGGCGAGATAGGACTGCAGCGCGAAGAGGGCCAGAGCCGGCACCCAGGTGATCAGCGACGCCAGCGCCACCAGCACCGTCAGCTTGCCGAGCACGTAGTCGGTCTTCGACAGCGGCCTTGACAACAGCAGCGGCAGGGCGTTGTTGCGCAGGTCGGGCGACACCAGGGCCGGCCCGACGATCAACACCATCGCGAACGCCAGGGTGCTCTGGGGACCGTAGACGAAGTTGCGGAAGAAGCCGGCGTCGATCTTGATCAGATCGAGGATCGACAACTCCAGGATGGCGAGAGCCTCGACGTTGTAGCGCAGGTAGATCATCACCGCCGCGATCAGCGGCGGGATGAAACAGACGATGAAGAAGCCGACGAAGATGCGCGAGCGGAAGGTGTCTTCGAGGGCGTAGCGCGCGAGCACCGACCAACGGCTCCAGGACGGCGTGATGCGCCCCGAGTAGCCCTTGTACGTGCGGTCGTAGACGGACATCGACTCGATTCCTTCCCTGGTCCTTCTCTGGCAGTTCCCTGCCGGTTCCTACTTGAGCCCTTCGGCGGCGAGCTCGGCGCCGGTCTCCATCTCCATCGCCTTGAGGAAGATGTCCTCGAGCGAATCGCGCTTGTAGTCGATGCGACGGATGCGTAGCGAGCGATCGCGCGCCAGCTGGTAGAGGTCACGGATCTCCACCTCTTCGGGCAGTACCGCCTTGAGGCGACGGCGGTTCTGCACCGCCACGGTGCAGCCCAGGCCGCGCAGTGCCTCGGCGTACTGCGCCTGGGCGCCCTCGACGCCAGAGGACTGCAGCTCGATCTCGAGGAACTTCCGGTTCGCCTGGCGCTCCGCCTCGAGGTTGCAGTAGTTGGCGATCCTGCCGTCCTTGAGGATCAGCGCCTCGTCGCAGCACTCTTCGACGTCGCGCAGCAGGTGGGAGGAGATCACGATGTGCGCCTTGCCACTGTCGCGGATGTCGCGGATCAGCCTCAGCATGCGGATGCGGGCCGGCGGATCGAGGCCGTTGGTCGGCTCGTCGAGGAACAGCAGCTTGGGGCCGTGCACGATCGCCTGAGCCAGCTTGACCAGCTGCTTCATGCCCAGCGAGTACGACTCCAGCTTGCGGTAGCGCGCCTCGCCGAGGCCGACGTAGAAGAAGACCTCGTGGGCGCGCTCCAACGCCTGCTCCGGTGGCACCCCGGACAGCTCGGCCATCAGCCGCACGAAGCGCACGCCGGACATGCCGCCGATGAAGGCGTCGCGCTCGGGCATGTAGCCGATCAGCTGGCGGATCTGCCGGTTCTGGGAGTGAATGTCGAAGCCGAAGATCCGCCCGGTGCCGCCCGACGGACGGTAGAAGCCGAGCAGCACGTGCAGGAGGGTCGTCTTGCCGGCGCCGTTGGGACCGAGCAGGCCGATGCAGCGACCACCGAAGGAGCCGCTCAGTGAGTGCAGCACCTGATGACGCCCGAAGCGCATGCTGAGTCCGTCGAGCTCGATGACGCTCGACTCCGGCGCCAGCCCCGGAGGTGGCGGAGCCGTCTCGGCCGGTCGAGGTAGAGACCGCGGCCCCTCGTCCGGTCCTTCCGCCGCTTCGCGTCCCTGGTCAGACACCGCGGCCGGGCTCGTCGTGCTGGTCATCATCGTCTTCCCGTCGTGCTTCCCGTCACAGGGGTCATCTGAGCTCAGCTCCCTCTCGCTCTCGTTCACAGCGCCCCAGCCGAGTCCCGGCGGGGCCCTGAGGCCGGCCACCAGGGTCCGCCGCGGTCGGTGCCTGGGGATCGCCGGGGTGCCACGAGGCCGTGTACCGCCAACACTACTCCCGCCGGCTCCCTACTGACGTCGACGACTGAATGTTCCAGCCCGCCTGCCGCGCCACGGCGACGGTCCGCCCTCCTCGCGGCCCTCGCGAATCTCCACGTTCCTCCCTCGGGCGCCGCGAACGCCCCGCTCGAGCGGGGCGCCGCGACGAGCTCCGGGAGCTGCTCAGATGTCCTGCAGGTCGATGGCGGCGGCGAGGCCGGAGTCGCCCAGCATCGCGCCCAGGCCGATCACCGACTCGAGGCCGGCGAAGGGCAGGAACGTCGGGCTGTTGCTGACCAGCCGGATGCGATCGGCCTCTCCATACAGGCAGTACAGGCCAGGCCCTCCGCTCTGCGCCATCGAGTCGACCAGCGCATCGAAGCGCGCGCTCTGCTCGCTGGTCATCGAGTCGGGCCGCGGCAGGCTGTCGAGCACGCCGCGCACCGTCTCGCCGAGGCGGTTGTAGACCACCGCGGAGAAGTCGGTGTAGCCGTCGGTCGGCAGCAGTGCCTGGAACTGCGACGAGGCGGTGACCCCGGCGCCGGACTCCCAGTACTGGATGGCCTGCTCGATGAGCGCCCGGGTGGGTCCGAGGACCATGTAGCCGTCGACGTAGGCGTAGTGGACCGAGACGCTCTCGACCACCGACTCCTCCGGCAGCGTCAGCGTCAGCTCGTGGTAGATCCGGCCGCCGGCGCTGGTCACCTCGATGGTGGCCACGCCCTCCGGGAACTCCTGGTTCAGGCGCTCGACCATCTGCTCGAGGCTGTACTGCAACTGACCCTCGTCGTAGACCTCGACCACCGCCTTCCAGCTCGGCACCGGCAGCGCCGGGCCGTCGATGCCGAAGGCGCTCTCGCCGCCCAGGGTGGCGAGGATGTCGCCGCGCAGGTCGAGGCCGGTCTGCAGCTCGAACTCGCTCAGGCCCTGGTATGGGTCGCCTCCCTGCGAGGCGGCGAAGTCCAGCACCTCGTCGAGCACGTCGATCGGGTCGCGGGTGACGACTCCGGCGACGAACGAGGTGTCGGCCGAGAAGAAGCCGAGTGCACCCATCGGTGCCGGCGTCGCGAGCCAGGCGGCCAGGCCACTGCGCTCGCCCTCGAAGGTGAGGTCGGCGGCGGTGTGGGAGCGATCGCCCTCCTGGTGCCTCTCGACGACCAGGTAGCGCACGTTCCCCAGGCCGACGAACTCGAGTGCCTCGGCGGTGTCGAAGTCGCCCTCTCCGCCGCTGTCGGCACTGGGGGCCTGCGAGGCGATCTCGCCGGCGACCAGGCGATCGAAGACCGAAGCCAGGTCGACCGCACCGAGATAGTCGGCCCCCATCGCGTAGCTCGCCGCGATCTGCTCGTAGAAACCGCCGGCGGCGAATCCGTCCGAAGTCCCGGCGGCGATCCGGCGGATCTCGTCGGCCTCGGTGGAAGCGATCATCACCTCGTCGCCGACCCAGACGAACAGCCGCTCGAGCGAGCCGTCGATCTGCGCCGGATCGTCGACCAGAACCACCGGCAGGTCGGGCATGCTCTGCTGCAGTGCCGCCAGCTCGGCTTCGAGACCGGCGCGCAGCCCGATCGGGTCGGCGACCTCGGAGAGCACCGCCGGGCGATCGATCTCGCCCTCGGCGTCGAGCCCGAGCGCCACCACGGTCTCGGCGCCCAGGTAGCTGCCGAGCTCGCGCAGGGTGGCTACGAAGTCGTCGATCTCGCTCAGCGAGCCGTGACCGGCCTCACCCCACCAGGAGGCGAGGGCCGGGTTGGAATCCACCCGCTGACGGATCATCTGGTAGATCTCGCCCACGGTCGCGGTGGGATTGGGCAGGGCGATGTAGACCACCGTGGTGGAGGGCACCAGCTCGACCAGCGAGGACTCGTAGCGCGGCGTGGTGCTCGACAGCACCTGGTTGAGGTCGCGGCGCAGCTGCTGGAACTCCTCCAGCATCGCGAGGTACTGGTCGACGTTCTGGCTCCAGCCGATCTCCTGCGCCCAGGGGGCAGCCACCATCGTCGCCCGGCTGCCGATCTGGTCGCCGGGGTACAGGGAGGTCCGCTTGCGGCCGTTCTCCACCTCGACCTCGCCCTCGATCACGGAGACGCGGGATCCCTTGACCCCGTGCCGCACCGAGAAGATGGTGCCCTTGACCGTGGCGAGCAGCTCGTTGGTGGCGACGTCGAGCGATCCCGTGCCCTGATCGGCGGCTTCGACGATGATGCTGCCGCGGCTGACACGGATGCGGTGTCCGCCACGCTTGCGCACCACCTCGAGCGCCGAGCGCTCGTCGATCTCGACCCGCGAGCCGTCAGCCAGCTCGACGCGGGCGCCGCTGCCGTTGGCGGTGCGGATCTCGACCCCGCCGTCGATCCAGTCACCGGGCTGCAGCGGCACCAGACCCTGCTCGGCCACCTGGAAGAGCTGGCCCTCGATGCCGCGCACCTGGACCAGATCGGTCCCGTCGCCGCGCAGCACGTTCCAGGCGAGCCAGCCCGCCAGCGCCACGAGGAAGATGGCGGCGAGGGCGTAGATGCCCTGCACCAGGCCGCTGCGCTGCGGACCGCGACCGGTCTCCCGATCTCCTTCGGCCTGGATCGGCTCGCCGGCGCGCACCGCCTTCAGCGCCCGTCGGCAGGGTACGCAGGAGCGCGTGTGGTCTTCGACCAGCAGCCGCAGCGAAGGCTCGAGGGTTCCGGCGACGAACGCCGGCATCAGCGCCTGGTAGTCGGCGCAGCTCTCCAGCGCACGATCGGGCGCGTGGCCTCTGGCGCCGTCGAGAACGCCCTCGTCGGCCAGGCGGCCGCGCACCCGCGCCAGAGAGTCGGCGATCACCCTCTCGGAGGGCAGGTCGTTGCGCATGCCGTCGATCTCACGATCGAGGAGCTGGTCCAGGGCGTCGGCCGCTCGGCCGCCGCCTTCGTCGAAACCGGTCATGATGCACCTCCAAGAGATCCAGATCCAACGTCTACGAGGTCTGCGAGCTCGGTCTTGAGACGGGCGCGGCAGCGGAAGAGCCGCACGCCGATGGTTTCGCGGCTGGTGTCGAGGAGCTCGGCGATCTCGCTGTTGCCGAGGCCCTCCAGGTAGCGCAGGGCGAACACCTCCGCCTCGGCAGGCTTGAGACGCGACATCGCCGAGCGCAGGTTGTCGCGGATCTCGCGCGAGCGCAGGCGGGACTCGCTGTCCTCGCGCTCGGAGTGCAGGGCGGGATCGCGATCCGCCTCGTCGTCGATGGCGACACTGCGCGACCGCTTGCGCTTGCGCAGCAGATCGAGCCCCGCGTTGACGGCAGCCCGGTGCAGGTAGCTGCCCGCTGTGTCGCGACGCTGGATCGCGTCCGGCCGCTTGAGCAACCTGACGAAGACGGTCTGCACCACGTCTTCGGCGTCGGTGGTGTTGCCGGTCACCCGGTAGGCGGCCCGGAAAGCTCGCGATCCGTGCTCCTCGAAGAGGTCTTCGAGGGAGGGTCGGTCCTCGCTGGCCGTTTGCATCATCGCTTGCACGGTACCTCCAGTTCAGAACTTCTCGAAATCCGCGGGATTCTCCAGGACCGGCCTCCCGATCCTTCTGGCGACGCGCTGCCCGGCCGTCTGGGGCTGTCGGGCTGTCGGGCTGGTGTCGTCGCGGCGCGATCCCGTTCACAAGGGAAGACGCGCAGCTGCCGCCCCGATTACAGCCGGGGATTCGGCCGTGGATCCTGGCGCGCCGGTCGGTCGCCGCCGAATCACCCGACCGGCGTCGTCGAGATCGGTGCGATCCGCCGCGAGCGCAGGCCCGCGGCCGTCGCCGCCAACGCCAGCGCTCCGCCGGCCAGGGTCCAGGCGGTCGGGCGCTCGGCGTGCAGCAGGTAGGCCCACAGCGGACTCGCCAGGGGCTCGAGGAGCAGCAGCAGGGAGACCTGGGCCGCCGCCAGGAAACGGACCGCCCGCACCATCAGCCAGTAGGCGAGGCCGACCTGGAGGGCCCCCAGGTAGACCACGACCAGCAGGTCGGAGGCACCGACGCCGACCGCGGCCCCGCGCAGCGAGCGCACGGCCGGCAGCAGGCAGATGGCGACCGCGAACAGGTTCCCCCACAGCACGCCCTGCATGCCGGCAGCGGTGGTGCGTCCCGGCCGGTCCCGCTCGGCGGCGCGCAGCCCGATCACCAGCAGCGCGTAGGTGATCGCGGAAGCCGCCGCCAGCGCGCCTCCCAGAGCCGGCGCCGACGCGGTCGCCGACGGCGCCGAGGTCCCCAGGACCAGGCAGAGGAGCGCCGCGGCGAAGAGGACGGCGGCTCGGCGCTGCGAGGGGTTCCACCGCTCGCCGAGCAGCCACGGAGCCAGAGCGAAGACGTAGAATGGTGCTGTGGCCTGTAGGAAGACCGCGTGTGACGCCGTCGTCAGCTTGTTGGCGTGGACGAACAGCGTCAGCGTGGCTGCGTAGGCGAGCCCGATCGCCAGGCCCGCGCGAGCGACCCGACGCACGGTGGAAGGATCGAGGGCGGCGATGACCAGAGCGGCGATCAGTGACCGGCCGCAGGCCACCTCCCAGGCGCCCAGATCGGTCGCCTTGACCGCGGCGCCGCCGGTCGAGAAGAGCAGCGCCACCACCACCATCGTCGCTGCCGCGCCCGTCGTGCGAGCGGTCACGGCGGCGGGCTCTGGGATCGTGCTGCTCACGGCGGGTGCTCCGGCAGATCGGCGCGACGCGGCCCGGCCGCCCGCCGGCAGCGTAGCAGCGCGGGGAACGCTGGTCGGCGGCGACGGGCAGTTCACGGGGCGACGGGAACCGACGTGACGCGCGAAGAGACCGCCAACCTCGGTAGCGGCGCCGCCAGCTCCCACGAGGGCTCCGGGCGCATGGGCGCCGTCGTCGGCCGTCCCTACCGCGAGCAGTCGACCCTCGGCGCCGGCGAGATCCTGCAGCAGCGCTTCAAGATCCTCCGCTTCATCGCACGCGGTGGCGCCGGCGAGGTCTACGAGGCGTTCGATCTCGAGCTGCGTTGCCCCGTGGCGCTCAAGATCGTGCGTCCCGAGGTGGCACAGGACGAGCTCGCCATCGAGCGGTTCCGACGCGAGATCGCGCTCGCTCGCCAGGTCACCCACCCCAACGTGAGCCGGATCTTCGACGTCTTCCGACACGGTATCGACGGGCCGAGCGGGCCCGAGCAGACCCTCTTCCTGACCATGGAACTGCTGGTCGGCGAGACGTTGTCGCAACGGATACAGAAACAGGGGCCGATGACTCCCGACGAGGCGCTGCCGGTCATCGTCGACATGGTCGAGGGACTCAAGGCGGCGCACCGCGTCGGCATCATCCACCGCGATTTCAAGAGCGCCAACGTGATGCTGGCGCGCCAGGGCGACGAGGTGCGGGCGGTGATCACCGACTTCGGCCTGGCGCGCGGCGAGGGCCCCGATTCGAGCGAGGTGACCAACACCGGCATCGTCGTCGGGACGCCCTACTACATGGCCCCGGAGCAGCTCACCGGCGACGAGATCACCCCGGCAGCCGACGTCTACTCGCTCGGCATCGTCATCTACGAGATGCTGACCGGGCGCCGACCCTTCACCGGTAGCAACGAGATCTCGACCGCGATCAAGCGACTGACCCAGGCGCCGCCGTCACCGAGGATCCTGCGCGCCGACCTGCCGGAGAACTGGGAAAGGGCCATCCTGCGCTGCCTCAAGGTCGATCGCAAGGAGCGCCTCACCGACCTCGACGAGCTGGTGGCGGTCCTCGCCGGCACTCCGCAGAAGCCTCTCGACTCGACGTCGATCCCGATCCAGCTGCCCGAGCCCAGGCCTGTCGCCCGACGGGGATTCCTGCTCGGTTCCGCCGCGGCGCTGGTCATCGGCCTGGTGGCGACGCTCGCGATCGGCAGCCTGCTCGAGCGGATCGAGCCCACCGAGACGCTGGTCTCCAGCCTGTTGGCAAAGGGAGTCACACCGCAGATAGCGGTGGCGCGCCCTGAGTACGAGAGCGGCCAACCGGGTCGGGAGTGGCTCACCTCGGGGATCGCGCGCTACATCGCCGCCACCCTGGGGGAGCACGGCGAAGTCGACACCCGGGTGATCGACGGCATCGAGCTCTCGCCGCCCGGCCCCGGCGGCGCGAAGCGGGCCACCGGGCTCGCCGCCGGCGCGGTCGGCGACACCGTGGTCAGCGGGAGCTACGGCGTCGACGACGAGCAGGAGCTGGTCTTCGGCGAGATCCAGATCCGCGACGATCTGCGCCTGCGCCAGATTCGATTCCGCGCCGTGATCTCCGACCTGCACGACGAGCTCGACCGCGTCGCCCGCCAGCTCGGTACCGAGCTCGGGCTCGACACCTCGTCCGCTGCCGGCGGCGCCTCGAGCGAGGCACAGGCGCGTTGGCGCGAGGCCCTCGGCACGGCGGCGCTGGCGGAGCTCGGAGACCTCAACCTGCAGGCGGCGCGCTGGCTGTTCGAGCGATCCTCCTCCGGCTCCGACGCCGCTCTCGGCGCCCACTTCGCACGCACCCTGTGGCGGCTCGGCGACGCCGAGGAGGCGCGGCGACAGCTGCGCCGGGCACGTGAGGACGCGCCGGCGCCGCGACACGAGCAGCTCGTGCTGCAGGCGACCACCGCCGAGATCGAGGGAGACGTGCTCGAAGCGGAGCGAGCGTGGTCTGCCCTCTTCGAGTTCTACCCCGAGGTCACGATCTACGGCCTCGAGCTGGTGCAGGCGCAGATCGAGGCCCAGCGCTGGCAGGACGCGCGCGATTCGCTGGCGCGCCTCGCCGCGCGCTCCGGCGCCGACCCGGTGGTCGACCTGCTCGCGGCGCGACTCGCGGCGGCGACGGCGCCGCCCGAGGCCTACGTCGAAGCCGCCCGCTCCAGTCTCCAGCGCGCCGAGCGCTCCGGCAAGCTGGCGGTGCGCGCCGCCGCCCACCTCGAGCTGGCTCGCGCGCTGGCCAGCGCCGGGGATCCAGCCGTCGCCTTCCGCGAGGCCGAGGCCGCGACCGCGCTCTACGAACGGCTGGGCGACTTCACTGCAGCCCAGGAGGCGCGCACGGTCTCCCGCTTCCTGGCGCGAGCACCGGCTGCGGAGCCGACGACGGCCGAGCCGGGCTGATCAGCGGTGGCCGGGGCCGCCACGACTTCACCGCCGACCCGCAGACCGCCGCGGTGCCTCGCCGGACAGACGACCGCGGCGCCGACCCGTCCGCCGAGACGAGCGGCAGACCCTCCCGACCCGCCCTCCCATGCGTCTCCTGGCAGCCGTCCTCCTGATCGTCGTCCTGGCCCTGCTGATCGTGCCGTGGCTCCTCGGCGTGACCGCGCCGGCGGAGCACGTGGCGCGGGCCGAGCGCAACGTCGCCCTGCCGCCGGCGGCGGTGCTCGATCTGCTCAGCGACCTCGACGGCTGGCCACGGTGGCGCCGCGGCGTCGACAGCGCTCGCGAGGTCACCGGCGAGGTGCTGCTCGAGGGGCCCGCGGGCGGCCTCTTCCTCCGCCTCGGAGCGGGTGAACGCAGCGGGGGCGCGGCCGGGGCGGCGGGGGAGCTCGTCGTGCACTACGCTGCGACGGGCGGCGGCTTCTCGGGCACCTGGACCTTCACCGTCACGCCCTCGGGCCGCGGCAGCGCCGTCCGGCTGCGCGACGACGGCGTGGTCCGCCAGCCCAGTCGACGCTTCGCCCACCACTACCTGCTCGGCTACACGGCGCCGCTCGACGCCCTGCTGGCCGACCTGGCCTCGGCGGAGCCGCCGCCGCGCTGACGTAGCATCTGCGACGGCGACGCCCTGCCCGCGCCGCGACCCACCCCCACCACACCACCATCACACCACCAACCCGCAGCCGCCGCGCTTCCGGAGACCGAAACGTGCCAACCGCTCGCCGCTGTACCCACCCGGATCGCAGGACAGGCGCGTCCCTCCCCTCGGCGCCGGTCCTGGCGCTGGCGACGCTGCTGGTCGCAGCGATGCCGACCTACCGGGCGCTCGCCGCGACGCCGACCAGCGACGACGAGGCGGCGGTCTGGTTGGAGCGCCTCGAGGAGCTCGATCGAAGGGCGCCGCTGCGGGTGCGTTGCCTGGTGCAGGCGCGGCTCCAGCAACCCGGCGGCGAGCTGAGGTCCACGATCGGCATGGACCTCCTCTACGGCGGCTCCGGGCGGATGCGCAGCGAAGCCGAAGTCGACCTCGAGGCGGCGGGGCTCGGTAGCGTCGAGCTCCGCGCCCTGGTGGTGTCCGACGGCCGCGTCGTCTGGGTCGAGACCGAGAACGCCGAGAGCCGTCCACAGGTGGCCAAGACGACCGCCGACCGCCTCGACGAGATCTCCCTCGCCGGCGGTCTGCCGGGGATGGGCGCCGGTCTCGGCGGCCTGGATCCGTTCCGCCAGGTCTTCGAGCTGGCCTCACTGATGCAGCTCGAGGTCGAGCAACGTGCCGCCGGTGGAGGCGTCGTGCTGGCGGGAGTGCCGAGCGTCGAGTTCGAGGATCGCCTCGGCGCCACCGCCGCCCTCTTCGCGGGCGGCATGCGGCTCGAGCTGCGCCGCGACGGCCTGCCTCTACGCATGCGCCTCGGCGATCCCGAGCGGCCGGCACTCGACGTGCGCTTCGAGGACTACGAGCTGCTGGACGACGGCGCCCTGCCCGGCGACGCCTTTGCCTATTCGCCGCCAG
The DNA here is from genome assembly GCA_003388555.1 of Acidobacteriota bacterium. Lineage (GTDB taxonomy): Bacteria > Acidobacteriota > Thermoanaerobaculia > Multivoradales > Multivoraceae > QQVD01. The sequence continues at coordinate 56,120 of QQVD01000033.1, read as the reverse complement.
CCGGGGTGACCGTGCAGCAGCGCTGACCCATCGCGGCGCTGCCACCTGAGGAGGAAGACGAGTGAACCAGGAAACGAACGCCAGCGCTCCGTCGCATCGCATCGCACCGGACCTGTGGGAGCGAGCGGACCGACCCCACCGGTCGGCGCTCGGATCGACGACGAAGCCGCCGAGGGGCAGTCGTCGGTTTCCCTCTGCGGCCGCCGCCCTCGTCGCCGGCCTCCTCCTGCTCACCGGCTGCGGCGGCGACGCCACCGGCGAGGGCGCGGCGGCCGACGCCGGGCCCGACGCCGGACTGCAGCCGCCGGTCGAGGAACGCCTGGCGCAGTTCGAGCCGACCTCTCTGGATGCCGACCTCTCCGGGGTACCTGGTTCCGAACGTGCAGTGCTCGGGGATCTGATCCGCGCCGCCCGGCTGATGGACGAGGTCTTCCTGCGCCAGGTGTGGACCGAGAACCCACAGATGCGTGCCGCGCTCGCCGACGCGCCACCACCCGTGCGGGAGTACTTCGAGGTCAACTTCGGTCCATGGGATCGCCTCGACGACATGCACCCCTTCGTCGACGGCGCACCGCCGCACCCACCAGGAGCGGGCTACTACCCCACCGACCTGACCAGGGAGGAGCTCGAAGGCTGGATCGCCGAGCATCCAGAACAGGCCGAGGCGATGACCTCCCTGTACACCGTGGTGCGGCGCGGGCCCGAGGCGGGCCTGGTGGCCGAGCCGTACTCGGTGGTCTACCGCGAATGGCTCGAGCCCGCGGCCGCCCTGCTGCGCAGCGCCGCCGCGAGCACCGGGAACGCGTCGCTGCGCCGCTACCTCGAGCTGCGTGCCGACGCCTTCGCCAGCGACGACTACTACGAGAGCGACCTCGCCTGGATGGACCTCGACGCCCCGGTCGAGGTCACCATCGGCCCCTACGAGGTCTACGAGGACTCGCTGTTCGGCTACAAGGCGGCCTTCGAGGCCTTCGTCACCGTCGACCTGCCGCAGCAGTCGGCAGAGCTGGAGCGCTTCAAGGCGCTGCTGCCGACGCTGGAACGCGGCCTGCCGATCCCCGACGAGCACAAGAACCTGCAGCGCGGCACCGAGAGCCCGATGCGGGTCGTCGATGTCGTCTTCGTCGGCGGCGACAGCAAGGCCGGTGTGCAGACCACCGCCTTCAACCTGCCCAACGACGAGCGGGTGCGCGAGGAGAAGGGGTCCAAGAAGGTGCTGCTGCGCAACGTCATGCGGGCCAAGTACGAGAAGATCCTGGTGCCGATCGCCCAGCGGGTGCTCTCCGGCGAGCAGGCCGAGCAGGTCTCCTTCGAGGCGTTCTTCGCCGAGGTGTTGCACCACGAGCTCAGCCACGGCCTCGGCCCCGGCAAGATCCGCAAGGACGGGCGCGACACCGAGGTGCGGCTCGAGCTGCGCGACCTCTACTCCACCCTCGAGGAGGCCAAGGCGGACGTGATGGGGGTCTACAACATCCTGAGGCTCATCGACAGCGGCGAGATCGACAACTCGCTGCGCGCCACCCTCGAGCCGACCTACGTCGCCGGGCTCTTCCGCTCGGCCCGCTTCGGGCTGCACGAGGCGCACGGCCGCGGCGTGGTCTCCCAGTTCAACTACCTTCTGGAGCACGGCTCCCTGGTGGTCGACGAGGAGGGCCGGTTCCGCGTCGATTCGGAGCTCTTCCCTGCCGGCATCGAGGCGCTGCTGCGGGAGATGCTGATGCTGCAGGCGACCGGCGACTACGCCGGCACCGCCGCCTTCCTCGACCGCTACGGCATCGCCACGCCCGCGCTCGAGGGCGCCATCGCCAGGCTCGACGACGTGCCAGTGGACATCCGACCCGAGTATCCACAGGCAGCCGCGCTGGCTCCGTGATCTCCTCGCACGACGCCGCCCGCTGAGCCCGCCGGATGGCGGGCTCTGCCGGCGCGGCTGCTGTGGAAAACCCTGTGGACGGCGTCTCCCGCGCTTCTGCCCCTCTCCCGAGCCTGCCGGCGTGGTCCTCGCCCGCGCCTGTGGAAAAGGTGTGGAGCCGCGGCAGGAATCCGTGGCGGAAAGCCCTCGAGAGCTGCGGAAGATCTCGCCCACCGCTGCGGAAGACCGTGTGGAGATCCCTGTGGAACGCCGGCCTGGGTTGTGAAAAACACCCGCCGCGGGCGCGGATCCCCTGCGGAGGACGCTGTGGATACCCGGTCCGGGCGCAACGCTCTTCGGCGAGCCCTCGCCGACACCGCGGGCGGAGTCACGGCGTCCAGGTTGGACCCGAAGTCTGTCAACGCGTCCGGCCGACCCCTATCCTCGGACACCACTCGGCGACCGGACAGCGACTGCACCACGGACTGGTCGGAGTGCAGACCTGCTGACCGAACGACACGAGGGTCTTGTTGAGATCGATCCAGTGTCGCCGCGGCAGCTTGGCCCGCAGTGCCATCTCGGTGGCCTGCGGATCCGCGGTGTCGACGTAGCCCCACAGATTGCAGATCCGGTGCACGTGGGTGTCGACGCAGATCGCCGGTCTCTCGAAGGCCTCGGTGAGCACCAGGTTGGCGGTCTTGCGCCCGACGCCCGGCAGCTCGATCAGCTCGTCGATGGTCTCGGGCACCTCACCGGCGAAGCGCTCGAGCAGCATCTGGGCCGCGGCGACCACGTTCCTGGCCTTGGTGCGATAGAAGCCCACCGGATAGATCAGCTCGGCGACCTCGGAGGCGGCCAAGCGAGCGAGACTCCGGGCATCCGGGGCGGCCGCGAAGAGGCGGGCCGACGCCGCCGCGGTGGTCTCGTCCTTGGTGCGGGCGCTGAGCAGGGTCGAGAAGAGGACCTTGTAAGGATCGCGGTCGGCCTCGGCGATCAGCGTGACGACCGGCGGCGCAGTGCCTTCGAGGCGACGGCGGATCCGGCGCAGGGCGGCGGCGAGGCGACGGCTGTCGAAGCGCCTGGCGTCACCTCCGGGAGTCCGGCTGCGGCCGGCGCCGACCGGCTCACTGCGAGAAGTCGACTTCACGACCCACGTCGTCGGCAGCCGCTCGCTCGTACACCAGGCGCGCCAGCGCCACGTCCTGTACCGCGAGACCGGTCGAATCGAAGACCGTGATCTCCTCCCGCGAGGCGCGCCCCTCCTTGTTGCCGGCGCAGATGGCGCCCAGCGTGGCGTGGATCTGATCCGGCTCGAGCACGCCCTGATCGAGCGGCACGTTGACCTCACCGCTCTCGCCGGCCTGCTCCCAGTCGTCGACCACCACCTTGGCGTCGAGCAGGATCGCGGCCTCCAGCTCCTGCTTGCCGTGCGCGTCGGCGCCCATCGCGTTGATGTGGGTCCCGGGGCGGATCCAGTCGCGCCGGACCACCGGCTGCCGCGACGGGGTCGCGGTGCAGACGATGTCGCATCCAGCTGCTTCCTCGAGAGTCACGGCGCGTCCGTGGACCTCGGCGGCGAAGCGCTGCGCGGCGATGTCGGAGCGGTCGGCGGCGAGGACCTCGAAGTCGCCGCTGTAGACGACCCGAAGGGCCGCCAGCATGGTGCGAGCCTGCACCCCGCAGCCGATGAAGCCGATGCGCTCGGGCTCCCTCGCCAGGTGCCTGGCCGCGACCGCCGCGGCGGCGCCGGTGCGCGCCGCGGTCAGGTAGGTCGCGTCCATCACCGCCAGGGGCAGAGCCGTCTTCGGGTCCGACAGGATGTACATGCCGAGCACCGACGGCAGACCGTGACGCTCGGGGTTGTGGGGGTGTGCGTTCACCCACTTCACGCCGGCCGAACCGTCGAGATAGGCCGGCATCGCGCGGAAGTCGCCGTCGTACTTCACCAGGTCGAGGTAGACCTTGACCGGCATCTGGGTCTCGCCTCGTCCGTGGGCAGCGAACGCCGCCTCGACCGCCGGGACGGCCTCGGCCATCTCGAGACAACGGCGCACTTCGCTCTGGGTCAACACTCGGGTGACGGCCATCGAACCTCCCGTTCCACTGCCTGATCCAACCAACGGGCGCGCTGAAGGCTCCGCGCGATCGAATCCGACTCGCGGAGCACGGCCGCTGCACGCTACCCGCAGCCCCGTCGGCTGTCGAGAGCAGAGCGCGCCGCGAACTCGTCGTCAATCGCCCGCACGCAGCCGCTCGACGAGACGTTCGAGCAGCGGTCGCTGGGCGGTCAGGATCCGCCGCTCCGCCTCGGCCAGCGGAAACAGCTCGAAACGATCGATCTCGGGGATCTCGAGGCTGCGGCCGCTGCGCGGAGGCCACTCGATGGCGATCGTGTTGCTGCGCAGGGCGGCCGGGTCGCACTCGCCCTCGAACGCCCAGGCGCGCACCGTCTTGCCGTTGCGATACCGCACCGAGCCGAGATCGAGATAGCACCGCGGGTCGACCGGAGGCGCGAGCTCCGTCTCCTCCTCGAACTCCCGCCTCGCCGCCTGCAGCGCGTCCTCGCCGTCCTCGACCAGCCCCTTCGGCACGCTCCAGGCCCCCAGATCCCGCTGCGCGTGGTAGGGGCCGCCCGGGTGCCCGAGGAGCACTCTCAGCTGCTCGCCGGAAGCCATGCCTGAGGATCCCTCTCCCTCGCCATCCGTCGTCGTGGCGGAGCGGCGGAAGAGCAGCAGGCCCGCACTGACCGGATCCTTCGCGCCCACGGCGATCAGGCCACGGCGGGCCGCGCCTCGCCCCAGGTGTTGAAGGTCATCGCCCGCAGGCCGGGCAGGTAGCCGTGCTCGAGCTCCGCGAGATCGAAGCCGGCCTCGCGCAGCAACTGGGGTGCGTCGCGGGTCAGGTGGCAGCCGCCGGCGAGTCGCTTCCACAGCGGCTCGATGCGCCGCTGCCAGCGCCGCACACCGACGTCCGGCGCCCGTCCGTGCTCGCAGAACAGCAGCCGGCCGCCGGGCCGCAGCACCCGTCGCATCTCCAGCAGCGCCGGCTCGGGCCGAGGGATCGTGCACAGGGTGTAGGTCAGCACCACGGTGTCGACCGAAGCGTCGGCTAGCGGGATCTCCTCGGCGCCTGCTTCGACGAAGTCGCAGCGCAATCCGTCGATCCGTCCCTTGCGACGCGCCAGCTCGACCATCTCCGCCGACGGCTCCAAAGCCCAGAGCCGGTGCACCCGCTGGCGGTCGTAGGAGGCGAAGTTGAGGCCCGACCCGGCGCCGATCTCGAGCACCTCGCCGCTGGCCCGGGGCACGATCAGGCGACGCTGCTCCATGATCGGCTCCATGCCGCAGGCCAGGTGGATGAGCCGCGGCAGCAGGTAGCGCTCGTAGAGACCCATCTCGCTCGTTCCCCGCCTTCCTCGTCGGTCGCGCTCAGTCGCCGAGGCAGATGCCGAGGTCGCGTGCCGAGCGCACGGTGTCACCGTCGACCGGGACGCATTTCATCCGCGACGTCGCCTCGGCCAGCGACACGGTGCGCACGTCCGGCGGGTCGACCGCCACCATGACGCCGCTCTCGCCCGCCTCGAGCGCCCGCACCGCGGCGGCGCCGAAACGCAGCGACAACACCCGGTCGCGGGCCGTCGGCCAGCCGCCGCGCTGCAGGTGACCGAGGACCAGCGAGCGCGTCTCCTTGCCGGTGTTCTCCTGGATCTGACGTTCCAGTCGCTTGGCGATGCCCCCGAGGCGTACGTTCGCTCCCGGTGCGCCGCCCTCCTCGACGCGGGTCACCTCGCCGCCCACCGGCCGCGCTCCCTCCGCCGCCACCACGATGCTGAAGTGCCGACCGCGGGCCTCGCGCTCGCGGATCTTCTCGTAGATCGACTCCTCGCGGTACGGGATCTCCGGCAGCAGGATGACGTCGGCGCCGCCGGCCAGGCCGGCGTGCAGCGCGATCCAACCGGCATAGCGGCCCATCAGCTCGATGACGAAGACGCGCTCGTGCGAAGCCGCCGTGGTGTGCAGGCGATCGACCGCCTCGGTCGCCACCGAGACCGCGGTGTCGAAGCCGAAGGTCACCACCGTGCCGCTGAGGTCGTTGTCGATGGTCTTCGGCACTCCGACCACACGCACGCCGTGCTGCGAGAGGTGGTGGGCGAGCTGCATCGAGCCGTCGCCTCCCACCGCGATAAGGGCGTCGAGACCGAGCGCCCGGTAGCCGGCGAGCGCCTCGGGCGTGCGATCGTGCTCGACCCGCCCGCCGTCGGCCCGCTCCTCGTAGACGGTGAACGGCCGGCCGCGACTCTGGCTGCCGAGGATGGTGCCGCCGAGGTGGGCGATGCCCCGCACCGCCTGACGATCGAGGCTCATCGTCTGGCTGGTGTCGAACAGCCCGGCGTAGCCCCTGAGGATGCCGGTGACCTCCCAGCCGCGATGCAGCGCAGCGAGAGTCGCGGCCCGGATCACCGCGTTGAGGCCCGGGGCGTCGCCGCCCCCGGTCGTGATGCCGATGCGGCGGATGCTCGCCGGGCTCTGATCTCTTCCCATCAGCGGCAGTCTAACCAGAGCCGGAGCCACCGACCGCGACCGAGCTGGTGGCTCGAGCGAGCCTCACCCGGGATCTCGGCGCGTGGGCCGGAGCCTCTGAGGTCGCCGGATCTGCGCCGTCGGCTCTGCTATTTTTCCGACCGGCGGCCCCCGCCGACTTGCAAGCGACGGCGTCCGCGACCGACCGCAGGCAGCACCTCCGTCCCATCCTCGCGGGGCGTCCGCCCGCCCTCGCCCCCGCGCCCCACTCTCGCGCCGCGTCCGCGCGATGCGACCGCTCGCTCCGGCGGCGGGCCCAGAGGCCGGGCTCTCCCGCAGCCGTCCCCGAAAGCCGGCGCGCCAGGCACCATCGGCTCACTCGGGCAGCTCCCGACCTTCCCGCGCCACACCTCTCACGCCACAGACCTATCCAGCGGAGCTCTCATGCCGACCACGATCGAATCCGTCATCGGCCGCGAGATCCTCGACTCCCGAGGCAACCCCACCATCGAGGTCGAGGTCACCCTGGCCTCGGGCGTGATCGGCCGCGCCGCAGTGCCCAGCGGCGCCTCGACCGGCGCCCACGAGGCGGTGGAGCTGCGCGACACCGAGCGTCGCCGCTACGGCGGCAAGGGCACGCGCACCGCGGTGGCCAACGTCAACGGCCCGATCGCCTCGGAGATCGTGGCGCTCGACGTGCGCGACCAGGTGGCGATCGACCGCCGGCTGATCGATCTCGACGGCAGCGACAACAAGGCCCGTCTCGGCGCCAACGCCATCCTCGGCGTCAGCCTGGCGGTGGCGCACGCGGCGGCGAACCAGTCCGACCTGCCGCTCTACCGCTACCTGGGCGGCGTCGGAGCCCGCACCCTGCCGGTGCCGATGCTCAACATCCTCAACGGCGGCAAGCACGCCGCCGGCAGCACCGACTTCCAGGAGTTCATGGTGATGCCGACCGGCTTCGACACCTTCGGCGAGGCGCTGCGCGCCGGAGTCGAGGTCTACCACTCTCTCAAGAAGGTGCTGCACGAGGGCGGCTACTCGACCAACACCGGCGACGAGGGCGGCTTCGCCCCCGCTCTCGGCGGCAACGTCAAGGCGATCGAGGTGATCCTCGAGGCGATCGAAGCGGCCGGATACCGTCCCGGCGAGGACCTCTTCATCGCGCTCGATCCTGCCGTGAGCGAGCTCTATTCGGAGAAGACCGGCCGCTACGTGCTCGAGATCGAGGGCCGCGAGCTCGAGTCGGCCGAGCTCGTCGACCTCTGGGCGCAGTGGGCGGAGAAGTATCCGATCGTCTCGATCGAGGACGGCATGGCCGAGGACGACTGGGCCGGCTGGCAGAGCCTGGTCGAGCGCATCGGCGACCGCGTGCAGCTGGTCGGTGACGACCTCCTGGTCACCAACACCAGGCGCATCCGCCGCGCCATCGACCGCCGCGCCTGCAACTCGCTGCTCTGCAAGGTCAACCAGATCGGCACCCTGACCGAGAGCATCGAGGCGGTCGAGCTGGCCCAGCGGGCCGGCTGGACGGTGGTGATGAGCCATCGCTCCGGAGAGACCGAGGACACCACCATCGCCGACCTCGCGGTGGCGCTGAACACCGGGCAGATCAAGACCGGCGCCCCCGCCCGCTCGGATCGGGTGGCGAAGTACAACCAGCTGCTGCGCATCGAGCAGGAGCTGGCCAGCCAGGCCGAGTACCCGGGTCGTACCGTGTTCGCCCACCTGGGCTGAGCGGATCAAAGCCCCTGGACAGAAGGAGCGGACCGGCCCGTCGTGCCGAGCCGTTCCCTCCGACTCGGCTGCCTACGAAATCACGATGACCGTCACCAGGATCCCGGGGAGGCCGGACCTGGACCACCAGCCGGCTTCAGCGCCAGCGCTCCTTCTCGTGCAGCGCCGCGATGTTCTCCTCCCACTGCCGGCCGTCGAACGGCTCCGCCACCAGCTCGTGGATGCTCGGATGGTCCTCGAGCGAGACGCAGCGCGCGTTGACGCTGAAACCGTCGGGATGTGAGCGCGGCACGTAGAAGGACTTGACGCCACAGCGCGAACAGAAGAGGTGTCGCGCCGCTCCGGTACCGAAGCGGTACTCGGTGAGGGCCTGCTCGCCGGCGAGCAGGCGGAACCGACTCGCCGGCACGATCCAGTGCAGGAAGCCGGTGGCCGAGCAGATCGAGCAGTTGCACTCGGTGAGCCGCAGCCTGCCCTCGCCATCGAGGTCCTGGGCGCGATCGAGGTCGACCTCGAAGCGCACCGCGCCGCAGTGACAGCCGCCGGCGACCGGCGGATCGTCGGCGCCGCCCGCCTCTGCGTTCACGGCGTTCAAGGTGCAGCCGATCCGCTGGGCGCCAGCTCGGCGGCGGGCGAGGCAGCGGAGCCTCCAGCGCCCGCGCGCCGGCGCAGGATCGCCAGAGCGCGGCGCAGCGGCTCGGCCGCACCCCAGAGCAGCTGGTCGCCCACCGTGTACGCCGCGAGGTACTCGGACCCCTGCAGCATCGTGCGCAGGCGGCCCACCGGTACCTGCAGCGTGCCGGTGACCGCCGCCGGATGCAGTCGCTCGAGCGTCGCCTCGCGGGTGTTGGGCACGACCTCGGCCCAAGGATGCGCCGAGCCGAGCACCGCCTCGATCTCCTCCAGCTCGACCGCCTCGTGCAGCTTGATGGTCAGCGCCTGGGCGTGGCAGCGCATCGTGCCGACTCGCACGCAGACACCGTCGATCGGCACCGGTCGCTCGAGGTCGAGGATGCGGTGGCACTCGACCTGCGCCTTCCACTCCTCGCGGGTCTGGCCGCCGGGCATCGCTCGATCGATCCAGGGCAGCAGGTTGCCGGCGAGCGGCGCGCCGAGCTCGTCGCAGGGCAGACCGCCCCGCTGCAGCTTCGCGGTGACTGCGTCGAGATCGAGCGGCGAGGCATCCGCGGCGCTGAGCGGAGCCTCGAACCCGGCTCCGAGGCGGCGGATCTGCTCGGCGAGCTCGCGCATCGCGGCGGCCCCCGCTCCGGAGGCCGCCTGGTAGGTCATGGTCGAGATCCACTCGACCCAGCCCCGCCGCAGCAGCGGCGCCACCGCCATCAGCAACAGACTGACGGTGCAGTTGCCTCCGACCAGAGTGCGCACGCCCCGCTCGAGGGCGGCATCGATCACCTCGGCGTTCACCGGATCGAGCACCACGACCGCGTCCGGGTCGAGGCGCAGGGTGGACGCGGCATCGATCCAGTATCCGTCCCAGCCGGTCTCTCGCAGCGGTCGATACACCGCCTCTGTGTAGTCGCCGCCCTGGCAGGTGATCACCACGTCGTGGCGCGCGAGCCGCTCGAGGTCGTGGGCGTCGTGCAGCTCGGTGCCCGGCACGGGCCCCTCCTCGCCGACCTGCGAGGTGGTGAAGTACGTGACCTCCAGCCCCTCGAAGTCGCCCTCCTCCTGCATCCGCTCGCGCAGCACCGATCCCACCATGCCGCGCCATCCCACCAGTCCGACTCTCACAGCTCTCTCTCCGATCTGCCGCGCTGCGCATTCGCGCAGGCGACTCGCTCTCGATTCGTGTTGGCCGGCGCTCCGCCGTGGCCGCGACCGTCGCGACCACCGTGACGGCTCTTCGTCACGAAAGGGTGCCCCGGCGGACGGCGAATGGCTGGCGAAGCAGCGATCTCGCTGGCGTAGCGCCCGGCGGCATCTTCATCGACCCGTCGTCGCCGGCCCCCACCTACCTTCACGCAGGCGCCTGGACGAGTCAACCGGCCGGTGCCGGCAGCAGCGCGACGGTGAGGTCGGCAACGTTGGTGCCGGTGGCGCCGGTCACGAACAGGGCGCCGGCCGCGGCGTGGGCGCGGTGGCTGTCGTTGCGCGCCAGTGCGACGGCCGGATCGACGCCGGCGGAGCGCATCTTCCTCAGGCTGTCGCCGTCGACCACGGCACCGGCCGCCGCGGTGGGACCGTCGCGACCGTCGGTGCCCGCCGCCAGCAACGCCCACGGTCGATCCGGCGGCCTGCGCGGGGGCTCGCGCTCGAGCTCGAGCGCGACGGCGAGCGCCAGCTCCTGGTTGCGGCCACCGAGGCCGTCGCCGCGCACCGTCACCGTCGTCTCACCTCCGAACACCAGGGCGACACCGCTCCGGCGCGAGGCCTCCGCGGCATCGACGACGCGCTCAGCGGCGCGCTGCATCGCCCGCGCCACCAGCCGCGCCGCGTCGCTTGCCTCGCCGCAGAGGGGATGCGGCGCCACCACCGGGCGGTAGCCGAGCTCTTCGCAGCGCGCCGCCGCGGCGGCGACGGCGAGACGGTTGTCGGCCACCACCCGATGCTCGACGCGATCGAACACCGGGTCGCCGGGGCCGGGATTCTCCTCGAGCTCGCCGCGGGCGCCGTCTTCGAGAAGTCGCAGCACTGCCTCCGGCACGCGCCCACCGAGGCGGTCGCGGACGATCGCGAGGGCGTCAGCGAAGGTGGTCGTATCGGCGGTCAGGGGACCGCTTGCGAGCGCCGACAGTCCGCCCGAGACGACGTCGGAGACCGCCAACACGAGCACCGGGGCCGGCGACAACAGACGCGCCAGCCCGCCACCCTTGAGCTTCGACAGATGTCGCCGCACCGTGTTCAGCTCCTCGATCGAGGCGCCGGAGCCCAGCAGCAACTCGGTGGTTCTCTGCTTGTCCGCGAGGGTGATCCCCGGGCACGGCGACGGCAGCAGCGCCGAGGCTCCGCCGGACAGCAGCACCAGCCAGCCGGTGCAGCGCCACTCGCCGACTGCCCGCTCGAGCGCCGCCGCGGCAGCGACGCCGCCGGAGCCCGGCACCGGATGCTCGGCGACCCGGTGGATCACTCCCGCCAGCACGTCGGGACCGTCACTGAGCGGTACCTCGCCGGTGTCGACGTGGCTGACGACCAGAGCGTGCGGCGCGCACCACACCCTCCTCGGCTCGAGCTGCGCGCGGGCGGCCCGCCACATGGCGAGCGACCCCTTGCCCACCGCGAGCACGCCACAGCGTCGCCCCAGGGGGTGCCCGGCGGCGGCGAGCGGCAGCAGCTCGCGATCCACCGCCTCGGCCGGGTCGACCGCAGCCACCGCCTGCTCGAAGATCGAGCGCAGCTGCGCGCTCAGGCCGCCGGCGCCGGCGCCGGCAGCGAAGCGCCGGTCGTGCTCGCCGCCGATCCGATCCAGGTCGTCTCGCATCTCCGCTGGTTCCCGAACGGTCCCGCTCGCCTGGCCGCGGCCGGGCGCAGCGCGATCCATCCTCCTCCACGGACGCCTCGTCACCTCCGACCTACCGACCGGTAGAAGCTGGGCCCTCTTTCGGAACGTGCGGGCAACTCGTTCGTAACTTACAACGACCGTCAGAGGCGGTCGCCGCCGACGCCCGGAGGTCTCCGCCGCGCTGCAACTCGGCAGCACCAACAGAAGCTCGCAGGCAAGACCAGGGTAGAAGCGAACGGCGACGATCGCAGGCGCGACGGATTCGAGATCACCGGCAGCGTCCACGGGGGACGATCGAGCAGGCCGGTGCGGTGGTCACCGGGGAGCCGCATCCTGCACGCGCAGGGCACCCGTCTCCCCGGCGAAGGAACCAGTGCATCCGACAGGAAGCGAGGACACTTGAAGTCGCACATCACAGAGGACGCTCCCGTAACTCCTGGCTCGACGACCTGCGAGCCTCGCCGGTCCCGAATGACCGCGCTGAGTGCGCTGAGTGCGCTGAGTCTCGCGGCGGCGATCGCCTGCGTGCTCGCCCTCCTGCTGCCGCTCACGGCAGCCGCCGCCGCGACACCGGAGCTGCCGATCGATCTCGCGCCAGCCCTCTTCGACGTCGATCGCGCCTGGCAGGGTCCCGACGGTGAGTCGCTCCCCTTCACCGATCCCGAGCAGGTGGAGCGCTTCCTGCGCGAGGCCGAGGTCGTTTCCTCGAAGCTCCTCGGCAAGGGATCGACCGGGGTGCGCAAGGTCACCCTCGAGGCGACCTGGCCGGAGCTCGGCCTGATCCGGGCGCACGCGGTCTTCCGCTCGGTCGACGAAGTGATCGGCGGGCGCGCCTACGGCACCCGGCCGAGCCCGTTCGCCAAGCGCGACTCCCATCTGTTCGAGATCGCCGCCTACGAAGTGGATCGGTCTCTGGGCCTCGGACGGGTGCCACCGACGGTGCGGCGCAAGATCGGCGGCCGTGACGGCTCTCTGCAGCTGTGGATCGAGAACGCCGCCACTGGCGCCGAGCTCCTCGAGGAAGGGGCCAGCGTCCCGGTCGCCTACCACCAGCGCCAGATCATGCGGGTCTTCGACCTGCTGGTCGGCAACTGGGATCGGCATCTCAACAACGAGCTCTTCGACTCCTCCGGCAGGCTCTGGTTCATCGACCACACCCGCTCGTTCCTGCGCAGCACCAGGATCGACGGTGTCGGCGGAGTGCACACGATCGAGGCCACCCTCTACCGGCGTCTCGTCGAGCTCGACGAGGGCGAGCTCGAGAACCGGGTTCGGCCGGTGCTCGACAAGATGGAGAGCGAGGCGCTGCTGGCTCGCCTCGAAAAGCTGCGCCAGCACTTCGCCGGCCTGATCGCCGAGCGTGGCGAGGGACACGTGCTCTACGACCTCGAGCAGATCCGCCTCGCCTCCGACGGCCGCTCCGCCAGCGGCATCCGTATCGAGTGGCCGGACGGCGAGACCAGCATCCTCTGAGCGATTTCGGGGAGCGGCTCACCGGCGCGCTGGACCCGAGGATCGCACCGTCCGACTTCACACCGCTCAGGCGACGCGGCGCCCGGCTCGCTCTGCGGCGACGTGCGGTGCGTCCTGGCGCGAGCCCGGCCTGCCACTGGCAAGGCCTGTTCCCTCGTCGGCCGTGAGGCCGCGGGCGACCGGGAGCCGGAAGGAGAAGGTGCTTCCTTCGCCGACCCGGCTGTCGACTCCCACCGTTCCGCCGAGTCGCTCGACGATGCGCCGCACGATCCAGAGCCCGAGCCCGTGGCCATCGCAACGCCCAGCGTCGAGGCGGGTGAACTCCTGGAAGAGCCGATGGCGATCGTTCGCGGCGATCCCGGTACCGTGGTCGCGCACCCAGAAGTCCACCCATCCCTCCCGCCGCAGCGCGCCGACCTCGATGATCGCGGCGCCCTGACCGTCGCCGCCGTACTTGATGGCGTTGCTCAGGTAGTTCACCCACACCTGCTCGATCCACGGCGGATAGCCCACCGCGCTCGGCAGCTCGGTCGGCAGGGAGAGGCGAGCTCCCGAGGCCTCGATCTCGGCACGCAGTCTCGCCACCGCCCGCTGCAGGATCGAGGTCATGTCGAGAGGCCGCAGCTCGACCTCCTCCTGACTGACACTCGCGAGCAGCAGCAGGTCGTCGACGATCGCCGCCATCGTGCGTCCCGCGGCGGCGAGCTCGGCCGCACCCCGACGAGCCTCAGATGCGTTCGGAGACGGCGCGTCGAGCACCTGGGAGAGCATCTCGGCTTCCAGCAGGAGCGCCGTGATCGGGCTCTTCAGATCGTGGGCGACGGTGTGCGCGAAGGCGCGTAGCTCGGCATTGCTGTCGACCAGCAGACCGTTGCCACGCTCGAGCTCGGCGACCTGATCGGCCAGGCGACCGTTCTGCTTGCGGATGATGTCGCGGTAGCCGGCGACCAGGCGATCGACGAGCACCGCCGTAGCCGCCGAGCACAGGGCGCCGATGACCGCGGCCGTGGGCGCGAAGCGCGGAGCCAGAAGCAGAGCGAGCAGCCAGGAGAAGGCCGACGAGAACGAGACCGTGATGGCGCGCACCACCCATCGGTTCCGAGCCCAACGCCAGCCCGCGGACCGGCTCGCGGGATCGCGGGGCCCGCCTGGCGATCCCGTCCCCCGCCGGCCTCCGGCCGACCCGAGAGAGACGGCCGCCAGGGCGATCTGACGCGCCACCGGAGGGATCGACAGACTCTCCTCGCGCGGATCGGGCCGATCGGCGTCGACGACCGGGCCCGCTGTCGGTGTCACCGGCTCGCGAGACGGCTCGGGCGGACCGACACGACGTGTCGCTCCCATGCCGAGCAGAGGGTCGGGGCACTCGCTCATCCGCGCAGCGTACGGGAGACGCCACCTACGAACGTATCCGCGATCGCCCCAGAGACTTGTCGGCGATCGTCCGACACGGAGCAGAGGGATCGATGGGCCGAGCGGCCAAGCCCACGGCGCAGGCCACAGCCGGGCGGGCGGCGAGCGCGCGGCGAACCCGTGAGCTCTTCGCTACGGCTCAGAGCGTCTTGAGGTACTCGAGGACGGCGCGCCGCTGCTCCTCCGTCAGCAGCAGGGGGAAGCGGTGGCCTTCGGCGCTCTGCGAGGCCAGAGCGGTGTCGTAGTACTCCCGCGCCTCGCCTCCGGTGGTGCCTGGAGGCACCGCCTCCAGCTCGGCGACGAGCAGTCCCAGCCGTGTCGCGTCGTAGTCGCCGCCGAGGACTCCCGCCTCGCCGTCGTGTCCCGTGCGCCGCCGCCAGACGACGGGGCGCTGGTCGGGATGCAGCAGGTGCCAGAGCGTCGGCACGCTGCCGTTGTGCAGGTAGGGCGCGGTGGCCCAGATGCCGTCGAGCGGCGGCGCCACGTAACCCTCGGTGTCGACCAGCACCGGATGCCGCCCGTAGTGGGAGAACCAGCTCCGGTTGTACCTCTGCTTCGACTCGGGCCTGATCGCCTCCAGCCGAGTCGTGTCGGTGCCGACCTCCTCCGGACTGACCACCCGTTCCGGGTAGACGTCGGAGCCCTCGGGGTCGTAGGTGCCGTGGCAACGCGAGCAGACCGCCTCGAAGGCCTGCCGACCGCGCGCGGCGAGGTCGCGATCGATGTCGCCGGGGAAGGGCGGCGGCTCGAGACTCTCGATGTAGGAACGGATGGTCTCGAACTCGTCCTCCCACGAGCGGATGGCCTCGCCGCTCAGCCCCGGCGCCATGGCGAACTGCATCAGCGTGCGGCCGGTCTTCGGCGCCATGCCGTCCCAGTAGATGCGCGACTTCTTCGCGAAGTGCCACCACGGTGGCGCGTCGATGCTGTTGTGCACGAACTCCTGAGAGAGCCGCGGCGGCATCACCTGGTCGAGGTTCTCGTCGCGCATCGATCCGAGCAGGATGCTGTACATCGTCGCGTTGGTGGTGCCACGCGAGAAGTTGAGCGGAAAGCCCAGCGTCGCGCCGCGCCTGGCGGCCTCCGGGTCGCCGCCGGCGCGCTCGGCGCGCAGCGCCGCGAGGTCACCGACCAGACCGGCGAGGTCCTGTCGGTTGTTGCCGATACCGGGGATGGTGAGGCCGGCGATCGAGCCGCCGTGGCAGGAGAGGCAGTTGGGGTACAGGCGCCCCTGATCGTCGGAGGCGTAGCCGAGCGGCAGCCCCGAGTCGTCGATGGCGCCGCGATCGACCAGGCCGTAGCGCTCGAAGGTCATCCGTCGACGCTCCTCGGCACTCGCCGCCGCCGCGCGCTCCCGCTCGGCGGGCTCCCAGACGGTCCACAACGTGTCGAGGTCCGAGGCGCTGAGCGGCGAGAACGACAGCGGCTGACGGAGGAGGATCTCGAGGCCGGGGTGGAGGTCGGAGCCTGCGGAGTCCACAGCAGCTCCTGACGGCGGTCTCGCCATCGCGATGCCGGACAGGAGCACCAGCAGCGCTCCTGCTGCGAGCTGCCTCCAGTGCGCGCGGCCTGCAGCAGCGCTGCCCGGCCGCCGGGGCCGCCGTCGAGGCTCGGATCGCCGGGATGTCTCTGTGGCTCTCTTCACGCTTCGAGGTTCGTTGCCGCCGTGGCTTCGGATGGGCCGCTCCCGATCCCCAAGGCCTTCGGGAGCTTTGACTGCGCCAGCTCCCCGGGGGCTCGTGGGCGGGTCAGCGGATCCTGCGACCCTTCTTGACCACCAGATCGACGTCCTGCAGCAGGTTGATCTCGCGCAGCACGTCGCCGCGCACCGCGATCACGTCCGCGTACTTGCCCTCCGAGACGGTTCCGAAGTCGTCGATGACGCGCTGCGCCACCGCCGGCCAGTAGGTGGCGGCCTGAATCACCGCCATCGGATCCATGCCGTGCTCGCGCACCCAGAGGTCCATCTCGCGCCAGGTGGAGTCGCTGTGGAAGGTGAGCGGAACGCCGCTGTCGGTCCCGATCAGCAGCACCACGCCGCTCTCTCTGAGCTGCTCGAACTTCCGCTTGAGGGTCGGCCGGCGCTTGGGAATCAGTTGGTAGTAGTCGAGCCGCTCGAGGTGGTCGAGCGAGCGGCGCACGTCCTCGGCGATCTCATCCGGCAGCCCGCGGCGCCAGCGCGGGTCGTCGATGCGCTCGGGGTTGTCGCGGGTGTACTCGTAGAGGTAGAGCGGAGTCAGCGTCGGCGTCCAGAAGAGCTTGTCGGCGCGCGACTTCATCAGCTCGAAGACGTCGGCGGGGTACTCCGGCATGGTGCCCAGACCGGTGTGCTCGAAGCAGTCGACTCCGACCTCGATGCCGCGGCGGATCTCCTCCGGCCGGTGGGAGTGTCCGATGACCTGCAGCCCGCGAGCGTGCGCCTCGTCGACGATCGCGCGCACCTCGTCCATCGTCATCTGGTCCTGGTCGATCATCTTGATCAGGTCGACGCCGGCGTCCGCGAGTCGGCGCACCTTGGCGCGGGCGTCCTCCGGGCCGTCGACTCCCCAGCGGAACGCCTCGGTGCCGGGATACGGCTCCTTCTGCAGGAAGGGGCCCGAGACGTACATCGTCGGGCCGGGCAGCTCGCCGGCGTTGATCGCGTCGCGCACCTGGATGCTCTCCGCCAGCGGCGCGCCGAGGTCGCGGGCGCTGGTGACTCCCGCGCGCAGCAGCTGCTCGGCGGCGGCCGGCATGATCACACTGCCGAAACGGTCGGGATAGGTGCTGTCCCAGTGGTCGTAGTCGGAGTGCCCCACCAGCATCAGGTGGGCGTGCATCTCCCACAGGCCGGGCAGCACGCTCATCCCCTCGGTCGAGACCACCTCCCAGCCCTCGGGAACCGCCAGCTGACCGACCTGGCCGACGGCGGCGATGCGTTCTCCCTCGATCAGCACGACGCTGTTCTCGAGTGGCTCGCCGCCGAAGCCGTCGATCAGACGGCCTCCGACCAGCGCCAGCCCCTCACCCCGAGCCACAGTGGCGGCGAGCGGAACGGTCGACAGCAGGATCAGGAGAGCCGGCAGCAGCGGCCTTCCGGCGGGGTGGCCGGGGCGGCGGGTCGGTCGAAGGTGGTCGTGATCGCTCGGTCGCATGTCGGGATCTTCCTCGCGTTGCGTCGGTCCGTCGGTTCCTCGAGTCCCCATCGCTGCGGCCGGGCGTACTGCCCGCGCGTGGCGGCTCGATGGGTTCAGGGGCTCAGCGGGCTCAGTGGGCTGAGGGGCTCAGGGGGCTCAGCGGGTCCGCAGGCTCAGCCGATGATAAGCGGCAAGCGGCGCACCCCGGTGGGCTTCCTCGGGGGCGCCCCCGCGGGTCAGCGACGGTGCTCGGGGCAGGCGGGCAGCGGCTCGAGGGCCCGTCGGCCTTCCGGGAGCCAACCGAGTAGAGCGGTCGGCAGGTCGGCGACGGGCAGCTCGACCGCCCCGGAAGGCGGTGTGCCGCTTCCCGAATCGCCGACGACCTCGGTGCCGATTCCCGCGCCGCCTCGCTGGTACAGGGTGAGAATGGCGTGCAGCCCGCTCTGCCGGGCCGGCGCACCGCTCCCTCGCACGCCGACGAGCTGGGCGGGCTGCTCGGCCAGCAGGCGCACCAGCAGGGCCGCCGCGGCGTAGAGCCGAGGCCGGTCCTGCCGCCGCATCAGAGCTTCGTGATCCAGCGCCAGCAGCTCGGCGACGGGCGGTCCCGCATCGCCCCAGGCGGCCAGGGCGCAGGCCACCTCGACGCTGTCTCCCGGCCAGGTGACGACGATCTCCACCGAGCGGCCGGCGCCGGTGCGCTGGGTCCGCTCCGGGCGCGGGAAGGCGCCCGGTCGGCTGCAGTCGCCGGTCGCCGCCACCGCCCAGGAGAGCTCCTCCGCCAACCCCTCCTCGAGCCACGCAGGCAGCCGCTGACCGAAGCGGCGGGCGTTCTCGAGATGGGCCAGCTCGTGGGCCAGCAGCGCCAGAGCGTCGCGCGGCAGCTCGGACTCCAGGTGCAGTGCCGCGAAGCCGGGGAACGCGTGGCCGCCGCTGACCACGCCGAGCAGCACCTCTTCGTCGCGCACGAACTCCTCGTACGCCGACTGGCGCGCGAACAGGGCCACGACGTCCACGGCAACCTCCACACCGCCGCCGGAAGGACGGCCCACGCCGGGGGATTCGCTCCTCGCGGGCAGACCCGTGCGTGCCGTGTAGAGACCTGCGAAGCAACCGAGGAGCCGCTCGGCGGCGCGTCGCCGGAGATCCCGCGGCGCCAGATCGGTGATCAGGCGGTAGCCCGCGACGTCGCGCGTCTGCTCGCCCTCCATCTCGGCGTGCACGCGCTCGAGTCGCCGCCGCACCAGATCGTCCCGACGCGCCGCCTGATCGCGGGTCACCGCCTCGTCGAGGCCGAGCAGAGGATCGGGCAAGCCTTGCCCCAGCACCGAGATCCAGCCCCGCGCCTCGCCCCACTGCACTCTCTGCCAGTCACCGCGCGTCTCCAGCAGCACCACCTCGGCGGGAGCCGGCAGGGTCGCGACCGGCAGGCTGCGCAGATCCGGCTCGGACCAGAGCACCGATCCGGCGGCCGCGACCACCGAAGAGCGCTCGAAAGCGCCCGGCGCCAGGGCGGCGGGAGCGCCGAGCACCTCGCGCCGCGGCGGCTCGGGCGGTGACGACGAGGGCTCCGGGGTCTGGGCCAGCACAAGATCGGTCGCCGACAGCATCAGGGCCAGGGTCAGGCCGAGGAGCGGTGAGTGGCGACTCTGCGTCGGACCGGCGACGCCGCGTCCGGAGGCCGGCGCGGCGACGCGATCGCCACCTCGGCGCCAGGATCCGAGGGCTCGCAACGTTCCAGGCGGCGCTGTCCAGCCGCCCAGCGAGCCGACCGTCGTCGCAGGGCGCCGTGTCGTGGGCCGAGTGCCCGCCGACCCTGGAGCTCGCTGGAGAAGCCCGGCGGAGTATCGCGTTGGGATCCAGATCTCCGGGCGGTCCTGGGCTGTGGCCGGCAGGCCCCTCGGCGCGCCTCGAGCGCGGTCGGGCGCGCCGGAGGCTAGGGAGCCCCACCCGGTCATCGAGCCACCTCGTAAGGTGCGCCCTCCGGCGCCGCGAACTCCTGCGGCAGGAAGGCGCCCGAGAACCAGGCCACCGTCTGCTGCTCGAGCTCCTGGCGCGCCGCACGCACCGCCCTCTGCAGCCTCGAAGGCCGTGACACGTCGACGAGCTCTCCCCAGCCGTGCTCCGTTGCAGCCCATTCGTTCGGCGCCGTGGTCCACACCTGCAGCGGCACGCCGAGAGCGGCGAGGTAGCCACGCACGCGCTCGGCCGACGAGATGTCGCTCACCGCCTCGGTCGGCCGCCCGAGGACCAGCACCACGATGCGCCGCCGATCGAGGGAGACTGCGGTGACGCCGGCGATCGCCAGCGCCGGGAACAGCTGCTGAGGGCGCCGCGGCGTGCCTTCCTCGGGCCAGCCCACGAAAGCGAGCAGTCGGGTCAGGCGACCGTCGCCGGCCTCGAGCTCGCCCGAGGTCGGGAACAACCAGGACTCACCCTGCGGTCCACGACGCAGCTCCGGCACGCTGCCGACCAGACGCAGGATCTCGGCGTCACCGAGCTCGGTGAAGACCGAACGGCGAAGCCCACCGCCGGCGAGCAGCTCGAGATCGCTGCGCGCTCCGAGGTCGCGCAGGACCACGAACTCACCGCTGCCGCGCTCCACCACCTCCGGGGACCGTTCCTCTCCGGCGACCAGCAAGGTGGAGTCGACGCCGATCGTTGAGGCCCTTCGACCACTGCGGCCACCGCGATCACTGTCGCGCGGTCGCAGCACCACCGCGGTGAGCTCGCTGCTCACCGTGTCGGCATAGATGCCTCCGAAGGTGGCCTCGGCGGTCGCTACCTGGGTCTCGGAGAAGGCCACCTCGACCTGGAGGAAGTGCAGCTGCCGCGGGTCGTAGGGCGGCAGCGCGATCGCTGCGAAACGATCCGCCTCCAGAGGACGGCCGTCGAAGAAGGCCTCGACTTCGCGTGGAGCCACTCCCAGCACCGTGCTCCAGTGCACGTCGAAGGTGCTGGTCTGGCCGGCCGGATCGAGCTCCAGGGCCAGGCTCACCTCGCTCTGCGGTCGCGGCAGGTTGAGCAGCTGCACGGCGCGAGCGATCTCCGTGCCCTCGCCGTCGTATCCCACCGCCTCGAGGCGGTGCGGCACCAGCTCGGCCCCGAGATCGACGGTGGCCTTCCAGGGCGGTCCGAGCCAGGTCGCGCGGATCTCGCCGTCGAGGACCAGCTCGACGCGTTCGATGGGGCCGCTGACCGCGATCTCGATCTCGTGCGGCCCGAGCACCAGACCGAGGAGCAGGCTGACGAAGGTGATCACTGACTGTCGTACGCAGAAATCCTGCTCGTGGACTCGGCGCGCGACCAGACAGGCCACCCAAAGGTGCTCCTCAGGGGCCATGGCGCGGCCGCGCTCGCGTCGGCGTGCGACGCACGGACCTTCGCCGCCATGACGCTCCAGAAACGAAGAGAGGCCGGGGGACTCGCGTCCCTCCGGCCTCGTCGAAGCCTTCGTCGTAGCGGACGGCGGCCGCAGCCGCCGTCCCTACGAACTAGCTCTTACTTCCAGCCCAGCCGCACGCCGAGGCGGTAGATCCGCGGCGCCACGTTGTCCTGGAGGTAACCGGCAGTGCCGGAGTCGGTGCGGGTCTGCACCGACAGGGCGGTCTGCTCGTTGGTGATGTTGAAGGCGTCGATGCCGAACGTGAAGTTGACCGCACTCGAGAGCGCGAACTCCTTCTCCAACCGCAGGTCGAACGTGATCACGTCGTCGAGACGGAACCGGTCGAGCGGCGTGTTGCCGTTGAAGACGTCGACGTTGCCGATGCCGCCGCCTACGTTGTCGTAGAACGGAATCGGGTGGCCTTCACGGGCCTGCATGCTGCCCGAGATGTTGAAGCCCCACGGACGATCCGGAGCCACCTGATACATGCCGTTCAGGTTGGCGGTCCAGGTCGACTGCAGGAAGCGCTCGCCCTTGCCGGAGCCGGTCGACCGCTCGAGGTAGATCTGACCGTCACGCTGACCACCGCCACGGAAGACGGTGGGGCTGTTCAGGGCAGCCCACTCGGCCGGCACGTCCCACTCGGACTCACCGGTGCTGTAGAAGCCGCGGGCCATCCAGCGGTTCGACAGGCGCTTGGTGAAGTTCACCGAGACGCCCTCGTAGTTGCGCTCGCGCGCACCGTTCGAGAGGTAGGAGCCACCGGCGTAGCAGCCCGGCGTCGGATCGAACGAGTCGTAGCAGGGGATCCGGTAGCCGAGGGCGCCATACGGGATGCCACCGAAGTTCGACGCCAGATTGCCGTTCACCGTGCGGTTGAGCACGTAGTCGGCACGGGTCGCCGGACGCAGGCCACCGCCCGCGGCGCGCACGTTCTCGCGCGAGTCGAGGATGTCGGTGATGTTGCGGATGGTGACCGTCGCGCCGACCACCAGCTCAGGCAGGATCGAGTGCTCGATCTGCGCGATGAGCTCGGTGGTGACCGGAGCGTCGAGGCCAGGAT
Organism: Acidobacteriota bacterium; assembly: GCA_003388555.1. Lineage (GTDB taxonomy): Bacteria > Acidobacteriota > Thermoanaerobaculia > Multivoradales > Multivoraceae > QQVD01. Next base: position 34,104 of record QQVD01000033.1, on the reverse strand, counting down.
CGACCGTGTTCGGCGAACGGTTCGGGTTCAGCGGGTCGAAACCGGCCGCTGCGTAGAAACCCGACTCGACGCCACCGGCGAAGTAGCCGTAGACCTCACCCGTGACGGCCGTCCAGGCGGAGAGCCCGACCGACAGCTGATCGGCGAACTGCGAGAAGCTCGCCCGCAGCAGGGTGTCGCGGTCCTGTCCGAAGGCGTAGGTCACGCCGATGCGGGGCAGGATGCTGTCCCAGCTGAAGTCGCTGTACGCCTGGTCGATCGACACGGCAGGCATCGTGGTCGGGAAGAACGGCTGAGCCGGCACGCTGACCGCCTCGTTGGTGCCTTCCTGATCATCGAAGCGCAGACCGACGTTGATCGTCGCCTTGCCGACGGTGATGGTGTCCTGCGCCCAGAGGGAGAAGTACTCCATCGTCGTCGGGCCCTCGACGCCGCGCTGGGCGATCGAGACGCCCCAGAACACGTCGAACACGTTCTCCGGGCCCCACGCGAAGTCCGAGAAGGACTCGTAGTTGCGGTAGCGGCCACCGACCTTCAGCTCGTGGCTGGCGTTGCCGGTGTTGAAGAAGTAGGAACCGTCGATCTTCAGCTCGTCGTTCGGCGCCGACGCGTACCCGGAGAGGAAGTTCTGGGTCCACACGGCGTCCGAGTTGTAGAACGAGCGCGGAGCGCCCGGCGACAGGCCGTTCTCGAAGCCCGGCACGGTGCGGGAGATCAGCGCGAAGCCGAAGTCGCCGTACGAGTAGGTGCCGGTGAGGAAGAAGTTCGACGAGAACACGTGGGTGTCCTCGGCCTTGTAGATGGCCGAAGGACCACGCTGATCCCAGAGGGTCTCCGGCGCGCGATCCGGTCCGGCGCCACGGCCGGCCTTGATCTTGTCGCCGTTGTTCCACGAGGCCACGAAGCTGTTGGCCTGGTTGATCTGGGCGTTGACCTTCAGCGAGGTGTTCTCGAGCACCGTGTCGTCGCGGTCGCCGGAGGCGGCCAGCGAGTCGATGTCGTTCTCACCGAACGAGCCCCACAGCCACAGACGGTCGCGCACGACCGCGCCGCCGGCCTCGAAGCCGATGTCCTGCACCTCGACCGTCTTGGTGCCGCAGTACACGCCGGTGGTGCCCGGCGAGCAGTTGGCGCGGAAGATCTGGCCGTCACCCAGGTCGCCCGCCACGTCGATGTCGGCCTGGTCGAGGACGCCACCGAAGTAACCGATCGCCTTGGTGTTGTAGAACCGGGCCGAGCCGCGGAACTCGTTGTTGCCGCGCTTGGTGACCAGGTTGACCTGCACACCGGCGCTGTTCTTGGTGACGTCGGTGCCACCGGTCGAGAAGCTCATCTCGGTGAACTGGTCGAAGTCGTAGTAGGTCGACGAGGCGCCGATGGCGCGCATGTCGGTGATCGTCACGCCGTCGATCATGAAGTCGTTCTCGTTCGACGACACGCCCTGGGCGCGGAAGATCGACTGCTGACCGGACTCGGAGCCGCCGACGTTGGTGCGGTCGACGAGCACGCCCGGGGTCTGGCTGAGCAGCGCCCACGGGTCACGGGCGGTCGGGATCTTCTCGAGCTCGGTCTGGTTGACCGTGGTGCCCTGCACGAGCTTGCGCTCGTCGAGCAGCGGCGACTCGGAGGTGACCGTGATGGTCTCCTCGACCGCCGGCGTCAGGGCGAGCTCGATCGCAGTGTTACGACCCGCGTTGACGGTGACGCCCGGGTACTCGGCGGTGCCGAAGCCCGAGAGCTCGGCCTTGACGGTGTAGTCCGCCGGGTCGAGACCGAGGAAACGGAACACGCCCTGGGCGTTGGTCATCTGCACCTTGTCGGCGCCGACACCGCTGACCGTGATCTGCACGCCGGGAAGCGGCGCGCCGTCAGCGTCGGTGACGGTTCCGAAGATGCTGCCCGTGTTCAGCGACTGCGCGAAAGCGCCGCCGGCGACCAGGGCGAGAATGGCACCGGCGACTGCGAGCCGGGTCCAAAGTCGGAGGTCTTTCATCTAGGAAAACTCCCTTGTGGTTGGTGCGCCCCGTAGCCCCGGCCACGGGCCGGGCGAAGACGCGGTTTTGGCTTGCAGCACAAGAGCAGCAATGGCTGTGCCATCTTGGGCCATCTCGAGAGACGACCGTAAGTGCTGCAGATTCGGGCATTCGAGCGCCGCCAAAGTGGCACGTGCCAAATTTGCGCGGGTCCTGCTCGCGAGCTCTCCAAAGCTCTGAACGATCCCCGGCGGGCTCGATCCAATGGATTGAGGCGGAGGATAGCGGCGAACCGGGTCCGCGTCCAGTCCGGGCGGAGATGAATGAGCCAAGGCGAAGAGGCCCGTCCCGGCACCGGGGCACTGCTGTCCACCCGCGCGGCGGCGCCCGCGCGCCCGCCTGGCGCCGGGCCACTCGGCGTGATCGACGGACGCAAGTCCCTGCGCCCACGGAGCCTGTCGCTGCGAGGCAGAGGAACGAGCGGGAGGCACGGAGGCCGACCCTGTGAGCCACCTTTCGGCAGTCTCGAGACAGCCCTCCGCCGGCGCAGCGATGCTTCCGCGGGGCGCTACGGCGCTGCGGGAGCGCGAACCCGGAAGCTGGACCGGAGCTTGCTTCCCTCGACCTCCCAAGGAGCCAGGACCGAAGACCGGATCCGCCGGCGAGAAGGGCGATCCGTCAGGGCCGACGAGCCGGAACGGTCGGGCGTCTCTCGGATTGCACTCGGATTGCGCTCGGATTTCGCTCGGATGCGAACGTAGCCCGGCGCCGAGAGGCCGCCGGCCTCCAGGTCGGAACATCCTGCCGCGATCGACTCGTTGTAGCCCGGCGGTTCTCGGCGCTTCGCCCAACCAGGCCGATCACCGCCACGCGGCCGTCCCGCACGATGGGCGGGTCCACGCTCTCCGCTCCAGCATTCCGCTCCAGCATTCCGCTCCAGCATTCCGCTCTCGAATTCCGCTCTCGAAGAGTCACCGCCCGTAACCTCCCAGAGTCAGCCCTTGACGCCCATCGCCACCCCCGGCGCCGTCGGTGACACCATGCCTCGGCGGCATCTCATCTCCTCGATCTCGCCATCGACCCGGCCCTCCCTCCATCGCCCGGCCGGCGCCACGCTCGTCTCCTGTCGCCGAAGCGGTAGACGACGACCCGGTCGCCCCGCGGCAGGGCGCGCGCTCGAGCGAGCGCGGCGCGCAGCGAGTCTCCTCTGGATCGCCGGGCTGGCGGCGGCGAGCCTCGCCGGCTGCAGCGCCTACACCGCCCCCGGCGCCGAGCTCATCCTCGAGCAGGAGCTCGATCGCCGACTGCCCCCGCACCTGTTGAGCCAGCTCACGGTGCCCTTCGAGGTGCCGCAGGAGATCGTCGAGGCCGCGGCGGGGCGGGTGAACGTGGCCGGCAGCGATCAGGCGCGCGCCAGCGCGCTGGTGCGCTACGTGTTCGACGATCTCGATCTCGAGTACCAGCTGCTGCCCACCCGCACCGCCACCGGGACCTTCGCCGCCCGCCAGGGCAACTGCCTGTCGTTCGTCAATCTCTTCGTCGGTCTCGGCCGCTCGTTCCGCCTCAATCCCTTCTACGTCGAGGTGCAGGACTACCAGCGCTGGTCGTACCAGGACGGCGTGGTGGTCAGCCGCGGGCACATCGTCGCCGGCGCCTATCTCGACGGCCAGCTCTCGACCTTCGACTTCCTCCCCTACCGCCCGAAGGCCTACCGCGATTTCGAGCCGATCGACGACTTCCAGGCGATGGCGCACTTCTACAACAACCTCGGCGCCGAGGCGCTGATGGACGGCCGCGACGAAGAGGCGCTGCCCTACCTGCAGATCGCGACCTCGCTCTCCCCCAGCTTCGACAAGGCGATCAACAACCTCGGCATCGCCTACCGCCGCCTCGGCGACCTCGAGGAGGCCGATCGCGTGCTGCGCGCCGGCCTCGAGCTCTCACCCGGCAACGTGCCCCTGCTCGGCAACCTGGCGCGGATCCAGCAGGAGCTCGGCTTCGAGGAGGAGGCCGAGCGGCTGTTCGCTCAGCTCGACGACGCGAATCAGGGCAACCCGTTCTATTACATCTACCGCGGCGAGCTGGCGCTGACCCGCGGAGATCAGCCGCGGGCGCTCGAGTTCATGCGCCAGGCATGGCAGACGGACAACAACCTGCCCGAGGTGCACGTAGGTCTCACCAAGGTCTACCTGGCGCTCGGCAGGCTCGACGAAGCGAAGCACCATGTGTCGAGAGCGCTCAAGCTCGACGCCACCGATCCGGAGGCGCGGAGGTATGCTGGACTGCTCGAACGCGGCGCGCCGCCCTCGAGTCGCGAGCCGCGGTGACGTTCGGAGGAGGCCGCGTCGCCGGCGCCGAACGACCGTTCCCGACGATCGGATCGAAGCCCCGAAGAGCCACGTGAGTGAACAAGCGAGAGCAGACTTCGCCATCCTGAGAGATCACCGAGAACAGCAGGGCGTGAGGCCCGGCGGCGCCGAGTCCTGGACGTGCCGCCCTTCGCACAGGAGGCAGCCGATGTTTCGACGAGCCAGACACTCCCGGGCCGCGCTTCCATCGACCATCGCAGCTGTGCTGGCTCTCGTCCTCGTCGGTGCCGCGCTCGCCAGCCCCGCGCCACAGCCCCCGGGCCGAGACGACGTCGAGAACGACGGCCCCTCCCGCACCTCGCCCGAAGATCTCGAGCGCTTCTCCGACCGCGCCTCGGTGCTCGAGGTCCAGGTGCCGGTCAACGTCACCGACCGCAAGGGGGCCTCGATCCGCGGGCTCACCGCCGAGGACTTCGAGATCTTCGACGGCAACGAGCAACGCGAGATCACCCGCTTCGAAGTCGTCGACCTACGCGAGATCGATCCCGAACCGGGGCTGGAGGACCGCGCCCGCGAGGCCATCCCTCCCTCCGCCCGTCGCCACTTCCTCTTCCTCTTCGACCTGTCGTTCTCGTCCCCGACCTCGGTGCTGCGAGCGCGCGAGGCGGCACAGAGCTTCGTCGCCGGATCGATGCACCCCACCGACCTCGCGGCCGTCGCCACCCACAGCGTCGAGTTCGGCTTCAAGCTCGTCCTCACCTTCACCCCCGATCGCTCTCAGCTCGCACGCGCCATCGAGAACCTCGAATCTCCCGAGATGCTCAACCGGGCCGGGCTCGATCCACTGCAGTTCTTCGTCGAGACCGAAGGGGCGCTGGCTTCCAACTCGGGCTCCGGCGAAGCGCCCTCGGTCGAGCTCGGCGCCGACTTCCGGGCCCAGGCGGCGCAGGCCTACGTCGAGATCCTCGAGAAGACGATGCAGCGCACCGGTAAGAGCTTCGAGCGCGCCCGCATCGCCTCGTGGACCCAGTCGCTGGGAGAGATCGGTGACATCCTCGATTCAATCAGAGGACGCAAACACCTGGTTTACTTCACAGAAGGTTTCGACGGCAGGCTGCTGCTCGGGCGCCAACCCGACAGCCAGGATCCCGAGAGTGAGAGCGACACTCTCAACATTCTTCTCGGCAACATCTTCCTGGTCGACAACGACGATCGTTTCGGCAACACGCAGCTGCAGAGCGATGTCAACTTGATGATCGAACGTTTCAAACGCTCCGATGCCGTGCTGCAGATCGTCGACACCAGTGGCCTCACCACCGAGACCGGATTCGAAAGCAACGTTCAGCGGGTGTCGAGAGACGCGCTGTTCTGGATCGCCGACGGCACCGGCGGCCAGCTGTTCAAGGACGCCAACAACTTCGAGGCCCAGCTGCGCGACGTGCTCGAGAGCTCCTCGGTCACTTATCTGCTGACGTTCCGGGCCGACGACGTGGTCGCCGACGGCTCCTTCCACCCGATCCGGGTGCGCGCCAAGGCGGGCCGCGGCGCCCGACTGTCGCACCGCTCGGGCTACTACGCGCCGCAGCCCTACGAGCAGCTGAGCCCGATCGAGCGCCAGCTCCTCGCCTCGGACCTGATCGCCAACGCGGTGGTCGAAGACGACGTCTCTCTCGACGTGCTCACCGCCGCCTTCCGCTCGGGCGGCGAGATGGCCTACGTGCCGGTGATCATCGAGGCCAGCGGCGCCGACCTCATGCAGGGCCACGAGGGACGACTGCTGGGAGTCGAGTTCTACGCCTACGTGACCGACACCAGCGGCCGCATGCGCGACTTCTTCACCCAGCTGGTCACCCTCACCCTCGAGGAAGGCTCGGACGGCATCCGCGACAGCGGCGTCAAGTACTACGGCCACGTCGAGTTGCCGCCGGGCGAGTACTCGGTGCGGGTGCTGGCGCGCAACGCCACCACCGGCCGCACGGGGGTGCGCTCGCAGAGCCTCCTGATCCCCGAGCTCGACGACGAGCTGGCACTGCTGCCGCCCTTCTTCCTCGAGGCGCCGGGGTCGTGGCTGCTGGTGCGCGAGTCGACGACCGCCGACCAGGAGACGCTGGTCTACCCCTTCACCGTCGAAGGCCAGCCCTTCGTGCCCGCCGCACGGCCGCAGGTCGCCGTCGACAGCGAGGCGAGCCTGTGCCTGGTGGCCTACAACCTCGGTGACCAGGAGCCGCGCTTCGACTCCGTGGTGCGCTCCGCCGACGGCAGCGTCGTCTCCGGCGGCAGGCTGGTGGTCCTGGATCGCACCGTCACCGGCATCACCGGGCTCGACAAGGTGAAGGCGAAGTTCATCGGCGACGGCCTCGCAGCAGGCGACTACACCCTCGTCGTGACCCTCACCGACCCGGCCTCGAACTCACAGACAACGAGCGAGATCGACCTGCGGGTCAACAGCTGAGCCCGGTGCTCCGGATCCCTGTGCCCGAGCGGGCGCCGGATCGCCGACATAGACTCCCTCCATCCCGACCGACCCGGTCCCCGAGAACACCATGACGCGGCGCCTTCGCGTCGCCGCTGCGGGGCCCACTCCGCGAAAGGAACCGTACGATGCAGAAGTCGCCCCCCAACCGACCCAGAGGTACTTCCGGCCCGCTAGGCCTGGCCTCCCCGCCCGGCCGCGGCCGACGAATCGGTCTGCCCATGCTCGGCCTGCTCGCCGTGGCGCTGCTGCTGGCAGCCGCCTCGAGTCTGGCGCAGCGCCGCCAGTTCGACGACACCACGACCGTCACCCTGGTCGAGGTCCCGGTGCAGGTCGTCGTCGACGGCGACCCGCTGAAGGGCCTCACCAAAGACAACTTCGAGATCGTCGAGGGGCGCAAGAAGCAGGACATCGTCTCGTTCGAGATGGTCGACCTCTCGGTCACCGAACAGGAGGTCGCCAACACCGACATCCCGGTGGCGGCCCGTCGCCACTTCCTCGCCCTCTTCGATCTCTCGTCGACCGACCCGCAGTCGATCGTGCGGGCGCAGAAGGCCGCCTCCGAGCTGGTGCTCGACGGCCTGCATCCCACCGACCTGGTGGCGGTGGCGACCTACTCGCAGTCGCGCGGCCCGCAGCTGGTGCTCGGCTTCACCCCCGATCGCAACCAGATCCGCCAGGCGTTCTACGCTCTCGGCGTCGTCGAGGCGGGGCGCCAGGCGAACGTCGACCCGCTCGGGCTGGTGGTCGGCGATCTCGACGCCGATCCCGGTGAGGCCGCGCAGACCGCCGGCGCCGGCTTCGACGCCCAGGCCGAGCTCCAGGACCAGCGCACCGCCACGGCGCACATGCGCTCGCGCGAGGCGATGGACCAGGCGAAGAACGACCTCGCGGCGATGACCAGCTCGCTCGAGGCGATCGCCGGCATGCTCGCCGCCGTCGAAGGGCGCAAGCACGTGCTCTTCCTCTCCGAGGGCTTCGACAGCTCGGTGCTCACCGGCACCTCCGGCATGAGCCCGCAGGAGCAGCAGCGCATGATGGAGGAGGCCGCCAAGGCCGGCGAAGGCCGCACCTGGGAGGTCGACAACGACGCCCGCTTCGGCAACAGCGAGGCCCAGGGCGCCATGCGCCGCATGGCCGACGCGTTCCAGGCGGCCGATGCGGTGATCCAGACGATCGACATCGGCGGCCTGGTCGCCGGCACCCACAACAAGAACGCCGACGGGCTCTTCTACATGGCCAACGAGACCGGCGGCGAGATGTTCACCAACTACAACAACCTCGGCAGCGCGATGCAGGAGATGCTGCAGCGCACCAGCGTCACCTACCTGCTCGGCTATCAGCCGAAGGACCTCGAGTACGACGGTAAGTTCCGCAACATCGAGGTGAAGCTCAAGAACGCGCCGCGGGGCGCCCGGGTGACCCACCGTCCCGGCTACTACCCGACCCGTCCCTACGACCAGCAGAGCCCGATGGAGCGCCGTCTGCGCATCGCCCAGAAGGTCGTCGGCGGCGAGGAGGGGGGCGCCATCGGCCTCTCGGCGCTGGCCACGCCCTTCCCGGTGCCGGGCCAGAAGAGCTACGTGCCGGTGCTGCTCGAGCTCGAGGGGCAGAGCCTCACCGCGGGCCAGAGCGAGGGCGTGCTGCCGGTCGAGATCTACGCCTACGCCCAGGACTCCGAGGGCACGGTGCGGGACTTCTTCGCCCGGCCTCTCGGCCTCGACGTCGGCCAGACCGGGCCGCTGCTGAAGCAGACCGGGCTCAAGTACTTCGGCCATCTCGATCTCAATCCGGGCGAGTACACGCTGCGCGTCCTGGTGCGCAACGCGGCCACCGGGGCGAGCGGCCTCGAGGTGACCACCCTCGAGGTGCCCGACACGACGTCGGCGAACCTGTCGCTGGTGCCGCCGCTGGCCCCCGAACCGATCGGCACGTGGGTGCTGGCGCGCGAGGAAGAGGGCGAGCAGCGCGAGGGGGTCGAGTTTCCCTTCATGATGGAGGGACAGCCGTTCCTGCCCGCGGCGCATCCGACGGTCGCCAAGGGCGGCACCCTGCCGCTCTACCTCTTTGCGCACAACGCCGGTGCCGGCTCGCTCACCGCCAGCGCCCAGGTGATCACCGCCGACGGCGACGTCGAGCCGGCCGAGATCTCGCTGGCGAACGACGCCGGCAATGCCAGCGGCGTCAGCCGACTGGCGGCCGAGTTCCAGGCCGGCTCGCTGGCACCGGGCGAGTACACCCTGCTGGTCACCGTGCGCAACCTGGCGACGTCGCAGCAGGCGAACGCCTCGCTGCCGATCCGCATCGGCGGCTGAGAGGGGAGGCGCGCCGGCTCGTACCCGGCGCGCAGGCACTCCATGACCCGCGGCCGGTGCCGGCCGCGGGTCGCTCGCTTCAGGGCCCGCTGGTACGGCGACCGACGAACACGCCCTGCCGGATGAATGCCTTGCTGCCGCCGAGCAGGTCGCGCACGCCGACGGCGACGTCCTGGTAGCCCGGCTCCATGGTCAGCGACAGGGTCTGCACGTACTCCGTGCCCTCGGTGCGGTCGATCTGGTCGCTGGGAAAGGCGATGTCGAGCGGCACCTGCTGCACATCGGACAGCTTGTCGTCCTCGTCCTTGGCGGCGAGCCAGACCCGCAGCGATCCGCGGTGAACGCCCTGCTGCGGGATCAGCACGATCTTCTCCCACGGTACGACCAGGCGGAACGGGACGTCGTAGAGCCCGTCGGCGCGCAGGGTCTGGGGACCGAAGACGAGCTTGGCATCGAGGTCGTTCTCGCCCAGCGACAGGTGCAGCGCCGACAGCGTGCCGTCGTGCATGCGCGACTCGACCGTCTTGTCGCGGTAGCCCTCGCGGTGGCGCACCGTCCAGCCGCGCTGCGGGTCCTTCAGCCTGACCTCGACGGCGTGGTAGCGCCCGTCGCCCGGGGTCGGTGACAGGTAACCGAGCGAGTAGTAGGCGCGGAAGTCGGTGCCGATGCGCTCGAGATCGGGGAGGAACCGGTTGGTGTTGAGGATCGCCCTGCCGCCGGTCTTCTCGGCCAGCAGCTGGAAGGGCGCCTGCATGTTGCTGTTGGTGATCTGATCCAGGCGCGCGCGCTCGCCCGCCGCGCCGGCGATGTCGTAGTCGACCTGGCCCTGGGAGAGCACCGACAGCCCGCGGGCGTCGATGGTGTAGAAGCTGACCCGGTTGGCGTTCGCCTGGGCGGCCAGCTGCTGGTAGTCGGAGCTGAAGTCGTACTCCGCGACGCGGATCATCGACATCTGGTCGGGGAAGACCATCTGCACCCCCCAGAACGCCTCTTCGGCGGCGATCATCGGCAGGCCGTCGCCGACGTAGATCAGCGCCTTGCGGCCCGCCGAGCCGGCCAGGTTGTCGACCAGCGACCGCAACGCCTGGATGGTGAACTCGGTGTCGTTGCGCACCTTCTTGGCGTACTCCTCGGCGGTGACGAAGGCGTTGTAGAAGGAGTCCGCGTCCTCGATCTCGCGCATCGCGTCGTAGCGATCGGAGTTCTGGTGGATGCGCTGGGCGCTGATGTCCTCGATTTCGAGCAGCGCGCGAGACACGTTCTCGGGCCGGTTGGTGAAAGGGTGCCGCATGTTCAGCGCCCGATCGTAGGTGACCAGCATCACCTCGTCGTCTTCGCTGAGCTGCTCGCGCAGGAAGATCCGCAGCTCGCGCAGCACCTTGTTGCGGCTGAACGGCGTCAGGTTGAAGTTGTCGATGTAGACCACCACGTGCAGCCGCTGGTCGAGCGGCCGCACCTCGACACCGGGTCCCTCGCCCACCGGCAGCTCCTCGGGCAGCGCCGCCTGCTTGACCACCTCGGTGGTCGTCGCCTCGCCCGAGACGGCGTAGAAGTTCGAGATCGTCGACCGTTTGCCGTCGACGAAGAGCTCGAAGTCGTCTGCTTCCAGACCCTGAACCGGATTGCCGTCACCGTCGCGCACGTAGACGTCGATGTTGATCACCTCGACGTTCACCGTCTCGGCGTAGAGCTCTCCCTGTGCCGCCGGGACGTCCTGGGCCGCGGGTTGGGCACCCGCCGGGGCGCCGTGGGGGCCGGCAGACAGCAGCACCAGGCAGAGGAGAGCCGGCGCGGAGGTGATCGACGCGAGGCGTCGGTTTCTGGTTTCGGAGTTCATCGCTTCACATCCTCGGACAGTGTGCAGGGAGTGCGGGGACTAGGGGGTTGCTGGTCGGCGCGACGGTGGTTCGAACCGGGAGGTCGCGGACCGCGAGAGGGATTCGATCAGACCCCGGCCCGGGCATGGTCGCCGGCCGCGAACCGGCGGACGATCCGCGACGGAATGGGCCGCTGAGGTAGAATCGTTGCACTCATCGACGCGCTCCGGCGCACCCGCTGACCCGTGCAGGAGACGGCGGCCATCGGCGCCGCTCCCCGCGCCAGCCGACGTGGCCAGTGCCCATCTCAGCGAGGCCGGCACCAGCGGGGGGCGAACCTCCCGCCTCCGGCAACGGGCGCCCGATCGTACCGGGGCCGAGGGCCGGGTCGACGGTCGAGCGGATGTCAGGGCAACCACGGTTCGCGTCCGGTTGATTCCGTCTCATCAGAGGTCCAACAGGAGGTACAGGTGCCATGCGCCATTCCCGTCCGATCGCTCGCACCACCACCACTCGCGATGCTCATCGCCGCGACCGGCTCGGCCAGGGCGTGCGCGCGACGCTCGTCTTCTGCCTGCTGGCGCTGACCGGCGCCGCGCTGGCGGCCCAGGACTGGTCGGGACGCGGCCGTATCCAGGGTGTCGTCCTCGACGACAAGGGTGAGCCCGTGGCCGATGCCAAGGTCACACTCACCTTCCGCGACGAGAACGGCAGCGGTCCTGAACCCCTGACCACCAACGACAAGGGACGCTGGAGCTACCTCGGGCTCTCGAGTGGGCCTTGGAACGTGGTCATCGAAGCGCCGGGATTCCTCATCTCGGAAGGCGTCGCGCCGGTGAACGAGTACCAGCGCGGCAAGCCGCTGGAGACGATCCTCAAGCCGATCAGCGCCGCCGCCGCCGACGCCAAGAAGATGTCGAGCGACCAGCAGGCGGCGATGGCCGAGGCAGCGGCCAAGGCTCAGGCCCAGCAGGCGCTGCTCGACGCCGGCAACCAGGCGCTGGCGGCCGAGGACCAGGCGACGGCGCGCGCCAAGTTCGAGCAGCTGGTCGCCGAGTCGGAGGCCGGCGGCACGCCGCGCACCCTCGGCCTGATCGGACTGGCACGGGTGGCCTACGCCGAGGAGAAGGTCGACGACGCGATTGCGCAACTCGAGAAGGCGCTCGCCAACCAGCCCGGCAACGTGCCGGCCCTGAAGCTGATCTCTTCGATCCTGGTCGACGAGGGTCGCCAGGCGGAGGCCGACGTCTACATCGCCCAGCTCCCGGCGGGCGAGAAGATCGACCCCAACGCGCTGCTCAACCAGGGCATCGAGAAGTTCAACGCCAACGACATCGCCGCAGCGCTCGAGATCTTCGACCAGGTCGTCACCGACTACCCCAACATGGCCGAGGTCTACTACTACCGCGGGCTCTCGAACATGAACGCGGGCAACAACGCCGAGGCTCTCGCCGACTTCCGCAAGCTGCTCGAGCTCGATCCCGACAACGAGAACGCGGGCGAGGCGCAGCAGTTCGTCGACTACCTCGCCAGCGTCGAGTAGAGCTTGCCGGCGAGTCGCTCGCGGCGCGATCGAGGGTCCCGCCGCCGGCGGCCCGGGCGGCGCCCGACCTGGACGCCGCGTCGATGCGCGACCGCCCCCCGAGAGTGGAGGAAGACGCCGGTGCTCGGCGAGGCTGAACCGAACCGGCCAGGGCCAGGGCCAGGGCCAAAGCTTCCAGAGTCCCGGGACCCGTTGCCGGCGCCGCGGCCCGGAAACCAGCGGGGAGCGTGCTCGGCGACGTCCCGAGCGAAGGTGGCGGTCCTACGTCGCCTGATCCTGGGCCTGGTGCTGTGCGCGGCACCGCTGTCCGCCTGCGGCGGTGGCGGCGAGTCCAGCCAGGAAGGCGCCGCGCCGCAGCAGCGCCGCGCGGCGCCGGCCGAGAGCGACCCCGGCGCGGACGGAACCAACGACGGTTGGCCGCAGAGCGAGCTCGCCAGCGGCTTCGCCGAGCGCATCGTCCTGGTCACCGTCGACACGCTGCGCGCCGACGTACTCGGCTACAGCGGGCGCGACGACGCCGCGACGCCGACGTTCGATCGCCTCGCCCGGGAAGGCGTGTACTTCAGCCGCGCCCACGCCCACAACGTGATGACCCTGCCGTCGCACGCCAACATCCTCACCGGCCGCCTCCCCTACGAGCACGGCGTGCGCGACAACGCCGGCTTCCGCCTCGATCCGCGCTGGCCCACCGTGGCGACGCTGCTGCGGTCCGAGGGCTTCGCCACCGCCGCGGTGATCGGAGCGTTCCCACTCGACGCCCGTTTCGGCCTCGACGCCGGATTCGACCTCTACGACGACCGCGTCTCCGAGGGCAGCGAGACGAGCTCGTACATGATGGCCGAGAGGCGCGGCGACGTCGTCGTCGAGCGCGGCCTGCGGTGGTGGCGCGCTCAGCGCGGCAAGCGCTTCCTGTGGCTGCACCTGTTCGACCCGCATGCACCCTACGCCGCCGAGGCCCGGTTCGCGCGCTCGCATCCGGGCGACGCCTACCAGGGTGAGGTCAGCGCGGTCGACGCCTACCTGGCGCCACTGGTCGAGCAGCTGCGCGCCGACGGCGACGACGCGACGCTCCTGGTCGTCACCTCCGACCACGGCGAAGCGCTCGGCGAGCACGGCGAGAAGACCCACGGCCTGTTCGCCTACGAGCCGACCCTGCGCGTTCCCCTCCTCCTCTGGTCGCCCTCGCTCCCCGGGCGCGGACACGATCGCCGCGAGGCGAGACACGTCGACCTCCTGCCCACGATGCTCGATGCCGCCGGCGTCGCCGCGCCGACCGGACTTCCCGGCGCCTCGTTGCTGCGCCCGGCTCCCGCCGCAGCCAGCACCTACTTCGAGGCCCTGGGGCCGAACATCAACCGCGGCTGGGCGCCTTTGCGGGGAGTGCTGGAGGACGGCGAGAAGTTCATCTCGCTGCCCATCCCGGAGCTCTACGATCTCGACAGCGACCCCGACGAGAGCGAGAACCTGGTGGGCCAGCGCACCGACAGCGTGCGGGCCCTCCGTCGTCAGCTGCCGGAGGAGTCGCAGTGGCCGCCGAGCGGCCGCACCGACCTCAGCGCCGACGAGGAGCGCCAGCTGCGCAGCCTCGGCTACCTCTCGGGCGCGGCCTCCGGCAAGGCGACCTACACCGCCGAGGACGATCCCAAGAACCTGGTGCACGTCGACGACCTGGCCCACCGCTTCGTCGTCGCCTACCAGAGGCGAGACCTCGACGAGGCGGTCGGTCTCGCGCGCCAGCTCGTCGAGGAGCGCCCCAGCATGGGGCTCGGCTACTACCACCTGGCGCAGGCGCTGCTCGACCGCGGCGACACCGGCGAGGCGCTCGAGGTCATGGGCACCGCCTACCGCCGCCAGCTCGCCACTCCCGGCCTGAGACGCCAGCTGGCACTGACCCTCACCGAGAGCGGGCGCGCGCTGGAGGCCCTGCAGGTGCTCGACTCGGCGCCCGATGGCGGAGACCCCGACACCCTCAACGTGCGGGGGCTGGTGCTCGCCGAGGCCGGCCGGCACCAGGAGGCGGTGCGCACTCTGCGCCGCGTCTTCGAGCACGATCCGCGCAATCCCGAGGCGCACCAGAACCTGGCCCGCGCCGCCCTGCTGCGCGAGGACTGGAGCGCCGTGGTCGAGAGCGCCCGAGCTGCCCTCGAGCTCAACGACGCGCTGCCGCTGGCCTGGAACTACCTCGGGGTGGCGCTCTACAACCAGCGCCAGCCGAGCGCCGCGCTCGACGCCTGGCGACGAGCCGTCGAGCTGGCGCCCAGCGACTTCGATCTGCTCTACAACCTCGCCATCGTCAGCGCCGAGCAGGGGCGTCTCGACGAGGCGCGGCGTGCCCTGCGCCGCTTCGTCGACGAGGCGCCACCGGAGCGCTACGGCCCCGACATCACGGCGGCGCGGCGGCGCTTGGAACAGCTTCCACGATGAGCCCCCCCGGCCACGGGCACCTGCTGACCCGGACGCGCCCGCTGCTCGCTGCGGCCGTTCTCGCCGTCACCTTCGCGGCCTGCTCCGGTGGTGACGGGAGCGGCAAGGGCGAGAGCCTCGAGCGCGGCACGCCCGTGGTGTTGATCTCGGTCGACACCCTGCGCTCGGATCGCCTCCCGGTCTACGGCTACGGCGGCATCGAGACGCCGGCGATCGACGCTCTGCGCCGGGACTCGGTGCTCTTCGAGCGTGCGTTCACCCACATCAACCAGACGCTGCCTTCCCACGCCTCGATCTTCACCGGGCAGCTGCCACCCGAGCACGGCGTGCGCGACAACATCGGCTACGAGCTCTCGGAAGAGGCGACGACCCTCGCCGAGGTCCTCTCGCAGCGTGGCTACGCCACCGGCGGCTTCGTCTCCTCGTTCGTGCTGCGCGCCGACACCGGCATCGGCCAGGGCTTCGACCACTGGGACGACCAGGTCGCCATGGACTCGCGGCAGGGGCTCGGCGGACTGCAGCGCGACGGCTTCGCCACTCTCGAGCCGACCACGGCCTGGCTCGACCGCCAAGTCACCGACGATCCCGAGAGGCCCTGGTTCCTGTTCTTCCACATCTACGATCCACACGCGCCCTACGAGCCGGTGGAGCCGTTCCGCAGCCGCTACCAGGATCCCTACGACGCCGAGGTCGCCGAATCCGACGCCATCGTCGGCGGCCTGCTCGACCACCTGCGCCAGCGCGGCCTCTACGACGAGGCCCTCATCGTCTTCCTCTCCGACCATGGCGAGGGTCTGATGGATCACGGCGAGATGGACCATCTGGTCTTCCTCTACCGCGAGGTGATCCAGATCCCGCTGCTGGTCAAGCTGCCGAAGAGCCGCTTCGGGGGCGCCACGGTGATCGAGCCGGCGCAGAGCAGCGACGTCTTCTGGACGGTGCTCGACCTGCTCGGCATCGATCCGCCCGGCGACCGCCCGCCCGCCAACGACTCGACCGCGCCGCGCACGCTGATCGACCTGGCGCGCGCGGCTCCCGGTCCCGATCCGCAGCTCGGTGAGCGCGATCTCTTCGCCGAGAGCCTCTACCCGCGCATCCACCTCGGCTGGAGCGACCTGTCGTCGATCGTGCGCTGGCCGTGGCACCTGATCGACGGCCCCGACCCCGAGCTCTACGACCTCGCATCCGACCCGGCCGAGACGCGCAACGTGCTGCGCGACCAGAGACGCGAGTACCGCGCCCTGAAGGCGACGCTCGAAGGCATCGACCGCACCCTGCAGAGCGCCGAGGAGATCGACGAAGAGACCGCGGCGCGCCTGGCCAGCCTCGGCTACGTCAGCGGCGGTGGCCCGGCGGGTGAGGGCCCGCTGCCCGATCCCAAGTCGCTCGTGCACCTGCTCGAGATGCTGGGCCAGGCGTCCGCCGCCTTCGACTCCGGACGCCGACCGGAGGCGGAACGCATCTATCGGCAGATCCTCGCCGAGGCGCCCACGATGGTGCTGGCCCACCAGCAGCTGGGGCGGACCCTGCGCGCCGACGGCCGGCTCGAGGAGGCGCTCGAGCCGCTGCGCCAGGCGCTCGAGCTCTCCGGCGGCTCGGCGGCCATCGCCGTCTCGGTCGGCGAGGTGCTGCTGCAGCTCGGCGAGACCGCCGAGGCGAAGGAGCACGCCCTGATCGCACTGAGCGGCGGCCATGCGCAGGCGGATCACCTCTTGGCACGCGTCGCCCTGGTCGAGGGCGATCTCGACGAAGCCACGACCCGGTTGCGGGCAGCCCTGCAGGCGCGCGGCGACCGGGTGGCACCGCTGGTCACCCAAGTGACGGTGCTGGTGCGCCAGGAGCGCTGGGAGGACGCCCTGGCGATCGCCGACGAGGCGCTGGCCGCCTTCGGCGACCGAAGCGACCGGGACGTGCTCGCCGGCCTGCACCTGCAGTGCGGCAACGCTCTCGCCAACCTCGGCCGCGGCGACGAGGCGGAGGCCGCCTTCCGACGCGAGATCGAGCTCGCCCCGCAGACCCTCAACGCGCACAGCAACCTGGCCTACCTGCTGGTGCTGCGCGGCCAGGCCGGCGAGGCGATCGCGGTGCTCCAGCGCATGGTCGAGGACCTCGACTCTCCGCGCGCCCACCTGCACGCGGCGCGCACCCTCGCTGCCCTCGGCGACCGCCGCAGCGGCGAGGGCCTGCTCGCCCAGGCTCGTCGACGCTGGCCGCGCGAAGAGCTGCTGCAAGACGCCGATCTGTCGCAGATCGAACCGCCGTCGTTCGGCGCCGGCGGCGACTGAACGGCGTTCGGCGCCCTCGTCGGCGCCCGGGGCTGGTAGTGTGAACCGTCCCATCGGCCAGCTCGCTGCGGCCGCCGCGGGTGGTCTCGTCCCGACGGCGTCCGATCCTGCCGCGCCTCGGCGTTCCCTCTCTCCTCCTCACTCGCTTCTCGTCCATGACCACGACCCCTTCGGTGGTCGGCCCCCTGCGGCCGCGCACCCTGGATCGACCGCTCACCGAGAGGCGGGACGACCCATCCGACAACGAGCGCGACGCCGCGGGCGCCGCCACGGATCAGGCGACGGCGGCGGAGAGCAGGCGCGGCGCTCGACGACAGCTGCGCCCGGTCAGGGCCGAAGTCTCCTGCGACGTGGACGCTGACGACGACGCCCACGACGCAGCCTCCTGCGGGCCGGTCTCGACCGGTGCGGACGGCAGCATCGACCTGCGGCCGCTCGCCTTCGATCCGAGCCGCGACGACGTCCCCGTCCCGCCCGCGAAGCTGCGACCCCTGGTGGAGACGTCGCTCGGCGGATCGGTCGCCGGGCGACTCGTCGAGGACGGGATCCGCCTGTTCGGCTGGCGCAGCTACCTGCCGCTCCTGCTCCTGGTGCCGGCCGCTCTCGCGGTGCGCGACCGTCTCACCCTCGGGCCGGCGCTGCCGATGCTGCCCGACGGGCTCTGGCTCGCCGGCTGCGTCGGCCTGGCGCTGGTGGGGCAGGCCCTGCGAGCGCTGGTCGTCGGAGCGGTGCCCGATGGCACCTGCGGTCGCAACATCAACCACCTGCGTGCTTCGAGCCTGAACACCACCGGTCTCTACTCCGTGGTGCGCAATCCGCTGTACCTGGCCAACTTCGTCATCGTCGTCGCCTTCTCGCTGGTGCTCCGGGTGCCGTGGTTCACCCTGCTGGTGGCGCTCTTCTACTGGATCTACATCGACCGCATCATCGCCGTCGAGGAGCACTACCTGCAGCTGCGCTTCGGCGGCCGCTACCGGGCCTGGGCCGACCGGGTGCCGGCACTGGTTCCCGACCCGCGGCTGTGGCGCCCGGGCCCCTTGGCCCTCTGCTGGCGGACCATCGCCCGGCGCGAGTACAACGGCGCCTTTCTGGTGCTGACGTGGTTCGTGCTCGCACGCCTCGCCGACGTCTTCGTCTTCGACGGCCGGCCCGTGGCCGAGTGGTGGCCCGGTGAGGGACGCTGGTGGGCGATCGCCTGGCTGTCGGGGCTGTGCGCCTACACCGTGCTGCGCACGCTCAAGCGCCGCACCCGGGTGCTGCACGTGCCCGGACGCTGACCGGCGTGCGTCGCCGGGCGCCCGCTGGCGCCGGACAGCTCACTCCCCTCCGCCGGAGTCTTCGAACAGCAGCTCGTTGAGCTGGATCATCAGGTCGGTGCGCTGCGGTGCCAGCAGGACGGCCCGCTGCAGCGCCGACGCCGCCTCTTCGCGCAGCCCCATGGACCGGGCGACGTCGGCGTGGAGCTCGAGCGTCTCCAGCCGCTGCGGCATGGCCCGCAGCCGGTCGAGCGCCTGCGAGCTCCGACCGGCGTCCAGGTCGGCGCGCACCGCCGCCATCAGCGCCGCATAGCGACCGGTGGCGCGGATGCGCTCCTGGTCCTCGGCGTAGAGCCGCTGGTAGAGCCGTAGGGCCGAGCGCGCACCCTCCTCGTCGCCCAGCCGCCGGAGCACCCGGGCACGGCCGTAGTGCACCTCGGCGTTCTGCGGCAGGGCCGCCGCGGCAGCCTCGAAGAGTGAGCGAGCGCGCCCGAGCGCGGCGTCGACCTCGCCGGCCTCGGAGGCGCCGATGGCCACTCCCTCCCAGGCGCGAGCCGCCTCGAGCAGCAGGCCAGGATCGCTCTCGCCTTCCTCCTCCGACAGGAGCCCTTCGAGCGCCTCGACCGCTGCCGGCCAGCGACCGGCGAACGAGAGCAGGCCGCCGAGCTGGCGCCGGTAGGCGGCGGCCAGACGCCGCTCTCCACGATCCTCCGCCGCGGCCACCGCGCGACGGAAGGTCGCCTCGGCGCGCGCCAGCTCACCGAGCTCCCACTCGGTGGCGGCGAGCAGCGCCAGCAACTCGGGATCCGCTTCGCGCGGCGCGGCGGAACCAGCCAGCCGCCGCAGCGGCTGCACGGCGATCTCGAAACGACGCTCACGGACCAGCCGTCTCGCCATGCGCTCCTGGATCCACGGCTCCTCGGGCAGAGCGATCCACAGCGCCTCACCGCCTCGCGCCAGAGCGACGAGATCATCCTCTCGCAGCAGCTCGTCGAGGGCGCGGTCGAGCTCGGCGCGGCGCTGCACGGTTTCGCCGGCCTCGTCGGCCTCGATCAGGCTCCGGGTCCACGGTTGGGCGCTGGCGGTCGCCACGGCGAAGAACAGTGCCGCCGCGGCCACAACCCGGCGATCCGTGCGAAGGCGGCGGCTGCGGCGCGGAATCCGCGCCGATCCGGTGTGCGAACCTTCAGACATGGACGGCTACTACGATCACCACGCGCTGGTCACCCTCGAACGGCCGATCGCGATCACCGGCTCGGTGCATCCCGAAGTGCGCCATCTCGGCTACCGCCTGGCGGCGCTGTACGGGCTGCCGTACGCCGACCTGCAGCGCGCCATGGAGCATCGGCGCGGCGCCTCGGCGGCGAGCCTGCGCAGCGAGCTCGCTCCTCTAGCCTACTCGCGGCTCGAGCAGGACAGCCTGCGCGAGCTGGTGCGCGCCAGGCCCAGGGGAGTGATCACCCTCCCCGATCGCGCGATCGCCATGCGGGCCAACCGGCGCGAGCTGGCCGCCCACTGTTTCGTGGTGGCCCTCGACTACAGCGCCGACCAGGCCTACCGCAAGTATCGCGACATCTATCCGGAGTCGGCGCCGGGCTGGATCCTGGAGGCTCCGGGACCCGTCGCGCTGCGCTCGATGTACGACCAGTGGAACCGTCGCCTGCGTTTCGCCCACCTGCGCGTCGAGATGGGTGACGGTGGGGTGCAGCCAGCGCTGCAGCAGCTGGTGGCCCGGCTGCAGAGCGACGAGCGCACCCAGTTCGTGGCGCACTGAAGTCCGCGAGAGCCCGCGAGCGCGCCAGGCCTGCTGGATCGAAGGCAGGCCCACAAAGCATGATGCCCTGCCCGCGCCGAAACGACACGGACAGGGCATCGGAATCAGCGCCCTGAAGAGGACGCGATCGGGCGGACCGCTATGCGGTGCCGCCGCGGAGGATCACCAGCGGTTGTAGCCGCCGCCTCCGCCACCACCGCGGTAGCCACCGCCACCGCCACCGCCGCCGCCTTCGCGACGCGGCTGGGCCTCGTTCACCCGCAGCGAGCGACCGCCCATCTGCTGGCCGTCGAGGGCCGAGATCGCAGCCAGAGCCGCGTCATCGTCCATCTCGACGAAACCGAAACCACGCGGCCGACCGGTCTCGCGGTCGGTGATCAGCGCCACGCTGATCACTTCGCCGTGCTCGGAGAACTTCTCCCGGACTTCGTCCTCGGTGGCGCTGAAGGGAAGGTTACCCACGTAAATCCGCTTGCTCATCGTTCCTACTACCTGTTTCGACGCCCGACCTCTCCGAAGAGATCTCGCGACGTCCTCACAATGCTGACTGGCTCCGTACACCGGAACCCGAGGCGAAAGGCTGAATCATGTCGTGGCGTCAGGTAGCTACGTGAAACCGATGGCGGCAGCCCGCAAGCTGCCCACGGAGTAGCGGCCCAGTCCCCACGAAGGACACACAGGCTCTCACTCACCGGACATTATGGCCCACTTCCGGGCCGCGAGTCCATGGCCTCCGGGCGCGATCGTCCCAAGCCCCTCGAGCGGCCTGCCGGCCGACCCTGTCCGCCTCGGGTTCTGCTCGGCAGGGAAGGGTGGTCGATCAGCGCGATCCACCGCGATCGTGGCTCTCGATCTGCTCGGCGCCGCGCTGGAACGACGGCGCCTGCGGCAGGGTCTGGATCAGGAACGGGGACTCGAAGTCGAGGTTGGCGTCGTCGTGACGCCCGACGACCCGGCCGTTCTCCACCTTCAGCCCCAGCCGCTCGTCGTCGAGCACCACGTGCGCCCAGGAGTTCACCATCTCGTCATCGGTCCAGGGGCCGTAGCGCACCCAGGCTCCGGGGTCTGGGTTGTACGGGTTCTCCGGCGAGTTGTCCCACACCGAGGTCACCCGCAGCCGGGTGTCCTTCGGCATCGCCACCGGTTCGGCGAGCACGTAGTTGCTCTGCCAGTTGAAGTCGTACTCCGGCACCTCGGTGATCAGCGCCACCGTGCCGTCCGGGCGCACCGCCTCCATCGTGTAGGCGGCGCCGCGCAGGTGCATGTGGATGCCGCTGGAGAGAGCGTGCATGTCGTAGAGCACGCGGATCTCGTCGACCACGGTGTACTCGGGCTCGCCGGGCGGGATCTCGATCGCGCGGTAGTCGGTGCCGATCACCCGCACCAGCTTGTCGACCCTGCCATCGGCCAGGTGCACGCCGAACTGCAGCTCGTCGACGACCTCCTCACCGACCGACACGTAGTGCACCTGGATGCCGAGCTGCGATCCCTTGGCCAGCTTGTAGGCCATGCCTTCCGGATAGGTCACCGCGCTGTGCCCGGGCAGGTAACTGCCGATGTAGTCGCCGCCCTCCATCACCGCCGAGGCGATGCCGACCTCGCGGCCGTCGAGGCTGCGCGGAGAGCGCACCAGGTTGGCGTGGTGCACCGCGCCGAGCACCCGCGGCCGGATCTCCCACGCCTCGACGTAGAGGTCCTCGTCGAGATCGATCTCGAAGGTGATCGACTGGTAGGGGATCTCGTCGGCGGTGACCGGGACGGTGAACGTCTGCTTGGCGGTGAACACGAGATCGGGCTCGCCCAGCCGCCAGCCCCGGGTGAAGGTCGGCGGCGGCGCCAGTCGGCTCTCGTCGCCGAGCGGCGCCCCAGCCGCCACCCAGCGCGAGATGGTGTCGATCGCCGCCGGGTCGAGCGAACGGTCGTTGGCGTACTCCACCTTGCTGGAGTCGGCGTGCCACGGCGGCATCACGCGTTCGGCGACGGCGGCGCGGATCGAGCGCGCCCACGGCCTCACCTCGTCGTAGGTGAGCAGCGACATCGGCGCGATCTCGCCGGCACGGTGGCAGCTGACGCAGTGTCGGCGCAGGATCGGCTCCACATCCGCTGCGTAGGTCGGAGCGTCGACCGTCGAGGCGACGGCCGGCGCCACTCCGACCCCCAGGAGGAGGGCGAAGAGAACCGCGGCGCCGACGGTCGGGTGGCAGCGGGTGACCGCGACACGCGGCGAGCGGCGGGTCTGCTGCTTCGCTGGCTGTTCGGAGAAAAGGGGCATCACGAGGAACCTCCTGGACACGTTGGTCTCTGGCGCGTGAGTCATCGGCCTGCCGAGGATCGTACCGCGCGCCCGCCGCCCCGCCGCTTCAGGACGCCCTGACGCGACGTCCGTCCTCGCGCCGCATCGACCCGGATGCTCGGCGCCGGGTCGCTACGCCTCGTCCTTGCGCCTTCGGATCTCGCCGAAGACCTCGGCGTCGTCCGCCTCCTGCATCCCGAGGCGGCTGCGGATCCCCTCGTCGAAGGGCCGCAGGAACGGATTGGTCGCCTTCTCCTCGCCGAGACGCGACGGCACGGTCGGCTCGCCCGCCTGACGCCGCTTCTCGACCTCCGCGGCGCGCGCGGCGAGGGCCGAGTTGTCGGGATCGATGCTGGTCGCGAACCGGGCGTTCGAGAGGGTGTACTCGTGGCCGCAGTACACCAGCGTCTCGTTGGGCAGGGCGAGCAGCTTCTGCAACGACAGCCACATCTGCTCCGCGCTGCCCTCGAACAGGCGTCCGCAACCCAGGGCGAAGAGGGTGTCGGCGCAGAACAGGGCCTGCGAGTCGTCGAACCAGTAGCTGATGTGGCCGGCGGTGTGTCCCGGGGTGTCGAAGATGCGGGCCGCCCGCTCGCCGAGGGAGAAGAGGTCTCCCTCCGACAGCGCGACGTCGATGCCCGGGATGCGCTCGCGCTCGGCCGCCGGGCCCGCCACCTGGCAGCCGGTGCGCTCCTTCAGCTCGAGGTTGCCGGCGGTGTGGTCGGGATGGTGGTGGGTCGAGAGGATCCAGTCGATCTCACCCTGCTTTCCACGCCAGTCGAGCTCTGCGAGGCGCTCCAGCACCGGGCCTGCCACCGGCGGGTCGACCACCCCGACGACGCCCGTCGCCGGGTCGCGCAGCAGGTACATGTAGTTGTCGTTCAGCACCGGCAGGATCTCGATCTGCAACGAGCTCATCTCTCTCCCCTTCCGCGCAACTCGGACTGCTCGGGCCAGTCCCGTCTCCTGACATCGGATCGCCCTGCATCTCTGGCCCGCCGAGCACCGGCGACCGCGGCACCGCGGCACCGTGTCGATCGCCAGGCAATGCCTGGCTGCGATCACGACTGTACCCAAGCCTCGCCGAGTGGGGCGCCTCCGCCTGGGATGCAGGCACCGAGAGTCCTCCATCCAGCGAGAGCTCAGAGCAGCCGCAGGGCAGCCCCTTCGGCCACCGCACCGGGCTGCACGACCCGCGCGTAGACGCCGAGATCCCCATCCACCTCCTGCACCAGCGCCCGCATCACCTTCGGATCGCGCGGCAGGTCGCCCTGCGGATGTGTCGTCATCACGCAGCGTGGGCAGCGCATCTCGACCTCGACGACGGCCCTGCCGAGGGAGATCTGCCGGCCGACCCAGTCGAGCTCCGGATGGGCGGACCCGTCGCCCTCCTCGACCTCGAGCACGAAGTTCGGACGGAAGCGGCGTACGTCGAAGCGACTGCCCGGCGCCGACCGCGCCATCGACTCGAGCGATCTCCGGGTGAGGAGCAGGAGCGGCGAGGCGTCGAAGTACGTCCCCGGCGGCGACTCGAACTCCAGGACCTCGGGAGGGAAGCGGGAGAGATCGGGCAGCGGCTCGTCGGGAGTACGCGCGAAGATCGCCCGCAGCTCGGTGTCGAAGTCCTCGTGCACCGGTGCGCCGCGCCGGTAGTGGTCGAGCACCTCGGCCGGCACCAGCGGCCACAGGGTCACCGGGCTCTCCAGGAACTCCGACAGCCGTTCGCTGACCGTCGGATCGCCGGTGCGGATCTCCGATCCGTCCGGGAAGCGGATCACCGCCGGACTGGAGCCCCGCTCGTCGGGCTCGGCGGGGAACCGCGCCGCCAGCTGCATCAGGCCGGCGAATCGCTTGGCGCCACGGATTCCGCCGCGCTCCTCGTCGCGCACCGCCCAGCAGCGATCTCCGGGCACCCCCCGCTCGCTCAGCTCGACATGCTCGATCCTCTCGCCCTGCAGACTCTTCACCGGGTAGCGCCAGATCTCCGCAACCCGACCGATGATCTCGCCCACTCTTCACTCCTCCCGCGGCCCGGGCCGCACCCGCCGGTGGCCGAACATGGCCAGCAGCGGTGACTGTAGCGGTGTGGCAGCACGCCGTGTCCCTGCCGAAGCACGAGACGATCCTGCCGGCGACGATCGGCACCGCTCCGGCCGACGTCTCCTGGACGCTGCACCGGGCGTCCGGTAGCTTCCCTCCATGAGTCAAGAGCCCTCGCCTCCGAAGAAGACCGGCTCGGCGCGGCCCGACGGCGCGCCCTCGCCACTGTTCGACCCCGCCGAGTGGACCCGGGTGGCCGACTTCGAATTCGCCGACATCACGTACCACGTCAGCCGCGACGAGAAGGTGGTGCGCGTGGCCTTCGATCGCCCCGAAGTGCGCAATGCGTTCCGCCCCCAGACGGTCGACGAGCTCCACACCGCCCTCGACCACGCACGCATGTGGCCCTCGGTGGGCTGCGTCCTGCTCACCGGCAACGGGCCGTCTCCCAAGGACGGCGGCTGGGCCTTCTGCTCCGGCGGCGACCAGCGCATCCGTGGCCGGGACGGCTACCAGTACCGTGACGCCGGAGAACGCGGCGACGCGGCGCGGGCGCGCCTCGGACGACTGCACATCCTCGAGGTGCAGCGCCTGATCCGCTTCATGCCCAAGGTGGTGATCGCCGTCGTGCCCGGCTGGGCGGCCGGCGGCGGCCACAGCCTGCACGTGGTCGCCGACCTCACCCTGGCATCACGCGAGCACGCCGTGTTCAAGCAGACCGACGCCGACGTCGCCAGCTTCGACTCCGGCTACGGCTCGGCCCTGCTGGCGCGCCACTGTGGCCAGAAGCGGGCGCGCGAGATCTTCTTCCTCGGTTTCGACTACTCGGCCGAGGAGGCGGTGGCGATGGGCGCCGCCAACCGGGCGGTGCCCCACGACCAACTCGAACGGGTGGCACTGGAGTGGGCGCGCGAGATCGTCTCCAAGAGCCCGACCGCGATCCGCATGCTCAAGTACGGCTTCAACCTCGCCGACGACGGCATGGTCGGCCAGCAGCTCTTCGCCGGTGAGGCGACGCGTCTCGCCTACGGCACCGACGAGGCGCAGGAGGGACGCGACGCGTTCCTCGAGAAGCGCCGGCGCGACTTCGCGAAGTTCCCCTGGCACTTCTGATCGTCGAAGGGCCGACCCCCTCGCGCGGTCGGCGCATCGCGGCCCGTACGGGTCCACAGCCACAGCTCGATCATCCGCCTCGGCGGCAGGAAGCGCAGGCTCCGCTGCGCCTCCTCCTCGGCGCTGGTCGGATCCAGGCCGAGCGAGAAGGAGTCGCCGCAGCGCAGCAGCGTCGCCGCGAGCTCGCTGCCGACGAACCGGTGGGTCGGGCCGCGCGCGGCGAGCTCTTGCAGCTCGACGCCGCTCCCGGGCTGGATCGAGACCACCACGAAACAGCGCAATGCGTGCAACACCTCGAGCGGATCACCGGGCGCCGCGCCGCGTCGACGAGACGAGCGGCCACCAGGGGGCCGACCGTGCTGCGGCGAGGCCACGGTCTGCAGCGCCAGCTCGCTCCACATCGCGCAGTAGACCGGATCGACGATGCACGCCGGGGCGTCGGCAGTCGACCCACCGCGCCTGGCCCCGGTCTCGCCGACCTCGTCGGCAGTCGACGCGCTCCGGCGCACCAGACGACCGATCAGCCAGGGAGGCGCTCCTCCAGTGTCGGCGGCGGAGCGACCGATCATCCACTCGAAGGGCGGCGCACCCGATCCGCTCGAGGGATCCAACGGGGAGACGAAGACGGACCGGCTCGGAGCGAGGGACGTGGATGTCGCGGCGGTGATCGCAGGATGCATGGCGCCTCCTCAGGTGGTGCGGTTCCGAGGCCGGTCGGACCTGGAGGTTCCGAGCCGGCGCTTCACCCTCAGAGAACGCCGCCGAGGCGTTCCGGCTGACGCCCACGACTCGACCACTGCAACCTCGCGCCTGCCTCGCCCGGCGGCCCGGACCTGAGCGGTAGAGTCGGCCCGGATGAGGTGCCTCCGTTTCCGCCCCGCACCGACGAGCGTCGGGCTCGTCGCCGCTCCGGCAACCCGTTCGGTCATCGATCCGGGCCCGCTCGACGGCGCTCGTCCGCCGGTCGCGCTGCCGAAAGCACCCCGCCGGGGCGAGAAGGCCCGCCGGACGGCGGAGCACCGCCGCCTCGGCTAGGCAGCTCCGCATGGCCGAGCACGCACGCGTCACCCGCTCGCGTCGCGGGCGCCTTGTCAGGGAGCGGCTGCGCAGGACAGACGGGTGTGAGGACTCCGCGACCTGGGAAGCTCTCGACTGCCCGGGGCTGTGGCGCGACCGTGGCCGTGACGGTGGCGTCCGACGACTACCTGCCGAACGTGGCCGTGCTCGCACGGTCCTTCCGCAGCGTGCACCCGGAGATACCGCTCTACGTCTTCCGCTTGCAGCGCGACGCTCCCTGGATGCTCGACGGAGTCGCCGTCGAGGTCGACGCACGGGAGACGGGCCTGTTCGACGATCCCTACCTGCGGCTCAAGCTCGACCGGTCGGAGTTCGCGATGGCGGCCAAACCCTCGGTGCTGCAGTGGACCGCGGCGCACCTCGCACCCCGCCGCATCCTGTTCCTCGACGCCGACCTCTGCTTCTTCGCACCGGCCAGGGAGCTGATCGCACGGCTCGACGAGCACGACTGGGTGGTCTCGCCCCACGTCCTGACTCCGTATCCCCATGCGAGGCGGACCTGGGTCCGCCCGGACCTGACGGACATCGCCGGGGCGGGCCTGATCAATTCGGGGCTCTTCGGACTTCGAGTCAACGCCGCGACCGGCGAATTCACCGAGCAGTGGCGCGACCTCTGCCAGGGCTTCGGCGCCTTCGACCCGGATCGCGGTCACCGCGAGGAGCAGAAGTCGTTCAACTGGGTGTTGAGCTTCTCGCAGTCGGTCCACGTTCTGCGGGACCCGGCGACCAACGTCGCCTACTGGAACCTCCACGAGAGGTCGCTCCGCGGCCGGCGCCCGGACGCCTTCACGGTCAACGGCGAGCCGCTCGTCTGCTTCCACTTCAGCGGCTTCGATCCCCACCGACCGTTCCAGGTCTCACGGCACGATCGCCGCCACTCCTACCTCGACCATCCCGCCCTCGCCTCTCTGCTGCGGGAGTACTCCAGCCGTGTCCTGTCGGAGGAGGACCGTCTCGGTGGGGCAGACCAGGAGAGTGTCGCCGCCTGGACGACGTTCCCCTCCGGCCTCGAGATCGACCGCCGGATGCGGATGCTCTACAAGCGTCACGAGGCCACCATCGCGAACGGCCTCGACCCGTGGACCGAGGAGGGCGAGCACTACTACGCCAGCGCCATGCTCCGTCCTCAACCGGGCTCTGGGAGCCTGCTCCCGGTTCTGATCCGGCAGCTCGTAGACGAGCAGCCCTCGGTGCGCTCGGCCCATCCTGACTGTGATGTGCATCCCGAGCCGGTGCTGGCGTGGTTCGCTGGCGAGGCGGAGCGGCTCGGCTACGGCGAGCTGCTGGATCGGCACCGTCCGACCCTGCCGACTGTGGATCATCTCCTGCACTTCGGGGAGCAGGTCCCGCGCTCGGCTCTCCGCGGTCTCGACCAGCCCCTCGGTGCCGACCGGTCGAAGCTGCTGCGCCGACTCGAGGGAACCGGCGATCGTGCCGAGCTGGCCCGCCGCCTCCGCACTCTCGACGACGAGATCTGGGCGGAGACGACGATGGCTGGGATCCGTCGGCTCGTCCGCAGACGGGGCATCCGCTCCGCCTACCCGGAGCCGTTGGGCGACGACCACCCCCGGCTGGTCCGCTGGCTGAGGGTCTACGGCGCCGTCGAGGGGCTTCCGGCGGACGCCGCGGAAGTCTTCGAGCGCTGTCGACCCTCGCGCACGCTGGCCCGAATCCTCAGCGCCATGAACCGTTTCCGCCACCTGGGCGAGATCGCTCCTCTGGGGCTGGTGGGCATCGGTTCCGAGACCCTGATCCAGCATCTGCTCTGGTGCATGGACACCCATCCCGAGTACGACCTCGACGACCTCCACTGCCTGCGCTGGATCGTCGCCGAGGCGCCCTGGCTCGGTGTGCCCGCGACTCTCGAGCTGCATGTGAACGCCCGTCGTCTCGACCCACCGATGCGAGAGGTCGAGGAGGCGTTTCTCGGCCCCGTTCTCGGGCGCGATCCGCGGTTCCGCGAGGCCCACCGAGCGCACCGCCGACGCCATCCGTGGCGGGACCGGCTGGCCCGATCGACGTCGCCGCGGCGAGCCCTGGAGGGCGAGAGCGCTCTCCTGCGTGACCGCAACGATCGCAACGAGCCGACAGGAGTCCACGTCTTCGGCTTCCTGCGAAGCCCCATCGGTATCGGCACCATGGGCAGAGGAGTCGTCGAGGCCCTCCGGACACGTTCGATCCCCTGCCGCGGCCAGGCTCTGCCCAACGTGATCATGGACGAAGACCTCGACCTCGAGCATCTCGAAGTCGACTTCGAGCCGAACTGGAAGACCAACGTCTTCGTCTACTTCCCCCACCGTCGCGAGCGCATGCTCAACCTGCTTCCGGAGAGTCTCGTCGCCGATCGCCGCAACATCGCCTACCTGGCCTGGGAGCAGCAAGAGGCGCACCCGGAATGGGCGGAGCTCTTCGCCGACTTCGACGACATCTGGGCGCTGTCGCGTTTCGCCGGCAAGAGCCTGAGCGCGGCGATGAAACGTCCAGTCCACCACGTGCCCTGCGTCCTCGACCGTCGCGGATGGCCCCCGCCAACGGCCAAGAGCGAGGTCGGCTTCCCGCGCCAGCGACGGGTGTTCCTCTTCAACTTCGACCCCAACAGCTCCATCGAGCGCAAGAACCCCTTTGGCCTCGTCGAGGCCTTCCGACGCGCCTTCCATCCTCGCGACGAGGTCACCCTGTGGATTCGCGCCGCCCACGGTCACCGTCGCGAAGTGGCCGACGGTCTCCGGCGACTGGCAGCGTCGATCGACGCCACGGGTCTCGACATCCGGCTCGACCTCAGGCGCCTGGACCGCGTCGACCTGCTGCGGATGGTCTCGGCCTGCGACGCCTACGTCTCGCTGCACCACGCCGAGGGATTCGGCTACACCTGTGCGGAAGCGATGGCCTACGGTCGCCCAACGATCGCCAGCGGCTATTCGGGGAACCTCGACTTCATGGACGAGGAGAACTCCTACCTGGTCGACTGCGAGGTCGGCGAGGTCGAGATCCCGGAGGGGCCTTTCGTGCGGGGAAGCCTCTGGGGCATGCCGGACCTCGATCACGCCGCGCATCAGCTCCGTTCGGTGTACCGGCACCCGCGCGAGGCGGCCCGCAGGGGGCGCAGGGCCGCCCTGGAGGTCAAGAACGACCTCGCCCCCGAGACCGTCGGTCGGAGGATCCAGGCTCTTCTGGAAGGTCGCGGGCAAGAGGAGAGAGACACGGCCGGGACCAGTGCCATCTCTCGCGGTCCGGCAACCATCGCGGCGGGACGCTCCGGCCCGGCGACCGTCGGACGGTCTGGATCGGCGGAGGCAAGCGAGTTCGCCAACTGAGGGGCTGCCGCCAGATCAGGCCTTCTACCTGCAGACCTCGGGTGGTCGACGGCGACCCGACGACAACCGAGCCCAGTCACCGGGCGCGGTGGCAGAGCGCGTCGTCCCGCAGGGGGCAGGGCGCGCGGAGGACCGTGCGGGTGCCGAAGATGCACCGCAGCGGGAGCCGGACCGCCCGCGGACACCTCCTCAGGTGAGCTTGAGCACGGTGACGCCGACCAGTCGGTTCTCGGCCGGCAGCACCGTCAGACGCAACCGCTGGCCCACCCGCAGGTCGGCGAACTCGAGCTTGCGACGGCCGTCGAAGTCCTTCTTGCGCTGGGCGCGGATCCGGACCTCCTCCGGAAGTCTCAGCTCGATCGGTTCGGCGCCCTCCTCCTCCGGGCGCAGGACCAGCGTGCCTTCGGCGGTGATCCGTGCGATGACGGCATCGACCACCACGGTGGCGACCGCCGGATCCGGTCCGCTGGACGGCTTCGCGGCCCGTACACTGGCGTGCAGCGGCAGGGCGGCGAAGATCGTGACGAGCCCAGCGACTGCAAGGGCGACGATGGCCGGCGTCGGTCGGGCCGGATTCTCGGTCATGGCTGGCTCCTTCCACCTGGTACCTCAGGGCCGGCGACGCGGGCGCGGCCGGAGGCGTTCGGCTGATCCGGGTCGGATCCTGGTCGGCTGCCAGACGCTACGCTCCTCGCAGGACGACGGTTCATGCCCCGATCCCCCGACACTGCCCGATCCTACGGTCTCGGCCCGCAGGGCCGGGTCCTGGTGCTGCTCGCGGCATCTCTGGTCGGCCTCGAGCTCTACCTCGTCTTCGGCTTCGCCGCCACCAGCGACGAGGCCGCGCTGACCAGGTTCTTCGCCACGCTCGGCGCCCAGTTCGCCGTCTATGCGGCGGCCCTGATCCTGCTCGCGCGACGCAGAGGGTCGCAGCCAGGCGCCGCGCGACCCGCGACGATCATCTGGACGGCCGCCATCGCCTGCCGCCTGATCGCGCTCGGCGCCGGTCTCGACCACGGCGACCCGTGGCGGGGCCTGCAGCGGGAGCTCGCCATCGGTACCGACGCGCTCGCGCAGCCGTCCGGCTACGAGCCGTTCCTGCTCTACGACAACGACGTCTGGCGCTACCGGGTCGACGGCTCGCTCCTGGCGCACGGCGTCGTGCCGTACCGCATCGCGCCGCTCGAGGTCGACGAGACCCGGCCCACGCCCATCCTGCCGGAGAGCGACGCGGCGGCGCTCGCCAGCTACCGCGCCGAGATCCTCGAGAGCGAGCGGATGACCGACGTCTTCGCGCGCACCAGCTACCCCGAGGTGCGCACTGTGTACGGCCCGGTGGCGCTGGCGCTCTTCGCCGCCACCGAGCGGCTGGCTCCGGGAGGGGTGCTGGCCTGGAAGCTGGTCGCGGTGGCCGCCGATCTGCTGGTCTGCTGGCTGGTCGTCCGGCTGGCTCGATCCCTCGGCCACGGTGCCTGCTGGCCGCTCCTCGCCTGGTCGTGGAATCCCCTCGTGCTCAAGGAGCTCGCCGCCTCCGCACACGTCGACGCGGTGCTCGTGGCGCTGCAGACCGGGGCGGTGCTGCTGGCGCTGCGGCGCTCGCCGTGGGCAGCGGTCGCCCTGGGACTGGCGGCAGCGATCAAGCCCACAGCCCTGCTCGTCCTCCCGGTCCTCATCCGGCGCACGCCGACGGTGCGCACGTGGCTGCTGCTGGCAGCCACCCTGACCGTGGTCTGGGCCCCCTTCGCGACGGCGGTCCCCGACTTCCTGCGTGCACAGGCCCACTTCGCCGGCAGCTGGCAGTTCAACGCCGGCGCCTGGGAGCTGGCGCGGAGCGCCGCGAGCGCCCTCGGCTCCTTCGATCCGGTGCGCGCCGCCAACGCGGTCTACGGGCTCACCGTGCTCGTTCTGGCGCTGGGCACTGGCCTGGCGCTGCGCGGCGAGGCAGCCGCAGAACGGCTGGTAGCCTGCTGCGGGATGCTGTACGCCGCGCTGGCCCTCCTCGGGCCGGTGGTGAACCCCTGGTACGCCCTGTGGGCCCTCCCCTTCTCCGCGGCGCTGCGAAGTTGGCCGTGGCTGGCCTGCTCCGGTCTGCTGGCCGTCTCCTACACCCACTATCTGGATGGCGTCACGCCCCTCCCGGCCCTGCTGGTGCAGCACCTCGGAGTGGCAGCCATCTGCCTCGCCTGGTTGCTCACCAGTCGGCGGAGGCCGCTCGCCGGCGAGATCCGTCGCGGCTGAGCGTCGCAGCGACCCGGCCTCTTCACGACGCACCCGGCCAGCAGCTGCCCGCAGGTCCACACGAAGAAGGGCGCGGTCCCCCGACCGCGCCCGCCCTCGCCCGGATCTCTCCGAGACCTACGATCAGTCGACGACCTGGAGCGTCTTGGTGATCGCGTGGTTGTTGTTGTTGGCGTCGTTCAGCGGCCCCGAGTACATCGGCCGGAAGGTGTACTGGCCGAGCGGCACCGCGTTCGAGGACCAGGTCAGCGTCACGTCCTCACCCGGCGCCAGCGGCGGCAGCGTCTGGAAGGCCCCCGAGCCTCCGAAGCGCTGCGCGTAGCCGTAGGCCTGCGTGCCGTTGTACTTGTTGAGCGACACCCGACGCTGCGGCGAGTTCGAGCCGCCGATGTTCTTGAACACCACCTGGATCTGCAGCGCGATGCACTGCTCCTGGCCGATCTGGTTGATCTCGGTCTGGCACTGCACCGAGTTGGCGTAGGGGAAGTTCGCCTCGACGTCGAAGCCGCTGCTGCTCGAGCTCGACGAGCTGCCCGAGCCGGACGAGCTTCCCGAGCCGGACGAGCTGTAGCCACCGCCCGAGCTCGAGCCGCTGCCGGTGTTGGCGTACACGACCGTGATCGTCTGCTCGATGTTGTGGTTGTTGTTGTTCGCGTCGTTGATCGGCGAGCTGTACTTCGGCTTGAAGGTGTACTGGCCGGCGGTGACCCCGCGCGACGTCCAGGTCAGGCGCTGGGTCTGGCCGGGCTGCAGGGCATCGAGGCGCTCCAGCGAGCCCGAGCCGCCGAAACGCACCGCGTAGCCGGAGGCCCGACGGCCGTTGAACTGGTTGAGTGACACGGTGGTCGCCTTGCTCGGATTGGGACCGTTGTTCTTGAAGTCGATGGAGAGCGAGACCGGCGCGCAGCCGCGTCCCGCCTTCTGGCACGTGATCTGGCCCGACTCGACGAAGGTCGCGGTGAGGTCGTACTGCCCGGCGGCGGGCAGCGCGGCGAGAGCGCAGAGCGCAGCCGCCGCGAGCAGCGGCAGATGCGGGCGCCTGCCGACGCGCGGCGGTGAGCCGGTCGACGAGGGCGAGGTGGATCGCGTGCGGGTGGCGGTGGTTCGGTTCATGGTGGGGCTCCTGGTACTGGTGTGGTTCCTTCTCTGGTCGCCGACCCGCTTCGCACTCCGCCACTCGGCTTCGTGGGCGACTCGGGATCCGGCATCGGGCCAATGGTGCGGCGCCGTCCACACCGATCAGACGCGCTCGTTCCACGACAGCCGTCATCGCCGGCGCACTGCCGGGGCTCACCCCCAAGAAGTGCCGCTGCTACGCTTCGACGGGAACCTTCCCTCGACGAGAGAACCTGTCCGCTCGTGTCTTCTCGAGCCGTTTGCCGTCAGCGAGTGAACACCGCGGCAGGCGCACCACGATCAGCCGACCGGCCGACCGCGACCTGCCCACGAAGAGGAGTCCCGATGAGCGCCACCCGCCGCGACGCCGACGCCGAGCAGGACCCGCGCGACGATCAGGCGCGGAGCGACACGTCGACGCACACCCACGAAGGGGACATCACCCAGCTGCTGCACCGCGCCGCCGACGGCGAGGGCGATGCGTTCGAGGAGGTCGTCGCCATGGTCTACGCCGACCTGCAGCAGCTGGCGAATCGCCGACTGCGACGACGATTCGCCGGAGACCCGGCCGCCCTGACCCTCGACCCTTCGGCACTGGTCAACGAGACGCTGCTCAAGATCGTCCGCTCGCAGCAGGAGTTCGCCAACCGGCGGCACTTCTACGCCTTCGCCAACCGGGTCATGATGCGGGTGCTGCTCGACTACCAGCGGCGGCGCCGCGCCGAGAAGCGCGGCGGCGACCAG
>QQVD01000040.1 GCA_003388555.1 Acidobacteriota bacterium | reverse complement strand
CCTCGGCGTCGGTCACCGAGGTCAGGTGGTCCTGCACGTCGTAGCCGTAGCTGGTGGTGATCAGGCTCGGGCCGCCGGCGCCGCCCCAGGGATTCATCACCGTCTCCAGCCGATCGAGCTCGTCGTAGGCGTAGATCGACGACGGCGTGCTGGTCTGCCCCTGCGAGGGGTTGTCGGGAGCCCACACGCTGTCGAGGCGCCCGCCGCAGTCGTAGGCGTACTCGGTGACGCTCGGCGAGGCGGAGCCGAAGCCCTGGATCATGCTCTCCAGGCGGCAGCCGTCGTACTCCCAGCGCGTGTGCGAGCGGTCCTCGTACTGACTGCCGGTCCACTCCTGGTGGATCTCGTCGGTGCGCTGCCCCGCCACGTCGTACTCGTAGTGGACCCGCTCCGCTTCCGTGGCAGCGTCCGGCTGGGTGTCCATCGTCTCCACCCTGCCGGCGGCGTCGTAGGCGTACTCTCGCACGTTGCCGGCGGGCAGGGTGACGACCTCGAGGTCGCCGTAGAGGTTGCGCGCCTGCACCGTGGTGAGCACCGCCGAGAGCGCCGACGAGCAGTCGTCGCTCTGTGGATCGCCCACCTTGCACACCCGCGTCTCGATCACGCGGTCGAGCGCGTCGTAGTCGGTCTCGCGGCGCAGCCCGTTGGGGTCGGTGGTCGCGGTGACGCCCCAGGCCCTTGCCCCTCCAGGTCCCTGACCCCTTAGTACTCCCTCAGCGGGCTCTGAGCTCCGCTACGGCGCAACGCTCAGGGTCGATTGGGCCAAGCATCTTCGATGCTCCGTTTTTCTTGGTCCCTCGCTTCTCGAAGTGGAGTCTCTGTCGACAAGTCCGGATACCTTCGCCAAGCACCAAGAGATCACCTCTCGTGGCGACTCTCCCACAGCCTCGTTCACCGGTAGTGTCGTAATGGCTCACCACCGAGAAAGTGCCGTCTGCTCGAGGTACCGAAAAATCCTGTTCTCCCTCTTGTGGGGGGTAGGCGCTAGCGTATGGGGAGCCGTCCAGCAGAAGTACGATGTGGATGCTCTCGCTGGTGACCCCGGTCGGCAGGAGAATGGTGCCGTCCACCTGGTACCTAAGAAAGCCGCACTTCGTTGCCGAAGTGCTGCTCGCGAACGCGGCCAAAATGAGGAAATGGACTAGGGATCTTCGCACGGGTTGCCACACTCCTGAAACTTGGGAGGAATGGTGAAGCGACAGACATCACCATAGAACCGCTGCTCGCATCCGAAGGCCATTGCTTCGTCTTTTGTCTTGTCGTCGCACTTGTGGATGAATTCGTGAAAAGTGGTAGAGCCAAGGCAGTCCCCTTGGCCACAATCGCCTCGCTGGTTCTTCGCGACGTTGATGCAAACACGTCCTGGCAGGCCCGCAAAGCCGCAATTACCAAAGCAATCACCGCACTTTACCGTAATCTTCTTGCTCGGGCCAGGGTTGCTCTTGCAGGGCGGAGCGTTCCGGGCTGTCTCTGCAGCCTTCTCGACCTCTCGCACGAATTGCTTGTAGCTGGTCTCGTCGGGAAACTGCTTGCGACACTTCGGAGAAACCGTCGGTACTATGTCACGCTGGCCGAACTCGTCGATTCGTCGAATCGGGATTTGAGAGGCGTAGCCATACGCTGCGACAGTCGATCCCGGCTCCTGAAAGCGCACATTCTCAGCCAGCAACGGATCCACCCTCCCGTACCTCCCCGTTCCCATCTCATACCAGCGGTGCACGTTGTAGTACACATCCGCACCGAGCGTGGCCGACTGCCAGACCTCGTCCTCCCACTGCCCCGGTAGCCGCAAGCGCAGCCCAGATTCGAGAGCACCCTCCGGCCCGTCCCGCAGCGCATCGGCGCCGAAGGGCTCGAGGGGTCCGCTCCACCGCTCGACGCCGCTCTCGGTCGTCGCGAGTAGCGGCGTGCCGAGATGGTCGGTGGTCAGGTAGGTCCACTCCGACGACCCACCCGCCACCTCCGAGTACTGCGCCACCGGCCTGCCGGCGAAGTAGAGGTAGGAGACGTCCTCGATGTCCCCCGCTGCACTGTCGCGGCGCTCGAGGTGGTGCACCACGCCCTCGCTGGAGTAGGTGGGGCGGCTGTAGCCACCGGTGAGGGCCTCGTCGGCGCTGCTCAGGAAGCTGCGGCCGTCGTAGACGAAGCTGGTGGATTCACCGGTGCTGCGAGCCACCGTCCCGAGCCGCAGGTCGTCGAGCACGCTGAGCGTGAAGCCGACGCTGGGCTTGCTGATGGCGGTCAGCGATCCTGCCGCGTCGTAGGTGTAGGCGGTGGTGACGTCGATCGTCGCCAGCTCGGCGGTGTTGCCGCCGCCGGGGCCGGTGCCGGATGCGTTCTGGTGGTAGGCGTAGCTCTGCGTGCCCACGGCGGTTCGGGTCTCCGTGAGGCGGTTGCCGATGCCGTCGTACGTCCACCCCAGAGTACCCCAGGCGCCGCCCGAGGCCGAGGTCAGGAAGTGCTGGTGGGGCTGGTAGCCGTAGACCAGGCTGCGGATCAGCGTGCTGCCGCCAGGAGCGATCGCGGCCCGGAACAGCCCACCCTGGGCCACGGAGAAGCCAGGCAAGAACGAGATGCTCGTTCCGGCCTCGACGCTCACGTCGGCGGTCGCCAACAGATCGAGGTCGGGGCCGAGCTGGGCCGTGTCGCAGGCGCGGAGATCGATCGCAGTGCCGATCGTGGCGCTCTCGAGCACGAGACCTTCGACGCAGCCTTCCGACTCGTCGATCTGGGTGATGTTGCCGACGGGGTCGGTGGTGTAGTCCCAGGTGCGCTCGAAGGCGGCCGAGGCGGTGATCGCGTCGGGGAAGTAGCGCTCGTCGAAGTCGCGCGTCTCGAGCAGGCCGTTGCCGAGAGTGAGGCTGCGCAGCGGGCCGGAGGGCTCGTACTCTGCCGAGGAGGCGATGACCTTGGGCGAGCCGCCCGCGGGGGTCACCGTCAGCGTCTCCTCGCGATCGGCGAAGTCGAAGCCGTAGTCGGCGACCAGGCCGGTGGGATAGGTGATCTCGATGCGGTTGCCATTGACAGCCCGTGATCACCCGCAAGCGGGCGATCAGCTGTCTCCGTCGTCTCGCCGTTGGCTCGCCTCAGGGTTGGGTCGTAGTCGTAGCCGAGATCGCCGTCCTGCACCATGCGGCCGAGGTCGTCGTAGCCGTAGACGAGCGAGGCGCCGTTGCGGGTGATGCTCGACAGGCGGCCGAGGCCGTTGAGCCCTTGGTCGTAGGCGTAGGTGACGTCGAGGCTCGAGGTCGGATAGCTGACGCTGGTGACGCGGCCCGCTGCATCGGTGGTGCGATCGGTCTGCACCGCGCGCGCGTCGACGGTGCGCCGCAGGTCTCCGTGGTCGTCGTAGGCGTGGGTGGTGGTGCCGGCCACCGGCGACGTCTCGCTGGTCAGCAGGTCGCGGTCGCTGTAGACGTAGGTGGTCACGTTGCCTTCGGCGTCGGTCACCGAGGTCAGATGATCCTGCACGTCGTAGCCGTAGCTGGTGGTGATCAGGCTCGGGCCGCCGGCGCCGCCCCAGGGATTCATCATGCTCTCCAGGCGACAGCCGTCGTACTCCCAACGCGTGTGCGAGCGGTCCTCGTACTGACTGCCGGTCCACTCCTGGTGGATCTCGTCGGTGCGCTGCCCCGCCACGTCGTACTCGTAGTGCACCCGCTCCGTTTCCGTGGCAACGTCCGGCTGCGTGTCCATCGTCTCCACCCTGCCCACGGCGTCGTAGGCGTACTCGCGCACGTTGCCGGCGGGAAGGGTGACGACCTCGACGTCGCCGTAGAGGTTGCGTGCCTGCACCGTCATGAGCACCGCCGAAATCGCCGACGAGCAGTCGTCGCTTTGGGGATCGCCCACCTTGCACACCCGCGTCTCGATCACGCGGTCGAGCGCGTCGTAGTCGGTCTCGCGGCGCAGTCCGTTGGGGTCGGTGGTCGCGGTGGCGCGGTTGAAGCCGTCGTTCTGCCAGGTCCCTGACCCCTTTTGTTCCCCTCGAGGTCCCTGACCCCTTTGTTCCGCCACTGACCCTTCGTTCCCTTTGTTCCCTTTGTTCGCTCGTCGGCCGTGCCGTGGCCCGGTGTGAGGGGAACGCCTCCAGCCAGGCGTCAAGCCTCCAGACACTCGTGGGGTCGGAACGGGAGCGGGAGGCGGTGCTCACGCCCCGCCTCCGGCGGGAAGGGGTTTCCTCGCGCCGCTGTTGCGTGTCCCATCCAACGAGAGTCGAGAGGAGGCCCCATGCGCCTGCCAGCGCACCGTGCACCGGATCGAGAGAGAGCGGCGAGTGCCGATCGCCTGGCGGCGCCCTTGGCGCGCGCCTTCCTGATCGCGAGCGCTGCGGCAGCGCTCGCTGGAGCGCTGGCTGCCCAGGAGGTGCGGCTGCCGCTCGACCACTACCACCGACTGCTCGAGCGGGCGCGGCTCGATCCGCTGCCGGCGGTCGACGCGGCGTCGCCGGTGGCGCTGGAATCGGCGGAGCTGCGCATCGAGCTCGGGCCGCGCACGGCGCTGGTCACCTCGGAGCTGAGCGTCGCAGTGCAGGGGGACGGCTGGCAGAGCGTCGATCTCGCCGGCTCGGGGCAGTTTCTTCGTCTCGAGGTCGCTGACGCCGCCAGCGGCGGCGACGACAGTGGCGCGGAGGTCCGGCTGCGCGAGGACGGCGGAGCGCTGCTGGTGCGCGGACGCGGGCGGCACCGCATCCGGCTCGACTCGGCGCACGACCTGGGGATCGGCGGCGAGGCGACGCGGCCGCGCCGCGAGCTGCAGCTGGCACTGCCGCTGGCGGGCCACGTGCGCGGCACCCTGCGTGGGCACGGCAGCGACGAGGTCGAGCTGACACAGGGCGGCGCGCTGCTGACGCCGCAGGCTCAGGCGGCCGACGAGCTGCGCTGGGTCGGCGCCCCGGGCGAGACGCTGCACCTGACCGCGCTGGGGCAAGGGTTGCTGCCGCGCGGCGGCGATCAGCCGCTGCGCTTCTCCGCCACGGTGCGGGCCGACCTCCAGCTCACCCGGCTGCGCCGCGAGCTGGCCGTCGGGGTCGAGCTCAACGT
Organism: Acidobacteriota bacterium; assembly: GCA_003388555.1. Taxonomy (GTDB): domain Bacteria; phylum Acidobacteriota; class Thermoanaerobaculia; order Multivoradales; family Multivoraceae; genus QQVD01. The sequence continues at coordinate 70,166 of QQVD01000040.1, read as the reverse complement.
GCTGCAGGGCGCCCTCGGCGAGCTCGAGATCGAGCTGCCCGAGGGCTACCGCATCCAGCGACTCGACGAGCGGCCGCTCGCCGGCTGGGACGTCGAGGACGGCCGGCTGCAGGCTCAGCTGCTGCAGGCCACCACGAGCGGTTTCCGGCTCGACTTCGTGATGGAGGCGGCGGCTACCTCGGACCTCGTGGCGGCGCCGCGGATCGAGGTGCTCGGAGCGCTGCGCTCGCGCCATCTGGTGCGTGCCGCGGTCGAGGGCGACGGCATCCTGTCGTTGCACGACACGGGTTCCGGCGTCGAGCTGGACGACGCCGGAAGCACGCGAGCGAAGAGTGCCGACGGGGCCGATCAGACCCGCCAGCGCTCCCCCCTCTACCAGGTGCTCGACCCGCAGCGACCGCCGCAGTGGCGGCTGGTCTGGCCCGACCAGACCGAGGTGCTGGCGCTGCGGGTCGACTCGCTCGTGGTCGACGCCGTCGTCGGCGCCGCCGGCGAGGCGATCTACAACCTGCAGTTGGTGGTCGCCAGCCGCGGCCCGAGCGAGGTGCGCCTGCACCTGGCGAGCGGCTTCCGGCTGGTGCGCGCCGAGCGCGACGGTCGCCGCCTGCGGGCGGGCCTGGGCCGGGACGGTGCGCTGGTGCTGCCGCTGTCGAGCGGCGCCGGACAGCAGAGCTTCAGCGTGGTCGGCGTGCTGCCCGTCGAGCGCATCGGCCAGCTCGCCGGCGGGGCGCCGCTGCGGCTGCCGGTGCCGCGAGCCAGCGCCCCGATCACCGAGGTGTTCGTGCGCGCCCAGCTCCCCAGCGACTGGAGCTACCGGCTCATCGAGCCCGAGCGCGAGGTCCCGAGCCACGTCGTCGAGAACCGATCCGGCGGCGCGCTGCTCGAGCTGCCACCGGGCTTCGTCGCCCTGCATGCCTCGTGGAGCGCGCTGTCGAGCGATCCGGGGGACCTCGGCATCGAAGTGGTCGAGCAACGGCAGCGGGAGGAGTGGTTCTGATGGCAATTCCCCAGGCACCCTCTGCAGGCCGAGCCGGCCTCGCCCTCACCCTCGCCGCGCTCGCGCTCGGCCCCGCGGCCGTCGCGGCACAGTCGTCACCCCCGGTCCCGGACATCGCGAGCGGCGGCGCCGAGATCCGGCTGCCCCTGCAGCGCTACGACGCACTGCTCCAGGAGATCGAACGGGCCGACGCGGCGCGGGCCGAGCGGCTGGCGGCGATCGAGGAGCCCGCCGCCGAGCGCCTGCAGGTCGACCAGCGGATCGAGGTGCGGGGCGACGGCGTGCACGGCACGGTACGGGCGACGGTGCGCGTCGCCGGGCAGAAGCTGCTGCCGGTGCGGCTGCCGCTGATCGGTCTGGTGCGCGCCGCCACGGTCACTCCGGCCGGCGCCTCGCTGGCCCACCGTGAGGGATCGCTGACCCTGCTCGCCGAGCGCGCCGGCGTCTACCGCCTCGAGGTCGAGACCTTCGTGCCGTTCGCCGACGATGCCGCTGCGGTGCGCGAGGTCGAGCTGGTCTCGGGCGATGCCCCGGTCGGCTCGACGGTGGTGCGCTTCGGCGCCGAGCTGCAGTGGCAGTGCCCGGGCGCCACGGTGGTGCGCGACGAGGTCGACGGCCAGGCCCGCGTGCTCGAGCTGGCGATCCCCGGCGGCACCACCGCGACGCTGCGGCTGCGCCAGCCCTACCAGAGCGCCGAGGCAGAGCGTGCCCTGGTGCAGACGATCACCGCCACCGTGCTGGACGTGCAGCGCCAGGGCATCGGACGCACTGACCTCGCCGTCTACCAGGTGATCCGCGGCGAGATCGCGACCCACGTGCTCGACCTGCCGGCCGGGCTGCAGCCGGAGTCGGTGGTCAGCGACGAGGGCGGCGCCCAGTCCAGCCGCGACGCCGGCCAGCTCCAGGTCTACCGCCAGCGGCTGCTGCGCGGCACCGGCTTCGTCAAGCTGCACACGCCGCTGCGCCACGGCGAGCGCATCGACCTGCAACCGGTCGCGACCGGACCGGGGACCTCCGCCCTCGGCCACTACCTGGTGACCCGGACCTCGATCGCCAGCGAGGTCGCGCCGCCCGCCGGTAGCTGGAGACGGCTCGACGTCAGCGACCTGCCAGCGAGCCCCTCCTGGGGGGCCGGCACCGGCATCGCCGCGGTCTGGCAGCTCGACGCCGAGGCCGGCGCGGCGCCGGGCACCCTGACGGTGGAGCTGCTGCCGGAAGCCGAGGACGTCGGCGCCGTGGTGCGCCGGCGCGAGTCGACCAGCCTGCTGACCGACTCCGGCAGCCTGGTGCACCGCGACGTCTTCCAGGTCGTCGGCCGCAGCTCGGCTCTCGAGGTCCGTTTGCCGCCGGGCAGCGAGCTCTGGTCGCTGCTCGTCGACGACTCGCCGACGCGACCGCTCGAGAGCGGCGGCACGGTCTTCGTGCCGCTGTCGCTCGACAACGACGGCACCCGCTCGATCGAGCTGGTCTCGGTGCAGGCAGGCGCGCTGCCGTCACGCCGCTCCGAGATCACCCTGCAGCTCGCCACCCTCGAGACCCCGGTGCTCGAGCACCGCTGGCGGCTGCTGCTGCCCGACGGCCGCGAGTACCGCTACGCCGGCGGCGTGCTGCGCCCGACCTTCGACGCGATCTCCGACGCCGGCAGCGTGGTGGTCGGCGGCGGCGAGGGCTCGGTGCGCGGCAGGGTACGCGACGACTCCGGCTACCTCCTGCCCGGCGTGGCCGTCACCCTGCGCGTGCGCGACCGCCCGTACCGTACCTTCACCGACCGCAACGGCTGGTTCACCTTCCGCTCGGTGCCCGACGGCCGCCACTACGTGCACGCCGAGCTGAGCGGTTTCGGCGCCGTGGGCTACGACGTGCGGGTGCGTCGCGGCCGCACTTCGATGGTCGATCTGACGCTCGCCCCGGCCACACAGGAGACCATCACCGTCACCTCCGAGGCGCCGCTGCTGGACGAGATGCAGGTGCAGTCGATGTTCGAGGACGACGCCGCGGAGCAGCGTCAGCAGGCGTTCCGCGAGGAGGCCAGCGCGCTGAAGCGCGACGGGTCGCGTCGGGAGGACGCCGCCGGCCGCGCCGCGTCGGCGCCCGCCGCCGCAGAGCCCGAGCCACGCACCGCGGGCCGCACCGGCGGCGTGCGACCGCTGCCGGTCGACATCCCGGCGCGCGGCAAGATCCTCCAGATGATCGGCATCCTGCCGCCGCGCGAGGTGGCGGTCACCCTCGAGGTGCGCGAGCCGCGCTGAACGGGCGCCAGCGCCTTGCCTGGGGCCACCGGCCCGGGGGTGCAGCAGCGTCTGCTAGCCTCCGCCCTTCGCCAACGACATCCGAACCCGGCTCTTCGGGACTCTCTCTTGGGGGAAGGTCCGCATGCGACTCCCGCGTCCTCTCGGCTGCTCACTCGCGCTCGTCCTGGCCGCCACCGCGGCCGCCGCCAACGTCGGCTCGATCGACAGCGCCCCGGCGGCGACCTTGCTGCTGCCCTACTTCGAGGTCGACATCGGCGACGCCGACGGTGACGGCTTCGGCGACTGCAACGGCGTCAACACTCTCTTCTCGGTGAACAACGCCTCGGCGGCGCCGGCGCTGGCGCACTTCACCCTGTGGTCGGACTGGTCGGTGGCGACGCTCGACTTCGACGTCTTCCTCACCGGCTACGACGTGGTGACGGTGAACCTGTGCGAGGTGTTCACCTGGGGCAACCTGCCGATCACCGCCGACGAGCAGACCGATCCCGGCGACACCATCTCGCCCCACGGCGGCATCTTCACCGACAACCCCAGCTGGGACGGCAGCTTCCCGGGCTGCCAGAACATCTTCCCCTTCGAGGAGGGCATCCTCCAGGGCTTCTACCTCGACCGGATCCAGAACGCCCACGCCGGCTACGAGGTGCCCGGCCTCGACGGCTGCATGGGCCAGCAGCTCAACGGCGCCGGCCAGTGCAGCGGCGGCAGCTGCCCGGCGGGCACGATCGCCCGCGGCTACGTCACCGTCGACAACGCCAGCCAGTGCTCGCTGCTCTTCGCCGGCGAGCCGGGCTACTTCGTCGACGGCGGCAACGGCATCGCCAACGACATCAACCAGCTGTGGGGCGACTGGTTCCTGATCGACCCGGCGAACGACTTCGCTACCGGTGAGCCGCTGGTGCACATCGAGGCCGACCCGAATCTCAACCGCACCACCCTGCCGCTGATCGACCCGTCCGGCGCCACCTCCGGCATGACCACCGCGAGCACCACCGGCTACACCTTCTACGGCCGCTACGCGCCGGCCGACGGCGCCGACAACCGCGAGCCCCTCGGCACCACCTGGGCCACCCGCTACCTCAACGGCGGCGCCTTCGACTCCAGCTCGCTCACCGTCTGGCGCGACTCCACCCAGCAGGTGGTCGCTCACGTGCGCACCTACCCCTGCGGCATCGCCGGCGGCGGCATCGGCCCCGAGTGGGCGCCGATGAACGAGACCCAGGTGGTGTGCTTCAACGAGGCGGAGGACGCCGTCGAGCTCTGCGGCTTCGACGACGGAGACAACACCGTGTCGCCGCCCCTGCCCGGCGTCGACCCGACCTGCTTCCCGATCGAAACCGGCCGCTACCAGTTCGGCGTCGGCGACCTCGATCCGCCGTTCGACTTCGGCTGGTGCTACCTCAACCTCAACCCGGGCATCGACGGCTTCGTCGACGACGTCGACTTCGGGTCGAACGGCACCCTCGGCCAGAGCCACGTCACCGTGCAGCACTCGGCGCTCGGGCGTTTCTCCGTCGGCCACGAGGCGATCGAGCTGACCAACGCGCTCGAGGACGTCGACCCGACGATCACCATCGCTCCGCCCTGAGCACGACGTCTCGGAGACTCGCGCCGCGGCTCGGCGTCGCCGCGGCTTCGGCAGCCAGCCTGTTCGTCGTCCTGGCGGCGACGGCGACGGCACAGGAGCGCGCGGCGCCGGAGACCGGCGCCACCGGCTCTGCCGACGCGATTGATCGTGCCGAGGACGACGGAGACGCCGGCACCGGCGACAGCACCGAGGCCTCCGCCGACTGGCGTCTCGATCCCGACAACGGCCAGCGCTACCGGGTCGCGCCGGTGGCGCGCGTCGAGGGCTCCTACCGCTGGCTCGACGAGGCGCGCACCCGGGTGCGCCTGCCACACGGCATGGTGGCCCGCGTCGAGAGCTTCGACGACGAGAGGATCTGGATCCGGGTCTACGAGTCGCGCCGCATCGATCCGCCGCCGCGCCAGGCGCCCGGGCCGGGCGATGACTCTGGGCAGTCCCCGGAGCCCCTGGAGTTCCTGCGGGCCGGGCGCGAGACCGACCGCGTGCGACTCGTGCCCGCCGACGCCGGCCTGCCGCAGAGCGGGCTGTGGCGCGAGGGCGTCGCCATCGCCGACTTCGACGGCGACGGCCTCCTCGATCTCGCCCTGCCGCCGCCGCGCAAGGCGGTGCGGCCACAGCCGTCGATCCACCGCCAGCGGCCAGCCGGCGGCTGGGAGCCGTGGCCGGCGGCGAGGTTCCCACCGATCCGCTACGACTACGGCGACGTCGCTGCAGCGGACCTCGACGGTGACGGGGCGCTCGACCTGGCGCTCGGCATGCACGTCCTCGGCGTCCGCATGCTGCTCGGCGACGGCAGCGGGGCCTTCCGGCTGGCGGCGTTCCCGCCCGGCGCAGCGGTGGCATCGAAGGCGCTCCTGGTCACCGACTGGGACGGCGACACGGCGCCCGATCTCGTGACGCTGGGAGAGGGCATGGCGCTCCCCGATCCGACTGCCGGCCCTCCCGCCCCTCGCACAAGCACCGCCGCTCTCCGACGCGGCGTGCACGTGTGGCTGCGCGACGCCGAAGCCCCGGGCGGCTGGCGTCGCCTCCCCTTCGCCGAGGGCGCCGAGCCGCGGCACGAGTTCGGCGGCGGTCTCGTGGCTCTCGACTACGACGGCGACGGCCACACCGATCTCGCCTTCGCCAGCCACCGGCCTTCGGGGCGCGGCATCCTGGTGCGCGGCGGCGGAGCGCCGCGCGGCGAGCGCCTCGACGTGCTGCCCAGGCGCGCCTTCACCTCGGCGGTGGCGGCTGCCGACTTCGACCGCGACGGGCGCGACGAGCTGCTCGTCGGCCTGCGAGTGCGCGATCCACGCGAGCCGGAGCAGACGCTGACCGCGCTCGACCTCTACGCCTTCACTCCCGCCGCTCCCGGTGGCGAAGGCTCGTGGCGGCGCCGATCGCTCGACTCCCGTCCCGGCCAGAGCGGCATCTGGTCGATCGCCACGGCGGACTTCGACGGCGACGGCGCGCTCGACATCGCCTTCGGCACCGGCGACGGCGAGATCGCGCTGCTGCTCGCGGACGCGGAAGGTGGCTTCGTTGCCGAGGCCTCCACGGAGCTGACCGATTCGAGTCCGGGCTGCACGGTGCGCGATCTCCGCGTCGCCTTCCTGCGCCCCGGTGAGCTGCACCTCGTGGCTCTGCTCTCCGGAGAGCGGGGCCAGGGACCGACGGGCACGGCGAGCGGCTGCGCGAGCGGCGGCCGCGTCGCGGTGTGGCGGATCGAGCCCGCGGCGCGGCAGTAATCGCGGCGCTCGGTGGGGACGCATCACCCGGTCAGCCCTCGGGCTCCCAGCCGCCGAGACACCAGCCATCCCCGCGACCGCGGAAGACCGCACGCTCACGGACGTGGCGATCGGCGGCACCGTTCACTCCACCCTCGAGCCACCCCACCTCCAGAACGAGCTCCGGGACCTCAGTGCCGCGGCGGAGCTCCGCGTCACCAAGTCCCCAGCCGGTCGCGCCGGAGCGCCGCAGGAGCACCGTCAGCTCCTGCAGCCGGCGCGCCACCTGGGACGCGTCGTCCTCTGAGTGGCCGCAGGGCGTCGCACCCTCGCCACAGCACAGCAGCTCGGCTGCCGCGGCGACACGGCGGCGGGTATCCAGCGGCGCGTGTACCAGCGCCATCAACCGGGTGAACGCCTGGCGCACGGCCTCGCCGGCGTCTGCGGCCGGCGGCGGGAGTGGGAGCTCGAGCCGCACAGCGCCGACGTCGGCGAGCAACGGCTCCGCTCCCATCCCGGCGCCGAGCAGCGTGTACTCGACGAGCCGGGTGTCCTGGCGGCCACCACGGATCTTGATCTGGGCGCGGTAGCGGATCGCCCCGACCAGCGGCTCCGGCGCCGGCTCCTGCACCAGCCAGTCGAGGATCCAGGCGGCTTCCGGCGTCGCAACCGCAGCGGCGGGCCGCGCTGCGGCGACCACCGCACCGAAGTGGCGCAGCAGCTGCTCGCGGACGGCCGAGACCCGCTCCAGGTCCCCCGGCAGCGCGCAGGCGCGCGGCCGTAGCACACCGAGCCACGGCGCACCGGTGTAGCAGGCGAGTTGGGGCGCGAGATCGGCTGCCGCATCCCGCCGCGCGGCGTCGACGGCAGCGGCGATCGTCCGCTGCACCGACTCCTCCGACGCCTCGGCGGAGGGCGTTGGCAACGCGGGCGCCGCGAACGTCGCGCCGGACAGGAGCAGGGCGATGCCGACGTTCGCCGCCACCGAGCCCCACCGCCCCGGGCATCGACCCGGGCTCAACTCGACCCCTGCTCGGCAACCCTGGCCGGTGGTTGGCGACGTGACTCGCGGTAGGCGAGGAAGGCGGTGGCACCCAGGATCAGCGACGCTCCGGCGTAGGTCCAGCCGGAGGGGATCTCGCCGAACAGCACCCAGCCGAGGACCGAGGCCCAGATCAGCCGGGTGAAGTCGGCCGGCAGCACCGTCGACGCGTCGGCGAGCCGGAAGCCCTCGGCCATCACGTACTGCGACGAGGCGCCGACGACGCCGAGCGCCAGCAGCAGCAGCCAGTGCCTGGCGTCGGGCCAGCGCCAGACGGCGAGCGCCGGCAGCAACGTCATCGGGGTCATCAGCAGACACATCCAGGCGGTCAGGGTGGCGCTCGACTCGGTGGCCGTCATACGTTTGATCAACAGCATCGCCAGCGCCCAGAGGGCCGAGGAGACGAGCACCAGGATCGCCCCGCGGTCGATCGGGATGACGCCCGGGCGCACGATCAGCAGCGCGCCGCCGAAGCCGACGATCAGCGCGATGACCCGCCGCAGCCTCAGGTGCTCGCCGAGCAGCACCACGGCGCCGACGCCGGCGAAGAGCGGCGCGGTGAAGCTCAGCGCCGACGCCTTGACCAGCGGCGTCATCGACAGGGCGAGGAAGAAGCTCAGCATCGCGCCGGTCTGCAGCAGCGAGCGCACGAAGTGCTCGCCGAAACGCGCCGTGGACAGCACCGCGCCGCCATGGCGCACGAAGAACGGCAGCAGCACCACGAGGCCGAAGAGGTTGCGGAAGAAGGCGATCTGGAAACTGTGCAGGTCGGCCGAGACGAAGCGGATCAGGGCGTGCATGCACGAGAAGCCGAACGCCGACGAGGCCACCAGCAAGGCGGCGCGCGCCGCCGATCCCCGGCGCGGGGAAGCAGCGGCCAGGTCCCGACCGCTTCCCGCGCTCAAAGCGACAGGGCGCTGACCATCACCGTCAGCACCGTGACGGCGGACAGCGCCAGGGTGTGCACGAAGACCAGGAGCGCCGTCTTCAGCGCCGACAGCAGCCAGCCGTCGGCATACGCCGTGCGCAGGGAGAGGAGCAGCAGGACGACGATCGCCACGACGGCGACGGTGGAGGGGAGCTCACTGCCGGTGAGCCAGTCGGCGGTCGCCCCCACGGCGATGAGCAGGAAGGCGGCGGCGTGCAGATGCAGCGAGAACACCAGATGGGCGACGAAGTAGCGTCGCGGGCGGCGGAAGAGGATCTTCAGCAACGCAGCGAAGAACGGCACCATCAGGAAGATGGCCCAGGGCAGCCGCTGGGCGAAGATCGTCTGGATGCGCTCGGGGTTCTCGATCGCCGGGCGCACGATCTCGAGCAGGAACCAGCGCAGCGGCGCCGGCGCGTCGGCGAAGTCCGTCTGCCAGTCGATGTCGGGATCCTCGTTGCCGGTCCCCTCGTCGGAGCCGGTGTCCCTGGCGCCGGACGAGATCTGCACGATTCCGCCGTCGGATCGGATCTCGCCGGTGGTCACCAGCTCTCCCTCGCCGAACAGCCCGAGGGCGAGGAAGGCGACGAAGCTGACGAAGAGGTAGAGGCGCAGCGGCGCCACGTAGCGCGCCCGTCGCCCCTGCCAGTACTCGACGCTCAGCCGGCCGGGCTGCGCGATCAGCAGGCGCAGGGTGCGCCAGATCCGTGAGTCGAACGAGAACACGCTGTCGAGCGCCTCGCGGCCGAACTGACGCAGCGACACCTCGACGCCGCGGGTCGACTTCTGGCCGCAGCGACTGCAGTAGAGGCCGTGCAGCGGCGCCTCGCAGTCGAGGCACCGCTCGCGCTGCGAGGCATGGCCCTCGAGCAGACCTTCGACGCTGCGCACCACGGCGTCGTCACCGAGACCGCTCATCGGATCGGCCGTCTCTGCTGCAACGACGCGGCGGTCATCACTCGCCCAGGTTCGCCGCGAACATCGACCGCACCTCCTCGACGTGCTGGTCGATCGTGCTCTTGCTCCACTCCGCGGTGTCGACCGGCGGCAGCACCTTGACCTCGACGACTCCCGGCTGCGAGAAGACGGCGCCCTTCGGCATGCGGTCGTGGGCGTTGCGGATCACGATCGGGACCATCGGCACGCCGGCGTCGATCGCCATGTGGAAGGCCCCCTTCTTGAACCGGCCGAGCCGACGCGTCGTGCTGCGGGTCCCCTCCGGAGCGATGGCGATCGAGATGCCGCCGCGCAGCGCCTCGACCGCCGGCTGCATCGCCGCGATCGCCTTCTTGCGGTCGGCGCGGTCGATGAACACGACGCCGCCGGCCTGGAACAGCTGACCCACCACCGGCTGGCGCTTGACCTCCTTCTTGGCCACACCCGTGATGTCGCGACGCAGCAGCTTGGCGACCACCAGGGCATCGAGCGCGCTCTGGTGGTTGAACACGAACACCGCGGGGCGGCGCGACCAGAGATGCTCCTTGCCGTCGACCACCAGGCGCAGGTCGACGGCGCGGGTCGCCAGCTCGCTCCACACCACAGTCGCCGTGTTGCGCGCCCGGCGCACCGAGCCGGTCATCAGGTAGTCGCTGAGCCCCGCCCAGGCGGCGGGCAGCATGGCGCCGTAGGCCATGCCGGTGCGCACCACCTGCTCGGTGCTGGGCCGGCCGCGCGAGTGGAAGCGCACCAGCGGCCAGCCGCGACGCCGCGCCTCCTCGGCGAGCCGCCAGTTCGGATTCAGCGCCCGGGGGTGGGCGACCGCCTCGAGCAGCGGCAGGTCCTCGTGGCTGTCGCTGTAGAAGAAGCTGCGCTCGAGGTCGAAGCCGTTCGCCTCGGCGAGCCGCCTGGCGCCCTCCACCTTGCCGATGCCGTAGCACGGCTCGCCGTCGATCTCGCCGCTGCAGATGCCGTCGTCGATGCGCAGCCGGGTGCACACCACGTGCGGGATCCCCAGGTCTTCCGCCACCGGATCCACCTGGTACGGGGTCGCCGAGGAGACCACCGCCAGGGTGTGGCCGCGGCGGCGGTGGGCCGCCACCAGCGCCCTCGCCTCCGGGAAGATGCGGCGCGCGATGCGGCGATCGAACAGCTCGCGGCCGAAGGCGACGTTCTGCTCGTCCGGACGGCCCGCGGCGTCGACGGCAGAGCGGCGCACGAACTCGCGGAAGTCGATCTTCTCGCTCGAGAAGTCGTAGGCGTGGCGCAGCGCCTCGCCGAGCTGCGCCAGGCTGATCTCGCGCCGACGCAGCCGCTCGACCAGCACGTCGACCGCGGAGTAGCCCTGGATCAGGGTGCGGTCGAGGTCGAACAGCGCGGCGACGCCGGGCCCCTCGGGGCTCGACTCGATCTGGGCGATCAGTTTGCGGACCCGCGGCGTGCTCACTCGGGAACGACCCTCCCCCGCGCGCTGGATCGAGCTCAGTCGGCCGGCGCGCGACCCAGCGAGAGTACTTCATCGAGCCGGCGACCGAGCGAGCGCAGCTGCTCGACGAAGACGCGGCGCGCCGCCGGATCGGCGCCGCTCTCGTCGCCGAGCAGCCCCCGCCCCTCGGCGACCTTGAGCGCCGTCTCGTAGAGGCTGCGCGACACCGACTCCTCGGAGAAGATGCGGCCCTCGAGGCGCAGCTGCCGACCCAGCCTGAGGCAGTCGCGCACGAACTCCTTGCGATCGCCCACGGCGGCGCCGTCGAGCTGGCCCAGGCGGCGCGCCACGACCCAGTAGGCGTCGACGAACGAGCGCAGCACCGCGTGCGAGAGCAGCGGATCGACGCCCGACAGCATCCCGCGCACCGCCTCGGCGCCCTCGGGGAGCCGCTCGCGCCAGCGTGGGAAGCGCTGAGTGAGCAACGACTCGGCGTAGCGGCGGAACTCGTCGCGGCGCCGGAAGTAGAACTCGTGCTTGAACAGGTCGCGCAGCCGCAGCATCTCGGCCCAGAAAGCGGCCTCGTCGCGGCCCGCAGCCTGGAGCAGCGAGAGCTCGATCAGCGCATCGACGACGAAGAAGTGGATGATCGTGTTGCGGTAGTAGGCCGCCTTGAGGTGCTGTGCCTCGGCGATGCCGTAGAGCGGCTCTTCGCCCTCGTCGTAGCGGGTGACGACCCCGGTGGCGATCAGCTGCTCGAGCACCTCGCGCAGCGCCTCGTCGCGCTTGAAGTCGGTGCGTCCGACGACCTCGAGGCGACGACGGCGCACCAGCGCCATGCCGGCGCGGGCCGGATGCTGGATGCTACGCAGCGACTGCGCCCTGGCGTCCGAGGCGAGCAGGATCAGGGTGACGATCGCGGTCGGCGTGATCGGCGTGACGCCGTTCATGCGCACCGCAGTCTCGAAGGCGAGGCGCTGCACCGCGGCCTGCTGACCCGCCTCGTCGAGCCCCTCCTCGAGCCGCTCGAGCGGCACCAGGTCGGGCAGGGTCAGCGGCGCGCCGAAACGTAGGAAGATACGGCCGTGAGGCGCGCCGCCGCGCAGGAAGCGCACGAACCAGCCGGCGCCCTCGGGCTTCTTGTCGCGTCCGAGCTGCTCGCTGGCGTAGTCGGCCACCTCGGTGATCTGGTCGTAGGTGATGTTCACCGGCACGAAGGTGACGTCGAAGACGTGGGTGCGCAGGATCGCCTGCACCACGTAGTTGAACAGCCCGTAGCGCGGCGGAAGCAGCTTGCCAGTGCGCGAGCGGGTGCCTTCGAGCGCCCAGAGCAGCGAGAAGCGCTTCTCGATCAGGTAGTCGATGTAGCGCCGGAAGGTCGCCTTGTAGACCGCGTTGTCCTGGAACGAGCGGCGCAGGAAGATCACCCCGGCGCGCCGCGCCAGGGCGCCGATCCCCGGCGTGTTCATGTTGATGCCGCCGAAGGTCAGCGGCATCGGCAGGTTGCGCCGCCAGAGCACGCACTGCAGGGCCATCGAGTCGAGCATCGACTTGTGGGTCATCACGAAGGCGACCGGGCGCGAGCGCACGAGCTGCCTCACCGTCTCCATCTGCTCCTCGACGACGTCGATCACGGGGTCGTGGTTGGCCCTGGTCATCGCCTGCTGCACGGCCATCACCACGTCGAGCGTCAGCGGCGTCTGGGTGGCCGCCATCTCCCGCAGGTATCGCGCCGCGCGCGCATCGACCTTGTGCAGCGACACGCCCTCGCGCTCCGCGATGGCCTCCAGCTGGTCCCGGAAGCGGCGGTTCGAGAAGACGTCGCGCGGCAGCAGCCGCGGCACCTTGTAGCGCGCCCCACGCGCCGCGCGTTCGGCGCGCTCGAGCACCACCAGTGCCTGGCGGGCGACGAAGTCGGCCAGGGTGGCGTGCTCCTGGCGCGCGTCCCACACCGAGTGGTAGCGCTCCTCGACCTCGCTGCGCAGCGCCCCGGCGCCGACCAGCACCTGGGCTCGCTCCGGCTCCCGGCGCGCCAGCCGGCGGCCTCGCCGCCGACCGGGGTTGCCGCTCAGCGCCTCGCGGATCTCGCCCCACAGGCCGCTGCGCCCTTCCCCGGCCGGGCGCCAGAACAGCCGTACCGGCTGCAGCCACACCTCCTCGCCGAGGGCCGAGCGCAGAGCCTGCGAGGCGCCTCCGGAGCGGTCGGAGATCGGCACCAGACGCCACCCTGCGGAGCGGTCCCCGGGCTTCGCCCGCTCGATCCTGCGGCGCAGGATCTCGGCCTCGAAGGGACGCCGCAGATCGGCCAGGAAGACGACCGGACGACCGGCGCTCTCCGGCGGCCAGAGCGACACGGAATCCGTCCCGTCAGCGGCCGCCGTCGCCGCCGCGGCGGGCACCGCCGATGCGGAGCCCGTCGCCACCGGTTCGCCGCCGGAGCCGGTCACCCTAGGAGCCCGGACGACTCGGCGTCGCCCGGCCGTGCTGTCGATGCATCCACCGATTCTACCGGGGCGCCCATCATGCGCCGGGCGCGAGCGGTGCGAGGACTCCCCGGCGGACCGGGAGACCCGAGGCCCCGCCATCGACCGCGCCCGCACATAGACTGATCGGCCGCGGCCGACGGGTTCCCCTCAGCCACCGCCCCGCCCACCCCATGAGCATTCCGAGCACCGCCTCCCCGCCGCGGGTGAGCATTCGCCGCGAGGTGAGGGAGGTGGCGCGCCTGGCCGCCCCGATCGTCACCGTGCAGCTCGGCATGCTGCTGATGGGCACCGTCGACACGATGATGCTCGGCCGCCTCTCCAAGGAGGCGCTGGCGGCAGGCGCCCTCGGCACTGCCGTCACCTTCGGCATCGCGGCGCCAGCCTTCGGGCTGATCATGGCGGTGGACCCGCTGGTGTCGCAGGCGCACGGAGCCGGCGACCGGGCCGCGGTGCTGCGCCACCTGGTGCGCGGCCTCGTCGTCGTCGGCACCCTCTCCCTGCTCACCATGCTCGGCCTCTGGTTCGTCGGTCCTCAGCTGCACTGGCTGCGGCAGCAGCCGGAGATCGTGCCGCTGTCCACCGAGTACCTGCGTGGCGTCGTCCCCGGGATGCCGGGCTTCCTGCTCTTCTTCCTGGTGCGCCAGACCCTGCAGTCGATGTCGATCGTGCGGCCGGCGGTGCTCGCGGTGGTGGCCGGCAACCTGGTCAACGTGGTCGCCAACTACGCCCTGGTGTTCGGCGGCTTCGGCGCTCCCGCGCTCGGAGTGCTGGGATCCGGGCTGGCGACCTCGATCTCGCGCTGGGTGCTGCTGCTGGTGCTCGTCGCCGCCTCCTGGCCCCTGATCCGGCAGGTGGTCCCGGCGCGCTCGGCGGCGCGCAGCTCGGCCCTCTCACGAGCGCTGCGCCCGGGCGCCTTCGTCGACCTGGTGCGCCTGGGCGTGCCGATCTCGCTGCAACAGGCGGCAGAGTACTGGATCTTCTCGCTGGTGGCGCTGATGATGGGTGCCCTCGGCGCGGTGCAGTTCGCCGGCCACCAGATCGCCCTCAACCTCGCATCGCTCGCCTTCATGGTGCCGCTCGGCGTCGCCGGCGCCGCGGCGACCCGGGTCGGCAACGCCATCGGCCGCCGCGACGTCGAGGCGGCGCGGCGCGCCGCGGTCGTCTCGCTCGGGCTCGGCGCGGCCGCGATGAGCCTGTCGGCGCTCACCTTCGCCGCCTTCCCGCGACTGCTCGGACGCCTCTACACACCCGAGCCCGAGGTCATCGCGGTGGCGGCGACGCTGCTGCCGATCGCCGCCGCGTTCCAGATCGTCGACGGGCTTCAGGTGGTGGCAGCCGGGGTGCTGCGCGGCGCCGCCGACACCCTGCTGCCCGCCGCCCTGGCCCTGATCGGCTTCTGGGGCCTCGGCCTGCCGGCCGCGTGGCTGCTCGCCTTCCCGCTGGAGCTCGGGCCCCGCGGCCTCTGGTGGGGCCTCACTCTGGGTCTGGCGACCACCGCGGTGCTGCTGGTGCTGCGCACCCGCCGGCGGCTCAGCCAACCGGTGGAGGCGCTGCTCGCCGAGCGGCGCGCGTGAGCTCGCCGTACTCGCTCATCGAGGAGCGGTGTGCGCGCTCCACCTGCTCGACGGTGGGATCGGGCGCGCCGGCCGCCCGCACCTGCTCGACGGTGTCGGCGGCGAACTCCCGGTACCACGTAGCGAGGTCGTCGCTTCCCCGCCGCAGGGCCTGCTGGAGTGAGACCTCGGCTGCGGTCTCGATCAGGGTCAACACGACGCCAGGATGTGAGATACCGGCCCGCCGGATCGGCTCGAAGGTCCGGGCAGCGAGCCGCACCAGACTCACCGACGGCCGCACCAGCCGCACCCGACCTCGGGCGTCGCGAAGCCGTGCGGGCGGCAGCCGGCGGCCCTGCAGCAGGCAGAGCGCCGCGCCGATCCGGTGCACGCAGGCGCTGGCGGTGGTGGGATCGTTGATGCCGGGCGACAGGGCACGCAGCGCCATCTCGACCAGCTGATCGAGAAGGAAGCCGAGATCCTGCACCGAGCTGCGGCTCGAGCCGACGGAGAGCGCGGCCCGGATCTCATCGACGATCTCGTCCTCCTCGCCGTCGCCGCTCTTCCCAGGAGGGAATCTCAGGCGTGCCAGAAGCGCGCCGGGGAAGACGAAGGCCCCCGGCCCGATCGCCAGCTCGACGACGGCGTCCTGACGCCGCGCCAGCTCGACCAGGGCGTCGACGTCGACCGCGCGCAGGTAGCCGTCCCCATGCGGCGCGGCCCGGATCTCGAGCCCGCCGCTTCCGCTCGCCTCGAGGAGCGGGTCGTCGCCCTCCAGATCGTCCCGACGAGCGTCGCCATCCCCCTCCGAGTCCCCAGACGTGCCGTCGTCGTCACCCGCGAGCTCGGGCAGCGACTCCACCTGGTCGCGCAGCTCGGCAGCGAGAGCCGCGAGCAGCTCGTTGGCCTGCAGGGTGACGCTCGAACGGTGCAGCACGAGGACCAGCATCGCGGTGGACAGCACGGCCATGGCGACGGCACCGGCCGTCGCCAGCCGCGGCACCTGCTCGTCGCGCACCGCGCTGAGCACCAGCAGCGAGTAGAGGAAGGTGGCGACGAAGGTGCCGAGGGCGAGCTGGGCGCCGCGATCGCGCAGGAAGGTGCGCAGCAGACGCGGTCCGAACTGCGACGACGCCAGGGTCAAGGCCACGATGAGAATCGAGAACACCGTGCCGGCGACGGTGATCGACGAGCTGGCGACGGCCTGTAGGATCGATCGGCAGCTCTCGGCGGTCCAGGTGCCGAGCCACGGCAGGTCGTCGAGCCACTCCTGCTCACCCGAGCGCTCGACCAGCACCAGCGTCACCGCGACGGCGCTGGCGGCGAGGGCCAGCAGAGCCGGCACGAAGCCGTAGCTGGCGCGCACGGCTTCGAGCACTCCGAGGAAGCGCACACGCAGGGAATCGATCCACTTCCACATCAGGTCACAGGTCTCTCGTCGTCACCGTGGCGAGTGCCCGCTCGGCTCCTGGGCGCGAGCCGCGAGCGTGTCGAAGCCCTGCGTCGAAGCCTCTCGCCATCGTGGCACCATCCTCCCCCACATCCCAAACCTCGTGAGATCTGTCTACCCCACACGGAGCGACCGATGCGCGCCGGGGCCGGCTGACCGCCGGCCGGTCTCTCTCGCGACGGCGCTGTTGGTCGTCGCAAAGGTCGTAGCGGTCCTCTGCCTGGCGGGCACGCAGCCCGCCTCCGCCCAGGAGGGCGAGCTCTCGGTCACCGTCGACGCGGCCACCGACGCGAGGATCGAGAGCGCGATCGAGACGCGGCTGGCGCAGATCCCCGGGGCCGAGTCGATCGAGGTCGACGTCAGCGCCGGTGTGGTCAGCCTGAGCGGCACCGCCGGGGCGCGCAGCGCGGCAGAGCGGGCGGTCGATCTCGCCCGGCGCACCGCCGGAGTCGCCGAGGTCATCGACGGCGTCGACGTCTCGACCGACGTGCGCCGGCGCCTGCAGCCGGCGCTGGACAAGGTCCGCACGCTGGGCACCAGGGTGGTCGAGTCGATCCCGCTGATCCTCGCCGCGCTGCTCATCCTCCTCCTCTTCTGGGGGCTGTCGCGGCTCGCGGTGCGTTGGTCGGCACCCTACGAACGGGTCTTCAGGACGCGGTTCCTGCGCGACATCGCGCGGCAGGTGATCGGCGCCGTGATCCTCCTCGTCGGTGCGCTGCTGGCGCTCGACGTGCTCGACGCCACCGCGCTGGTCAGCGCCGTGCTCGGCACCGCCGGGGTGCTCGGGCTCGCGGTCGGCTTCGCCTTCCGCGACCTGGTGGAGAACTACATCGCCTCGATCCTGCTGTCGCTGCGGCAGCCGTTCGCACCCAACGATCACGTGGTGATCGGCTCGCACGAGGGCAAGGTGCTGCGGCTGACGTCGCGCGCCACCATCCTGATGACCCTCGACGGCAACCACCTGCGCATCCCCAACGCCGACGTCTTCAAGGGCGTGGTGCTCAACTACTCGCGCAATCCCCTGCGCCGCTTCAACTTCTCGGTCGGGGTCGGCGCCGGCGAGGACCTGCTCGAGGCGCAGCGCATCGGGCTCGGGGTGCTCGCCGGCATGAGCGCAGTGATCGCCGAGCCGAAGCCCCTGGCGCTGGTGCAGGAGCTCGGCGACTCGAGCGTAGTGCTCTGCTTCTTCGCCTGGGTCGACCAGCGCGAGTCCGACTTCGCCAAGGCGCGCAGCGAGGCGATCCGCCTGGTGAAGGTCGCCTTCGACGACGCCGGCGTCGACATGCCGGAGCCGATCTACCGGCTGCAGGTGCAGCGGCGCCCTGTCGGCGGCGGCGAGACGAAGCCGCAGCCATCTCCAGCGGTGCGGCGAACGACGCCGGACGGGGGATCCCGGACCGAGCAACAGGATCTCTCGGCCGACGACACCATCGATCGCCAGATGGAGGACGAGCGGCGCCGCGAGGGCGACGCGGATCTGCTCGACGAGGGCCGACGCCTCGAGTGAACAGGCCTCGCTGACCGGGATCGAGGAATCAGTCCGCGACGTTCCAGCGAGCCGGCCGCGAGCGGTGCCGGCGACGGCCCGTCGCCGCCGTCTCCGGCGCGTCGTCGTGACGCGAGTGTGCCTGCTCCACCGCATCGCGGATCCCCCTCAGCATGCCGCGGAACACCACGTAGTGCAGCGGCAGGACGGCGTACCAGTAGGCCAGGCCGAGGAGCCCGCGGGGGATGAACTGTGCGGTCTGGATCAGCCGCGTCCGGCCGACGCCCACTGCACCCTGCGAGTCGTCTTCCAGCGGATCGATGTCGAAGGCGAGCCGGGCGACACCGGGCAGCTTCATCTCGGCCCGCAGCGCCAGCCGCCTCGGCTCGGCCACCTCGGTGACGCGCCAGAAGTCGAGCGCGTCTCCGTAGCGAACCTGCCGCGGGTGACGACGCCCACGCCGCAGACCCGGGCCGCCGATCAGCCGGTCCATCCAGCCGCGCAGCCGCCACAGCCAGTCGGCGGCGTACCAGCCGTTGCCGCCACCGATGCGGCAGACCGCCTCGAAGACCTCGTCCGGCGTCGCGTCGACCTCGACCGCCCAGCTGTCCTGGAACACCGAGCCGCCCGCCCAGTCGGGATCGCCGGGCATCGGGCCGGCGTCGCTCCACGACGTCTCGACCCTGTGCGAGGTCGCGTTCTCGAGCGCCAGCCGGATCGCCTCCGGCACCGGAAGCGGCTGGTGCGGCATCAGCCGTGCGGCACGATCGTCCTGCACCACCACCTCGTTGCGCAGCCCCTCGGCCAGTGGCCGCGCGATGTGGCGGCTGAGCGGAGTGACCAGGTGGATCCAGTGGGAGCTCAGCCTCGGAGTGAGCAGCGGGACGGGCAGGATCAGGCGACGCGGCAGCTCGCGCGCCTCCTCCATCAACCGCATCATCTGCAGGTAGGTGACGACGTCGGGACCGCCGATCTCGAGCGTCTCGCCGGTCGTCGCCGGCTCCTCCAGGCACGCCGCGAGGTAGTGGAGGACGTCGCGCACCGCGATCGGCTGACAGCGGGTCGACACCCATCGCGGGGTGACCATCACCGGCAGCCGCTCGACCAGGTAGCGCAGGATCTCGAACGAGGCCGAGCCCGAGCCGATGATCATCGCCGCGCGCAGCACGGTGACCGGAACCCCGCCGGAGCCCAGCGCGTGCTCGACCTCCCGGCGCGAGCTGAGGTGGTCGCTGAGCCCTTCGCCGGTCTCGCCGAGGCCGCCGAGATAGACGATGCGGCGCACGCCCTGTCGGCGCGCCGCGGCGGCGAAGTTCTCCGCCAGGCGACGGTCGCGCTGGCGGTACTCGGCGCCGGCGACGACCATCGAGTGGATCAGATAGTAGGCGGTCTCCACACCGCGCAGCGCACGGTCGAGGTCGCCCGGCTCGCCTGCGTCGCCCTCGACGATCTCTAGGTTCGGGTGATCGGTCCACGGGCGCGCCCGCAGCTTCGCCTCCGAGCGCACCAGGCAGCGCACCGCGTAGCCGCGCTCGAGCAGGCGCGGCGCCAGTCGACCGCCGATGTAGCCGGTGGCGCCGGTGACCAGCAGTCGCCGAGACGCGGTCGCGGCATGGGCGGCGCTCTCCGCGGAGGACTGTTGCGGTCTCCCACCGTCGCTGGTCACCCTCTTCTGCACCTCAGCCGCTCCTCCCTCCCGCGGATGTTCCCGGTCAGGCGCCGGCCAACCCTCCGAAACGCCGAGGAGCGCCGGCCGGCGGCGCTCCTGTCGGACCCCGCTCATCGGGATCCGTTTCGCTCGCCAGCCGACCGCGGATGCCGCCTGAACGGCGGCGAGGAGGACGGCGGCGGGCGACCTGGCGCGGCTCAGACCGGTGAGCCGCCCTTCGCGACGTGCACGATGGCGGAAACCACCAGCAGCACGAGGAAGATGAAGAAGAGGATCTTGGCGATGCCCGCGGCGGCGCCGGCGATACCGCCGAACCCGAAGAGGGCGGCGACCAGCGCCAGGATGAAGAAGATCAGTGCCCATCTCAACATCTGAGGAACTCCTAGGTTGGGTTTCGCGACAAGCAGGTCACGCTTCGTAGCTGTGGCGATCGATCTCGGCGCCGTCCTGGTTGAAGATCACGAGCTCGCTCGGCGCCTGCTTGCGAGCCAGCTCACGGGCGGCGTCGAGCGCCGCGCTCTTGAGCTCGAAGGTGCCGTGGGCGCGCTTGCTCCCCTGCTTGACGACGCGCCAGCCATCGCCCTTGCCGGGCTGGACCAGGAACACGCTCTGCGGGGCCTGCTTGCGGCGACGGCGCGCGGCGGCGGCTATGCCCACGGCGGTGGCCGCCGCGGCAGCGGCTCCGACCGCGGCCGCCTTCTGCTTCGGAGTCATCTTCGAGACCTTCTCGGGCAGCTGCTGCACGACCTGACGGGCCTGCTTGACCACCCGCGCCGAAGCGTCACCGGCGGACTTCCGCACCTTCTTCGCCAGCGCCGTCTTGGCTCGCTGGGTCGATGCGTCGGTCGAGCTGGAACCGTTGCGCTTGCCGCCGGTCCCGGGTTTGCTGTCGTTGCTCATCGTTTTGTTTCCTATCGGTTGGTGACGGATCCAGGGGGCCGCGCCGCCGGCTCCGCCGAGCGCCGGAACGATCGACGGAGCCGCGCGGCGCTGGGTCCTAGATCGGTGAGCGTCCCCTGGCAACGTGGCCGATCGCGGCGATCACCAGCAGTACCAGGAAGACGAAGAAGAGGATCTGGGCGATGCCCGCGGCAGCTCCAGCGACGCCGCCGAAGCCGAACAGAGCGGCGAGCAGCGCCAGGACGAAGAAGATCAGTGCCCATCTCAACATGGTTTCACACTCCTTAGTGGTGTCGTTTGTGGTGTAGCGAAACAAGAAAGGTGGTTCAGGCAGTCGTGCGGATCGGCGGTGGAGGCTCGTTGCCTGTGGCGCGCCGCCTCCTGCGACCGCATCGATTACCCGTCGGTCGCGTCGTCGATGGCGTCGTCGATCTCCTCGCCGGCCTCTTCGAGCGGACCGTCCTGCTCGCAGGCGACGCTGCCGATGCCCAGCAGTGCGGCGAAGGCGAAGGCGAGAGCGAGCGAGCGCGCCGGACGGCGGGAGCGCCTCGCCATCGGCACCGATCGCTCGGAAACGGAGATTCTCGGGTGGATCTTCATGTCGATTCTCCTTTCGGTCGTCGGTTTTCGAACTCGGGAGCTCCCCACCGGCAGCCTTCGGCGCGACTCGTCGCGTCGTCGATCTCAGGGCGAGGCGGAGCAGGCGAAGGCGAGAGTGTCGTTCTCGGCCAGAGACGGTCCCGAGGGGCGCTGGTAGGTGCGCTCCAGGCCGGTGCTGGCCTCGGTGACGGTGACGAGGTGCTCGAGGTCCGTGGCCGCGGCCAGGAAGACCCAGTAGTGACCGTTGATCGAGCAGCCGTCGAGCACCTTGGCCATCACCTCCCAGTTGTCGGGATCGAAGAAAGTGAACAGACCCGAGTCCTCCTCGTCGCCGCGGCGCAGGACGGTCACCGCCTCCTCCGCGGCGCCATCGGCCACGTACGCGACCTCGACCGCGAAGCGTCCTCCCTGCAGGCAGTGCGTCGTACGACCCTCGTCGCAGAGCGTCGAGCACGCGCCTCCGGGAGGCGTGATCGCCATCCCCATGAGGTCGTTCAGGTTGGCCGCGAACTGCGTGGTGGTGGTGCGGCGCGCCAGGATCGGACCCGCGATCCAGGCCTGTGGCGGCAGCGGGGGGCCCAGCGGGACCGCCGGGTCGACGCCCCAGAGGTTGCCGCTCGCGTCGAAGCCGATCCATGCCTTCGGGATGGCTTCCTGGAAGTCACGTGCGCCATAGGTCAGACCGGTGGCGCGGTCGACCTCGACGAGGCTCGAGGTGCCCTCGCCGTCGCTGGCCAGCGCCACAAGCCGGCCGTCGGTGCTGGCGATCGACTGCAGGGTCCTGTTCGGCTCGCCGAGGGCCCTGATCGACCCGTCGGCGAAGACCTCGAAGACCTGTGACGCGCGATCGATCGGATCGGGTCGATCGAGGAGGTAGAGACGGCCGCAGGGGTCGAAGGTGAGGTCGGGTGCGGTCAGCTGCAGGCTCTGATCGAAGCCCCTTGCCGCGAGCACTTCGCCGCTCGTCGGATCGAGCTCGACGATCTCGAAGGAGATCGGGTCGACCGACCACAGCCGGCTCTCGAGGTCGAAGGCGAGTCCCGACAGCTGTCGCGTGCGCACCTCTCCGACCGGCTCCGCCTCACCGCTGCCGAGATCGACCCTGAACAGCTGCGGCCCGACGTCCCCCGCCAACACGTAGCCGATGACCCGTGCCGCCGCCGGAGAGGTGGTGAGCAGCGCCGCGGCGGTGAGCGCCAGCAGTGAAGGAGCCGGGCCGGGACGCCGAGCTCGCCGCTGAGGGTGGCGCTGAGGGTGCCGCAGATGCTGGTTCCGTGAGACGTACATGGTTTTCTCTGCTCCGGTCGATCGCGGGTCCTGGAGCGGTTGCCGATCCGCGGCCCGCGTCTCCTCGCATCCGTCCGGTTCGACCGATGCTCAGGAAAAAGTTCCCGGCGTTCCGGGTGCGAAAGTGGGTTCTTTGTCGTGTTGCCGGCCTCTCTCGTCGCCCAGTCGTGGTGGACTGCAGTGCCCGTGCCACCTTCGGTGTCAGCGCGCCTGCCGGGCACCGTCGGGCGCCCGGACCCGTTGGCCCGCAGGCCCACCGCGAGTCCTCGAATGTGGGCTCGGCGACGAAGCCGCAGTGCCGACCGGTGCCGACCGGTGCCGACCGGTGCCGACCGGTGCCGACCGGTGCCGACGCACCGACACAGCGCCGCCGACGCCCTGGGGCGAGAGGAGAGCCGGGGAGCGGGTCGCCGCCGTCTTCGCCGCGATCCGCCGCCGCCTCAGGCGCCGGCGGCGCGACCGGCGGCGCGGCCCGAGAAGAGGCAGCCGCCGAGGAAGGTGCCTTCCAGGGCGTTGTACCCGTGGTAGCCGCCGCCGCCGAAGCCAGCGACCTCGCCCGCCGCGTAGAGCCCCGCGATCGGCGAGCCGTCAGCGCCGAGGACCCTGCCGCTCAGGTCGGTGTGCAGGCCGCCGAGGGTCTTGCGGGTCAGCACGTGCAGGCGCACCGCGATGAGCGGACCGTGCTCCGGATCCAGGATCCGGTGCGGCTTGGCGGTGCGGATCAGGCGATCGCCACGGTAGCGCCGGGCGCCGCGCAGCGCTACCACCTGTGCGTCCTTGGCAAACGGATTCTCGAGCTCGCGGTCGCGTGCCTCGACCTGGCGCCGCAGATCGTCGAGCCGCAGGTGCTGGTTGCCGGCGATGCGGTTCATCCCCGCCACCAGCTCCTCGAGGCTGTCGGCGACGACGAAGTCCTCACCGTGCCGCTTGAACGCCTCGACCGCCGGGTGGGCGCCGGCGCCGCGGCGGCTGCGCAGGACCTGCAGCCAACTCTTCGAGGTGAGGTCGGGGTTCTGCTCCGAACCGGAGAGCGCGAACTCGCGCTCGATGATCGACTGGGTGAGCACGAACCAGGAGTAGTGCGAGCCGCTCTGCAGCAGATGACGCAGGGTGGCCAGGGTGTCGAAGCCCGGCAGGCAGGGCGCCGGCAGGCGGCGCCCGAAGGCGTCGAACCAGAGCGACGACGGGCCGGGAAGGATGCGGATGCCGTGCTGCGGCCAGATCGGGTCCCAATTGCGAATGCCTTCGCAGTAGTGCCACATGCGGTCGGCGTTGATCACCGAGGCGCCAGCGCCCTCGGCGATCGTCAGCATGCGGCCGTCGACGTGGTGAGGGACTCCGGCGACCATCTCCTCCGCGGCCGGCGGCTCGCCGAGGCGCTGACGCGGCCAGGCGGCGCGCACCCGTTCGAGATCGCCACCGATGCCCCCCGAGGTGACGATCACGGCGCCGGCGCGGAGCTCGAAGTCGCCGACCACCTCGCGGCTCGAGCGCTCGCCGCGCGCGACCTGGGTCGGCTCGAGCACCGAGCCGCCGATTCCGACCACGGCGCCACGCTCGACGACCAGACGGTCGACGCGATGGCGGAAGGCGAAGCACACCGCGCCGGCTCCCTCGAGCTCGAGCAGGCGTCGCTCGAAGGGCTCGAGCACTCCAGGGCCGGTTCCCCAGGTGAGATGGAACCGCGGCACGCTGTTGCCGTGCCCGTCGGCGGCGCCACCGCCGCGCTCCGCCCAGCCGACGACGGGGAACCAGCGCATGCCGAGGCCGCGCAGCCACGATCGCATCTCTCCGTTGGCGAAGCGCACGTAGGCCTCGGCCCAGCGCCGCGGCCAGGCATCCTCCTCGCGGTCGAATCCGGCCGACCCGAGCCAGTCCTGCCAGGCGAGCTCGAAGCTGTCGCGCACTCCCATGCGCCGCTGCTCGGGGGTGTCGACCATGAACAGGCCGCCGAGCGACCAGAACGCCTGGCCGCCGAGCGACTGCCGACCCTCCTGGTCGAGGACACACACCCGCCGGCCGGCGGCCGCCGCCTCGCAGGCGGCGACCATGCCTGCCAGTCCGCCCCCGACGACGATGACGTCGAACTCCCGCATGCCGCTCCTCCTGGTTGGCGCGCATCGCGTCCGCGGCTCGGGGCGCAAGGGCTCGCGCCGCGGGACCGATCGCTCGCCGGCCATCATCGCACCACCCGCCAGAGAGTCGACGAGGCTGCAGTAGGGTCGCCGAAATCGACTCACGCGGAGCCCCTTCGATGATCACCGTGCACCATCTCGTCGTCGGACGATCGCTTTTCACCGTCTGGCTGCTCGAGGAGCTGGGGGTGGACTACGCGCTGGAGATCTACCACCGCCTCGAGACCGGCCGGGCGCCGGCGTC
Source organism: Acidobacteriota bacterium (assembly GCA_003388555.1). Lineage (GTDB taxonomy): Bacteria > Acidobacteriota > Thermoanaerobaculia > Multivoradales > Multivoraceae > QQVD01. The sequence continues at coordinate 45,481 of QQVD01000040.1, read as the reverse complement.
GCTGCGCCAGGTGCATGCCCTCGGCAAGTCACCGGTGATCGACGACGACGGAGTCGTGGTGCACGAATCCGGCGCCATCGCGGCGTACCTGCTGGATCGCTACGACCCCGAACATCGCCTGGCCCCGCGCCGCGACGATCCGCGCTGGCCTCGTTTCGTGCAGTGGCTGCACTACCCCGAGGGCTCGGCCTTCGCGCCCTTGCTCTTCCATCTGCTCGCGATGCGCAGCGGTGAGCCGGCGGGCGACAGCACCCGCGCCTTCGCGGCCGCGGAGGCGGCCCTGCACCTCGGCTACATCCGTGATGCGCTGGTCGACCAGGACTGGGTTCTGGGCGAGTTCTCCGCGGCAGACATCGGTCTCGCCTACATCTGCTCCCTCGCCGAGCGCCTCGAGATGCTGGGCCCGTATCCACCTCTGGTGGCATACCTCCAGCGGGTGCGCGCCCGTCCGGCGTTCCGGCGCGCGCTCGAGCGCAGCGGAGGCTGACGGCGAGCCTGCACCCGCTGCCGCTTTAGGGGTAATCCACGAGAGGGGGCGACGCCGCTGGCCGCCGGTCGCTGCGTAGACTGGGACCCATGGGTGAATTCCGGGTGCAGCCGCTGCGCACCGCCGCGGACAGGCGTCGCTGCACCGAGGCGGTGCTGCGTGATCTCGACGCTCTCGAGCAGATGCTCGAGCTCGGCATGATCGAGGACCGCCGCATGCACTGCGGCATGGAGCAGGAGATGTTCCTGGTGCAGGAGGACGGGCGACCGGCGGCGGTCGGCCCCGAGCTGCTGGAGCTCATCGACGACCCGAGGCTGGTCAGTGAGCTGGCGCGCTTCAACCTCGAGGCCAACCTCGATCCGCAGCCGCTCGGCGCCGGTTTCCTCGAGGGCTTCGAGAGCCAGCTGCGCGAGCTGCTGCGGATCGCCGACACCGCCGCGCGCGAGCTCGGAGCCCGCGTCCTGCTCGTCGGTTCTCTCCCCTCGCTCGAGCCAGCCGATCTCGACCGCGCCAACATGAGCCCCGAGCCCCGCTACGCCGCTCTCGATGCGGCGTTGCTCGAGGAGCGCGGCTCGGCGCTGCGCCTGAGCATCCACGGCTGGGATCGCTACGAGGCGACCCACGACTCGGTGATGCCGGAGGCCGCCAACACCAGCCTCCAGCTGCACCTGCAGGTGGCGCCCGACGACTTCGCACGGGCGTACAACTGGGCCCAGACGCTCAGCGCGCCGCTGCTCGCCGCGGCCACCAACTCTCCGTTCTTCTGCGGCCGCCGCCTGTGGCACGAGAGCCGGGTGGCGATCTTCGAGAACGCCACCGACGGCCGCTCGCGCGACGAACGCGCCAGGGGGCTCGAGCCGCGGGTCGGGCTCGGCGGCGCCTGGCTGCGCGGCGGCGTCGTCGAGCTGCTGCGCCAGCAGGTCGCACGCTACCGGCCACTGCTCTGGCGGGACGACTTCGAGGATCCGTTCGCGGCGCTCGAGGCCGGCCGCGCCCCCCGTCTCGAGGCGCTCATGCTGCATGGCGGCACGCTGTGGAAGTGGAATCGCGCCTGCTACGGCGCGGCAGGCGAGAGGCCTCATCTGCGGGTCGAGAACCGGGTGCTGCCCGCCGGACCGTCGGTGGTCGACGAGATGGCGAACGTCGCGTTCTTCTTCGGCCTGATGGGGTGGGCGATGTCGAGCGGGCTGTGCCCCAGTGCGGGGCTCGAGTTCGACGACCTGCGCCACGACTTCGCCCGCGTCGCCCGCGAGGGCCTCGACGCCCGCCTGCACTGGCTCGACGACGCCTCGGGCGCGACCTGGCGCGCTTGCCCCGCCGACGAGCTGATCGTCGACGAGCTGATTCCCCGGGCTCACCAGGGCCTCGAAGGCCACGCGGTACCCGCCTCCACCCGCGAGCGCCTGCTCGGCGTGCTCGAGGAGAGAGTGCGCAGCAAGCGCACCGGCTCTGTCTGGCTGCTGCGCACGGCGAGCGAGCTGCGCGGGCGCGGGCGTGACGCACTGCTCGAGGCGACTCGACGCATGCAGGAGCACCAGGACGGCGGCGAGCCGGTTCACCGCTGGCCGATCGGCGCCGAGCGGGAGCCGGTCGACGGGGCCACTCCGGCCGCGGCGACGAGCGACCTGCGGGTGCGCGACGTGATGGTGCGCGACGTCTTCACCATGCGCAGCGGCGACGCGGTGTCGCTGGCCGCGGCGCTGATGAAGTGGCAGCACATCCGCCACGTGCCGGTGATCGACGACGCCGGGGCGGTGCACGGAACGATGACTGCCCGCGCCCTGCTCGCCGCCGAACAGGCGCGACGCGATCCCGACGCCGCCCCCCCGTCGGTCGACGACGTGATGGAGGCGGCGCCGCCGGAGATCTCGCCGGACGCCTCGCTGCTCGATGCCACCGAACGGCTGCTCGACGCCGCCTGCGGCTGCCTGGTGGTGCGCCGGCCGGGGGGACCCCTGCTCGGCATCGTCACCGAGCGGGACTTCCTGCCCGCTCTGCGCGCCCTGCTGAACGAACGCAGCTGACCCGGCGACCCGCCGAGGAGGCGTCGGCCGCGGCCGCCGGCCCCCGACGAACGATCAACCCTTGGCGTGCCGGACCGGTCGGGCGAGCCGGCGGTAGAAGTCGTCGCGCCTCTGCTCGAGCTCGCCAGACGCCTCGGACGACGCACGCTCCGGCGCCAGGAGCGAGATCAGCGGCACGGCGACGAGCGGCACCAGGGTCGCCGGGTACGAGGGGTCGATCCCCTCGCCTCTGGCGCCGACGAAGAGCGCGTGGGCGACGCGCTCGAGGGCCCCCGAGGCGGAATCCACCTCGAGGCCGATGCGCGAGCACCACTGGATCGCTCCCCACCAGAGCAGGCTGATGCCGTAGCCGAGGCCGATGCCCCAGAAGCAGGCACGCTCGGTGGTCCTGCGCCAGAAGAGCAGGAAGCTCATCGCCACGGCCGGCGGCACCACCATGGCGAAACCGAGCAGCAGCAGATCGAGGATCGAGGTGATCTCCGCCTGCCACGCGACGAGGGCGGCGACCAGGCCGTAGACGATGGTGGTGATGCGGTAGAGCCGCAGCTGGGCCCGCGGCTCGAGCGCGTCGGATCCGGGAACCCAGTCGCGCACGAAGAGGGTGGCGCCGGCGAGCAGGATCGGCCCGCCCGAGGAGATCACAGCGGCGAGGATCGCCGCCACCGCGATGCCGCCGACCAACGGACTGAGGTCGATGGCGAACTGGGTGATGGCGCGGTAGCTCGACAGGCCGGCGCCGGCCCCGTAGCGCGCCAGCGTCAACATGCCGACGATGCCGGCGAGCAGCGGCATCACCGCCGCCACCAGGCCGGCGATCAGGAACGAGCGCGGCAGGATGCGCTCGCTCTTGGCGGCGGAGGAGAAGTTGACGTACACCGACGCCGCCGGTGTGTGGATCGTCGCCGAGAAGAACATCGCCAGCACCGCGCCCCAGCCGGCGCCGACGAAGCTCCACCAGCGGGCCGGGTCGCGCGTCGGCTCGGCGGCGGCGAGCGACGCCTCCACCGCCTGCTGCACCGCGCCCCAGCCGCCGAAGGATCCGACGCCGATCACCACGATGGCGAGCAGCCCGAAGACCACCACCGCGCAGTGGATCAGGTTGGTCACCGCCGAGCCCCACAGCCCGCCGAGCGCGGTGTAGGTGATCAGCACCGCGGCGCCGATGAACACCGCCACACCGAACGGGATCCCCACCAGGGTGCTGAGGATGCTGCCGATGACGAACGGCTCGAGCACGTTGACGATGAAGTACTCGGTCTGCACGCAGAGGCTGGTCAGCACCTGGCTGCGCCGGCGCCCGAAGCGCTGGGTGAAGATCTCCGAGACGGTGCGTAGCTCGAGGCGGCGGAACGGCACCGCGAAGAAGAGGCCGACGAGCGCCAGGGCGAGGAACGTGTTCACCGCGTACCACAGGTTCCACAGCCCGCTGTCCATCACGTCGCCGGCGACGCCGTAGGTGCCGACGCCGCCGATCCGGGTGCCGGCGACACCGGCGGCGATCATCCAGATGCCCATGTTCCCGGAGGCCACCGCCCAGCCCGCCGAGCTCGAGGCGCGGCGCGCCAGCAGGCTGCCGATCACGGTGACGAGCACCAGGTAGACGACGCAGACGACGGCGGCGATCGAGAACATCGTGAGACCTCACTCCGCGAGACAGGGAGGACGGAGGAGTTGCATCGCCTGGAAGCGCGGCGGAAGCGCGGCCCGGCGGCGACAACGGAGATTGCGGAAGTCGGCGCAGCCTATCGCGCGCTTTCCGGCACCGACCGAGAGAGCCCGGCCGATGAGCAGCGCAGGAGCGGCCCCTCGGCATGGCGGCGCTGCGCCCCCCGCCGCAACGGCGGCGAAACCCCATGGACCCTGCGGCCGTCTACCGGACTGGCGCCGAGCCGCCGACCGCCATCTCCGGCCGCCAGCCGACACGGCGACGCCACCAGCCACGAGGAGCCAGCATGACCCCCTGCCCCGATCCGACGGTCCACGACGAGAGCCCGTGGCGGCGCGCCAACCGGCGCTGGCTCACCCTGCTGGTGCTCGGCGCCGCCGCCTGCGCGCCGTCGCCCGACGACACCGCCGACGCGGACCGCCTGCAGCCTGCAGACCACGAGGAGGCGATCGCGCGCGTCGCGGCGCGACTGCAGCCGGCGATCCAGCTGGCCGGCCGCCAGCCGCAGGTCTGGACGCTCGAGCAGAGGATGCAGGAGCACCAGGTACCGGCGGTGGGGATGGCGGTCCTGGCGGACGGTGAGGTCGCCTGGCACCGCGTCTGGGGCCTCGCCGATCCCGCCGAGGGGGTCGAGGCGGGCCCGAACACGCTCTTCCAGGCCGCCTCGATCTCCAAGCCGGTCGCCGCCCTGGTCGCGTTGTCGCTGGTCGACGAGGGCCTGCTCGATCTCGACGAGCCGGTGAACCGTAGGCTCACCTCGTGGCAGGTGCCGCCCCACGAGGGCCAGGACGAGCACCCGGTGACCCTGCGCCATCTGCTCACCCACTCGGCGGGCACCACGGTGTGGGGCTTTCCCGGCTACCGCAAGGACCAGGAGTTCTCTCCGGGCAAGGCCATCCCGTCGAACATCGAGGTGCTCGACGGCGACGGCAACACCGACCCGGTCACCGTGTTCCGCCGGCCCGGCGAGGCCTGGCAGTACTCGGGCGGCGGCTTCACCGTGGTCGAGCAGCTGATCGAGGACGTCACCGGTCGGCCGTTCGCCGAGGTCGCCCGCGAGCGGGTGCTCGTTCCGGCCGGGATGATCTCGTCGACCTTCGAGCAGCCGCTGCCGCCCGAGCGCTGGAGCGCGGCGGCGCGCGGGCACCGGGGCGACGGCAGCGAGGTGGAGGGCGAGTGGCACAACTACCCCGAGCAGGCCGCCGCGGGCCTGTGGACGACGGCGGCTGACCTGGCGACGCTCTCGGCCCATCTGCTGGACATCCTCCGCAGCGACGCCGATCCGTCGGAATCACCGGCCGCTCCGGTCGTCTCGCGCGCCACCATGGAGGCGATGCTGACTCCGAACGGGGACCCCGACGGCGCCCTGCGCGGCTGGGGCCTCGGCGTCGGACTCGGCGGCGAGGGCGCCGGCGCCACCTTCCGTCACGGTGGATCGAACGAGGGATTCAAGGCGCAGTGGATCACCGCCAGGGATCCGGCGCAGGGCTACGGCGTCGCGGTGATGGCCAACGGCGACCGCGGCAGCGCCCTGGCCAGTGAGCTGGTGCGTGCGGTGGCCGAGATCTACGACTGGCCCGGACACGAGCCGACGGAGCGCGCCGCCAGACCGGTCTCCACCGCGGACGCGGCCCAGTACGCCGGACGCTACGCGCGCCCCGAGCGGCCCGAGATGACGATCACGATCAGCGCCGCAGGAGACGGCGAGACGCTGCGGGTCGACGTCCCGGGGCAGGGCGCGTTCACGCTCCACCTCGACGGCGAGGAGGACGATCTCTTCTTCGATCCTGTCGACGCCTCGGAGATCCACTTCGAACGCGACGAGGAGGGCGGCGCCGTGGTCGCCGCGCGCACCGGCGGCGAAGACCTCTGGCAGCGCCTGCCGGAGGCCTGAGCGCGACCCCGGCGGGGCCGACGACGAGCGCCGGGGCGCTGCGCCCTGGCCCCACGTGGCATCATCGCGAGCGGTCCGGCACGGGCCCACACTGCACGCCAAGCACGCTCGCACTCACGACTTCGAGGCCATCCATGCGCTGTCCGCACGATCAGACAACCCTCCAGAGCCGCATCTACGAAGAGAGCATCCGGGTCGACGAATGCGACACCTGCGGCGGCAGGTACCTCGATCCGGGTGAGCTGCGCCAGATCCAGGAGACCCGGGAGCACGACTACTCCGAGCGGCTGAAGACGCTGCCCGACCTCGTCGGCCGGGCGCACGCCGCGGCCCTGGCGGCGAGCAAGCCGCCGATCTCCTGCCCGCGCTGCGAGGTCCCGATGGACCGGCGCGAGCACGGCTACTCGTCGCAGATCCTGGTCGACGTCTGCCCGCAGTGCCGCGGCGTCTGGCTCGACCGCGGTGAGCTCGAGGCGCTCGAGGTCTTCTTCGAGCGGGTGCAGCGGGAGGTCTCTCCCGACGACGAGAAGGGCGGCAGGCGCAGCGCCAGGCTGAGCTACTTCTGGAGCCTGCGCGAGCTCTTCGGCGGCATCACCTGAGGGGGTGCGGCCCCCTCAGGTGACCACCTCGGCAAGACACCGCGGGGCGAGCGCTCAGGTCACGTCGGCGCGGCGGGCGAAGCGCTCCTGGCGCCACACCTCGGCCTCGACGCAGCCGATCAGGCTGCGCGCCGCACGCAGCGCCTCGACGTGGCGCAGATAGAGCGGCGCGAAACCGAAGCGCATCACGTCGGGGGCGCGGAAGTCGCCGATGACCCGCTGCTCGATCAGCGCCTGCACCACGGCGTAGCCGCGCGGGTGGCGGAAGCACACCTGCGAGCCTCGCGCCGCCGGGTCGGCCGGACAGGCGAGCTCGACGCGCGGCAGCCGGGCCGCCTCGACGGCGCGCCGGAAGAGCTCGCCGAGCCGCATCGACTTCTCGCGCACCGCGGCGAGATCGATGCCGTCGAAGGTCGCCAGGCCGGCCTCGACGCCCCGCATCGAGACGATGTGGGGGGTGCCGCAGAGGAAGGCGCGGATGCCGGGATGCCGGCGGTGGCGCGGCTCGAAGTCGAAGGGGCTGGCGTGACCCATCCAACCGGCCAGCGGCTGTTCGCACTCGGCCAGGTGGCACGGCGCGACGTAGATCCACGCCGGCGCCCCGGGCCCGCCGTTGAGGTACTTGTAGGTGCAGCCCACCGCGAAGTCGACGCCGCTGCGCGCCAGCTCGAGCGGCATCGCGCCGGCGCTGTGGCAGAGGTCCCAGACCGCGAGGGCGCCCTGCCGGTGCGCCGCTGCCGTCACCGCTGCGAGATCGCGCATCGCCCCGGTGCGGTAGCTGACGTGGCTCATCGCCACCGCCGCGAGGCGGTCGCCGAGGGCGGCGATGCGCGCCAGCGGGTCCTCGCCCGGTTCGAGCTCGACGCACTCCGGCGCGCCCGGCGCCGCGGCGAGCGCCGACCGGGTGATGTAGAGGTTGGTCGGGAAGTCGCCGCCGTCGACCAGTACCACGCGGCGCTCGCGGCGCAGCGAAAGAGCCGCGCCCAGCGCCTTGTAGAGGTTGAGCGTCGTCGTGTCGCAGACGACCAGATGGCCCGGCTCGGCGCCAACGATAGGCGCCAGACGATCTCCGAGCCGCAGCGGCAGCTCGTACCAGCCAGCCTCGTTCCAGCTGCCGACCAGGCCCTCGCCCCACTCGCGCCGCACGCAGCGCTCGATCGTCTCGGCGGCGCCGCGCGGCAGCGCGCCCAGGGAGTTGCCGTCGAGGTAGACCACGCCCTCCGGGATCGTGAAGCGCTGGCGCGCCGCGGTGAGCGGATCGTCGCGATCGGCCTGCTCGGCCTCCTCCTCCAGCCGCGCCAGGGCAAGCTCGGTTTCGGCGTTCACCTTGTCCACTCCTCGACCGCGTCGGCGAACCTCTCCGCCGAGCCCGGGCCCAGCGCGAAGAAGAGCGACGGCTCGATCAGCTCGAGCTCGATCAGCAGCAGCCCTCCGTCGTCACCGCGCAGAAGATCGACGCGGGCGTAGAGCGGCGGGGCCTCCAGAGGCGCCAACGCCCCGGCCGCGGCCTCGATCAACTCGCCGCTGAGCTCGGCCGCGGCGATCCGACCGCCCAGCGACTCCTGGACCCGGAACTCGCCCGCGGCGGGGCGCTTGATCACCGCGTGGCTCGGCGCGCCACCGAGGAAGACCACCGACCATTCTCCTTCGCGGCGTACCGAGTCGAGCAGCGGCTGCACCATGACCGACAGCCCGGCCAGGTCGCGCGTCGCCGCCTCCAGGCCGCCGGCGTCGAGGTCGGACCGCCGCAGCGACAGGGTCTTGTAGGCGTTGGCGCCGATCGTCGGCTTCAGCACCACACCCTGCGAGGTCTGAAGCACCTCGTCGACGCTCGCGGCGAGACGCTGCGGGTCGCAGCCGTCCCACCAGCGGGTCGGCACCACCGGCACTCCGGCGCGCTCGAGATCGCGCAGATAGCTCTTGTCGCAGTTCCAGCGCATCGTCTCGAGCCGGTTCGCCAGCCGGGCGCCGCGGGATTCGAGCTCGGCCAGGGAGGCGAGGAAGTCGGCGGGAGAGCCGACGTAGTCCCAGGTCGAGCGCACCACCGCCAGGACGCCCTCGAGATCCGAGGCCGTCGCCGCCTGGCGCCAGCCGAGCCCGTGCACCGACCAGCCACGCCGCCGCAGGGCGTGCGCGGCGTGCTCGTCGTCCGGCTCGACGCCCTTCCCGGCACCGTTCTCCCGGCCGTCCTCGGTGAGGAAGACGCAGTGGCGTCGCGCTTCGGGCATCGCAGCGGAGATTCTCGCGATCGGTCTCGGACCGGAGATCCTCAGCGCTCGCGCCAGGTCAGCACGTCGCCGCCCTGGCCCATCAGCACCGAGCCCGGGAAGACCCGCAGCCGCCACGGCTCGAGGCGCAGCGCCGCGAACTCGGGCTGGGTCGGCTCCTCCCACACCGGGATGATCGAAGGGTCGTAGCCGACCGGCGGCGGCGTGCTCGCCAGCAGCTCCCACAGCCAGGTGCAGGTCTCGTCGTCGAGCCGCCAGCTGGCGCGGCACTCGGCGACGCAGGTGTCCTGCGACGGAGCCCAGTAGTTGCACGAGACGAAGGGGGAGTGCTCGAGGTGAGCACGCTTGGTCGGTGTCGGACCGGTGGCCACCCAACCGACGAGCTCCTCGCCGTCCCACTGCCAGATCGGGTGCAGGATGCGCGAGCGTGGACGGCCACGGCGGTCGACGGTGGCCACCGATGCCCAGACGATGCTGTGGGCCATCTCGACGAACGCCGGTGCGACTTCGGTCAGCGCAGGACCCTGCGGGCTGGTCGCTTTCTCGTCACTCAATTCGGTCTCCTCCTGGTGAGCGCTCGGCGAACGAGGCTGCACCCATGTTCGGGGTCGGCGTTGGATCGGGTGCGCGCTCAGGGCGCGGGGGCCTGCGCCTGCACCAGCCCTACGATGGCGGCGCGCACCGACTCGAGGACGTCGAGGTCGACCGCGTCCGGCCAGCGATCCTGCGGCGAGTGGAAGAGGCCGTTGCCGCCGAGGATCGAGACGAAGCGGCCGCCGCCGTCGTGGATGTTGCGCGCTTCGCCGAGCGGGCGCTGGTCGATCGGGGTCGCCACCGCCACCTGGGCGCCGGCGGCCTGCAGACGCGCTGCGGCGTCGTCGAACAGCTCCTGGCTCGACGCCTGCAGCCGGATCCCCGGCGCCGTCGCGGCGGCGAAGTTCGCCCCCAGGTGCAGCCAGAGGTGGGCGCCGGCGATCAGCTCCGGACGTTCCGCCAGGTGGTGATCGAGGCCGACGTGGCCGAGCTCGTGGCCGGTGGAGGCGACGAAGTGCACGCTGCGCGCCGGAGGCTGCTGGCGCAGCGCGTGCAGCAGCTCGACCCACACCGCGATGCCGCCACCACGCTCCGAGGCGCACTGCCACCAGCCGCTGCGCGGCGTCATCACCACGACGGGCGCCAGCCCGGGAGCGCTGCCCGGCACCGTGGCCAACACGTTGTAGACCACCCGAGGGGAGCGGCGGGCCTCGATCACCAGCTCGACCTCCTGCCCGGCGTGCGCTGCGAGCGTCTCCCAGGCCTGGCTCTCTACCTGCAGCGCCGGCGCACCGTAGGGCTCGAGGTAGCGGTTGGCGTTGATCAACGAGTAGCCCTCCGGCAGGCCGAGCTCGGCACCACCGGTCACCGCGACCAGTCCGATCACCGAGGGATGCTCGCGCAGCGGCCGGAATCCCGGCGCGTAGCTCGCCAGCGGGCCGATGCGGGCGAAGAAGATCGCCGCCGGCGCGTCTGCCGGCAGCGGCGCCTCGGCGGCCGCCTCGTCGACCTGCACCTCGCGCAGCACGCCGCGCACCCCTTCGGCTCCGGTCGCGCCGCCGTCGAAGAGGGGGATCCCCTCGACCACGCTGCCGTCCGCCAGCCGCAGCTCGGCCTGGAGGAACTCGCTGTGGGGATAGGTCAGCTCCTCGAGCTGGGGCTCGAAGCCGGCCTCGCGCACCAGGTCCGCGAACCAGCGGGCGCTGGCATCGTCGACCTCGGTGCCGGTGCGGTGGATGCCCTGGGCGTCGTACTCGCGGATCACCCGTGCCATGCGTTCGCGCGGTGTCTCCGTCACCGTCTCCGCGCTGTCGGCCTCTGGATCCGAGTCCTCGTCGCCACTCGGCGCGGCGCATCCGGCGACCAGCGCCAGCAGGGCCCCACCCGCTGCCGAGAGCGTTCGAGGACACCGGCGGCTGGCTTCCCGTCGCGTGCTGTTCATCGATCTCCCTCGCTGGTCGTTTTCTCCGACACCGACTGGTCGCCCGGCGAGCGCCCGAGCACGGGCCGGGCTCACGGGCTCAGCCGTCGGCGGCGTTCACCGGGCGCCCTGCCGCGCCTCGAAGCGGCGCAGGAACTCGTCGACGGCGCGCTGCGCCTGCTCGGCGTCGAGCACGAAGTAGAGCTCGTTGGGACGGGGAGCCCGGCGCAGGTAACTGTAGCTTGGCCGCTCGCGCCGCAAGGCCCTGGTGGTGGCGCGCAGGGCCTCGCGCCACTCCTCGGGCGCCGACTTGCGGTCCTGCAGGTCGAGCGGCCGCAGGTCGTGCATCATCTCGAGCGCCAGGATCTTCATCGCCCGGGTGGGCTCGTCGAGAGGGCGCGAGTGGATGCGGCCGAGCCACGCCGGATCGAGGCCTTCCACCGCGTCCAGCGGCGGAGGGCCGACACGCGCCTCGCGCTCTCCGTACGGCCAGGGCTCGGCCCCGACCATGTGGTTGGTGTAGAGCAGCAGCAACGGCGACGACAGGGACTCCTCCGCCCTCTCGCCTGCCTTCGGGCCGTCGCCGCGCTCCGGCGCCGCATGGGACGCGAGCGCCTCGAGTGCCTCGAGCAGCGCCACCGTGGTGAAGGCGTGGTCGGAGTGGGCGTCGAGCAGCGGGTGGGGCGCCACCACGACGTCGGGGCGCACCGCCCTGAGCTCGGCGACGAGGTCGGCCACCAGTCCCTGCCAGGTCGGCTGCAGCGCTTCGTCACGCAGCCGCGCCGCGACGTTGAGGCGGCGGAATTCCGAAGGGTCGTCGAGCGCCGCGATCGGCGGCGCCACCGGCTCTGGGCGCTGCCGCCACATGCGCGCCAGCGTCGCGTCGTAGAAGCCGAGGTTGCGGGCCCGCTCCGGCGTCACGCCGCCGAGTCGCGGCACGGTGATCGAGTCCCAGGTGCGGATCCTCCCCTTGATCCGGTAGTGCTCCTGCGGATCCGCGAACAGCACGCGGTAGTTGAAGCCCCCGGCGTCGCCGGCGGTGACCGTCACCACGTCGGAGTCGGTCCCGGCGTAGAGCCCGAAGGCGGCGATCTCGGCGTCGTCGGGGTGCGGCGCCAGCACCAGCACCCGGCGGCCGTCGAGGTCGGGATCCTCGAAGACCAGCAGGCGACGCGGTGCCGCGATGCGCCCACCGCGGGCGGAGAGCTGGACCCGACTGCCGGGGGTCAGGTCGTGGAGAGGACCGAGGTCGACATAGCGCCGGCCTCGCGTCCGGGGTGCGAACTGCTGCTCGAAGCCGGACCCGGCGGCGGCGATGACGACTCGCGGGCGAGCCCGCCCGGAGACCAGCTCGACCTCGAGCAGCAGGGTGCAGCGAGGCGGGGCGGCGCAGGCCGGCGGCAGCTCGGGCCAGGCCAGCTCGCCGCCGCTGCTCTGCAGCTCGAGGACGTGATCGGCGGAGGGCGCCAGGTCGACCGCGGACGCGGCGGCGGAGCCAGCCACCAGGGCTGCGAACACGAGCGCGACACACCGCCAAGCGGCCGGTGAGCGGGCCCGGCCCGCAGCACTCGCGCCCTCCCCGCCGCCTCCGCCGCTACGCAGTCGCACCATCTCGTCCTCCCTGGGAGGTGTGAGGATAGCCTCCGTCGACTGCCTCACGATCCACACCCGGTCCAGACGTCCGGAGGATGCTACGGTGCCCTCTCGATCGGCGCCGGGCCGCGGTCCGCGCCGCCGGACCCGTCGATGCAAAGCTCCCCGATCCGCCCCTCGGCACCGGCGTCGCCGCTGCGTTTCGCCGTCACGGCGCTACTGCTCGCGGCGCTGGCCACCAGCCAGGCGTGCTCGACACCCCCTGGCGCGGACGAGCTGGCCGAGGCGCGTCGCCGCGGCCGGGCCAGCTATCTCGCCAACTGCGCGCCGTGCCACGGCGTCGACGCCGACGGCCACGGTCCCCAGGGCGAGCTGCTCGACAGCCAGCCGCGCGACTACACCGATCCGCAGTGGCGCTCCGCCGCGACCCGGGCCAGCGTCCGCGCGGCGATCGCCGACGGGGTCTCCGGCACCGCGATGCCGGCCTGGGACCTGTTGCCGGAGCAGGAGATCGACGACCTGACGACCTACGTGCTGTCGGTCGCCGAGCAGGGCCCACGGGTCGACGGCGTCGACTGACTCTTCGCCGCCCCTACTCCTCGGGCTGTTCTCCGGCGTCCTCGTCCTCGAAGTCGGCCGCGGTCGGCGACAGCTCGCCGAACTCGCCGCCGGTGGGCAGGTCGGGCTTGTACTGCATGTGACAGCCCTCGCAGACCTCGACGATGCGGTCTCCGGCCAGCGAGATCGCCTCGACGTCGCGCGCCTCGGCGGCAGCGACTGCCCCGGCGCCTGCGAGACGCAGCTCCTCCGACCACGCCGTCCATCCCTGCTCCGACGTCCACGCCGCGTCCATCGGCCCGGTACCGGGCACCGTGAGCAGGGCACCGCCGATCTCGAGCTGGCGGCCGAGGCGTTCCAGCTCGCGCCAATCGCGCTCGCTCTCCGGGTTGCGCCAGGCCGCGACCCAGATCGGATCCGCCGCGTCGTTGACCAGCGCCACCATCACCTGGTTGAGGCTGACCGGCAGCTGGAACCGTTGCGCAGGCGGCGCCGCACCCACGTCGGCGTCCGCGCCAGGCTGCTCGGCCGGCTGCGCGCAACCGAGGACGAGTGCCGCGGTGGTGGCCAGCGTCACGAGCCCGGCTCGAGCTCCGCCAACGACCGGGACGGCATGCGAACCGTCACTGTCACGGCAGCCCTCCTCGTGATCGCGTTCAGCGTGCGCTTCGCGACCGCAGCGGCCCGCCCCCCGGCAGCCGCAGCATCCTCCCCCCACGGCCCCCGACCGGGTCTCGCGCCGATCTCCATCCGATCCGTCCCTGCTCGTCGACTGGTACATCCGATCGCCTCCTCGCTGCCACCGTTGGCCGCCCGGACCCGTTCCCAGAACCTCGGCACCTGGCCACCCACCGACCCCAAGCTACGGCACGAGGAGCGGCGACGACACCAGGGTTTTCCGAGGGTCGGTGGATCTCCGGCTTGCAGACCTCCCGGGTCGCGAGGCGACTCGAGCGGATCGGCGTCCGATTCCTGCGCAGCCCGTCCGACTTCCCCGGCACCCTCGGCTAGGCTCGGCGCCGTGCCGCCTTCTCCTCACGTCCGAGCGACCCGACGCCGGAACCCGGCATCCTCGCCTTGCCTCGTCGCGGCCGCGCTCGGCTGCCTCGTGCTCGCGGCGTCCGCCGCGGCCCTGGCCCAGGAGGCGCCGAGCGCGCGCTCCCTGCGCAGCCTGCCCGATGTCGGTCTCGAAGCCGCCGAGCCGGCAGTGCGACAGCAGCTCGCCGACCAGCGGGCGCAGCTCAACGCGCTGCTCGACGGCGATCCCCGACTCGACGATCCGCAGCAGCGGCAGCGTCTCGCCTCGGCCTACGGCGAGCTCGGGCAGCTCTACGTGCTCTACGACCTGGCTCTCGCGGCCGAGGCGGCGCTCGGCAACGCCATCCAGCTCGCTCCCGAGGTGCCGCGCTGGCGCTACCTGCTGGCGACGGTGCACCAACTCGACAACCGACTCGAGGCGGCGGCCGCCGGCTTTCGCTCCGTGCTCGAGCTCGACCCCGGCGACGTCGCGGCGCGTCTGCGACTCGCCGACGTGCTGTTGCGCGCCGGGAGGCTCGACGACGCGGACAGGATGTTCGAGGACGCGACGGCGTCACCCTCCGGCCGCGCCGCGGCTCTCTACGGCCTCGGCAGGGTAGCGATCGCACGCGGCCAACCGGGGCTCGCCGCCGAGCGCTTCGCCGCCGCGCTCACCGAGCAGCCGGCGGCGTCGATCCTGCACTTCCACCTCGGCCAGGCTCACCGCGCCCTGGGTGACGAAGAGCGTGCCCGCTACCACTTCGCCAACCGCGGCGATCAGGAAGTGATCTTCCCCGACCCGATCGCGCTCGAGTTGCAACAGCTCGCCGGCGGCGTCGGCGCCCTGCTCAGCCTGGGTCGCATCTCGCTGGCGATGGGCGAGCTGGAGGTGGCGCAGCAGCGCTTCGAGGCGGCACTCGAGGTCGACCCCGATTCCTCCTCGGCGCTCAAGAACCTCGCCAGCCTGCTGCAGCGGCGCGGTGAGCTCGAGCGCGCGCTGGAGCTCTACGAACGCGCCGCCGCGGTGCAGCCGGACGACGCCGCCCTGCGCTTCTTCGTCGCCCGCATGATCGACGACCTGGTGGTCGTCGCCTCGGATCCGCGCACCGCCCGCGAGCAGCGGCTGCGCTGGGACCTGAGGGCGCGCGAGCACCTCGAGGTCGCGCTCGACATCGCGCCGGATTTCGTTCCCGCCTGGGTGCTGCTGGCAGAAGTCCTCAACCGCGGCGGTGACCACGAGGCCGCCGAAGAGGCCGTCGAGAGCGCTCTCGCCGTGGCCCCCGATCAGTTCGACCTGCACTGGCTGCACGCCGAGACGCTCGCCGCTCTCGGCCGCCGCGATGCCGCGCTGGCCGCCCTGCGGCGCTTCGACGCCGGGCTCGAGGCGGCGGACCGAAAGCTGGCGCCACAGCCTCGTATCGAACGCGCCCGCCTGCTCGCCGAGCTCGGCGAGGTGGAGAGGGCTGAGGCCGAACTGGAGGAGATGTCGCAGGCCGGCGAGGTGGCCGCCGACGCTTTGCTCGAGCTCGGCAATCTCGCCACCGAGCGTGGCGAGCTGGAGCTGGCAGCGGAGCGCTACCGGGCCGCCATCGCGGCCTCCAGCGACGACGACGCAGCCGACGGCGCTCGCGGCTCGCAGGCCCTGGCGCACTTCAACCTCGGCACCGTGCTCGGACGTCTCGAGCGCTACCGCGAATCGGCCGAGGCACACGCCGCCGCGGTGCGGGTCGATCCGCGATCGCAGCAGGCGCGGCTCTCGGAGGCCATGGCGCGGGTGTTGGCGGGCGACTACGCGACAGCGAGGCAACGCCTGGAAGAGGGACTGCAGGAGTTCCCCGCCTCCTCGGCGATGGGTCATCTGCTGGCGCGCCTGCTGGTGGCGGCTCCCGATGCCGCGGTGCGCCAGCCGGAGGTCGGGCTCGACCTGGCCTTCCGCCTGTTCGAGGCGATCCCGTCGACCCAGCACGGCGAGACCGTGGCGATGGCGCTGGCGGCGGTGGGCCGCTTCGACAAGGCGGTCGAGTGGCAGCAGCGCGTCGTCACCGAGCTCGAGAAGGGCGCTCCTGCCGTCGTGCTCGGCGAGGCCCGTGAGCGCCTCCAGGCCTATCGAGCCGGCGAAACGGTCCCGGCGCCGTGGAACGCCGACTGAAGCGGCTGCGTTCAGCTCGCCGCGTGCCAGGGACCCGCCGCTCAGCCACCGAGGTCGAGCCGGTAGTCGTGCACCGGCTCGGCGAAGCCCTGGCGCTCGACCAGGCCGCGGTCCTCGAAGCCGAGACCCTCGAGGATGCGGCGGGAGGCCTGGTTGTCGGGGAGGACGAAACCCACCAGCTCCTCGACATCCGATCGGCGGCGCAGGGCGCGCACCAGCGCCTTCGCGGCGCGCGAGCCGATGCGACGACGCCACTCGGGCACCGCCACGGCGTAGAAGATCTCCACCACGCCGGGCGCGAAGGTCGAGACGCCGCACATCCCGCGCAGGAACCCGTCGGGCGACGCGATGGCGAACGCCACCATCGGCTCGTCGCTCTCGTAGGCGGCGATCGTCGCACGCAGCAGCGCCTCGGCGCCGCCCGCCGTCTTCAGCTCCTTGGGGAACGAGAGCTGGTCGGTCACCCGCTCGTCGGTGAGCATCATCACGAAGCGCTCGAGGTCGTCGAGGGTGAACCGGCGCAGCACCAGCGGAGCCTCCCCCCTGCGGCGTGGCACGGAGATCTTCTTCGGTGCGGGACCCTGGAGCACGTCGACCTCGCCGCGACGCCCGGTCAGCGCTCGAAGACGATCGCCAACTGGCGGCCGCTGGGTGAGAACGCCAGCCTGGTGATGCCGCCGACGCCGCGATCGCGCAGGTCGAGCACCGGCCGCCACTCACCGCGGCCGAGGTCGGCGCGCAGGAGCTCGCCGCCGCTGGCGGCCCACAGCTCGCCGCCGGGCCGCCAGGCGTAGTCCTCCACTCCGACCGGCATCTCGATCACCTGGCGCACCGTGGCGGACGGATCGGCCGCGGAAGGAACGACCGAGCGCAACCACCACCCGGACGGCGCCGGATCCTCCGGCTGACCGCCCGCCGCAGTGTCCCCGGGCGTCGCCGCCCCCTTGTCGACGAAGGAGAAGCGGTCGCTTCCCGGGATGCTCGCCAGCGCCCGACCGGGCGCCTCGGCGAGGATCCTTCCCGCACCGCCGACCGCGGCGAGCTGCAGTGTCGCGGGCTCGCCGAGCACGAAGAGCAGGGCGCTGTGGTGGTCGACCCAGACGTGGTACCCGATCGGATTGATCTGCGGGAACAGGCTGCGCTGCGGAGCCGCGCTGCCGTCGGCCTGCAGCGACGCGCTCCACAGCTCCTGGCGCAGATCGCCGTAATCGCGCACGAAGGAGATCTCTCGCACCTCCGGCGCGTCCGGCGAGGCTGGGCGCGCCAGCGGCGAGTACTCGCTCTCGGGAGTCCCGACCAGGAGAGTACGCTCGCCCGACTCCAGGTCGTAGGCCACCAGCTCGGTGGCGACCGGTTCTGCATCTCCCTTCGGATCGGTCAGGCCGCCGAGCGCCGTGTAGAGCAGCGTCCGCTCGTCGAGGAAGAACGGCTGGTTGTCGTAGTGCGGCCGATCGGTGACCCGGGTCCAGCCGACGATGCGAGGCGCCGCCCCCCTGCTCTCGGCGCCCTCGGCGGTGCCAGCCACCTCGAGCTCGAGGATCGCGATGTCGGTCGCCGGCGGTGGCTGGGCCGCTGCTCGACCGGCCAGCAGGAACAGGGCCGGGAGGGCGAGAGCGGAGCACGCCGACCGCATCCACCGCGTCCGGTATCGCGACGCCTCGCTGGCGGCGCGGCGGCGACTCCTCGTGAGGACAGCACTCATCGCCGCTGATCGTAGCCGCTGGCGCAGCGGTGAGACAGATCGGCGCGCCCGCGGTGCTACGGTGCCCCTGTGCAGCCGTCGATCCACCGCCCCGCCGTCAGCCGACTGGATCGCCGCCGTCTGCTCGGCCTCCTCGGAGCAGGCGCCTTCGCTTCGGCGACCGCGGGCCACCTGGCGCGGGCCGCCGGCACCGCAACCAACCGCAGGTTGGTCTTCGACGACTCGCCTCCCGGCGCCGGCGACCTGTTCGAGCACGTCGTCGAGAGCGAGCGCCTCTTCGAGCACTCACCTCTCGGCCTGCCGAGCCGTGACGAGGCGGCGGTCCCGAAGCTGCGGGTGCACTCCGGCGACGACGCCTCCGGTCACTTCCGCGACTTCGGCGGCGGCGTGCTCGACTTCACCCCCGACGACCTGACCCGATGGAGCGAGGACGTCGGTACCCACGTGCTCGACTGTGTGCGCAACGGGCCCGACGTGGGCTTCTCGCGCCTCGGTGCCGCGGCCTTTGGCGGCGTGCGCCTGGAGGTGCTCTTCGCGCGGGCGCTCGGCAACACCTGGGGCAGCACCCGGGTGCTGGTCGAGGCGCGCGGCGCCGCCTGGTGGTTCACCGTCGCCCAGCTGCGTCGGCACGGTGCCTTCCTCGCCACGTCGATGAACGGCCGACCGCTCGGCGAGGGCCACGGCGCCCCGCTGCGCCTCGTCGTGCCCGGCGCCTTCGCCTGCGCCGCGCTCAAGGACGTGGGCGAGATCCGTGTGATCGAGCAGGGCGCCGCCTGGACCCCGGCGATGCTGGAGATGCAGGGCGACCTGGCGGCGCGCGGCGCGGTCCGCGACGGCGAAGCTCCCGGTCCTGCGATCGGCATCCCCTTCTCCACCCTGCCGGCCCGCGCCGAGGTCGACGAACGCCGGCTGAACCTGCTCGGCATCTCCTGGGGCGACGGGTCCGCGGTGGTGGGGCTCGAGATGCGCCTCGTATCCGGCGACCGGACGACACCGTGGCAGCGCATCCGCGAGTTCGAGTCTCCGGCCACGAGACCTGCCGGCTCCGGCTTCGCCACCTGGCGCCATGACCTCTCGACACCGGGCCCCGGCGTCTGGAGCCTCGAGCTGCGCAGCCTCTCCGCCCTCTCGGCGCGCCCCGGGGATGCGACGGCGATCGGCGTCGTGCGCAGTCTGCGGATCGGCTGAGCCGATCAGGCGTCGAGCGACGCCGCCAGGGCCTCGACCAGACGCTCGACGTCGTCTTCGCTGGTGTAGTGCACGAACGACAGCCGCACGACGCCGGGATCGGTCGGGATGCCCATCGCGCGCAGCGGGCGCACACCGTAGAAGTCGCCGGCGCCCAGCATCATGCGCCGGTCGACCAGACCGGTGAAGAGCTCCTCGACGCCACGCCGCAGCGGCAGCAGGGCGACGGTGGGGGCGCGGCGGCGGGCGTCGAGCGATCCGATCACCCGCACGTCGTCGCGTCTCGCCAGGAACTCGAGCAGCGGCGCGAGCAGACGCTGCTCGCGGTCGCGGAACAGGTCGTGCACACGGCGGGAGCGCTCGAGGGCCGAGCTCGGGCGGTCGGAGAAGTGGTGGTCGTGCACCGCATCGAGATACTCGACGACACCGGTGGCGGCGGCGATCTGGGCGTGGTCCGGTCCGGCGACCAGCAGCTTCTTGCGCCCCTGGCTGGCGTGGAAGAAGTGACTCTGGTTGGGTAGCGAATCGAGCAGCTCGCGCCGCACCGTCATCGCGCCGAGGTGCGGCCCGTAGGTCTTGTAGAGCGAGAAGAGGTAGGCGTCGACGCCGGCGGCCTGCAACGCACCGACGTCGGGCAGGCCGTGCGGTGCGTAGGAGACCCCGTCGACCACCACCGTCGCACCGACGCCACGAGCCCGACGTGCGATCTCGGCCACCGGGTTGATCTCGCCGACGACGTTGGAGCAGTGCGGCAGCGACACCAGCCGGGTGCGTTCGCCGAGGAGCGGCTCGAGGGACTCGGGATCGAGCGAACCGGTCTCGGGGTCGATCCCCCAGCGGCGCACCACGATCCCGCTCTCCGCCAGGCGGTGCCAGCAGCCGGCGTTCGCCTCGTGGTTCTGGTCCGAGACGACGATCTCGTCGCCTTCACTCCAGGTCTGGTGCAGTGCCCGCGAGAGGATCGCCGCGTTCTGGGTCGTCGACGGTCCCAGCACCAGCTCGTCGGCGCCGACTCCGAGATGGCCCGCCAGCTCCGCGTAGGCGAGGTCCATCGAATCTCCGGCCTGACGCGACGCCGGATAGTCGAAGTACGGCTGCACCTTGGTCCGCCGGTAGTAGCGGTCGAGGCGGTCGATCACCTGGCGGCAGGCGTAGGACCCGCCGGCGTTCTCGAAGAACGCCCATCCCTCCAGGGAAGGCTCGGAGAAGGCGGGGAACTGAGCCCGCACGAAAGCGAGGTCGAAGCGCGGCGGGACCGCGCCCTGGGGCGCTCCAGACCCCTGCCTGGCTGTCTGTTCTGGATGGTTCAACTGGTCTCTCCGCAGGATCGCCGGTCGGTGCGGCCGGTGCACTGTCCGATGCGCGGCGGCGCAGCCCGCCGGGTCGGGCGGAAGAACGGTCTGCCGCCTCGGGTTGGCCGATTCCGGCCGAACGGTCGGCGCTCCGGACTCCGACGTAGAGTCGCAGTCTACGCTCCGGATCGCCTCCTCATCCCAGCCGCGCCAGCCCACCCCTCCATGTCGTCCACGAAGCCATCGGTTCACACCGCCGCCACGACGGCCAGGCTCGTGCACGCGTTCGCCTCGATGGCCTTCGTGGTGTGGGCCGCGGCCCCGCTCCTCGCCGACGACGACACCCCGCTCTTCGAGCGCCTCGAGGCGCCCAGCGCGCCGGAGCACGTGTACCGCACCGGCGCCAGCGGCGAGCGCTACCTGCCCGAGATCATGGGGGGAGGCGGCGCGCTGCTCGACTTCGACCGCGACGGCGATCTGGATCTGTTCCTCGTCCAGGGCGGCCCGCTCGGACCGCGGGTGACCTCGAGCGAGCGTCCCGCCGACCAGCTCTACCGCAACGAGATGCGGTCCGGCGAGCCCGAGACGCTGCGCTTCGTGCCCGCCAACGGATCGGGCATCAGGGAAGGCGAGTACGGCATGGGCGCGGCGAGCGCCGACTTCGACCGCGACGGCCTGCCAGACCTCTACGTGCTCAACCTCGGGCCCAACGAGCTGTGGCGCAACCGTGGCGACGGCTCGTTCGAGGCGGTCGGGGCCGCGGCCGGCGTCGACGATCCGGGCTGGAGCACCGCGGCCAGCCCGGCCGATTTCGACGGCGACGGCTGGATCGACCTCTACGTGGTGAACTACGTCGACTTCCAGTTCCACCGCCACCGCCAGTGCCCGGCCCCGAGCAGCGCTCTCGACTACTGCGGCCCGCTGAACTTCCCGGGCAGCGCCGATCGCATGTTCCGCAACCTCGGCGTCGACTCGGGCGGCCACCTCCGCTTCGAGGACGTCTCCCGCGCCGCCGGTCTGCTGTCACCGGAGGGACGCGGGCTGGGCTCGTCAGTCGCCGACTTCGACCGCGACGGACGGCTCGACCTCTACGTCGCCAACGACCAGATGGCGAACGAGCTCTGGCTCAACCTCGGCACGCTCGACGGCCGCACCTTCGTCTCGTTCTCCGACGAGGCGCTTCTCGCCGGGGTGGCGGTGAACGGTCGCGGTGAGCCGGAGGCGAGCATGGGGGTGGCGACCGCCGACTTCGACCGTGACGGCGACCTCGACATCTTCCTCTCGCACCTCAGCGAGGAAACCAACACCCTCTACGTCAACGACGGCCGCGCACTCTTCCTCGATCGCACCGCCGAGACCGGACTCGCCGTGCCCAGCTTTCCCTTCACCGGCTTCGGCGCGGTGTGGCTCGATCTCGAGAACGACGGCTGGCTCGACCTCGCCGTGGTCAACGGAACCATCAAGTCGATCGATGCGCAGCGGGCGACCGGCGATCCGCTGCCGCTGCGGCAGAGCAACCAGATCTTTCGACAGCTGCCGCCCGATCCGGGCTCCGCGGCCGTCCGACCCGGAACGACACCGGACGCCCGCTTCGAGGAGATCAGCCACCGCGGCGGCGAGGCCTTCACCCGTGCGGCGGTGAGCCGTGGCCTGATGCGCGGCGACCTCGACGACGACGGTGACTCCGACCTGGTGCTCGTCGATCTCGACGAGCCGGTGAAGATCCTGCTCAACACGTGGAGCCGGCGGCGCAGCGGCGAAAACCGATGGGTGGGCCTGCGGCTGGTCGACGTGCACGGCGGCCAGGCGCCCGGCGCCGTGGTGCGCGTGACCACCACGAACGGCGCGTTCACCGCGCTGGCGCACACCGACGGCAGCTACCTCTCGGCGCACGACGAGCGGGTGCTGGTCGGCACCGGAACCGGGACCGCGTCGGCGGTCGATGTTCTGTGGCCGAGCGGGCGGGTCGAGCAGTTCGTGCTCGACGGCGACCGGCAATACCACACCCTGCGCGAAGGCGACGGCCGCACGCCCTCGCGGAACGAGCGGTGAGGCACGTGCCGGTCGAGAGCTCGCGCCACCGTAGCGCTGCGGCGAGCACCGCCATCGCGCTGGTGGCCCTCGCCGGCGCGATCGCGGGGGAGCCGGCATCGGCGCAGCCTTCGCCGGGTGTTCCGCCCGAGGAAACCCGCCGCGCCCTCGCCGAGGAGTTCGTGCTGCCCGATCTCGGCGCCCTCGAGCCGGCGATCGCGGCAGCGATCGAGCGTCGCTACCGGGGCCTCTCGGAGCCGGCCGCCGACGGCGGACGGCTTGCGGAACGCTGGGCGCGCCTCGCCGCGCTGCTGGTGCGCTACGGCTTCGCCGAACCGGCACTCGCCGCTGCCCACGTCGCCCGGGAGCTCGAGCCCGGCGAGCCGGACTGGGTCTATCTGCAGGCCGTGCTCGCCGACCAGACCGGTGACCTCGACGACGCCGCCCGTTCCTACGAGAGCCTGCTGGCGGACGCAGAGTGGGGAACTCTGGCCAGGCTGCGCCTCGCCTCCGCGGAGCTCGAGCGCGGCCGTCCGCAGAGCACCCTCGAACTGCTGCCGGATGCACCGGCCGAGGGCGAGGAGGAGCACGCAGCCGGACGGCGGATCGCGGCGCGACGCCTCTCCCTCCTCGGTCGCGCCGCTCTCGCCCTCGGCGACGCCCGAGGCGCCACCCTGGCGCTGGAGCGGGCGCTCGAGCTGGCGCCGGAGGCGAACGCGCTGCACTATCCGCTCGGCCTCGCCTACCGTCAGCTCGGCGACGTGGACCGCGCGCGCTCGGCTCTGGCGCGCCGCGGCGACCGATCGGTGGAGCTGTTCGATCCGCTGCTGGCGCGACTCGACGAGACGGTCGTGTCGGCGCACGATCTGGTGCAGCGGGCGCTCGAGGCGCGTGCCGCAGGCGACGTCGCGCTGGCGAGCGACCTCTACTCCCGGGCGCTCGCCGAGGATCCCAGCAACCTCGCCGCGCTGCGCGGCCATGCCGGCACAGCGGCCGCACTCGGCGACACCGAGACGGCGCTGCGCAGCACCGAGCGTCTGCTCGAGCTCGAACCGGACCACTCCGGCACCTGGTTCAACCTCGGCGTGCTGCACCTGCGCCAGGAGAGGACCGACGCCGCCGAGGAGGCGCTGCGCCGTGCGCTCGAGCTGACTCCGGAGTACGGTGACGCGCGCTACAACCTGGCGTTGCTGCTCCGCGACCGCGGAGATGCGGCGGGCGCCCGCGAGCAGCTGGAGCGTCTGCTGGCCAGCCCGAACACCGCCGGCCGGCTGCGCGTCGAGGCGCTCGAGACTTCGCTGCGCCTGGTGCTGGCCGCAGCCGCGGCGGGATCGCCGTCGCAACTGGCGCCGGCGGTCGCGGACCGCGCCGCCGTGCTGGCGCAGGAGCTGGTCGACGCCGTCGTCGTGCTGGCCGAAGAGAACGCGGGGGCGCCAGGCAGCGGGCTCGGCGAGGCCTCGGATCCGGCCTGGCGGGCCGCTCTGGCGGCGGTCGGGCTGCTGCGACAGCTCGGCCACGACCAGCTGGCGCGCCAGGCCGCGGACCACCTCGCATCGGTCGAGCTGCCGAGCGCCGTGCGCAGGCAGGTCGAGACCCTGCGCCCCTCGCTCCGGCCCTGAGCCGCCGAAGCCGCACCAGCGCGCCGCTCCTGACGGAGCCTGGGGCCCGCTCCGCTCGCTATCCTCCGCTGCATGACTCGAACCTCGGTCGGCGGTGCCCTGCTCGCTCTCACGCTGCTGCTCGACGCCGGCTGTGTGCCGGTCGGCGGGGGCGACGCGAGCGGTGCGGCCGCGACCGCCGACGGCGCGCCGGACACAGCGACGGGCACGGCGGCGGATACGCTGACCGGACCGCACTCCGACGGCAGAGACTTCGAGCTGATGGAGGCCACCTACGCACCCGACGCGCGGCGCGACTACGAGCTGCTCGGCGACTACTTCATGCCGGAGATCATGGCGGGGGGACTCTGCGTGACCTCCCTCGACCGCGATTCACTGCCCGAGATCGTCACCGTACACGCCGCCCGCGAGAGCGGCGGCGAGCTGCGCGTCTTCGAGCTGCGCGACGGTGTCCTGCGCCAGCGCGACACGATCCGCCTGTCTGCGCCGGGCTATCCGATGGGGTGCGCCGCGGGCGACCTCGACCGCGACGGCGACGTCGATCTGGTGATCACCTCCTACGGGCCGATGCGCGTGCTCGAGAACGACGGCTCGGGGCGCATGCGCGACGCCAGCTCCGAGTGGGGCGTCGGCGAGGAGAACGGCTGGAGCACCTCGGCCGGCCTGCTGGACTTCGATCGCGACGGCTGGCTCGACCTCTTCGTGGTCCGCTATCTCGACTACGACCCCGACCAGGTATGCCGTCGGCTGACCGGCAGGCGCGAGTACTGCGGCCCGCAGGGCTTCCCCGGCATCACCGATCAGCTGTGGCGCAACCTGGGCGGCGAGGGGTTCGTCGACGTTTCCGCCGCGGCGGGTATCGAGGTGCCCGGCAAGGGCCTCGGGCTCGCCGTGCTCGACGCCGACCGCGACGGCCGCCTCGACCTGCTGGTCAGCAACGACGGCGAGGACAACCACCTCTGGCTGCAGCAGGAAGACCCGACTGGCCCCCTCGGAGTCCGTTTCGTCGAGTCGGCGCACGCGCTCGGCGTGGCGGTCAACGGCGCCGGCCGAAGGGAGGCCTCGATGGGCATCCTCGAGCTCGACCTCGACGGCGACGACGCGCTCGATCTGCTGATCACCCACCTCGACGAGGAGACCAACACCGCGTACCTCTTCCGGGGCTGGGGCTACCAGGACGGAACCCAGCTCCTCGGCTTGGGCGCGCCTTCGCTCGACACGACGGGTTTCGGGCTGGCGGCGCTCGATCTCGAAGGCGACGGGAAGCCCGAGATCTACGTCGCCAACG
This sequence comes from Acidobacteriota bacterium, assembly GCA_003388555.1. Classification (GTDB taxonomy): domain Bacteria; phylum Acidobacteriota; class Thermoanaerobaculia; order Multivoradales; family Multivoraceae; genus QQVD01. The sequence goes on along the minus strand of QQVD01000040.1, from coordinate 20,192 downwards.
GCCACGTGAGGCTGGTCCACGACCGCCGCGGCGAGGGCGAGGGCGAGGGTGAGGGCGAGGGCGCCGACGCGCCCGGGCGCGCGATGACGTCCGACTACAGGCAGGCCGATCAGCTCTGGCGGCGTTCCTCGGGCACCTGGGGCCTCGTGCCCGGCTGGAGCCCACCCGACGGCATCGGGCGTGCGGCAGAGAGCGCCGACCTCGACGGCGACGGCGACCTCGACCTGGTGCTCACCGACCTCGCGGACGGCCTGCGCGTCTTCCTCGATCGGGGGAAGCCGCCGGGGCGCTGGCTGGGCGTCGAGCTGGTGGATCCGTCGAGTGCCGTAGTCGAAGGCGCGACGGTCGAGCTGGCGGCAGGCGACCTGCTGGCGATCCGGCGGTACTCGACGACCGGCTCCTACCTCTCGGCGCGGCCGGACGCGCTGACCTTCGCACTCCCGGCAGACGTCGCCTCGTGCACCGTCAGCGTGGGTTGGCCGGACGGCGGTTGGGAGGCGTTCGAAAGTGTCGCCGTGGACCGCCGTACCGTCCTGCGTCGCGGCAGCGGTGAGGTGATCGCGCGAAGCGATCCTTCGGGAGCCCAGCCTTGAGCTCGCGCAGGAGGCAGGGTCGGGGCCAGCGGCCCGCTGTCTCGCCCAGAGCACGGCGAAGCGCCACGACCTGGGCGGCGGCAGCCCGCCGCACGACGCCCCCGGCTTCCCTGTCCCGCATCGCGGAGCGCCCGCCCCGACTCGCTGCGGCGTTCCTTCAGGCAGCGCTCCTGGTGGCGGGCTGCGGCGACCCGGTGCCCGAAGAGGTCCGGGCCGATTTCCCCCTGCCCGACCTGGTCACGGCCGAGGCGCCGGTGCGCGCGGCGCTCGAGGACCGCCACGCACGCGCCGCGCAGGATCGCGGCAACGCCGAGGCCTGGGGCGCACTCGCCCGGGTGCTGCACGCCCACGACTTCGACGCCTCGGCCCTCGAGGCCTACCGCCGCGCCGAGACGCTGGCGCCGGCAGATCCGGAGTGGCCCTACCTGCGGGGGGTCCTGCTGCGCAACGTCGACCCCGGAGCGGCCCGTGAGTCTCTCGAGCGGGCGAGCCTGCTGGGAGTGCGCTCTCCGGCCCTGCCGATCCACCTCGGCGAGCTGGCGCTCGAAGCCGGCGACGAGGAGGAAGCCCGAAGGCACTTCGAGGCGGCGCTGGGGGGAGAGACGGAGCCGTTCGCCCAGCTCGGTCTCGCCCGCCTCACGCTCGCCGCGGGTGAGGTCGAGAAGGCCCGCGAGCTGCTCGCCGCCGCCGCCGCACGTCGGCCCGACCTGCGGGAAGCCCACCTCCTGCTCGCCACCGTGCACCGCCGGCTCGGCGACGCCGAGGCCAGCGAGCTCGCGTCGCTGCGGGCGGCGGCGATCGACGAGACGACCCCGCCTCCCGATCCGCTCTTCCAACGGGTCGGCGAGCAGGGCGTCAGCAGCCGCTGGCACACCCGCAGGGGGGCCTTTCACGCGACGCGGGGGCAACTCGACGAGGCCGAGGCGGAGTACCGCAGGGCGCTGCGCGCCTCCCCGGGGTCGGCCACGCTGCAGGCGCAGCTCGGCGCGGTCTTGATCCTCCGGAGTGCTTCGTTCGACGAGGGTCTGGAGCTGTTGCGCGAGGCGTCGCGCAGCAGCGGTGGCACCAGTCTCGAGGTTCAGGCGAAGCTGGGCAGCGCCCTGCTGGTGGGGGGGCGGCTGGTCGAGGCCAGCGCTGTGCTCGACAGCGTGCTCGCGGAGCTGCCCACCCATGCCGACGCGCTGGTCGGACGCGCCGCGATCCACCGCCGGCTCGGCGAGCTCGAGGCCGAGCGCGCCGTGCTCGAGAGGGGCCTGGCGGCGCACCCGGGGGACCTGCGCTTCCGGCGCGGTCTCGGCGAGGTGGCGGTGCTGCGGCGCGACCTCGCGACCGCCGAGGTGATGTGGCGCCGCCAACTGGAGGTCGACCCCGCCGCCCACGCCACCCGCTACGACCTCGCCAAAACCCTCGCCGACCAGGGCCGCACGGACGAAGCGGCGACCCTGCTCGAACGAGGTCTCGACCTGGCGCCGAACAGCTCGCGCTTCGCCCTCTACCTGGCCTGGATGCTGGCCACCTCGCCGCAGGCGTCCGTGCGCGACCCGGCCCGCGCCGAAGAGCTGGCCCTGCGCGTGCGCGGCCAGCAGCCTCAGTCGGCGCAGGCCGCCGACGTGCTGGCCGCGGCGCTCGCGGCACAGGGCCGCTGGGAGGAGGCGACCGCGTCCCAGAGCGAGGCGGTCCGGCTCGCCTCGCGCCCCGGCGACCCGGGAGCCCCGCTGCGGGCCGCGTACGAGCAGCGGCTCGGCCTCTACCGGGCCGGCACGCCGTACGTGCAGCCTCGCTGATCACAGCGGCGGGCCGCCCCGAGGCGTCGGCTCCGACGAGCTCGGACCGGAAGAGCCCGAAAACGACGGTACCTGCTCTGGCGCGGCGGGCGAGGCGGCAACGTGCGACCGTGTCGCCGGCGCCGCAGGTAAGCCTGTACGCCGATCGTGTCGGTATCCAGCAGCACACCGCGTCTATGGGTACGGGACGGTAGCGTGAGCGCGGCTGCGCCGCTGGAGGGCGGCCGGGCCTTCACCGGCTCGGATCGACGCGGCGGAGAAAGAAACAGCCCCGGCCGGCACTGGCCGGACCGGGGCTGGGTCTGCTCGCCGCCGACCCTCACCTCGGGCCGGCGGCGAATCGCCTTACAGCCGGAGCCTCAGCTCAGGCGCATCCTCCACACCGCCCCGCAGGCGAGCAGCAGGGCGAAGGCCAGCAGGCCCCACTGGCCGACGGTCGGGATCTCGAGGATCGGGATGCCGACCTCGATGCAAGTCGGTGCGCTGTCGATCTCGACGTCGTCGACGAAGAAGTTCGTCACGCCACCGCTGCTGGTGATGCTGTGGAACTCGAGGGTGTGGTTGCCGCCGTCGGCGTAGGCCGAGATGTCGACGGTCTGCTGGGTGTAGCCGAGCGATCCGCACAGCGGCGAGCTGCCGTCGATCAGGTAGACCTGGTTGCCGTCGATCAGCACCTCCATGAAGTCGACCGGGCTGTTGCAGACGATCGCCTCGATCCAGAAGCTCAGCGTGTTGGCTCCGGTCGGGATCGTGAGCGTCTGACTCATCGAGCCCTCTTCGAAGGCCGCGATGCCACCGAACCAGGTCCAGAACGTACCGGTGCGGGGACCCGTACCAGTGCCCGTTCCGCAGCTACCGACATCGCAGACAGGCGAACCGAAGTTGGTCGACGCCTCGGTCCAGGCGGCGTTGGGCGTACCCGTCTCGAAGCCCGGATCGGCGACCAGGTTGCCGCCGCCGTTCGTCGTCGTCGAGCTGTTGTTGCCCGGCGGGTCGGCGAGGTCGCCCTGAACCGTGGCGGTGTTGTCCACCGCCTCGCAGATGCCCGAGTTCAGCTCCACCTCGAGCTGACAGCTGGCGCTGGCGCCGTTGGCCAGATTGCCGATGTCCCAGGTGAAGACACCGCCGACCTCGGAGCCGCCGCAGGTGTTGCTGACGTAGCTCACGTTGCCGGGCAGGATGTCCTCGACCGAGACGTTGGTCTGGTCGAACGGCCCGAGGTTCTCGACCACCAGGTCGTAGGAGTAGGGACCGCCGACCCCGACATCGCCGCTCTTGTCGATCGACAGATCGCCGACGTCGCCGAGCCCGTACTCGACGGCGTAGTTGTTGCCCACCAGCGGGGTGTTGCAGCCGACGAGCAGCGACTCGCCCATCGCGTCGTTGCTGATGCCCAGCGTCGCCGAGTTGTTGTCGGTCAGCGTCTCTGTCTGCAGCAGCATGTCGCCGCTCTCGTAGAGGATGAACTGGAAGGTGCCGGCGGTGCCGCCCGGAGCACCGTCACCGGGGAAGTAGTCGAACTCCTCCCACTGCACGATGAAGCAGGCGCCACTTCCCACCGGACAGGCCCCGAAGCTCTGGTGGTAGAGCAGGGCGCCGTCGTCGCCGGGATCCATGTCATCCCAATAGGCGGCGATACGGCGTGTCGGAGTGGTCATCGGGTCGAAGGGACAGTCGTTGGTGAACTCGCCGCCGACGCCGGTCGCAAAGGTGATCAGACCGTTCGACGTCGCGTTCACCGACGTCTCGTCGGTCCCATAGAAGGGAAAGCTGAAGCCGAGCGGCAACAGGCCCGTTTCGGCATCGTCGCCTAGGGCCACGGGTGTGCCGGTCCCCGAGATATCGAAGAACGACGGCGTCGGCCCGCCCGGCTCGTTGGAGTCGATGAAGGTGTAGCCGAAGGCGTCGGGTCCGCCCGCGGCGCGACCGTCGTGGCTCGGGGTGCCCGGCGGATCGGGTTGGCCCTTGACCAGAGGCTCTGGCCGCAGGCGTTCGGTGTCGGCGGCGACAGCCGCTCCGGCGAGCAGCAGCAGCGCCGCCAGGCAGATCACGATTCTCGAGGCACTCTTCATCGATGGTTCCCCTCTCTGGTTCTAGGTCTTCCTCGAAGCACGAGGAAACAGGATCACACCTCTGTCGGGCCACCGCACCCCGCGCGAACAGACGGCGGGATCGGAGCCCATGGATCGACGCTCGCCGAAGACGAGCGGCTGACACTTTGGATCGTCGGAGCATAGCCCCTGGTCGGCGGGCTGCCTACCGCGACCTCGGAGCAAGGCCGTCGCAAGAAGCGAAAGCCGTTTCGTTTCAGCGACTTGCAGTCGCGTGCAGAAGTTCGCTGGAGATCGGGCGGAGCGGGCGGGCGCGCTCTTGTGTCCGCGAAGACGCGTCGACACACCAGCTCCTCGGGGCGGAGCGCACACCGACAATGGGCCGAGGTGGGGAAGGGCGTTGCTCCCACTGCCTCGGCTCGGGCCGCGGCTGAAAGGAAGCTGAGCGGGTTCAGGGAATGCGGGGCAGGGCGTCGGGCCCGGCCAGCAGCAGCTGGGGGTCCACCCGGGCGCCGCGCCAGCGCAGCCCGAAGTGCAGGTGCGGCCCGGTCGAGCGGCCGGTGCTGCCGACCTCGCCGATCACCTCGCCCTGTCTCACCATCTGCCCCGGCTCGACCGAGATCTCGCTCAGGTGCAGCGCCATCGAGATCAGCCCGTCGCCGTGGTCGAGGAAGACGCTCTTGCCACCGAAGAAGTGCTCCTCGGCGAGTGCCACCGTGCCGTCGGCGGTCGCCAGCACCGGCGTGCCGGTGTCCGCCGCGAAGTCGGCCCCGGTGTGCGGCGAGCGGGGCTGACCGTTGTAGAAGCGGCGCGAGCCGAAGCGTCCACCCGCCGGGAGCTGGCGCAGCGGCGCCCCCAGCGGCAGCGTGAACCGTCGCGGCGTGCGCAGCTCCCAGAGCTCGGCGATGCGGGCGCTCTCGCGCGCCGCTCTCGCCGAGTCGGCCGGATCGAGATCGACATGGCGGTTGCTCTGCAGCCGGATGTGCTGCTCCGGATACGGGTAATCGTCGGAGACCCGCAGCCAGACGCGATCGATGCGACCGCCGCTCGGCAGCTCGGAGAGACGCTCTGCGAGCAGCTCCCCCTCGGCGAGCAGGTCGATGGGGAAGAAGCACTCGCCGGCGACCGGCACGACGTCGACGCCATCGATCCGGCAGGCGCGCACGCGGTCGCCACCGACGTCCTCGGCGGACCAGCGCACCACGGATCCGGGCCGCGCCTCGAGCGGCTCCGCCTGCACCCAGCGCTCCTCGCCGTGCCCCCAGGGTGAGCTCGCCGACGACATCGAGACGAGGGCGAGAACCAGGGCGAGGGCGGTCGTCGGGAGCCCGAGTCGCGACCCGGGGCGCGGCCGGTGGCCGGGCCGGCGCCGGCGCGGGTGATGGGTACCTTCGTGCACGGTTCGGATCCTAGCGAGGATCGCTCGGCACCCGGCGCAGGGAACTCGAGGCCGACGACTCGTTGCTGGCAGTTCGGTCCCAGGCTGGAGTCTCGTACAGCAGGTCGGTGCGGTGAGATCGACTCAGCGTCTGGCCAGATCGGTGCAGCCAGATCCGTGCAGCCAGATCAGTGCAGCCAGATCAGTACAGTCAGATCAGTGCAGTCAGATCAGTGCAGTCAGATCAGTGCAGATAGCCGAGGGCCTCGAGCCGCTCACGCAGCTCGGGGTCGATCTCCCGGGGAGTCTGACGCGGCGCCCGACGGGCGCCGGAGGGATGCTCGCCGACGCGCCAGTCCTCGAGCTCGAGCCGCTGCCAGAGCGCCTCGTCGAGGATCGGCCAGCGCGCGCTGACGTCCTGCCTCTCGCCGGGGTCCGTCTCGTGGTCGTAGAGCGCGCTGGTCCTCGCGGTCTGCAGGTGGCGGAAGCCGGCGACGGTGATCGCCCGCCCCCAGTAGCCGTCGACGCCGAGGCGTGAGATCACCGGGCTCGGTTCGAGCGGCTCCTGCGGCAGCGTGGCGCGGTGCGACGCCTCGTCGGTCCAGGGCGAGGTCAGGCTCGCCGCTGCTCCGCTCGTCCCGGCGCCGGCCCACTCCGGCATCGAAGCGAACAGCTCGGCGAGACCGAACGGTCGCTCGATGCGCTCGCCGTGGCCCGCGCGCGCGCCGTTCGCTCCGCGCCCGGAGGGCGCAGCCGGAAAGCGCACCAGCAGCGGTACGTCGAGCACCTCGGCATGCAGCGACTTGCCGTGCTCCCAGCCGCCGTGCTCGTGGAACTCCTCGCCGTGGTCGGAGGTGAGGACGAGCAGGACACGGTCGAGCAGTCCACGCTCCTCGAGTGCGTCGAGCAGCTCGCCGAGAGCGGCGTCGGCGGTCGCCACCTCGGCCTCGTAGAGCTGCATAAGCTCGGCGCTGACCCGCGGCACGCGGGTTGGGTCGAGGGACCCCAGCTCGCGCACGAAACGCATCGTCTGCAGCTTCGGATCCCGCACCTGGGGAGCGAAGCGCTGCCGCATCGCGGCATCGGGCTGGTAGGGAGCGTGCGGCTCGACCACGTGCAGATAGGCGAAGAACGGGGGGTCGCCGATGCGCTCGGCTGCGGGCGCCTCCTCACCGACGCCAGGGCCGCCGCCGACCTCCGATCGAGTCGGCTCGCCGCGGGCGTCGAGCCAGCGCAGGAAGCGCTCGTGCACGTCGCGCGCGGCGGAACGCCCCTTGGCCATCAGGTGGTAGTCGGAGAAGCCTCTTGCGGTGCCGAACCGCGCCGCGACGTTGGGATTGGTGACGATGCCGAGCGTTTCGTAGCCGGCCGCGGAGAAGCGCTCGGCCAGAGTGGCCGGGCCCTCCTCGAGGGCGTCGAGCCGGCCCTGCACACCGTGCGCGGCGGGCTCGAGGCCGGTGAACACCGAGACCATGGACGGGCGCGTCCACGGCGACGGCGCCACCGCCCGCTCGAACACCATCGAGCTCTCCATCAGCCGGTGCAGGTTCGGGGTCAGCTCGGCGCGACGGCTCGGCGACAGCCCGCTCGACCGGTCGGCGCGCAGGGTGTCGACGAGGTAGAAGATCACGCTGACCGGACCCTGCACCGCCGCCGCCGTGCGGCGCGGACTCTCGGGCGGCGGACCGCCGCGCTCGAGGCGGGGGCCGTGCCAGGTCGAGGATCGTGGACCGACCCCGCGCAGCTCGAGCCGCACCCCGGCCGCTAGCGGCTCGCGCGCCGTCGGATGCGGCGCGCAGCGCAGATCGAGGGAGCCGTCGAAAGCGGCGACCGAACGCCAGGAGGGCGCCGTCTCGCCCGGCTCGCCATCGCACAGCAGCCGCAGCTCGAGGCCCGCGTCGTCAGCGCCTGCCCGCCAGGTGACCCGGCCTGCCCCTGCGTCCAGGGGCAGCAGGAGATTCCAGGCGGCGACCGCGTCGGGCTGCAGCATCAGGTCGCGACCGTCGGCGCCGACCTCGACCTGCGGCCTCGCCTCCGGCGACCTGACCTCGATCTCGAGCCGCGACCAGAGCGCCGTGCGCGGGCGCGGATCCTCCTTCGAGGCACGCACCCAGCGCGCGTCGAAGCAGAGCAGGTTGCGCCCGGGACGCTGGGCGTGGGCCGGCAGCGGCAGCTCGTAGACGCCGGAGCGGGGCAGCTCGACCTCAGCGACTCGGGTGCCGTTGGCGTAGAGAGTCAGCGCCTGCGGCGACGTGACGCCATCCGGTGCTTGCGCCGGCCGCGCCGTCAGCCTGAGGTGGCGGTCCACCGGGCTGGCGAAGCCGAGCTGCAGACAGGAGCGTTCGCCCACTGCCCAGACGTAGGTGCGAGGCGCTGAGCCTTCGCCCGCGCCCTCGGGTCCTGCGCCCTCGTCGCGCGACCACCCTGAGAGCAGCGCGGCGCGCGAGGAAGCGGAGCCGAACTCCACCCGGCGGCGCTCGGCCGCCTCGCTCAGCTGCCACGACTCGGCGAGCCACGGCGTCGCCGGGGACGGGAGCGCGTCCGCCGCGGCCGTCTCTCCCTCGGGCGGCGCTGAGGACCCTTGACCGCGATCACGGCACGCGATCGCGCCGGCCAGCAGGCACGAGCACAGCAGCGATCCGAGGACGGCGCGGACCACCGCGGTGGTGGAGGTCGAGGAGGGGCGGTGGCGGTGGGTGGACATCTCGGTGCTTCGGGGGTGGGCCGCGGCAACCGGCTGGCGCAGCGGCGAACGGGAGAGCGGCGGAGAGACAAGGGCGGCGCCGAGCTGGGGATCCTCCCGTCAACGGCCGTGACAGCGACCACCGGCAGCGTCGGGGCGCAGCCGCGACGCGCAGGCTACGATAGAGCGCAGCGCAGCCTCGACCTCGCCAGCACCAGCCGGGCAGGTCGCGGAATGCGCGGCCTCCGCGCCACGGTTGCGCCGGCATCGGCGGGGCACCTCCGCCTCTGGCGCGATCTGCGCGACAGACGCCGCGGTTCCGCGCCGCCGACCCTACGCGATGAGCAGCGACACCTCCCAGGTTCCAGGCGGCCCGGCCCGAGACCAGACCGCCGCCCAGAGCGGCGCCGAGACGACCGCGACCGCCGAGGTCCCCTCGCCGGACGGAGGCCGGAGTCGGGCGAGCGGCCTCTGGCGCGAGTGGATCAAGCCGCTGATGATCCTGGCGATCACCATGCTGTCGTTCCGCTCCGCAGTGGCCGACTGGAACCACGTGCCGACCGGATCGATGATCCCGACCATCCTGGTCGGCGACCGCATCCTGGTGAACAAGCTGGCCTACGACCTCAGGCTGCCCTTCACCACCGTGCGGCTGGCGGAGTGGAGCACTCCGGAGCGCGGCGACATCGTCGTCTTCCTCTCGCCGGTCGACGGCAAGCGCCTGGTCAAGCGGGTCGTCGGCCTGCCCGGCGACGAGCTGTCGATGAGCGGTCACGCGCTGGTGGTCAACGGCCAGCGGGCCGAGTACGAGGCGCCGACGCCCGACGTCTTCGACCATCTCCCGTTCAGCGAGCGATCGCACCATCGCTTCGCCAGCGAAGGCTTCGCAGAGGGCGGCGAGCACCAGATCATGATGTCCGCCTGGCGCTCGCCCGCCGCCTCGTTCCCGCTCCTACGCGTGCCCGAGGGGCACTACTTCGTGCTCGGCGACAACCGCGACGACAGCGCCGACTCGCGGGTCTTCGGCTTCGTGCCCGCCGAGCGGATCCTGGGCAGAGCGACCGCGGTGGCCCTCTCGGTGGACCCGGCGGAGCGCTACCGGCCGCGCTGGGGCCGCTTCTTCACCGGGCTCGACTGAGCCCGCGTTCAGGCTCGGTGCTCGGTCCCCGCGGCGACTTCCGCTGCGAGGCCGGCGGCGTGCTCAGCGCGGCGACAGCGGCATGACGAGCCAGAGGATCAGGTAGACCAGCAGACCGGGAAAGGCCGCCGACAGGATCGACCCGACGACGTAGAGGATGCGCACCGGAGTCGGCCGCCAGCCGAGCCAGTCGGCGAGGCCGCCGCAGACTCCGGCGATGACCCGGTGCTGGCGCGAGCGGAGCAGCTTCTGGCTCACCCCGTCCTCCTCGATGCTGCGCCTTCGGCGCGTACGTCCCGTCGCTGTCGCATCTTCGGTGGCTCTCCTCTCGCGTCCCCGCCGGCAGCATCGCCGGCGGCGTCGCCCGCGGCTGGTGGCTGGCGGGCGCTCCACCCTACGGCAACGTCGCGCCACCGGTTTCTACTCCCCGGTGCCTCGTCCGCGACGCTCTCGACCGCACCGGGGACGCGTCGGGCCGCGGGTAGGATCTGCCGCCATGACGGCGAAGGACGAAGGCGAGGCCACGACCAGCGCCGCAGGGGAGGGGCCCGAGGACGTAGGCAGTCCGACGCCCCGGCGACCCGGCGGCCTGGAGAGCCTGTGGCGGTCTCTGCAGTCGTGGCGCACCGCCTCGGTGGTGCTGCTGTCGTTCTCCTCCGGCATGCCGCTCGGCCTGGTGTGGATCGCGATCCCCGACTGGATGCGCTCGGAGGGGGTCGACATCCGGCTCGTCGGCCTCTTCTCGCTGGCCCAGGCGCCGTGGACCTTCAACGTGCTCTGGGCGCCGCTGATGGATCGTTTCCGGCTGCCGTTCCTCGGTCGCCGTCGCGGCTGGGCGTTGCTGGCGCAGCTGGTGCTCGGGCTCGCCACGCTCAGCCTCGCCGGCATCGGCACGGTGCCCGACGGGCCCTGGGTGGCGTTGGCGTTGACCTTGGCGATCGCCTTCGCCGCGGCGACCCAGGACATCGCGGTGGACGCCTACGCCATCGACGTGCTGCGCCGCGACGAGCAGGGCGTTGCGGTGGGTGCGCGCATCGGCATGTACCGCCTCGGCATGCAGCTCGCGGGCGCCTGGTCGATCACCTTCGCCGCCGAGTGGGGGTGGCCGGCGGTCTGCATCGGACTCGGCCTCGCCTATCTGCCGATGATGGCGATCACCACCACCGCGCCGGAGCCGGCGCGCCAGTTCGAGGACCCGAAGACGCTGCGCGACGCGATCTGGCTGCCCTTCATCGGCTTCCTGTCGCGCCACCGCGCGCTCGAGATCCTGGTGTTCGTGCTCCTGTTCAAGGCCGGCGACAACTTCGCCCAGGCCCTGCTGCGCCCCTTCCTCAACGACATGGGCTACGACGCCCTCAGCCGCGGCGGGCTGCTGGGAACTCTCTCCCTGGTGCTGGTCGTCGCCGGCTCCCTGGTCGGCTCGGCGTCGACCACCGTATTCGGACTCGGGCCGTCGCTGTGGATCTTCGGCCTGCTGCAGATGTTCTCCAACGTCGGCTACGTGCTGATCGCCACCCAGCCGGTGAACCTGCCGCTCATGTTCGGCGCCATGAGCTTCGAGAACTTCACCCAGGGACTCGGCACCGGAGCCTTCTCGGTGCTCCTCTTCCGGCTCACCCAGCGTCGCTTCTCCGCCACCCAGTACGCCCTCTTCTCGACCCTCTTCGGGCTCGGCCGCATCGTCGCCGGTCCGGTCGCCGGGATCACCGTCGACGCCGTCGGCTGGGCCAACTTCTTCTGGCTGACGATCCCGCTCGGAATCCCCGGTCTGGTGCTGCTGTCGCGCTTCGTCCCCTGGGGCGTGCGCGAGCCCAGCTTCGAGGTCGTCGAACGACCGGACGGCTCGAGGCCGGAGCCGCTCGGCCGCGCCCAGCTCGCCACCCGGGCTGTCGCCGGCGCCGCCGTCGGCTTCGTCTTCGCGACCGGGCTCGTCGCCCTGATGGCGACACTCAAGTCGCTGCGCTCGGACCCCGAGGCCGGCTGGAGCTTCGCCAGCCATCTGGTCACCCTGCTGACGCCCGGAGACATCCCCGGGCTGCTGCAGCTCATCGGCCTCGGAGCCTTCGCGGTGATCCTCGGTCTCGTCACCGCGGCCGTCGCGGCGGCCCGCGCCGGCGCCGGCCGCGACCTCGAGACCGGCTAGCGATTCCGGGAGGCCCCCAGCCACGGGGGCTGCTTCTGGCAGACCTGGAATAACCGGCCGCCTGCCTCAGGTAGCATCCTGCGTTCGCAACCAGCAGGGAAAGCGAGGCGAGGTGGACGCGAAGCCACCGCCTCGGCAACGGCGACCGACGCCACCAATCGACGCCTCTCGGCCGCGCCGCGATCTCCCGCACTGCCTTCGAGACCATGGCGGCCACCGACATCCAGAGCCTTCTCGATCTCGACGTCGGCACCGCCCTCAAGACGCACCAGCGGATCACCAACGCGGAGAGACTGCGCTGGGTGGCGGGCGCTCTCGCGATCGCCGCCTTCGCGAGCGTGCTGTACCACCTCTTCTACGCCGACTGGCTGCGGCTGGTGGCGCCCCTCGCCCTGCTCGGAGTGGTGCGCTGGGTCTACCTCGACCACGAGCAGATCCGGCCCATCGGCGAAGCCGCTCTCGCCGCGACCCTGCTGCTGCTCTTCGGCCTGGCGGTGTTCCTGCCGGCGAGCCCACGCTTCGGTCTCGAGCTGGTCGCCGTCCTCGGAGCCCTGGCGGTGCTCGGCTTCCGGCTCACCTGGCCGTGGGCGGCGCTGCTGCTGCTGGCGATCTTCCTCGGCACCGGGATCCCGCGCTGGCTCGAATCGGTCGAGACGCCGCAGGCGCTGCTCTCGCCGCAGCTCGGCGACGCCGTCAGCACCCCCCAGACATTGGTCAGCGCCGCCTTCACGGTGCTGTTCTTCGTGCTGGTGGTGCGCTCGACGCGGGCGGACGCCAAGCGATTCGTCGACGCTTTCCGCATCGAGACCTCGCGCAACCGCGAGCGCCAGAGGATGCGGGCCGAGCTCTCCTCGGCGCGGCAGATCCAGATCAGCATGCTGCCCTCACAGGAGCCCGAGATCGACGGTCTCGACATCTCCGCCGCATCGCTGCCCGCCGCCGAGGTCGGAGGCGACTACTACGAGTACTTCGAGATCTCCGACCGGCGGCTGGCGGTGGTCCTCGCCGACGTCGCCGGTCACGGCGTCGCCAGCGGCCTGCTGCTCTCCGGCGTGCGCAGCTGCCTCTACCTGCTGCACGGCGACGGATCGAGGCCGCAGTCGATCCTCGAGAAGCTCGACCGCATGCTGCGCGCCACCACCCAGCGCCGCATGTTCGTCACCATGCTCTACTGCGTCTTCGACCTCGAGCGGCGAGCGGTCGTCGAGGTCTCGGCCGGCCACCCCGCCGCCCTGCGCTACGTCGCGGCGACCGGCGCCGTCGAGAGTCTCGACAATCCGGCGCTGCCGCTCGGCACCCGACTGCAGCCGCGCTTCCGCGAACGCGACACGACGCTGGAGATCGGCGACGTCGTGCTCCTCTACACCGACGGCCTCACCGAGATCCTCGATGCGCGGGGGCGCGACTACGGCGAGCAGCGCCTGGCGGAGCGCTTCCGCCGCATTGCCAGAGGGCGTACCGCGCGCGAGATCCGCGAAGCGATCCTCTCGGACGTGTGGAACTTCAAGGGCAACGTCGAGCAGCACGACGACATCACCCTGATCGCGGTGCGCCTGTGCGAGCCCGGGACCACGGAGTGTCCGCCCGAGGACTCCGGTGGTCAGGGCGACGCCGGCGGCCTGACGCCGGGCGCGGCGTCGTGAGCCCTGTGGCGACGACCGCTCTCGCTGACCGGATCGTCGGCGGCTGGTCGGCGCGAATGCGCGCCGCGTCGTCGGGGCGCTTCGTGCTCATCGTGCACGGCCTCGGTGAATCCGGCCTGTGCTTCCGCCGCGTGCTGGAACGCCCACCTCTCGCGGCGGAGGAGCTCGGCATCCTCGTCCCCGACCTGCCGGGCTACGGGCGCTCTCCGTGGCCCGCCGAACCGCTGTCGCTGGCCAGGGTCGCCGAGCAGCTGCGCGCCTGGGTGCCGCAGGCTCTGGCCGCGCTCGACGCCCCCGACTCCTGCGAAGTGGTGCTGGTCGGCCATTCGATGGGCGGGGTGATCGGCCAGCTGATCTGCGAGGGGGCGGAGCTGCTGGCGGCGCCGGACGCCGGCCCGGGGACGAGCTCACTGCCTCGGGCGCGGCTCGCCGGCTTCTTCGATGTCGAGGGCAACCTCTCCTACGGCGACTGCGGCTACAGCGGCCGCGCCGCCCCGTTCACGCTGGACGAGTTCGTCGAGCACGGTCACACCGAGGTGTGCCGCCAGATCCTCGAGCTGGCGCAAGACGACCAGGCCCACCGCAGCTACTTCGCCAGCGCCAGCTTCAGCGACCCGCGCGTCTTCCACCGTCACAGCCTGGAGCTGGTGGAGCTCTCCCGGGGCGAGGGGCTGGCGCGCCGCTTCGCGCGCCTCGAGCTGCCACGCGCCTACCTGCTGGGGGCGCCGCGCGGTGCGGCGCGGCGCTCGCGCCAGCTGCTGGAAGAAGCCGGAGTCGAGCCGCTGGTGATCGAGCCCGCCGGCCACTGGCCGTTCATCGACCAGCCCGACGAGTTCGCCTCCCGGCTCGCCCGCTTCCTCGCCGAGGACGTCGGCTGGATGGCGAGCTGACGGCCGGCCACGCCACGCCCGGTATACTGCAGGCTCTTCTCTTGGGCCTCCGCAGCTCGGCTCCGCCGCAAAGGGCGCCGCGCCGCAGGCCATCCGATCCGATTCCGACGGGTTCACGTGGCGTCGCACCGCTCGGTGCTCGAGCCCGTGTGTTCGAAGGGGACCTTGGGATGAACCAGTCGAGTCGCGCCACGATCCTCGTCGTCGACGACGAGAAGGCGATCCTCACCCTGGCCGAGATGACGCTCGCCGAAGAGGGGCACGAGGTCGTCTCCACCACCAGCTCCAGCGAGGCCCTCGAGATCGTCGACTCCCACGAGGGCTCGATCGACCTCTTCCTCATCGATGTCGTCATGCCGGAGATGAGCGGTCCCGAGCTCGCCGAGCAGCTCACCCGCAAGCGTCCCGGTGTGCCGGTGATCTTCTTCTCCGGCTACGGCGAGGCGGCCGGCGTGGCGCTGCGCAAGCGGGACGCCGGCGCCCACTACCTCAAGAAGCCGTTCAGCCCGGCGAAGCTCGCCGAGCTGGCGCAACAGGTGCTGGAGCGTGACGAGCACTGACGCGCGGCGCGCGTCGTGGCTGCGCGCCGCCGCCTGCTGCTGGCTCGTGGCCGCTCCGATGGCGGCCCAGGAACCGGCGGAGAGCGCCAGCGACGAGGAGTCGCAGAGTTTCGACGTCGTCTTCGTCGGCGCGCGGGTGATCGACCCGGAGACCGGGCTCGACGCGGTGCGCGACGTCGGTGTCACCGGCGACCGCATCGCCGCGGTGTCGGCGAGCCCGCTGGGCTCGCGGCTGGGCGAAGGCGGCGTGCTGATCGACGGCCGCGGCAAGGTCCTGGCGCCTGGCTTCGTCGACCTGCACGCCCACGGCCAGAGCGCCGAGGCCAACGAGTACCAGGTGCGCGACGGCGTCACCACGGCGCTCGAGCTCGAGTGGGGCTACCCCGCCGTCGGCGCCTGGCTCGAGGCCCGCCGCGGCCGCTCGCGGGTGCACTACGGAGCCTCGGCCTCGCACGGCATGCTGCGCAGCCTGCTGACACCGTCGCTCGCCGCCCAGCGCGACGAGGTCGAGGCCAGCTTCGTGGAGGTCTCGCGCGAGTCGGATCCGCTGCGCAGCTTCCAGGGCGCCGTCGCCGAGAGCTTCTACGAGGCGGTCCCGCCGCAGCAGTTCGCAGAGCTCGCAGAGATCCTCGACCATGGACTCGCCGAGGGCGCTCTCGGCATCGGCATGGCGCACCAGTACTTCCCCGGCGCCACGCGAGCGGAGATCCTCTCGGTCTTCGAGCTCGCCGCGGCGCGCTCAGCGCCGATCTTCACCCACGTGCGCTCGATGGGCGTCGACGCGATCCAGGAGGTGCTGGCGAACGCCGCGGTCACCGGGGCGCCGCTGCACATCGTGCACCTGAACAGCTCGTCGATGGACGACCTGCCGACGACGCTGCGGCTGATCGGCCACGCGCAGCGCCGCGGCCTCGACGTCACCACCGAGGCCTATCCCTACACCGCCGGCTCGACCGGCCTGCAGTCGGCGATCTTCGACCCCGGCTGGCAGCAGCGCCTCGGCATCGACTACGGCGACCTGCAGTGGCAGGACACCGGTGAGCGCCTCACCGCCGAGAGCTTCGAGCGCTACCGCGCCGAAGGCGGCACGGTGATCCTGCACTTCATGCGGGAGGAGATGATCGAGCTGGCGATGGCGACGCCGTTCGTCATCGTCGCCTCCGACGGCATGCCGTTCGCGCCCGGCGCCCACCCGCGCAGCGCCGGCACCTTCTCGCGGGTGCTCGGCCGCTACGTGCGCGAGCGCGGCGTGCTCACCCTCGCCGACGCGATCGCGCGCATGAGCTACCACCCGGCGCGGCGGCTCGAGGCGATCGCGCCACAGATGCGGCGCAAGGGCCGGGTGCAGGTCGGCGCCGACGCCGACCTGGTGCTCTTCGATCCCGACACGGTGATCGACACGGCGACCTTCGAGGAGGGCCTGGCGTTCTCGCGCGGCATCGAGCAGGTCCTGGTGGCGGGCGAGCTCGTGGTCCGGGACGGCGCGACGCAGGAGGTCTTCCCGGGCCGGCCGGTGCGCTCGCGCTACGCCGACGCGGCCGGGGACTGATCGCTGCGGCTGCCCGGACGCGGTCGACGTCGCCGGTCCGCTCACCCACACCTCCAATAGCATCACCTGATGCGATTCGGCGCCGTACCCCTCGCCGAGGCCGTCGGCCACGTCCTGGCGCACAACGTCGTCGACGGCGGCGGCCGACGCGTGCTGCGCAAGGGGCGTGAGCTCAGCGCCGACGACGTCGAGACCCTGCGCCGCCTCGGTCGCGACGAGGTCACCGTGGCGCGACTCGAGCCCGGCGACGTCGGCGAGGACGAGGCGGCGGACCGCATCACCCGCCACGTCGCGGCCGGCAGCGTGCGCCGTGCCGGCCCCTCGACCGGACGCGTCAACCTGCACGCCATCGAGCTCGGCGTGCTGCGGATCGACCCGCGACGCCTGCTTGAGCTCAACTCCTGTCCCGGTGTGACCCTGGCGACTCTGCGCGACTGGACCGTGGTGCGGCCCGACCGCATGGTCGGCACCACCAAGATCCTCCCCTACGCGCTCGAGGCCGAGGTGCTCGAACAGGCCCTCGCGGTGCCGGCGCCGATCCTCGAGGTGGAGCCACTGCCCCGTCGCCGCGCCCACCTCGTGGTGACCGCCGGTGCGGGCTCGCGCGAGAAGACCCTCGCCGGCTTCGAGAAGGCGCTGCGCCAGCGGCTCGAGGCGCTCGGCTCGAGTCTGGTCGCGAGCTGCACGGTGTCGAGCGACGTCGGCGGGGAGGAGGAGCTGGCGAGCGCCCTGGCGGCGGCGAAGCAGGCCGGCGCAGAGCTGGTGGTTGTCGCCGGCGAGACCGCGATCCAGGACCGTCACGACACAGCGCCACGCGCCCTCGAGCGCGCCGGCGGCGAGGTCACCTGCTACGGCGCTCCGGTCGATCCCGGCAACCTGCTGCTGCTCGGCGCGCTCGGCGAGGTGCCGGTGCTCGGCGCTCCCGGCTGCGCCCGCAGCCCCAAGCGCAACATCGTCGACCTGCTGCTGCCGCGGCTGCTGCTCGGCCACCCGGTGAGCCGTCTCGAGGTGCTCGAGCTCGGCCACGGCGGCCTGCTCGAGGACGTGCCCGAGCGGCCGCTGCCGCGGCGCGAGATCGAGCGCGAGGATCGGTAGCAGGCGTAGGGGCGTTGGCCGGACCTCGCGAGCGGAGCCCGACACTCAGCCCAGGGTCTGCGTCAGCTCGCGCGCCAGCGCCTCGTAGACGCGCACCGCCTGGATCAGCTCCGCCACCTCGATGCGCTCGTCGACGGTGTGGGCGAGCAGCTCGTCACCTGGGCCGAAGCCGATCGGCAGCAGGCCGGCGCGCGCGAAGTGGCCGCCGTCGGTGGCGAAGTTCCACACCGCGGCGGGCTCGTCGGCGTCCTCCGACGCCGCGGCCGACGAGCCGTACAGCGCCCGCCGGCGGATCGCCGCCGCAGCGCGCAGCTCGGGCAGGTCGGCGTCGAGCAGGTAGGCGGGGTTGTCGGCCGGCATGTCCAGCGTGTGACCGGTGTAGGAGACCACCCGGCGCACCGGCACGCAGACCTCGACGGTGCAGCCGAAGGGAGTCGCCACCGCCTCGCCGAGCGCCTGCAGGCGGGCGCGCACCGAGGACGACGACTCGCCGGCGATGCAGCGGTAGTCGATCGCCTGCCACACCTCGGCCGGGATCACGTTCGACGAGGTCTGATCGGTGCGCAGCAGCGTCGGCGCCGCGGTGCTGCGACCGAGCCCATCGGCGAAGGGCAGATCGCCGGCCTGCTCGTGCAGCGCGGTGAGCAGCGCCGCCAGGGCGAAGAGTGGGTTGCGACCCTGGTGCGGCACGCTGGCGTGCGCCGAGCGACCGGTCAGGTGGGCCTCGAGCAGGACGCGGCCGCGGTGGCCACGCCGCAGGGTGTTGCTGCTCGGCTCGCCGACGACGACGATCCGGGCCGGCGAGCGTGCAGCGAGGAAGCGGGCGCCGAGCCCACCGACCTCTTCCTGCACCACCATGCTGATCCAGACGTCGCCGGGCGGCGCCTCGCCCTGCGCCAGCCTCGCGATCGCCGCGATCTGGGCCGCCATCGGCCCCTTGATGTCGACCGCGCCGCGGCCCCAGACGACGCCGGCCTCGTGGTTGGCGGCGCACGGCGAGTGCGGCCAGCGCGCGACGTCGCCGACGTCGACGTGGTCGAGGTGGGTGTTGAGCATCAGCGGCGGCGCCTCGCCGCGCCCGCGCACCACGGCGAGCACGTTGCCCGCCGCATCGACCTCGATCTCCCTCAGGCCGAGCTGGGTCAGCTCGCGCACCACCTGCTCGGTGAGCGCGCCTTCGTGCCCCGACAGACTCTCGATCGCGATCAGCCGCTGCAGCAGCGCCACGCACTGCTCGGTGTCGGTCTCGGCTGCCTGGGTGACGGTGGTCGACTGCACGAGGAGCTCGCTTCAAGGAGTAGGCCCCGAGCGAAGGCCGGGCCCGCATGGGTGCTCGGTGGTATGGGACTTTCTGGCGCGACGTTGCAACGGTCTCGGCTCGGCGAGCGCTCGCGGTGCGAAGCATACGCGCAGCCCTGGTCTACGACCGTTCTGGTAGCTTGGCTCGGATGGTTCCCAGAGCTCCTTTCGGCGCCACCGGTCACCCTTCGAGCCGGGTGATCTTCGGCGCCGCCGCCTTCGCCGCCATGCGCCAGGAGCGCTGCGACGAGGTGATGGAGCTGCTGCTCGAGTACGGCGTCAACCACCTCGACACGGCAGCCGGCTACGGCGACTCCGAGCTGCGCCTGCGGCCGTGGATGCAGTCCCACCGCGAACAGTTCTTCCTCGCCACCAAGACCGGCAACCGCAGCCGGCAGGGGGCGCACGACAGCATCCAGCGCTCGCTCGAGCGCCTCGGCGTCGACTCGATCGACCTCATCCAGCTGCACAACCTGGTCGATCACTCCCACTGGGAGAAGGCGCTCGGCCCGGGCGGCGCGCTCGAGGCGCTCGTCGAGGCGCGCGACCAGGGACGGGTGCGCTTCCTCGGCGTCACCGGCCACGGCACCCAGGTGGCGCGCCGCCACCTCGAGAGCCTCGAGCGCTTCCCCTTCGACTCGGTGCTGCTGCCCTACAACCCGCCGATGATGGCGCAGCGCCCCTACGCCGCCGACTTCGAGGAGCTGGCGCGCACCTGCGCCGAGCGCGGCGTCGCGGTGCAAACCATCAAGGCGCTGGCCCGGCGGCGCTGGCGCTCGGCCGAGGACCGCCGCTTCAGCTGGTACGAGCCGCTCACCGACCCCACCGCCATCTCCGCCGCGGTGCGCTGGGTGCTGCAGCGCCCCGGCGTCTTCCTCAACAGCTCGAGCGACGCACGCCTGCTCCAGCCCACCCTCGATGCCGCGCGCAGCACCGATCCGCCCCCGACCCGGGCCGAGATCGAGGCACTGCAGGCCGAACAGGGCGTCGAGCCGCTGTTCGTCGAGGGGAAGTACGAAGAGGTCGGGCTGGCGTAGGAGGGACGGAGGCGCTGCTGCTACCGCTGACGTCTGGAGGCAGCTACGGCCTTAGGTCGCAGACCACGCCATGCTGTCGATCCGAACCAGACTCAACGCGGAACGCGAGCCGAAGGCGCTGCGTGACGCCGAGCCGAGCCTGCGAGGCGAGACGCACGGAGGCAGACATCACCCCTGAGGTGTGCCTACGTACCCGCTGACGTCTGGAGACAGCTACAGCGTGGTCGCAGACCACGCCATGCTGTCGATCCGAACCAGACTCAACGCGGAACGCGAGCCGAAGGCGCTGCGTGACGCCGAGCCGAGCCTGCGAGGCGAGACGCACGGAGGCAGACATCACCCCTGAGGT
>QQVD01000052.1 GCA_003388555.1 Acidobacteriota bacterium | reverse complement strand
AACGGTTGATCCGACGTCGCCGTCGGCTCGCCCCCAAGAACTGCCGGCGCGTACCCGAGAGGGCCTGGTTGGGGGTCAGGGGTTGGGGGGAAGGGACGAGGGACGGTCGAGTCCATCTCTTCCCTCCACCGCGCGCGAAGCCAGGGTCAGGGGTCAGGGGTTGGGGGTTGGGGGTCAGGGGTTCGGAGGGAAAGGGAAAAGGGAAAAGGGAAAAGGGAAAGACGGAGAGCGAAAGGCGCTCCCTCGCCAACCCTCACTCACCGATGCGGCCAGAGGGGGAGAGGGGCTGCGGCCATCTGGAGGGCGCGTCGCTCGTCAGCGCCCCGGGCAGCACACACCGCTCGCAGCGCCCGGGGGCGCGGCAACCGAAACCCGACCTCCGCAGAGCCGCGCCGTGCCGCAGCCCCCTCTCCCCCTCGTCCCCCTCGGCCGCGCCGCAGCGAGCGCCGCACCGCGCTGCGAACGCGCGCGAACGCTCCTCAGCGCGTCAGCCAGTCGTGCTTCTGTGGCTTGCGGCGCGCCTTGGGATCGATGATGACGTTGACGATCGCCGGGCGGTCCGACGCCAGGGCACGCTCGAGGGCGGGGCGCAGATCTGCGAGGCGCTCGACGTAGAGGCCGAGCCCGCCGAACGCCTCCGCCAGGAGCTCGTAGCGGGCCCGGGCGGTGTAGACCCAGGGCAGCACAGGCTCGGTGTCCGTGTCCTCGAGCCCCGAGGTGATGCCGTTGTTGTTCAGGATCACCACCGTGATCGGCAGCTTGTAGCGGCAGGCGACCTCGATCTCCATGCCGCTGAACCCGAACGCCGAATCCCCCTCGACGGCCACCACCTTGCGCTCGGGGTGGGTGACCGCGGCGGCGATCGCCAGGCCGAGTCCCACTCCCATGGTGCCGAACGTGCCGGCGTCGAGCCGGCTCCGGGGCACGAAGTTGGGCAGCACGGTGCGCGAGATGTCCATCGTGTTGGCGCCCTCGCTGACCACGATGGCGTCCCGCGGCAGCAGATCGCGCAGCTCGCGCAGGGCGCGGAAGTAGCCCATCGGCTCGCTGTCGTCCTGCAGCATCGCCTCCACGGCGCGCTCGTTCTCCTCGACCTGCCGGCGCAGCGCCGTCCACCACGGCGAGCCGGCCACCGCCGGCTGCTCTCCGGACCCGGTCTCCTCCGGCACCTCGACGCCGGCGTGCCTCCAGCCGCGAGCCGCCATCTCCTCGTCGAGCTGCCGCGCCACCTGCCGTGCGTCGCCGACCATCGCCGCGGCACACGGCACGTTGCTGCCGATCTCCTCCGCACAGAGATCGACCTGCAGCACCTTGACCCCCTCCGCCCAGCGCGGCGCACGCCCGAAGTGCAACATCCAGTTGAGCCGCGCCCCGACCAGCAGCACCACGTCCGCCTCGCGCAGGGCGAAGGAGCGCGCCGCGGCCACCGACTGCGGATGGTCGTCCGGCACCACTCCCTTGCCCATCGGAGTCGCCAGGAACGGCAGCCCGGTGCGCTCGAGGAATCGCCGCACCTCCTGGTGGGCACAGGCGTACGCAGCACCCTTGCCGACGATCACCAGAGGGCGTTCGGCGCCCTCGAGGGCGTCGCAGGCCAGGGCCACCTGGGCCGGGTCCGCCAGCGGCCTCGGCGGGGGCGGACACTGCGGCGGCCAGCGCACACCTGCGCTTGCGCCTTCACCGTCTTCCGCCTCGCCGACCGGGGCCTTGCCGACGAGGAGGTCGTTCGGGAGATCGAGGTAGCTCGCCCCGGGGCGGCCGTACATGCTGGTGCGCACCGCCTGCTCGACGAACTCGGGCAGACGGCGCACCGAGTCGGGCCGCGCCGCGTACTTGGTGAACGGCCTCGCCGCCTCGATCTGCGGACACTCCTGGAAGGCGCCGCTGCCGTTCTGGTAGGAGTCGTTCGCCCCACCCAGAAGCAGCATCGGCCAGTTGTTGGCCCAGGCGTTCGACAGCCCGGCGATGGCGTGCACCATGCCCGGCCCGCTGACCGACAGGCACACACCGGGACGACCGGTCAGGTAGCCGACGGCACCGGCGGCGTAGCTCGCCGCCTGCTCGTTGCGGAAGCCGTAGTAGCGGATTCCCTCAGCCTGGGCGGCGGCGGCGAGACCGAAGACCGGGAAGCCGACGATGCCGAACATCGTCTCGCAACCCTGCTGCTTCAGTGCGCGAGCGATGATCTGCGCGCCGGTGAGCTCGGGCATGCACCTCTCCTAGTCTGGTTTCCGTCGGATCGCGTCGGGAGTACCTTACGACGCGCCCCTCGGCACCACCAGATCGTGCCCGGGACCACCAGGACCGGCGCTGGATCGTTCAGCGGACAGGAGGCGCCAGCCGAGCGGATCTGGATCTTCTGACGACGCCGGAGGTGCGGCCCGCTCCCGCGCGGGAGCCCGGGCCGCGTCCTCGACCGCTCAGGGCATCGAGCCCACCCAGCCACGCATCACTCCGACACTGCAGCCGTGCTTGCGGTGACCGTTGCCGAGGTGGAGCTCGTCGATGATCTGCTCGCAGGAGCAGCCGCCGGTGTCGCTCGTCGTGAACACCTCCGGCGTGGCGTTGCCGCGCACCACGGTGTCGAAGACAAAGTCGCCGTCGACCAGGGCGTAGTGGTTCGGCCTCAACCCCTGCGTGGGCACGGATTCGGGGATCACCGTTCCGGCGCAGAGGTCGTCCTCGTCCGCCACCCCGTCTCCGTCGGCATCGAACCGGGTCGACACGAACACCACCAGCCCGTCGTGGTCGGAGGAGCGCAGAGAGGTGCTGGCGTCGTTGATCAGATCGAGCGCGGCGTCGGCGTTGCCGCGACCGAAGGCGACGCCGGTGACCTGCCCGACCAGCGCCTGGCTGATCAGGGCGTGGTCGAGAGTCTGCGCCGAGCCGGCGAACACGAAGGAGTAGCGTTGTTCCGGCGCCAGGGCGAGGACTGTGTTGACGAGATCAGGATCGACGAGATCCGGGCCCGACAACAGGTTGTCGCTCGGCTCGACCTCGCCACGGATCTGGCCGACGACGTCGACGTAGCCGTCGCTGAACTCGAAGGCGTTGAAGTCGCCGACCACCGCGAGCAGGGCGTCCGGCGTGCCGGTCTGGAAGTCCTGCACCATCTGCGCCACCGACTGCGCCTGCTCGAGTCGCTTCTGGCGCACCCGCGGGCCGTCGGAGGGATCGTCGATGCCGCCCAGCGAGCGCTGGTGCAGCGCGAGCACTCCGAAGTCGCGCGGGTTGCCCCCCGTGTCGGAGAACGACCCCTCGAGCAGCAGCGGTGGACGATCGTGCAGCAGACTGCCGTCGAAGGTCAGCAGCTCGGTGGCGCCCATCTGGGTCACCGCGTCGACCGCTATTCGATCCGAGACCAGGAAGCCGACATCGATCCCGCCGACGTCGTTGCCCTCGACCAGGTACGGCGTGTAGTGCAGCGCCGGATCGTCGAGCTCGATGCGGTCGGCGAGATCCTCCAGGACGCCGAGCTTCTCGACCTCCTGCACCGCCAGCACGTCGGGAGCTCGCAGGACGTCACGGATGTGGCGCGAGAACTTCTCCAGGCGGCGCTGGTACTCGACGGAATCGACCACGGTGCCGTTGCCGTCGTCGACGTCGTCGAACAGGCGGAAGAGATTGAGGGTGGCGATGGTGATCTCCTCGCTGGTCGCCGCGCGTACCGGCGCCGGCAGCGTCGCCGCTTGCACCGTCAGCTCACTGGGCCACAGCTCGTAGCCGCCAAACTCGTAGCCGATGACGCCGGTGGCCGAGAACGTCGAGCCCGCGGGGATCACCTGGTTGGCGAGCCCCAGCCGATCCGGGTCGAGCTCGAACACCTCCGGATTGCCGTCCCACACCGGCAGACCAGGTAGGCCGGGAAATTCGATGCCCGGCTCGCGGAAGGCGCGCTGGACGCCCGCCGTGATGTGCACCTCGGCGATCGGATCGGGATTGAAGCGCTGGTTGGGTCCGCCGACGGTTCCCTCTTCGACGCTCACCAGCATGCCCTCGTAGCACTCCAGCTCGATGGCGCAGCTCGGTGCGGTCGGATCCGGTGACGGCACCGTCGGCCCGAGCTCGATCGCGGCGGGCACGCTGCCGGCACCGACCACCGTGACGTCGACGAGACCGGCCAGCTCGGTGAAGTCGAAGAACTCGTTCACCTCGCCGACGACGTCGACCAGGTCACCCACCGAAACGGAGGGAGCGGCGCCGGTGAAGACGAAGATGCCGTCCGAGGTGTCGGTGTCGGCGTCGCTGCGGGCGGTCGGCGTCTGCACGAAGAAGCCGTCGGCGGCGAGTGCGGTGACCACGTTCTGCTCGGTCGCCGCGGTCTGCCCCTCGAAGGGCGAGGCGAGACCGGCGCCCTGGATCTGGAAGATCTCGACCACCGGTCCCTGCGGGCCGCACCCGGAGGGCGCGGAGGTGTTGGCACGGCCCGGGGTGATGCAGGCGTTGACCAGATCGACGCTGTTGCGGTCGGAGTCGACGCCGTTGGGGAAGCGCCCGATGCCGCGGTGGTCCTCGCCCGTCGAGCCCGAGTCCTCGAGGCCGACACCCGAGCCTTCGGTGTACGGGGCACCGGTGTCGCCCTCGTAGCTGACCGTGTCCAGCACGTCTCCGCCCACCGTGGCGATCGCCACCGCGTCCGGGCTGCCGTTCTGGATCGAGCTCAAGGCCGCCAGGTCGCAGTTGGCGACCGCCAGCGCGTCGGCGCAGACCACGAAGTAGCCACCGGGCCCGAGGGTTCCCGCCGGTAGGACGACCGTCTGGTAGACGATGGCTCCGCCGCCGCTGCCGTTGACCAGCCGCAACTCGAGGCCGCCGAGCTCGGCGGCGCCGTCACCGCGGTTGTGGATCTCGACGAACTCGGCGCCGTCGGCTCCCGGCTGGTCGTAGTCGATCTCGTTGATCACCAGCTGCGGCGGCGCCGGATCGATGCAGCCGCTCGTGGCGCTGGTGTTGGGCGCTCCGGGAGTCACGCAGACGAACTGGAAGTCGAGGGCGTTCTGCTCGCTGTCGAGCCCGTCCGGCAGGCGCGACAGGCCCTTGAAGTCGTTCGGCCCACCGACGCCGCCGCCGCCGTCGTCCTCGAGGCCGACACCGCTGCCTTCGGTGAAGCCGGGCACGTCGCCCTCGTAGCTCACGGTGTCGACGATCGCGCCACCCGAGGTCAGGGCGACGGCGTCGGGCGCTCCGTTCTGGATCGAGCTGAGCACCGGCAGATCGCAGGCGCCGACCGTGGCGACGTCGCTGCAGAGCACGAAGTACTCGCCCGGCGCCAGGGTCACGGCGGGCAGCGGGAAGGTTCCGTAGCTGCTCGCGCCGCCACCGGAGCCGTTGATCAGCTCGACGGCGAAGCCGCTGAGATCCACCGAGACCGTGTCGACGTTGAGCAGCTCGATGAACTCCGCCGTGTCGGTGCCCGGCTGGTCGTAGTCGATCTCGTTGATGACCAGCGCGCCGCCGCCGACCACGCCGCAGTCGTTGGCCGCTCCGGGCGTCGCCGCCGCGAAGACGAAGTCGAGACCGTTCTGGTCGCTGTCGGCGCCGTCCGGGCAGCGCGAGATGCTGCCGTCGCCGGAGTCCTCGAGGCCGGCGCCCGATCCCTCCGTGTAGGGAGCGCCGGTGTCGCCCTCGTAGCTGACCGTGTCGGCGATCGAACCGTCGAGGAGCGTGACCAGGGCCACCGCGTCGGGCGCGCCGTTCTGCACCAGGTTGGTGTCGGGCGAGACGTCGAGGTCGCAGTTCGCCACCGTCGCCGCGTTGGCGCAGACCACGAAGTAGTCGCCCGGCGACAGGCTCACCGCCGGCAGGGCGATGGTGCCGTAGATCGTCGCGCCGCCGCCGCTGCCGTTGACCAGATCGAGTACGAAGCCCGAGAGGTCGGCCGCCACGGTTCCGACGTTCGCGATCTCGACGAACTCGGCGCTGTCGGTGCCCGGCTGGTCGTAGTCGACCTCGTTGATCACCAGGACCGGAGGCGTCGGTGGCCCGCCGCTGCAGCTGTTGGCCGCCCCCGGGGTGTCGTCGCCACCGGCTGGATCGAACCCGCCGATCTCGAATCCGGCCGGGCATTCGAAGACGTGCGCGGGCACGAAGCTGCCGTCGGGACCAACCGTGGTGGCGCAGTAGGTCAGATCGCCGCTGCCAGGGGTCTCGACCAGCGACACGCAATCGAGCAGGGCGCTCCACGGCTGGGCGTCGAGAGTGCCGTCGTCGTCGAGGTCGAGATCCTGGCCGTCGGCGCCGGTGAAATCGCGCACCAGCAGGTGTGAAACGTTGTCGCTGTTCTCGAAGCCGAGGGTGGCGACCAGATCCGCGACCCCCAGCGAGAAGGTGGCCTCCGCGGCGACGAAGAAGCCCGAGCCGGGCACCTGCCCGGCCAGGTGCGTCACCGACTCGATCGTCCCGCTGCCGCCGGAACCGTCGCCGATCACCAGGTAGGTCAGATCGTCGAGGAAGGAACCGGGCGCACCCGCCAACTCGAAGTACTCGTCGAGATCGCTCGACGGCTGGTCGATCCGGATCTCACTGATCCGCGGGTCCTGAGCCGTCGCGGCCATGCAGAACATAGCGAGGAGAGGCAGGACCGAGGAGGCGCGCGACGCCCTGCCGTCGACGGCTGCCGGCCGGACCGCTGGAACGGTGCCGCGCAGCGGGTCGCCAACGGGCGGCGCGGTCGGGACTGCGGCTCGGTCGTCTTCACGGGACTTGTCGCTGTTTCGCATCAGGGGCTCCACCTCCGCCACTCGGGGCGTGTCGTCCGGCCATGGCCGTCGGCCCGGACCGAGACCTTCGGGCCCGATGGCGGGCCTCAGGGTCGAAGGACAGTCTTCTACGGTGACCCGACTATAGAACCGGACGTCCCGAGAAGATCCCACGAAGATCGCCGGGTGCCTCTGTCGGCCATGGATCCGGCGTCGCCGCACCGCAGCCGCCCCGACGCAGCCGAGACCTCTCGAGTCCAGGTTCGATCGCGCGGACAAACTGCCGGCGACCCCCGCAAATCACCGAAGAAAAGAAAGGCTCCCCGGGCGCGAGGCGCGGGGAGCCGGATCGCGATCGCCGGGGGACGGGCCCGGGCCGGCCGGAGCCAGCCGAGCCGACGACGATCGCCTCGCCAGGGCCGAGGGCACAGGTCGAAGCTCGGCGTCAGAGCCGGTCTCGACGGGCCCGGGGTCTCAGAAGCTCAAGGTGAACGAGGCCCGCACCTGCCGCGGACGCTGGAAGTCGCGCCGCACCGGGCGCACCTCGCCGCGGCTGGTGATGTCGACCTGCTCCTGCTGGTCGGTGACGTTGAGGCCCTCGATGCGCAGCTGGCCGCCGACCTCGCGGAAGATCGGGAAGTTCCAGGCGGCGCTGAGGTTGAGAGTGTAGATGTCGTCGAGGCGACGGGCGCCACGCCCCTCGGGGTAGAGCGTCACCGACGCGTTGGCGGCGGTGTTGCCGTCGAGCGAGATGGTGCTGATGCTCTCGTTGCGCTGCCACGGCAGCCCGCTCTGGAAGTTCAGGTGGCCGCCCAGCGTGAAGCTGTTGCTGCCGAACCGGAAGGTCTTGAACCCGAAGGTGTTCCAGATCACCGGGCGATCGATGTTGTTGGCGCTGCCGAAGCGGTTGATGGTCGACACCGGTTGGCCGAGGAACCGCGACAGCCCGTCGCAGCTGATCGGCACCGTGCGGGTCGCCTGATCCTCGTTGCACTCGGCGATGTGGTCCTGGGTGAGCACCACGTGCAGGTCCTCGCCGTAGTCGCTGTTGGTGTTGTTGTCCCACGAGCCGGAGCCGGTGGTCTCGGTCTCCGAGAGGGTGACGTTGTTGAACAGCGCCCAGTCGCCGGCGAAGCGGCGGTTGAGCTGGATCTGGATCGCCTGGTACTCCATCTTCCCCTCCTGGTAGGACGAGAGGATGTCGTTGGCGAACAGCGCCGGCCCGCCGGCGGCGACGCGCGCTGCGTCGATGGCGGCGAGGATCGAGGGGTAGTCCTCGTAGTTGGCGGTCAGCTTGAACTGGTCACCGAACGGCGAAGCCTGGATGGTGGCGCCGATCATGTCGCCGAGCTCCCACCAGATCAGCTTGGTGTCGAGCGCCCAGTTGCGCGCCAACTGCCACTCGAAGCCGAGGATCACCTCGTCCTTGTAGTAGGGGTCGATCTCGGACTGGAAGATGCCCTGGTCGACCAGCTCCCACATCCGGCCCGAGCGCAGCGAGCGGAGCAGGAAGTTGTAGCCGACTCCGCTGCACAGGCCGAGCTGCACGTCGATCGCGTCGCAGAACAGGTAGGTGTCCTGGTCCGAGGCGATCTCGCCGTTCGGCTGGTCGCGCAGGTGCTCCTGCAGCCACTGCTGGTTGAGCTGCGCGTAGTAGCGGCCGACGTTGGCCGACAGCAGCACCCGTCCGTCGCCCTTGACGTCGTAGACCGCCGACAGGCGCGGCGCGAAGTTGTCGGAGTCGACGACGGTGCGTCCGATGTCGTTCGAGGCCTCGGCGTTCTCGTAGCGCAGGCCGAGGTTGAAGGTCCAGTGGTCGCCGACGCTGAAGCGGTCGCGCAGATAGAAGGCGAGGTCCTCGTTCTGGGTCTGTCCGCTGCCGACCTGGAGGTTGCTCGGCACCACGGTCCAGGCACAGGTCTCGGCCCGGCCGGCGGGGATGCCGATCGAGTTCAGGAAGGCGACGGTGGCGCCGTCGGTGCGCGCCACGCCGCAGTTGCCCTCGAGGATGTTGCCGGTGGCCGCCGAGAACCCGAACGGATGCAGCGCGTTGAAGAACGGGCCGTCGTAGACGTCGAGCGCCTGGATGTTCGCGTCCCACTCGGTCTGCTGCCAGTCGACGCCGTACTTGATCTCGTGGTTCGAGCCGGCGAACTGGGTCAGGCTGGCGTTCGCCTGGTCGCGCGGGAACTCGTTGACGCCGAAGCCGTTGTCGAGCAGCCAGCCGTTGTTCCAGGCGCCGTCGTTCTCACTGTCGCGGTAGACGTCGAAGTTGTTGCCCGGATAGTGGATGCCGAGAGCCGGATTCGGCGGGTAGCGCAGAGCGCCCTCGCCATCCGGACCGCGGTCGGCGGCCTTCGCCTGCAGGCACTCGGCGGGGTCGAAGCTCTGACAGGCCAGCAGCTTGTTCTCGTCCGACTGCTGGATCGCCACCTTGGTCTCGAGGAAGAAGTCGCTCGAGATCGAGTAGTTCCAGGTCGCGGTGCCGAGGGTGCCCTCGGAGATGAAGTAGGTCGGCGACCAGTAGTCGTTCGCTGCCACGTGCGAGTAGAAGCGGTCCGCGGGGGTGTCGATCCACGACAGCGAGATGGCGTGCGCATCGGCCGGCTGGAAGTTCAGCTTGGCGATACGGGCCTCGGTGCCGAGACTGATGTCGACCGGATCGTTGTTGCGCGTCTGGTCGGTGTCGTTGGTGTCGAAGTCGCTCCAGGCGAGGAAGTACCAGGCCTTGTCACGCGCCAGGGGCCCGCCGATCGACAGCTCGTAGCCGGTGCTGTCGTTGTCCTCCTCGGCCGCCGAGCGGCGCAGGAAGTCCGGCGCCACCGGGGTGTTCTCGCGCCGCAGCAAGGCCGGCTGAGAGTCGTAGTCGCTCGCCCAGTCGACCGTCTGGTACTGCACCGCGACTCCGCCGTGCACCTGGTTGGTGCCCGACTTGACGATCACGTTGGTGGTCGAGCCGACGGCGCGACCGTACTCGGCAGAAGCGCCACCGGCCTCCATGGTCACCTCGGTGACCGCGGTGGTCGGGATGTAGACGCGACTGCCGCCGTAACGCGCGAAGCTGGTGTCGACGCCGTCGATGAACACCTGCTGGTCGGCCCAGGTCGAGCCGTTGACGCTCGGCCGGGTCTGCTGGATGGCGTTGTTCTCGGAGTCGCTGGTCACCCCGGGCAGGGTGTTGATGACGCCGTAGTAGGTGCGGGTCGAGCCGGCAGTCTGCTCACCGACCTCGGAGGTCACGGTGCTGCCGGCGGTCACGTTGAACTTGTCGACCATCGGCAGCTCGGAGGTCACCGTGATCGTCTCGGCGGTGCCCATCGAGAGGACGATCGTGACCTCGGCCTTGCCACCGCCGGAGACCTGCGCCCGCACACCGGTCGGCTCGAAGCCGTCCATCGCCGCGGTCACGGTGTACTCACCGGGGACCAGCAGAGCGAAGCGGAACTCGCCGTTCTCGTCGGTCACCGCCTCCTTGGCACCGCGGCCGGCCTCGGCGGAGACGACCACACCGGGCAGGGCGATCCCGGACGGATCGGTCACCCGGCCGACGATCACGCCCGTCTCCTGTCCGTCGGCGAAGAGCGTCGAGGGCAGGACGAGCACCGACAGCAGCAGCAGCGCCACAGTCGTTCGGGTCATCCGGAACGCTCCTGGCGTTCCGGCGCTTGCAGAGATTCGCAGGGGGTTCACTTCGGTCTCCTTCGGCCTCGGGCCGGGCGACGGTTCGTTGCCGTCGGCGCCGGTTACACGGGCCGCGTTTTCGGGGTCGTTCGAGAGATGTCGGCGAGTCGAGATCTCGGCCACTGTTCGCGTCGGGCCTTCGCTGTCGCGCACTCGCGTCGGCTGCCTGATGCAGCCCGCCGTCTCGCGCGGCGTTCGGCCGTCTTCCGGACGCACGGGGCCGCTGGTTGGACGTCAGTCCAACCGCTTTGTTTCAATCATGACTGAACGAACTGTCCACACACCAGAGTCGCCGGCACGTCCTCTCGCCCCGATTCGGTGTCATAATGGCGTGGCTCCCCAGACATTCCGTTCGACGTTCCGTGAGGGCACACCGTGGTCGTTGATCCACAGCGCCTGCGCGATCCGTCCAACCGCCTCGACGCGCTGAGCGACGCGTTGATCGTAGCAGATGGGACTGTTCGCAGAAGAGGACGGCCTGCCGCGCATCGCCGGTCGCATCTGGGGTCTCATGATGCTCGCGGAGGAGCCGCTGCACTTCGACGAGATCGCCGAGCGCCTCCAGGTCTCGCGCGCCTCGGTGAGCACCAACACCCGCCGACTGCTCGACCTGCACATCCTGGAGCGGGTCACCAAGT
Source organism: Acidobacteriota bacterium (assembly GCA_003388555.1). GTDB lineage: Bacteria > Acidobacteriota > Thermoanaerobaculia > Multivoradales > Multivoraceae > QQVD01. The sequence continues at coordinate 76,026 of QQVD01000052.1, read as the reverse complement.
GCGGTGACCGACGTGACTACTGGCAGCTCAACAGCGGACCGGCGTTCGACACCCTGGTGCGGGTCATCGAGCGCTTCGACCACCGCGACGGCGTGCTGCGTCAGGCCGCCGACGAGCTGGAGCCGGCCCTGCCGGAGGCGGCCGAACGGGTGCGCCGGAGGGCCGAGGTCTTCCGCGCCGTCGCCGGCGGCCTGCGCCACGCCCTCGACGAGCTGCGCCAAGCCCAGCCGGAGCCGTTGCTGTTCAGCGCCCGCTCGCCCTGAGGATCAGATTCGGCACGATCTCGGCGACCTCCTGGGGCACCCGGAAGGTGGTCATCCAGCGCAGCAGGTCGAGGTCCTCGAGCCCGACCTCGACCCGACCGTCGAGCAGCGCCCGCGCCCGCGCCAGCTTCACCGCCTTGACCAGGAAGCTGCGGTCGGTGAGCAGTGAGTTGGTCTCGTCGCAACCGTGCTCGACGACGAGGCTGCGCAAGAACTCGAGCAGCGCCACCCGCACCGGCCGGGGAACGGCGACCGAGGGCAGCAGCGAGTACGCGGCATCGAGCTCGGCACGGCCGATCACCGGAACCGGTTCGGGTCGCTCGACGACCTCTCCCGATGCGAAGCGGTCGATCAGCTCGGCGGCGGCGTCGGCCGCCGTCTGCACCAGGCCATGCACCCGCAGCTGCAGCGCGAACCGGTCGAGGTTCGCCGGGTCGAGCGGCTCGTTGTAGTACTCGTCGTCCATCGGGTTGCCGGTGGCGATCGCGGTCATCAGGGGGATCGGCTGCGCCCCGAAGCGACGCTCGTTGAGGATGCGCAGCAGCACGTTCAGCGCCTCGCCGGGAGCACGGGAGACGTCGTCGAGCACGCAGATCTCGGCGGTGAGCAATCCGCCGGGCTCGATGCGCTGATGGATCTGCTCGCCCTGGTCGACAGTGCGGCGCTCGAGCACCACGTCGCCGACCAGCTCGGCGAGCCGTGTGTCGCGGTGCAGCTGGTAGAAGAAGAACTCGAGGTCCGAGGCCTGGGCGGTGAGCTCCGAGATCCGCGTCTTGGCGGTGCCCGGCGGCCCTTCGATGTAGATGTGCTCGCGCGTCGCCAGGGCCAGCAGCAGCGCCTGCTTCACCTCGTCGTGGGCCACGACGTGGCGGTCGAGCACCGAGCGCAACGCTGCGAACGCGGACGCGGCACGCCCCGCCGCGTCCCACAGCTCGGGCGAGCCCGCCTCGCCGCTCTCCTCCACGGACCGCGCCGCCGCGGCCTCGACACCTTCGCTCAAGACGCCCTCCTCACCAGCGACCCTGACGCCGTCGCGTCGCCACCTCGCGCCGCCACCCTGAGCCCGCCGTCCTCCGGTCTGGCCTGATAGCGCAGGCCGCCGGTCTCCTGCGAGATCTCGTCGAGCACCGCCGGGCAGGCGCCTTCGCCGATGAACACCGTGTGCAGGCAGACACCCAGCCGCTGCGCCAGGAGCCGTTCGCCCCGCACCCGCGTGTCGCCGGTGATCGGCAGGCCGTCGGTCAACATCACCACGTGGCGGTTGCGGCCGCGTCCTCCGCGCAGGCTCTCGAGGGCGAGCGACAGCGGCTCCTCGTAGTTGGTCTGGCCGAGCGGGTGCGCGTTCGCGGCGAGCTGGAACAGCCGTGGATAGCTGCGGTGCAGGAGCCGCCCCGCGACCTCGCGTGGCAGGGCACGGTGGTGGAACTCGACGTAGCCCACCCGCATGCGCCGCCGCGCCGCCACCTCCACCAGGGCGCGCACGACCTGGCCAGCCCAGGTGTTGCGCTGGCCAGCCATCGAGCTCGAGACGTCGCGCAGGATCACCACCGCCCCACCGGCATTGCGCCGCGTCCGCCGGTAGGTCCGCGGCGAGCCCGGCAGGCTGCCCTCGGCGAACAGGATCGCCTCGACCAGGTCTCCGTCGAGCAACTCGTCGAGCCGTCGCAGCGGTCGGTAGCTGCGCGGCTGCCCGCCGGGGTCGTCACCAGGATCGCTGCGCCCGCGATCGATACGGCCCTCGAAGGCGCGTAACAGCTCTGCGACGTCGGCCGGCGGTGCCGGTCGCTCGACCAGCCCGACCTCGCGCTCCTCCTCGTCCTCCCCGACAGGCGGCGACGCGACCTCGCTGCCGTCCAGCGAGAGGTGGTCGCCGCCGTCGCCGTCGGCCTCGAGACCCTCGTCGCCCAGGCTGCTCGACGCACCTCGCGAGCTCTCGTGGCCGTCGGCCTGCGCCTGCTCGCGCGGTCGCACGAGATCCTCGGTGACGTCGTCGAGCAGCTCGAGGATCTCCGGCGGCAGTCGCCGCCCCATCATCAGGCGCAGGGCGCGCAGGTCGGCCGGCTCGGCGACGGCGGCCGAGCGCAGCACGGCGTGCGCCCGCAGGATCCTCAGGGCGAGACGGCCGAAGGCTCGATCCGAGATCAGGGCCTCGCCGTCGGCGGCAGCCGCCAGGGCGCGCACCCGCCGTACCCACTCGTGGTAACGCGCCATCAGCTCCTCGCCGAGCGGCATCGCGTCGACCCGGTCCTGGATCGCCTGCCGTTCGCCGGGACGCAGCACCGGCAGGGCCTCGCAGTCCGTCCGAGCGCTGTCGCAGCTGCGCTCGAGCAGCCGCTGCACGGCCCACCACCGCCGGCTCTCGGCCAGCCCCCGAAGCCGCACCTGGATGGCGAAGCGGTCGAGCTGTCCAGGCTCCAGGGGATCCACCGGAGTGCCCGGGCCGTCGAGCGGTGCGGTGGCGATCGTGCTCTCGAGCGGCAGCGACTCGCCGAGGGCGCGGCGGGCGCCGAGGATGCGCAGCAGCGGCGCCAGCGCCTCGCCCGGCGCGCGACTGATCTCTTCGAGCACCACCACCTCGGCACGCAGCATCGGGCCCGGCGCGAGCGCGACGCGGATGCGCTCCAGGGCGCCGCCTCGGCGGCCTCGGTCCGGCTCGTCGCCGCGGCGCTTCGACCGCTGCAGCACGCTGTCGCCGAGCAGGTCGGACTCGCGGGTGTCGCGATGGAAGGCGACCAGGTGCGAACGGGCGCCGAGCACCCGCGCCGCGCCTTCCGCCAGCACCGACTTGCCGCAGCCCGGCGGCCCCTCCAGGAACACGTGCTCACGCGCCACCAGGCCGAGCAGCACACCGAGCTTGGCCTCCTCCTGCCCGACGAGCAGAGCGTCGACGCCGTCGCGCAGGGCCCGGATCGCTTCGCTGAGGGGGCGAGCCGGTGGCGGGTCCGACGTCGGGGCGCCGCGTCGGGTGTCGGCGGTCGTGGCGGTCGTGACGCCCCCTGTGGGCGCAGCGTCGCTCGAGCTCATGGCGCCGCAGGTTATCGCCTCACCGGGGGCTGAGGGGTGATCGAGCAGCCGACAGCCAGTAGCCTGCGGCATGCCGCCAAACGACTAACATCGAGGCTGCGATGGCGAGCTCGACCTCCTTCCACCGCTGGCGGCCTCATCCATGGCACGGCCTCGGCGCCGGAGCTCGCGCGCCGCGGATCGTCGACGCCTACATCGAGATCACGCCCTTCGACCCGGTGAAGTACGAGGTCGACAAGGAAACCGGGTACCTGCGCGTCGACCGCCCACAGCGCACCTCGTCGCAACCGCCGGCGCTCTACGGTTTCGTGCCGCGCACCTACTGCGGTGAGCGCGTTCGGGCGCTGATGCCCGAGAGCCTGCGCGGCGACCGCGACCCGCTCGACATCTGCGTCTTCTCGGAGCGCTCGATCGACCGCGCCGAGGTCATCGTGCCGGCGCGGGTGGTCGGCGGCCTGCCGATGCTCGACGGCGGCGAAGCCGACGACAAGATCGTCGCGGTGCTCGAGGGCGATCCCATGTGGGCTTCGGTCGCCGACCTCACCGATCTGCCGCCGGTGCTGGTGGAGCGCCTGCGCCACTACTTCCTGACCTACAAGATGGTCCAGGGCAGCGCTCCGGCCAGCGACCCCCCGGCAGACGTCCAGGTGGGCCGTGGCTACGGCCGCGCCCACGCGATGGCGGTGATCGAGGCGGCGATGGCCGACTACGAGGCGTTGGTGAAGGGTTAGGGGTTAGGGGTTAGGGGTTAGGGGTTAGGGGTTAGGGGTTGGGGGTCAGGGGTTGGGGGTCAGGGGTTGGGGGACAAGGGAAGAGGACGGAGGGCAGGAGAGGGAGAGGGGCTGGGGGTTGGGGGTCAGGGGTCAGGGACAAGAAAGGGAGAAAGGAAAAGGGCAGAGAGAGAGAGAGAGAGAGAGAGAGAGAGAGAGAGAGAGAAGAAGAAGAAGAAGAAGAGAGAGGGATAGAGAGCAGCGGGAACAGGGAACGGGAGACAGGGCAGAAAGACCCTGGGCAACAGATAGGGACGAAGTCGCAGGTGGCGGCACTGCCTCGACGGCTCGGCAGAGATCGACACCGACACGACATTGCTGCGGGCACCGCGGCGAACGAACTGAGGACACCGCAGGAAGGGACATGGGACGAACGATGAAATCGCAGCAGGGCTTGGCTCCGGTGCTCGCGGCGCTCCTCCTCGCCGGCAGCCCCACGGCCTCCGCCTCCTCGGGGATGGAGGCGCTGCGCGACCAGGTGCGCGAGTACCGTCGGCAGCACGAGGTCGAGATCGTGCGCGAGCTGGCGGAGCTGGTCTCGATGCCGAACTTCGCCGGCGACGCCGAGCAGATCCGGCGCAACGCCGAGCACCTGGTCGCGATGCTCGAGCGGCGCGGCGTCCGGGCCCGACTGCTGGAGGCGGCCGGCTCGCCGCCGGCGGTGTACGGAGAGCTGCCGGGGCCACCGGGTGACGACGTGCCGACGGTGGTGCTCTATGCCCACTACGACGGCCAGCCGGTCGATCCGGAGCGCTGGAGCGCACCGCCCTACGACGCCCGCCTGCTCGCGGCGCCGCTCGGCAGCGGCGAGGCTCGCGAGATCGACCTCGACGCCCAGCCGCCGCCGAGGCTCGATCCCGAGATGCGGCTCTACGCACGCAGCACCAGCGACGACAAGGGGCCGATCGTCGCCATGTTGCGGGCGCTCGACGCCCTGCGCGCTCACGGCCGCGAGCCCGCCGTCGACCTGAAGTTCTTCTTCGAAGGAGAGGAGGAGCGTGGAAGTCCCCACCTGAGGGAGATGCTCGAGCAACACCGCGATCTGCTCGCCGCCGATCTCTGGCTGTTCTGCGATGGCCCGGTGCACCAGAGCCGGCGTCAGCAGGTGGTCTTCGGGGTGCGCGGTGTCATGGGCTTCGGGCTCACTGTGCACGGCCCCAACCGTCCGCTGCACAGCGGCCACTACGGCAACTGGGCGCCCAACCCGGGAGCGCTGCTCGCCAACCTGATCGCCAGCATGCGCGACGACGACGGCCGCATCCTGATCGAGGGCTTCTACGAGGACGTGCGCCCCCTCGACGACGCCGACCGCGCGGCACTCGCGGCGGTGCCGCCGGTCGACGAGGAGCTGCGCCGCGAGCTCGGTCTGGCGTGGAGCGAAGCCGGCAACGCGCCCCTGGTCGAGCGCATCCTGCTGCCGGCCCTCAACGTGCAGGGACTGCGCTTGGGCCAGGTCGGGGAGCAGGCGCAGAACACGATCCAGTCGACCGCACAGGCGGCGATCGGTATCCGGCTCGTCCCCGATCTCGACCCGGCCGAGGTGCGGAGGCTGGTCGAGCGGCACATCGCGTCGCAGGGCTTCCACATCGTGCACGCGCCGCCCGACCAGGCGACCAGGGAGCGCCATGCGCGCATCGTCGAGGTCAGCTGGGACGACGGCTACCGCGCTCTGCGCACACCGCTCGACGCACGGGCCTCGCGCGCCCTGCTCGCCGTGGTCGACGAGGTGCTCGGAGAGCCCGCGATCCGCATGCCGATCCTCGGCGGTTCGCTGCCGCTCTACCTCTTCGAGGAGGTCCTGCGGACCCCTCTGATCGTGCTGCCGATCGCCAACCACGACAACAACCAGCACGCGCCGGACGAGAATCTGCGGCTGCAGAATCTGTGGGACGGGATCGAGCTCTACGCCGCCGTGATGGCGGCGTACGGCGACGCCTGGCGCAGTGCCGCACCCTGAGACCCAGGGATCCAGACCCGAGGGCCCAGACGTTGGGACACAGGCCTTGGGGCACAGACCTTGGATCCGCCATCTCCCACCTACATTCCGACGAGTCGAGGAGACGCAATGTCCGACCCAGCAACGCAACGCCCAGCCGCCGACCCCGGACGCCCCTCGTTCGACCGGCGCGACCTCGGTCTCGGCCTGTTCGGCCTCGCCGCCGGCGTCGCCGTCGCGGCGCCCTCGCGCGCCATCGGCGCCATCGGCGCTGCCGGCGCTTCCAGCGAGTCGGCGGCAGCACCCGCCTTCCCCGAGCCGTCCTACCTGCGCACCCCCGAGGGGCTGCGCATGGCGGTCTACGAGGCCGGCAGCGGCGGCGTCCCGGTGGTCCTCTCGCACGGCTTCCCGGAGCTCGCCTACTCCTGGCGCCACCAGCTGCCGGTGCTGGCGGAGGCCGGCTTCTGGGCCATCGCACCGGACCAGCGCGGCTACGGCAACACCCAGCAGCCGCTGGCCATCGAGGCGTACGACATCACCAAGCTGTGCGGCGACCTCGTCGCGGTGCTCGACGACCGCGGCATCGACAAGGCCTACTTCTGCGGCCACGACTGGGGAGGCGGCGTGGTCTGGATGATGCCGCGCCTGCATCCCGACCGCGTGCGCGGCATCATCGGCGTCAACACCCCGAGCTCGCCGCCGCCGCCGAGCGCGCCGATCGCGATGCTCCGCGCCCTGCGCGGCGAGAGCAACTACGTGGTCTCGTTCCAGGAGCCGTACCGCGCCGAGCAGGTGCTCGAGGAGGACGTCTTCAAGACCTTCAGCATGTTCATGCGCAAGGGCGTCGTCGATCCCGAGGCGATCGCGGCCCTGCCCGAGGACTCTCCGATGCGCAACTTCGACCTGCTGACGATGCTGAAGAGCATTCCCGATGCCTCGATGATCCCCGGCGAGTCGATCCTCGACGAGGGGGGGATGGCTGTCTTCGTCGACACCTACCGACGCACCGGCTTCACCGGCGGCGTCAACTGGTACCGCAACATCGATCGCAACTGGGAGCTCACCCGCCAGCTCGACCACCGCATCGGACCGGAGATCCCGTGCCTGTACGTCGGCGCCGAGGACGACGCCGTGCTGCCGCCCTCCTCGGCCGACGGCATGGAGAACTTCATCGCCGACCTCGAGAAGGTGACCATCGCCGACTGCGGCCACTGGACGCAGCAGGAGAAGCCTGCCGAGCTCAACGCCATCCTGCTCGACTGGCTCGGCCGCAAGAGCAAGACGGCGTGAGCCGAGGCCAGGACGGCGCGAAGCCAGAGCGGCGTGCCGCCATCGTCGGCATCGACAGCCTGCTGCTGCGCAGCGCCGACTTCGAGGCGGACTGCCACGACTACGAGTGCCTGTTCGCGCGCCCGGCGAGGCGCGGCGAAGTCAGAGGCGGCACGCACAGCGAGCCGAGCGCACTCTTCGTGCTGGCCAACTGCGCCTTCGAGCTGCGCCCGGCAAAGGGCCCCCAGGGCGAGGCGGCCTCAGGCCTGGCGGCACTCCGCCTGAGCCTGCAGCGCGCCCTCGCCCCGGGCGACGATTTGAGGCGACTCGCCGGGGAAGAGCTGCAGGAACGACTCGCCTCTGTGGGCTCGCAGCCCGCCGAGGTGCAACGCGAGGCGTGGCTCGTCGATCCCCGGCTGACGCGCGGCGTGCGCGTCGAGCTGACGCATCCGCCACTCGTCGAGCAGGTGCCCGCCCAGGGAGGCGACGAAGGCACCGAGGACCGCACCGACGGCACCGACGGCATCTACGGAATCGATCACGCAGTGATCCGTTCGGCGGACGCCGACGCCACCAGGGGCGTCTTCGCGGATCGGCTCGGCATCCGGGTCGCCTTCGACCGCGAGTTCCCGCAGTGGGGCGCGCGCCTGATCATGTGCAAGCTGGGGCCTCCAGGCGACGACCGCGCCAGCGTGGTGGAGATCGCCGGCGCGCTGCCGGCCGACTCGACGCCTGGCGACGGACGAGACCGCTTCGGCGGCATCACCTGGCGCGTCGGCGACGTCGCGGCGACGCGGCGGCGTCTGGCCGACGAAGGCTTCGACGTCTCCGCGGTGCGCGAGGGCCGCCGGCCGGGCACCCGGGTGTGCACGGTGCGCTCGCGCACCGGCGGCGTCCCGACCCTGCTGATCGAGCCGGCGAAGCAACCGAGCTCCTGAAACAGCGTCGCAGACGCTGCCACCGGTGGCTGCCTGCGATCCTGGTGCCTGAGTGCGCCGGAGGAGATCGATCAGGCGCCCCGCCGCCCGCGACGGCGGCCGTCGCCCGTCGCCGAGCGAGGCTTGCGCCCTGGTGGCGGGGCGGAACCTGCGGCCGGCGAACGGGCCAGGAAGAGGTGATGGCGGGTGCCCCGGCTGCCGCGCGAGCGCACCACCTCGGAGCCGGCCTCGAATCCGGCAGCACGCAGCCGCTTGACGAACCCCGAGTCGGGATCGGTGGCCCACACCGCCAGCAGGCCGCCGGGTCTCAGCGCCGCCGCGATGCGTTCGATGCCGCGACGGCCGTAGAGCCGGGCGTTGGCGTCGAGGCAGGTGGCGGCCGGCCCGTTGTCGACGTCGAGCAGCACGACGTCGAAGGCGCTGTCGGCTCCGGTCTGGTCCCGGAAGCGCTCCCGCTGCCGCCTGCGGATCTCCTCGGGGACGCCGGCGCCGTCGCCCAACGAGCCGCCGAGCGCGTTCCAGACGTCACACCGCGCGACGACCAGTCGCGGATCGCGCAGGGCGTCTCCTTGCAGGTCGGCCAGGTGCCTGTAGTTCCAACGCACCACGCACTCGAAGACCTCGGCCACCACGACCTGGGCCGCGGCCGGCAGCACGTCGAGCGCAGCACGCAGCGTGAAGCCGAGGCCGAGACCGCCGATCAGCACCCGGGGCCGGGGCACGCCGAGATCGCTGCAGGTACGCCGCGCCAGCTCGCGCTCGGAGTGGGTGGCGCGGGTGGCCATCAACTCCTCGTCGTCGATCAGGATCCAGTAGTCGCCGTCACGGTGCATGAAGCGCAGCACCTTGCCCTCGCGCGAGACGTGGCGGTCGATCTCCTCGAACGGCTTCATGGCCAGAATCCCGACCCTCTCCGGCGAAGACGATCCGGCGGCGCTGGCACCGGGTGGGCCGACCAGGCGGTCAACGTGCGACGACCCGGCGCACGAAGACCTGGTGGTTGCCGGGATGCCAGGTGGCTCCCCCGTCGTCGGTCCACTCCATCTTCGACTCGAAGCGGTCCGCGCTCACCGCGTAGCGGGTGAAGCGGAGCTGTCCGGTGCCGCCGTCCGCGGTGGCGTACTCTTCGGTGGTGCGGGTCTCGCCACCGAGCGGGCCTCGCATGCGCCACAGACGGCCGTCGGCGCCGACCGAGACCATCTCGATCTCGGCCCGCGCCTCGTCGACGAAGAAGAGGATCGCCGAGCGCTGACCGAGCTCGGGGATCTCGCTGATGCCGCGCACGACGCGCCCGGGCACCGCCCACTCGAAGTCGTAGGTGCCGGAGGCCGAGCCCGCCACCGTGCCGTCCGGGTTCAGCATCTCGGTGACGACGTCCCAACCGCCCACCACGTGCCGCAGCTGGGCGAGCGAGCGCTCGAGGGCGGTCTCGGAGGCCGGCTCCTGCGCGGCTGCGGCCGCCACGGTGGCGACGACGGCGACGGCGGCCAGGACCTTCGAGAGACCGCTCCCTCGCGTCCGCGCTCTGTTCCGAGTGCTGTTCCGAGTGTTGCGAGTGCTGTTGCGAATGCTGCCGGGCATGGCTCCTCCCGTCGCGTGGCTGCAGCTGCGCCGTATCAGTTGGCCGCGGCGCTTCCCACCTGGTGTACGTGCACGTCGCGCTGGGGATACGGGATGCTGACACCCTCGGCATCGAAACGCTTCTTGATGTTCTCGAGCAGCGACGAGCGGGCGCCCCAGTAGTCGGCGGTCTTGACCCACGGCCGCACCCCGAAGTTGACGCTCGAGTCGGCGAGCTCGAGCATCAGGATCTGCGGCGCCGGCTCCGCCAGCACCCGTTTCTCCTCGCCGATCACCGCTTCGATCAGCCGCCGCGCCTTGTCGATGTCGTCGTCGTAGCCGATGCCGATCACCAGATCGACGCGGCGCTCGCCGGTGGACGAGTAGTTGGTGATCGGCTTCGAGTACACGTCGCCGTTGGGCACGATCACCTCCTTGTTGTCCGGGGTGATCAGGATGGTCTGGAAGATGCTGATCGTCTTCACCGAGCCACTGACGCCGCCGGCCTCCACGTAGTCTCCCGCCTTGAAGGGGCGGAAGAACACCAGCATCAGACCCGAGGCGAAGTTCGAGAGCGAGCCCTGCAGGGCGAGACCGATCGCCAGGCCGGCGGCCGCGATCACCGCCGCGAAGCTGGCGGTGGGGATGCCCAGGCGCCCGGCGGCGGTGATCACCACCAGGGCCAGCAGCAGCATGTAGACGATGCTGGCGAGGAAGCCGGCGATCGTGGCGTCGACCTCGCGCTTGCTGAGCACGCCGCGCAGGGCGCGCCGGGCGAGGCGGGCGAAGAGCCAGCCGAGGACCAGGATCGCCAGCGCGCTGATCACGCTCACACCGTATTGGATCCAGAGGCCTTCCAGGCCCTCCCAGAGCTGATTCGGTTCCACGTCTTGCAGTTCCACCTTCCGCCTTCCTTTCGATCAGTTCCGATTGCGAGCCGGCTCGGGTCTGCCACGAACGGCAGCCAGCCGTCGGCCTCGCGTTCGCCGCTCCCACCCTATTGGACGCGGCGCGGCACGCCGAATCCGGGAAACGGCCGGCGAAGACGGTCGAGAATCTTCTGCCTCGGTCCCGGAGCCGCTCAGGGACAGCCGGCGAACGCCTCGGTGTCGAGGATCGGCTGGAACCCCGTGCCGAGCGGGTTCGAGAAGCTGTAGACCGGTGGCGAGCCCGCAGCGGCGGCGATGTCGACCACCTCGCCCTCGACCTCGAGGTTGGTCAGACCGGTCATGAAGACCCAGAAGTGACCGTTGATCGCACAGCCGTCGAGCACCTTGACCACCAGCTCGATATTGCGGAAGTCGAGGAACCAGAAGGCGCCCGAATCGTCGGTCAGCGGTGTGGTCCGGGCCGGGCCGTCGAGATCCGTGAAGTCGCGCCAGCGCGCGGTCACCGCGAAGCGACTGTCCAGCAGGCAGAGCACGTGCAGCGACGGTGTGCACTCCCCCGGCACGTCGTCGTCGAGGATGCGGACCGTCATCCGGTCGCGCTGGGGGTCGACGAGCGCCCCGGTGGCGCTCTCGATGCGCACCTCGAGCTCCTCGTCGTTCTCGATCCGCACGTCGTCGATGACGCTCAATGCCACCCGCCGCACGCCGCCGGCCCCGGGCAGCCATATCGCCAGCGCCTCGAGCTCCTCGTAGTCCTCCCCGGGCGTCGCGGTGCCGGCCGTGGGAACGCTGCGCACCCGTGCCTCGATCCGCTCGCCGAGATCGCCGCTGCGCTCGAGATCGAGCATCAGGAACGGGACCTCTTCTCCGACCTCGGCGCGCTCGGCGGTGAAGCCGATCACTGCGGGCGGCGGTGGCGGAGTCGCCCCCGAGCGCAGCGCGAAGACCTCGCCGCCGAGGCTCACCAGGTAGAGCCCACCGGCGGCGTCCTCGCCGAAGCTCGCCAGCCCGGGGGTGCGCAGCTGCGGCCGCTCGCTGCGCGTCCAGCCGCCGCCGCTGCGCTCGGCCACCCAGACCCGCCCGCTGCCGAAGTCGCCGAACAGGTAGCGACCGGCGAGGCCCGGCAACGCGTCGCCGCGATAGACGTAGCCGCCGGTCACCGAGAAACCTTCGCCGTGTCCGTACTCGAGGATCGGCGGAGTGTAGATCGACGACCCGCAGGGCGGCAGCGGACCGCCGCAGCCGCCGCTCTGGTTGCGGCAGAGTGTGCCTTCGAGCATCTTCCAGCCGAGGTTGACCCCCGACGTGCCGAGCGGCACCAAGCTGATCTCCTCGCGCGAGTCCTGGCCGACGTCGCCGACGAAGAGGTCGCCGGACAGGCGGTCGAACGAGAAGCGCCATGGGTTGCGGACCCCGAGCAGGAACACCTCGTCGCGCACGGTGGGGTCGCCGACGAAGGGGTTGTCCGGCGGCACCGTGTAGAACGGCGGCGATTCAGCTCCGCCGTCGACGTCGAGACGCAGGATCTTGCCGAGCAGCGTGTCGCCCCGCTGGGCCGCGCACAGGGGGTCGTCTCCCGAGCCGCCGTCGCCGAGCCCGACGTAGAGCATCCCGTCGGGACCGAAGGCCAGCATGCCGCCGTTGTGGTTGCTGAAGGGCTGCTCGACGAGCAGCATCTCGACGAAGCTGGAGGGGGGCACGACGCCGCTGGAGGGGTCGACGTTCTCGAACCGCGCCAGCACCGAGTCACCCTGCAGGTCGGTGTAGTAGACGAAGAGACGACCGTTCTGCTGGTAGTCGGGATGGAAGGCGAGGCCCAGCAGTCCACGCTCGCCGCCCGCCAGCACCCGATCGCTCAGGTCGAGGAAGGGCTCGGTGGCGAGCACGAGCCCGCCACCGGGCGGGGCGGGCGAGGCCACCCTGATGGTGCCGCCCCGCTCGACGACGAAGACCCGGTCGTCGCCGGCGTGGGTCAGGTAGAGCGGCGACTGCAGGCCGCCCAGCACCGGCTCCAGCTCGAGCTGCTGTGCCGGCGCGCTCGCCACCAAAGCCCACAGCACGAGCCCAGCCAGGGTCGCGGAGTGCGCGCTTGTGGCCCGACTGACCCGGCCTCGATCGGCCTCCTCATCGGCGCGGCTGGCTGCTCTCAACGTCGCCTCCTCGTCTACAGCCGCGCGCCGCCGCCTCCCCGGGCGTGCACTCCTGCATGGAAATGCTGTCGCAGCATACACGAGAGGCGACGCGGGTCGAACGGACGCTCACGGCTGAAACCGCCCCTTCTCCTAGACGTACTAGGAGAAGATGAGCGCCAGCGCCACTCTCCTGCTTCCCGGAACCCTCGATCTCCTCGTGCTCAAGGCCGTGTCGCTCGGCCCGCTGCACGGCTACGGCGTCCTGCTGCGCATCGAACAGCTTTCGGGCGGAGCACTGCAGGTCCCGCAGGGCTCTCTCTACCCGGCGCTGCACCGGCTGGTGCAGCAGCGGCTGCTCGCCAGCGAATGGGGCAGCTCGGACAACAACCGGCGAGCGAGGTTCTACCGCCTGACCGAGGGGGGCCATCGCCATCTCGAGCAGGAGACCGGCCGCTGGGCGCGGGTCAGCGAGGGCATCGCCGCGGTGCTGGCCGCGGAGGCGGCGTCGTGAGGCGCTGGCTGCACACCCTGCGCAACCGCCGCTACGAACGCGAGCTGGCGGAGGAGATCGAGCATCACATCGACGAGCGGACCGCCGACCTCGTCGCCAGGGGACTCGACCCCGACGGCGCCAGGAGCCAGGCGCGAAGAGAGTTCGGATCGGTCGACCTGGTGAAAGACCACTGCCGCGACCAGGATCGTCTGGCCTGGCTCGACGAGCTGACGCGCAACCTCCGCTTCGCCGTGCGGCGCCTGCGCCGCGCACCCGGAGTCTTCGTCGCAGTCGTCGCGACCCTGGCCCTGTGCGTGGCGGCGAACGCCGTGGTCTTCACGGTCGTCGACACGGTGCTCTTCCAGCGCCTGCCCTACCCGGCGCCGGAGGAGCTCTTCGAGGTGCAGTGGAGCAGTGAGCAGTCCCGGGGCTCGCTGCGCGATTCGGTCGACGGCACCATGTGGCAGAGCCTCGCGGACACCGCACCGGAGCTGAGGGCCTGCGTCTACTCCGACTGGACGCAGGGAGTCAATCTGATCGCTCGTTCGCCGACCGGTGCCGAGGTGGCGACCGTGGTCGAGAGACAGCGGGTCGGCAGCGGCTTCTTCGAGCTGCTCGGCGTGCCGATGGCGAGCGGTCGCGGCTTCGACATCGACGAGGATCGGGTCGGCGGAGCCGCGGTCGCGGTGGTCACCTGGCGCCTCTGGCGCGACCGGCTGGGCGCTCGCGAAGACGTCCTCGGCAGCCGCCTCCTGCTCGCCGGCGAGGCTCATACCGTGGTCGGCGTCACCGCCGAACGCTTCGATCCCGGAACCGGCGCCGAGGTCTTCACGCCCTTGCGGGCGAGTCGCGAAGGAGAGGGCTCGGGGACCAACTACCGGATCCTGGCGCGGATCGGCGACCACGAGAGAGCCGGGGCGACCGCGGCGCTGGACACCGCGAGCCGATCCGTCGCGGCGATGCGCGGCGACGGCTTCTCCTTCGAGCCGGTGCCGCTGCTTCAGGCGCGCAGCGGCTGGCTGCGCGACCGCCTGCTGGTCCTCTGGGCCGCCGTCGGCGCGGTGCTGTTGATCCGCTGCGTCAACATCGCCGGCCTTCTGATCGCCGCCGCCGGCCGACGCCGCCAGGAGATGGCGACGCGCCGGGCACTCGGCGGAGGAGCCTGGGCGGTGACCCGCCAGCTGCTGACCGAGAACCTGCTGCAGACGGCCTGCGGCGCTGCGCTCGGGCTCGCACTGGCCGGCGTGGCGATGCGCTGGGTGGCTGGGTGGGCTCGCACGGCTCTCGGCCTGACCCACGACTTCGCGCTCGACGACCGGGCGTTGCTCTACACCCTCGCCGTGGCGCTGCTCGCCACCGTCCTGTTCAGTCTGGCGCCGACGGCGCGCCTGGCGCGCACCGATCGTTCGAGCCTGCGCCAGCGCGGTGTGACAGATCGCCGCTCGAAGGGGCGAGCCGTGCTCGTCGCCGGACAGGTGGCGCTCGGAGTCTCCCTGCTCCTCGCCGCCACGCTGCTGACGCGCAGCCTCTCCGGCCTGAGCTCCGCCGATCCCGGAGTCGAGCTGGAGGGCGTCGTCTCCGGCGCCGTCTCGCTCGCCGACGCCAACTTCGCCGAGGCCGGGGCGGTGCGCGAGTACTTCGCCTCCGGCGTCGAGGCGCTGCGCGCCGACCCGCGGCTCGTCGGCGCCGGGGCGTTCCTGAGCCTGCCCTTCCAGCGCGGGCTGAACATGAACTTCACCCTCGCCGGCGACGACGACCGTCACCTGACGGTGGTCAACTACGCCACGCCGGGCGCCCTCGAGCTGCTCGCCGTACGGCACGTCGCCGGGCGCCTGATCGAAGATCGCGACCGCAGCACGTCACCCCTGGTGGCGGTGGTCAACCAGACGTTCACCGAGCTCCATCTCGCGGGCCGGCAGCCGCTCGGCGCGAGGATCTCGCTGATGGGGGCCGAGCGCGAGGTCGTCGGCGTCGTCGGCGACGTCCGTCAGGTTCCGTCGTTCAGCGCCTCCGCCCCGCTGGCGCGCGACGTGCCGACCGTCTACCTGCCGGCCGACCAGTTCCCGGTCGAGGCGATGGGCATGGTGCACACCTGGTTCCAACCGCACTGGGTGGTGCGCGCCCGCGCCACGCCCGCAGCGGGGACCGAGGCTCTGCGCTCGGCGATCGAGAGGCTCGAACCGGTGACGCCGATCGCCCGCATCTCGGGCCTCGAGGAGGCGCGTGCGCGAGCCCTGGCGGTCGAGCGCTTCCAGGCGCTCCTCTTCGCGGTCCTCGCACTGCTCGCTCTGGTCCTCGCCGCCGTCGGGCTGGCGGGCATCACCGCCACCGAGATCGGCGCACGGCGTCGCGAGATGGCGGTGCGCATCGCCCTCGGATCGAGCCTCCCAGAGGTGGTTCGCAGGGCCATCCTGCCGATCCTCGGTGTCGCCGCGATCGGCCTGGCGATCGGTCTGCTGCTCGCCCAGCTGGGAGGCCGGGCGCTGCGTGGGATGCTGCACGGGATCGGCACCGACGACCCCTGGTCGCACCTGATCGTGATCGGCTGTCTGGTCGGGGTCGCGGTGCTCGCCTGCGCTCCGCCGGCACTGCGACTGCTGCGACTGCCGGTCGCCTCGGTGCTGCAGGACGAGGCCTGAGGGCCCTCGAGGGGGCCCTTGCCCGCTGACGGCTGACGGCTGACGCCTGACGCCTGACGCCTGAGCGCGGACGCAGCCGGCGGGCGGAGCGTCTCCGGAGGTCGCGGCTCACCCCGATCGAGCGCCACCACGGTCGCCCCGGGCCGACGACGGCCGGCGCGGCGACGGTGCCGGGCGCGCCCGCGGACAGGGGTGAGATAATCCCAGCCCGCGTCGCTCGACCCCTTCCGACGATCGGCCGAGCCCGCCGGTCCCGACCCGCCGCTTCCCCGGAGCCCATCATGCAGCACGCACTCCGGCGACCAGCCCTGCTGGTCGCCGTCCTCCTCCTCACCCTGCCGGCGCCGCCGCACGATGCGCAGGCACAGTCCCGCAAGGAGAGGCGACAGGCCGAGAAGGAGGCCGCGACAGACGGCGCGAAGCAGGACGAACGATGGTCGGTGTCCGAGTTCGGCGGCCACGAATGGCCGTCGACCGAGGTCACCGTCGACGTCGACGAGGGGACCTGGATGAATCTCGACGTCTCGCCCGACGGCAGCGAGATCGTCTTCGACCTGCTCGGCGACATCTTCCTGATGCCGATCGCCGGGGGCGAAGCGCGTCAGCTCACCAGCGGCGCCGCCTGGGACATGCAGCCGAAGTTCTCGCCCGACGGCAACGAGATCGCGTTCACCTCGGATCGCGGCGGCGGCGACAACATCTGGGTGCTCGAGCGCGGCGAGGACGCCAGCTGGGACGGCACGCGGCAGGTCACCAAGGAGACCTTCCGGCTGCCGAACTCGCCGGCGTGGGCGCCGGACGGCCAGTTCCTGGCGGCGCGCAAGCACTTCAGCTCGAGGCGCTCACTGGGCTCGGGCGAGATCTGGCTGTGGCACGCCTCGGGCGAGGGCAGCGGCCTGCAGCTCAACGAGAAGCCCAACGAGCAGAAGGACCTCGGCGAGCCCGAGTTCTCTCCCGACGGGCGCTACGTCTACTTCTCGCAGGACACCACGCCCGGCGACGCCTTCCAGTACAGCAAGGACAGCAACGACGAGATCTACACCGTCCGCCGCATCGACCGCACCACCGGCGAGATCGAGACGGTGATCGACGGCCCCGGCGGCGCGGTGCGGCCGCAGCCGTCGCCCGACGGGCGCTATCTGGCGTTCGTGCGCCGGGTGCACTTCCAGAGCACTCTGTTCGTGCACGATCTCGAGAGCGGCGAGAACCGGGCTCTCTACGACGGCCTCGACCGCGACAACCAGGAGATCTGGGCGATCCACGGCGTCTACCCGAGCTACGAGTGGACGCCGGACTCCCGCTCGATCGTCATCTGGGCCGGCGGCAAGATCCGCCGCGTCGACGTCGCCGACGGAGGCGCCGAGGTGATCCCGTTCCGCGCCCGCGCCACCCATCGCATCCACCACGCGCTGCGCTACCCGGTCGACGTGGCGCCGGAGACCTTCCACACCAAGATGGTGCGCTGGGCGCAGATGTCACCCGACGGCAGCCGGGTGGTCTTCCAGGCCCTCGGTCACCTCTACACCCGCTCGGTCGAACGCGACGGCGCAGGCCGCATGGCGCTCGGCGCGCCCCGACGACTGACCGGGGACGAGCGCTTCGAGCACTACCCGAGCTTCTCGCGCGACGGACGCTGGGTGGTCTACACCACCTGGGACGACAAGGATCTGGCCACGGTGCAGATCGTCGCCGCCGGCGGCGGCGAGCCGTTCCCGCTGAGCGAGGCGCCCGGGCACTACTTCGAGCCGGCGCTGTCGCCCGACGGCAGCACGCTGGTCTACCGCAAGGGCCAAGGGGGCTTCCTGACCTCACCGCTGTGGTCCAAGGAGCCCGGTCTCTACCGCGTCTCGGTCGACCTCACAGGCGATCGTCCTCGCACCGTCGGCGAGCCGACGCGTTTCGCCGAATCCGGCTTCCAGCCGCACTTCGGCGACGGGTCGGACCGCGTCTACTTCACCGGCTTCGGCGGCGACCGACGGGTGCTGCGCTCGCAGCGGGTCGACGGTCCCCTCTCGGGTGACGTCGAGGCGCGCGAGCACGCCACCAGCGAGAACGCCACCGAGTTCCGCGTCTCCCCCGACGGGACGCTGCTGGCCTTCAGCGAACGCTTCCAGGCCTTCGTGGTGCCGATGCCGGACGCTTCGAAGCCGCTGGCGCTCTCTCCCGACTTCAAGAGCCTGCCGATGCGGAGGGTGTCGCAGGACGCCGGCGAGTGGATCGACTGGTCGGGCGACTCCTCCAGGCTCTACTGGTCGATGGGGCCGGACTTCTTCGAGACCGCCGTCGCCTTTCCGCGGCGCGCTGGCGACGGCGATGGCGACGCCACGGGCTCGGGCGGCTCGCGGGACTCCGAGGACTCCGAGGACTCCGAGAGCTCCGACGCCGCGGCGAGCGTCGACCTCGGCTTCGCAGTGACCCGTGATCTGCACCGTGCACGCATCGCGCTGGTCGGCGCCAAGGTGCTCACCATGGCGCCCGGCAAGGACGGCGCCGACGAGCGCGGCATCCTCGAGGACGGTGTCGTGGTCACCGAGGGCGATCGCATCGCCGCGGTGGGGCCGCGCAGCGAGGTCGAGATCCCGGCCGATGCGGTGGTCGTCGACGTCAGCGGCAAGGTGGTGATGCCGGGCCTGCTCGACGTGCACTGGCACGGCTCACAGGGCGTCAGCGAGATCATCCCGCAGCAGAACTACTACAACCTCAGCTCGCTCTCCTTCGGCGTCACCACCGTGCACGATCCGTCGAACGACACCTCCACCTTCTTCGCCGCCAGCGAGATGCAGAAGGCGGGCATGATCCCCGCGCCGCGACTCTTCTCGACCGGCACGATCCTCTACGGCGCCGCCGGCCCGGCCAAGGCGGAGATCGAGAGTCTCGACGACGCCCGCGCTCACCTGCGTCGCCTCAAGGCCGCCGGGGCCTTCTCGGTGAAGAGCTACAACCAGCCGCGCCGTGACCAGCGTCAGCAGGTGGTGCAGGCGGCGCGCGAGCTCGACATGATGGTGGTCAACGAAGGCGGCGCCCTGTTCATGCACAACATGACGATGGTCATGGACGGACACACCGGGATCGAGCATTCGCTCTCGGTCGCCGAGATCTACGACGACGTGCTGCAGTTCTGGGGCGGCCCGGAGACGATGGACGTCGCCGGCATCACGCCGACTCTGGGTGTCGCCTTCGGCGGCATCGAGGGCGAGCGCTACTGGTACCACCACACCGACGTCTACGACAACGAGCGCCTGCTGCGCTGGGTGCCCTCCGACCGGGTCGACCCGCGAGCCCGTCGCGTCCCCAAGGCACCCGAAGGCGACTACAACCACATCCGGGCGGCGGCGGTCTGCAGGCAGCTGCGCGACGCGGGAGTGATCATCGGGCTCGGCGCCCACGGACAGCGCGAGGGCCTCGCCGCTCACTGGGAGCTGTGGATGTTCGAGCAGGGAGGCATGAGCCCCCTCGAGGCGCTCGAGGCCGGCACCATCGACGGCGCCCGCCACCTCGGCCTCGACGGCGATCTCGGCTCGCTCGAGCCCGGCAAACTCGCCGACCTCATCGTGCTCGAAGAGGACCCGCTCGAGGACCTGCGCAGCAGCGAGAAGATCTCCCACACCATGCTCGGCGGCCGGCTCTACGACGCCCTGACGCTGCAGGAGATCGCCCCCGGCGCATGGCGACCCGAGACCCTGTGGTTCCAGTCGGAATGAGACGCCGCGGAGCGGGGTCCGGATCGCCACGGTTCGGCACCGCGATCGAGTCGCAGTGAGCGGATCAGCGCCCTCCGACGGCGGCGGCACCCTCGCCTCCTTCCGCGGTGACAGCGAGATGGCCGCACGGATGCGCGCCCATCGCTGGGAGACGACGCCCCTCGGCCCGCCGGACCGCTGGCCACAGAGCCTGCTCACCTCGGTGCAGCTGATCCTCGCTTCGCGCCACCCGATGTTCGTCTGGTGGGGTCGCCAGCGCATCAACCTCTACAACGACGACTACATCCCGATACTCGGGACGCGTCACCCTTCGGCCCTGGGAGCGCCGGCGGCCGAGATCTGGAGCGAGATCTGGAACGAGGTGGGCCCGCTCGCCGACCAGGTGCTCGAACGAGGCACTGCCACCTGGAACCGCGACCTGCTGCTGACCCTGCAGCGTCACGGCTACCTCGAGGAGACGTACTTCACCTTCTCCTACAGCCCGATCCTCGACGAGGGCGGCGAGGTCGCCGGTCTCTTCTGCGCCTGCACCGAGGAGACGGAGCGCGTCATCGGAGTGCGCCGGATGGCCCTGCTGCAACGGCTCTCCGAAGCCGCTTCTGTCGCGTCGAAGGCCGACGAGGCCTTCGAAGAATGCGCGCGGGCGCTCTCCGCCGGCGAGGCCGACGTGCCGTTCGCCCTCTTCTACCAGTGGAACCCCGACCAGACCGAGGCGCGCCTGATGGCCGCCGCGGGTGTCACGCCGGGCTCCGACCACGCCCCCCACGTCCTCACGGCCGGCGCCGCGGGCCAGGCATGGCCGACGCCGTCACCGGAAGACGGGCCGCGCCTGCTCGAGGGCCTCGATGATCGCGGTCTGCCCGCGGAGCCTTGGCCGGAGCCGGCGCGCTCGGCGAAGGTGATGCCCTTCGGCAGGCCGGACGCCGCGCCCAACGGCTTCGCCATCCTCGGGCTCAACCCGCGCTGCGTGATCGATGCCAGCTACCGCCACTTCTGCCGCACCCTGGTGCGCATCGTCGGCAACTCGGCGGCGCAGGCGCACGCGTTCGAGATGCAGGAGAGGCGCCTCGAGGCCCTGGCCGAGCTCGACCGCGCGAAGACCACCTTCTTCTCGAACATCTCGCACGAGTTCCGCACGCCGCTGACGCTGATCCTCGGTCCGCTGGAGGACCTGCTGGCGGAAGGACCCGGACACGAGCGGCTGCTGCCGGTCTACCGCAACGCCCAGCGCCTACTGCGCATGGTCAACACCCTGCTCGACTTCGCCCGCCTGTCCGCCGGCGGGCACCAGGCCCGCTTCGAGGCGGTCGACGCCAGCGAGCTGACCCGAGGGCTGGTCGGCCACTTCGAGGGCGCCATGCAGCGCGCCGGCCTCGAGCTGCACTGCGAGATCGAGGCGCCCGACGAGAAGGCGTGGCTGGATGCGGCGATGTGGGAGAAGATCGTCCTCAACCTGCTCTCGAACGCTCTCAAGTTCACCCTCGAGGGCCGCGTGACGGTGCGACTGCGTCGCGACGGCGAGACGCTGGTGCTGGAGGTCGAGGACACCGGGGTCGGCATCCCTGAGGACGAGATCCCGCATCTCTTCCGCCGCTTCCATCGGGTGCGCAGCCAGCAGGCGCGTTCGTTCGAGGGCACCGGTATCGGCCTGGCCCTGGTGCGGGAGCTGGCCGCGGTGCACGGCGGCGAGGTCGCGGTGACCAGCCGCGTCGGTCAGGGCAGCCGATTCACTGTCACGATCCCCTGGGAGGAGCGGTCGGGCGGGGATCCGGAGTCGGAGCCTGTGTCGGAAAGCGCCACCGGTAAGGACCGGGGGGACGTCGGGCACCTCCCCTACCTGATCGAGGCGGCAACCTGGCTCGAGGACACGAATGCGACCGCCGAAGGAGTGGCCGCGGAGCCTCCTCACGAGGACGAGGCGGCCGCCTCCGAAGCCGGTGAAGACGTGCCACTCATCCTCTGGGCCGACGACAATCCAGACATGCGCCGCTACGTCGTCGATCTACTGCAGCCCCATTACCGAGTCGTCACCGCCCGCGATGGAGAGGCCGCTCTGCGACTCGCTGGTGAGCTCGGCCCGTCTCTGGTGCTGGCCGACGTCATGATGCCGAGGCTCGACGGCTTCGGGCTGGCGCGAGCCATGCGCCGGGATCCCGCGCTGGCCACGACGCCCGTCATCCTGCTTTCGGCGAGAGCGGGCGAAGAATCGCGCACCGAGGGGTTCGAGTCGTTGGCGGACGACTACCTGGCGAAGCCGTTCAGCAGCCACGAGCTCCTGGTGCGCATCCGCACCCAGCTGCACACGGCGAAGCTCCGTCGCCGAGCCGAGCTCGATCTGCGCGAGGCGGCGGGCAGGACGCGCAGCTTCCTCGCGGTGCTCGGCCACGAGCTGCGGAACCCGATCTCGGGGCTGGCCAACTCGATCGAGATCCTGCGCCGCGACGGCAGCCGCGAGATCGAGGAGGTGAGGCCCTTGATCGACGGCATGGGGCGGCAGATCGTCTACCTGCGGCGCATCCTCGCCGACCTGCTCGACGCCAGTCGCTTCCAGCAGGGAACGATCCGGCTCCAGAAGAGGGAGATCCTCGTCGCCGAGAGCGTCGCCGACGCGGTGGCGGCGTGCCAGGACGCGCTGAGGTGCAAGCAGATCCGGTTCGAGCTCGACCTCGGCGATCCCGAGCTCGCCGCCTCGGTGGACCCGGTGCGGCTCGAGCAGATCGTCGTCAACCTGCTCTCCAACGCGATCAAGTACTCGGATGCCGGCGGCAGGGTGTCGCTCGCCGTGCACCCGACCTCCGCCGAGGAGTTCGAGATCACGGTCGAGGACGAAGGCTGCGGCATCGAGAGCGACGACCTGATGCGCATCTTCGATCTCTTCTCCAGGGTGCGGCGTGACGACGACGTCGAAGGGCTCGGGGTCGGTCTGGCCCTGGTACGCGACCTCGCGCACCTGCACGGCGGCGAGGTGGAGGCCTTCAGCGACGGACTCGGTCAGGGATCGCGGTTCGTCGTCCGGCTCCCCGGCAGGATCCCGGCGCTCGAAGCCGACACGGCCGAGGAACAGACGGCTGCGGTAGAGAGCCTTTACATGCTCATCGTCGAGGACAACGCCGATGTCGCCGCCACCCTCGCCGAGCTGCTCGAGCTCGAGGGGCATCGCGTCGCCGTCGCAGGCAACGGATTCGAGGCGCTCGAGCGGCTGCGGGATGGCGGTCGCTTCCAGGTCGTACTGCTCGACATCGACCTGCCCGACCTCTCCGGGGTCGAGGTGGCCAGACGCATGCGCGCCGACGGCTACCGCGGCATCCTCGCGGCCACGACCGGGTTCTCGAACGACGAGGTGCTCCAGCGCGCTGCCGAGCCGTCACCGCTCTTCGACCAGCACTTCGTCAAGCCGATCGACATGGCGGAGCTCCGCGGCCTGCTGGCGACCGCGTCGGCTCAGCACCCCAATCCCTGAGGCGCTAACGACTGGCAGCCGACACCTCCGGTCGTTCGCAGGCCCGTCGCGTCACCTCGTGGCGGTAGTCGAACAGCCTCTGCAGCTGCCGGCGCGCGTACCAGCCGCCGCAGACGCGTCCGAGGGCTCCCAGCGGCAGCCGAAAGGTCACGTCGTCGATCAGCTCGCAGGAACTCGCGTCGATCGGCTCGACGATGTGTCGGTGCAGCCATTCGGCGAAGGGTCCTCGCACCATGCGGTCGGTGAACGAGCGGCCCGGCTCGTAGGCGACGTGCTCGGCCTCGATCGTCTGCCACAGCGGTCCGACCCGGACCCGCAACACGACCCGGGTGCCGACCTCGAGCGATGTCGGCGGCTGCACGATCTCCACCCTCTGCCAGGGCGGCTGCAGTCGGGCGAAGGCGTCGGGCTCCTCGTGGAAGGCGAAGACCCGCTGCGCCGGGGCGGCGATGGTGCTGCGCTGGACGAAGTGCAGGGAATCGCTCCGTTCAGTCGGAGGTCCGCCGGTCAGAGCCGGTCAGAGCGCTCTCGGACGAGGTGGTGGGCTCGAGCCGGAAGGCGTCGCCGTCGCGCAGCACCCGGCAGGGCTCGCCGAAGTGCATGCCGAAGACCGCCACGCCCTCGTCGGCGAGACGGGCGAGCATCCGTCGCCGCGTCGCGATCGCCTGGTCGCGATCGTGGTCGGCGGTGCTGCACCACTCGGGCCGCGCCGCCTGGGCGGGATGGTGGAGGAAGTCGCCGCTGACGAGCGCTCTCTCGCCGGCCGACTCGATCCACAGGCTGACGTGACCGATGCTGTGGCCGGTGGTGGGCTCGGCCGAGATCTCCGGGGTCAGTCTCTGGTCCATCTCGAACAGGTCGGCGAGCCCCGCCTCGACGACCGGCCGCACCGAGTCGTCGATCACCTGCCGGTACTGCGGCTCCGGTCGCCGGCTCCAGTGCTCCCACTCGACACGCCCCAGGAGGTAGCGTGCTGAGGGGAATGTCGGAGTCCACGCTCCGTCGCGCCAGCGCGTGTTCCAGCCGACGTGGTCGACGTGCAGGTGGGTGTTGATCACCAGATCGATGTCGCCGGGAGCGAAGCCCGCCGACGTCAGCTCTTCGAGATAGGGGCCGGAGCGCGCATTCCAGAGCGGGATCTCGCGCTGCTTGTCGTTGCCCAGCCCGGTGTCGACGACGACACGCCCGCTCGGGGTATCGAGCAGCCACGAGTGGATGCTGAGGATCAGATTGCCCTCTGCGTCGGCGAAGTGAGGTCGTAGCCAGTCGATCTCGCGCACCGCCTCGCGCGTCGCGTCGGGAAGCAGGAAGCGGGTGCCGCCAGCCGCCTCGAGCTCGACGACGCGGCGGATCCGCACCTCTCCCACCCGGTGGCACCCCGCCGCTCCGGCACCTCGGAGCACTCTGGGAGGTCCGCTCAAGAAGAGCCGCCCACTCGCGTCAGGACGTCGAAGAGATCGAGCTCGAGCCAGTGGTCTTTCTCGTCGATCCGGTCGTCGGCCGGAGCATCGTAGGCCACCGCGAGGCAGCGGCGACCCTCGCGTTCGAAGAACGCGATGCCCTCCGCATGGTCGCAGCCGCGGTGTACCGGCAGGTCGAGGATCCGCACCACGTCAGCCTCGGCGACCACCGCCGCTTCGTCGAGCCGCGACAGTTCCACCGAGTAGATCGACTGCGGCCCTTCGACATCGGTGGTCGCGCCGGCGAGCACCAGCATCCTGTCGCCGTCGATCAGGAGGTCGCGCACCCCGAGCCCGTCGAGAGGTAGCGCCACCAGCCGGTAGCGTCGGCCGTCACTCAGTCGCCGCGGCTTCAACCAGCCCTTCTTCGTGGTCTTGGTGCGCACCTCGACGAGCAGCGAGCGCTGGCCGATGACCGGGCCGCGCAGCCCCAGCCAGAGCCGATCGCCGCTGGCCGCCAGGCCCTCGACGTCGAATCCGTTCTCCTTGCAGGGAAGGCCCATGAAAGGAGCCAGCAGACGGTCGCCGGACAGCCGTTTGCGCAGCAGCGTGCGGCCGTCGTCGCGCATCTTCATGCACGCCGCGGTGCGCTCCACGCCATCCAGCGTCTCGATCCGGCCGACCGGCTCGAGCTCACCGTCTCCCCGGTCCACCAGCGGCACCCGGCCGAGGAAACCACGGTTGGGATCGACGTCGATGTCGTCGAGGCTCGAGAGGTCGGTGTCACCCTCGTCGGGATCGTCGCGCTTGTAGCTGTGCGATCCGGTGATCCAGAGGTAGCCGCCGTCGATCGCCAGCCCCTCGATGTCCATCTCGCCGTCGGGGCCGTCGGGCAGGTCGAAGTGCTCGCCGAGGGCGAACGAGCGGTGGCTGCCGAAGGCCCCTCGCCGAGAGTCCCAGAGCAGGCGCTCGACGGTCGCCGTCTCGTCGCAGGCATAGAAGAGGCTTCGTGCGTGGACCGCGAGCGCCGAGATGTCCCGCTCGAGGGCATCGTCGATCCGCTCCAGCTCCTCGGCGGCGCGGAACTCGAGGCGGATCCGCTCTTCGGGCTCGCTTCGGACTTCGTAAAGGTCGTTCGTCGCCTCTCGCATCGCGAACCGATTACACCACGAGGCGGGGCAGCGCCGCCGCGACGCCGGACCGCGCCGCCGAGCGCCCGTTCGGCCCAAGACCGGCAGGCGAGATCGACGCGACTCAGGCCGGCCACCTCGACCGAGCTCTCATCGCGCCGACTCGCCACCCGTCCCGGAGAGCCGCGCCAGCAGGACGTGGTTCGCTGTGCGCCCGGGGGAGGCCTCGGCGTAGCGGAACCGCCCCAGCTTCCACAGCAGCGGGAACTCGTTGCACCAGAGGACGAGCCTCCACACCGCGGCGCCCACGGGGATGCCGTGGCCGCGCCAGACGGCGATCTCGAACCCGGCGCCCTCGATCAGCTGACCGAGTCGCTCCTGGGTGTAGTGGCGGAAGTGGGTCGCCGGCAGGGGAACCAGGTGCGACGGCGTGGTCAGCAGCAGACGGCCGCCCGGTCGCAGCACCCGTGCGATCTGCGCCAGGAAGCGCTCCTCGGCGCCGTCCTCGACGTGCTCGAGGACCTCGACCGCCGAGACCAGATCGAAGCTGTCGTCCTCGAAAGGCAGCTGCTCGCCCTGCGCCACCTGGAAGTCGATGTCGGGTCGGATCAAGGTGGCGAAGCCGATCGCCCGACGCGACCTGTCGACGCCGCAGCAGCGGCGTGGGTTGCGCAGCCGATCCTTGATGTCGGCCGTCCAGCGCCCATCGCCGCAGCCGACGTCGAGGTGGTCGATCGGCTGGCCGTGGTCGAACGCACGCAGCATTTCCATCACCAGACGCTGCTTCTCCCGCCTGCCGGCGGCGGCGATCCTCGTCTTCGGGAACCAGTGCACCGGCAGCGAGTACTCGCTCTCCATCGCGGCCACCGGATCGCGGTCCGGCCGCGCCACGGACGACTCACTCGACGACGGCGGGGCGGCCCGTGCAGCTCGGGAGTCCACCGCCGCACTCTATCGGCAGCTCGTCGTCGCGGCTTCTCACGGCCCGAAGCCCTCCCTATGCCGGAGCCGGTCTCGACGTGAGCGGTGGCGCGGTCGGCGCCGCATCGGCGAAGGCAGGAGAGAGGGGCGTCAGAGGAGCCCGGGCCCGCGCTGCCGTGGCTCCACTCCGCGCCCCGCAAGCCGAGGAGGAACACGATGCCCTGGACGATGCCCTGGACGATGCCCTGGACGATGCTCTCGATGCTCTCCACGACGGACTCGACTCTGCCATTCGATGGGATCTCGTCTGGGCTGTCGACGAGGCCAGGCAACCTGCCGCCCCCGCTGCCTGCAGCTGCGTCCCTTCCTGCAGCTCTTCCTGTAGCTCTTCCTGTAGCTCTTCCTGCGTCCCGGCCCGTGACCGCCGGCTCCGCCGTCGATCGCACCGGCCCGGCAGTCCGGCGCATCGTCCAGCCGGCTCGGGGTGTCGCACCGCGCCGGCTCGTCGCCGCGCTGTGCGTGCTGTGCGCCGCCTCTTCGGGCGCCGCGGTGGCCAACCGTGGCGCCGCCGTCCCGACGCTGTTCGAGACCCAGCGCATCCCCGCTCAGGACCACGCGAGTCTCGGTCTGGCGGCCCAGTTCGGCGCCACTCTGGCCGCCTCGGGCAGGCATGCCGCGATCGGCGCCCTCGGCCGCGTCTACGCGGCGACGCAGCAGCCCGGACCGGAGAACTGGCACGTCTTCCTGGAGGACGACTTCTCTGCCGGCACGGGCGTGGCGGCGGTCGCGAACCACCGATGGATCTTCGGTACCGACCGCGACGTCCCAGCAACCGTGTGGGCCGCTTCCTGGCCGACCGGCCAGACGTGGCCCGGCTCCCCGGCATCCCTCCCGGAGCTGCACCGAGGCCTGCGCTCGTTGGCGCTCGGCGGCACCCATGCCTACGTCGGAGTCAACTTCCCGGAGCCGGACGGCCACGTCGGAAGGATCAACCTGTGGCTGGAGAGTCAGGGCAACTGGTCATTCGCCGGTGCGATCCTCGGCGGCGACTGCACCTTCGGTCGCGCGCTCGCGGTGTCCAGCGACGGCGCACTGCTGCTGCAGGGCGCGGAGTGCCCCGGCGAAGGCTACGTGGACGTGAGACAGACGGGCTCGCCTCTCTCCAGCGAGTTCTCGGCCACCCGCAGCGGCTCGTTCGGCGCCAGCGTGGCCTTCTCTGGAACCGACTTCGTGGCCGGCGCCCCCGAGCTCGTGGTGCTCGGTCAGGGCGAGCGCGGCGGCGTCTATCCCTACCGACGCACGGGCCCGACCACCTGGCAGGCCCAGAGCCCGCTGCTCGGGACGCAGAACCAGGCGGCTTTCGGCGCCGCCGTCGCCGCCGACGAGACGACTCTGGTGGTCGGAGCACCGCTGGAGAACTTCGGCTCGCCCTTCACCATCCTCGACCGCGGCGCCGCCTACGTCTACCGCAAGTGCAACGGTTCCTGGCGACCGCTCGCCAAGCTGCTCGGCTCCCAGACCGGAATGGACTCGCGCTTCGGCAGCGCGGTGGCGATCACCGACCGCGGGGTACTGGTCGGGGCTCCGGGCGACGACGGACCGATGGGCGAGCCGGGCGCCGGCGCGGTCTACTACTTCCACGGGCTCGTGCCGCTACACACCGCCTGCTTCGAGGGTGGCGACACCTCGGAGTGGAGCTCGACGTCGCCCTAGCAGCCGAACCGACGATTCCGGGAGCGGACACGGATCCGCCGAGGCCAACCGAGCCGGCGCAGCCCTATGATGGTGGTCCCCATGCGATCCAGCGACGGTGACGAGAGCGTGCGGACCGCCGCGCGCGCGCGACGCATCGAGGAACTCTTCGGTCTCGCGCGAGAGCTCGAGATCGGGCAGCGCGAGTCCTTCCTCCGGGCCGAGTGCGCCGACGACGTCGGGTTGCTGCAGGAGCTGCGTTCCCTGCTCGCGGCGCACGACGAGGGCGAGGCGACGTCGTGGCGCGGCATCGACCTGTTCGGCGCTCGCATGCTGCTCGAAGAGGATCCTCGCGACCAGGGCGCCGGAGGCCTGCCGGACGACGACGCCAGCCAGGGCGACCGCGTGGTCGGCCGCTACCGGCTGCACGAGGAGATCGGTCGCGGCGGGATGGGAGTGGTGTACCGAGCCACCCGCGACGACGGCGCCTTCACCCAGACCGTCGCGCTCAAGTTGCTGCACCCGACGGCCGGCGAGATCGCGGTGCGGCGCTTCACCCGCGAGCGCCAGATCCTCGCGACGCTCGAGCATCCCTCGATCGCACGGCTGCTCGACGGCGGGATCAGCGACCGTGGTGAGCCGTACCTCGTGGTCGAGCTCGTCGACGGTGTGCCGATCGACCGCTACTGCGCCGAGCGTCGGGTGGACCTCGAACAGAGAGTGAGGTTGCTGGCTTGCGTCTGCAGCGCGGTCCAGGCGGCACATCAACGGCTGGTGGTGCACCGCGACATCAAACCCTCGAACATCCTGGTCTCCGGGGACGGGCGCCCCAAGCTGCTCGACTTCGGGATCGCCAAGCTCCTCGAGGAGGCCGATGTCGAGAACGAGAGCAGCCACCTGACACGCACCCGCCACAACCCGATGACTGTGCAGTACGCCAGCCCAGAGCAGTTCCGCGGCGAGCCCGTCACCGTGTCCTCGGACGTCTACCAGCTCGGGTTGGTCGCCTACGAGCTGCTGACCGGGGTCAGGCCGTACGACCTGCGGGGGATCTCGTCGGCCGAGACGGCCCGCCTCATCACCGATCTGGATCCGCCACCTCCCAGCTCGCGGAGCCGGGCCGCCGGTCGCTCCTTCCGGCTGCCGCGCGATCTCGACACCATCGTGCTCAAGGCCCTGGCCAAGGAGCAGTCGAAGAGGTACGCCTCGGCAGCCGATCTGCAGCGAGATCTCGAGCGCTTCCTCGAGGGTCGCCCGATCGCGGCGCGGCCAGCCACCTTCCTCTACCGTGGCTCGAGGTGGCTGCAGCGCAACGCGGTGCCCGCCACGGTCGGCGCCGTCGCGCTCGTGCTGCTGATCGCTTCCAGCCTCGCCTTCACCCTGCAGCTGGTGCGCGAGCGGGATCGCAGCCGCGAGGCCGCGGCGCTCGCCGAGCGACAGCGCCTCGACGCGGTGCAGTCGCGGGACGAGGCCGAGGAGCTGGTCGAGTTCATCGCCACCCTCTTCGACCGCACTTCGCCGCAGCACGTCGGTGGAGGTCCCGTTTCAGCGCTCGAGCTGCTCGCCGCCGGGCGGCGCGAGATCGACCGCCGCACCTTCGAGAGACCCGAGACACGGGCGCGACTGCTGACCACCCTAGGCACCCTCTACCGTCGTTACGGTGATTTCGACGCCGCCGAGCAGCTGCAGGTGGAGGCACTGACCCTTCTCAGGATCGACGGGCAGGCACTGAGCCACCCGGTCGGCGGAGAGCGCGGCGACGAGGAGATCCCCCAGCTCCTCCTCGACCAAGTGGTCCGAGCCGGCGAGGCGGCGGTGCACGCGATCTGGGAGATGGCGCGCCTGTGCCAGGCGCGTTTCCAGTACACGTCTTCGCGGTATCTGCTGCGCCTCGTGCTCGAGGCACTGGGGCGCGCCAACCCGACGAGCGCCCACCGCGGCCCCCTGCTCGCCGACCTCGCCGCCGTGGTTCAGGACGCCGGAGATCCGGAGCTCGCTCTCCAGCTCGCCGAGCAGGCTGCCGAGCTGATGCGCCTGGACCCCCGCGACCGCCCCAGTCTGGCCGACGCCCTGACCAGAAAGGCCAATGCGCTCAGCGGCCTCGGTCAGTTCGAGGCGACCCTCTCGACGCTCACCGAGGCGATCGAGATCCTGCGCGAGACCTCGCCCGGATCGGACAACCTCGTCGCCGCTCTCAACACCCTGGCCGTGGCGCACGACCGACTGGGAGATCCAGCCAGCGCGCTCGAGGTCTTCGAGGAAGCCGACCGCGTCAGCCGCACAGCCTTCGCCCTCGGCCATCCGGGGCGCATCGTGGCGCGCTCCAACCGGGCGATGCTCCTGCGTCGCCTCGGCCGCCCGGAGGAGGCTGAGGCGTTGCTGCGCCAGGAGATCGGCAGCTTCACGGCCGACAAGAACATGCACCTCCACGCCAGTCTCCAGGGGTCACTGGCGGCCACCCTCGCCGACCAGGACCGTCACGAGGAGGCCCTGGCTGCCTATGGACGCGCGTTGTCGCTACTGCGCGGATCGCTGCCGGACGACCACCCCACCGTCGCCATCCACCGCAACAACCGCGGCGAGTCCCTGGTCGCCTTGGCGCGTGAGGCCGAAGCGCGCGCCGACTTCGACGCGGCGCTGGCGATCTTCGAGCAACGCGTCGGCGCCGACCACCTCTACACCTCCTATCCGCTGCTCAACCTGGCCGAGCTCGATGCTGCGCAGGGCGACCTCGCTGCCGCCGTGACGCACGCCGAACGAGCCTTCCGCATCCGTGCCGCGGTGCAGGGTCCGCGCGGCGAGGACAGCGCCGAGGCGTTCGAGGTGTGGGTCGGGATCCTGCGCCGGATGGGGCGCGAGGACGACGCGGCGGCCGCCGAGGCGCAACGCGACGACTGAACGGCTCCATCGCGGGGGACCGATCCGCGACCCTGTGGCTCTACGGCCCTGTGGCTCTGCGGCTCTGCGGCTCTGTGGCTCTGTGGCTCTGTGGCTCTGTGGCACTGTGGCACTGTCTCTGTGGCCTCAGGGAGCGGCCGCGCTCCACGCCGAGAGGTCTCCCGACTCCCAGTCGTCCTCGAACAGCGGCCCCGATTCGGGATCGCCGAGCTGACGCTCGACGGCGCCGACGTCGCAGCGCCCGACCCTCGGCGCCCCACGAGCATCCTCGGCACTGCACGCAGCGCCGCTGAGTGGCGGCTCCACCGCGACGCTCAGGGTGCCGGGCAGCACGGTCGGGACCGGTCCGCCGTAGTCGCCGAGCGTGCCGAGGTGGAGATCGCGCCGCGCCACCAGGTTCAGGTCACCGGGCGCTCCGAGCAGGCAGCCCTCCCCGGGGCTCTCGATGTTGCCTCCGTTCGAGGTCACCGCGCGATGGTCGCGCGCCGGCAGGACGCGAGCGAAAGCGCAGCTCCCGACGATGAGGGTCTTGTCGAGGTGCAGGGCGCCGAGCCCTATCTCGAGCGCGCTGCTCGGCCGTCCCGTCGGTTCCGTGTCGACATTGTCGATGAAGGTGCAGGAGTAGAGCTCGAGTGAGCTCTGCATGCCGGTGGTGAAGATCGCGCCACCCTCGCTCGCGGCGTTGCCGTGCAGGGTCGCGTTGATCAGCGTCGCGACGGCGCCGTTGACCAGACACAGGGCGCCACCCGCGCCTCCAGCCGCGTAGGAGAAGTTCGCCGTCAGCGTCGAGTCGCGGACCAGCAGCGAACCGGTGACGTATACCGCGCCGCAGCTTGCGGCGCGGTTGGCGTCGAGCCAGACCCTCGTGAGGACGAGATCTCCGCTGTTGAAGACCGCTCCTCCGACGGAGGTCTGAGCGCCGCCGCCGCCGCGCAGCGTCAGGTCCGAGATCGTCACCGCGATCGACGAGCCGACCTGGGCGATCCGGTGTCCACCGCCGTTGGTTCGCACGATCGTCTGGCGGGCGCCCGCGCCCCGGATCGAGACGTCGTCGTCGATCGAGAGCTGGCCGCTGGCGAGCGATATCGTGCCCGCGCCGATGACGATCTCGTCGGCACCCGGGTAGGCGTTGGCCTCCTCGACCGCCGCCCGCAGGGTGCAGGAGGCGAACATCCCCGGGGTGGCGCAGAAGCCGTTGCCCGGGTTCGCGTCGCCCTGGTCGCCACTCGACGTGACCACGAACTGACGTGCCGACGCCGCAGCGCAGAACATCAGCGCACCCGACACGAGAACCAGAACCGCGACCAAGAGGCGCGCCAACGGCGGTCCGCTTCGTCCCGCCCACCGACGACCGCGCTCTCGGCGCCGCTCACCGCGTCCGTTCATGGCACTGCCTCTCCTCTCCTCTTCTCCTCGCCCTCACTTCGCGCGGGAGGGCGAAGACCAGGTAGCGGTCTCGCCTCTTCCCCCGTCCCCTGACCGCTCTCCCCTGTCCCCTGATCCCTTCTCTCCCTCTCCCCTTTCCCCTTTTCCCTTTCCCCTTTCCCTCTTCCCTTTCCCTCTTCCCTTTTCCCTTGTCCCTTTTCCCTTTTCCCTTTTGCCTTTCCCTTCTCCCTTCTCCCTTCTCCCCACACCTCCGACGTCCGACCGCGCGGCGCGCCACTCTGCCGGTCCGTACGGTCGACCAGAGGGCCCCTCGTTCGGTTCGCTAGGATCGGACTCCCGATCTAGGAGGAGCAGTTGAGCACCCCGGCCGCAGATCTCACCGCGACCCTGCTCGAGCTGGGGTCACACAGCGACGAAGAGCCGCTCGAGGATCGCGAGGTGCTCGACCGGCTGGTGCCGGCGGTCTACGACGAGCTGCGCCGCGTAGCCCATCTCCAGATCCGGCGCGGCGGCGGCCTGCACACGCTGGACACCACCGGCCTGGTGCACGAGACCTACCTGCGGCTGGTGCAGGCACCCGAGCTGCCGCTGCGCAGTCGCTCCTACTTCTTCGGTGCCGCCACCCGCGCCATGCGCAACGTGCTGGTCGACGCGGCACGGCGCCGCGGACGCAAGAAGCGCGGCGCCGGTGAGCGCCCGGCCACGCTCGACGAGGAGCTGACTCCGGCCCCTTCCCCCGCCGACACCGCCGCGGCCGAGATCCTGGAGCTCGACACGCACCTCGAACGACTGGCTCGCGAGCATCCACGCCCCGCCCGTGTCCTGGAGTGCCGCGTCTTCGGCGGCCTCACGGTCGAAGAGACGGCACAGACACTCGAGATGTCGGCGCGCAGCGTCAACCGCGACACCGCGTTCGCTCGCGCCTGGCTGCGGCGCGAGATGAAGGCAGACGTCGCCTCGAACGCCGGCGGCGACGGTGACGACTGACCGCGACGACGCCGCGCACGAGCGACTCGACGAGCTCGTTGCGACGCTCTATCAAGAGCTGCGCCGCGTGGCGCGCGGCCAGAAGCGCCGATCGGGCATGCCCGACACCCTCGACACCACGGCCGTGGTGCACGAGGCCTACCTGCGCCTGGCGCGTTCGCCAGCCGACTATTCGGACGACGAGCACTTCCTGGCCAGCGCCACCAAGGCGATGCGCCACCTGCTGGTGGATCACGCACGCAAGCGGCTGACCGGAAAGCGAGGCGGCGGCCGCTTCGCCGAGACGCTGACCGAGGTGGGGCACCCCGCGGCACGGGTGGCGGCCCAGGCCGAGCAGCTGATCGACCTCGACCGGGCACTCGACGAGCTGGCGCGGAGCGAGCCGAGGCTTGCGCAGGTGATCGAATGTCAGTTCTTCGCCGGCCTGTCGCGCGAGGAGTCCTCGCTCGTGCTCGAGCTCAGCCAGCGCACCCTGAGGCGGGAGTGGGCCAGGGCCAGGGCCTGGCTGGAGACCCGACTGGGACATCGGAACGACCGCTGACGCCGTGGGACACCGCGCCGGGGAGCCCGTGGCGACCCTCGTGGAGCCGAGCGCAGGCGGTGTTTCGTCGCGCCAGACGGGTCCGCGAAGGTTCACGCATCCGGCGGAGAGGACCGCCGAGCACCGACGCTGGCAGCTCGGCGCGCTCGCTCCATCCTGTCGAGATCCTCCCGCACCTCTTCGACCTCCCGCGTCGTGCCCTCCGGCAGGCTCTCCAGCCGGTCGATCGCCTCGTCGAACGCCGCCCGGGCCTCGTCGAAGCGCCCCAGGTCGGTCAGCACGCGGCCCCGCTGCTGGACGGCGAAGGCCGCCTCGGCGCTCTGCGCTGCGCAGCAGCGCTCCGCCCGCTCCACGGCGGCGTGGGCCGAGCGCAGAGCGGCGTCGAGACGCTCCGCCCGCCGGTACAGCTCACTCAGTCTCCGGTGGCTGACGCTGTGCAGACGGTCGCCAGGAGGCCGTGTCTCGGCGCGAAGCTGCTGGATGCGCAGCAGCGCCCGCTCGGCCCTCGCCACATCCCCCGAGTCGATCCCCAGATCGATCAGATCGCGTTCGAGCGAGAAGGTGTAGACCGCTTCGGGAGACTCGAGAACCCGTTCGAAGGCCTCGAACGCCTCCTGGTTCTCGCCGCGGATCCGCCGGATCTGCGCCAACGTCGACTGCACTGCGAACGAGCGTCCGCCGCTCAGCTCCTCGGCGCGTAGCGAGTACTCCAGGGCCTCGTCGAGATCGCGGTAGCGCTGCGGAAAACGCTGTGCGAGCCGGCTGGCGAAGTCGGACAGGCGGGTCGGATCCGGCGACGGCTTGCGCGCCTCGCTGCGCCCCAGCTCGATCAGGCGCTCGACCATCCGGTCGGCGTCGGCGGTGCGCTCCATGCGGCGCAGGAGCGACTCGAGGTTGCTCAGCGCCCGTACTGTCGACGGATGGTCTTCGCCGAGCACCTCCACGTAGAGCCGGTGGGTCTCTCGATAGAGCTCCTCGGCCTCCGCATAGCGACCGAGGTCCGCCAGCACGACACCCTCGTTCATTCTCGCGGTGATCGCCCTGGGACTGCGCTCGCCGAAGCGGCGCGTCGCCAGGATCGCGATCTCGCGGAAGGTCTCCGCGGCTCGCTCGAGATCGAAGTCGCGCTGCGCGATGCCCAGCCGGTTCATGCTGGCGAGCGTCTGCGGATGGTCCTCGCCGAGCACCCGCCGCGCCCTTTCGAAGGTGCGTTCGGCGTTCTCCAGCGCCTGCCGCCGGTGCTCCGCCCGATCGAGCGCCTGGGTCAGCGTGTTGGAGGTCAGCAGCGTATCGGGATGGTCCTCACCGAGCTCGGCGGTCTGCTGCTCCAGGAGCTCACGGAGCAGCTCGATCGCCTCGGGAGCGCGCCGCTGCTCCATCAGCACCGCGCTCAGCTGCCCCCGCGCCTGCTGGAGCTGCTCCCGGGAGCCAGAGCCGAGCTCGCCGATCGCTCGTCGCAACAGCTGTTCGGCACGGAACCAGTCTCCACGCTGACGCAAGATCTCGGCCTCGATCAGGTCGAAGGGCACATCGGCCTTGCGCCCCGCCGTCACCGCCGCTTCTCCTCCGGCAACTCTCGCCCGACGCAGCCTGTCGACGATCTCCTGCGCCGCGTCGAACTCGCCGACCGACACCAGTGCGCGCGCCCGCAGCAGAGCGGCGCGGCGCTCGCCCTCCTCGTCCGGCGAGACGGCGCTCGCCGACGCCGCCGTGATCTGCTCCAGCGCGGCTGGGCCGTTCCCCTGCTCGAGGTAGATCTCCGCCAAGCGCAGGTGGATCGCTCGCCGGATCTCCGGCGTCTCGCCCAGCGAGGCGCGTAGTCGTCGCGCCGCCTGGTCGGTGAGCTCGCCGAGCGAGACCTGGCTGGCGGCGGCCTCGCCGGGCGACAGGCTGCCCAGCAGGTCCTCGACAAGGAACCGGTTGATCGCCGCGGCCTCCGCCTCCGCCTCGAGCGCCCGGTCGCGCTCGCTGCGCGCGCGATCCCGCTGCGAGAGAGTACCGACCGCACCGAGCGCCAGAGCGACGAGCGCCACCCCCGCCGCCGCGACGGTCCAGCGGTGGCGCTCCGTCAGCTTGCGGACGCGGTACCAGGCGTTGCTCCGCGTGGCGCTCACCGGTCGTCGCTCGAGGTAGGCCCGCAGGTCGCTGTTCAACGCCTCGACGCTCGGGTAGCGCTCGCCGGGCTCGGGCCGCAGCGCGACGCCGAGGATGTTGCCGAGGTCGCCACGCAGCTCGCGCCGCAGCCGACCGGGCGACGTGCCGCGGCGAGCGGCGAGCTCGGCCAGGTCGCCCGGGGCGTTCGTCTCGAAGCGGTCCAGGGCGCGGTGCGCCTCTGGCACCTCGGGGATCGACGCCGGCCCGCTACTGCCGGAGTCGCTGCTGGCCCGGTGGGCGCTGATGCCGATCAGCACCTCGTAGAGCACCAGGCCGAGGGCGTAGATGTCGGTCGCGGTCGACGTGGCGCGGCCGAGGCGCTGCTCCGGCGCTGCGTATTCGGGGGTGAACGCGAGCACCGTCGACTCGGAGCCACCGACGGCGTCCTCCGGTCTCTCGACCAGTGGCTTGGCGATGCCGAAGTCGACCAGCTTGATCCGCCGTTCGGCGGTCATCAGGATGTTGGCCGGCTTGAGGTCGCGGTGCAGCACCAGGTGCCGGTGGGCGGCGGCGACCGCGTCGCACACCTGCAGGAAGACCTCGATGCGCTCCTCGAGCGTCAGCCGCTGGTCGTCGCACGCCTCGGTGATCGGTCGGCCGTCGATCAACTCCATGGCGTAGTAGGGACGGCCATCGTCGCTCACCCCGCCGTCGATCAGCCGAGCGATGCCAGGATGCTCGAGACCGGCGAGGATCTCGCGCTCGCGGCGGAAGCGGCTCTCGGCCTCGGCGTCGAGCCGTCGCGGCCCCATGCGCTTGACCGCGGCGCGCTGCTCGAAACCGTCGCGCTGGCGCACGCCGAGGAAGACCTCCCCCATGCCGCCGCTGCCGAGCCGGTGGAGGACGCGGAAGTCGCCGAGGGTCGCTGGTAGGGGATCCCCCGAGACGGCCTCCCCATCCTCGTCGCCCGAGATCTCCCCGACCAGCTCGGGCAGCAGCTCGGCGGCCGACGCCGACCGCAGCGGTCCGCGGTCCGCGGGGACGGACTCGTCGTCGAGCAGCTCCTCGCGCGCCAGCCGCAGCGCCCAGACGCGCTCCGAATCGTCGTCGAACACCTTTGCGGCGATCTCCGGCCAGCGCTCCGGGGGCGACTCGGCGAAGCGGTCGAGCGCCGCCGAGAAGCGGGCGAACGCCTCGGGGCCGACTGGCCTGCCTGCGCCCGCGGTGCGGCGTCGTTGGTCGTGCTCGCGGTCGTGCGTGCGGTCGGAGGAGTGGCTCATCTTCGCGGGCCGCTCGCCGGACCGAGAGACCGGGCGCGGCAGGACGCCTCCATCTTAGGGGCTTACGGTTCGCAGTCGTCCGAACCACAGGGGTCGAACCCGCAGCCGCCCGCGGCCGTATCATGGTCGACACTCCACAGCTCGCGCCTCCAAAGGGAGTCGCGCCACCACGAGAAGGAGACTCCCATGCGGCTCCGCTCCGCCCTCTGCCTCGCCGCCGCCGTGCTGCTCGGCCTCGCGCTGCTCGCCGCGGCCGTTCCGACAGCGAATCACGAGACCGCGACGGCCACAGTCGGTACGCCGTCCAGCGATGCCGGTGCCACCGCCGCGCCACGTTCCCTGAGCGCTCTCGCCTTCGGCCCCGACGGCACCCTCTACATCGGCGACAGCCGCGGTGGCGCGGTGTTCGCCGTGACCACCGAAGAGCCGGCCCGCCACGAGCCCACGGCCTTCGAGGTGGTGGACCTCGAAGCGAAGATCGCGGCCCGACTCGGCACCAGCCCGGGCGAGATCATGCTGCACGACCTGGCGGTGCACCCGAGCTCGAATCGCGTCTTCCTCGCGGTCTCGCGCGGCCGCGCCGGGTGGACGAACGCCTGGCAGCTGCCGAATCACGTCGCCGACGCCGACATCCTGCTCACGGTCGACCCCGGGGGCGCCATCACCGAGTATCCGCTCAGCGGCGCCGACCTCGCCCGCGTCGCGCTGCCCTCTCCCGTCTCGGAGGAGAAGAAGCACGCCTGGATGCAGGAGCTGTCGCTGCGCACCGACACGATCACCGATCTGGCGGTCTCGGGAAAGACACTGTACGTCGCCGGGCTGTCGAACGAGGAGTTCTCCTCGGCCCTGTGGAAGATCTCGCTTCCGCTGGGCACTGCGGCCAGCACCAGCGTGACCACGGTCGAGGTGTACCACGGTGCACACGGCGAGTACGAGACACACGCGCCGATCCGCACTTTCGTGCCGCTGGAGATCGACGGCGAGGAGAGGATCCTGGCCGCCTACCTGTGCACGCCCCTGGCGCTCTTCGACGCCGACGCGCTCCGCGACGAGAGCCACGTCAAGGGTCGCACCATCGCCGAGCTCGGAGCGGGCAACTACCCCCTCGACATGGTGCGCATCCAGGGGCCCGGCGGCGACCGCATCGCCATGGCCAACAGCTCGCTACCGTTGATGATCATCGAGACGGCGGCGATCGCTGCCTTCGACGGCTCGATCACCGAGAAGGTCCCTGGCTACACCGCAGGGGTCGAGCACGTCAGGCGCTCGCCGACCGGTATCCAGCAGCTCGACAAGATGGGTGACGCGTTCCTGCTCACCGTGCAGAGGATGCCGAGCGGCACCCTGAACCTCGCCACCCTGCCGCTGCGCCGCGGCTGATCTTGGGCCCCTCGGCGCGGCCGCCTTCGCGGAGTCGGCCGAGCCGGCCTCGAGTCGAGCCGCGCACGCTCGTGGCGCTCGGCATCGTGATCACGGCTGGCTGCCGCGGCGGGCCGGCCGACGAGCCGATCCTGGTGCTCGACGAGACCGGCGCTTCGCTGAGCGGCGCGGCGCTCGTTGGCCTTCCGCTCGATGGCGACGGATTCGTCGCTGCCGAGGACCCACGCGAGCTGGCCGCGGTCCTGGCGGTCTACACCGGCCAGCCGCCCGCACCAGAGCCCGGAGGGACCGGGGGATGCCTCCATCCCGACGGCCAGCCGACGATCCTCGGACGCTGGAGCCGCCACGAAGACGAGCTGCGCTTCACCCCGCGCTTCGCCTTCGTCGGCGGTGTCGACTACTGGGCCTGCGTCGATCTGGCCCGACTCGCCCAGACACGCGGCTCGCCTCGCAGCGCCGCAGGCGGACGGCGCGAGGCAGGGAGCCGACGCCTCGTCGCCACTCTGTCGATGCCCGCCGCGCCGGCGGCGGCACCGCAGGTGTCGTCCGTCTGGCCGCCGCCGGGGCAGCGCGTTCCGGCCAACCTGCTGCGCGTCTACGTGCACTTCTCCCGACCGATGCAGCCGCGCGACGTCGCCCGTTCCGTGGTTCTCCGCGACGACGCCGGTCGTCCACTG
This sequence comes from Acidobacteriota bacterium, assembly GCA_003388555.1. GTDB lineage: Bacteria > Acidobacteriota > Thermoanaerobaculia > Multivoradales > Multivoraceae > QQVD01. Next base: position 36,565 of record QQVD01000052.1, on the reverse strand, counting down.
CCGCTGCCGTTCGTCGACATCCCGGACGGCCTCTGGGACGCCGAGCGCCGTCGCCTCACCCTCTTCCTCGATCCCGGCCGCATCAAGCGCGGGGTGGGACCCAACCGCGAGCTCGGACCGGTGCTCGAACCCGGACGCCGCTACGAGCTCGAGATCGGCCCGCCGCTGCGCAGCGTCGACGGGGAGGAGCTCGCAACCCATCGTCATCGCTTCGAGACCGGTGACGTGGACCGCGATCCGCCCCACCCCGGTACCTGGGTCCTCGTCCCGCCGGCGGAAGGCGACAGCCCGCTCGAGGTGCGCTTCGACGATCTCCTCGACCCCGAGATCGCCCGCCGCATGCTCACCGTCACCGACATGCGGGGCGAGCTTGTCGCCGGCGACGCCGAGACCACTCCCGGCGGCGATCATTGGAGCTTCACGCCGCGCCGACCGTGGCGCCCCGGCAGCTACGTGCTGGTCGTGCCGCCCGCCATCGAGGATCTCGCGGGCAACGCGGTGGGGCGCCGGTTCGACGTCGCCACCGGCGACACCGGGCCGGCGGCGGCGAGCGAAGTCGTGGCGCCGACGCGGCCGGAAGGCGACCGGCTGGCCTTCCGCGTCGGGCCCCCCGCCGACTAGGGGCTCGCGGTCGCCGAGGGAGCGCAGGCGGACGGCGGCGCGAGAGACGCGGCGGACGAAACGAAGGCAACGAGGGCGACGTCAGTGGTTAGCATCGGCCGTCGCGAAGGCGCTGTCCACCTTTCCAACTCTCAGGCGGCACGCAGGCGACGCCCGGCGCCCCGCTCCGTGCGAGGCCGCACCGAATCCGGGTCGACCGAACCGGACCCCACCGGACCCCAGCAGGAGGACCAGAGATGAAACGCAAGGCAAGCGCCCGATGGCAGGGATCCCTGCGCGACGGCCGCGGCACGATGACCACCGACAGCGGAGTGCTCTCCGCCACCCAGTACTCGTTCGGCACCCGCTTCGAGGACGGCAAAGGGACGAATCCCGAGGAGCTGATCGGAGCCGCTCACGCCGGCTGCTTCTCGATGGCCCTCTCGAAGATCCTCGGCGATGGCGGACACACCCCGGAGCGGATCGACACCGCGGCGACGGTGAGCCTCGAGCAGGTCGATGGCGGCTTCGCGATCACCCGGGTGCACCTCGAGGTCGAGGCCGAGGTACCGGGAGCCAGTGCCGAGCAGTTCGCCGAAGCGGCGGAGAAGGCGAAGGCCGGTTGCCCGGTGTCCAAGCTGCTCGACGCGGAGATCACCCTGCAGGCGCGGCTCGCCGGCTGAGCCTGCGCCGGGCGACTCTCGACCTCGCCGCGTGCGACCTCAGGGCGTGCTCAAGAAGCTCCTCTTCACCACGGCGACGGCACTCGCGGTGGTCGCCCTCGTCGAAGCCCTCGGCGCCGTCTCGCTGCGGCTCACCGAGGGTAGCTGGGTCGGCTGGCGGACCCTGGAGGCACGGCGGGCTGCGCTGCGCCCCGAGCCCGAGCTGCGCGACGACTCGCGCGCGGCGCGCCGCGCCAGACAGATCCGCGGCCGCCACGACGAAGGGGTGCTGCACCCCTACCTCGGCTACGTCCTGCACCCATCGGGAGACGCATCGAACGACCTCGATGGCAGCAGCGGCGCGCCGGCGCGAGAAAGCGACGCGGTTGCCGGAGAGGGCTTCAAAGCGGCCGCGGTGACCGCAGGCGACGCGCTGGGCTTCCCCGACAACCGGCAGCCCCTCATCCAGCGTCGTTCGGCCGACAAGCTACTCGTCGGGGTGTTCGGCGGCTCGGTCGCCAACATCTTCGTCGACACCGTCGGCGAGCGCTTCGCCGACCAGCTGGCCGGCCTCGACGCCTACCGAGGACGCGACGTGTCGGTGTTGTCGCTGGCCGCTGGCGGCTACAAGCAGCCACAGCAGCTGATGGCGCTCAACTACCTGCTGGCGCTCGGCGGCGAGCTCGACCTGGTCATCGTCATCGACGGCTTCAACGAGGTCGCGCTGCCGCCTCACGAGCTGGTGCCGCACGGCGTCTCCCCCGTTTACCCGCGCAGCTGGCGCACCCTGGTCGCCGAGCGCGATCCCACCCTGCTGCGCGCCACCGGTGAGCTCCTGGTGGTCAGGAGACGACGCCAACAGCGTGCCCTGCGCTGGTCTGCTCCACTGCTCGGCCAGAGCCTGTTCGCTGGCTCGCTGTGGGCCTCCCTCGACCGCAGGGACGGGCGCCGGCTCGCCGAGCTGGAGACCTCGCTCCGCGACGCCTCGTTGATCGTCGAGAGCCGACAGATGCTCGGGCCACCGCTACCCTCCGGCGTCGATCCCGTGGCAGCGATGGTGGACGTGTGGGCCCGCTCCTCGCTGCAGATGAGCTCGCTCTGCGAAGGCCTCGGGATCGCCTACCTACACGTGCTGCAGCCCAACCAGTACGTGCCCGGGTCCAAGCCGCTGAGCGACACGGAGCGACGCACCGCCTTCCTCGCCGACCACGCGTACCGACCTGGTGTGCTCGCCGGATATCCGCTGCTGCGCCGGGCCGGCGCCGAGCTGTCGCAGCGCGGCGTCGCCTTCCTCGACGCCACCGACCTCTTCTCCGACGCCGCGCAGACCCTGTACGTCGACGACTGCTGCCACTTCAACCCAGAGGGCAACACCCTCCTCGCCGACGCGATCGTGGACTCTCTGCGCGGCTCCGGCCTTCCGGCGCCGACGACCGAAGCGGCCGCCCGGCGCTGACCGCCAGGCAGGCGTACCTGCAGGGGCGGCGGACGGCCGCAGGGCGGAAGGAGCCTCGACCGTGCCCAGCGTGTCCAGCGACGACCGCTACCCCTCCGAGTCCCGGATGCGCCGGTGGGGGTCGGTCTCCAGTTCACGCCCCCTGACCGGCGGCCCGAGCCTGCGGTCGGCGCCGCCGGCGTGCCACGGCGGCCGTGCCCGGCCAGACGACACGGAAGATGGCGCCGCCGCCGTCTCCGGGCGAGCTGGCTGAGACCTCGCCACCCTCGAGCTCGACGAAGCGCCGCACCAGGTAGAGGCCGAGCCCGGTGCCGCGACTGCGACGGCGCAGCTCGTCGCCGACGCGGTAGAACTTCTCGAACAGCCGCTCGCTCTCCTGCGGCGGGAAGCCGACGCCGTTGTCCTCGACGACGAGCTCGACCGCCGTCGGCGTGGCGCCCGAACGTCGCGCCCGCACGACGATGCGGGGTTCGTCCCGGCCGGCGACCGCGGCGTGGGCGTTGCTCAGCAAGTTGCGCACCACGGTCTCCACCGCCACGCGGTCGGCCTCGAGCTCGAGCTCCTCGGCCACGTCCACCTCGACCTCCGGCTCGGCGCGTGCCATCGCGCCGCGGGGCGGCGCACCTTCGGCCACGAGGCCGCGCAGCAGCGGTGCCAGGCGCAGGCGCTCCGGCACCGTCGACACGCCGCCCGCCTCGATCCGCGAGGTGTCGAGCACCTTGATCACCAGGTCCTCGAGACGGTCGAGGTCACGCTGGCTGCGCTCGAGCAGCGCCTGCCGTCTCGACTCGTCGAGCTCGGGCCGGGCCATGGTGTCGCCGGCCAGGCGCAGGCTGGCGATCGGGCTCTTCAGCTCGTGCGAAACGGCGGCGAGGAAGTTCTCCTGCCGCAGCCGCAGCTGGCGCTCGCCGAGCAGGGCGCGGCGGATCACCCAGATGCCGGCGACCAGCACGAGCAGGAAGAAGGCGCCCTCCCAGCGGTACTGGTTGAGGTGTGAGCGCCGCTCACGCTCGAGCTCAGCGATCGCCAGCGGGCTCACCCGCACCCGATCGCCGATCAACTCGAGGTGCGGGAAGCGCTGCGCCAGCTCGGCGTTCCAGGCCTCCGGCCCCAGGGCGCCACTCTGCAGCAGGCGCTCCGCCGCCAGACGCTCCGATTCGTAGGCTTCGATGAGCTCCTGCTGACGCTCGCGCGAGTACCGCCCCTGGTCATAGATCCACCAGAAGACCTGGGCGACCGCCACCAGGAGCAGCAGCAGGAACGCGATCTGGTTGCGGGCGGCGGGGGGGCTCGACATGCGAAGGAATCCACGTCGGCCGCGCCCACCCGCCGGGGCCGGTGCTGGCTGCGGCCCGCGGCGGTTCGCCCTACTTCAGTGACTGCGCCGCGGCGAGGAGGATCGCTGGCTCCAGCCGGACCTTGTAGTCCGGATTGACGTACGAGAAGAGCACCCTGCCGTCGGTGTCGACGAGGAAGATCGCCGGCACCGGCAGCAGCCCATGCTCCTCACCCGACGCCTTCGCCAGGTCGATGCCGTAGCCCTTGTACTGCTCTCGCATCTCCTCGGGCGTGCGCCAGGCGATACCGAAGCCCTTCATCGCCGCCGCCGAGGCGTCCGAGTAGAGCTGGTATCCGAGGGCGTTCTTCTCGACCGTCGGTTGCAGGTTCTCCGGGCGATCAGGGGCGAAGGCGACGATCTGCCAGCCCAGCTCCCGGAGGTCGTCTTCGATCTCTTGCAGCTTCCCGAGCTGCGTGTTGCAGAACGGTCACCAGCCTCCCCGGTAGAACACCAGGACGCTGCGTTGCTTGGCCAGGATGTCCTTCAGCTCCACCTCGCTGCCGTCGAGCGCCTGCACCGCGACGTCGGGCGCCTGCGCTCCGATCAGCAGCGGGCGGATCTCTGTGGCGCTGGCGGCGACCTCGGCCGACGCAGCCGGCAGAGCCGTCGCGGCCAGCGATGCCGCAAGGACCGCGGCGACCAGGCCTGCTCTCGGTTCGATCCTCACTCGCTTCCTCCTCTCGTGACGGCGGAGCCGCAGTATCGCAGAATCGCTGCAGCATCTCGCACCGCGCAGGCTCAGCAAGCCTCGACGCGCCTGATGGTACGGACGGCGCCGATGCGAGGATTGCCCTGGAGGAGGCGAGCCGGGATTGAACCGACCCGAACAACAGTGGCCCATCGATCCGGAGGCGACGAAAGGGACCTGCCCTCCCGCGCTGGGCTGCAGGTGGATCGAGGTCGACGAGGCGGCGCTGAGGGAGGGGCTGCAGCGCGACGTCGGTGACCGGCTCGCCGAGCGCCTCACCGACGCGGCTTCGACCTGGTTCGCGTCGACCCCGGTCTTCGTGCCGCCGGCCCAGCTCGAAGCGGCGCGGGAGATCGTGCGCTCGATCTGGCGGGTGGCGCCGCGGCTGCCGGGCTGCCCGTCCGGCTTCCTCGCACCCGGCCACCCGCGCGGCGTTCTCTTCGGATTCGATTTCCACCTCACGACCGACGGCCCCCGTCTGGTCGAGATCAACACCAACGCCGGCGGCGTGCTGCTGGCAGCGCGCCTGACAGCCGCGCAGCTCGCCTGCTGCGACGAGGTCGCCGAGCTGTCCACCGCGACGATCGATCCGCCAGGTCTCGAGCGCGCCCTCCTCGACTCCTTCTTCGCCGAGTGGGCGATCGCGCGTGCCGTCGGCGGCGGCCCACACCACGGCGAGCGCCCGCGTTCGATCGCGATCGTCGACGCCGACCCGCCGTCGCAGGGTCTGTACGCCGAGATGCTCCTCTTCCGAGCTCTCTTCGAGCGCGCCGGCGTGCGCGCCGAGGTCATCGACACCGGGCAGCTCGAGTCGACGCCGGCAGGGCTGAGCCACCGCGGTCAGCCGATCGATCTGGTCTACAACCGCTCGACCGACTTCGAGCTCGCCGAAGCACCGCAGCGAGCGCTGCGCGATGCCTGGCTGAGACGCCTGGTCGTGGTCACCCCGAACCCGGAGGTCTACCTGGCGCTGGCCGACAAGCGGCGCCTGGTGCAGCTGTCCGACGCGAAGCTGCTCGCCGCCATCGGCGTCAGCGACGCAGACCGTCGGCTGCTCGCCGCGGCGGTACCGCCGACGAGCGTCGTGGCCGGGGCCGACCCCGACGACCTCTGGCGACGACGCAAGGAGCTGTTCTTCAAGCCGGTGCAGGGGTACGGCAGCCGCGGCGCCTACGACGGTCGCAAGCTCACCCGCCGCACCTTCGACAGCATCACCGGCGAAGGCGCTGCGTCGTACCTGGCGCAGCAGAGGATCGAGCCTAGCGAGGTCCAGGCCTGGCCGCGTCGGCGCAGCGAGGGGTCGCCGGGAGGCGACGACGAACGCCGCCTGAAGCTCGACCTGAGGGCGGTGGTTTACGATGGAGAGGTCCAGTTCTTCATCGCGCGCCTCTATCGTGGGCAGACGACCAACCTGAGGACACCGGGCGGCGGCCTCGCCACCGTCTTCCCAGGACCGGAGCCGTCGGCCGGAGGTCGCGGCGTTCGCTGATATCACGGAACCGACACCAGAGCACCGGTCCGCACCCGCGGGAGGAGGTCTCACGATGAGAGTCGCGTTCGTTAAGGCGCCGGTCGGCGGGATCATCGGCCTCGAGATGATCACCATGGTCGAGCCCCTGGGGATGGAGTGCGTCGCCGGAGGACTCGAGCTGGACGGTCACGAGTGCCAGATCGTCGACTGCAGACTCGACGGTCTGGAGGCGGGGTTGGAGAAGGTGGTGCGTTTCGCTCCCCAGGTCGTGGGCCTGCAGTGCAACTTCACCACCGAGCGCTACCGCATGCTGCGCCTGGCCAAGCTGGTGCGCGCGGCGCTGCCCGACGCGACCATCGTTCTCGGCGGCCACGACTGCTCCCGCGATCCGCGCTGGTTCCACCATCCGTTGATCGACGTGGTGGTGATCGGTGACGGCGAGGAGGTGATGCCGCCGCTGGTCGCGGCGCTCGAACAGCAGGGCGACCTGAGCCGGGTGCCCGGCCTGATGCTCGGCGGCGACGGCGCGCCGCGGTTCACCGGCCATGCTCCGGCCCGCCGCGACATCGACGAGCTGCCGATGCCCGCGAGGCATCTCGTCGACGAATACGCCGACGAGTACTACATCAACTTCCGCCGCCCGCTGGCGCTGCTCGAGACGGCCCGCGGTTGTCCGTTCAAGTGCAACTTCTGCTCGGTCTGGAAGTTCCACGAGTCGACCTTCCGCGAGAAGTCGGCGCCGCGGGTGGTCGCCGAGCTCGAGCAGGTGCGCGCTCCGAACGTCTTCGTCACCGACGACATCTTCTGGATCAACATCAAGCGGGCCCGCGAGCTGGCCGACGCGCTCGCCGATTCCGGCACCGTCAAGCACTACACCATCCAGACCCGCTCGGACATCATCTGCAAGTTCCCGCAGATCATCGAGCAGTGGAAGCGGTGCGGTCCGATGACGATCTTCCTCGGCCTCGAGAAGATCGACGACGCAGGGCTGAGCTCGGTCAACAAGTCGAACACCGCGGCCAACAACGACGAAGCGATCCGCATCCTGCAGGATCTCGACGTCGGCTACACGCCGAACTTCATCGTCGACCCGAGCTGGGACCGCGAGGACTTCGACAAGCTCAAGCGCTGGATCGACCGCACCGGCGCCTACAACAGCGGCTTCTCGGTTCTGACCCCGCTGCCGGGCACCGACCTGTGGGACGACGTCAAGGACGACGTGGTCACCGAGGACTGGGAGCTGTTCGACATCGCCCACACGGTGCTCCCGACCCGACTGCCGATCGACGAGTTCTACCGCCAGTACGCCGGGCTCTGGCGCCACACCCTCGATGTCCGCTACCAGATCCAGGGGCGGATGCGCGTCTACGCAGGTCTGCTCTTGGCACTCGCCTCGGGCGCCGTGACCTTCACCGCGCTGCGCAAGGGGATGCGGCTCGGCCTCTCGAAGCTCTCCGATCCCGAGTCGTTCCTGCGCGCCCACCGCGAGAGCGAGGCGCGGCTGCGCGAGGCGGCGGACCTGGTCGGCGCCCGCGTCGCCTGATCCCGGCCCGCCGATCACCGTAGACTCCGCCGAGGAGTCGGTGCGCCGGAGCCTGGCGTGGTCCAGGGCATCGCCGAACGGCGTCGCAGCGCGGCGCCTGCCGACCGCGCTGCGGCGAAGCCACCTCTCCAGGACCTGTCGACGAGCTCTCACGGATGTCCCAAAGCAGTCGTCCTCCCGCCCGCGTGCTGGTCGTCGAAGACGAGGATCACCTCGCCGAGAGCATCGTCGAGAACCTCGAGCTCGAGGGACATCGGGTCGAGCTGGTGCGCGATGGCGCCAAGGCCCTCGAGGAGCTGCGTGAGGACGGCCGATTCGATCTGGTGCTGCTCGACGTGATGCTGCCCGAGGTCGACGGCTTCACTGTGTGCGAGACGGCGCGGGCCCGCGGCGTCACGACTCCGATCCTCTTCCTCACCGCCCGCGGCGCTGCTCAGGAGCGGGTGCGTGGACTGCGCGCCGGCGGTGACGACTATCTCGCCAAGCCCTTCCACCTGGAGGAGCTGCTGCTGCGCATCGAAGCGATCCTGCGGCGCACCAGGGATGAGGTCAGGCAACCGGGCAGCGCGACCTTCGGGGACAATCGGATCGACTTCCGCTCCTACCGGGCCGAGACCTGGCGCGGCGAGAAGGTAGAGCTCTCGCACAAGGAGGCGATGATCCTGCAGCTCCTCGTCGGCGCTCGGGGCGAGGTCGTCTCGCGCGACCAGATCCTCGACCGGGTCTGGGGACACGACGCCTTCCCGTCGAGTCGCACGATCGACAACTTCGTGGTCCGGCTGCGACGTCACTTCGAGCGCAACGCGGAGGCCCCCCGCTTCATCCAGACCGTTCGCGGCGTCGGCTACCGTTTCGACGCCGACGGCTAGCGCCTCGCCAGTCGCCAGGACAACTCGAACTCCCGCGCCGACGGATCGTCGAGCTCCGCGAGCGCAGCGCCGAGATCGAGCTCGTAGAGCGACAGCCGCTCGGCGCTCCACCACATGCGGTGCCGCGCCCTCACGCCGCCGTTGCGCACACTGACGCGTCGCCCCGATCCTCCCGACGCCGCGAGCGAGAAGCCGGCGATGGGACGCGGCGACGCCACCAGCAGTCGGGCGACGCCGACCGTCGGATCGATGACGAGCGAGTCCACCGGCGAGTTGGCATCGCCCTGCCGCCGCGGCCGCACGGCGCGGCTCAGCGGCTTGGCCCACAGATCGTCACCGCCGTCACCACCGTCGCCGGCGAGCACGAAATCCTCCCCCCCCGACGGCTTGAGATGGCTCTGCGTCGTCTCGTAGGGCAGCAGTCTCGCTGCCAGCGGCGAAGCGAACCGGTAGGTCCCCTGCTCGGTGAGCAGGAAAGACCGCGGCTGGGTCCAGGCCGGCCAGAGGAACGGCGCCGCGACGGCGGCGATGGCCAGCAGCCACGCCGGGTGGATCGGCCGCCGCGCCATGAACCATAGCGCCGGCAGCGCCGGCAGCAGGTAGCGATTGGCCAGAGCACCGCCGCCACCCCAGAAGTTGAATGGCCTCACCACCAGAAAGGCTGCAGCGACGACGACGAAAGCCGCCGCCAGGCACCATCCGACCCGATCACCGCGCATCGCCAGCAGGCCGAGCAGCAACGCTCCCGCGAAGTACGGGAAGAGCCCGACGTGGCGGCCGAGGAAGAGGTAGAGCACGTTCCACCGCGTCTCGGCCAGATCGAACCCGAACGGCAGGCTCTGGGTGCCGGTCCAGGAGTTGCTGCCACGGGCCTCGATCTGAGCCGTCCAGGCGGCGGCGTCGGGCAGCGGATCGGCGCTGCCGACGGTGATGCGCGGAGCTGCGTAGCTGCTCCAACTGCCCAGCAGCGCCTGCTGCAGGCCGACCACCGCCAGGGCGGTGAACAGGAGACCGAGGCCCAAGGCGAGGGCGCGGAGGCGCCACCGGCCTCCACCGGCGGGCGGCGCCAGCAGCGGCAGCAGCGGCAGCAGGAGCGGCAGGTAGAACGGACGGGCGGTGATCACCACGGCGAGCAGCGCACCGGCGGTGGCGTCGGCGAAGAGGCTCGTGGCGGAATCCCGGCGGCCACTGGCGGCACGCACCAGAGGGGCGTAGGCGAGCGCCACGCAGGCCAGCAGCAGCAGGTCGGAGTGCAGCCACAGGACCTGCAACGGCAAGACGCCGACGAAGGCCGCGACCAGGACGTAGCACGGCGCGCGCCAGCCGATCCAGGAGCGCAGCGCCCAGGCCGTCGCGAGCAGCACGACAACCAGCAGCAGGGCGTTGAAGACGACCGCGCCGCGGTGTCCGGCGAATCGCACCCAGGGCGCGACCGCCAGGGGGTAGTGCGGCGGTTTGCTGTACCTGAGCGTCGCGCCACCGTCGGTGCTCTGCACGATCAGGCTCTCCGGCCCACCGCCACGGCTCTCGACCAGCTCGCGGAGGCGTTCGTGGTCTTCGATCTCGTAGCGCAGGTCGAAGTCGAAGGCGAGGCTCTCGGCCGCCATCAGGTAGGTCGCCTCGTCACCGGCGAGGGAAGGCCAGCTCGCCGGGTCGAAGGTCGCAGCGCCGGCGAGACAACCCGCCAACAGCACCCAGAGCGCTCCCCAGGACACGACCTCGAGCCGTCGAGCGCTCGGTGAGGGCGTGGCTGGAGAGTCGATCGCAGAGTCGGGCTTCATGGGTGCGCGGCAACCCTATCTCCCGCCGCCCGAGGACGGGGCGGGTCCGCGTCCGGTCCGGACACCGACCCCCGGCACCGACCGGTCGCCGTTTTCCAGCCGACCGCTCCAGCGGGGTGAGGATCGGGGAGAATGACGCTCTCGACTGGCCTCTCGCGAGGCAGCCACCTCCTCCCTTGCCTTCCCCTTCCGAGTCCCCATGGTCCAGAACTACGTCCGTCGCGGCGCGCGCGGCACGGCCGTCGTCGGCGCCGGCCTCGCCGGCGTCACCGCCGCCCGCACCCTCGCCGATCACGGCCTCGACGTCGTCGTCTTCGAGAAGTCACGCGGCCCCGGAGGGCGGATGGCCCGACGCAGCTACGGCGCCCACCAGTTCGACTTCGGAGCGCAGTACTTCACTGTCCGGGACCCGCGCACCCGGGAACGGCTGCCGCGCTGGATCCGCGACGGAGTGGTTGCGGAGTGGCCGCTGCGGCTCGCCTCGCTGCGTCTCGACGGCCAGCGCCCGCAAGGCCTCTCCGGTCTGGAGCTCCTGCAGCCGAGCGAGCCGCGATTCGTCGCGACGCCGGGCATGACCGCGTTGTGCAAGCACGTGGCGAACGGCCTCGAGCTGCGGCGGCGCCGCAGGGTGGTCGGCCTCGATCGCACTGACGCCGGCTGGATGGTGATCAGCGAAGCCACCACCAACGGCGAGCACAGTACCGACGAGATGCGCGTCGACGGCCCCTTCCAGCACCTGGTGCTGGCCCTGCCGGCGGAACAGGCGGCGCAGCTGCTCGACCTGGCGCCAGACCTGCGATCGCACGCCGCCGCGGTGTGTCATCAGCCCTGCTGGGCAGTGATGCTCGGCGTCGCCGAGCCGCTGGATCTGCCGTTCGACGGCGCCTTCGTCGATGCCGGTCCACTGCGCTGGGTGGCGCGGGACTCGTCGAAGCCGGGACGCCCCAGCGCCGAGTCCTGGGTGCTGCACGCCGGACCCGAATGGAGCTCTGCACACTTCGACGACGATCCAGCCGACGTCTGCCGCGCCCTCATCGAGACCTTCGAGCACGTCGCTGGACGGAGCACTGGTGATCCCGGTCGGTTCCGGGACAAGGACGCGACCGAGTTGGCGGCAGGGCGCCCACCGGTGGCGGCCCACCGCTGGCGCTACTCGATGGCCGACGATCCCCTCGACGGTGGCTCTCTCTGGGACGAGCAGCTCAGGCTCGGTCTCTGCGGCGACTGGTGCGCCGGTTCTCGGGTCGAAGGGGCCTTCCTCAGCGGTCTGTCGATCGCCACCGCCATCCTGACTGCCGTCCGGCGATCGGACGCCCCCTGACCATCCCCGCCGTAGCGCCGGGTCACTCCTCCGCGTTCCCGAGCACCGGCAGCTCGAGGAAGCTCGCCCGGTCCGGAGCGCCGCTGGGATCACGCCAGATGCGCTGCGTCGCCGGTCGGTAGTCGGAAGCCACCGCCTCGGGGATCTCCACCCAGGTCTGCGGGTTGCGCCCGATCAGAGGGAACCAGGTCGACTGCACCTGGACCATCAGCGCGTGTCCGGCGAGGAAGGTGTGGCATCGCGCTCCGAGCGAGAAGTCGTATGCCAGCGGCACGCCGGCGGGCACCGGGGAGGGATTCTCGAAGGAGTCGCGGAATCGGGCCCGGAACACCTCGTCTGCGACCATCAGCTGGAAGCCGGCCATCTCGGCGGCGTACGGTCCGTTCTCCGGCAGCTGCTCCGGGTAGACGTCGATCAACTTGACGATCCAGTCGCTGTCAGCGCCGCTGGTCGAAGCGACGAGATGGACCCGCACGTCGCCGCAGACCGTCAGGTCCTCCTCCAGAGGCGGCCCCTGCCAGCTGAGGACGTCGGGCCTGTGGTCGGCGAAGCGCTGGTCGGTGACCTTCCACAGCGCCTGGCCACCCTGCCAGAAGCCCGGGATCGGTCGCGGCATGTAGGGCACTGGATCGGCGGGATCGGAGATGTACTCGTCGTACGGTGGAGCGCCATCCGGAGCGCCCGGTTGCAGGCCGAGGCTGCCGCCTGGATGCAGGTACAACCTGCGCGTCTCGGACTCTTTCGGAGGGAAGGCATCGAAGGTGCGCCAACGATTGCGGCCGGTCTCGAACACGATCGCCTCGGCGCCGCTCCAGCCCTCCGTCTCGTCTGCGCCGCGGGCGTCGGCGGGACCGTGCAGGTGGTGGGCGAAGAAGCGCCGCTCGATCTCGCGACGGTAGTGCTCCGCCGTCTTGCTGCCGAACTCGATGGCACCGAGGCTGGCGCCGTCGCCGCGCGCCCAGCCACCGTGTCGCCAGGGACCAACGACCAGGTGAGAGACCTGCCGCGCATCGTGAGGCTCGAGCCCCTGGTAGATCGCCAGCGGACCGAAGAAGTCCTCGGCATCCCACCACCCGGCGACGTGGAGCGCGGGAACCTCGACGTCCTCCACCCGCGCCAGCACCGGCAGCAGGCTGATCGCCTTCCAGGCGTCGGTGTAGCTCGGGTTGTCCATGAACAGCTCCCACGTCGGTTTCGGCTCGCCGAAGACGCGGTCGACGTTCGAGTAGGGCCCCATCTCGAGATACCACTCGTAGACGTCGTACTGGTCGAAGTCGAAGGGCGCGTTCTCCCGGCCGCTCTCCATCAGCGCCACATATCCGAAGCTGGGACTCAGTCGGAAGGCACCGTTGTGCGCGAAGTCGTCGCCGAGGAACATGTCGGCGGGAGAGGCCTGGGGCGACGCCGCCGTCAGCGCAGGATGCGGGTCGAGCATCGCCACGGCGGTGAGCCAGCCGCCGTAGGAGATGCCGAGCATGCCCACCCTGCCGTTGTTGCCAGGCACGTGCGGAAGCAGCCATTCGATCGTGTCGAAGGTGTCGCTCGCTTCGTCGACCGCGGCGCCGCTCGAGGCGCGGGGTGGGCGCAGCATGGCGAACTCTCCCTGCGATCCGTAGCGGCCGCGAATGTCCTGGAACACGAAGACGTAGCCGTCACCGACCAGCTCGGCGTAGGAGGTCGACAGCGCGCGGTGGAAGCCGTCGTCGTCGTGCGACAGGCCGTACGGCGTGCGGGTCAGCAGGAGGGGCCACGGTCCAGCGCCGAGCGGCCCTCCGGGCAGCGGCGCGTAGATCTCGGTGTTCAGCGTCACGCCGTCGCGCATCGGGATCTGCGCCTGCTGCTTCCCGTAGAGCTCGCGGAGCGCTGACGCTGCCGGGTCGCCACCGGGCGAGGCGGAGGACTTCGACCCGCCCTGCCCGGCCGGTCCGCAGGCGGAGAGCACCAGCGGCACGAGCGCCAGGGCCAGGCCGACCCGCCGCCCACGACCCATCATCCGCCGTGCCGTAGGAAGCACGGAGAGGCGGCACCGGATCGCGCCCCCCACGAGCCGCCAGGAGGTGAGAGCACCACCTTCTCCTCGGTCGGCGAAGGATCCGGAGCCAACGAGCCAGCGCCGCCGTCGGCGGTGAGCAGGTCGATGCGCTCGCCGCTGCCCTCGATCTCGACGTAGAGCTCGAAGAAGACCCACTCTCCACCGCGGCGTTCCGCCACCACGAACACCCGCCCGGCGCCTTCCGGCCCGTTCAGGGGCACCGAGTAGTCCGCCTCGCCGCTGCCCGGCGACACGCTGATCGACCCCTGCACCATCCAACCCGTCTCGATCGGTTCCCCCAGCCGCTCGACGACCGCGGTGCTCGCGCGCACCCTCTCGAGCACCTCCTGTTGGATGCCGCTCTGGCGGATCCCCCAGAACACGCCGCCTCCGGCGAGGGTCGCCAGCACGATGGGAAGGGCAGGCAACCGATGCAGCAGCCGCAGCCGCCCCAGAGCATCGGGCTGCGGAAGATCGAATCGCCTTCGCTGCGTCGTCCGTTCGCCATGGCTGCTCCTACGCTGACCGTGTTGCGGAAGTGTCGATCGGCGGCTCAGCCGGCGCGGCCTGCGCGATCCAGCACGACGATCGGGATCTCGCGATCCGTCTTCTCCTGGTAGTCGTCGTACTGCGGCCAGATCTCGACCATCTTCGGCCACAGTCGGGCGCGCTCCCGGGAGTCGACAGTGCGGGCGGTGGCCTGGAACCGATCGCCGGCGACCTGTACCACGACGTTGGGATCGTCCTGCAGGTTGAGATACCAGGCGGGATGCTCGGGCGCACCGCCCTTGGAGGCGACGATCACGTAGCGCCCGTCGTCCTCGGCGTAGATCAGAGGCAGCTGCCGGCGCTGCTTCGACTTGCGTCCCACGGTGGTGAGCAGGAGGGTCGGCACGCCGTTCCAGAGGTGACCCTCCTCGGGTTTCTCGTGGTAGAGGGCCAGGTGGTCCTGGATCCACTGAGGCAGATTGCGATCGATCGGCGGATGCGGCAGCTCGGGGCTCATCGGAGTCTCCTGGAATCGTCGGCGCCGCAGGCCGTCTTCCTCGACGGCCGGCGTCTCGAGTGTCGATGCTAGACCAACCCCACGCCGAGCCGGACGCTGCCCGGTCGCCGCTCCTGCTGCTACCCTGCGGCCGCGGCACGGAGTGCGAACATGAGCAACGAGACGAAGATCTGGAACGTCTATCTCGCCGGCGAGATCCACTCCGACTGGCGTGAGCGGATCGAGCAGGGCGTGCGGGAGCGCGGCCTGCCGGTGCGTTGCACCGCCCCGGTGACCGATCACGCGGCGAGCGACGACTGCGGGGTGGCGATCCTCGGCGAGGAGGAGCAGCCGTTCTGGAAGGACCACAAGGGAGCCCAGGTCAACGCCATCCGCACCCGCACCCATCTGCGCGACGCCGATGTCGTGGTGGTGCGCTTCGGCGAGAAGTACAAGCAGTGGAACGCGGCCTTCGACGCCGGCTTCGCGGCGGCGCTCGGCAAACCCCTCGTTGTCCTGCATCCCGAGGCGCACACCCACGCCCTGAAGGAGGTCGACGCCGCGGCGCTGGCGGTGGCGCGCGAGCCCGAGCAGGTGGTGGCGCTGCTCGACTACGTGATCGCCGGTCGCCTCTGAGCGGTCTCGAGCGGGCAGCGTGGTGACCAGACGGTGAGCCAGGCAGCTCGGCAGGCGCTGCACGCGCGCTGGAGCGACATCGATGCAGCGGCCATGCGCCGCGGACGGCGCCTCAAGTGGACCCATCACGACGGCGACGTGCTCCCCTGCTGGGTCGCCGAGATGGACTTCCCGATCGCCGACGCGATCCGCGAAGCGCTGATCGAGCAGATCGAGGTGGATGGCGTCGGCTACCCCCCGCTGCCGATCGACCCGCGCCTGCGTGAGGCCTTCGTGCAGCGCCAGCAGGCGCGGTACGGCTGGACGGTGGATCCGGGCGCGGTCTACTCGCTGGTCAACGTGCTGCAGGGAGTGGACTCGCAGATCCTGCTGCACAGCGAGCCCGGCGAGGGGGTCGTGCTGCTGACGCCGATCTACGGCCCCTTCCACCAGGCCGTCGACGGTGCCGGCAGACTCCGCATCGAGAGCCGACTGGTGGCGCGGCGGAGCATGGATCCAAGCGGCGCCCCGGCCCTGCACCACGAGATCGACTTCGACGATCTGGAGAGGCGCCTCGACAGCGCCCCGAGGCCGCCCCGCCTGCTCCTGCTCAGCCATCCTCACAACCCGAGCGGTCGCGTCTTCACACGCGCCGAGCTCGAGCGCCTGGCGGAGCTCGCCGAGCGCTTCCGGCTGGTCGTGGTCAGCGACGAGATCTGGGCCGACCTCACACTGCACCGCGACGAGGAGCGCTCGCCACACCTTCCCTTCGCCAGCCTGGCGCCGGAGATCGCCGCCCGCACCGTGACCCTCAGCTCGGCCACCAAGGCCTTCAACATCGCCGGGCTGACCGTCGCCGTCGCCGTCTTCGGCTCGCCCGAGCTGAAGCGGCGTCAGCGCACCCTGCCGCCCCACCTGATCGGCCACTCGGGCCCTCTCGACTCCGCCGCGGCGATCACCGCCTGGACCGATCCGCGCTGCGAGACCTGGCTCGGCGCGGCGCGCTCTTATCTGCGGGAGAATCGCGAGCTCGCGCTCGGCCTGCTCGCAGAGGAGCTGCCAGCGGCGCGCGCCACCACTCCCGAAGGCAGCTACCTCATGTGGCTCGACTGCCGCGCTCTCGAGCTGGGTGAAGAACCGTTCGACTTCTTCCTGCGCGAGGCCCGGGTCGCCTTCAGCGACGGCAGGGAGTTCGCCGCCCGCGACGACGATGCCGGGCGCGGGCACGTCCGACTGAACCTCGCCACCTCGGCGCTGCTGCTCGAGCAGATCCTGCGGCGCTGCGGCGCGGCGGTACGCCGTCGGCGCTGAGGCATCGGGCGGCGCGACTCAGGGGATGACGGCGAGATCGGCGAGACGTCGGCGGTAGCGCCCCAGGTCGGCGTCGCCCGCCGGAAAGAGCTCGGCCGCTGCCTGCACCGCGCGCGACAGGGCCTGCCGCGCCTGGTCGACCGCTCCGTCCTCCTGCAACGCCAGCGAGAGCGCCGCGTCGACCGTGACGACGTTGGGATGCTGCTCGCCGTGCAATGCGACGAACCCTTGCCGCGCCAGCTCGAGCAGCTCGATCGCCTCGCCGCTGCGCCCCGCTGCAGTCAGCGCCTCGCCGAGGGCGAGTCGGCCGTAGGCGAGGCTCGATCGGCCCGAGCCCCCTTCGGCCTCGCGCGCCGCGACGACCTGGCGCAGCTGCTCGACCGCCTGCTCGGTGTCGCCCTCTGCGATCCAGATCTCGGCCTGCGTCGAGAGGGAGAGCAGGGTCTCGTCGGCGGCGGCGCCGGAGAGTGCGGCGAACCGGTCGACGACCTCTTCGATCTCGCTCCTCGCGGCGCCTGGTCTCTTCGCCGCCAGCAGCGCCTGCGCCAACACCCGACGGGCACGCAGCGTCGCCGCGTGATCCGCCCCGACCCGCTCGGTGTGCAGCCGCACCGAGGTCTCGGCCGAGCGCACCGCGGCTTCGGCGTCGCCGGAGAGGCGCTCGACGGTGCTCAGCAGCCGGTGTGCCCGCGGTTGCGCCAGAGCGTCGTCCACCGCCACGGTGACCTCGACCAGCTCGCGGGCAGCCGCGAGCGCCTCCGGCCAGCGGTGCAGTCGCTGCAGCTCGCTGAGCCGGTTGCGGAGAGCGAACTGCGTGCGTGGGTGCTCGCGCCCCAGCAGCTCGCTCCACGTCGCACCGGCGCGCTCGAAGTGGTCGAGCGCCTCCCGCCACCGCGGCGTCCGGCGGAGCACCAGGCCGAGGTTGTTGATCGCCGCCGCGGTGCTGTTGTGCCGCGGTCCGAACTGCTCGTCGAACCTCTCGGCGGCCAGCTCGAGGTACGGCAACGCCTCCTCGTCGCGGCCCTGGCTGTTGAGCAGCACGCCGAGGTTGTTCGCCGACTCCGCGATCGCCCCCGCCGGCACGTCGTTCTCCTCACGGATCCGCAGCGCCTCGCGGTGGTGGACCTCGGCGGCTTCGAAACGATCCTGGGCCCAGCGCAGGTTGCCGAGATGGGAGTAGGCCAGGGCCAGGCGCTCCGGGTGGACGTCGGGATCCGCCAGCCTGCCCTCGAGGACGAGCTCGAGCTGCTCGGCAGCGGCCTCGAAGTTCCTCGCCTTGCGCAGCAGGACGCCGAGGAAGTCGCGCGTCTCGAGCACCTCTTCGTGTCCCGGAGGCAGCTCGGCGAGGCGCAGCTCCAGCGCCTGCCGCAGCACCGTCTCGGCGCGGGTGTACAGCGCCAGCTTGTCGTAGATGCTGCCGATCGTCAGCAACAGCTCGGCGCGCACCAGCGGCAGGTCGACGAGATCGGTCTCGAGCTGCTCGAGTCCACGATCGAGCACCTCCTCGACGGTGGTACCCCGGCCGCCGCTCTCGGGATCGGCGGCGTCGAAGAGGCGCACGACGAACTCGCGCACCTGCTCGGACTCCGCCAACGCCGCCTCGGCCTGCCTGGCCGCCTCGTTGGCCCGTCGCGCCTCGAGGGTGCGGCCCACCAGGCCAGCCAGCAGCGCCAGGATCACCACGCCCACGGCGACCACGGCGGACGCCCGGCGCACCACGAAGCGGCCGAGCACGTAGCCGGGGCGGGCCGGGCGCGCCGTCACCGGCTGGCGCGCCAGGTAGCGCTCGAGATCGGCCGCCAGCTCCCTGGGCGAACCGTAGCGGGCGGCGGGATCGGGCGACATCGCCTTGAGCACCACCGCGTCGAGATCGCCGCGTAGTGCAGAGGCGAGACGGCGCGAGCTCGTGGAACGGCACTCGGCGATCACCTCGCGCGAAGGTGCGTCGACGGCCCGCAGGCGATCGCTCGGGGGAGGGGCCTGCTGCTGGTTCACCCGGTGGAGCAGCGCCCACCCCACCTGCTGGTCGGGATCCACGGGCAGGACTCCACAGAGCAGCTCGTAGAGCACCACGCCGAGCGAGTAGACGTCGCTGCGCGTGTCGAGGTGTCGACGCCGGCCGGTGTCGGCGGCCTCCGGGCTCATGTAGAGGGGCGAGCCCATGAAGAGGTCCGTGGTCAAGCGCTTGGCGCGCGCCTTGGGCGAGCCGTCACCGAGAGCGCGGGAGATGCCGAAGTCGATGACCTTGGCGCGCGGCTCGCCGTCCACCTCGGTGACCAGGATGTTGCTCGGCTTGAGATCGCAGTGGAGCACCTGGTTCTCGTGCGCGTGCGCGATCCCTGCGCAGACGCCGAGGAACAGCCGCACACGCTGGCGCAGCGAGTCCCGTCTCTCGTCGCACCACTGGTGGATCGGCTTGCCGGCGACCCACTCCATCGCGATGTAGGGCAGCGGCTCGTCGCCGTGCTCGACTGAGCCCACTTCGTACATCGAGGCGACGTTCGGGTGATTGAGGTGCGCCAGGGCCTGGCACTCGGCCTGGAACCGACGTCGCGCCCTCTCGGACTGCAGGCCGCGGATCAGCTTGACCGCGACGCGACGCTCGACCGGCTCGGTCTGCTCGGCGAGGAACACCGCCCCCATCCCGCCGGCACCGAGGCGCTCGACGAGGCGGTAGGGGCCGACTCTGTCCGGCGCTCGCGACTCCGCCTCACCCGATCCCTCGACCGGGGCATACGGCGACGCGCCGAGGCGCTCGGGCACGGGCACCGCGAGGAAACCGTCGTCGGCGTTCGCCTCCTCGTCGAGGAGGGAGCGCACCTCGGCGAGCATCGCGGCATCGTCGCCACAGGCCGCCACGAGGTACTCGTCCCGCTCGTCGGCCTGCAGCTCCGACGCCTCGACGACGATGTCGGCGACCCGATCGTGCCAGTCGAGGTCGTGGCTCGGACTTCCGGTTTCTCGATTCACCTGCCTGCTCCGGATCATTGCAGCCTAAGGGCCGGCGCTGAACAGGGAGAGGGGCACGAGTGGGAGGACGGGAGGAGCGGGGCGAGGGGGACACCGAGCGTCCAAGCGCCCGGCAACGAGACAGCCGGGCACGCATTCCTGCATGCCCGGCGCACGGCTCCCCTCGCACTGGGAGGAGAGGGTCGATCTCGGAAGCTGGGCTCTACTCGCCCCCGACACGATGCTCGAGACGCTCCAGCCGCTCGAGCACCGCCCGCAGCTGCGCGTCCTTGAGCTCCACCTCGGCGCTCAGATCGTGCACCTGGGTGTTCAGCTGAGAGATGTAGATGTGAGCATGCTCGAGCTCGTTGAGGATCCGGCCGGTCTTCTCGCTCAGGTTGATCGGCTCGTTCTCGATGGTCGGGCCGACGTTCGGCAGGTAGCCGTTGCTCCACATCGCCGCGGCGTGCTCCTCGATCGTCGGCAGCTCGTAGCCCTCGGCGAAGACCAGGTCGCAGCCGCCGCCACAGGTGGTTCCCGTGGTGGTCAGGGTTCCAGTGATCGTCACGTTGCCGTCGGCGTCGATGGACAGCTCCGCGCCGTCGCCGTCGGCGAAGTTGACCGTGTAGAGGCTGGCGAGGTTGTTGATCGAGGTGTAGACGCTGTTGACGGACTCGCCGGATGTGTTGGTGAGGACGAAGCCGACACCCGAGTTGTTCTGCAGGGTCAGGATGTTCTCGAAAGCACCCGTCGCACGCTGCACCTGCAGAGCGCCGCCCGGGGTGTCGGTGCCCAGTCCGACGTCACCGCTGTCGGTCACGAAGATCGAATCGTCCGGCGCCCCCGGCTTGATGCGGAAAGGCAGCTTGGAACCGTTGGTCACGTCGCGGACGAAGAAGTTGGCCTCGTTGCCGACGATGTCCCAGGTCTGCGCCTGGAAACCGGCCGACTGGTCCTGCTGCAGGCGCAGGGTCGGACTGTCGCCGTCGACGATGTGCATCTCGACCGCCGGAGCGTTGGTGCCGATGCCGATGTCACCGCTGTCCTCGACGAACAGGGCGTTGTTGGGCGCTCCTGCCAGCACCGTGAAGGGGGTCTTCGAGTTGGTGACGTCCTCGATCGAGAAGCGGTTGACGCCGCCGTTGTTGGTGTCGTTGGCGGCCAGCTGCCAGTCGTTGTCGGGGAAGCTGCCGCTCGAGCTGGTGTCGTCGAACTTGATCCGCAGGTTGTTCTCCTTCAGGCGGATCGTGTCGAAGCCGAAGTTCTCGTTCGACGCGCAGTCGACGCCGACGCAGGCGCTGCCGTCGACGATCAGGTCGGTGGTGAACACCTGCGCCGAGGCGGCGACCCCCTGGATGCCCGCCTCCGAGGCCGCGGCCCGAGGCGCCTCGGCGACCTCGGAGAGCTCCGGATCGACAAGCACGCCGCCGGCGACGGTGAAGTAGCCGAACGTCGACTCGGCTTCGGCCGCACCGGCGCCGTCCTCGCGCTCCCCGGCGATCGGGTTGGCGACCAGCTCCCAGGCGTAGGTGCCGTCGGCGAGGCCGTGCTCTGACGGCGCGAAGCTGAGAGCCTCCTGGTCGCTGAAGGTGCGTTGCACATCGACGCCCTGGCCGCTGACCCGCAGGGTCACGCTCCGGTAGGGGACGTCGACACGGAAGTCGATCAGGTTGGAGGCCAGCTCGGCGTGCATCGTCGCGGCGGCGGGCGCCGTGAGGCCGAGGGACAGCAGCGTCGCGCCGGCGACGCCGAGGAGGAGGTTCTTGCACGACAGGTTCTTCACGGTGGATCTCCCTTGGGTGGGTTGGAGCCCGGGGGGCTCTTTCGGTTCAGGTTCGGCAGCACCGGGCGCCGCCGCGTTTCGTTCCTTCACCGAGACCTGCGCAAGAACGCCGGCCTGTGCAACAGACTTTTTTTCTCCTCCGAGATCTGCCCTCTCACCCGGTCGGCGCCGCGGCTCCCGTCGCGGCGATGACGAGGCTCCTCGGGCCGGCGCACGCCGCCGGCGCCGATGCTGTGGCGGTGCTTTGGCGGTGCAGAGCCACAGACCTCAGGCGAGGCCTCGACTTCGAGGCCGCCCCGGTCCCCCGCGGTTTCAGCCCGCCCGCATCTCCCGCTGCAGACGCAGCCGCGCCACCTTCCAGTCGCGGCTCACGGTCATGCGGGAGACCTGCAGCAGGTCGGCGACCTCCGACTCGCTGAGACCGGCGAAGAAGCGCAGCTCGACAATCTCCGCCTGCCGTGGGTGCACTTCGGCCAGGCGGGTCAGGGCGCGGTCGAGGGCGAGCAGATCGAGATCGGGGAGCTCGAAGGGCTCGTTGTCCGGCTCCAGCTCGACGAGCTCGTCGCTGGGGATGCGGCGCCCGGCCTTCTTGCGCCGCGCGTGGTCGATCAGCACGCGGCGCATGGCGATC
This sequence comes from Acidobacteriota bacterium, assembly GCA_003388555.1. Taxonomy (GTDB): domain Bacteria; phylum Acidobacteriota; class Thermoanaerobaculia; order Multivoradales; family Multivoraceae; genus QQVD01. The sequence continues at coordinate 14,529 of QQVD01000052.1, read as the reverse complement.
GCAGCGGAGCCGAAGAAGTGTCGCCGGTCCTCCCACGACGCGCCCTCGCGGAAGAGGCGGAAGTAGGCCTCGTGCACCAGGTCGGTGGCGACGAGGGAGTGGCCGGCCCGCTCGCGTCGCATCAGGGAGCCCGCCGTCTTGCGCAACTCGGCGTAGACCGCGCGGATCAGCTCTTCGACCGACTCCGGGTCGGAGGGATCCCGCGCCCGCTCGAGCAGCACGGTCAGATCTCCTCGTCGATCCGTACCGCCTGTGTCATCGCTCATCCGATCCAGCTCCGGGTGTGCCGACCGCGCGACTGTCTCCCCTCAGCCCACGACCACAGCTGTCTGCTCGGGCTCGGACCGAGTGTTGCACTTCTGCTCCCGGTTGCGCAGGTGGAGCTGAGAGGCGGCGACGACGCCACACGCCTTCGCCAGATCGCGAAGACACCGTCCGAGCCACCGATCCCGCGAAGCGACACGAGAAGGAGACTCGTCATGGACCCGATGCAAGGACCCGACTGCACCTCCACCCGCAGCGCCGCCTCGCTGCTGCGCCTCGCCATCGTGCACCGGCTACCGAGCCCCGCCCCGGTGCGGATCGCCGAGTACCGGAGCTGGCTCGCCGGACTGCGCTCGGCGGACTTCCGGCTCGCCCTGCGCACGGCTTGTCGCGGCCTCGACCCGGAGCTCGACCTGCTGCTCGAGGACTCCGACGCCCGATGTGTCGCCGCCTGACCTGCTCCCCTGGAGACGGGTGACGACGACAACCTCGCCACCCACCATCCTCGCCATTCTCCGACCGGAGTCCCGACAATGGACCGCTTCCGACCCCACCCGTGGCTCGACCGGGTCGGCGACCGTCAGGCGACCACCCGCAAGGCGGCCGACCGGCTGCACCGCGCCGACGCCGAGACCGGCCAGCATCCGCCGCCACGACGCGCACAGCCGCTCGGATTCCCCCGTCCTCCGGCGCGCCGCCTGCCGATGAGCCGCTGGATCCCCTGGATCCGCTGAGGAGTGGCCCAGGCTCCTTGGGACCAGCAAAACTCGGTTGCCGACAGAACCTCGTCTCCCTTGCCTCCGGCGGCACCTCTGATAGCCTTCAGTGGCTTCCGAGGGCTTCAGCCCGACGCGGCCGATCGTGGTTCGCGAGCGCGCCCGATACGACCCGCCAGCCTCGACGCTCGAGCCGGCCGCCCTCCGGCGATCGATGCGACGAAACGGAAGCGAGCCTGGCCGACGGGTCCGCCAGGAATCGAGGCAGGCGGCCCAGCGTCGCGCCTGCGATCCGCGCCCGTCGACACCGCCGTCGGCGCGCTCCGGCGACCGCGGAGAAGCCGTCTTCGATCCGCGCCCCGGGTCTCCTCGAGATCCCGCCACCGCTCCCGACCCTCGCTGACCAACATCCCCTCAGTCACCCTCAAGCGACCCCCGAAAGACACCCGAAAGGCCGCCGTCCGGTCTCCGATCCCGACGAGCGCCGACGGTTCCAAAGAGAAGGCAACCTCCATGACCCAGACCCATCAGCAGCTGCTCGAGCGCCGCCAGCGAGCGATCCCGCGTGGCCCGTTCAACGTCGCCCCGATCTTCGTCAGCAAGGCGCGCGGCGCCGAGCTCTGGGACCGCGAAGGCAGGCGCTACATCGACTTCTGCGGCGGCATCGGCGTGCTGAACGTCGGCCACAACCACCCTCGCGTGGTCGACGCGATCCGGGCTCAGGGCGAGAAGTACCTGCACACCTGCTGGCACGTCGCCATGTACGAGGAGTACGTCGAGCTCGCCGAGCGCCTCAACGCGCTGGTGCCGGTGCAGGACGCCAAGACCGCCTTCTTCAACTCCGGCGCCGAGGCGGTCGAGAACGCGGTGAAGATCGCCCGCTCGGCGACCGGCAAGCAGGCGGTGATCTGCTTCGAGCGCGGTTACCACGGACGCACCCTGCTGACCATGACGCTGACCGGCAAGGTGCATCCGTACGCAGCCGGCTTCGGCCCGTTCGCGCCGGAGGTCTACCGCCTGCCCTTCGAGCCGTTCTACGCTCCGAGCGCCCCTGACGATGCAGGTGTCGAGGCCGCCTGCCGCGAGGCCTTCGCCCACCTCTTCGCCTACCACATCGCCAGCGACTCGATCGCTGCGCTGATCTTCGAGCCGGTCGTCGGTGAGGGCGGCTTCGTGCCGATCCACCCGGCGGCGGCGCGGGTGCTGCGCGAGGTCACCAGGGAGCACGGCATCCTGCTGATCTGCGACGAGGTGCAGAGCGGCTTCGGTCGCTGCGGCACCTACTTCGCCATCGAGCGCTACGGCGTCGAGCCCGATCTCGTCACCATGGCCAAGTCGCTCGCCGGCGGCATGCCGCTCAGCGCGGTCTCCGGACGTCGGGAGGTGATGGACGCGCCGCAGATCGGCGGCCTCGGAGGCACCTATGGCGGCAACCCCGTGGCCTGCGCCGCCGCCCTCGCGGTCCTCGACGTGCTGCAGCAGGAGAACCTCTGCGAGCGCGCCGAGCGCATCGGCGAGAAGACCCTCGCATGTCTCCAGAGGATCGCCGCCCAGCACGACCACCTGACCAGGCCGCGAGGACTGGGCGCGATGTGCGCCATCGACGTCGTCGACGAGAACGGGCGCGCCTGGGCCGAGGGCGCCAACGCCCTGGTCGCCGCGGCGCGCGAGTCCGGCCTGCTGCTGATGACCGCCAACGGCGCCACCATCCGCACCCTGATGCCGCTGGTGATCGCGGACGACCAGCTCGACGAAGCCCTCGGGATCCTGGAGCAGTCGGCGGCGAAGTTCGCCGAGGCGCTGAGCTCCGGGAGCCGGGTGGCGCACTGATGGCGAAGCAATCGGTGCCGTCTGTCGAATACCGCAGTCTCGACCCGAGCAGCGGCGAGGTCGTCGCCCGTTTCGATCTCCACTCCGACGCCGCGATGGAGCAGGCCGCCCAGCGCTCGTGGGCGGCGTTCGAGCAGTGGCGCAAGGTCCCCTTCGAGGAGCGCGCCGCCAAGCTGAAGCGCCTGGCCGACCTGCTCGAGGAGGGCAAGGAGCGGCTGGCCGCGATGATGGCGCTGGAGATGGGCAAGCCTCTCGCCCAGGGTCGCGGCGAAGCCGAGAAGTGCGCCTGGGTCTGCCGCCACTTCGCCGACCACGGCGCCGAGATGCTGCGCGCGGAGGACCGCGAGTCGGACGGCTCGAGGGCCTACGTGCGCTACGACCCGATCGGTCCGGTGCTCGCCGTGATGCCGTGGAACTTCCCGTTCTGGCAGGTCTTCCGCTTCCTCGCCCCCGCCTTCGCTGTGGGCAACACGATGCTGCTCAAGCACGCGCCGAACGTTCCCCAGTGCGCCCTCGAGATCGAGAAGCTGGCGCTCGCCGCCGGCGCACCGGAAGGGGTCGTGCAGGCCCTCTTCCTCGACAACGATCAGGCCGCCGAGTTGATCGCCAGGCGCGAAGTCCGCGGCGTCACCCTCACCGGCAGCGCCCGCGCCGGGCGCGCCGTGGGATCGGCCGCCGGCAAAGCTCTCAAGCCCAGCGTGCTCGAGCTCGGCGGCAGCGACTCCTTCTCGGTCTTCGCCGACGCCGATCTCGAAGCGGCGATCGAGGTCGCGGTGCAGTCGCGCTGCCTCAACAACGGCCAGAGCTGCATCGCGGCGAAGCGATTCTTCTTCGAAGCCTCGATCTACGACCAGGCGCTCGAGCGCATGGTCGCCGTGATGGAGGCTCGCCGGGTCGGCGATCCACGCGACACCGGCGTCGACATCGGTCCGATCGCCCGTGAGGACCTGCGCGACGAGCTGGTGCGACAGGTCGAGGCGATCGAGCGGGCCGGCGGCACGGTGCGCAGCGGTGCTCGCGCCATCGATCGCGACGGCTTCTTCTTCCAGCCCGGCGTCGTCACCGATCTCGATCCCGGGAGCGACGTCGCCAAGGAGGAGCTCTTCGGCCCCGTGGCGACGGTCTACCGCTTCGAGGACGAGCTCGAGCTGGTCGAGAAGATCAACGACTCGCCGTACGGCCTCGGCGCCAGCGTGTGGACCGCCGACGCCCAGCGGCAGGCGCGCCTGATCCGCGACATCGAGAGCGGATCGGTGTTCGTCAACGGACTGGTGAAGTCCGATCCACGGCTTCCGTTCGGCGGCGTCAAGGACTCCGGCTACGGGCGCGAGCTGTCGCGCGAGGGTCTGCTCGAGCTGGTCAACGTGAAGACGGTGTGGATCGCCTGAACGCTTTCGCGGGGGAACGAGCATGAGCCACATCGCCATCGCCGCGATCCAGATGCGGATCCACAACGCCGACAACCGGGCGGTGATGATCCAGCGCCTCGAGACCACCATGGCGCTCTTCCCTTGGGTGCAGCTGGTGCTGTTCAGCGAGCTGGCGCCGTTCGGCGCCGACCCCTCGCGGGCGGTCGAGCTGCCCGGTCCGGTCGAGGAGCAGTTCCAGCAGATCGCGCGCCAGCACCGCATCTGGCTGATCCCGGGCTCGCTCTACGAGCGCCGCGACGGCAGGATCTACAACACGGCTCCCATCATCTCGCCGCAGGGCGTCGTCGTCGACCGCTACCGCAAGCAGTTCCCCTTCCTGCCCTACGAGGCGGGCATCGCCGCGGGCGATCGCTTCGTCACCTTCGACGTGCCGGACACCGGCCGCATCGGGGTCTCGATCTGCTACGACATGTGGTTCCCGGAGACCACCCGGACGCTCGCCGCCATGGGGGCCGAGCTGATCCTGCACCCATCGCTCACCGGCACCATCGACCGCGACGTCGAGCTGTCGATCGCGCGCTCCTCGGCGGTCACCAACCAGTGCTACTTCGTCGACGTCAACGGGCTCGACGCCGGCGGTGTCGGACGTTCGATCATCGTCGGCCCGGCGGGGGACGTGCTGCACGTCGCAGGCGAAGCTCCCGAGATCATCCCGATCGAGCTCGACCTCGGGCGGGTGCGGCGCGGCCGCGAGCGCGGTCTGCGTGGGCTCGGTCAGCCTCTCAAGAGCTTCCGCGACCGCCAGGTCGATTTCACGCTCTACCGTGAAAGCCCTTACGATGGATATCTCGGAACCCTCGGCAGGCTGGAGAAGCCGGCACGACCTGGACAGGTCGTGCACGCGCCACCGGCCCACGAGATCGCCGGGCCGCCGAGCGCCGAGGAGCCGGGCGAGTTCGTCCCGGCGCCGATCGAAGTGCCGGTGAAGGGAAGCTCGCATGGCAGCTGATCAGCCGACGCAGACACAGACCTCCGGCGCCGCCAGCGCCGCGCCGAAGGCGGAATCGCCGGCACGCAAGGCACCGCGACCGAGCGCCAGCGGCCCGTCCGGCCTCGACCGCTACTACAACGCCTCGAACCTGCGCACCGACCTCTGGGACCAGCTCAAGCGCGGCGCCGACAACCTCTCGCGTGCCCGCAAGGCCGGCCGCGGCACCGAGACGACAGCCGCCAAGGTCGAGGCGGCGATGGACCAGCTCGAGCCGATCGAGTTCTACTGGGCATTCCCCGGAAAGCGCACACTCGCCGACCTGCGCCAGCTGCTCGCCAAGAAGAGCTACAACTCCCTGGCGGCGAAGACCGCGAAGATCGTGCGGCTGCTCTCGAGCGGCAGCTACCGCCGTCGAGACACCGAGGCGTTGCGCCGCCGCGCCGCGGTCGAGGAGGAGCCGCGTAGCGAGCAGGGCGAGTCGTTCAGCCTCGGCCTGCCCCCCGAGTCGCGCCCCTACGCCGAGGTCCTGGTGGTCGACCAGCTCGACGACGAGGAGGAGCAGGAGCTGCGCTCGAGCCTGCGCGAGCTGCGCCGCGACGAGGACGAGTTCGTCTACGACGTGGTCATCGTGCCGAGCTTCGAGGACGCGCTGATCGCGGTGCTGTTCAACTACAACATCCAGTCGTGCGTGCTGCGCTACGACGTGCCGTTCCGCTCCGAGCGCCGCCTCGACGTTCTGCACTCGTACCTCGCCGCCCTCGGGCCGCACCGACTCGACGAGTCGATCGGTGGCGAGTCGACGCCGGCGCTGGGTCGCATGCTCAAGGCCCTGCGCCCGGAGCTCGACCTCTTCCTGGTCACCGACACCCCGGTCGAGGAGATCACCGGTTCGGGCAAGCTCCCGTTCCGCCGCGTCTTCTACCGCCAGGAGGACTATCCCGAGCTGCACGTCAACATCCTCAAGGGCATCGCCGAGCGCTACCAGACGCCCTTCTTCCAGGCCGTCAAGTCCCACTCGCGCAAGCCCACCGGGGTGTTCCACGCCATGCCGCTTTCGCGCGGCAAGTCGATCGCGCGCTCGAACTGGATCCAGGACCTCGGGCGCTTCTACGGCGCCAACATCTTCCTCGCCGAGACGTCGGCGACGACCGGCGGCCTCGACTCGCTGCTCCAGCCGCAGGGCGCCCTGCGCGACGCCCAGGAGCTCGCGGCACGTGCCTTCGGAGCGCGGCGCAGCTACTTCGTCACCAACGGCACCTCGACCGCCAACAAGATCGTCAGCCACGCCCTGATCCGTCCGGGCGACATCGTGCTCTGCTCGCGCGACTGCCACAAGTCGCACCACTACGCGCTGCAGCTGGCCGGCGGCCTGCCGGTCTACATGGATCCGTACCCTCTGTCGCGCTACTCGATGTACGGCGCCATCCCGCTGCGCCAGATCAAGCAGCACCTGATCGATCTGCGCCGCGACGGCAAGCTCGACCGGGTGCGCATGATCATGCTCACCAACTGCACCTTCGACGGCCTGACCTACAACCCGGAGCGGGTCATGGAGGAGGTGCTGGCGATCAAGCCGGACATGATCTTCCTCTGGGACGAGGCCTGGTTCGCCTTCGCGCGCTTCAACCCGACGCTGCGCCGACGCACCGCGATGCACACCGCCCAGCTGCTGCGCGACCGCTTCCGCAGCCCCGCCCACCGTGAGCGCTTCGCGCGCTTCGCCGGCGAGCAGTGGAAGGACGACGACCCGCGCTGGCTCGACGGCTCCCCGGTGGTCGATCCCGAGCGCGTCAGGTTGCGGGTGTACGCCACCCAGTCGACCCACAAGACGCTCACCTCGCTGCGCCAGGGGTCGATGATCCACGTCTGGGACCAGGACTTCGAGCAGCGTGCCAGCGAAGCATTCCAGTCGGCTTACATGACCTACACCTCGACGTCACCGAACTACCAGATCCTCGCCTCGCTCGATGCCGGCCGGCGGCAGGTCGAGTTCGAGGGCTACGAGCTGGTGCAGAAGAGCATCGAGTACGCGATGACGCTGCGTCGCAAGATCAAGAGCCACCCGCTGCTCGCCCGCTACTTCAACGTGCTCGGACCGGCCGACCTGATCCCCGAGGACTACCGGCCGAGCAAGCTGGACACCTACTACGGCCAGGACCAGGGATGGAACGCGATGGAGGAGGCGTGGATCGGCGACGAGTTCGCGCTCGATCCCACCCGGGTCACCCTGGAGGTGGGCGCCGCCGGCATGGACGGCGACACCTTCAAGAAGCACCTCATCGACCGTCACGACATCCAGATCAACAAGACGTCGCGCAACACGGTGCTGTTCATGGTGCACATCGGCACCAGCCGCGGCGCCATGGCGCACCTCGTCGAGGTGCTGGTGCGCATCGCCGAGGAGATCGAGGAGGAGCTCGAGGACCAGAACCCGGCCGAGAAGTCACTCTTCGAGCGCAAGGTGCGCAGCCTCACCGTCGAGCTGCCACCGCTGCCGAACTTCTCGCACTTCCACGATGTCTTCCGCGAGGCGGGCTCGAGCACCCGCGAGGGCGACATGCGCTCCGCGTCGTTCCTCGCCTACGACCCCGAGAACTGCGAGTACCTGTCGCTCGACGGCGAGGTCGAGCAGGCGATGGACGCCGGCCGCGACGTCGTGTCGGCGGGATTCGTCACTCCCTATCCACCCGGCTTCCCGGTGCTCGTCCCCGGCCAGGTGATGAGCCGCGACATCCTGCACTACCTGCGGGCGCTCGACGTCAAGGAGATCCACGGCTACAAGCCCGAGTACGGGCTGCGGATCTTCACCGAGGAGGCGCTCGAGAAGCAGGCCCGGAGCGCGCCGCGCCACTGACCCAGCCGTCTGCCCGGCCGCTGCGTGCCGGTCCGACGATCGCGACGCCCGGTCCCGATCCCTCTCCCCGATCCCACCGTTCGACACCACCCCGAGCGAGCGCCGCACGAAGGCGGCGCGACGCGAGCTACGGCGCGGAAACGATCCTGCGCCGGCCACCGCCTCGCGGGTGAAACAGCAATCCAGACACTTCGAGAAAGCGAGATCCCGATCCCGATGGGCAAGAGCAATCCCCCGACCCGCAAACCGACCGCACCCGGCAAGAGCGTTCCGACCAAGGGCGTGCCCGGCAAGGCTGCTCCGAACAAGAGCGTGCCCGCCAAGAGCTCGCGCGGCGCCGCGGCGCCCGACCAGGGCGAGGCGCGGGCGAAGAAGAAGCCGATGTGGCGACCGGGTCCGCTGCCGCACGCTCCGCACAAGGCGCGCAAGCTCGAGAGCGTCTCGGACATCCGCAGGTTCTTCCATCGCAACGAAGAGCCGGTGTTCTTCATCAGCGCCACCAACTTCAACCTGCTGAACATCGACGAGTGGGTGCACCGCTTCCGGTTCATCAACTACATCGACTGCTTCGACGGCAAGCACCCGAACGTCTTCGTGCCCTCGCCGCAGGACCACCCGCCGTTCCAGAGCCTCGAGGACGTCAACAAGTACCTGCTGCGCCACCCCGAGGTGCGCGAGTACATCCAGAGCCGCGGCTCGAGTGGCAAGGCGCTCTTCCTCTTCTTCGACGACGAGATCGAGCAGCTCTGCGAGGAGCTCGGCCTCGAGGTGTGCTTCCCCTCGGCGCAGCTGCGCACCGAGATCGACAACAAGATCAACACCACCCGGATCGGCAACCGGGCGCGGGTGCAGAGCGTGCCGAACGTGCTCGCCAAGGACGTCACCAGCTGGAGCAAGCTGCGCAAGCTGGCGGCCGAGAAGCTCGGCACCGATCTGGTGCTGCAGACCTCCTTCGGCGATTCCGGCCACACCACCTTCTTCGTCAAGAAGAAGAAGGACTTCGACGAGATCAAGCACGAGCTCCCGGCCGACGAGGAGATCAAGATCATGAAGCGCGTCGACTGCGTGCAGGCCGCGGTCGAGGCCTGCATCACCCGCTGCGGCACGCTGGTCGGACCGCTGATGACCGAGCTCGTCGGCTTCGAGGAGATGACCCCATACCGCGGCGGTTGGTGCGGCAACGAGGTGTTCGCCGACGCCTTCAACCGGCGCATCCGCGATCAGGCCCGCCGCAAGACGGTGGCGCTGGGCAAGGAGCTCGCCAAGGAGGGCTACCGCGGCTACTTCGAGGTCGACTACCTGATCGATCGCGCCGACGGCAAGGTCTACCTCGGTGAGATCAATCCGCGGATCACCGGCGCCTCGTCGATGACCAACCTGGCGGCGTTCGCCCAGGCCGACGCTCCGCTCTTCCTCTTCCACCTGCTCGAGTGGATGGGAGTCGACTTCGAGATCGACGTCGAGGAGCTCAATCTGCGCTGGTCGGATCCCGAGAACATCGACAGCTGGTCGCAGATGGTGCTCAAGCACACCGACGACGACCTGCGCCTGGTCAACCACGCACCGCGCTCCGGAGTCTGGGGCCTCGGAGAGGACGGCTCGGTGGAGTTCCTGCGCCCGCAGACCCACCGCCGCACGGTGGAGCGCGAGTGGGAGGGCTTCTTCCTGCGCATCGCCAGCGCCGGAGACCTGCTCTACGAAGGCGCCGACCTCGGCATCCTGATCACCCCCGGCCGTCTGATGGACGAGAAGGGCAAGCTCACCGACCGGGCCCGGGCCTGGGCCCAGGGCATCGTCGGCCAGTACCGCACCGTGGCGGCGGGCGACGACGCCGTGCAGCACGCTCCCGAGATCGGCCGCTTCAAGATCTACTGATGACGCTCTGGCGCCGGTGCGCGATGCCACGTCCGGCCGCGAGCAACCGGTCTCTCCGCCGGCTGGCGGGAGCTGTGCCTTGACCGCGCCGGAGCCGCTGGCCGAGGAGCGGCCGGGGCCGGGTTCTCGGCGCACCACGATCGAGCTGAGCGCCCGCCACGCTCCCCGTCCCGACGACGGGTGGCGCGAGCACTTCCTGCGCCTGTGGCCGGGCTACCGACGGTGGTTCCTGTCGCGTCAGCGCGACGAGCCGCCCTCGCTCGAGGCGTCGCGACGTCAGCTCGGGCGTCAGATGCCGGAGCTGCTGCCGCTGTGGGAGGAGCTGTGCTCGGTGGCGCGGGGCGCCGGCGCCGGAGACCTCGCGGCGCGCTTCCTGACCCTCTATCGCCCGCCTCCCTTCCTCACCGGCTGCTCGCTCGTCGCCACCTGGGATCCGGCGACGGGCGAACCGGTTCTGGTGCGCAACTACGACTACGACCCGGCGCTCTGGGAAGGCACCCTCTGGCACACCACCTGGGGCGCCAAGCGGGTGCTGTCGATGAGCGACTGTCTATGGGGCGCGCTGGACGGCATCAACGAGCACGGGCTGGCCGTCGCCCTGGCCTTCGGCGGTCGCCGGGTGGTCGGCGACGGCTTCGGGATACCGCTGATCGTGCGCTGGCTGCTCGAGCGCTGCGCCACCGTCGAGGAGGCGGCGCAGGCTCTCGCCAGGGTGCGCTGCCACATGGCCTACAACCTCCTGATGGTCGACGCCCAGGGCGCTCACCTCGCGGTCGAGCTGGCTCCCGACCGCCCGCACCGCTTCAGCGACCGGCGGGTGGTCACCAACCACCAGGGAACCGGTGGCGACTGGCCGGCCTACGAACAGGTCTCGCGCACCCACCAGCGCGCCGCAGCTCTCGACGAGTGGCTCGAGTGGCTGGAACGGGCGCCGTCGAGGCCCCTGACCTCGATCGACGAACCGCTGCGCAGCGAGCCCGTGTTTGCCTCGGACTTCGAGCGTTCCTTCGCCACCCTCTACACCGCGACCTGGCGGCCGCGTCAGCTCTGCGGTGAGATCGCCGCCCGCGGCCGCGGCGCGATCGTCGTGCACTGCTGAGCCTGAGGGGCACTCCCCCCTCCCGGCCTCTGAGGTAGCGGCTCGCCCGGTAGAGTGCCGGTGGCGCACCTCCCACCGTAGCCCGACGAGGAACCGATCGTGCCTGCTACCAGAATCTCCCGACGACCCTCGACGGCGACGAGCACCTCGTCGCCCTCGCACGCCCATCGACGACTCGACACTGGGCGCCGCCCGCCCGTCGCCGCCCTGGTGCTGCTCGCGGCTCTCACCGCAGGAACGGCGACGTCGGCCGCAGAGCCCCGGCCGATGTCGATCGTCGACCTGATCGACACCCCGAGCATCTCCAGCGCCCGCCTGGCGCCCGACGGCTCGGCGATCGTCTTCGTGCGCAGCGGCAGCGACTGGGAGCAGAACCGCAGGGTCTCGCACCTGTGGATCGCCGAGCGCGACGGCGGCACGACGCGCCAGCTCACCTTCTCCGCCGGCGAGCACGCCGGGGAGGACGATCCGGTGTGGACGCCGGACGGCAATGCGATCGTGTTCCTCGCCCGGCGCGGCGAAGACGAGCACTCGCAGGTGTACCTGTTGCCCGTCGCGGGCGGCGAGGCGCGCCGTCTGTTCGAGCACCCGAGCTCCCCGGCGTCGCTCGCCTTCGACAGGGGCGGTCGTCATCTCTACTTCCTCGCCTCGGAGCCGGAGAGCGAGGAGGAGAAGAAGCGCAAGAAGGCGCAGGACGACGTCATCGACTACGACCAGGATTTCAAGCAGCGGCATCTCTGGCGGCTGGCGATGCCCGCTTCGCCCTACGCGGAGATCGGCGAGGCAGCACCGGAGCGCATCACCGAGGGCGACCACTCCGTGACTTCGTTCTCGTTGTCCCTCAGTGCCGAGCACGCCTCGACGGTGATCGTGCACCGCGCTCCGACACCGCTGTTCGACGACTCCGACGAGAGCGAGGTGTGGCGACTCGATCTGGCCGCAGATGAGGCAACGGGAGATCTGGCGGCGCCGACGGAACACACCTGGCTGCGACTCACCGACAACCTGGTGAACGAGAGCGGCGGTGAGCTGTCGCCCGACGGCACGCAGGTCCTGTTCCTCGCCGGAGCCGACAGCGGCTTCGAGGGGTACCACAACACCAACCTCTTCCTCGTCCCCGCCAGCGGCCCTTCGACCTCGGCGGCGAACCGCACCCACCGCCTGCTGCTCGAGCACGTGCCCTACGGCATCGATGCCGCACGCTGGACCGCTGCGGGGCGCATCGTCTTCCTCGCCAACACCGGGGTGCGATCGGACCTCTTCGAGGTCGACCCGCGCAGCGAGCAGTTCGAGCGCCTGACCTCCGGTGACCACTCCTTCCGCAGCTGGGACTACCTTCCCGAGCGCGGCGAGCACGTCATGGCGCTCTCCACCACGACCTCGCCGGGCGACCTCTGGCTGCGCGACCAAGGTGGCGATCTGCGACAGGTCAGCTCGATCTTCGACGACTACGCCCAGCGCTTCGCGCTACCCGAAGTCGAGGCGATCACCTGGACCGGCGCCGACGGCGAGGCGGTCGAGGGTCTGCTCTGGTATCCGCTCGAGTACCAGGCCGGCACGCGGTACCCGCTCGTGGTGCAGACGCACGGCGGGCCGGCCGCCTCCGACAAGTTCGCCTTCGGCAGCTGGATCGACTACCCCCAGCTGCTCGCCGCCCACGGCTGGATGGTCCTGCAGCCGAACTACCGGGGCTCCACCGGTTACGGAGACGAGTTCCTGCGCGACATGGTCGGCAGCTACTTCAACCAGTCCCACCTCGACGTGATGACCGGCGTCGACGCGCTGATCGAGCGCGGCCTGGTCGACGGCGAGCGGATGGTGAAGATGGGCTGGTCGGCGGGCGGCCACATGACCAACAAGATCATCACCCACACCGACCGCTTCAAGGCCGCCTCCTCCGGCGCCGGCGCGATCAACTGGGTGTCGATGTACGGCCAGTCGGACGTGCGCATCTACCGCACGCCCTGGTTCGGCGGCACGCCCTGGGAGGAGGACGCGCCGATCCAGGTGTACTGGGAGGCCTCGCCTCTGAAGGAGATCTGGAAGGTGAAGACGCCGACCCTCGTCCTGGTCGGCGCCAACGACCTGCGGGTGCCCGCGGCGCAGTCGATCGAGCTGTTCCGCGCCCTGCGCAGCCATGACGTGCCGACGCATCTCTATATGGCACCGCGCGCCGGCCACGGCTGGCGCGAGCTGCGCCATCAGCTCTTCAAGGTGAACGTCGAGATGGAGTGGTTCGAGAAGTGGGCGCGGGGTCGCGAGTGGACGTGGGAGGAGGCGCCGGGAACGGACGAGAGCGAGGAGGAGACCGAGGAGATGGCTCCCGCCGAGGAGGAGCAGGCGCCGCCGTCGATCGGTTGAACGATCGACCGGGCATCAGCTCCCTCGGCGCAAGGACCGGCGACAGGAAGCCTCGATCGCAGAGCCCGCTCCTACCTCCAGCCTGCCACGAGAGAGGAGAACCATGAGAATCCGCGCGCTCGTTCAGGGCATCCTGCTACTCGCTTCTACCGCCGCTCACGTCGCCGAGGCCCAGACGCTCTACGGTCTCGAGTTCAACGGCGGAGCCGGGGGCGGCGCCTTCGTCGAGCTCGACAGGATCGCCGGCTCCGACGTCTCGTTGATCGGCAACGCGGCGGCGCTCACCGCGGCGCGGGGCATGGCGATGGATCCGACGACTGGCGTGCTCTACGCGCTGCAGAGCGTCGGCGGCGCGTCGTCCACCGATCTCTACACCCTGGATCCATCCATCGGCGCTGCCACATTCGTCGCCACCATCTTCGACACCGGCGGCACCGCCAACCCGCCGGTGCGCGACCTGACGTTCGACGGCGCCGGGCAGCTGTGGGGGGTGACCGGGCAGGCCGGCGTCTTCGCAACCTCGGTGCTGGCGATCGACAAGGCGAGCGGCGTGGCCCAGGCTCCGCTCGCGTCGACCGCAGGAGACCGCGAACAGACCATCGCCTACCGCGGCGCCGACCGCGAGCTGTGGGTCTACTCGGCGGACGGCTTGGGCAACCACTTCCTCGAGCGCGTCGACCGCAACAGCGGAGCGAAGACGAACGTGCCGCTCGCGGGAGCCGGGCCGTCGTCGCGGGTGCTCGGCCTGGTGCACGATCCGATAGACGACGTCTTCCGCTTCTTCACCCTCGGCGCCGCCTACTGGACGCTGTCGCCCGCCGGTGTGCAGACGGATACCGGCAACACCGGCGCACGGCCCTACATCGGCCTCGCCTTCGACCGGGTGACGACGGCCGAGGAGGTGTTCGTCGACGGGTTCGAGTCTGGAGACGTCTCGTCGTGGAGTTCCTCCACTCCTTAGACGCCTCCAGACGGTCGGCGGCTCACTCTTCGCCTCTCGGCTCGAGTTCGGCGTCGAATCAGGAGACACCACAACTCAGCGCGTCGTGGAGTTCCTCCACTCCTTAGACGCCTCCAGACGGTCGGCGGCTCACTCTTCGCCTCTCGGCTCGAGTTCGGCGTCGAATCAGGAGACACCACAACTCAGCGCGTCGTGGAGTTCCTCCACT
>QQVD01000002.1 GCA_003388555.1 Acidobacteriota bacterium | reverse complement strand
GGGCCGCGGCGCGCTCGCTTTCGCCGAGCCGTCGCGCCAGGTGGGCGGCGGCGAGCTGCTCGTCGCTGCGCCGCGGCGGCGGATCGTCGAGCACCGCGAGCGCGGCGCGGTCGTCGCCGAGCTCGGCGAGCAGGGCGGCGTGCAGCAGCCGCGCCGCGGCGTGCAGGTCTTCGTCGAGCGGCGCGGCGCGCGTCACGGTGCGGCGGGCGAGCTCGAGGGCTGCCGGCCAGCGCGCCTCGAGGAAGGCGAGGCGGGCGCGCAGCAGGTCGCGGCGGACGGCCCAACCGGCGCCCGGTGCGCCGGATGTGTCAGAGGCGTCAGCAATTTCGGATCGACCCGATGCGTCCGGTCGACCCGGTTCGCCCGAGACTGCTGCGTGCGAGACTGCCGCGCCCGAGGCTGGCGCCACCGAGGCGGACGACGCGGCCGCGGCGGCGGCGCCGGAGGCCGGTCCGTCCGCTGCGCCGCGCCCCGCACCTCCTGACGCTCCCCGTCCTTCCTCTCCGTCTGCACTGCCCGCCGCAGCGCCCGAGACGGTGAGCAGCTCGGCGGCGCGCTCGAGGTCGCCGGCCTCGAGCGCCATCTCCGCCGCAGCGAGGCGCCAGGCGGTGGCGAGAGGAGAGAGCGCCTCGCCGAGCCCCGGGCTGGCGGGCTCGATGCCGGCGCGCCGCGGCGTGCGAAGGAGCGGCTCGGCGATCTCGGCGACCTGTTCGACCAGGCGACGCGCCTCGTCGGAGCGGCCCTGGCGCGACAGCGCCTCGGCGAGCGCCAGGGTCGACGCACCGGCGAGAGGGCTTTCGGCCGCCCGCTGCGCCGACGCTGCGCCAGCCGGCTCGCCGAGGGCGCGGTGGCGGCACGCCCGCCAGCGGGTGGCGAGGTGCGCCGGCGGCGCGGCGTCGGGGGCGATCCGAGCCAGCAGGTCGAGTGCCTGGGCCGGCGCCACGCTGGACAGCTGCTCGGCGAGCAGCAGCCGCCAGGGATCGAGCGCGTCGGCTCGCGGCGCTGGCTGCGCCCGATCGGCCGCGTCGAGGCCTCGAGCGAGCCACGTCCGGGCGGTGGCGGTGCGGCCGTCGGCCAGCGCCTCGAGGGCTGCCCAGAGCGGCTCGGCGACGGCGTCGGGCAGCTGCGTAGCGCGCAGGCTGCGCAGCGCGTCGAGCCCGGCGCGCTCGGCGATCCAGTCGGCGGCCTGCTCGAGCGCCAGCAGCCGCTGCGCCGCGCTGTCGCCGCGCAGCTCACGTCGCTGGGTGGCGCCGTGGTGGCTCAGCTCGAGCTCGAGGAAGGCGCGGCCCGGATCGGCCGCCGCGCCGGTGCCGCGCAGGAGCAGGCGGGTGGGCAACGCGGCGTTGTCGAGGCCCTGCGTGGCGGGGTGGAGCGGCAGGGTCTGCTGCCAGAGGGCGAGCGCCGCTCCGGCCTCGGCCGGGACCCCGATAGCGGCCCCCACTCCGGCCTCGGCAGGAGCCCGCACGGCGACCGCGATGCGGCCCGCGGTGCGTGGCGCCGGATCGACCAGCCAGGTGACCAGCAGCAGCGCCGCCAGCGCCACCGCCGCGGTGGCCACCGCGGTGGGCAGCACGCTGCGCCGTGAGTCCACGGCGACGTCGTCGCGCAGACGCTCCAGCTCGCGCGCCACGTCGGTGAGGCTGCGGCCGGGCGCCAGGCCGGCGGTCAGCTCGGCGAGCAGGCGGGCGAGGCGAGGCGGCGCGTCGACCGGTGCGCGCCGCGCCGCCGGCCGTACGCCACTGGCGGCGTAGACGATGAGGTCGGCCAAGGCCCGAGCGTCCGCGGCGCGCTCGCCTGTGCCGGCGGCGCGAGGCACTTGTGCCGGGTCAGCCGCCGCGTGCGTGGCCGCGGCGGCAGCGGAGGGCGACGCGTCGGTGAGCGCCGCGGGCGGCGGCAACGTCGCGGTGATTCTCGGCCGGCCGGCGACGTCGAACTCCACCGTGCGCGCACCGAGCCCGGGGTGGGCCAGGTCGGCCTGGTGCAGGGCGGCGAGCGCCGACGCCACCTGGCTGCCGAGGCGCAGCGCCTCGTTCCAGCCCATCGGCCCGCTCTTCTCCACCCGCTCGGCGAGGCTCGACTCGCTGCCCGGCGCCCACACCGCCGCGACCAATCCGCCCTCGCGCACCGTCTCGAGCAGCGGCTGGAGCCCGGGGCTGCGCAGCCGCGACAGCCGGTTGGCGCGCAGACGCCAGGCGTCCCACCCGGTGTCTCCCGGATCGCGGTGGACCTCGAGCTCGACGGTCCTGACCCGCCCGGTGCTGCGGCCGCGGTAGCGCCAGCCGGCGGCGCCGCGTGGGCCGAGGTAGCGGTCGATCTGGAATCCGGCCCAGCGGTCGCCGGCCGCCAGCGGTGGCGGCGTCGACGCGGTGGGCAGGGCGTCGCGACGGTCGCGGGCGGCAAACAGGCTCTCGACGAGGCTGCGGTCGCGCGTCTTCATCGCCTGGGGCGAGCGCGACGCATCGCCCGCGTCCGGGGTGCGTGGGGCGCTTCGGCCGTCTGCGGCTTCTGCGGCGGCTGCTTCTTCGGCTTCGAGCTCCGTCTGCAGCGCCGCCGCTTCGGCGACCTGCAGCAGCCAGGCGTCGTCGGCGAAGCTGTCGCTGGAGCTGTCGGCGGAGCTGCCGCCGTGCGGTGTCTTCGGACTCACCGGTCCTGAGGTCCATGGTGGTTAGGATGAGGACCTCACACTACTGCGGATCCCCGGCCTGCCGAGATTCGGCGCCGGGTCCGTCTGTTCCTTCATGTGCCCGAAGTCGCCTTCCGCGACGCGGTCCCGCACGGCGCGGATCGTGTCCTGCCCGACGCGCGGCCGCTACGCCGCCGCGAGCCCGGGAGCCGCGCGTTGAGCGCCGCCTCCACAACCACCTCCTCGGCCGACCTTCAGGCCGCGGCCGAGGTCGCCGCCGCGCGGCAACTGCTGGTCGACAACCTCGACGAGATCCGTCAGATCGTCGAGGTGACCTGCGGCCCAGGGTTCGCCCACGAGGCCGACGACTGCCTCGCCTGGGTGCTGATCCGGCTGGTCGACGACGACTACCTGCGGCTGCGCAAGTTCCGCGGCGAGGCGCCGGGTCGCCTCTTCCTGCGCACGGTGGTGCTGCGTCTGGTGCGCGACTACCGCATCCTGGTCTGGGGCAAGTGGCAGCCCTCGGAGAGGGCCCGCCAGCTCGGCGTCGCGGCGATGCGTCTCGAGCGGCTGATCTGGCGCGACGGCCACGCGATCGACGACGCGGTGGCGATCGTCGCCCAGTCGACCGGCGCCGACCCCGGCGAGCTGCGCGAGGTGGTCGCCGAGCTGCCGGTGCGCCCGCGCCGCCGTTTCGTGGCGCAGAGCCAGGCCGGCGACATCGAGTCGACCGGCGGGGTCGAGCGCCGGCTGATCGATGCGCGGCGCGAGGAGGTCGAGCGCGAGCTCAAGCGCCACCTGCGCGAGATCCTCGGCGAGCTCGATCCGACGATGCGTCGGCTGCTGCGGCGCCACTACCGCGACGGCGAGAAGATCCGCACCCTGGCGCGCGAGGCCGGCGTCAGCGACGGCAGCTTCTACGCTCGGCTGCGCCGCTGCCTGCAGGGCGTGCGCGCCGAGCTGCGCCGTCGCGGGGTGGAGGCGAGCGCCCTCGAGGACCTGCGCTGGAACGATCTCGAGCTCAGCTTCAGCAGCCTGCTCGAGGACAGCTCGACGCATCCGGGAAGGCGGAGTCGACGAGTGGCTGAGTGGGTTCCGACGGGCGCCGTGAACGTGGACTGCGTCGCGCAGGCTCGGCTCGTGAGACGAGGTGGCTTGCTGGGGCGCTTCCGACCTCCTCCCCCTTCAGGGGGAGGCCGGGTGGGGGTGCCCCAGTCATCCGGTTCGTCTCGAGGCTTCGCCTCCTCCACCGCGGCCCTCAGATGCGGATCAGCGCCCCTTGAACACCGGCCGGCGCTTCTCGACGAAGGCGCGCGCGGCCTCGCGGTGGTCCTCGGTCATGCCGGTGCGGGTCATGTTCCAGGCCTCGAGATCGAACACCGTGTCGATGTCGGCTCCGGCGGCGGTGGCGTTGAGGTTGCGCTTCATGTAGCGGTAGGCGACCGCCGGGCCGCTGGCCAGCTCGCCGGCGAGCTGCTCGGTGGCGGCGTCGAGCTGGTCGTCGGGCAGCACCTGGTTGACCATGCCGATGGCGAGCGCCTCTTTGGCGTCGAACTTGCGCGCCGTGAGGTAGAGCTCGCGGGCGCGGGTCTGGCCGACGAGCTGCGGCAGGAAGTAGCTGCCGCCGTAGTCGCCGGAGAAGCCGACGCGGGCGAAGGCGGTGGTGAAGACGGCGTTCTCGGACACCAGGCGCAGGTCGCAGGCGAGCGCCAACGACAGGCCGGCGCCGGCGGCGGCGCCGCGCATCTTGGCGATCACCGGCTTGGGCATCTGGTGGATCTGCTTGGAGACCTCCATGCCGCGGCGCAGGCCGGCGGCGCGCTCCTCGAGCGAGGTGTCGGCGCTGCTCATGCTCCCCTGGGCCATGCCCTTGACGTCGCCGCCGGCGCAGAAGGCGTTGCCGGCGCCGGTGAGCACGACGACGCGCACGGCGGGATCGTGGGACAGCCGCGACACCGCCTCGCGTAGCCCCTCCATCATCTCGCCCGAGAGGGCGTTGAGGCTCTCGGGCCGGTTCATCGTCAGGGTGACGACGCCGCCGGAGTGCTCCTCGATCAGGTGGCCTTCGGGGCTGGTGGAGGTCGCGGTGGTCGCGGGCTTCGGTTCGGGCTGGCTCATGGTTCTGGTCCTCTCTTGGAGTGGGAGTCTCTAAGGTCCTCGGGTCTCTCTCGGCGACGGGGCGCCGCCCGGCCTTTGCGCTGGCTCGGAACGGGCGTCGTGATCTCTGGTGAGGAGCGCTGCAGGTGAACCGTACGGTAGCGGCGTGCGGTGTACTGATCCTATTCTACCGACCGAACGGTCGGTCGGTAGCGTGGTTCAGGTCTCGCTGAAGGACGGCTGGCTCCGTTCCACGACGCTCTGGATCACGAGACGACCCCACCCCTGCCCTCCCCTTGAAAGGGGAGGGGCCGGATCGCCTTCCGCAGGCCAGAGGCTTGGGTAGGGCGTTCAGTGCTCGCGGGCTCGTCGTGGAACGTCCTCGGCCGTCGCGCCGACGGCCGCGGTCTCCAGCATTCCAAGGTGCCTTGCCCTGACGATCTCGACGAGGCCACGAAAGGTGCCGAACGACGCGGTGGACGCTGCGATCGCTGCAGTAGGCTGTTGGTCTCTCCAACCCATCGCCGAGGTCGCCGCCCGGGGCACCGTCTCCTGGCCCGTCTGAGGCGCCAGCGTGGCCTGCGGCCCGGCGCCACGTCCGCCGCCTGCCTCGTCTCTTCCCTGGGAGGTCCGAAGATGCCCGAGCTCCGCTCCGCCGGTCGATCCACCCTGAACCGCCGCCGCGTGGCGACGGCGCTGCCGTCGGTCCTGCTCCTCCTCGCCCTCCTGGTCGGAGTCAGCGGCGCGGCAGCGCAGCAGGAGCCCCAGCTCCCCGACGGGGTGACGATGCGTCACGTCGATCTGTGGAGCGACGGCACCCGCATCTCGGGGACGCTCTTCTCGCCGCCCGGTCACACCGCCGACAGCGCGCTGCCCGGCATCGTCGTCTCGCACGGCTGGGGCGGCACCCGGGGGCACCTCAACCAGGCCTACGCGCCCTTCTTCGCCGCCGCCGGCTTCGTCACCCTGACCATCGACTACCGCGGCTGGGGAGACAGCGACTCGCGGCTGGTGCTCGAGCAGGAGCAGCCCGAGATCGGCGAGGACGGCACGATCGATCTCGCCGGGGTGAAGGTGAAGGCGCTGCGCGAGATCGTCGACCCGCTCGACCAGACCGAGGACATCCGCAACGCGATCACCTGGCTGCAGGGCGAGCCCGGCGTCGACCCCGAGCGCATCGGCCTGTGGGGCACCTCGTACTCGGGTGGCCACGTGATCTACGTCGCGGCCCACGACCCGCGGGTGAAGGTCACCGTCTCCCAGGTCGGCTCGCAGGACTCGGTCGGCATCTTCACCGAGGCCGGCACGCTCGGCGGCCTCGACGGCGCACGCAAGCTCGCCATCCAGCGCGCCCGCGGCGACGCCAAGCCGTACGCCGACACCGCCCCGGCACCGGGACTCTCCGGCACGCCGGCGTACACCCGCATGATGAGCTACTCGCCGCGCGAGGTGGCGCACCGCAGCAACGCTGCGTCGCTGTTCATCGACGCCGAGAACGAGGAACTGTTCGACATCCGCGAGCACGGTCGGGCGGTCTACGCGCTGCTCAAGAACCGGGTGCCGGCGAAGTACGTGTTGATCGAGGACATCGCCCACTACGACATCTACCGCGGCGCGCGTCAGCAGGCGGTGGATCTGGCGATCGCCTGGTACGAAGAGCACCTGTAGGGCGGTCGCGCGGGCCGCGGGGTGAGGACCGCTCTCCGTGACGGCGAGCGCGATCGAAACCGCGCCACTCGGGCCGTCGCGTTTCTCGTTTCGTCATTCCCGCGAAGAGCCTCGGCCCCGGACCCTGAGATCCGGGGCGGGAATCGACGCGTTGCGTGAAGCGGAAATGCGCCGCTTTGCGACGAGCCGGATGACTGTCACTCCCTCCCCTTTCAAGGGGAGGGTAGGGGTGGGGTTGTCCCGTCAGCCAGTTCGGTTCATGAGTCGAGCCTGTCCCATGCGCGAGGAGGGAGTCCACGCGCTGCGTGAAGCGGAAGTGCTGCAGCTTGCGACGAGCCGGATGACAGGGAAACCCCCACCTCTATCCTCCCCCTGCAGGGGGAGGAGGTCGGATGTCTGGCTCCCTCCCCTTTCAAGGGGAGGGTAGGGGGAACAGCGTCAGTGTTCGCAGGCTCTCACTGCCGCTGCTGCGGCTCAGCTCGCGTCGCTCGCTTCGGCGTGGGGTTGTCCCAGTGAGCCACTCCGTCTCACGAGTCGAGCCTGCGCGATGCGCCTAAGGGTCGGCGGCCGCCTTCCACCGTTCGTCATTCCCGCGAAAGCGGGAATCCACGCGCTGCGTGGAGCGGAAGTGCTGCGGTTTGCGACGAGCCGTATGGCTGGGACACCCCCACCTCTATCCTCCCCCTGCAGGGGGAGGAGGTCGGATGTCTGGCTCCCTCCCCTTTCAAGGGGAGGGCAGGGGGAACAGCGTCAGTGTTCGCAGGCTCTCACTGCCGCTGCTGCGGCTCAGCTCGCGTCGCTCGCTTCGGCGTGGGGTTGTCCCAGTCAGCCAGTTCGCCTCACTAGTCGAGCCTGCGCGTTGCGCTGAGGGTCGGCGGCCGCCCTTCATCGTCTTCGACCCGAGGGCGCGGCGTCGCCGCCCCTACCCGAGGCGCTGCGACGCTCACGCCGCCGCGCCTCCGCCCTACCATCTCACCGTCGCCAGCCACTCCGGCAGCTCGGTGGCGCAGCCGAGCACGGTGAGCGCCAGCGGCGCGAGGACCTCGGGCGCCATGGCGCCGCGCCCGGTGCCCACCGCGTCGACGCCGGCGGCGCGCGCCATCTCGAGGTCGTGGGTGGTGTCGCCGACCACCAGGGCGGCGTCGGCCCGCACCCCCAGCTCGCCCAAGATCTCGAGCACCATCTGCGGCGCCGGTTTCGCGGCGCAATCGTCGGAGGTGCGGGTGGCGGCGAAGAGGTGGGAGACGCCAGAGCGCTGCATGTCGACGCCGAGGCCGCGGCGGCCCTTGCCGGTAGCGACCGACAGCAGGTAGCCGTCGTCAGAGAGGCGCTGGATCAGCTCGATGACGCCGGGGAAGAAGTCGGCGCGGTCGTTCCAGTCGGCGATCCAGTGGCGCCGGTAGCCATCGATCACCGCCTCGATCAACCCCGGATCGATGCCGGGCACCCAGCGCGGCACCGCCTGCTGCAGGCCGGTGCCGACGGTGGCGCGGATCGCCTCGTCGTCAGTCTCGAGGCCGAGCTCCTCGATCGCCGTGCGGGCGCAGCCGACGATCGAGCCGACCGAGTCGCGCAGGGTGCCGTCCCAGTCGAAGACGATCAGCTCGTAGGGGCGGGCTCGCAGGTTGGCGGAATCAGCGCACACGGTATTCGCTCCAGTAGACGCACCCCGCCTCGACGCGCTGACGCAGCGCCCGCTGCTTGGGGCTCAGGTGCGCGGCGCCGCTCTTCACCTCGACGAAGGTGACGCCGTGCTCGGGATCGAAGTGCACGTAGTCGATCGGCTGGCCGAGGAAGACCGTCGAGGTGCCCGGCGCGCTGACGTCGACCGGGAAGTCGGCGAGCAGCGGCGCCAGCGCCTCGGCGCTCACCCCGCCGCGCACCCGCTCGCCGTGCAGCGCCGAGCGCAGCTGGCGCAGCTCCTCGGCCTGGGCCATGAGGCGCAGGGTCAGCAGCACCGCGACCAGCGCCAGGGCCACCGCCGCCACCAGCGCCCACGGTCCGGTGAGCACCGAGACGACGTCGGCCGCGGCGGTGAGCTCGGGCTCGGTGCTCATCCGCGCACCACCAGCACCGCGCCCGCCACCACCAGCAGTCCGCCGAGCACCCGCGCGACGTTGATCGGCGCCACCGGCGAGTCGAGCCAGCCGAAGTGCGAGATCAGCGAGCGCACCACGACCTGAGCGGCGATCGCCACCACGAAGACGGTGAAGGCGCCGAGACGCGGGATCAGGAAGGTGTTGGCGCCGACGACCACCAGGCTGATCAGACCGGGCACGATCAGATAGAACGGCGGCACCTCGCGCAGGCCGGCGAGCGCGGCGCGGTCGAAGAAGGCGAGGTTGAGCAGCACCGCGAGGCCGAAGGCGACGCCGTAGAAGCAGAGCGTGGCGACGGCGGTCGACTGCAGGCGCACGCCGAGGGCGCCGTTGATCGGCACGTGGATGGCGCCGAGACCACCGGCGAGGATCGCCAGCAGCACGAGCAGGAGCGTTTCGCGGGTCACCAGTGGTCCTCCTTGAGCCTCGACATGGTGCGGCCCGTGCCGCGGCCGGAGAATAGTCGACGCAGGGGCGAAGGGGCCCGGCGGCCCTGGCGAACGGCGCAGCCAGTGCGCGGCTGCGGTCTCCGCTCAGACCGAGAAGCCGGCACGCTCGAGCGCCGCCAGCGCGTCGAGCGTGGGCTGGCGCTGGGCGTGCACGGTGAACAGCGCCACGTCGCCCGCTCGCAGCTCTGCCCGCAGCAGCTCGAGCGCGGCGCTCTCGTCCTCGACGGTGCGCTGGCGTTCGCCGCCGACGCCGCGCTCGGCGAGGGCGCGCGCCAGGTGCTCGGCCACTTCGCCGGCTTCGCGGCCGCGGCTGTACTCGCCCATGCGCTTGAGGATCACCAGGTCGGGATCGTGGCGCGCCACGGTGTGCGCCAGCTCGGTGAGCGCCCGGTCGTCGCGGTCCCCGGCCTGGCCGATGACCACCAGCAGGCGCTCGGGGTCGAGACGACGCGCCGTGTCGAGCACCGCCTCGATGCCGTGCGGGTTGTGGGCGAAGTCGGCGATCACCCGCGCCCGGCCGTAGGTGAAGACGTTGCCGCGGCCGGGGTTCTGCGCCGCGCCGCCGAAGCGCGCCAGAGCTTCGCGCGCCGCCTCGTCGACGAGGCCGAGCCGATGGGCGACGAGCAGCGCGCCGAGCGCGTTGGCGACGTTGTAGCGCGCCGCGCCGCCGAGAGTGAGCGGCAGGTCGGCGGCGGCGCCGAAGTCGACCAGCTCCCCCTCGGCGGCGGCGCCCGCCTGGCTCACCGGGTCTACGCGCACCAGCCGGCCGTCGATCAGACCGGCGACCGAGCCGAGCCGCTCGATCGCGCCGTCGGCGGCGAGCTGGATCTCGGCGAGCTGGCGCGGGTCGCGCTCGAGCGTGAACCAGTGCACCACCAGCTCGGGGCGCTCCGCCTGCAGCCTCCGGCCGAGCTCGCGCAGCACCTCGTCGTCGTGGTTGAGCACCAGGTGCCGGGTGGCGCGGGCGACGATCGCCTTGACCCGCGCCAGCCCTTCGAGGTCGTGGATGCCGAACTCGCCGAGGTGGTCCTCGGCGACGTTGGTGATCAGCGCCACGTCGGCGGCGGTCACCGCCAGGCCGCGGCGCAGCAGGCCGCCACGGGCGGTCTCGAGCAACGCGACGTCGACTCCGGGGTGGCGCAGCACCAGGCGCGCGCCGCCCGGTCCCGAGAAGTCGCCTTCGCCGATCGCCTCGCCGTCGACCCACACGCCCTCGGTGGAGCTCTGGCCGGCGCCCAGACCCTGCTGGCGCACCATCGCGGCGAGCAGGCGGGTGGTCGTCGTCTTGCCGTTGGTGCCGGTGATCAGCGCCACCGGCACGTCGTGCAGCTCCTCCCACGGCACCTCGTCGGGGCTCGGCAACTGCGGGATCGTGCCCTCGCCGGCCCCTTCGTTCTCGGAGTACGGCCCGTCGCGCAGCCAGGTGCGCGAGCCGCGCCCGGCGCCGAGCGACAGCGCCTCGTCGTCGATCAGGATGCGCACCCGGCGCTCGGTGGCGGCGCGCTGCAGCGCCTGCAGCCGCGGATCGCGCTCGGCGTCGATCGCGTCGCGCAGCCGCGTCACCGTCTCTTCGAACGTCTCCGCCGCCTCGCCGTCGCCGTCACCACCTTCGGCCTCGGCGCCGTCGCTCGGCGCACCCACCGCCGCCACCGCGAACCTCCACGCCGCCTCGTTGAGCTCGGTGGCGGCGTAGAGCGCATCGAGCGGCGCGCTGATCGCCAGGCTGCAACCGTTCGGGTGCTCGAGCACACAGGTGCGCTCGCTCTGCCAGCCCACCGCGTCGAGAAGACGCCGCGCCTCGCCCTGCCAGGCCGCCCCGGCGCCTGCGAGCCGGCGTCGGCCAGCGTCGTCGCTCGAGGCGGACGCGACGTCGAGCACCGCGCCCGGCGCGTCCCAGAGCAGGTTGGGCCCGGTGAGACGGCGGGAGTCGATCGCTTCGAGGGTCATCGGAGGTAGCGGCGGCGCCTCAGTCGGCCTCTTCGGCCAGGAAGACGCCGCGCTCGTCGCGCACCAGTGCCTCGCTGTCGACGCCGACCGGCTCGGCGGGCGCGGTGTCGGAGAGCATCGAGGCGGCCGATGTCTCGACGGGGGCGGGGCGCTGGCCGCGCACGCTGCCGTCGCCGCCCGGCTGGAAGTGCACGATCTGCTTCCAGCAGCGGTTGATCTTGTCGCCGAAGACCAGCAGCAGATCGCCCGGGCGCGCCATCGACAGGCCGTGGTGGATGGCCTCCTGCTCGTCGGAGATCAGCTCGATGTGGCCTGAGTCGACGCCGCGCTCGACGAGCTCGGCGCGCAGCATCTCGGGTACCTCGTCGGGGCCGCGGCCGCGCAGGGTGTCGTCGCGTTTGCAGATGTAGTGGTCGAAGCGGCCGGCGCAGGCGGCGGCGATGTCGCGGATGTCCTCGTCGCGGCGGTCGCCGGGGGCCGCCAGCACCACCAGGCGCCGGCCCTCGGGCTCGAGGCGCTGCGCCAGCTCCACCATCGCGCCGACCGCGGCGGCGTTGTGGCCGTAGTCGAGGATCACCTTGAACGGGTGCTCGTCGAACACGTTCATCCGGCCGGGGGCCTGGAAGTAGGTGGTGTCGAAGGTGCGCAGGCCGTGGCGGATGGTGTCGTACGGCACCCCCATGTGGTGGCAGATGGCGGCCGCGAACATGGCGTTCTGCACGTTGTGCATCGCCCGTCCCTCGAGCGTCGCCGGGATCAGGTAGGTCCACAGCAGCGGCACGTAGGTGGTGCCCTCGTAGAGCGTGATCTGGTGGCCGTTGATCCCCTCCTCGAGCACCACCGCGGTGCCGCCGGCGCGGATGTGCTGGCGCACCAGGCCGTGCCTGGGGTTCATCGTCACGTAGCAGAGCTTCGCCGCGTCGGTGTGCGCCGCCATGCGCAGGCAGTGCTCGTCGTCGGCGTTGAGCACCGCGGCGTCGCGGGCGATCTCGACCACGATGCGCTTGACCTCGGCGAGCTCCTCGAGGGTGTCGATGCCGCGCAGCCCGAGGTGGTCGGACTGGATGTTGAGCACTGCGCCGACGTTGCAGCGGCCGTAGCCCATGCCGCGGCGCAGCAGGCCGCCGCGCGCGGTCTCCATCACCGCCACCTGCACGGTGGGGTCGCGCAGCACCATGCGCGCCGCGACCGGTCCGGTCATGTCGCCGCTGACGGTGAGCGAGCCGTCGACGTAGACGCCGTCGGTGGTGGTCAGGCCGACCCGCTTGCCGGCGAGCTTGAAGACGTGCGCGGTCATCCGCGCCACCGTGGTCTTGCCGTTGGTGCCGGTGATCGAGGTGATCGGGATGCGCGACGGTGTTCCCGGCGGGAAGAGCATGTCCATCACCGGGCCGGCGACGTCGCGGGGGGTGCCCTCGCTGGGCGAGACGTGCATGCGGAAGCCGGGCGCCGCGTTGACCTCGCAGATGGCGCCGCCGGTCTCGCGGTAGGAGCGGGTGATGTCGCTGGTCAGGAAGTCGATGCCGGCGACGTCGAGCCCGATCGCCGCCGCGGCTCGGATCGCCATCTCGCGGTTGTCGGGATGGATCACGTCGGTGACGTCGATCGCGGTGCCGCCGGTGGACAGGTTGGCGGTCGAGCGCAGGTAGAAGACCTCGCCCTCGGGCAGCACCGTGTCGGGGTCGTAGCCGGCGGCGCCGAGCAGGCGCTGCGCCTGGTGGTCGATCTCGAGCCGGGTGAGCACCTTCTCGTGGCCGACGCCGCGCCGCGGGTCCTGGTTGACGATCTCGATCAGCTCGTTGACGGTGCGCCGGCCGTCGCCGACGACGTGCCCGGGCACCCGCTTGGCCGCCGCCACCAGCTCGCCGTCGACGACGCAGAGCCGATGGTCGAGACCGGTGATGAAGCTCTCCACCAGCACGCCGCGGCTGTGCACCCGCGCCTGCTCGAAGGCGGTCTCCACCGCGCTCTCGCTGTCGATGCCGATCGAGACGCCGCGGCCGTGGTTGGCATTGAGCGGCTTGACCACCACCGGGAAGCCGATGCGCCGCGCCGCGCGCACCGCCTCGGCCGGGGTGTAGACCAGCTGCTGGCGCGGCACCGGCAGGCCCAGGTCCTCGAGGATCTTGTTGGTCTCCTCCTTGTCGGAGGCCAGCTCGACCGCGATGTGGCGCGTCTCGCTGGTGATCGTCGCCTGGATGCGCTTCTGCAGGTGGCCGTGGCCGAACTGGATCAGCGAGTAGCGGTTGAGGCGCAGCCAGGGGATGTCGCGCTGCTCGGCGGCGCGCACCAGCGCCGCGGTCGACGGGCCGAGGGCGCGGCGCTGGGCGAAGCGGATGAACTCGGTGCGCTGCTCCTCCCAGTCGTAGTCGGCCGAGGTCAGCGAGGCGTCCTGCAGCTCGGCGGGCAGCAGAGAGTTGAGCAGCTGCAGCGCCACCCGATAGGCCTCGATCGCCACCTCCTCCTGCTCGTACTGGTAGACCACCCAGTAGTGGCCGGGCTCACCGGTGCCGCGCGTCTTGCCGAAGGTCACCGCGGCGCCGGCGACGTTCTGCAGCTCGATCGCCACGTGCTCGAGGATGTGGCCCATCCAGGTGCCCTCGTCCTCGCGCAGGCGGCGCACGAAGCCGCCCGGCTCGCCGTACGAGCAGCCGTGCTCGTGCAGGTCGGGCAGCGCCGCCAGCAGGCCGTCGATGAACGTCTCGCCGAGCCGCGCCGAGGGCCACTGCTCGAGCTCGCCGAGATCGAGGTGCAGCTGCACGACGCGGAAGCGGGCCCAGCGATTGGGGCCGACGTAGACGGTGCGGTCGATGACCTTCATGGGGTGGGACCTCGCGGCGGCGGACGGCAGTGGGTCGCGGCGCGCCCCTCAGGGGAAGGCAGGGAACGCGGGGGCGACAGACCGGGGCTCGATCGGGCGATGCGCGGACGAGTCGCCGATCGTAGCCCGCATCCCGCTCGCACCGGAAACGCTCCGGTGTCGCGGTGACGGCTCGGCGAGCGTTGCGACGACCGGATCACGGCGGGCGACGCTCGGCTGCCGTCGGGGACCCGGCACATCGCCTCCGGGGCGGGAGCGGACGCGCGCCGGCGGAAGAATGGCGCGCCGAGTCGCGGTTGACCGGGACGTCCGTCCGCTTCAGGCTAGAAGGCACGTATCCCCCGACAGAGGATGACGAAGGATCTCGCGAGGGCGAGGCGCCGTGGACGCGGCGCGTTGCCGAGCCGAGCCCGCACACCATGACCGAGCCGAGACCGGAACGCTGCTCGAACCGCCCTGCGCGCCGCGACGTCGCGCTGGCGTTCTGGCGCTCGCCCCTCGTCGCGGCCTGCGGTTGCCTGCTGGCGCTCGTCACCCTGGCGGCGCAGCACCCCGCCTCCGGGGTCGGGCGGACGGCTCCGACGGCTCGCGGCGCGACGGCGACGCCCAACCCGATCCTCTTCGTCACCCAGGTGCCGGTGCCGGCCGACTTCGCCACCATCGGCTCGGTGTTCGCCAACCACGGCGCCCGCATGACTCAGGTGGCGCGTGGCGGCGATCTGTGGATCCGCTACCCCGACGGCTCGCTGCGCAACCTCACCGCCGAGGCGGGCTACGGCGTCCAGAGCGGCCTGCAGGGAACCGGCGCCATCGCGGTGCGCGACCCGGCGGTGCACGACTCCGGCACCCGGGCGCTGTTCAGCATGGTGGTCGGGGCGCCGCAGGTGCAGTACCAGGTCGGCACCTGGTACTGGCAGATCTACGAGATCAGCGGTCTGGGGCAAGGGCAGACGGCGGTGGTCACCCACGTCGCCGGCCAGCCGGCGAACGCCAACAACGTCGCGCCGATCTACCTCAGCGACGGCGCCGCCGGCGAGCGCATCGCCTTCACCAGCGACCGGCCGCGCGGCGGCGAGGCGCACCTCTACCCGCAGCTCGACGAGTACGAATCGACCGCGACGGTGACCGGCATCTGGTCGCTCGAGCGCGCCACCGCCAAGCTGGCGCTGCTCGACCATGCGCCGTCGGGCGACTTCACGCCGATCGTCGACAGCTTCGGCCGCATCGTCTTCACCCGCTGGGACCATCTGCAGCAGGACCAGCAGGCCGACGCCGACGCGCTCGCCGGCTCACCGATCTACGGCGCCTTCGACTACGCCGACGAGTCGGCCGGCGCGGCGCAGCTGCCGCTGGCGCCCGAGGTCTTCCCCGAGCCGCGCCCGGCGCGCACCGACCTGCTCGCCGGCACGCCGTGGCGGGGTCACCGGCTGAACCGCTTCTTCCCCTGGACGATGCGCCAGGACGGCACCGGCCTCGAGATGATCAACCACGTCGGCCGCCACGAGATGGTCGACTACTTCGACCGCTCCCGCAACGACGACCCCAACCTCGACGAGTTCATCGCCTCGCGCGACCGGCCGGGCTACGACACGGTGGAGAGCCTGCTGCAGATCCGCGAGGACCCGGATCAGCCGGGGCGCTACATCGCCACCGACGCGCCCGAGTTCCAGACCCACGCCGCCGGCCGCCTGATCGTCTTCGAGGCGCCGCCGGGCGCGCCGCCGCACCAGCTGGCGCCGTCGTACCTGACCCACCCGATCACCAACCAGGTGATCGGCGCGCCGGCGCCGCCCGAGCACAGCGGCCACTACCGCGATCCGCTGATCCTCAGCGGCGGCGCGGTGGTGGCGGCGCACGCCGCCGAGACCGGCGTCGCCGGCAACAACGGCACCTACAGCCACCCGATCCCGCGCTACGAGTTCCGCCTGGTGCTGCTGCAGCCGGCCGGCAACGGTCATCTCGAGGCCGGCACGCCGCTGACCGCCGGGATCGACAAGACGGTGACCTACTGGGACCCCGACACCCTGATCACCTACAGCGGGGAGCTGTGGGAGCTGCAGCCGGTCGAGGTGACAGCGCGCACCCCGCCGCCCGATCCGCCCGCTGAGCTCGAGGCTCCCGAGCTCACCGTCTTCGATCAGCAGGGGGTCGACCCCGAGCACCTGCGCGCCTGGCTGCGCCAGCAGGGTCTGGCGCTGATGGTCACCCGCAACGCCACCACCCGCGACGTCGCCGACAAGCAGCAGCCGTTCTGGCTCGAGGTGCCGGGCGGCGCGGCGACGGTCGGAGGCAGCGGCACCGTCTACCCGATCAGCGATCTGCAGATCTTCCAGGGCGACCAGGTACGCGGCTACTCCGAATTCAACCAGGGCCGCAGGGTGCTGGCGAGAGCGCTGCACGACCCGGCCGCGGTGGCCGCCAACCCGCCGGGCGCCGCGGCGCCGGGCAGCGTCGAGATCGCCCTCGACGGCTCGGCGGCGGCCTTCGTGCCGGCGCGCCGCGCTCTCTCCTGGCAGACCCTGTCTCCCGGCGGCGAGCCGGTGGTGCGCGAGCGCTTCTGGGTGACCTTCCAGCCCGGCGAGATCCGCGCCTGCGACGGCTGCCACGGCGTCAACGACACCAACCAGGCGGCGCAGCCGGGCGTGGCCACCAATCCCCCGCAGGCGCTGGCGGCGCTGCTCGAGCGCTGGCGCACGGTGCTCACCGGCATCTTCGCCGACGGCTTCGAGAGCGGCGACCCGTCGGCCTGGAGCGCCGCGACGCCCTGAGCCTTGGTCCCCGGCGAGAGCCCGCGCCTCGCGCTGCGCACGAAGACGCTGCTACGGTGCGCGCCGTGATGGCGAGCGACGACGCGAGACGACGGGACGACGGCGCCGGGCTGCTGCTGTTGCGCGGCGGCCGGGTGGTGCGCCGCGGCAGCGTCGAGCGCTGCGACCTGCTGCTCGGCGGCGGCCGGGTGCTGGCGCTGGGCGCCGAGCTGCCGCGCCTCGAGCCGGCCTTCGGCGGCCGCGAGATCGACCTCGGCGGCCGGCTGGTGATCCCCGGCCTGATCGACGTGCACGCCCACCTCACCGGCGGCGGCGGTGAGGCGGGGCCGGCGAGCCGGGTGCCGCCGCTCGGCCCCGGCCGCTTCCTGCACGCCGGCACTACCACCGCGATCGGCCTGCTCGGCACCGACGACGTCACCCGCACCCCGGTCGACCTGCTGGCGACGACCCGCTCGCTCTGCGCCGAGGGCCTCGACGCCTGGTGCTACACCGGCGGCTACCACCTGCCGCCGGCGACCCTGACCGGCAGCGTGCGCTCGGACCTGGTGAACGTCGACCGCATGGTGGCGGTGGGCGAGGTGGCGGTCTCGGACCACCGCTCGTCACAGCCGACGCTCGACGAGATCCTCCGCCTCGCCGCCGACGCCCACGTTGCCGGACTGCAGACCGGCAAGGCGGGGCTGCTGCACCTGCACCTCGGCGACGGCGGCCGCGGCCTCGAGCTGGTGCGCGCGGCACTCGAGCGCAGCGAGCTGCCGCCGCGCGTATTCCACCCCACCCACGTCAACCGGCGGCGGGCGCTGTGGGAGGAGGCGTGTGCGCTGACCGCCCGCGGCTGCGCCATCGACGTCACCGCCTTCCCGCCGCCCGCGGCGGCGCCGGGACCTCCGGGCGGGCCCGAGGAGGAGATCGACGCCGCGGTCGCGGTCGCCGACTACCTGGCGCGCGGTCTGCCGCCGGAGCTGCTGACGGTGAGCTCGGACGGCGGCGGCTGCCTGCCGTCGTTCGACGAGCAGGGCGAGGTGCTCGCCTGGGAGGTCGGCGATCCCGGCGAGCTGATGCGCTGCCTGCAGAGAGTCGTCGCTGGGGGCGTGCCGATCGAGCGGGCCGTCGTGCCGTTCACCGAGAACCCGGCGCGCCTCTTCCGGCTGCGCGGTCGCGGCCGCATCGAGCTCGGCGGCCGCGCCGACCTGGTGGTGCTGCGCGAGGCAGGGGGTCCCGACGATCTCGCCGTCGACGCGGTGTTCGCTGCCGGCGTGCCCTGGGTGGAGGGCGGCGAGCCGGTGCGCCGGGGACGTTTCGAAGGCTGACGGTACCGCTCGCGGGGTCGCGGGGCGTCTCGGCGACTGCGCGACGCCGCGACGTGACGATGCCGCGACGCGTGGCGTCAGCGCACCTGCACCTCGCCCATCATCACCCGCGCCCGCAGGTGCAGGGTCGGCGTGCCGGGCGGCAGCTCTCCGGTGTCCGGCAGCCTGACGGTGCGTCCGCCCATCGTCGCCCGGGCGTCGACCTCGCTGTGCACGTCGTCCGGCACGTCGGCGGTGCACTGGCCCATCGAGCAGCGCATCGCGATCGCCGCGTCGCCGCGCCAAGGCCCCTCGAGGTCGAGGCGCAGCTCGCCCATGCGGTGGCGGACCTCGACCGCCAGCGGCGAGGCGTTGCCGAGCCCCGTGTAGCGCACCGCGCCCATGCGGCTGGCGACGCGGAACTGCTCCATCACGCCGCGGGTCGGCTCGCTGACCGCGATGCGGTGATCGCCCATCGCCAGCTCGAGGTCGACGCCGCGCAGGAAGAGGCCGCCGAGGTCGAGCTCGGACTCGCCCATCTTGACCTCGCCGTCGAGGGTGAACGGCTCGCCGCGTGGCACCAGCACGGTGACGCGGTTGGCGTCGTCGACCACGAAGCGGCTGCTGGCGCGCTGGGCGAAGGTGATCTTCACCCGCCGGCTGCCGTCGTCCTCGACCGTGACCTCGCGCTCCAGCCGGTAGCGGCTCTCGTCGATCTCGCCCTCCACCTCGACCTCGGCGCCGTCGTGGGCGCGCAGCTCGAACGAGCCGCCGGAGAGGTCGAGAGTGAGCTGCGAGGTGGGGGTGCCGGGAGCGAGGTCGGTGGGGATCGCGACGCTGTTCGTGGCGTCGGCGAGCTCGCCGGGCCTCGCGGTGGAGGTGGCCGCCTCGGCGGAGGTGCCGCGGCGGTCGCCGGCGTCGATCTCCTCGTCGCGCAGGGTCGCCTCGAGCCAGGCGCTGTCACCGCCGCCGCGCGCCGACGACCACACCAGGCCGCCGAACAGCAGGCTGGCGACCAGGCCGAGGCCGATCAGCAGCAGGCAGCCGAGGCCGGCGATCTTGAGGCAGGACGATCCACTCTTGGGTTGTTCGCTCATCCGAGGTGCTCCTTCGCAGCCGGCGCGGCGAGGCGGCGGGGCCGCCGCCTGCGTGCCCTCAGCCTACGCGCCCCCGCAGCGCCCTGTTTCGGCGGCGTCGGAGCCTCGGGGCCGGCGCCGGGATCGGAGCCTCGGGTTGGGTTCACCCTCGATTTCCGCCACAATGCGCCGCCGTGAGCAATCGCGGCTACATCGTGCCGATCGGCGGCGCCGAGGACCGCTCGCGCGACGGCGTCATCCTGCGCCGTTTCGTCGAGCTGTGCGGCGGCTCGAAGGCACGCCTGGCGATCATCCCCACCGCCTCGCAGCTCGAGGAGACGGGGCCGAACTACGAGCAGGTGTTCGAGGCGATCGGGGTGCGCGAGGCGCGCTCGCTGCCGTTCGAGCAGCGCAGCGACTGCGACGACCCCGAAGCGCTCGAGGTGCTGTCGCGGGCCACCGGGGTCTTCCTCACCGGCGGCAACCAGCTGCGCCTGTCGACGGTGATCGGCGGGACCAAGGTGGCGCAGCTGCTGCGCCGGCGCAACGCCGAGGGCCTGCACGTCGGCGGCACCTCGGCCGGCGCCGCGATCCTCTCCGAGCACATGATCGGCTACGGCGACGAGGGCAACGTGCCGCGCGCCGGCATGGCCCACCTGGCGCCCGGCCTCGGCATCTTCCAGACCATCGTCGTCGACCAGCACTTCGCCCAGCGCAACCGCTTCGGACGGCTGCTCGCGGCGCTGGCGCTCAATCCGCGGCTGGTCGGCCTCGGCATCGACGAGAACACCGCCGCCTTCATCGGCCCCGACGACGTGATGCGGGTGGTCGGCGAGGGCTCGGTGATGGTGCTCGACAACGCCAAGGTCGGCCACACCTCGGCCGACCGCGCCGCGCCGGGGCAGATCATCGACGTGCACAACGTGGTGCTGCACGTGCTCAGCCACGGCGGCAAGTTCAGCTTCCAGACGCTGCAGCCGGTCTGAGCGCTGGCGTAGGGACGTCGGTGGCGCCGCGAGTCGCTTCCGGACTCGCGCTACCAGCTCAGACGGACCAGGCCGGCGACGGCGTCGAAATGCCGATCCCGGGAGATCAGCCGCATTCGATGCTGTCGCGACAGGGCCGCGATCCACACGTCGTTCTCCGGAATCGGCCGACCGGCATCGCGCAGCTCCTGCCTCACCTCAACGTAGGCCGAAGTGGTGTCCAGATCGATCCTCAGGATCTGCGAGGCGGCGATCAGGTCGTCCAGCAACGGTCCCAGCTGCAAGCGCAGCCTCGATCGCGTCAGGCCGAAGCGGTACTCGCCAACCACGATGACTGGGAGCGCAGGCGGTTCGGCCTCCAGGAGGGCCGCGAGCGCTGCGTCGCCTGCCAAGAGAGCCGAGACCGCGTTCGTGTCGAGAATCGTCGACATCCGGGGACGGTCACTTCCAGTCGTCGGGATCGACCCGCCCGAACTCTTCCGCGACGATGGCGTCGATCTCGCGCACCTCGTCTGCGCGGGCGCGGCCGAAGACTCGTCGCCACCCCGGGACTTCGCGAACGCCCTTCTCTCGGTACAACCGCTCCTCCAGCGCGACGCAAACGTAGGTCTTCAGCGTCTCCCCTCGGCGCGCTGCCTCGGATTTGGTGGCCCGGAACAGCTCGTCCGGGATCTCGATGGTCGTCTTCGCCATGCGGCCATATTACCGTATTTACGGTTCCTTCTCGGGCACGGTACACGACTGAAGAGTCGGTGCCTTGACGTCGTTTCCAGTTGGCGGGTTCTCCCAGGCGATGTCGCGCATTGGTCAGAGGGTAGGGGCCGGCCCGACGAAGTGTCGGGACCTGACCTCCTCCCAGTGTTCCGGAGGACTCCCCATGGCCCGCCATCAGCTTCGTTCCCACCAGCTCCGAGTCCGTCACCGTCGACCGGTCGCCGCACCGCCCACCCCCGGGGCCGCGTCGCCCGCCGCGCCTCTCGTTCGCGCGCTCGTCGTCCTGGCGCTGCTGGCGGTGCCGACGGCGCTGACGGCCGAGCAGGTGGCGCACTGGACCTTCGAGCGCGACGATCCGCTGACCGTCGACGACACCCAAGCGATGTGGCCGGCGACCAAGCACGGCTTCCCCGGCGACGGCAGCGAGACGGTGCCCGGGGTGATCGGCAACGCCCTCGCCTTCGACGGCGTCGACGACTACCTGAGCCACGATCTCGAGCTGCCGCGCGACGAGGGCACCCTTTCGATGTGGGTGCAGCCGGTGGACCAGCAGCCGCGCGTGCTCGTCTACGACAGCGACCACCCGAACGGCAACACGCTCTACAACGGGTTCGGTGGCGTCAACGCGGCGCTCGAGAACCACGTCGGCCAGTCGACGGCGTGGTCCTTCTACTACCAGGACGGCAGCGGCCCGGCGACCAACTCGGGGCAGCGCTGGGCGGTCTCGGGCGGTGAGGTGACGCCGGGGGTGTGGACGCAGTACACCGCCACCTGGGACCGCGACGGCGACCTCGTGCTCTACCTCGACTGCGTCGAGGTCGATCGCGAGCCGATCGATCACGTGACCTTCGAGGATCTGCCCCACACCACCTCGCTGATCGGTCGCCCGTCGGAGGGCGGACGCTTCTTCCAGGGCCTGCTCGACGAGGTGCGCGTCTTCGACCACGCGCTCTACGGCGAGGAGATCCGCGCGGCGTTCTGCAGCTTCGAGAGCGAGGTCGGCGAGGTCGGTCCGATCGAGGCCCGCGGCGTGCCGCAGCACGGTTTCGGTGCCGAGGTGGCGATGAGCGGCGATTGGCTGGCGGTGCTGGAGCCGGGAGAGGAAGACGGGCCGCAGGCCGGTCGGGTGCACGTCTACGGCCGTGGCGCCGACGGCTCGTGGCTGCCCGAGACAAGGCTCGGGCTCGTCGGTGACGTCGACACTGCTGCCGCCAGGCGCCTGTCGCTGCATGGCGACACTCTGGCGGTGGCGGCCCCCAACGTGGCGCCGCGGGAACGAGTCTGGATCTACTCTCACGACGGCAGCCAGTGGGCCCAGGTGGCCGAGCTGGAGACCCCACCTGGAGCCGCGCCCGATCTGCTCTTCGGCGCTTCCGTGGCGTTGTTCGGGGATCGACTGTTCGTCGGGGCGCCGAACTCCGGCTCGTCCCCGGTGCCGGGCCAGGTGTTCGCCTACCAGCTGCAGGGCTCGCCGTCGCAGTGGACCCTCACCGACACGCTGACCGGCTTCTCCGACCCGGGCGAGTTCTTCTACGGGTACACCCTCGACTACGCCCACGGGCTGCTCGCCGTCTCCGAGATCGACTACCTCGACGGCATCGGCTCGAAGATCCACCTCTACCGGTTGCAGGACCTGCCGGCCAACACGCCCGTCGACACGGTGCTGGCGCCGGCGACCGCGGTACACCAGCTCGCCTGGGACCGCCAGGGACCGAGGCCCTGCATCTCGGATCCCGGCGACGGCGATTGCATCGGACTGCTGGTCGGCCGGCCCTTCGCGGCGTCTCCGGGCACCGAGGCGCGCGGCGCCGCCTTCCACTCCGACTTCCGCTTCCCGCTGCTTCCCGGGCCGGGCGCCGGCAACCTGCACTCGTCGATCTTCGTCTCGCCGACCGAGCTCGACATCGGCGACCAGTTCGGTTCCGACGTCGCGCTGCATGGTGACCACCTGGTGGTCGGCACGCGGCCCTGGGCCGGCGATCGCGGCACCGCCTACCTCTACCGACGCGAGGCCGGCGGTCTGCGTCTGCTGCACCAGCTGCGCCCGAAGACGTGGAATCCGGAGCCCGAGCGTTTCGCGCACGCCGTGGCGATCGCCGGCACCTGGGTGGTGGCCACCGCGCCCACCCGCGGTGGTCCCTCCTCCTTCGAGGGAGCGGCGTTCCTGTACCGCACGCCGGTCTTCAGCGACGGTTTCGAGAGCGGCGACGCCGGCGCCTGGTCGAACCAGGTGCCGTGAGGGTGACCGCGGGACGGCGGCACAACTCCTCTCCGCGGGTCTCGCTTCACCAGACACCCACCTTCGTGCTCCCCCTGAAGGTTTCGCTTCACGAGACACCCCTGGTGCCGTAGCGAGCGTCAGCGAGCTGGCCTGCTATGCTGTTGCAGCATAGGACCGGCCGGCCAAGGGGGCCCGATGATCGCCAGCAAGGTTCCGAAGCGCCGGTCCACGAGATCGCATCCGTTCCGCCTGCCGATCCTGCTGGCGCTGCTCGCCGTGCAGGCGCTCGGTTCCGTGGCGAGCGCCGGCGCGGCGATCACGGCTCTAGCGGTGCAGGACGGCCGGGTGATCGAGTACCACGTGCGTCAGCGGTTCTGGCAATCGCTGGGGCACGAGCTCTTGGATACCGGACTCGCAGGCTTTCACGCCGAAGCGTTGGCTGCCGACGCCAGCGGTGAGCTCCTGATCGCATCGGGTCAGATCCTGGGCACCTCCACCAGACACACGGTGCGCATCGACCTGGCGCCGCAGAGCGCGACGCTGCTGGCGAGCGCCGATCCGAACCTCCCGCTGGAATCGCTCACGTTCGGGCCCGGCGGTGATCTG
Source organism: Acidobacteriota bacterium (assembly GCA_003388555.1). Taxonomy (GTDB): domain Bacteria; phylum Acidobacteriota; class Thermoanaerobaculia; order Multivoradales; family Multivoraceae; genus QQVD01. Next base: position 64,400 of record QQVD01000002.1, on the reverse strand, counting down.
TTCGCCTTGTCAGGCGCTGGCGACTGGACCATCTACCGCATCGACCCGGGCACCGGCGCCGCGACCGCTCTGCTCGATCTGTCACTGATCGACCCCTTCCTCCGCCCCGGCGTGTTGCTCGCAACCGAGACCGACCTCTACGTCATCGATGCCGTCGAACAGTCCTGCGCCCTGCTGCGCCTGGATCTGGTCGCCGTGGCGGTGGAGCTGGTTTGGCCGGATGTGCCCTGTGCGTCCTCGGCGAGTACTCGCCACGACGAGGGTTGGTTCCTGCTGCTCACCAACCTACCTGGCGGCAACCTGGCCACCTACCACGTGAGCATCGATCGTCTCGATGTCACGACGGGTCAGATCGAACACCTGGATGGCCGCTCGGAGCACTTCTCCGTCCCCGAGGTGCATGGCCTCGCCCGAGCCCGCGGCACGATCGCGGTCGTCGAGGTGCCGGTACTGGACGGCGCCGCTGCGCGGTTGACCCTGGTCCTGCTGTTGGCTCTCGCCGCGATCTGGTCGCTGAGGTCGCTCCGCGGTTGACGACCGCGGGAAACGGCCGGCTCACCTGCCCCCTGCGGCACAGGTGAGCTCGAGGCGGGAGCGCCGGAACCGGCGCTCCTCGAGCGCCAGCCGCTCCACTTCCGAGCGCTCCGGATCGGAGATCGCGTCCAGCACCGGCGAGGTGTCGCGACGCACCAGCACCCGCACGCCGGCCGCTGAGTCCACCTCCAGCGACGCCGTCTGGCGGGTCTCGCCGGCAGCGTTGGCGAAGGACCGCTCGGCGCCGGCGCCGAGGCGACATGCGGAGGCGCCGGGTGGCAGGCGGATCGTCCAGACGGTGCTGGCGCTTCCTTCCAGCGCCCGCCTCGCGGCGAACCCTGGCTGCACGGTGCCGAAGGTCGAAGCGGCACCGAGACGCAGGCTCGAGCTGCCGTTCCAGGGCGATGGTCCCGAGAGCGCCGCGGTGACGACGACCGCCGGCACCTCGCCCGGTCGCGTCGCCACCACGACCTCGCCGACTCTGAAGCCGTCGAACGTCTCCCGGAGCAGGTCGCGAGCCGCCTCTTCGGCGTCCTCGGCGTGGTGGATCGAAACTGCCGGCCCGCCGTGGAGGACGAGCTCCGCGCGTCCGCTGGCCTCACCCGAGACCGCGAGTCGCAGCTCCACCGCGAGCTCGCGGCGCTCGGCGTCGTGGCGGCGCGGTATACGCACCAGCACCCCGCCGCCCAGATCGGCCGGGCGCACGACGAGGGCATGTTGTCCCTGCACCCCGGGGTGGAGCCAGATGGCGCCGCCCTCGGGCTGGGTCGGATCGACGAAGAGCCAGTCCGCGGCGGGATCATCGGGAGAGCGCGCAGCGGACGACGGCTCGCTGGACCCGGCGCGCGGCACGGCGACGATCATGTGGTTGAAGGCGTAGGGAGTGGCGAATGCCGGATCGATCGCCTCGTCCCAGCTCGACAGCACCAGGGCCGGAAAGGCGACGACACCGGCGAGCCGCAGCCGTTCGATCACCAGCTGCGCCTTGTCCTTGCAGTCGCCCCATCGCCGACGCCAGGTCTCGACCGGCGGCGACGGACGGAAGCCGCCGATGCCGATCTCGACCGCCACGTAGCGGACCTCGCGCTGCACCCGTGCCGTCACCTCGTGCACGATCTCCGGGACCGTGTCGCCGAGCGGAGCGGGGAAGTCGGGCGGCCCGGCGTCGAGCGTCGGCAGGGAGGCGCTGAGGGTGCGGAACCACGCCGCGACCCCCTCCCAGCCGGGGTCGTGCGACCACGAGAGCCAGAGGTGCAAGGGGCCCACGGACTCTCCGGCCGGCGGCAGAGACAGCTCGTCGGTGAACAGCCGCAGCCCGTGCGCGGCGGACTCGACCCGCAGCTGCTCGCGCGCCGCGTCACCCTGGTCGAGGCTCCACCTGAGGGCCGGCAGGTCGGAGTCCACCGCGACCCGGACATCGATCCGGTTGCCTGGATCGAGTCGCGGGATCGCCACCACCGTGCCCGGGAAGTAGGGCTCCTCCCGCACCACCGAGATCGCGTGCAGGGTGTCGCCGACGCGGGCGCCACGGAAGGAGCGCGCCACCACCTCGCGCGACGCGGCACTCTCGCCGGGAAGCACCAGGTTCGCGCGGTCCTCGCTGCCGTGCACGTCGAAGCGTTCGCCGTCTCGCTCGAACCACGTCGCGTACGTGGTGAGCGAACGGTTCGTGTCGAGCAGCACGAAGTCGGTGCGCCAGCGTTCCAGCGTCGAGGGGTCTGCCGCGTCGACCACGAGCGAACGGCGCTCGACGAACGAGCCGCCGGCGCCGACCTCGAGCTCGAACGACCAGTGCACTCCCTGCGGGAGCAGCGGAGGCGTGCCGGAGAAGGCGAGCACCGTCGCAGCGACCGCGAGCCCGGTGCCTGCGCTGGGTCGGCGCCGCGCGTGGTCTCTCACGGCGACGAGAACGCCGCCACCGGTTGCACGGACCCTTCACGGTGCGCCGCGAAGAGTCGCATCATCGATGCTGCGACGGCGCCACCGGCTTCGCGCTCGGCGAGCGCCAGGCGCCAGCGGCCGCGGATGCGATCGCCGTCGCGCCCCAGCTCCATCTGCAGGGCGCCGGCCGGCTCGAGCTGGTTCTTCGGATCGATGGTGCGCTCGAGCTCCCACCCCTGCGGCAACGAGAGCTCGAGCACGACCTCGTCGACCCAGCGGAAGGGCAGCAGGATGGGTCCACGGCGGGAGGTGCCGGCGAGGCGGGGAAGCTCGACGTCGAGCTCGCCGGCACGCCAGGTGAACTCGTCCGGCAGCGCCTCCTCGGAGTCGAGCCGCACGCTGGCCTTCACCTCGAGGCGGGGCGGCGAGGGCGAGCGCTCGATCTCGATCTCCGACACCGTCCAGCGTGGCAGTGCCTCCTCGAGGACCTCGCCGATCGCGTCGCTCCCGAGCTCCGCGCGCGGCCACCACGAGCTCGACGTCGCGGCGTGACCGGTGCGCAGCACGGTCAAGGTACCGTGCGCCGCGGAGTGCGAGAGGCCCGCGCCTGCGGCCGTGACCTCGAGCCTCCAGGTGGTCAGTACCCGGTTGTCCTCGGCGGCCGAGACCGGCAGCTCGACGATGCGGGGCGACGAACGATCGGCGATGACGACGCGGCTGCCCTCCAGGCCCGGATCGAGATGGCCGGGCCCGCCCTCCGCGAGCGGATCGAGGAAGGTCGCCTCGCGATCGAGCTCCGCCTGCAGGATCACCCGATCGAACCAACCCGGGTTGGGGTAGTTGGGATCGAAGCGGCCCGAGTGCCGGCTCGAGACCCACACCGGCACGGCGTCGATTCCGGCCTGGTCGAGCATCGCCGACAGGATCAGGGCGCGCTCGGTCGGGCTGCCCTCGCCGCGCTCGAGCACGGTGTCCATGTCCTCCACCGCTGCGGCGACTCCGGAGTCGTAGGCGATCGCGATCTCGTCACGGGCCCAACGGAGCAGTCGCTCGGCGTTGCCGCGGTCGTCCCCCTTCGAGATCCCGAGCTCCTTGAAGGCCTGTCGCAGTTGACGGCGGCGGCCGAGGAAGGGCGAATAGTCGTCGTTGACCAGGATACGGATGGCGTTGCGCCAGTCCTCGAACAACGGCACCACCTGACCCGAGATCACGATCGAGATCGGGATCAGCATGCACTGCGCGGAGAGATCGGCGAGCGGCAGGCCGTGGGGCTCGAGCGGCAGCGCCGGCAGCTCGCTCAGCTCGGCGTTCATCCATCGCCCGCGCGGCTCGCTGTCGGCCGTGACCTGGATCTCCTTTGCCGACGGGTTGAGTGTCCAGTAGGCGGTGCTGACGTCCTCGGGAACGTGGAAGAGGATGCGCGAGGAGAGCACCGGCGCGTCGCCCTGGAAGAGCCAGGGCTCGAGGAAGAGGATGGAGCCGTAGCGCAGGGTGTAGGTGAGGTCGAGGATCGCCCCGGGCTCGGCGCGCGGGAAGATCACCCTCGTCGAGCGGGAGCCGAAGCGCTCCGAGACCAGCGACGTCTGCACGTCGTCCTCGGCGGCCGCGATCTCACTGCCGTCGGCCGCGAGGGTGCGCGCCCGAAGTGAATCGAGCCGCACGAAGACGTTGTGCGGGATGTCGAAGGTGGCATGCTCGGCGCCGCTGCTCGCCAGCACCTTGGCCCGCCAGTGCACCACGAGCGTCGACGCGAAGCGGTTCGCGTCCTGGTCCATCATCCAGAACTCGCCGTGCCGGCGCAGCACGACGAAGTCGGCGCCGGGGTCGATCTCGACCTCGGTCAGCGCACGCTCGGCCGGCGTGATCTCGGGGAAGTCGGTGCCTCCCAGAGGCTGTGCCGCGCCGGTGTCCGGCAGCGCCACGGTGAAGGCGCAGGCCACGACGGCCAGGCACGCCCGTCTCGCGGCGCGCCGCCAGTGAGCCGCGGGCTCGATCCAACTCGTCCTCATCGCGACCGACCCCCTCTCGATCCTCGACCGGAGAGGAGGTCTCCAGGTCGAATGTCTCGCGGCAGTCTACGGGATCGATTCGGCGCAGCCGTGGTGGAGCGGTGCGCAGCGAGCCGGGTCGGATCACGACCGACGGAAACGAGTGTCCGGGATGTCTCCGGTCCGAGTGTCCAGGACGTCCCCGTCCGCTCACGGGGGAGGAAGGTAGAGGCTCGGGTCTGCCAACAGGCTGCAGGCGGCTAGAGACCGAACAGCGGCCGACCGAGCAGCTGCACCCAGACGACGATCAGGGCCAGCGCCAGCAGGTTGATCCACACCCCGGCGCGGCACATCTGCGGAATGGTCATCTCGCCCGACGCGAACACGATCGCGTTCGGCGGCGTCGCCACCGGCATCATGAAGGCGCAGCTCGCCGCCAGCGCGGTCGGCAGCACCAGGAGCAGGGGATCGAGGCCCAGCCCGGTCGCCGCGGCAGCCACGATCGGCAGGAACGTCGCGGTGGTCGCCGCGTTGCTGGTCATCTCGGTGAGCAGCAGCACGATCACCGCCACCACGGCCACCAGCACCAGCGTCGGCGCTCCCGACAGGCTGGCGATCGAGCCACCGATGTGCCGGTCGAGACCCGAACTGCGCACGGCGGCGGCGAGCGACAGGCCGCCGCCGAAGAGCAGCAGGATGCCCCACGGCAGCCGCACCGCCTGGGGCCAGGTGAGCAGACGCGCCGGCCCGGCGCCCTCGGACGCGCCGGACGGCCAGGCGAAGAGCAGCAGAGCCGCGGCGATCGCGATGCCCGAGTCGCTCAGCCCGGCCAGCGGTCGCCCGCCCAGCAGCACCACGTCCTCCAGCCAGCCGCGCAGCACCCAGGCCGCGGCGGTGCAGGCGAAGACCACCAGCACCACTCGCTCCTGGCGCCGCATCGGCCCGCAGCGCTCGAGCTCGCCGCGAATCAGGCTGCGGCCCCCGGGGATCGCGCCGAGCCGCAGCGGATAGACCCAGCGCACCAGGATCCACCAGGTCGCCGGCAGCATCACCAGCGAGAACGGCAGGCCGAACGGCAGCCAGTCGGCGAAGCCCATCTCGCGGCCGTAGCTCTCGCTGAGGAACGCCGCCATCATCAGGTTGGGCGGCGTGCCGATCAGCGTCGCGATGCCACCGATCGAGGCGGCGTACGCGGTGCCGAGCAGCAGGCAGATGGCGAAGGCGAAGCGGCCCGGTGCCAGCTCCTCGGGCGCCACGCCCCTGGCGTCCTCGAAGCGCTGCCGCACCAGCTCGATCACGCTCAGCGCGATCGGCAGCATCATCACCGTCGTCGCGGTGTTCGAGATCCACATGCTGAGCGCCGCCGACGCGAGCATGAAGCCGAGGACGATCGACGACGGCCGCTCGCCGACCGCCAGGATGATGTGCAGCGCGATGCGCCGGTGCAGCCCCCACTGCTGCATCGCCAGGGCGATCAGGAAGCCGCCCATGAACAGGAAGATCATCTCGTGGGCGTAGGGTGCCGCCACCTCCGAGATGCCGATCTCGCCGGCGGTCAGGACAGGCAGCAGCGCCAGCGGAGCGAGCGCCGTCGCCGCCACCGGCAGCGCCTCGCTCAGCCAGTAGACCCCCATCAACACCCCCACCGCCGCCACCGCGCAGCCGGTGCGCGACAGCTCACCGCCCGACAGCAGCGCCCAGGTCGCCGCCGCCAGCAGCGGGCCCAGCAGCAGCCCCCAGCGCGACAGCGTCGTGCGCCCCGGCTCGGAGAGCGTGTCGTCGTGGGAGCCGCCGGCGGAGCCGGTCGGCGCAGCGGGAGCTGGCGGAGTCACCCGCGAATCCTAGTCCGCCGCCTCGCGGTCGTCGCGGCACGCGGCTCGGCCCACCGCGAAACGCCGCCGCCTCAGGCCGAGCGCGCCTTCGCAGGTCGAGCCCGGGACGACGTCTGTGGCGACAAGAGCCGGGATCGAGTGGCGGCCTGCAGGCGATCGCCGCTTCCCTCACCCACGCTCCTCCGACCAGCCCGTCGGCGGACCGAGCCTCTGACTGCCTCCCCCTACGCTCCACCCCCTTGGCGGCCGGCGGGACATCGGCAGCGCCCGCAGATCCCTGCGCACGCCGCGACGGGTCGGGCCTCCCGCCCCTCAGGCCGGCGCGTCGGTCGGCGCGGCGCCCGGCAGCGGCGGCAGCGGTGGGTTGCGGCCCAGCACGACGAGACTGAAGTCGTCCTGCAGCGGCACGTCGCCGAGGTGGGTGCGCAGCCGGTCGAGCAGCAGGTCGTGGGCCAGGCGCGGCGTGTCGATCTGCGCCACCAGGTGGTTCAGCAGCCGATACCCGAACGCCTCACCGTTCTTGCCGGTGGCCTCGGGCAGGCCGTCGGAGTAGAGCACCAGCAGATCGCCCGGCTCGAGCCGAGCGCTGCCCACGGGCGGCGTGACCTCGCGGCGCACGCCGAGCGGCAGGCTGCCCTCGCCGAGCTCGGCCAGGGAGCCGTCGCGGCGTCGCAGGACGGGGTAGGGGTGGGCGCAGCAGACGTACTCGATGTTGCCGTCTTCGAGGTCGAGCACGCCGTACCAGAGGCTCATGAACGCCCGCGTGTCGCCGACGTTGACCAGGGCGCGGTTGAGCAGCTCGGCCACGGCGCGGGGACTCGGATCGAGATCGATCGCCAGCTTGAGAGTCGCGTTGGCGGTCGCCATGAGCAGACCCGCGGCGATGCCGTGGCCGCTGGCGTCGCCGACCATGAGAGCGATGCGCCTCTCGTCGAGACGGCAGAAGTCGTAGTAGTCGCCGCCCACCTCGCCCGCCGGCTGGTAGGTGTGCACCAGGGTGTAGCCGGGCATCAGCGGCGTCGAGGTCGGCAACAGCTCGCGCTGCAGGTCGCGCGCGACTTCGAGCTCGTCACGCACGCGCACCTGGTCGACCACCGCCAGCGACAGCGCGAAGACCAGGCCGATGGTGCTGAGCAGGAACCAGAGCGGCGACGAGTCGAAGACCAGACGACCCGAGAAGTCGAAGGCGAAGCCCCAGTCGAGGGCGCCGAAGAGGGCGAAGAGCAGGCTGGCGGCGAAGAGGATGCGCCGGGTCGGGCCGAGGTGGCGGAAGAAGCCGAAGAACAGGACCTTGGAGCGGTAGAGGAAGCGCTCGAACTCGTCCTTCGGCTCGGCCTCGGGTCGCTTGCCGCGGTTGAGCACCGAGTAGGCGTTGGCGGTCTCGCGCTCGAACAGTCGCACCAGCTCGGTGATCGTCAGCCCCTGCGACAGGCCGTGGGTGTGCCCCCGCAGCCGCTCGCGCAGGCGGGAGAGCCCGGCCGCCGGCCCGGTGGAGGACGATCCGGAAGAGGGAGGCGGAGTGTTGGAGGCGGCTGTCATCGCAGGGGTCCGTCGATTACCCTCGTCTGCCCTCGGCGGTGGTCCGCCGCGGCGCCGCCGGCTCGCCGGCGGGATCGGGGCGAGCGCCGGGCACGGCACTGCCCGGCGACGGCGTCGCGCTCACACTACGTCATCGTCGCCGGCTGGTTTCCCACCGCGGTCGCCGGTCGGCGGCCGACGCGGCGCTGTCTCCGTTCAGGGTGAACGGGGCGTCGTGGCGCCGGCGCTGGCGACGCCTCGGGATCGGGGCGCCGCTCGCCGGCCGCGGCGGGGACTCAGGCGAACAGCGTCTGCAGTCGCATCGCCAGGCCCATGTCGCCGCTGACCTTCAGCTTGCCGCTCATGAAGGCGGTCATGCCGTCGAGACGTCCCTGGGTCATGTCGACGAAGTCGGAGGCGTCCATGGTCACCGTCATGCTCGGCTTGGCGTGGGTGCCCTCGACGACCTCACAGCTGCCGTCCTTGATCACGGTGTGGTGGCTGCCGCCGCCCTCCCCGGTGAGCTCGTACTGGATGACGCAGTCGAGACCCTGCGCGGCGCCCTTGTTGAGCCGCTCGGGCATGCCATCGAAGATCTGCTGTACCGCGGTCGCCGTCTCGCTCATGCGTCGCTCCTCGCGTCCCGGGACGCGTGCAGTGGCGGCTCGTCGCGAGCCGCTCGGGGGCTTTGGAAGAGGTGGGGAATCGTGGCCGCAGTGTATTGCACCGAAGGCCGCCGCGGCCCGCCTCGCACCGCGCCGCGCGGCGCTGAGCCGGGACATCGGCGCACTGCTGCTCGTGGCGGCTCGCTCATCCGGAATCCTGGCCGAGGCGTAGGACTTCGCGGTAGAACGCCAGCTCCTCCTCGAGCGCACGGGCGATGTTCTCGGCGCGGCGGAAGCCGTGGCCCTCGCCCTCGAACGGCACGTAGCGCACCCTGACCCCGCTGCCGCGCAGCGCCGCGACCATCTCCTCGGCCTGGTTCGGCGGCACCACCTTGTCGTCGGTGCCCTGGAAGAAGATCACCGGGCAGCGGATGCGCTCGGCGGCGTGCAGCGGCGAGCGCTGGCGGTAGAGATCGGTGCGCTCGGGGTACGGGCCGACCAGGCCGTCGAGATAGCGCGACTCGAACTTGTGCGTGTCGCGGGCGAGGGTCTCGAGGTCGCCGACGCCATAGTGGCTGGCGCCGACGTGGAAGACGTCGGTGAAGGCGAGAGCGGCGAGGGTGGTGTAGCCGCCGGCGCTGCCGCCACGGATGGCGAGGCGCTGCGGATCGACTTCGCCGCGCTCGACCAGGTGGCGCGCGGCGGCGGCGCAGTCCTCGACGTCGACGATCCCCCAGGCGCCGTGCAGCAGCTCGCGGTAGTCGCGCCCGTACCCGGTGCTGCCGCCGTAGTTGACGTCGGCCACTGCGAAGCCGCGCGTGGTCCAGAACTGGATCGCCGCGTCGAAGCGGTTGTCGGTGGCCGCGGTGGGGCCGCCGTGGCTCTTGACGATGAGCGGCGGCAGCTCGCCGGGCGGGCCGTTCCAGCCGGCCAGCCGGGGGCGGTAGAAGAAGGCGTGGGCGGTGCGGCCGCTGGCGCTGGGGAAGGAGATCGGCTCGCCGACCGAGACCGACTCCGGCGGCAGCGGCGCCGCCGGCGCGTCGTTCAGGGTGTGCCAGGTCGCGGTCGCGCCGTCTTCGCCCGAGAGCTCGATCTCGACCAGACGGGCGGCGTCGCGCGGCGTCGCGGCGCACGCGTACAGGCTGCCCTGCGTGCCCTGCGTGCCCTGCGTGCTCTCGGCGTCCGCCGGGCCCGCCGCGCCTCTGGTCGGCGCGCCGCCGTGCAGCTCCTCGACCACCGTGAAGGGCAGCTCGAGAGCGCGGAAGGCGCCGGCCGCGCCGTCGACGCGGCCGACCGACCAGACGCCGTCGCGGGTGCGGGCGGCGTACAGGCCGGCCGCTGCTTCGCACCAGGTCGTCATGCCGAAGATCCACTGCGGCCGCCCGTACTCGGCCGCGTCGGGAGCGAGCGGCACGGCCTCGATCCCGGCGCGGTCCGGCTCGGCGCCCTCGCCCCTGCCGCGGCGGAGAAGGGCACGGCGGGGAATGCGCTCCAGGTTCCACCAGCCGCTGCGGTCGCTGACGAAGACGAGGTCGCCCCGCTCGCCCCACGGCGCCGGGCTGCCGTGGTCGGCGTGCAGGAAACCCGGCTGGAAGATCGACTGCCGTTCACTCCCGGCCACCAGGCGCGCTGGGCCGAGACCGCCTTCATCGGTGATCTCGGCGAGCCAGAGCCGGGTGTGGTCCCAGGGCATGTCGGGATGCGACCAGGTGATCCAGGCCATCTGCCTGCCCTCCGGGTCGAGGCAGGGTGAGGCGTAGAAGTCCTCGCCGCGCGCCAGCTCGACCACGTCGACGTTGCCGCCGAGGAGCGGCGCCAGCGAGATCGCGACCAGCGAGGCGACCGGCTCGCGCTCGCCGGAGCCGCTGCGCTCGCACACCGCGATCAGGCGCTGGCGGGCGCCGTCGACCAGCAGATCGGCGTAGGCGGTGGTCGCGCCGCGACTCTCCGGAGTCAGCGCGATCGGCTCGCCGCCGGGGCTCTGGACGTAGACGCGGCCATCGTCGAAGTGGCAGAAGAAGAGCTCGCGGCCGCGGGCGGTGAAGGCGCCGCCGCCGTACTCGTGGGCGCGGCTGCGCACGTTCCAAGGCGCCGGCAGCCTTTCGTGGCGCTCTCCGCCGTGCCACTCGATCACGGCGGTGCGGCCGCCTTCGCGCGGCCGGCGCTCACCCCAGAAGACCGAAGTGCCCGAGACCGCCAGGCCGCCGATGCGCACGCTCGCCGAGGCGACGTCACCGGCGCTGAGCGGCGACCGCCAGGTACCGAAGGCGGCCACCCGGATCCCACCCGTGGCCGGCTGTGCCGCCCGGTCCGGTGGCGACGGGTGGGGCCGGGCTGCATCGGGCTGGCGATCGTCGGACATCGACTTCGGCTGGGCTTTCGGCTGAGACGGTCAGTGGAGGCGGTGGGGTGGGCTCAGGGTATCGTCGCCGATCTCCGTTCACTGCTTCGTGCTGGCGGCGCCGACGGTTGCGTCGCAGTGGCGCGAGACGGCGAGAGATCGATTCCGCTCGAGCCTCGACGCGCCTCGAGGCGAGTCGCAGGGAGCGCAGCGTTGCGGCCGGCGCTCACTCGTCGGTGACGCAGCCCTCGGACGCCGAGCGCACGGTGCGTATGTAGCGGTGCAGGGTACCTCGGGTCGCCTTGAGCGGCGGCGGCTGCCAGGCGGCGCGCCGGCGGGCGAGCTCGGCGTCGTCGAGATCCACGTCGATACGGTTGGTTTCGGCGTCGATGCTCACCGGGTCGCCGTCGTGCAGAAGCGCGATCGGGCCGCCCTCCTGCGCCTCGGGGGTCACGTGGCCGATGATGAAGCCGTGCGAGCCGCCCGAGAACCGCCCATCGGTGATCAGCGCCACCTGATCGCCGAGGCCGGCGCCGACCAGGGCAGACGTCGGTGTCAGCATCTCGGGCATGCCGGGGCCGCCTTTTGGGCCTTCGAAGCGGATCACCACCACGTCGCCGGCGGCGATGCCTCCCGCCTCGAGCGCGGCGAGCATCGCCTCCTCGCTGTCGAAGGCGCGCGCCGGGCCGGCGAAGCGGGTGCCCTCCTTGCCGGTGATCTTCGCCACCGCGCCGTCGGGCGCCAGGTTGCCGCGCAGGATCTGCAGGTGGCCGCGGGCCTGGATCGGGTCGTCGAGCGGTCGAATGACGTCCTGGCCCTCGGCGAGGTCGGGCAGGCCTTCGAGGTTCTCGGCCATGGTGCGGCCGGTGACCGTGAGGCACGAGCCGTCGATCAGATCGTGCCCGAGGAGCCGGCGCAGCACCGCCGGGGTGCCGCCGACCCGGTGCAGGTCCTCCATGACGTAGCGCCCCGACGGCTTGAGGTCGGCGAGCAGCGGGGTGCGGTCGGACACCGCCTGGAAGTCGTCGACCCCGAGCTCGACGCCGACCGAGCGCGCCACCGCGATCAGGTGCAGCACCGCGTTGGTCGAGCCGCCGAGCACGGTGATCAGCACCATCGCGTTCTCGAACGCGGCCCGGGTCATGATCCGGCTCGGTCGCAGGTCCTGCTCCAGGAGGTGGCGGATCGCGGCGCCGGCGCGGCGGCACTCGGCCAGCTTCTCGGGATCGGTGGCCGGGGTCGACGAGCTGTACGGCAGGCACATGCCGAGCGCTTCGATGGCGCAGGCCATGGTGTTGGCGGTGTACATGCCGCCGCAGGCGCCGGCGCCGGGGCAGGCGTGGCGCACGATCGCCGCGCGCTCCTCCTCGCTGATGGTGCCGGCGAGCGCCTCGCCGTAACTCTGGAAGGCCGAGACGACGTCGAGGGTGCGGCCGTTCCAGTGGCCGGGGCGGATGGTGCCGCCGTAGATCAGCAGCGTCGGCCGGTCGAGGCGGCCGGCGGCGATCAGGCAGCCCGGCATGTTCTTGTCGCAGCCCGGGATCGAGATGCAGGCGTCGTACCACTGCGCCGAGACCACCGTCTCGATCGAGTCGGCGATCAGATCGCGCGACTGCAGCGAGTAGCTCATCCCGTCGGTGCCCATCGAGATGCCGTCGCTGACGCCGATGGTGTTGAAGCGCATCGGGACGCAGCGGCTGGCGGCGACGCCGTCGCGCACCTCGCGGGCGAGGTCGAGCAGGTGCATGTTGCAGGTGTTGCCCTCGAACCACATCGTCGCGATGCCGACCTGGGGCAGCTCGAGGTCCTGCTCGCCCAGCCCGGTGCCGAGCAGCATCGCCTGGGAGGCGCCCTGCGAACGGGTCTGGGTGATGCGCGCCGAGTAGCGATTCAGCTTGATCATCTGGTCAGGGATGTAGGGGTGTCAGGGGTGTCAGGGGTCAGGGATTGTCGGGACGCATGCCGAGGGAGGGCGTGGGCGTCGGAGCAGAGGCGGTGGCGGTGCCCCGTCGAAGTCGCCGGACCGCTCCGACACTGCCCGGTAGCGCTAAACTACACTGCTCGAAGAAGGCTCGCGCACCCCGTCCGGCCGATCCCCGCTCCGGCGGGAAGCAGCGTGGGCCGCAACCCGAGGAGGTCTCCGATGAGCCGTTCCCGTCGTTCGCTTTCCCTTTCTCCGCTGTCTTTCGTCGCGCTCTCCGCGGCGCTCGTTCTCGCCTTCGCCGCCGCGCCGGCCGCCGCCGCCGACTCGATGACCGGCGAGGTGCTCGACCTCGGCTGCTACGAGAACGGCCAGAGCGGCGCCTCGCACGCCAGCTGCGCCAAGCGCTGCCTCGGCCGCGGCGGCGCGATGGGCCTGCTGGTCGACGGCGAGGTCTACGAGATCGACGTCGAGGCCTCCGACGAGGCCGCGGTCAAGACGATGCGCGAGAAGGGCGGCGAGAACGTCACCGTCAAGGGCCAGGCGGCCGACGAGGACGGCAAGAAGACCCTGGCCGTGCAGTCGGCCGAGCCGGCCGGCTGATCGACCGCTCGCCGGCAACCGACCGGTGAGGACACCGGAGGCGAGGGCCTCGGGTGGGTGCGCCCCCTGGTGACGGCGCGTCCGCTCCGAGGCTCTTCGTGTTTGCGGTGATCGCGGTGGCGGAGCGCGTGCGGTGGGCAGCGGCTCGCGGGCTTCGGGGGGAGGCTCGCCGCGGGAACGGTGGAGATCTCGCTAAAGCTCTGACATGCTGGAGTTTGCGCTTCGAGGCGCAGACTCCGCTGCGGCCGTCGGGAGCCGCCGTCGGCGTGCCGCGAAACCCGCGCGATCCGGTCTGCGTTGGAGGATGAGCGGCCCGCTCGTCCCCTCGAGCCCTAGGGCCGCCAGAGAGCCGCGACGATGTCCCACCGCAAGACCGCCCCGTCCTCGCCGGCGCGTCGACGCACCGTTCGACTGCGCCGTCGCGTGTCGCGACGCGGCTCGGCAGCGGGCCGGCGAAGGGGCTCTGCCTCGTCGGGGTTGCGGCGCGCCCGCCTGGCTGCCCTCGCCGGTCTGGTGGCGCTCGGCATCGCCGCCGGCTGGTGGCTCAGCGCCCCGTTCTTCGCTCTGCGCAGCGGCCTGCAGAGCGGCTTCTCGGAGCCGTCGAGGCTGTACGAGCAGCCGCCGCGCCTGGCTGTGGGTGACGCCGCTTCGGCGGTCCGTCTCGCCGGTTCGCTGGAGCGACGGGGTTACCGGCCCGCCTCCGGCGTAGGAGGCCTCGCCACCGGGGAGTACGCGCTGAGGGGCGAGACCCTGGCGGTGGCGCTGCGCGCCTTCCCGCGTGCCGAGGGCATGGCGTCACCGGCCCTGCTCGAGGTCGACCTGCGCGGCGATCGCATCCGTTCGCTGCGGCTCGACGGCGAAGCCGTGCCGGTGGCGGTCTACGATCCGGTGCGTCTCGCCACCTGGTACGACGACCGCCTGATCGAGCGCCAGCGGGTGCGGGCGGACGAGCTGCCCCGCCATCTGGTGCTCGCCGTGCTGGCCGCCGAGGACACCGGCTTCTTCAACCATCCCGGCCTGTCGCTGTCGGGCATCGTGCGCGCTGCCTGGGTCAACCTGAGGCGGCGCGAGATCGATCAGGGCGGCAGCACCCTGACCCAGCAGCTGGTCAAGAACCGGGTGCTCAGCCACGAGCGCCGGCTGGTGCGCAAGCTGCGCGAAGCGGTGGTGGCGGTGCTGGTCGAGGTGCGCTTCGACAAGCAGGAGATCCTCGAGGCGTACCTCAACGAGATCTTCCTCGGCCGCAGCTCGGGCATCAACGTCGTCGGCCTGGGCGCCGCCGCGCAGACCTTCTACGGCGTGCCGGCGAGCGAGCTGACGCTGGCGCAGAGCGCCGGGCTGGCGGGGATGATCCGCTCGCCGACGAACCTCTCGCCGCAGGACGACGCGCCCGAGCACCTGGCGCGTCGCGACCGGATCCTGCGCCGGCTCGCCGAGCTCGAGTGGATCGACGCGGCGCAGCTGGAGTCGGCGCTCGCCGAGCCGCTGCCGCAGGTGGCGCCGATCGATCGCCGCCGCGCCCGCTACGCCGCCGACGCGGTGGCGGCGGAGCTGGAGAGGCGCTATCACGTCGACCGGCAGGCGCTGGCGCAGGCCGGCCTCTCGGTGATGACCACCCTGGTCGGCGCCGAGCAGCTGACCGCCGAGCGCATCGTCGCCGAGGAGCTGGCCCGACTCGACCAGGGGGTGCAGGCGCGCGACGACCGCAGGCTGCAGGCGGCGCTGGTTTCCGCCGATCCGCGCAGCGGCGCGATCACCGCCTGGGTCGGCGGGCGCGACTACGCGCAGAGTCAGTTCGACCGCGTGCGGCAGGCGAGCCGTCAGGTCGGCAGCACCTTCAAGCCGGTGGTGCTCGCCGCGGCGCTGGCCGAACGCACCGTCACGGTGGCCGACCGCCTGCTCGACGAGCCGCTCACGCTGCGCCTGGCGGGCAACACCTGGCGGCCGCAGAACGACGACCGCAACTGGCACGGCGAGGTTTCCGTGCGCGAGGTCTTCGAGCGCAGCCTCAACGTGCCGACGGTGCGCCTGGCGCTCGAGGTCGGTCTGGCGGATGTCATCACCTGGGCCCGCCGACTCGGGGTCGACTCGCGCCTCGCCGAGCTGCCGTCGCTGGCGCTCGGCGCCTTCGAGATGACCCCGCTCGAGCTGCTGCGGGTCTACTCGACCTTCGCCGCCGGCGGCGTGCGTCCGTCGCTGCACCTGGTCGAGGGGGTGCTCGATCGGGCCGGCGGGGTGCTCCCCGGCGTGCCGGTCGAGCCGCCGCAGCCGGTGCTCGACGAGGGCGTCGCCTACCTGGTCACCTCGGTGCTCGAGGGCGTGGTGCAGCGCGGCACCGGGACCGGCGTGCGGCGCGCCGGGCTCTCCGACCTCGTAGCGGCCAAGAGCGGCACCAGCAACGACGGGCGCGACGCCTGGTTCGTCGGCTACGCGGCACAGCGTGCGGCGCTGGTGTGGGTCGGCTACGACACCGGCGGCGCCACGCGGCTGTCGGGCGCCCGCGGCGCGCTGCCGATCTGGGGCCAGTTCATGAAGGCGACCCGGCCGGCCGAGGGCTTCTCGGTGGTGCTGCCTCCGGCCAGCGTGCGCACCGCGACGATCGATCCCGAGACCGGTTTCCTGGCGACGCCGCGATGCCCGCTGGTGGCGAGCGAGGCGTTCCTCGAGGGGCAGGTGCCGAGCGAGGAGTGCTGGGTGCACGGCGGCCGCCGCGATCGGCGCGGCTTCTGGAGCCGTCTGTTCGGCCGCGACCGGCGCGACTCTCCGTGACAAGAGGAAGGGGTTGGGGATTGGGGGTTGGGGGCTAGGGGATTGGGGTTTCGGATTCGGCAAGAGGGAAGGATGGTCGTAGGCAGGAGACGGGAAGGTCAGAAGGGAAGCGACTGCAGGAGAAGAAGGCTAAGGCGGAAAGAGGCGACGGCGGCAGAGATGCCGGAACTCGGGCCGAGGACGGGATCTGCTATCCCTCTTCCTGACCCCTGACCCCTGACCCCTGACCCCTGACCCCTGACCCCTGACCCCTGACCCCTGACCCCTGACCCCTGACCCCTGACCCCTGACCCCTGACCCCTGACCCCTGACCCCTGACCCCTGACCTTTTCCCTTGTCCCTCCGCGAGTCCCTCCCCGAGAGCCGGCGGCTTCGGGAAGAGGGGACGTCGCCGCTTCGTTGAGGGCCGTGACTGCCCGTACGTGCAACCCGCCGCCACGGCCGCGCTGACGGCGCAGCGCCACTCGAGGCTCCCGACTAGGATCGGAGTTTCGAGGGATAGAGGGATGGAGAGGCGGACGGCCGTCTCCGGGCGCGCGCCGTATCTCTCCGACGAGGATCTGCGAGCGACGCGCGGGACCTGACGCACCCAGGGGGCCGCCTCGACACCCGAACCCCTCCGAAGCCCCGCGGAGCCGGCAACCGACTTCCACAGGAACGCGCGCGATGAGCCAGAGCACGACCACGTTCGATCCTTCGATGTCCGTCGACGGCGCTTCCGGCGAGTCGCACGGAACCGCCGGTGGCGCAGCCCAGCCGGTCTCCACCACGAGCCGCATCGGCCGTTTCGTCGCCTGGCTCGGCGGCGCGGTGGTCGGCGCGGTGCTGCTCGTCGGCGGCTGGGCCAAGGCGCTCGACCCGCTCGCCTTCGTCGAGCAGATCCGCGGCGAGGGCCTCGACTTCCTGCTCCCTGCGGCGGTCGTCGCGGCGATCGCCCTGCTGCTCGAATTCGGCCTCGGCAGCGCCCTGGTGCTCGGCATCCGCCGCCTCTGGATCCTGATCCCCAGCGCCCTGCTGGTGCTCTTCTTCCTCTTCCTCACCGGGCGCACGTACTACAAGTCGGTGCAGGGCACGCTCGAGCTCGAGGCCGGCTGCGGCTGCTTCGGCAACCTGGTCGAGCGCACGCCGGCCGAGGCGTTCTGGCAGGACCTGGTGCTGCTGGTGCCCGGTCTGGTGCTGGCCTTCTTCTGGCGCACCCGCGGCCGCGCCCTTATCGCACGGCTGGCCGTCGTCGGCGTGGTCACGGCGGCCATGCTGGGCCTCGCCTGGCAGTCGCCGAACCTGCCGCTCGACGACCTCGCCACCCGCCTCGGCACGGGAGTGCTGATCGAGGACCTGTGCAGCGGCCAGGGCGACGAGCGGCTGTGCATCGACCACCTGGCTCCGCAGCTCGAGTCGGGCAGGCACGTGGTGGTGATCGCCGACCTGGAGGACGAGCAGTTCACCAGCAGGGTCGACGCGCTGAACGAGCTCACCTTCGCGGGTTCGCCGCCGGTGGTGCTGTCGTCGGCGACGGCGGAGCAGAACCACGCCTTCTTCTGGAGCTACGGCCCCAGCTTCGAGGTGGTCGAGGCGCCGCCGGGCCTGCTCAAGCCGCTCTACCGCACCCTGCCGCGCTCCTTCGTGGTCGAGGACGGCGTGGTGGTGGAGACCTACGCCGGGATGCCGCCGCTGCCGGAGGCAGGGGCTGGGGGCTAGGGGTTAGGGGTTGGGGATTGGGGGTTAGGGATTGGGGTTCGGGTTCGGCAAGAGGGAAGGATGGTCGTAGGCAGGAGACGGGAAGGTCAGAAGGGAAGCGACTGCAGGAGAAGAATGCAAGTCGGAAAGAGGCGACGGCGGCAGAGATGCCGGATCTCGGGCCGAGGACTGATCTGCTATCCCTCTACCTGACCCCTGACCCCTGACCCCTGACCCCTGACCCCTGACCCCTGACCCCTGACCCCTGACCCCTGACCCCTGACCCCTGACCCCTGACCCCTGACCCCTACACCCCTACACCCCTACACCCCTGACCCCGGAATGCACCCTCCTGGTCTCGCCGTTGCACGGCCGGGACGCTAGGCTCCTGGAGTCGCCTTCGGCGGCGTCGCCCGGCACCCCGAGGCAGCCGGTCGACCCAGAGCCGCACAACCGCAACTGAGATTCCGTCGCGCGCGCCGCGCCGCATCGCCTTCGTACCGCCTTCTCGGAGAACGCTCGACATGACTGCCCCGCGCTCGAAACCGACCTCCTGGTACCGGACCGCCTCCCTCGTCCCGCGTTCGTCGGGCGCTTCGAGCCGAGGCCGGCGATCGGCCCGCTCGACCGTCGCGCTGGTGGTGGGCTCGACTCTCGTGCTCGCCTCGGCTTCGTTCGCCCAGGCCGGCTCGACCCTCAAGGGCTTCGAGCAGGTCGACGACTACCTGCTCGAGATCGACGGCAAGGCGGACAAGGGTGCGACGATCTACTTCCAGCGCCGGGTACCGGCGTACCTGGTGCTGCCGGCGGCGTCGAACACGCCGCTGCTGCTCATCCCGCGCAGCCGCCAGGTGCAGTCGGTGAGCCTGATGAAGGTGCAGAACGGGCCGGGCGGCACGCTCGACCTCGCCGACGACGCGGTCTTCGCGCGCCAGGGCGAGTTCGAGATCGCCGGCACCGAGATCCTGTGGACCGCCGAGGGCAAGCAGTACCGGTTGCGCGAGCGTCCGCCGCTCGTCGGCCTGGTCGACTCCGGCGATCTCAAGGAGTACTCGCGGTCCTACGCCACGGGAGCCGCCTCCTACGAGCCGGCGGACGCCACCATCGCGAAGCTGCGCGACGAGAAGCGCAAGGTGCATCTGCGCGTCTACTTCGGGTCCTGGTGCCCCTTCTGCCAGCGCTATCTGCCCAAGATCGTCAAGGTCGACGAGCAGGTCGGCGACGCGGTGCAGATCGACTACTACGGCCTGCCGCGCGACATCAACTCCGACGAGGTGGCCAGGCAGATGAAGGTGCAGTCGGTGCCCACCGCGGTGCTCTTCGTCGACGGCAAGGAGAAGGGGCGCTTCGACCGCGACGACTGGGAGAACCCCGAGCGCGGCCTGGCGCGACTGCTCGGCGGCTGAACGAGCACACCGTTCGGCTGCGGCCGGCGGTCGCTCGCGGCGCCGTGCGCCCAGTCCGTGCTGGCGAGATGACGGCCCAGCTGGATCCCTCGGCGGTGGAGCGGCGGTGGCGTGAACTGCTCGCCGCCGAGCAGGCACTGCGCGGGGTCGGCGCCGCGCAGCTGTGGCGTGCCTGGAGCGCCGCGCTCGAGCGCCTGCAGGACGACGGCGACCTGCACACGGCGCTTTCGGCGGCACGCGGCGAGCATCCCGCCACGGTGCGTGCCGGCGTGGCTGCGGTGCTCGAGGGGCTGTGCGACGAGGACGCGCGACGGCACTTCGACGAGCTGACGCAGCAGTTCGCGTCGAGGGAAGCAGGTCGTAGCGGGGAGGACGCGTCGTCGAGCTCGGGTCGGCGGGCGCTGGTGGTGCTGCCCGTCAACGTGCCGCTGCTCGCCGCACAGAGCGCCTTCTTCGCGCTCGCCGCGCGCCGGCCGACCCTGTTCAAACTGCCGAGCGCCATCGCCCGGCATACCCAGTCGCCGACCGGGTCGACCGAGTCGACCCAGTCGGCACGGTCGGCCGACGACGGCGCCGCGGCGCTGCTCGCCGCTCTCGGCGACGAGCTGCCGGCGCTCGCCCGGCTCTTCGCCTCGGCGCGCTGGCCGGGCGGCGCGCCCGGCTACCGAGAGCTCGAGCGACGGCTCGCCGAAGAGGCCCGGCCGCTCGTCGTCTACGGCGGAGACGCCGCGCTCGCCTCCTACCGCCCCGGCGCGGCGGCGGCCTCGCCGGCTGGATCCGGCGACCTGCGGGCCGAGTTCGGGCCGCGAGGCTCGGCGGCGCTGGTTCCGGCGCGCTGGCTGGCCGAGCTCGACGCGCCGTCCCGGCGCGCCGCCGCCGACCGTCTCGCCCGCGACGTCGTCCTCTTCGATCAGCGCGGCTGCCTGTCGCCGCGCACGGTGCTGCTGCTCCTCGACGGCGCCGCCGCAGCGACGGCGGAGTCCCGAGCCGCCGCAGTCACCCAGGCCGTCGCCTGGCTGCGCGCCGGCCTCGAACGCAGCGCCGTGGAGCTGCCCGGACGTCCTGCGGCCGTCGAGGAGCGGGCGGCGCTGCGCCACGTCGCCTCGCAGGCCGAGCTGCAGGGACGTGCGGTGCAGTTGGGCACCTGGGGGGCGGTGGTCGAGGCGCCCGCCGAGGCTCTGCCCGAGCCCCTGCCCGGCAGCCGTGCGCTGTCGCTGACCGCCTGCGATGCCGTGCGCTGCGCCGAGCTGCTGGCTTCGCGGGCGGAGGAGCTGCAGGGCCTCGCGATCGCCGGCCTGGAGGCCGAGGAGGCGCCGGAGGAGATCCGCCTGCCGCTGCGGCCGGGCGCCCTGTCGCGGCTGCTCGGCGACGCCGCCCTCGAGGCGCGGATCGTCGCCCTGCGCGAGAGGGGAACGCGCGTCGCCGCCGCCGGCCATCTGCAGCGCACCGGCTCGCGCTGGCGCAACGGCGGCGTCGATCTCGCCGAGCTCTTCCTCCCCGCAGATCGCGGCGGCGGGTAGCATCGACGGCGATGGAAGAGTCGACCCGGCAGCCACTCGCCGACGGCGCCCTGCAGGCCTACCGGGATCTGCGCGACCGGGTGGCGCGCTTCGTGGCCGAGGCGCCGTGCGCGCCGCCGATCGGCCGGTTGGACGAGGCGTGGAGTGACCGTTACGACAGCCTCGCCACCGAGGTCTGCCAGTTCCAGTGCCTGCACCTGCCGCCGCTGCAGCGGCTGTGGCGGGGGCGTGGCCTCGAGCCGCTGGAGCTCGACGACTGGCGCGCGGCGCCGCCGGTACCGACGGCCGCCTTCAAGACCGAGGCCCTGCACGTCGCCGCCCCCGAGCGCGTCTTCCGCAGCAGCGGCACGACGCGTGGCGGCGAGCGGCGCAGCGCCCACCACCACGGTGAGATCGAGCTCTACCGTCAGATCGTCGACCGCACCTTCCCGCTCTTCGTGCTGCGTCAGGCTGCCGATCGTCCCCACACCCTGGCGCTGGTGCCGCCGAGCGCGATCGTGCCCGACTCGAGCCTCGCCTTCATGGTCGAGCACGTGCTCGAGCGATACTCCGGGGGCGACAGCCGCTACGCCTACGGTGCCGGCGGGCTGCACGTCAACACGGCGTCGTCCTGGCTGCAGCAACGGGTCGAGCGCGGTGAGCCGGCGCTGCTGCTGTGCACCGCGATCGCGCTCTGGGATCTGTGCGTCGAGCTCGAGCGGCGGGGCGAGACGGTGCAGCTCCCGGCCGACAGCGTCGTCTTCGAGACCGGCGGCTTCAAGACCAGCGAAGGGGAGATCCGCCGCGAGGAGCTGCTCGAGCGCATCGAGGCGGCGTTGGCGGTACGGCCGAGCGACGTGGTGCGGGAGTACGGCATGAGCGAGCTGACGTCGCAGGCCTACACCGAGGTGCTGAGAGGGGGCGCCGGCGATCGCTTCGTGTGTCCGCCCTGGATGCGGGTGCGGATCCTCGAACCGACGACTCTGGAGGAGTGCGGGCCCGGTGAGACGGGCCTGGTCTCGATCCTCGATCTCGGCAACGTGGGCTCGGTCGCTTCTCTGCTGACCGAGGACCTCGCGGTCGCCGACGCCGAGGGCGGCTTCGAGTTGCGGGGCAGGGCGCGTGGGGCCGAGCTGCGGGGATGCTCGCTGCTCGCCGAGCAGCTCGCGGATCGTTGAGGACCGCACCGGTGCCGCTGCCGCAGTGCGACAAGTGTTGTGCGGATCGACGAGCGGTCGCGTCGGTTTGATAGCTTTTCGTCGATCCGATGCTCGTCGAGCCGTCGCCTCCCGGCAGCGGCGATGCCGGCCCGACGCGCCGCGTCGGGCAGCGACCGATGCGTCCGTGAAGCCCCACCCGGAGGTGGCCGTGATCCCCCGCAACTGCCTCGACCGGCGCTCGACAGCGACGCCGCGGCCGGTCTCGCGGCCGAGGCCGTGGTCGCTGCGAGGTCGCGCCCCGCTGCTCGCCCAGGCGATGCTCGGCGCCGGCCTGCTGGCGGCAGCAGCGGTGCCCTGCGGCGCATCGACGGCGAGCGACAACGCCCGACACTCGATCTCCGGCCGGGTCGAGATCACCAACTCGCGTGGCAAGCCGTCGCGCCTGGGGCGGCCGGAGGACTCGCTGATCTTCTTCACCCCCGACCAGCGTCCGGTGCGCCGCGACCGGCCCGCCACGCACCAGATGAAGACCGTCGGCAAGCAGTACGACCCGGGGATCCTGGTGGTTTGGCGCGGCGACCGTGTCGACTTCCCCAACCTCGACCCGATCCTGCACAACGTCTTCTCGGTCTCGGGCGGCAACAGCTTCGACCTCGAGGTCTACGGCGAGGGCGAGTCGCGCGGGCACGTCTTCGAGCAGGCGGGCCTGGTCCGGGTGTTCTGCAACGTGCACCGCGAGATGTTCGCCCACATCTGGGTGCTCGAGACGGATCACGTCCTGCGTCCCGGCCTGGACGGCAGCTTCCGCCTCGAGGGACTGCCGGCGGGCAGCGGCACGCTGACCGTCTGGCACGAGCGCTCCGAGGCCCAGGAGATCCGCCTCGATCCGGCGAACGCCCGCGCGTCGCAGGGCCTGCAGATCGGTGTGCCGCTGACCCGGCCCCGGCTGCCGCTGCACA
Organism: Acidobacteriota bacterium; assembly: GCA_003388555.1. Taxonomy (GTDB): domain Bacteria; phylum Acidobacteriota; class Thermoanaerobaculia; order Multivoradales; family Multivoraceae; genus QQVD01. The sequence continues at coordinate 41,707 of QQVD01000002.1, read as the reverse complement.
AGAACAAGTACGGCAAACCGTACCGTCGGCCCGGGGAGTACTGACCGTTGCGCCACTCCAGCGATCGGCGACGCGATCGTCGGCGCGCCGCACCGGCCCCGGCATGGAACCTGACCGTCCGCGGCCGTCTGCGCCGCGACTCGAGGTGAGCGATGGCGGCGAGCGACAGAAGGCGGATGGGACTCGGCGCGCGACTGCTGCTCGTCATGGTCACCCTGGTGCTGGTCTCGGCGGGCTCGGCGATCGTCATCACCTGGTGGCTGGGCCGTGGCATCTCTGAGCGCGCCATCGAATCGGCCCTGCGGCAGAGCCAGTCGGTGCAGTCGCGCTTCGTGCAGGACCGCTTCGAGCAGCTCGAGCTGATCGCCCGCGTGTTCGGTTCGGACCCGGCGCTGGTCTCCTTCCTCCAGGAGAGTCTCGATCGCGGCAGCGTGGTGTCGATCCTCGACCTGCTCGCCGAGTACCAGGCCGACCTCGGCTTCGACTTCGCCATGGTGCTCGATTTCGACGGCGTGCTGGTCACCCGCACCGACGACCGCAACGCCGCCGGCGACGACTTCTCGCAGCTGCCACTGGTCGAGGTCGCCTTCGCCGAGGGCAGGGCGTCGGGCTTCTGGCAGGAGGACGGAGCGCTGTACACCGCGGTGGCGGTGCCGATCACCCAGCAGTTCGATCTCATCGGCACCCTGATCACCGGCTATCGGATCGACGAGCAGCTGGTACGTGAGATCGGCGGGCTGAGCACCGCCGAGATCGCCTTCCTCTCGACCGAGGGCGGCGGGCTCTCGGTGGTGGCCAGCACCCTGCCCGAGCGCGCCGCCGTCGACCTGCTGCAGCGGATCCGGCAGATGGGCGGCGTCATGGAGATCGCCTCGCGCGGAGAAGAGGTGGAGCTGGAGCTCGACGAAGAGACCTGGCTGACCCTGGTGGCGCCGCTGCGCGACGCCTTCGGCGATCCGATCGGCGCCACCGTCTCCCTCGCCTCGGTGCGACGCGAGTCGGCAGCCTTCAGCCGGCTGCTCGGGCTGCTGCTGCTGATCGGCGGCCTGTCGATCGCCGCGGCGATGGCGCTCTCGATCCTGCTCGGACGCCGCCTGCTGCGGCCGGTGCGGGGACTGGTCAACGCGACCGAGAAGGCGCGGGCCGGCAACTACGACCCGTCGTCGCTGCCACCACCCGGCACCGACGAGGTGGGGCGTCTGAGCTCGGCCTTCGCCGGCCTCCTCACCGAGCTGCGCGAGAAGCGGGACATGGAGGCCTTCGTCGGCAACCTGACCCGTAGCCTGCCCGACCCGGGAGCTCCGGCGCCGGCGCGGATCGAGCCGTCGTACGAGGACGCGATGGTCCTCGGCATCGATCTGCGTCGCTACGCTCACCAGCGCAATCTGCAGGAGGCGGACCTCGCCCAGGCGCGCATGACGCAGGACCTGCGCCGCATCCGCACCGTCGTGGGAACCCTCGACGGCGAGCTCAACGTCGGCGCCGGCCAGCGCCTCTACGTCGCCTTCCGCGGTGAGGCGGCGGCGCAGCGGGCACTCTCGGCGGCGCAGGAGCTGCGCAACGTGCTCGGTCGGGCGGAGTCGGCCTTCGAGGACCCCGAGCCGCCGGCGATCGCTGTGACCTGCGGCATGTTGCTGCGTGCCGCGGCGGACGCCGGCAACCCGGAGCCGCTGCTGGTGGGTCTGCCGATCCTGCAGCTCGACGGGTTGCTGCGCGAAGCCGCCGAGGGCGACCTGGTGCTCTCACGCATCGCCAAGGATCGCCTCGCCGAGGAGGGCGGCATGCCGCAGGACCTGCAGGAGCAGCGCGGCCTGCTCAGCACCCAGGCCCTCTACCTGGTGCCGCGCACCGCCCGGGTCGAGACGCTCGAGATCGGGTCGGAGTCCGTTTCGCGCCCGCTGCGGCCGACCGGCGGCGCCAGGACCGCCTACGCAAGGCTCGAGCCCGGTTCTGTTCTCGGCGACCGCTACGAGATCGAATCGGTGCTCGGCGCCGGAGGCATGGGGGTGGTCTACCGGGCGCGCGATCGCGAGCTCGGCGACCTGGTGGCGCTCAAGACGCTCAAGGGAGACTTCATGCCGGGGGCGGCGGAGCTCGAGACGCTGAAGAACGAGCTGCGCCTGGCGCGCAAGATCACCCACCCCAACGTGGTGCGCACCTATGACCTCGGCGAGGTCGATGGCCTGTGGTTCATCTCGATGGAGTACGTGCGCGGGCTCACCCTGCGCTACCTGATCGACCAGCCGGGTCGAATCCCCTACCTCGCCGCGGTGCGGCTGATGCGGCAGGTGGTGTCCGGCCTCGGCGCCGCCCACGGCGAAGGCGTTCTGCACCTCGACATCAAGCCCGAGAACATCGTCATCGAGGGCAACGGCAACGCCAAGCTGATGGACTTCGGCATCTCGCAGAGCCTGCGCAGCCGCGCTGCCGATCGCAAGGGCAAGGTGGTCGGCACGCCGCACTACCTCGCTCCGGAGCAGATCGACGGCAAGGAGCCTGACGAACGGGCCGACATCTACGCCTGCGGCGTCGTGATGTACCAGATCTTCACCGAGCGCCTGCCGTTCAGCGGCGAATCGGTGGTCGAGATCCTGCGCAAACAGGCGTCGGAGGCGATCGAGCCGCCGCGCGAGCACTGGCCCCAGATCCCGGCGCCCCTCGACCAGCTGATCATGCGCTGCCTCGAGCGTCAGCCGGAGGGCCGCTTCCAGTCGGCCGAGGCGCTGCTGCAGGCGCTCTCCTCGCGCGACATCGCCGCCTGAGGGCGGTGGCGCCCAGGCCACCGTCGGTGTGGTCGCCGGACTCCGGTCGGCGGCCGAGATCCCGGCGCCTGCCGAGCGGGCAAAAGAAAGCGGGGGCTCCGTGGAGCCCCCGTCTCGAGGGAGGAGGGAGATTGCCTCTTCGGGGTAGCACAACGGCTGCGGCGAGGTCTTGTATTCCGTCGGCGCGTCCGCTCCGCTGCCCTCACAGGTACCTACGCTGCAAGGCGCGCCCGCGTCCATGCGGATCCCGTCGGCGTTGGCGAGAAGGGCTGAGCCCGAGGTCAGCGGATGCCGACCGACGAGGGGCCTCCGTCGGCGGTCGGAGGCTCGCCCGTGGGCTCTTCGGTCGTCCCGAAGAAGGCCGCGGCGACGCTGGCGGGGTGACCGACCGGGTCGTCCTCCTCGGCGAACCAGTCGGGAGGCATGTGGCGGCGGTAGAGATCGCCGGTGAACCGGCGGTCGAACAGGGCGATGACCCCACGATCGTGGGGTGAGCGGATCAGGCGCCCGGCGGCCTGCACCACCCGGGTCATCCCGGGGACCACGAAGGCGTACTCGAAGCCTCGCCCCCAGCGCTCCTCGTAGTACTCCTGCAGCAGCTTCTGCTCGAGGCTGACCTGGGGCAGACAGGGGCCGACGATCGCCACCGCCTTGAGCATGTCGCCCGGGTAGTCGACGCCTTCGGCGAAGACACCCCCCGCCACCGCCAGCAGCAGCACGTCGCCGAAGAGCGAGGAGCTCAGCGCGTCGAGGATCTCCTGACGCTGCTCGGCGCTGCTGGCGCGACGCTGAACCAGCACCCGGCGACCGTGGTCTTCCGGCAGGCGATCGGCGACCTCCTCGAGGAATCCGTAGCTGGGGAAGAGCGCCAGGCAGTTGCCGGGCACGGCGGCGCACATCTCGGCCAGCCGCTCGGCGATGCGGCCGTAGTTCTGGCGCCGCACCCGGTAGGCGGTCTGCACGGCGCCGTCGACCACCACGGCGCGGTTGCGCGCCGGGAAGGGGTTGGGCACCCGCACGCCGCTGGTGCGCTGGGCGTCGAATCCGAGCAGGTCGCGGTAGAACTCGTAGGGGGTCAGGGTGGCCGAGAGCCCGATCACCGAGTGGCAGCGGTTGATGTCCTGGCCGAGAAAGCGACTGGCGTCCTTGCACAGTAGGAAGAGCGCAGCTCCGCCCTCACGGGTGCGTTCGACACACTCGCTGAACGAGCCGCTGGTGCGGACCTCCGCCGAGCGTGCCCGGCTCAGGGTGTTGAGGAAGCGCACGAGCAGGAAGTAGAGGTCGACGAACGGGTCCTCGGCGCGGAAGGAGCGGGTCTCGCGCCGGTGCTCGAGGTACTGCACGAAGGCGCGGTCGAAGCGCGGCCGCAGCTCCCAGAGCAGCTCCTCGGGGAGCTCACAGACGGCGGCGGCATCGGGCGCTCCCGCCGACTCGGGCGGGAAGACCTCACCGACCGCCTCGTCGATGGTGTCGGCGAGCTCGGTGGCGAGCGTCGCCAGCCGCCACGCCATGTCGCCGCTGGCGAAGCCGCCGATGGTGTCGGCGACGTGTCGGGCGGTTCGCGCCTCGAGCCGCGGGCTGTAGTAGCCGCGTCCGCGGTCGATGAGGTTGTGCACCTCGTCGATCACCAGGATGGTGTCCGAGAGATCCTGCTCGGCGGCGAAGTCGCTGAGCGCCACGTAAGGGTCGAAGACGTAGTTGTAGTCACAGACGACGACCTGGGCGACGCGCGAAAGCTCGAGGCTGACCTCGAACGGACAGACCTTCGCCGCCTTGGCCCGATCGAAGATCGCGTCGGGGTCGAGGTGGGGGCGATCGTGCACCAGCCGATCGACGACGCCGCTGCGCTGTAGCTTGGCGAAGTAGTCCTTGGCGTAGTCGCAGTACTCCTCGTGGCAGAGGATCTCGCCGTTGGCGCACATGCGGGACTTGGCGCGCAGCTGCAGCGAGCGGAAGGCGGCCTCGCGGTTGAGCAGGTCGAGCACCCGATTGGCCATCTCCTGCTGCAGCGTCTTGGCGGTGAGCACGAACACCTTCTTGTCGGCGCGCAAGGCGTGTCGCAGCACCGGGAAGAGGGTTGCCACGGTCTTGCCGAGGCCGGTCGCCGCCTCGACCAGCAGGTGCTCGCGCTGCTCGAGGGCGCGGGTCACCGAGGAGAGGATCTCCTGCTGGCCGGGGCGTGGGGCATGGAAGGGGAACTCGAGGTTCTCGGCGGCGGCGCGTCGCGCCGCGGCGCGCTGGCGCTCGGCCTCGCGCTCGCGCAGCAGCTGGTTGACCCGCCTGCGGATGCCCTGTTCGAGCGCTTCGAGGTCGACTTCCACCGGCTGGCGGACGATGTCGTCCTCGTCCATGGTGCCGAGCTCGATGAGCACCAGCTCGGCGCGCACGTCGGGGTGCTTGCCGACGTCGGCCGGGGCCTCGCCCGCGGCGCCTGGCAGCACGGCGCCGTCCTGATCCGGGTCGCTGCGCGAGAGCATCCAGGCGTAGAGCTGGGCCTGGCGCGCGTAGAGCTCGGCGGTCTGCGGCGAGGGAGTCGCGCCGGGGCGGATCGACTTGATCTCCTCGACGACCTGCACGCCGTCGTCGTCGCGGCGGATGCCGTCGATGCGGCCGTGCAGCAGCACCGTCCAGCCGCGGTGCTCGAGCCTGGCCACCAGGCCGACCTCGCGGCGGTACGAAGGATCGGCGGCCATGCGCCGCTCCTGGTACTGGCTGTGGATCGCCTGGCCGAGCCACATGCGCTCGAAGCCGCCGCGGTTGGCGAAGCCGAGCGAGCGCCCCAGGTCGCGCTCGAGCAGGTCGGCGACCGAGAGCCGCAGCTCGAGTCGGTCGTCGTCGAAGCGCGGCGCCATGGCCGACGAGTATAGGAGGGCTCCGCGGCGGCGGAGTCGACCGGAGGCCCGTGCCGCGAAAGGGCGCCGAGGCCGGGCGGCCTGGTGGCGGACGCCGGACCGGTGTGCTCCCCCGGCCGCCGCCATGGGCCGCGACCCCGACAAACTGCTACCTTTCGCCAATGCCGAAAGAACCGACCGATCGCGACACGCTGCTCGACTTCGAGCTGCCGAAATTCAAGAAGCCGGAGTTCCCCAGCGGCGGTGGGCGCATCGTGCGCCTGGTGCTGCTGGCAATCATCCTGCTGCCGTTGCTGCGGGGCATCTTCTTCACCATCGATCCGGAGGAGGTCGGGATCATCCTGCGCCTCGGTGAGTACCGCGGCCGCGAACACGACGCCGGCCCCGGCCTGCACTTCAAGATCCCCTTCATCGACCGGGTCTACAAGATCCCGGTCGAGCGGCAGCTCAAGGAGGAGTTCGGCTTCCGCACCGCTGAGGTCGGCGTGCGCAGCCGCTTCGTCGACGAGACCCTCGAGGCGAACATGCTCACCGGCGACGAGAACGCGGTGCTGGTCGAGTGGGTGGTGCAGTACCGGATCGAGGACGCGTACCAGTTCCTGTTCCGGGTGCGCAACCTGCAGGCGACTTTCCGCGACATGAGTGAGGCGGTGATGCGTCAGGTGGTCGGCGACCGCACGGTCAACGAGGTGGTCACCGTCGGGCGCGTCGAGATCGAGAACGAGGTCGAGGAACGGCTGCAGGAGCTGTGCGACCAGTACGAGACCGGCATCCAGGTCGAGCAGGTGGTGCTGCAGAGCAACAACCCCCCGGACCCGGTGAAGCCGTCGTTCAACGAGGTCAACAAGGCCAAGCAGGACCGCGACCGCCTGATCAACGAAGCGCAGGCGCAGTACAACCAGGTGATTCCCCGCGCCGAGGGCCAGGCGCGGCAGACGGTGCAGCAGGCCGAGGGCTACGCCCTGGATCGCGTCAACCGCGCCGAGGGCGACGCGGCGCGGTTCTCCGCCCTCTACGCCGAGTACCGCAAGGCGCCGGACGTCACCCGCACCCGCATCTATCTCGAGACGATGGGCAACGTGCTGTCGTCGGCGGGGCGCAAGATCGTCATCGACGACGACGCGGAGGGTCTGGTGCCGCTGCTCAATCTCGAGGCCGGCGCCGCTGTCGCGGCGACGCGGCGCGGCGAGGGAGGTGACCAGTGAGGGCGCTCACCCTGCTCCTGGTGGCGGCTGTCCTGCTGGTCGTCGCCAGCTCGGCGTTCATCGTGCGCGAGGACCAGCAGGTCATCATCACCCAGTTCGGCGAGCCCCAGGGCGATCCCATCGTCACCCCCGGCATCAAGTTCAAGCTGCCCTTCATCCAGAAGGCGCAGGTCTTCGACAAGCGCTTCCTCGAGTGGCAGGGCGACGCCGAGGAGCTGACCACCAAGGACAAGGTGTTCATCTTCGTCGACGTGTACGCGCGCTGGCGCATCGCCGATCCGCTGCTCTTCTTCCAGCGCCTCAAGGACGAGCGTGGCGCCCAGTCGCGGCTCGACGACATCCTCGACGGCGAGACCCGCAACGCCATCGCCCGCCACAACCTGCTCGAGGTGATCCGCACCAGCAACCGACAGCCGGCGGCCGACGAGTCGAACCCCGAAGGCGACAGCTTCGAGGAGATCCAGCGCGGCCGCGACGCGATCCGGGCCGAGATCCTGGCCAGCTCCCAGCCGTCGGCGACGGCGCTGGGCATCGAGATCCTCGACGTGCGCTTCCGCCGCATCAACTACTCGGAGAAGGTCGAGCCGTCGGTGTTCAACCGCATGATCTCCGAGCGCCAGCGCATCGCCGACCGTTTCCGCTCCGAGGGCCAGGGCGAGGCGGCTCGCATCCTCGGCGAGATGGAGCGCGAGCTCAAGCGCATCCAGTCGGAGGCGTACCGGGAGGCCGAGACGATCCGTGGTCGAGCCGACTCCGAGGCGACCTCGATCTACGCCTCGGCGTACGACCAGTCGGCCGACTCGCGCTCCTTCTACGAGTTCCTCAAGTCGATGTCGACCCTCGAGCAGACGGTCGATCCCGACACCCTGCTGATGCTCTCCACCGACGGCGACTTCTACCGCTATCTCGAGAGCAGCCGGCCGTGATCGAGCCGGTGCCCGCGGGGGGTGACACGGCGGCGGCGAGGAGGATGAGGCGATGACGACGGCCTGGCTCGGCATCCCCTTCTTCATCGGCCTGGCCTGGCTGATGTCTTCGCGGCGCGACCGCTTCCCGCTGCGCACGGTGCTCTGCGGAGTCGCCATACAGATCGGCTTCGCGCTGCTGATCCTGCGCACGTCCGTGGGCCGCGACGGCATGCGCTGGCTGAGCGACCGGGTCACCTGGTTCCTCGATCTCGCCGACGCCGGCTCGATGGCGATCTTCGGCGAGGCCTATCGCGATCACTTCTTCGCCTTCAAGGTGCTGCCGACGATCATCTTCTTCTCGAGCTTCATCTCGGTGCTCTACTACTTCGGGGTGATCCAGTTCGTGGTGCGCATCTTCGCCCGCGTGATGATGGCGATCCTGCGCACCTCGGGCGCCGAGTCGCTGTCGGCGTCGGCGAACATCTTCGTCGGCCAGACCGAGGCGCCGCTGCTCATCCGGCCCTACGTCGCCGGCATGACCCAGTCCGAGCTCATGGCGGTGATGACCGGGGGATTCGCCACCGTCGCCGGCGGCGTGCTGGCGGCCTACGTCGGCATGGGGGTCTCGGCCGGGCACCTGATCGCGGCGAGCGTCATGTCGGCGCCGGCGGCGCTGGTGATGGCCAAGATCATGATTCCGGAGACCGAGGTCTCCAAGACCGCCGGCAAGGTCGACCTCGAGGTCGAGATCCCGTACGTCAACGCGATCGACGCGGCGGCCACGGGCGCCGCCGACGGGCTCAAGCTGGCACTGAACGTCGGCGCCATGCTGCTCGCCTTCCTGGCGCTCATCGCGGTGATCAACGAGGCGCTGCTGGGGCCGCTCGGCAACCTGCTGAACTTCCTGGTGCTGTCGCGGGTCGACTTCCTGCCCGAGATCGTCGATCTCGATCTCGAGACCCTCCTCGGCCTGCTGTTCGCGCCGATCGCCTGGATCATGGGCGTGCCGTGGAGCGAGGCGACGACGGTCGGCGGCCTGCTGGGGATCAAGACGGCGGCCAACGAGTTCATCGGCTACGAGCGGCTGGCGGAGATGATCCGCGACGACTCGCTCTCCGAGCGCTCCCAGATCATCGCCACCTACGCCCTGTGCGGTTTCTCGAACTTCTCCTCGATCGCGATCCAGATCGGCGGCATCGGCAGCATCGCTCCGGAGCGCAAGGAGGATCTGGCGCGCCTCGGCCTGCGGGCGATGATCGCCGGCACCCTGGCCTGCTTCCAGACCGCCTCGATCGCCGGCATCCTGCTGTGAGCTCGAAGGCGCCGACGCGAAGGCGATGAACACCGCCGCGACCCTGCTCGATCCGGAAGAAGGCGGCGACGCCACCGCCGAGCGCTACCGGCGTCTGATGCGCGAGGTGGATCGGCTGGCGCAGTCGCTCGAGCGTGGCGACGAGGACGTGCCGACGATCCAGCGGCTCGCCGACGCGCTGACCAAGTCCTTCGGCCGCCAGACCGGCCTCTCGGGCGGTCGCCTCTACTTGCGCGAGGGCGACGACTTCCTGCTCTGGAGCACCTTCGGCGACGCCCAGGAGGTGCGCCGCGGTACCCGGGTGCCGGAGAGCTACCTGCCACTGCGCAGGGTGCTCGACGAGGGCTGGGTGTACATCCGCTCCGACGATCCGAGCATCGATCGGGAGCTCGAGGGCCGCCTCGGTGTCGACGAGTTCGCCGCCATCGAGCTGGGCGGCGGCGAGTACCTGCTCGCCTTCGACCTCGTCGAGCCGCACGACACCGACCAGGTGATCTTCACCCTGGGGCTCCTGCGGCGCACCATCGACCAGCAGATCCGCACCGCCGAGATGACCACCGTGCTGCGCGAGGCGAGGCGGATCCAGAACTCGATCGTGCCGCACTCGGTGCCGCGTTTCGGCGACTTCGAGATCGTCGGCCGGATCGAGCCGATGGAGGCGGTGGGAGGCGATTTCTACGACTGCATCCCGCTGACCGACAAGATCGTCGGTCTGGCGCTGGCCGACGTCTCGGGCCACGGTCTGCCGGCGGCGTTGCAGGTGCGCGACATCTACATGGGCCTGCGCATGGGCACGGCGCGCGACTTCAAGATCGTGCGCACCGTCGAGCGGCTCAACGAGATCATCCACCACAGCCGCGGCACCGGCCGCTTCGTCGCCATGTTCTACGGCGAGCTCGAGATCGACGGCACCCTGATCTTCGTCAACGCCGGCCACCCGCCGCCTTTCCACCTCCGCGCCGACGGCAGCATCCGGCTGCTCGAGAAGGGGGGCACCGTGCTCGGGCCGTTCCCCGGCGCCACCTACACCCGCGGCTACCTGACCATGGAGCCCGGCGATCTGCTGGTCGCCTACACCGACGGGTTGACCGAGAGCTCCGACGGCGAGCCCGGCAGCGGCGAGGAGTTCGGACTCGATCGCCTGGTCGAGAGGGTGCGCGACCTGCGCCGGCTGCCGGCCCAGGAGATCCTCGAGAGGGTCTTCGACGAGGTCCGCGAGCACACCCAGGGACGGCCGCAGACCGACGACCGTACCCTGGCGCTGGTCAAACGGGCGGCTCCGAAGAGCTGACCGGCTCTCAGCTCGCGGCGGTCAGACCGCGGCGCGCTCGAGACGGATGTGGCCCGCCTTGAGCAACTTGAAGAAGACGATCTGGGCGTCGAGGCTCGACAGCGGCGACAGCTTGAGCAGAGAGGCCATCGTGTTGGTGCCGTCGATGCGGGTGAGCAGGAAGCCCTCCTCGGGTGAGAGCCGCTGAGAGGTGAGCTCTTCGAGGGTGCGCTCGAGCACCGGAACGGTGGTCAGATCGAGTCCCTCGGCGCGCAGCAGGTTGCCGATGCCTTCCTCGTTGTGCTGGATGCGCGCCAGCACCTTGCGGTTCGTCGGCTCGAGGCTGCGGGCGGCGCGCAGGTGGCGTAGCGCCGACTCGAAGTCTCTCTTGGCGAGGTACTCCTCGGCGCTGTCGACCAGAATGTTGGCGTCGACGCGGAAGGAGCCGGTCGGGGTCTCCACCGGCTCCGGCGTCTCGACCGGCTCCGGAGGAGGCGGGGTGCTGGCGCGGGGCCGCACGATCTTGACCCGTCCGGCGTTGACGTGCTTGCTGAGGATGCGGCAGACGTGGAAAAGGTTGGAGTGGGTCTCGACGCAGATCTCGTCGATGGAGCGGTCGTCGTCGACCAGGGAGAGCACGCGCTGCTCGGTCTCGCTCAACTCGAGCCCGTCGAAGGAGCCGACGCTCACCGGGATGCCGCGGGTGTCGGGGATCTGCTTTCGGATGCGGGCCCATTCGTCGAGCCGATTGATGCCCTGCAGCACGATGCCGGTGACGTCGAGGGCGATCGGGATGATGCCGCGCTCGATCGTCTCGTCGTCGAGGAAGCGGAACTCGCCTTCGGTCCACGAGAAGATGTCGTACAGCGTCTCTTCGGTCTTGAGCACCAGGATCTCGCGCAGCTCAGCCTCCGTGATGCCGCCGATCGTCACCAGGATCTTGCCCAGCAGCATGCCGGTCTCTTCCTGCAGCGAGATCGCCTTGGTCAGCTCGACCTCGGTGATGAAGCCCTGCGAGACGAGGAAGTGCCCGAGCTGCTCGCTGGGCTTGGTCGAGCCGGAGGCGACGATGCGCCCCTCGTCGAAGAAGATCCGCTTGTTGACCTCGCCGTTGTCGATGACCAGGGTGCCGGTCTTCTGGCTCTGGGACAGCCATTGCAGGAGCTCGGAGAGCTCCATCGTCTTCAGATTGCCGGCGATGCTCATCGTCTCGCGGTCGAGAAGCCCGCAGCACGGGCGTCTCGATGGGTCCAGAGTCTCAGAGTCCAGTATAGCCGTGTGGCCATGAACGAAGACGCGGCGAGCGGCGGCATCGCCCGTGTGGCAAGGGCTCGCGAGGCGCCGCACCGGAGCCGGAGGCGCCCCTCCATCGACCGGTCGGCGAGCCGTGCCCGAAACACCCGGCGGCCGGGCGTGGCCTCAGGGACGGGTGGGATTCGGGTCATGGCCGACGGGTTGCAGCGAGGTCACGAGGCGTGGCACCTCTCTTCGAGCGCGGTCGGGCGGCGCCGTGTCGCTGCCGCCTCCCTCTTGCGGACGCGGGCGCCGCAGCACCGTCGTGCAGGTCGTTGCGACACCCGGCACGGCGACGCCCGGGCAGCCCGGCGGATCGCAGCGGGCCTCTAGGCAGGACGCGCCGCGGCACTTTTCGTTTCCTTTTTCCGTGCCGCGCGGGAGGCGTTCGAGGGAGGCTCGCCCGGGCTCAGGTGCGCGCCTTGGTGGTGCCGCGCTGCTTCTGGTAGTGCGACGAGGATCCGGGCTCGCCGTAGGCGATCTCCGGCTCGGACTCCATGGCGACGAAGATCAGCTGCGCGATGCGGCGCCCGGCTTCGAGCACGAACGGCACCGGGCCGAGGTTCTGCAGCTCGAGCGTGATCTCGCCCTCGAAGCCGGGGTCGCACCAGCCGGCCAGCGAGTGGTTGATCCACAGCCGGCCGAGGGTCGACTTGAGCTTCAGGTCGCAGGCGACGTCGCGCGGGATGCGCACGTACTCCAGGGTGCAGGCCAGCACCACCTCGCCCGGGAAGAGCCTGACCGAAGGGGCGCGGAACTCCTCCGGGTCGCGGGTCGGACAGATCCAGTGGTCGCTGACCCGCACGTCGTAGCTCGCGGCGTTGACCTGTGACGGCTCGTAGGGCTCGACGCCGCCGTTCTCGCCCCAGCGTCGGATCCAGGTGTCGGGCTTGATCATCGTGGTTCGGTCATCGCTGTTCGGGCCGCTTCGTCAACGGAAGATCACCGGGCCGTCGTCGGGCCGGTGGATCGTGTCGACGAAGCGGATGACGCGGTCGGCGAGCGACATGAACAGAGTCGAGGTGCGGCTGCCGTGTCCACCGAAGAAACGCACTCCGCGCAGCAGCTCGCCGTCGGTGACGCCGGAGCAGGCGAACAGGATGTTCTCGCCCGGAGCCAGCTCGCGGGTGTCGTAGATGCGATCGGGATCCTCGATGCCGAGGTCGACGAGCCGCTGCTTCTGGGCCGCGTCCCGGGCGTGCAGGCGGCCCTGGATCTCGCCGCCCAGGCAGCGCATCGCGGCCGCGGCGAGCACCCCCTCGGGGGCGCCGCCGATGCCGAACACCGCGTGCACACCGGTGCCGCGCACCGCCGCCGCGATGCCGGCCGACAGGTCGCCGTCACCGATCAGGCGGATGCGGGCGCCGGCGGCGCGGATGTCCGCGATCAGCTGGGCGTGGCGGTCGCGCTCGAGCACCACGACGGTGAGATCCGAGACCTCGCGATCGAAGGCCTCGGCGATGTTGCGCAGGTTCTCGGCCACCGGCGCATCCAGGTGCACGCGGCCACGGGCCGTCGGCCCCACGACGATCTTCTCCATGTAGATGTCGGGGGCGTGCAGCAGGCCGCCCTCCTCGGAGGCGGCGAGCACCGCGACGGCGCCCGGCGCGCCAGTGGCGCACAGGTTGGTGCCCTCGAGGGGGTCGACCGCGATGTCGATGCGGGGCGCTGTCTCGTCGCCACCACCGAGCTCTTCGCCGACATAGAGCATCGGCGCCTGGTCGCGCTCGCCTTCGCCGATGACGATGCGGCAGCGCATGTCGAGCCGATCGAGCTCGGTCCGCATCGCCTCGACCGCGACGCGGTCGGACTCGTCGCGCGCGCCTCGCCCCATGGTGTGGGCGGACGCCACCGCGGCGGCCTCGGTGACCCGGATGAGCCCCTGCTCCAGACCCACGTCGATCGACATGTCACTCGCTCCTCGAAGATGAAGGCCCCGGCAGCGCGCAGGACACGCGGCGGTCGGCCAGGCGCCGCTCGCATCTCCGCGGCACTACCCACAGGCTGGGACGGCGACGGCAAGTGTAGTGGACGCCCGAGGAGGCCGGCGCAGCGCTGCGCATAGCATCCGGATCCCGATGGACATGCTCGAGATCGTGCTCTCCTGGTTGGCGCTCCTGGCCAGCGCTGCGCTGGCGTACAGGGTGGTCGCGTCGCGGACGCCGGGCCCGGCGGCCAGCCCTCCGGCCGAGGCGCTTGGTGCCGCCGCGGTGGCGCCCGCCGTCGCCGCCTGGCGCATGGCGGCGCGCTGGCTGTGTCTGGTCGTGGTGTTCTGGCTGGCCCTCCTGCTGCCGCTGGTGGCGCTCCTGCGCTCCCGGGCGGAGGCGCCGGCCCTCGACCTGCCCGAGGCGGCGACGCCGGAGGTGGCGATCTGGCAGCTCTTCTGGGTGCATCTGCTGCTCGGCACGGCGGCGCTGGTCTGGTGGTGGGCCCGCGAGGGCAGCTCGCGCCAGGCGCTCGCGGAGCTCGGTCTGCTCGCGGCAGGGCCGGGCGAAGGAAGCGGCGCGGTCGGGACCGGGCCGCAGGGCCCGCACCGTGCCGTCCGCGAGCTCGGCCTCGGAGTGGTGGCCGGTGTCGCGGGCTGGGCCGCGGTCATGGTCCTTCTCGCTGCCCTGGCCGCGATCGTGCTGCGCCTGCTCGGTCCGGAGGCCCTGGCCGACGAGTTGCCGCGCGCCACCCTGCTGCTCGCAGGCCTGCCTCTCGGGCTGCGCATCGCAGTGGCGGTCTCCGCCGGGATCTTCGAGGAGATCTTCTTCCGCGGTCTGCTCCAGGCGCGGCTCGGAGTGCTCGCCTCGAGCGCCCTCTTCGTGCTCGCCCACGCCGGCTACGGACAGCCGCTCGTGCTGGTCGGGGTGACGATGCTCTCCTTCTACTTCGCACTGCTGCGCCGCTGGCGGGGCTCGGTCCTGGCAGCGATCGTCGCCCACGCGACGTTCGACTTCGTCCAGCTGGTGCTGGTGCTGCCGCAGGCGATCACTGCCGAAGGCGGCGCCGAGGCGGTGTTGTCGACGGTCGCGGGTGGTGGCGGATGAGGGCCGCGCGGGCACGACGACGAGAACGGCGCCCAGGGTCTCTCCCCACCTCAGCCGGGTGCCCGAGAGCCCGAGGCCGGCTTCGACAGGCCCGCATCAGTTCCGCCGCGGGCTGCTAGGATCCGCCCCTCCGAGATGCCAGCTTTCAACGTCGCGGACGTCCACCTGTCGATCGATAGCCAGTTCGAGAACATCGAGCTGGTGCAAGTCCTGCTCGAGGACTCGCTGCAGCGCCTGCATCTCGATGAGGACTCCAGGTACTGGATCGGCATCGCCATCCGCGAGGCGGTGGCGAACGCGATCAAGCACGGCAACCGCGAGGACCCGGACAAGCAGGTGACGGTCAGGGTCCGGGTGGTCGAGGAGGTCCTGACGATCGAGGTCGAGGACCAGGGCGAGGGGTTCGAGCCGACCGAGGTGGCGGACCCTCTCGCTCCGGACAACCTGCTCAAACCCGATGGCCGTGGCATCTTCTACATGAAGCGCTTCATGGATGACATCGATTACAGCTTCGGTCCCCAGGGCGGCACGCTGGTCACGCTGCGCAAGCGGCTCGGTGAGCGGTCGGCGGACACCGAGGAAGAACGGGAGGATGGACGATGAACGTTACGAAGCGAGAGATCAGCGGGGTCACGGTTCTCGATCTGAAGGGGAAGATCACCATCGGGGTCGGAGACGTCGCGCTCCGAGACGCCGTGCAGGAGGCGGTGAACTCCGGAGCGACCAAGATCCTCCTGAACATGGAGGGGGTCGGGACCATCGACTCGTCGGGCATCGGCGAGATCGTCTCGGCCTACACCACGGTCACCAACCGCGGCGGCAAGATCAAGCTCTGTGCCCTGCCGCCCAAGGTGGCCGACATCCTGCAGATCACCCAGCTGATCACCGTCTTCGACGTGCTCGACGACGTCGACGAGGGAGTGCAGTCCTTCCAGTAGAGGGAGAGCTCCGCCCCGGCCGCGGGGGCGGTTTCCGTGGTGGCCGACGCTCCGGCCCGGGCCCCGGCGGGCTCGCGATGCGCCAGCTCTTCGCCCTGGCGATCGCGCTGCTGCCCTGCGCGGTCGTGCAGGCTCAGCCAGAGGCGGCAGACCTGCCGGCCGCCGGTACCGAGGCCGTCGCGAGCTCGGTCGAGCAGCAGCGAGAGCAGCGGCGGCGCGAGCTGGATCTCGCCGTGGCGCGCCTGGAGCAGCGTCTCGAGCGCACCGAGGAGCAGCGCGACGACCTGTTGGGCCGCGCCGGGGTGGCACGGGCGCGTGCCCGTCTGCAGCGCGAGAGGCTGGCCAGGGTTCAGCTCGCGCTCGCCGCCGGCGAGGACGCCGTCGCCGCGGGACGCCAGGAGATCGCGGAGCTCGAGCTGCGTATCGACCGGGCCCGCCGGCGTCTCGGCCACAGCGCCCGCTCGCTCTACCGGCTCGGTCGCTTCGCCTACCTGCGGCTTCTCTTCTCGCTCGGCGAACGGGTCGAGCCGCTGCCGGCGCTGCGCCAGCTGCGCTATCTGACCCAGCGCGATGCGGCGAGTCTGCGCAGCTACCGCGAGCTCGAGGCGACGCTGCAGGCCCGCCAGGTCACCCTGGCGCAGGAGCGCGTCCGGCTGGCGCAGCTGCTCGAGACGGAACGCGACGAGGCGGCCCGCCTACGCGTCGAGGAGAGGCGTCTGGCGGGACTTGTGGAGCAGCTCGAGGCCCGCCGGCGTGAGATCGCCGCCCAGGTCGCCAGTCAGCGCGAGCGCTCCGAGCGTCTGGCGCTGCTCATGGAGACGCTCGCCGGCGAGGGTTCGAGCGGGCTGCAGGACGATCCCATCCAGCGCTTCCGCGGCGGCCTCGACTGGCCGGTCGATGGGCGGGTGACGCAGAGCTTCGGCTCGCGCCGGGATCCGAAGTACGGCACCGTGGTGCCGCACAACGGGCTCGAGCTGAGCGTCGCGACGGCGGCCACGGGCGTCCCGGTGCGTAGCGTGTACCCGGGCCGGGTGATCTTCGCAGCACCTTTCCAGGACCTCGGGTTCACCGTCGTCGTGCAGCACGAGGAGGCCGTACTGACCCTCTATTCGGGGCTCGCCGAGCTCTCGGTGGCGGAGGGCGATGTGCTACTTTTGCAAGACGTCGTGGGCACCATCTCGGATCGTCTGTACTTCGAGATCCGCCACCGGAGACGACCGGAAGATCCGGCCGAATGGTTGCGTTGACGGGCTCGGTGCCGAAAGCGGATCGCCGCCGGGACGCGTACATCGCGGCCCCACGGAATGCCGATCCGGCCGATCTCTGGAGTTCCAAACGATGAGTCGCGGTCGCATCCTCTTCCTGTTCTGTTCGATCCTGCTGATCGGCAGCCTGATGCTCGGCGGCATCGGTCGTCCGGCGTGGGCGCTGGAAGACGACGGCGAGGACTCGCTCTACCAGTACATCGGCGTGTTCACCGAGGTGCTCAAGCTGGTGCGCACCGTCTACGTCGAGGAGCTCGATCTGCGGCCGCTGATGGCCGGCGCCCTCGACGGCTCCGCCGACGCGCTCGATCCCTTCTCGGTGTTCGTGCCCTCCTCGCGCGTCGCCGACTTCCGGCGGGCACGTGAGGTGGGGCGCGCCCGCAGCGGCATGATGGTGCTGCGCGAGCGCGGCGTCGCCTTCGTCGCCGCGCTCGACGAGGGATCGCCCGCCCACCGCGCCGGGATCCGTCGTGAAGACGTCATCTCCGAGCTCGAGGGTCTGTCGACCCGCGATATGCCGATGTGGCAGATCCACGAGATCCTGACCCGGGCCGAGGGCACCTCGATCGAGCTCGAGGTGGTGCGCCAGGGCGAAGCGCTGCCGATGCAGTTCGAGCTCGCCTCGTTCGCGCCGCCGCAGCCGACGCTGCGGGACGTCGAGGAGTACGCCGTGCTGCGCATCCCGTCGGTGGAGCGCGACACCGCGTCGCAGGTCGCCGAGCTGCTCGGAGGGGTCGGCGATCGACCCCTGCTGCTCGACCTGCGTGGCGCCGCGGACCGCACTCCCGAGCTCGGCTTCGAGCTCGCCGAGCTGTTCGTCGGCGGTGCGCTGGGTACCCTGCGCAAGAGGGAGGAGACCCTCGCCACCTTCGAGAGCGATCGGGCTCCGGTGCTCG
The DNA here is from genome assembly GCA_003388555.1 of Acidobacteriota bacterium. GTDB lineage: Bacteria > Acidobacteriota > Thermoanaerobaculia > Multivoradales > Multivoraceae > QQVD01. Next base: position 23,974 of record QQVD01000002.1, on the reverse strand, counting down.
CGGCCGGCGAGCTCTCGTTGCTCACCGATCGCGGCACGATGGGCGCCGCCGAGGTCCTCACTTCGGTGCTGCGCGCGAAGCAGCGCGCCCGCTCGGTCGGAACGCGCACCTTCGGTTTCGCCGGCCGCTCGAAGCAGATCGTGCTCAGCTCGGGCGACCTCCTCGAGGTGACCGACGCGTTCTACGCACCGATCGAGGGCGACAAGCTGAGCGAGGCGCTCGAGCCGGACCTGCCGATCGCCCGGCGCTTCTTTCGGGTCAGACCGAGCGACGACGTCGAGCTCGAAGAGGACGGCGAAGCGGAGATCCCCGCCGACGCCGAGGACGATGCCGGTGACGACGCAGCCGCGCGCGACAACGAGGTTCTCCTCGAGGCGCTGCGCCTGCTGCGCGAGGCGCCGGCGGAGGCGGCCTGAGCGCCCATCCCCGACTCCCCGAAGGACGAATGCTCCGTCACGATCCCGAGCCGATGAGTTCGGAGCGGAGCGGTCGGACCGGCGCCGACAGATCGGTGGCTGAAGCGCGGCCACCCCGCGTCGCGTGGCGGATGGGTACCCTGGGATCCGTACGTTGACGAAGAAACGCACCAAGAGGAGGCGCCGCTCGGCGGCGAACACCCGGCGCCGCGGTGGCGGAGCGGCGTCCTCGGCGGCGATGGGGCGAGGCGTCGTCACGGTGCTGCTGCTCGCGGTGGCCGGAGCGACGGTCTTCGCCATCGGCCTGCGCGTCGGCAGCGGTCGCTCGGCCCCCGGGGCCGCCGCCCCCCATCCGGCCCGCGATGCCGGGGCGGCCCACGCCGCCACCTACGATCTGCCGGCCGGGCCCGAGGCGGTGGTCGGGCCGATCGATCCGCCGGCGACCGCGGGTGATCGACCCGTCACCGTCGCGGTGGCCGACATCGTCGCGCCGGGCGCCGGGGGCGGGCGGATCGCCTTGGTGATCGACGACCTCGGACGCGAGCTCGAGCCGGTGCGCCGCCTCACGGCTCTCGGCGTGCCGGTCTCGTACTCGGTGCTGCCCTTCGAGAGCCGCACCGGGGAAGTGGTCGCAGCGCTGCACGGTGAGCAGCTCGAGATCCTGCTGCACCTGCCGATGCAGGCCCAGGGAGATGCCGATCCGGGCCCCGGCGCCCTCTACACCAACCTCGGCGCCGACGATCTGCGGCGGCGCACGGCACGCGCCCTCGACGCGGTACCGGGAGCCGTCGGCGTCAACAACCACATGGGATCGGCGTTCACCGCCGATCCCGCCAAGATGCGACCGGTACTCGCCGAAATCGGTCGCCGCGGCCTCTTCTTCCTCGACTCCCGCACCAGCGGTCGTAGTGTCGGCTACGAGCTGGCGCGCGAGCTCGGCATCCCGGCGGCGCAACGCACCGTGTTCCTGGACAACCTCGACGACCGGGATGCGGTGGCCGTGCAGTTCGCCGAGGTGTTGCAGCGGGCGCGGCGCGACGGTGCGGCGATCGCCATCGGCCACCCCTACGAGTCGACTCTCGAGGTGCTGTCGGAGCTGGTGCCGAAGGCGCTCGACGCTGGCTACGAGTTCGTCCCGGTGAGCTTCCTGCTCGAGCGCACCGCGCTGAGCGGCGAGTGAGGCCGGCGGCGGTGCGGCACCGCTGAGCGCCGGAGAGCTCTCCCACGGGGCTGCTGGAGCCCTCTGGCCATGGCGCCGCCGCCACTGCCGCGCCGTCTCGTGAGCTGCTACCGTCCGGAGCGATGTTTCGCGTCGCGCAGACGCGATCGACCGTGTCGCCGGCAGAGGCGGCGAGGAGAGGTCCAGATGTCCAGCGAGTCCGCAGCCACCGTGCCCCGCGAGAGGATCGAGAGCGACCTGAAGGTGGCGATGAAGGCGCGCGACAGTGAGCGTGTGCAGACACTTCGCATGCTGCTCGGGGCGCTGAAGAACCGGCGCATCGAGCTGGGCAGCGAGCCCGACGACCGCGAGTTCCTCGCCCAGGTCCAGCGCGCCGTCAAGCAGCGGCGTGAAGCCGCCGAGCAGTTCCGCGCCGGTGGGCGCGAGGAGCTGGCGGCCAAGGAGGAGCGCGAGCTCGTGATCCTCGAGCACTACCTGCCGGCGCAGGCCGACGAGGAGACCGTGCGCGCCGCCGTGCGTGAGTTCATCGCCGCCGAGGGGCTGCAGGGGCCTCAGGCGATGGGCAAGGTGATGCCGGCGATGCTCGAGCGCTTCGCCGGCGCCGTCGACGGCAAGCAGCTCAGCCGGATCGTGCGCGAGGAGCTCGCCCGGTGAGCAGGGCCGGGGCGCCGTGGGCTCGCCCGGCGGCCGATCCGCCCCGATGACCGTCTCGCCCGGCGAGTCCCCGGGCCGGCGGCTGGTGGTCGGTACGGCCGGGCACGTCGACCACGGCAAGACCCGCCTGGTCGAGGCTCTCACCGGGATCGACTGTGATCGCTGGGACGAGGAGAAGCGGCGCGGCATCACGATCGATCTCGGTTTCGCCCACCGGCGCGAGACGCTGGCGGACGGCGGGGTGCTGCAGATCGGCTTCGTCGACGTGCCGGGGCACGAGCGCTTCGTGCACAACGCGCTGGCCGGGCTCGGTGGCATCGACCTGATGATGCTGGTGGTCGCGGCCGACGAGGGGATCAAGCCGCAGACCAGAGAACACCTGGCGATCTGCGAGCTGCTGCGGATTCCGGCCGGGGTGGTGGCGCTGACCAAGCGCGACCTGGTCGACGCCGAGTTGCTCGAGCTCGCCGGGCTGGAGCTCAGCGAGGCGCTGCAGGGCACGCCGTTCGCGGACGTGCCGGTGGTCCCGGTGTCGAGCCGCACCGGCGAGGGACTCGACGAGCTGGTGTCGGCCCTGGTCGCGGCGGGGCAGCGGCGGAGCGGCGGCGCCGGTCGGCAAGGGGCACCGCTGCGCCTGCCCGTCGATCGCGCTTTCCAGCTGCAGGGTCTCGGGGTGCTGGTGACCGGAACCCTCTTCGACGGCGCCGTCGGCGCGAGCGACACCGTCCGCCTGCTGCCCGCGGACGTCACCGCCCGGGTCCGTTCGGTACAGGTGCACGGCGAGGAGCGCCCGGAGGCACGGGCCGGAGAGCGCGTCGCCCTGCAGCTCGCCGGGGTCGGTCTGCAGGAGGTGCGGCGCGGCGACGTGGTGGTCTCCGAGCGGCGCGAGCTCGAAGCGACGCGTCGGCTCCTGGTGCGGATGCGGTTGCTGGAGGAGGCTCCCGATCTGCGCCTCTCCCGGCGCCGTCCGATCGAGCTGCGGCTGCACCATCTGGCGAGCGACCGCAAGGCCAGGCTGCGCCCGGTCTTCGATCTCCCCGCGCCACCGGCCGAGGCGGCCTCCGCATCCTCCGAGGAGCATGCGACGGACGCCTCGGGTGCCTCCGACGCCTCCGGCTTCCTTGCCGAGGTACTGCTCGATCGACCCATCGTGGCGGTACGTGGAGACCGCTTCGTGCTGCGTCGCCCGTCGCCGCGTGCCACCGTCGGTGGCGGCGAGGTCCTCGACCCCGCATGGCACTCCGGGCGTCAGGGAGCCGCTGCGGCGAAGGGTCTCGCCTCCTCTGGCGAAGAGGCGGTGCTGACCTGGGCCCGGCGCGCTGGAGAGGCCGGCCTGGAGGCCCTGACGGTGGCGCGTCGGCTCGGTGAGGGCGTCGAGGTGAGCGAGTCGAGGCTGCGCGCCCTCGCCGAGAAGCACCGCCTGGTCGAGGCGCCGGCCTCCGGCGCCCGCGCCGGTCGCTGGCTGTCCCCGGCGACGATCGAGCGGGTGGGGCGGCGGGCCCGCAAGCTGGTCGAGGAGTTCTTCGCCGCCGATCGCCTCGCCCCCGGGATGCCCAAGGCGAGCCTGCTCAGCGCCCTCCTCCCGGAGCCGGCGCAGCCACTCGGCGAGGTCTACCTCGGCTGGTTCGAGGCACAGAAGCTGCTGAGGGTCGAGGGCGACCGGGTCGGCATCCCCGGCCGCGGCGGGATGTCCGCCGCGGAGAGCGATCTGGCGACGCGCATCGTGCAGGCCTTCGAGGAGCAGGGCTACTCACCGGGCTCACCGGCGGAGGTCTGCCGCCAGCTCGGCGCCAAGCCGCAGCTCTTCGAGGGACTGATGAAGCACCTGGTGAGCAGCGGATCGCTGGCCCGGCTGAGCGGCGATCTGATCGTCGCGCGCGGTGCCCTCGAGCGCCTCGAGCGCGAAGTACTCGCCGAGTCCTGGGCGTCGTTCACCGTGCCCGAGTTCAAGCAGCGCTTCGATCTCACCCGCAAGTGGGCGATACCGCTGCTCGAGCATCTCGACAAGCGCTCGGTCACCCGCCGCGACGGCGACCGCCGGGTGGTGCGCCGACCCGCGGTCCGCTGAGCGCTCGCCGCTCGGGAGCCGCCGTTTTGCGCGCCGAAGGACGGGCGAGGTCAGGGCGCGAGCTCACGGCCGCGCCGGTTCGATGCCGTAGCTCTTGAGCTTGCGGTGCAGCGAGCTGCGCTCGAGCCCGAGAGCGCGGGCGGTCTGCGTGACGTTGCCCTCGGCGCGCTCGAGCTGGCGCTCGATGAAGGCCCGCTCGAACGCCTCCCGCGCATCCTTCAGTGAGCCGAACTCCTGCTCGAGCAGCGGTCCGAAGGGGGTGGCTTGGTCGCGCCGCAGGTTGGCCGGCAGGTCGTCGACGGTGATCGTCGGGCCGGGGGCCATGATCAGCAGCCTCTCGGCCAGATTGCGCAGCTCACGCACGTTGCCCGGCCAGGAGTAGCCCTGCAGGCACCGCATCACCTCGGGATCGGCCCGCTTGGTGCCGCGGCCGTCCTGGCGCGCCAGGGTGGCCAGGAAGTGCTCGACGAGCTGCGGGATGTCCTCTCGACGTTCGCGCAGCGGCGGCACCCGCAGCGGGATCACCGCGAGACGGAAGTAGAGGTCCTGGCGGAAGCGGCCCTCGGCGATCTCGTCCTCGAGGTCCTTGTTGGTGGCCGCCAGCACGCGTACGTCGACCTCGATCGAGCGGGTGTCGCCGACCCGCTCGAAGCGCTGCTCTTCGAGCACCCGCAGCACCTTGGCCTGGGTCTTCAGCGACATGTCGGCGATCTCGTCGAGGAACAGGGTGCCGCCGTCGGCCTGGACGAAGCGGCCGGTGCGGTTCGCGGTGGCGCCGGTGAACGCTCCCTTGACGTGGCCGAAGAGCTCGCTCTCGATCAGCTCCTCGGGGATGGCGGCGCAGTTCAGGGCGACGAACTCCGCCGCGCTGCGGGCCGAACGACGGTGCACCTCGCGCGCCACCAGCTCCTTGCCGGTGCCGTTCTCGCCGGTGATCAGGATGCGGCTCTCCGACGGCGCCACGACCTTGAGCTGCTCCTTGAGCTTGCGCATCGCCGGGCTGGCACCCTGCAGCGTCTCGTCGCGGTCGAAGCGCTGCGAGAGGGTCTCGAGCTCGCGCTCCATCCGCCGCTGCTGCAGCGCGTGGTCGACGGTGAGCACGACCCGCGACAGCGACAGCGGCTTCTCGAGGAAGTCGAAGGCGCCCTCGCGGATGGCGCGCACCGCGGTGTCGATATTGCCGTGGCCGGAGATCACCACCACCGGGCCGTCGAACAGGCCGCTCCGCAGCTCGACCAGGAAGTCGACCCCGTCGCCGTCGGGCAGCCAGACGTCGAGCAGGACCAGGTCGAAGGCCTGCTCCGCCAGCGCCGCGCGGGCGGCGCCCACGGAACCGACGGTGTGGTAGCGGTAGCCCTCGTCGGCGAGGATCTCCGCCAACGTCTCCCGGATGCCCTCTTCGTCGTCGACCACCAGGACGCGTTCCGCCATGCCGGGAGGCTAGCAGTCCCTGGCGAAGCCCTCGTGGAGCTGAGCGCAGCGATCCGCGGCGCCTGGTAAGGCGTCGCCGACGAGGACGATGCCGGGAGATCGGGGAGGAGGTGCAACGAACCCGAGGGTCGCAGCCCCCAGCGCCTTGGGCGGGCTGGCGTCAGCGGCCAGTCGGGCCATGCTCCCGTTCTCAGCCCTGCGGCAGGTCGATGGTGAAGATGCTGCCGCGCGGCTCGTTGGCTTCGACCCTGATCGAGCCGTAGTGGTCGGTGACGATGCGGTGCACGATGGCCAGGCCCAGACCGCTGCCCCGTCCCTTGGTCGAGTAGTACGGCAGGAACAGCTTCTCGCGCGACTCCACCGGGATGCCGCAGCCGTTGTCGGCGACCTCGATGCGGACCGAGCCGTTGTGGCGCGCCGCGCGCACCGACACCTTGCCCGGCGGCTCGGTGGCGTCGACGGCATTGTCCAGCAGGTTGACCAGCACGCCGCGGAACTGCTCCGGGTCGAGGGCGGCGGGGCATTCGCCGGGAGGATCGACCTCGAACTCCACCTCGACTCCGGGCTTGATGTCGCGGTAGAGGCGGACGGTGTCTCCGAGCAGCGCTCCGAGGTCGATCACCGACGGCTGGGGCCGCGGCATGCGGGCGAAGCGGGAGAACTCGTCGACCATCGCCTTCATGTTGCCGACCTCGCGCACGATGATCTCGACGCCGCGCTGCAGGATGTCGGCGAAGGAGGGGTCGTCCTCGCGGTAGCGGCGCAGCAGGCGCTCGGCCGACAGCTTGATCGGAGTCAGCGGGTTCTTGATCTCGTGCGCGATGCGGCGCGCCGCCTCGGTCCAGGTGGCCAGCTTCTGGGCCCGGATCAGCTCGGTGAGATCCTCGAGCACCACCACCCAGCCGGTCCGTCTGGCGCCGCGGTCCTCGGCCAACGGCGCCGAGGAGACGTCGAAGGTCTTCCACTCGCCGCCCACGATCACCCGCACCTGGCGGTGGGCCGCGTCACGGATCGACAGCAGCTCGGCGAACACGTTGGCGAGCGCCGACTGCCGCATCGAGGCGGCGAGAGGCTCGCCGATCAGCTCCCTGGGAGAGGTGCCGAGCATGCGGGCGGCGCTGGGGTTGCAGGTCAGCACCGTGCCCTCGAAGTCGGTCGAGACGACTCCGGCGGCCACATTCTGCAGCACCGTGTCGATCCATTGGCGCTCGGAGTCGAGGGTCTCGTTGGACAGGCGCAGCTCCTCGTTGCGCGCTTCGAGCAGCAGCTTGTTGCGCTGCAGCTCGGAGGTCATCCGGTTGAACGAATGCACCAGGACTCCGAGCTCGTCGTCGGCGGCATCGGCGACGCGGTAGTCGAGGTCTCCGCCCATGATCCGCCGGGTGCCCTCGGCCAGGTCCTGGATCGGTCCGGTGACGCGGCGGGCGAGATAGAGCCCGATCCAGGTGCAGATCAGCAGCAGCACCAGGGTGACCGTGAGGAAGCCGAGCAGGTAGATGGCGCGGATCTCGGGCTCGAGCACCTCGATCTGGCGCTGCTGCTGGTAGGCCTGCACCAGCACGGTGCTCTGGCTGGCCGCCTCGGCACCGAGCACGTTGCCGACGACGACGATCGCACGCCGGGCGCCGTCGTCCGGATCCCCGGCGAGGGCCGCCAGGATCAGCAGCTCGTCGCGTCCGGGCACCTCGAGGACGCGGGCGGTGCGGCCGTCGCGCAGGGTGTCGAGGAGCAGCGGTCGGGTCAGCTCGGGGAGGGAGGAGAGACCACTGCGCGGGTTGAGCAGCGCCTGGACGAACTCGGTGTCCTGGTAGACGTAGACGAGGTCGAACTGCAGCCGGTTCATCTCCTCCTGCAGGCGGCGGCCGAGCTCGGGCAGCTGTTCGATGTCCTCCAGCGAGAGATCGGCGAGGCCGTCGAGCACCAGCCGAGCGTCGTCGGTGGCGTCCTTCTCGAGCGTCGTGGTGAGCTCTTGGGCGACGCCGTACCCCGGCTCGAGCAGCGAATCGACGTCACTGCTGAACAGGGTGTCGAGGGATCCCTGCACCAGCTGGTTGGCGATCGCGAACAACAGCAGCACCGGGATCAGCGACAGCCCGATGTAGGTGGCGACGAGCTTGGTGCGGAACTTCGAGCCCAGCCGCCTGCGGCGCCGCTCGACCCAGAGCTTCACCAGGTTGCGGATCAACACGAACACGATGGCGGTGATCAGCACCGCGTTCACGTTGCGCAGGAAGAAGAGCAGGATCTGGTTGTTGACCGTGCCGGTGTCGATCCCCCGACCGCGCAGGATCAGGTAGTAGGCCAGCGTGACGACGGTCAGCGCCAGCGCCAGCAGCAGCAGGACGATCTGGTTGTCGCGCAGCGCCTTGCGCAGACGACCGAGCGTCTTCACAGCAGCGTCGAGGGTCGCGACTCGGGGTCGCTGGGCGGCACCGCGCGCGCCTCGGAGAGGGCGATCGTCGACCAGGGCGTGTGCACGGTGGTCGGAACGATCCCGAGCCAGTTCTTCGATCCCAGAGCGGCACGCACGCGGACCACGGGATCTGCGTCGCCGGGCGCCTCGAAGCTCGCCAGGGACATGTCGTCGATCATGGTCATGGCGCGCACCAGAGCCTCACGGCTCTGCACCACCCGACTGTCGATCAGGCTACCGTCCTGCTTGTAGTTGACCAGGTACTCGCGGGTCACCGCGTTGTACATGGCGATCACCTGCAGCTCGCTGCGCCCGAGTCCGCGGTCGAACCACCAGCGACGAGGTCTCTCGAGGCGCGCCTGGAAGGTCAGGGTGGTCGGCAGCCCCGACTCGATGCGCGCCATGAGCTCTTCGTCCAGCGCGTTGGCGAGGCGGAAGTCGGCCTGCAGCACCCCGGCCTGCCGGACCAGCGTCAGATCGACGATCTCGGCCTCCGCCGACTCCTCGATCTGGGCGGCCAGTAGCGAGACGGCCAGCAGGAGGGCGGCGACGAGGGCGCCGGTCGCGCGCAGAGCGATGCGCAGGGCGTGGCGGTGCAGCACGATCGCTCATGCTAGCAGTCCACGGTGCGAGCGGCGTCGAGCCCAGGGCCGGTATCTGCGGCCCTCAACCGTCCGCGATGGGGGGAGGAGGGGAAGAGCCGGCTCAGCCGAGGACCAGGCTCGGATGCACCGTTCCGGGTGCCTCGAGCTCGCTCTCGGCGACTTCGACCGCCGCCGCCTCGCCGTGGACCCAGGTCCAGCAGTCGCGGCGAGCCAGGAGCTCTTCCATCATCCGGAAGTGCACCCAGTGTCCGCCGCGCTCGACTTCGACGTGGCCCCACATGGGTGCGCCGAGGAGGGCGAAGTCGCCGACCGCGTCGAGCGCCTTGTGGCGCACCGGCTCGTCGGCGTAGCGCAGCTCGGTGTTCATCGGTCCGCCGTCGGTGAACACCACGCAGTTGTCCTCGCGCCCGCCGAGGCCGAGGCCGGCCGCGTGCAGCTTCTCGACGTCGGACTGCAGAGCGAAGGTGCGCGCGGCGGCGAGCTCCTGCAGGAAGGTGTCGTTGCGGATGTCGAGCTCCACCCGCTGTGCGCCGATCGCCGGGGTGTCGTACTCGAGCAGGTAGCTGATGCGCAGTCCCGGATAGGGGGAGACGCGGATCGACTTGCCGCCGAGGTCGAGGGCGAGCGGCCTGGTCACCGCCAGGATGCGTCGCTGCGCCGGGAGCTGCTTGATTCCGGCGGCCTCGATCAACCGACAGTAGGGCAAGGCGGAACCGTCGAGGATCGGGATCTCCGGTCCGTCGATCTCGATGATCAGGTTGTCGATGCGGGCGATGTGGATCGCCGCCAGCAGGTGCTCCACCGTCGAGACGGTGACGTCGTCGCGACCGAGGGTGGTGGCCAGCTCGAGCGAGCTGACCTGGTCGACGCGGGCCGGGATCTCGATGCCGCAGTCGACGCGGCGGAAGAGCACGCCGGAATCGGCCGGAGCGGGGATCAGGCGCAGCGACGCGCGCCGCCCGGTGTGGATGCCGACTCCTTCGATCGAGGCGACGCGAGCGAGCGTGTTCTGTGCGAACAGGTGCGAGTGGACTTTGCCCATGGGATCTCCTCTCCGGCCCGGCGGCGGGCGAAGAGTCAACGCCGAGCTGGCGAGCTCGCAGCCCAGGTCGCGATCAGGGTGCATGGCACCCTGCGACCTGTGCGTGGCTCGGGGGTCTCGGACATCGAGTGGAATTCAGGTGAGGGGAAGCAAGTCGAGCTGGCGGCGCCAGTGGCGAAGCCGGTCGGAAGCTGCGAACGGCCTGTAGGGGAACGAAGGGAGCGGTGGGGGACTGGAGTGAAAGGCTCGGTGACCGTGGAGCGGTCGGATTCTCGTCGAATCGGTTGGCGGCGGCTGTCGTCGAGGCGATCCGGTCGGTTGGAGCGGCAGCCGGCGAAACTCGTCGGCCGCAGAGTCGAGGTCCCGTTGGCAGGAGACCCATAGGCTGCGGCCGGTCGACGACAGCAGCACCCTTCATGCCAACTTCACGTAGCCGGGCTCGAGGCCCATGCGGCCTCCATCGCCGCACCGGCGGCGCCGGCTCGGCACCGGGCTCGGAGCGTTCCCGTGTCGGCTGGAGCACTGCGCCGCGGCGCGGCGGCGGCTCCGTGCGGGCGACGCCTGGAGGGGCGCGAGGCCAATGGACACGGGGATCTGCGCGACCGGGCCGTCGCGTCGCGCGGGCCATCGCCCCACGGCCCGCGACCCTTGCCGGGGATCTGCAGCAGCTGCCGCAGAGGTCGACCGGCGCGGTCGCCTTCGGGCCGGAGCGCGTCAGTCAGCGGCCTTCTCGGCCGTCCTCTGCCGAGGCCGCGGACCGAGCCGAGTGTTGCGTTCGTGCAACAGTGTGCCGCCTGGGCCACTGTGAGGTTCAAGCGATCGAAGCGCCGACAGGGATCGACGGACCGACGACCAGGCAGGTGGACGGGGCGCTCCGGACTTCCGACGGGGCTTCTCGCAGTGGGCTCGGTCGAAGACGGGACAAGAGCCCGGTGAGAGCTCGGTCAGAGCCAAGTGGGTGGCGACGGTGAACCGAAGGGGTTCGCGGCGCGCCTGCAGTCTGCGAAGATCGTCGGGCTGCGCGGCTCTTCCCTCCGTGGCGCCTGGTGGAAGCGGCCTGGACGCGGCGACACGATCCCGGCAGGGCTCTCGCCCCGGGAGGCCACCGCGGGGCAGGGGTCCTTCACACACCTTGTCGCCGTAGCTGCCTCCACCGAGGGCGGACCCACCTCGTACAGCCTGCCGGAAACCACCCGGCGAGAACCCAAGAGCCATGGCACGCAAGAAACAGCCGGCGGGCGGACTGCTGGCCCAGAACCGGAAGGCCCGCCACGACTACAACGTTCTCCAGTCTCTCGAGGCCGGCATCGCCCTGGTCGGTACCGAGGTCAAGTCGGCGCGTGCCGGCAAGGTGCAGCTGCGCGACTCCTACGTCGAGTTCCGCGCTGGCGAGGCCTTCCTGGTCGGAGCCCACATCAGTCCCTACGAACAGGGCAACCGCGAGAACCACGAGCCGACGCGAGCCCGCAAGCTGTTGCTGCACCGCCGCGAGATCGAGAACCTGTATGGCCGTTCCCAGGTCAAGGGCAAGACGGTGGTGCCCCTGTCGATGTACCTGTCCGGTAACCGGATCAAGCTCGAGATCGCCCTGGTGCAGGGCAAGACCGAGTACGACAAGCGCGAGAGCGAGCGCCGCAAGGAGTTGGACCGCGAGGTGGAGGAGGCGCTGCACAGTCGCGACTGGTAGCCCGGCGCAGGCTGCTCGCGCCGCGGCGCCTTCGCAACCGCTCGGCGACGGATCACGAATCGAATCCGGGTGTGACGCGACGCCCACGACGCTTGCGAGGCTTCGGACGCTGCGAGCCGCCCGAGGGCACTGCCGAGACGGTTCCGGCGCCGTCTCTCGGACCTGAGACCTCTCAGCCCGACCGACCGTTCGACTGATTCCGAAACGCAGCCGAGGAAAGATCCGATCGATGGACGACAAGATCCGCATCAAGGGCGCCCGCGAGCACAACCTGAAGAACGTCTCGCTCGAGCTGCCCCGCAACCAGCTGGTGGTGATCACCGGGGTGTCGGGATCGGGCAAGTCGTCGCTCGCCTTCGACACGCTGTTCGCCGAGGGCCAACGGCGCTACGTCGAGTCGCTCTCGGCCTACGCCAGGCAGTTCCTCAACCAGGCCGAGAAGCCCGACGTCGACGCCATCGAGGGTCTGTCGCCGGCGATCTCGATCGAGCAGAAGACGGTGTCGCGGAACCCGCGCTCGACGGTCGGCACGGTGACCGAGATCTACGACTACCTGCGCCTGCTCTACGCCTCGATCGGAGTGCCGCACTGCCCCCAGTGTGGTGAGGTGGTGCGCCCGCAGACGGTGCAGCAGATGGTCGATCGGGTGATGGCGATGGACGGCGGGACCCGGCTGCTCGTCCTGGCGCCCTACGTGCGGGGCAAGAAGGGCGAATACAAGAAGCAGCTCGCCCAGATGACCAAGGAGGGCTTCCTGCGTGCCCGCATCGACGGCGAGACCGTCGACCTGTCCGACGGCATCCCCGACCTCGACAAGAAGAAGAAGCACGACATCGATCTGGTGATCGACCGTCTGGTGGTCAAGGAGGGCATCGAGCAGCGCCTCGCCGGCTCCTTCGAGACGGCGCTCAAGGTGGGCAAGGGGCTGGTCGTGCTGGCGCCCCAGGGAGGCGACGAGGAGACGCTGTCGGAGAACTACGCCTGCGCCCGCTGCGGCACCTCGCTGTCGGAGATCACGCCGCGGCTGTTCTCGTTCAACAGTCCGTTCGGGGCGTGCGACGAGTGCTCGGGTCTCGGCACGCTGATGACCATCGACGAGGACAAGGTGCTCGGCGATCCCGAGCACTCGATCCAGCAGGGGGTCCTGCTGCCCTGGCCGCCGACCCGGCGCTCTTGGCGGCTGCGCATGCTGCGCGCGGTCGGGCGCGCCATGGGCTTCGACCTCGACACGCCGTGGCAGGAGCTCTCCGCCCAGGCTCGCAAGCTGGTGCTGTTCGGCACCGGCGATCGCGAGATGGACTTCGAGATGACCGGCAAGAAGTCGTCGTACAAGTGGCGCGGTCGCTTCGAGGGCGTGATCCCGGGTCTCGAACGGCGCTACCGCGAGACCGAGTCGCAGGTGGTGCGGGCCGAGATCGAGAAGTTCATGTCGGTGCAGGACTGTCCGGGCTGCAAGGGACGGCGGCTGCGGCCCGAGGCGTTGGCGGTCACCGTCGGCGGTGAGGCGATCGACGCGCTCTGCGCCCTGCCGGTGAGCCAGTTGCGCAGCGTCTTCGCCGGGCTCGACCTGGATGCCAAGGAGCGCCAGATCGCCGGCAAGATCCTCCAGGAGGTGGAGGACCGCCTCGGCTTCCTGCACGACGTCGGCGTCGGTTACCTGTCGCTCGAGCGCTCCTCGGGAACCCTCTCGGGAGGCGAGAGCCAGCGCATCCGGCTGGCGACCCAGGTCGGCAGCAAGTTGATGGGCGTGCTCTACGTGCTCGACGAGCCCTCGATCGGCCTGCACCAGCGCGACAACGAGCGCCTGCTGGCGACGCTCAAGGGGATGCGCGATCTCGGCAACTCGGTGCTGGTGGTGGAGCACGACGAGGACACCATGCGCGAGGCCGACTGGATCGTCGACCTCGGACCGGGCGCCGGCGAGCACGGCGGCGAGGTGGTCGCTGCCGGCACCTTCGAGGAGATCGTCGCCAGCGAGGGTTCGCTGACCGGCAGCTACCTGCGTGGCGAGCTCGAGGTGGAGGTGCCGGAGGAGCGGCGTGAGGGCAATGGCAAGAGCCTGCGGCTGAGCCAGGTGAGCCACAACAACCTCAAGCGCGTCGACGTCGACTTCCCGCTCGGCTGCCTGATCTCGGTCACCGGGGTGTCGGGATCGGGCAAGAGCAGTCTGGTGCACGACGTGCTCTACAAGGCGCTGGCGCGGCACTTCTACCGTGCCACGGACCTGCCCGGCGAGCACGGCGGCCTCGATGGGCTCGAGCACCTCGACAAGGTCATCGCCATCGACCAGAGCCCGATCGGTCGCACGCCACGCTCGAACCCGGCGACCTACACCAACGTCTTCGGCCCGATCCGCACGCTGATGGCGAAGACGCCGGAGGCCAGGGCGCGGGGCTACAAGCCGGGCCGCTTCAGCTTCAACGTCAAGGGCGGCCGCTGCGAGGCCTGCCAGGGCGACGGGCAGCTGAAGATCGAGATGCACTTCCTGCCCGACATCTACGTCACCTGCGACGTCTGCGGCGGCGCCAGGTACGGCCGCGAGACCCTCCAGGTGCGCTACAAGGGGCTCAACATCGCCGAGATCCTCGACCTGTCGGTGGAGCGCGCCCGCGAGGTCTTCCAGAACGTGCCGTCGATCGACCGCATCCTGCGCACCCTCGACGAGGTCGGTCTCGGCTACATCCGGCTCGGCCAGCCCGCCACCACCCTCTCCGGCGGCGAGGCGCAGCGCGTCAAGCTCGCCACGGAGCTCTGCAAGCGTTCGACCGGGCGCACCTTCTACCTGCTCGACGAACCGACGACCGGCCTGCACTTCGACGACGTCAAGAAGCTGGTCTCGTTGCTCCAGCGCCTGGTCGACAAGGGCAACACCGTGCTCGTCGTCGAGCACAACCTCGACGTGATCAAGACTGCCGACTGGGTGATCGATCTCGGGCCCGAAGGTGGCGACGAAGGCGGCGAGGTGGTCGCCACCGGCACCCCGGAGCAGCTGGCGAGGGTCGACGCCAGCCACACCGGGCGGTTCCTCGCCCGGGTGCTCGGCGTCGAGCGCAAAGCCAGACGGAGGTCCGCTTGAGGCGGGCGAGCGGGACCTGCGTGGCGAGCTCGAGTCGGCCACGGCTCCCGCGCCCGCATGCCCGGCGAGGTGAATCGTCGTGGCGGGCGTGCTAAGACTCCTGCCATGCCGGACAGCAGGTCAGGTTCTGCTCCCGAGCGCCACCCGGAGCGCTCTCCCGATCTGACGTCGCAGCTCCAGACGCAGCTCCAGACGCTCCGTCTGGAGACCTTCTACGACCTGCTCGTCGCGCTGCACGACAACCGCTCGGAGAGCGATCTGCTCGAAGAGCTCGTCGGTCGCGCCTGCGCGGTGCTCGACCCCGCCGCGGCACTGGCCCTGACGCGAGACGAGGGCGGTGTGCGCGGGCTGGTCACCGTGGGATGGGAGGAGCCGCCTGGCGCCGACCTGCTCCTCGCCTCGAGTCTGTGGGGCGAGCTCCTGGTCTCGCGCGAGCTCGTCGTGCACCGCGGCGGTACCTTCTGCGGCCGAGCCTTTCGCGAGCTGCTGGCGGTGCCGCTGGCGTTCCGCGACGAGATCTCCGGCATGGTGGTGATGATCGACAAGGAGTCGCGTGGCGCCACCGGCGGCACACCGACCTTCGGCAAGGACGACGAGCGCTTCCTCGGCTCGCTGGCGGCGCTCGGTGGTGTGACTCTCGACGGACTGAGGCGGGTCGAGAGCCTGGTCGACCGCAGCGAGCGCCTCGAGGAGGAGAACAAGCTGCTCAAGGAGCGTCTCGTGCACGAGGTCGGCGGTCAGCGGGTGATCGCCGAGGCGCCGCCGATGCGCCGCACCCTCGAGATCGCCCACCGGATCGCGCCGCGCGGCGTCAGCGTGCTGCTGCGCGGCGAGTCGGGCACCGGCAAGGAGCTGGTCGCACGCCTTCTGCACGAGGTCTCGGGTCGCTCCGGACACTTCGTCGCGGTGAACTGCGCGGCGGTCCCCGAGTCGCTGCTGGAGGCCGAGCTGTTCGGCATCGAGGGCGGCGTGGCGACCGGAGTGCAGGCGCGCATCGGCAAGTTCCAGCTCGCCGACGGTGGCACCCTGTTCCTCGACGAGGTGGGCGACATGGATCTGGCGTTGCAGGTCAAGCTGCTGCGGGTGCTGCAGGAGCGTGAGCTGGTCCGGGTCGGCGGTCTGCATCCGAAGAAGATCGACGTGCGCGTGGTCAGCGCCACCCACCAGGATCTCGAGCACAAGGTCGCGGGCGGAGCCTTCCGCGAGGACCTCTACTACCGCCTCAAGGGGGTGGAGATCGAGCTGCCCCCGCTGCGCGAGCGGCGCGAGGACATCGCCCACCTGGTGCGCTACTTCGCCGAGCGCTTCGTGCGCCGCGAGAAGCTGCAGGCACCGAGGTTCGAGCGCCAGGCTCTCTCGTTGCTGCTCGGACACGAGTACGCCGGCAACGTGCGCGAGCTGCAGAGTGTGGTCGAGGGCGCGATCGCGCTGGCCTCCGACGGCGTCGTCGACGCCGCCCTCGTCGAGTCGTTGCTCGACAGCTCGGCGCGGCCCCGTCCGGCCGCGGAGTCGCCGTTCAGCGAGGACCTGCAGCACTCGCCCGATCTCGCGGCGCTCGAACGCAGCTACATCGAGCACGTGCTCGAGCTCACGCAGGGAAACAAGAGCGCCGCGGCCCGCGTATTGGGGATCGATCGCAAGACGCTGACCCGCAAGGGATTCTGAGCGGGCCCTGAGCACCCAGAGCATCCTGAGCACCCGAGAACACGGTGCTCAGCGCGGTCGCGAGGGTGTCACCCCGGACCCCTCCGGGTCATGATGTCTCACTGCGGCATTTTGCCGCAATGGCCCATCAAGGCCCGAGGATCCGGGCCTTCGAAGGCGCTCGAGGGATACGCGATCCCGCTCTGGTGCGGCATAACGCCCCAGGTGTGGCGGCGGTCGATGCGCTGGAAAGGCCTGCTGAGGGGCCCAGCCGCGCTCCGCCGGGGCCGCCGGAATCGGACCAAAGCCTTGCGCCGCGCGGCTCGGCGTGCTGGCGCCGGAAAAGTTGGCGGGTGGCCGGCAAGAACCGCTACGACTGGCAGCCGGCTTGCAGCGAGGGCCTGACGAACGGAGGTCCTGATGGAACGGTATGCAAAGCGCGCCCTCGAAATCCCCTCGCTGAATGCGCTCGTCTCCCGGATTTCCGCCGAGGCCGCCTACTCGGTCGCGATCCTCGGTGGCGCGCTGGCTCTGATCACCAACGATCAGGTCCACCCGGTGTTGATGTATTGTCTGCAGCTGTTCCTTGCCCTCTAGCCAGGTAGTCGGTGACGGCAGGCCGTTTGCAGCGGCCGGACACCACTCGACGTCCCGGATCTCGCCAAGGGGTCCGCGGCAGAGCCGTCTTCGCCGACAGTCGCCTGCACCGGGGGCGGGAGCGAAGGTCGCACCAACCGGAGGAGGAAGGTCTTCGAACGTGCGCGCACCGGCGCGAACCACGATCGATCGAATGTGATGGCGGTCCTGAAGGAGGTCGAACTGACCTTGAACCTCGCCCCCGAGATGGAAGTCGAGGCGTGCGAGAAGGCCTGCGCGGTTGCCGAGTTCATGGCGATGAGCCCTGACCGGGTCGACGAGGTGCGCATGGCGGTGATCGAGGCGTGCATCAACGCCATCGAGCACAGCTCGGCCGAGGACGGTCACCTCCACATTCACATCGCCGTCGTCGGCGACGGGAAGCCCGAGGCGCTGCAGGTGACGGTGCGCGATCAGGGCGTTGGATTCGACCCCGAAAAGCTGGTACAACCCAAGATCGAAGAGAAGCTGAAGGCGCAGCGCAAGCGCGGTTGGGGACTGAAGATCATCGAAGGTCTGATGGACCAGGTGCGCATCGAGACCGGTGCCGACGGCACGGCGGTGATCATGTGCAAGAAGCTGGTCGAGCCCCGGTCTGCCTCCGGCTGATCGGCGGCTCGGCGAGTCGGTGGCTCGGTGGTGCGAACCGAGCCTTGAGGCATCGCGCACGCGAGAGAGATTGCAATGACCGAGAGCTTGAAACTCACCGTCGACAAGCGCGACGGCGTCGCCGTGGTCTACACCGACGGGTACATCAACAATCAGGGCGGCGAGGAGATCGCCAAGGTCGCCTACGATCTGTTGGACGAGGGCTACCGGGCGCTGCTGCTCAACCTCGCCGGGACCAAGATCGTCAACTCCATCGGCATCTCGATCCTGATCGAGATCATCGAGAAGATGATCGAGGTGGAGGGCAAGCTCGCCTTCTGCAACCTGACGCCGACGATCGACAAGACCTTCCACATCATGGGGCTGGCTCAGTACACCAGCATCTTCGAGGACGAGACCGAGGCGGTCACCCACCTGACTGGCTAGTCGCGCTCGAGCCCGCGTTCGACGCGCTGTTGCCGTCACACTGCGAACGACGCCCAGTCCATCCTCTACCCGGTACCCCCGGGGCGCTTCTCCGATCTCGCAGACCCGCTTCCCGACTGCTCCCTCGACCTTTGGGGCTCCGTCGAATGTCGACCCTCCCGCAGAACCCGTCGCCGCTCCTGGCGGGCTGTGACGAGGCGGTGGATCCGGCGCGATGAGCACGGTGATGAACCCACTGCGGTCGCTCAGCCGGGCGACCGATCGACAGTTCGAGGACGGCAGCGCCCTGCAGTGGGCGCTCGACCTCTGGCGCGAGAGCGCCGGTGCTCGTTCGGTCGAGCTGTTCGGTCCGGCGCAGGGCGAAGAGCGCGCCGAGCGCGCCGCCGACGGCGACCAGGCCGATTCCGGGTCGCTGCGCCACATCGCCACTTCGGCCGGGGAAGGTGGCGGCGCCGAGCCGGCCAAGATCTTCTCCCTGCCGTGCGGCTTCGAGCTGCGCTACGACGGCGTCGATGCCGACGCTGCGGACGATGCGTCGCGCCTGGAGTCCGTGGCGCTGCTGATCGCGAGCATGGCGCTTCTCCAGGGCAGTCGCAGTCAGCTGCGCGAGCAGGCCTTCCAGGAGAGCTACCGCGCCCTCGCCATGGAGGCGCTCTACGACGTCGGTCTGGCGATCGCCTCGACGCTCAACCTCGAGGAGCTGTCGCAGGAGATCCTGCTGCGCGCGGTCTCCCTGCTCGACGCGCGGCGCGGCGCGCTCTATCTGCGCGAGGCGGACCGCTTCCAGCTCGAGGGCACGATCGGCGGCGGTGCCGCCGACTCGATCCCGGTCGACCGGGCCCAGGAGCCGGACCTCGAGGTGCTCCCCGGATCGCGCCACCGCTTGGCCTCGCCGATCGAGGTCGACGGCAACGTGCGCGGCGTGATCGTCGTCGGCGACAAGGAGAGCCGCACCGGGGTGGGGCCGTTCGCACCGGGCGACGAGCGCGCCCTGTCGCTGTTCGCCAACCAGGCCGCGATCGCGCTGGAGAACGCCAGGCTGCACCGCCAGGCGCTGGAGAAGGAGCGCCTCGAGCGCGAGATGGAGCTGGCGGCCGAGATCCAGCGCGGCCTGCTGCCGTCGAAGATGCCGGCGGTCGGCGACCTCGAGGTGGCGGGCTGGAACCGGCCGACGCGCCAGGTCGGGGGCGACTACTACGGCAGCCTCCGGCTCAAGGACGGGCGCAGCGTCGTGGTCGTCGCCGACGTCACCGGCAAGGGCATGCCGGCCGCGCTGCTGGTCTCGACGCTGCACTCCGGGCTGCACCTGCTGCTCGACAGCGTCGAGCCCGGCGAGGCCCTGCTCGGCAAGCTGAACCAGCACATCCACGAGTCCACCGGCAGCAACAAGTTCATCACCCTGCTGATGCTGCTCGTCGACCCCACGTCGCCCGAGATCCGCTTCCTCAACGCCGGCCACAATCCCGGCCTCGCCATCTCGCCTTCGGGCGAGGTGCGGCGGCTCGAGCCGAGCGGGCTGCCGCTCGGCCTGCTGCCCAAGAGCGGCTACCGGCTCGACTCGCTCGAGCTCGGCTCCGGCGACCTGCTGTGCATCTTCAGCGACGGCATCACCGAGTGTGAGTCGCCGGCCGGCGAGGAGTACGGCGAGCAGCGGCTGTGCGAGTTCCTGCGCCAGCACCGCAGCGAGCCGCTCGAGCAGATCATCCAGGCGCTCGACCGCGAGGTGACCCGCTTCGCCGACGGCGAGCCGCAGTACGACGACCAGACGGTGGTGCTGCTGCGCAAGCCGTGAGGCGCAGTGGTTCGACGGCTCGACGGCCGAACGACAGCAGATGCCGGCCCGACGTGGCTGCAGTGCCGACCGAGTCCGGTATCTCGAAGGGCCGGCGGGGCCCGCGCGCCGACTCGCCAAAAATAGGATGAGCGCCGTGCGGACCTATGACGCCGCGGCCTTCGAAGCCACGCCGACCCAGCTCGAGCGGCTCGTCCTCCTCGCCTTGCTGGGGGCGGTCGAGTCGCTGCGCACCGGCGCCCTGAACGAGGGCGACTCCCAGGTCCTCCTGATGCAACCCACGGCCGCCGACTCCCTGCGGCGGCAGGGGATCCCGGACGAGACCTACGAGCTGCTCCGGGAGGCCGTCGGCCTCGGCGACGTCCGGAGGATCGCCCCGGAGCAATACGAACCGTTCCTCGACGAGCTCGGGACGAGGGTCCTCGCGCGTCTCGCCTCGCTGCCGGCGCTCGACCACCAGGCTCCGAGATGGTTCTGCGCCGAGGCCGACCGACGGGAGAGGGCACGGTTCGAGGCAGAGTCTCGGACGCAAGAGCACCGTACGGAAGAGGACCCGACGACGGAGACGACCGCGGCCGCGCTGGGTGACGGCGCCGAGCCGCAGAAAACGGTCCGGATCGAGTACCGGCTGCGCAACGACGACGTCGTGAGGGAGAAGGTCGTGGTCTACGAGGACCTCGACGACCCCCTCTCCTGGGGCGGCCGCGCCGATGTCCGCGACCTCCTCGAGGAGGATCCAGCCGCAGTGCGCTTCCTCCGGCTGGAGACGCCGCTCTACCGGCACACGGCGCGCTTCGGGGCTCGTGGCGGGCAGATGCAGCACACCGACTACGGGGCAGGGAACGAGACGCTGGTCGTCGAGACCCGGCTCGACCCCGGGGTGTCCCACTGCGTGAAGTTGGTACACGACCCGGAGCTCGGCTGGTCCGTCGACGAGGTGATCCGGAGCCACGAGCCGAGCGACGAGATCACCGACCTTTGGTGACGCCCGCTCGGGCTGAGCCGCTGAGCCACTGGCCACTGAGTCACTGAGTCACTGAGTCACTGAGCCACTGAGCGCTCCGGCGCACCCCGACTCGTGGCGTTCTCCGAGGTGTCTCCGAGGGGTGGTACGGGAAGAGGGACCGCGGTGCGAACTGCGACCGCGCCAGGGAAACGGCCACGAGAGCTCTCGGTCTTTGGGTTCCTCACGCGACGGCCCTGGCGCGCCTCTTCCGGGCGCGCGACGCAGAGCACGCGACCTCACAGCACCTCGAGCCGGTCGACCGAGGCGATGCCCACCGTCGGTGCGGTGATGCCGCCGAGGAAGCCGTCGCTCGAGGGCCTGCGCGCGAGGCGCCTGGCGATGCCCCTGATGTCGGAGAACACCCGCAGCAGGCTGTCCTCCCACAGCACCTCGGGCAGCGGGTGGTCGAGGCGGCCGTCGGCGATGCGCCGGACCCCGCGGCCGTGCGCCCGCACCAGCATGCGCTCGGGGTGAAAGCACTCGATGCGCTCGAGGCGCGAGATCCACACCCCGCCGTCGCACTGCTGGAGCAGCTCCTCCTCGCTCAGCGAGCCGGGCTCGAGGAAGAGGTGCAGGCCGAAGGCGTGCTGGCCGCCGACGCACGACGCGGTCGGCTCGACGCCGAGCTCGTGGGCGCTGAAGGTATCCACCGTCGGGGTGCGCGGCACCCCGCGCTCGACCAGCGCCACCGAGAACTTGGACCTGCCCTCGAGGTCGAACGGCAGCGGCAGTCCTTCCTGCTTGGTGCCGTCGTCGTGGATCGTCACCCGGTCGTCGAAGACCTGCACGCCGGTGTGCAGGCGCAGGAACGACTGGCCCGAGCGGCAGGCGTCGGCGGCGAAGGCGCGGTGGTTCAGCAGGTCGACGAGCTGGGCGGTGGCCTCCGGAGCCAGCACCACCGGGCCCTGCAGTGCCTGACCGGAGGCCGGCGCCCCGTTGTCGCCGTCGGCCGGCCGTCGCGAGCGTGCGATCTCGAACAGCCCCCGCAGTCCCTGCGGGTCGAGCCGCCGGCTGGCGTCGGAGGCGAAGCCGGCGCGGCTGCCGTCGGCGCCGCTGCGCACCTGCGCCAGTCGGGCGGTGAGCCGAGCGCCGCGTCGCACTCCGTGGCTGTTGGCGACCAGGATGCGCGCCTCGTGCCAGTCGAGCACAGCCGCCTCGTCGTCGCCGAGCAGGCTGCCGACCAGCTCCATGGCTTCGGCCTGGTCGAGCGTCGCGAGCTCGGGATCGTGGAGGCTCTCACAGGACGGCAGCTCACCGTCGTCGGCGCCGGGCAGGGCCGGACAACGTTTCGTCGAGGTGCGGCGGACGGCCTGCGCACCGGCGCTCCGGATCGCCGTCTCGAGCGCCGCGGGAAGCCA
Organism: Acidobacteriota bacterium; assembly: GCA_003388555.1. Classification (GTDB taxonomy): domain Bacteria; phylum Acidobacteriota; class Thermoanaerobaculia; order Multivoradales; family Multivoraceae; genus QQVD01. Next base: position 1,931 of record QQVD01000002.1, on the reverse strand, counting down.
GCTGTCGGTGCGGTAGACGCCCTGGCGCCCGCCCTCGCGCACCCGCACCTGCATCGCTGCGTGCCCCTCGCGCTCGAACCGCGGCGTGATCGTGGTCTCGTCCTTGCCGCCGTGGGCCAGACGGCGGCTGCGGCTCTCGATCCAGAGCAGCTCGACCTCGTCGTAGACGGAGTGCTCGAGCGCCCGCTCGCACGCTTCGGCGACCGCGTCGAGGTCCGCTAGTGGCCGTAGCTCCTTGGCCGCCCCGTCGCGTCGGTCTTCCGGAGCGGATGAACGGATCTTCATCCGTCAACGATAGCGCGGCCAGGGTGTGCATCTCTGACCTCCGAGGCGTTGGTAGTCCCGCAGGGTGAGACGCCGCTCGAGGCCCGGCAGCGAACGGGCAGGGACCGGCGTCCCGAGATGCCGAGCCTTCGGAAGGTCCAGGTCGGGAAGCGGCCGGAAGGATGGAAGATGATCCAGAGACCGACCGGCGTCTGCCGGTTCACCAAAGTCACGCTCGCGCTCGTGGGCGTCTTCGGCTGCGGTTTCGCGCCGCCCGTCGAGCGCTACGACCTCGCGATCGCCGGAGTCACCCTGATCGATGGCAACGGTGGTCCACCGCGGCAGGACGTCAGTGTCTACGTGAGAGACGGTCGCATCGCCGCCGTGGCCGATGCCCGGCAGCAACGCACGGCCGAGACCGTCGTCGACGGCGCCGGCAAGTACCTCGTTCCCGGCCTGATCGACGCTCACGCCCATCCGTTCCCCGTCGAAGAGAGCTTCCCCGAGTTCGTGCGTCACGGTGTGACCTCGATCCTCATTCCCGGGTGCAGCGTCTGCAGTCCCGAGAATCTGGCGCGGGCGCGCGCTCTCTCCACGAGCGGAGAGCTGGCTGCACCCCGGGTCTTCCACACCAGTCAGCACTTCACCATGGAGGGCCGGCACCCGGTGAAGACCTACCCGAGCCCCGACTGGGTCGAGGGCCGGACCGTGTACTTCCTCCGTGAGCAGGGAGACGCGGCGGGCGCAGTCGAGGCGGTCGCGGATCAGCCCATCGTCGGCATCAAGCTGACCATCGAGGACGGGCCCGTTCCGCCTCTGGTCGAGATGATCCCGGTGGAGAGGGTCAGGGAGGTGGTCGAGGCGGCTCACGAGAGGGGATTGGAGGTGTTCGCCCACGTGAGCAGCGTGAAGGGGCTGCGGGTCGCCGAGGCAGGCGGCGTCGACCACCTGCTCCACTTCGTGGGTCTGGACATCGACTGGGCGCGAGACGCAGCGATGATCGATCGGCTGCGTCAGCGCGATCCCTCGTGGGTGACCACTCTGATGGTGGACAAGGCGTTGCTCTACCCCCTCCACCCGCAGTGGTTGGAGGCGCTCGAGGCGTCGGGGGTCGCCGATGCTGACGAGATCCTCCGGCTGCAGGCCTCGAGATCGGCCGGGAGATCACTGGAGGTCCTGGAGCAGTTGTACCCCGGCAGGAGACCGACGCTCGAGGGCATCCTGGGCCCGCAGGTCGAGGACCTGCGCGGCCTTCACGACCGCGGCTTCTCCCTAGTGGTGGGTACCGACACCGCCAACCGCTTCATCTTCCCGGGTCGGAGCGTCCACGAGGAGATGGAGATCCTGGCCCTGGGGTTCGAGCCCTCCGAGATCCTCCCGATGGCGACACGGAACGCGGCCGCGATGCTCGGAGCCCTGGACGAGCTGGGGACGTTGGAGGTGGGCAAACGCGCCGACATGGTGCTGCTCGAAGCCGATCCCCTCGAGGACATCCGCAACGTCCGGCGGATTGGAGGAGTCTGGCGCGACGGACAGCTGCTGTTCGCCGCAGAGAGCTCTCGGCCGTAGCGAAGCCCTCTCCTCCCTTGGAGCTCAGTGCTCGCTCGGCCGTCACCTTTCGGTCCGTCGCCGAATCCGGATCCGTTGCCCAGTGGCTGCCGAGTCGT
>QQVD01000005.1 GCA_003388555.1 Acidobacteriota bacterium | reverse complement strand
GGCGGCCGCGGCGGCTCGGGAGGGCGCACCGGCACCGGGCCCTGGGCGCGCCTCGGCACGCCGGCAGCCGAGAGCTCGGCTGGCGGCGGGATGTCGGTGCGCTGGATCATGTGCCGGGAGGTCCGGAAGGCCGCGATGCGGCGATGGGGGCTCTGCAGGTCGCGGCGTAGGTCGGGGCGCAGCTCGCGGTGCAGCTCGCGGTGCAGCGGCCGATGCCGCCTCGTCCCCGTAGACTAACCGCTGTCCGATCTCCCATCCGCTCTCTCCCGTCCCGCTCCCATCCTCAGCACTCCCCGTCCCTGGAGCTTCCTTGCCGCCCTACACCAACTGGAGTCGTTCCACCTGGAGCGAGATCCGCGACCTCGACCTCTCGCGCGCCGTCGCCGTGCTGCCGATCGGCGCGGTCGAGGCCCACGGTCCTCACCTGCCGCTGGTCACCGACCGCATCATCGCCCGCGCCATGGCCGAGCGCGGCGCCGAGCTGCTGGCGGCCCGCGGCTTCGATCCGGTCGTGCTGCCGGCGATCGAGTACACCCCGGCACCCTTCGCCGCGGCCTTCCCCGGCACGGTGTCGATACGCCCCGCGACCCTCGTCGCCCTGCTCGAGGACATCGCGGCGTCGCTGGCGCAGCAGGGCGTCGGCACGCTGGTGCTCGCCAACGCCCACCTCGATCCCGCCCACCTCGGCGCTCTCTACGAGGCGCAGCGCCGCATCGAGGACCGCGACGAGCAGCCGCAGGGCTCGCGACGCACGGTCTGCGTCTTCCCCGACGTCAGCCGCAGCCCCTGGGCGCAGCGTCTCGGCGACGAGTTCCGCAGCGGCGCCTGCCACGCCGGCAGCTACGAGACCTCGATCGTGCAGGCGGCCGCCTCCGAGCTGGTGCACGACGCGCTGCGCCGCGAGCTCGAGCCCAACCCCAGCTCCCTCTCGGAGGCGATCCGCGCCGGCCTCACCACCTTCGAGCAGGCCGGCGGGCCCGAGGCCTACTTCGGCGATCCCGCCGCGGCGACGCCCGACGAAGGCCGCCAGCACGTCGAGGCGCTCGGCCAGATCCTCTGCGAGGCGGTGCTCGCCGCCTTCCACGACAGCGAGCGCTGAGCGTCGACGATCACGCGACCACCGACGCGGTCGCACCACCACCTACTGCTGCCGCAGCACCCCGGAGACTCCCGATGCACGAGATCCTGCTGCCCGACGGCTGGAAGCGACCGTCCGGCTACTCGAACGGCGTCGTCGCCAGCGGCGCGCGCCAGATCTTCCTCGCCGGCCAGGTGGGCTGGAACGCCGACCAGCAGTTCACCAGCGACGACTTCGTCGACCAGGTGGGCCAGGCGCTGCGCAACGTGCGCGCGCTGCTCGACGCCGCCGAGGCCGGGCCCGAGCACGTGGTGCGGATGACCTGGTACGTCACCGATCGCGGCGAGTACCTCCGCCGCGTGGCCGAAGTCGGCGCCACCTACCGCGACGTCATGGGCAAGAGCTTCCCCCCGATGACCCTGGTCGAGGTCTCGGCGCTGGTCGAGGAGAGGGCGCTGGTGGAGATCGAGGTGACGGCGGTGGCGTAGCCCGGCTGACGCGGTTCACGGATCCGCCGGATCCACCAGCCAGGCTGGAGGCGGCGAGAGCTGCTCGGCGCGCTCGAGGAACGCCGTCCGCTTCTCGCCGACGAGATTTGCCGCCGCCGTTCTCCCCTGGCTCTCGTAGAGGTGATCGAGCGCAAACAGCACGGACGAGTACGTCTCGGTCCGCAGACGGTCCGACTCCGACAGCGCTTCGAGTATCCCCAGCGCCTCGAGCCACATTGCTTCCGCCCGCTCGTCGTCGAGGCCCCACGCCTCGATCTCTTCCGGCGCGACCCCGAGGGTCCCATAGTGGACACCTAGCCAGAAGAGACCCTGCGCATATTCGAGACTCTCGGCTCCGTGAACCCGGCGCCGCAGCTCGGCGCTCTCGGTCAGGAAGACTCGGGCTTCCCGCGGCTGCCCAGTCAGTCGGTACGCGATCTCGTCCAACATCGCGATCGCCAGCGAGCTGCTCGGATCGAGCGTCTCGATCTCGGCGATGCCGTCCTCGAGGATCCGCAGATCGGGCTCACCGGGCCACTCCGGAAACCGCAGGTGGAGCGAGCTCCGGTACGCGCTCCAGATCGCGGTGGCGGTCAACGAGACCTGCTCGTCCAACACCTCGGCGCTCACCGCGGCGGCGCGGCAGATCTCCGTAACCCGAGCCAGCTCACGACCCGCCGCCTCGTGCAGCGGCTGCACGCACTCGCGGTACCGGCGGTGCACCTCGTCGGGGGCGTAGTGGGGAGCCTCGCCGCAGGCAGCCTCTGAGGTGGCCTCGTCGATCTCTCTGGCTGCCTCGAAGGCAGCCTCGCAGTGCTCGGCCTGAGCGCTGACGGTGGCGGGCGCGAACGTGCCATGAAGGCTGGCGCTCGAAGCCAACAGTGCCAGCATGAACGGTACGTTCGCCATCCCAGCCCTCAGGTCCATCCCGACTCTCCCGCCATCCGCTTCCGTCCGATCCTGCCGAGGCCTCGGCGGGCGATTCGATCGCATCGGCGAGCTCCGCTCAATCCCCCTCGAACACCGGCTTCTCCTTCGCCGCGAAGGCGCGGTAGGCGCGCTCGAAGTCGCGCGTCTGCATGCAGATCGCCTGCGCCTGGGCCTCGGCCTCGATCGCCTGGTCGAGGGTCATGTTCCACTCGTGGTTGATCATCGTCTTGGTCATGGCGTGGGCGAAGGTCGGGCCGGCGACCAGGCGCGCTGCCTGCTGGCGCGCCTCGTCGACCAGGTGCGCCTCGCTGAGCAGGGCGTTGTAGAAGCCCCAGCGCTCACCCTCCTCGGCCGACATCGAGCGACCGCTGAACAGCAGCTCGTGGGCGCGGCCCTGGCCGATGATGCGCGGCAGCATGGCGCAGGCGCCCATGTCGCAGCCGGCGAGACCGACGCGCACGAAGAGGAAGGCGACCTTGGCGCGGCTGGTGCCGTAGCGCAGGTCGCTGGCCATCGCGATCGCCGCGCCGGCGCCGGCGCAGATGCCGTCGACAGCGCTGATGACCACCTGGGGACAGGCGCGGATCGCCTTGATCAGGTCGCCGGTCATGCGGGTGAAGGCGAGCAGGTCCTTCATCGACATCTCGGTCAGCGGTCCGATGATCTCGTGCACGTCGCCGCCGGAGCAGAAGTTGCCGCCGGCGCCGCAGATCACCACCGCGTCGACGTCCTCGGCGTAGACGAGGCCTCGGAAGAGATCGCGCAGCTCGGCGTAGGACTCGAAGGTCAGCGGGTTCTTGCGCTCGGGGCGATCGAGCGTGACGGTGGCGATGCGGTCGGCCAGCTCGAAGCGGAAGTGCTCCGCCTCGTGGCCTGCGTAGCGTGTGGTCCGGTTCATCTCTCCTCCTGCAGTCCGCGATCGGCACCGCGTCGTCGCTCTTCACTGGCGTCGGAGCCACAGGGCCCTGAGCCGTACTCATCTCCTCGACACCGCCAGGCCTTCGTGCGGTACCTGGATCCGCCAGTCACCTCGGATCTCCGTAGCCCCACCGCTCGCCGACTGGCAGCCCCGTCAGGACCTGCAAACGATCCACGGAGGATCGCAGCTCCAGACGAAGCTCCGCCACCTCCGCCGCAGTCAGGTCGCCGAGACCCGACTGACCGGAGACGTTGCGAGGCCTGAGATCGAGCGCCCGTGCGACCCTCGGCAGGTCGAGAAAGCCAAGAAGCGCGTCGACTGTCGCCACCGGATCGGCCGCCAGATCCTCCAGAAGCACGAAGTGGAGCTGGCTGCGATCGAAGACACGGAGAAAGCGTTCGATCTGGACGTCGAACTCGGCCTGCAACCGATAGAAGACCGTGAACGGAAAGCGCACCGAGCATGGGACTTCGCGTCCCACCCGACGCTTGGGCTCGAGCTGCAGAGCTCTGCGCAGCGACGGTTCGGTCTCGCCGACTACACCCGACAGAGTCTCGCGGTGGATCGACGCCAGATAGGCAACCGGTTCGCGGAGCGCGACGACGATGCGTGCGGCCGGCTCGAAGGCCGAGATGCGCTCTGCCGCCACCTCCGACCACAGGCTGTCGGGCGACGCCTCTCCAAGCCATCGGTGGCGCTCCGGGTCCGCCTCGGCGAAAAGGGAAAGGTAGTCGTCGAGTCGAGGAACTCCGAGCCATTCTTCGGGTGCGAGCCGGCGGCGGGCCAGCCAGCAGCTCGGCAGAGTCGACAGACCTCGCAACGAGAACAGATGGCGCCTGACGTGCCGGCAATGGAACGAGAGCCCGGACGCGCGAAGGTCCGACGACCAGTATCTCGGCTCCTTGACCGGGCTCATGAACACCTCGGGATGCTGGCGCAGAGCGTGGTACAGCGTCGTCGTGCCGCACTTGGGTGCCCCGACGATGAAGAGATTCGGGCGCGGCCGGCTCAGACTCGACCCGACGGTGACCGAACGCTGCACGCTCCCACTACCCATGAGCGGCCTCTTCCAGAGCGATTCCTCGTTGCGGGACAGCCCGTCACCCGGCAAGCACGGTCGACCGAAGCGGATCTTCTCGCGCGGCTGTCGCGGCCCCGGTTCTCGGTCGCTTGCCGGAATCTCCTCCGAGGCGGTGAACGATCCGTGGCGTCAGTCACGGATGGCCGCGGGCGAGACCGATCGATCGCGCTCGGCACGAGCCCACTGCAAGCCTCGTCCGAACTCTAGACGAACAGACAGTCGCAGCCTCTGGTTGCGAGCGCGACACTCCACTGGAGTCGGCGTCGCCCGCTCAGACCTCGCCGCCGGCAACGGCCAGTGCATGGCCGTTGATCGCCGCGGCGGTATCGCTGACCAGGAAGGCGACGGCGTCGGCGACCTCCTCGGGGCGCACGAAGCGTCCCTGCGGATTGCTGCGCAGCAGCTCGCGTTTCGCCTCTTCGGGACTGCGACCGGTGGTGCGCACGATGTTGGCGAGCGAGTCGTCGAGCAGCTCGGTCTCGGTGAACCCGGGACACACGGCGTTCACCGTGACGCCGCGGCGCGCGACCTCCAGGGCCAGCGAACGGGTGAGGCCGACGACCCCGTGCTTGGCGGCGCTGTAGGCGGCGACGTAGGGGTAGCCGCGCAGGCCCGCGGTGCTGGCGACGTTGACGATGCGCCCCCGGCCGCGCTCCAGCATCGCCGGCAGGGCGGCGCGGCAGCAGTGGAAGACGCCACTCAGGTTCACCTCGAGCATCTGCCGCCAGAGCTCGTCGGTGGTGCGGTGCAGCGGCGCGCTGCGCGCCGCGCCGGCGTTGTTGACCAGGATGTCGGGTGCGGTCTCGAGGCTCTCGAAGAGCTCGGCGACGGCGACGGGATCGCCCACGTCGGCGGCGCGAACGATCGCGCCGGACAGCTCCGCCGCGAGCGGATCGAGATCCGCGGCGCCGCGCGCCACCAGGACCACCCGTGCACCTGCTGCGTGCAGGCGGCGTGCGATCGCCGCACCGATGCCGCGCGAAGCCCCGGTGACCAAGGCCCTGCGGCCGCGCAGCCCATCGCCGTTCGGGTCGTCACCCGGGCGGCTGCCGGCGGCCTCGTCAACGAACTGATCGGGCATCGTGCTCCTCACGCGGAGATCGTCGGGCGCGGGCGACGCGCGGCGACGGGCTCGGCCACTCCCCTCGGGTCCTACGAGGAGCCCCGGGGCACCGCTTCGGAACCTAGGCGGGCGAAGATCCCGGGGACCGGTTCCGGGCATCCGATCGGTGGCGCGGGTCGTTATACCAGAGCAGGCAAGGGGCGCCGACCGCCTGTCGGACACCGCCTGCCGAGGCGACGGCGTCGCCCGGACGAAGCATCGTCACGCAGATGCCCGACGTCACCTTCGAAGACGATCCGTGAAGACAGGAGACTCCATGACGCACCAGGCCATCGAGCCCACCTCCGACGAGGAGCCCGCATCCCAGCCGGACGCCGGCTCGCCGGGCGAGGCGGCCGCACATCCGACGGACGGGTGCGCCGAACCGGGTGACGGCGAGCCCGAGGAGCTCACCGCCGCCGAGCTGCTGGTGCGCTGCCTCGAACGCGAGGGCATCCGGCGCATCTACGGCGTGCCGGGGGAGGAGAACGCCGACTTCATGCTCGCTCTCGACGGCTCCGAGATCGAGTTCGTGCTCACCCGTCACGAGCAGGGCGCCGCCTTCATGGCCGCGACCTGGGGACGACTGACCGGCGAGCCCGGGGTGTGCATGGGCACTCTCGGCCCCGGCGCCACCAACCTCGTCACTGGCGTCGCCGACGGCAACATGGACCGCGCCCCGATGCTGGTGATCACGGGCCAGGGAGCCCTCACCCGTCAGCACAAGGAGAGTCACCAGATCATGCGGGTGGTCGACCTGTTCGAGCCGGTGACCAAGTGGACCCACGCCATCCACCATCCCGACAACGTGCCCGAGGTGGTGCACAAGGCGCTGCGCATCGCCACCGCCGAGAAGCCGGGCGCGGTGCACATCGAGCTCGCCGAAGACGTTGCCGGAGCGAAGACGAAGAAGAGACCCCTGCCGCCGCGCCGCGCCGCGCCGCCGGTCCCCGACGCGGCGACCGTCGAGCAGGCCTGGCGCAGGATCCGCGAGGCCAGGCGCCCGATCCTGCTCGCCGGCAACGGCGTCATCCGTCGTGACGCCAGCGGCGCGCTGCGCGCGCTCTGCGAGCGCACCGGGATCGGAGTGGTCAGCACCTTCATGGCCAAGGGCTGCGTCGATCTCGAAGCACCCTACTGCCTGTTCACCATCGGCCTGCAGCAGCAGGACTTCCCGGCGTTGGCGATCGCCGACGCCGACCTGGTGGTGACCGTCGGCTACGACATGGTCGAGTATCCGCCGAGGCTGTGGAACGCCAACGGCAGCTGCGGCGTGGTGCACCTCGACTCCGAGCCGGCCGAGACCGACAGCCACTACCTGCCGACGGTCGAGGTGGTCGGCGATCTGCGCAGCGCCCTCGTCCAGCTGGGCGAGCTGGCCGCACGCGACGGCTGCCCCGAGTGGGACTTCTCCGAGCAGCGCCGGGTGCGCGAGCGCATGCAGGAGGAGCTGCGCGAGCACTCCGGCGAACAGAGCGAAGGCGCGATCTCACCGCAGAAGGTGCTGTGGGACGTTCGCCAGGTGCTCGGGCCGGACGACGTGGTGCTCTCCGGCGTCGGGGCGCACAAGATGTGGATCGGCCGCCACTACCAGTGCCACGAGCCCGGCACCTGCATTATCTCCAACGGCTTCTGCTCGATGGGCATGCCGCTGCCCGGCGCCATCGCGGCAGCGAGCGCCCGGCCCGAGGCGAAGATCCTGGCGATCACCGGCGACGGCGACTTCCTGATGAACGTGCAGGAGATGGAGACGGCGCGCAGGCTCGACGCCGACATCGCGGTGATGGTCTGGGAGGACGGAGGCTACGGGCTGATCTCGTGGAAGCAGGACCAGGAGTTCGGCCGCCACACCGACCTCGCCTTCGGCAACCCCGACTGGGTGCTGCTGGCCGAGAGCTTCGGCTGGCAGGGCGAGCGGGTCGAGCGCGCCAGCGACCTGCAGGCCGCCCTGCGCCGCGCGCTGGACCACCCCGGGCCGGCCCTGCTGGCGCTGCCGATCGACTACCGCGAGAACCCGAAGCTCACCGAGCGGCTGGGCAAGATCGAGATGCGCATCTGACCGGACGCTCGGGCGACGCCAGCGGACGAGGCGGCAGCGCGATCCTCAGTCGTCGCCGCGGATGCGACGCAGGGCGTGGTCGACCGCGGCGAGCTCGTCGACCTCGGAGTCGTCGACCGACGGATCGTCCTCGGGATCCGGAGACATGCCCTCGGAGGTCGATTCGGAGCGCCGCAGCGCGTCGAGGCGCCAGTCCTCGAGGATCTGGATCTTCTCTTCGCGAGAGGTGTCGTCGTCCGCGAGGACGTCCTCGGGGTGGCCGTAGCGGCGACTCTGCACCGATTCGAAAGACTCGCTCTCGTCGCCGAGCCGCAGGATCGGCGGCAGCAGCAGCACCGGGCACTCGACGCTGCGCAGCACGCTGCTGGCGGCCGAGCCGAGCAGGAAGCGCACCAGGCCGCGCCTGCCGGCGGTGCCCATGATGACCATGCGGTAGTCGCCCTCCTCGGCGGTGAGCCGGATCTGCTCCGCGACGTCGCCGCGGGTGACGATCGCCCTCGCCTCGACCGGCGGACCGGGAACCTCCTCGAGGCGAGCCAGCAGCTCTTCCCGGCTGTGACCTTCGAGCTCCACCGGATTGGGCAGCGACGGAGACGGCACCGGCGCCTCGGCCATCGGCGCCACCGGGATGTGCGGCGAAGGCACCACGTGCAGCAGGTCGATCGCCGCCGAGAGTCGGGAGGCCCAGGCTCGGGCGACGGTGAGCACCACGTGGTCGTGGGCGTCGAAGGCCACCGGGACCAGGATCCGGCCCGAGCCCCCTAGCTGGTCGACGCCATCGCCCTCGCGACGCTCGCGCAGCGACAGCACCGGCACGTGCGCCCGCGCCAGCACGTCCTCGGTGACGCTGCCCGAGAAGATGCGGGCGAAGCCCTTGCGGTCGTGGGTGGTCAGCGCCAGCAGATCGGCGCCGGCCTCGTCGGCCGACTGCACCACGCCGTCGGCCACCTCGTCGTCGCGGGTGACGTCGAGCTCCCAGGGGACATCTTCACCGCTGTCGCCGCCGTCACCCCTGTCACCGTCGAGCTCGTCCGCGGTGACCTGGCGCAGCATCGCCAGCGCCCGCTGCTCGGCCTCGAGAGCCGGACTCTGAGCGTCGACGACGTGACCCACGACCACCTCGAGATCGTGCGCGTCGGCGAACCGGTGCACCGTCGCCAGACCGTCGAGCGAGGTCTCGTCGGCGTCGAAAGCGAAGTAGATCTTGCGGGGGAAGAAGGAAGGTTGCATCGATGCGACTCCTCTTTGGACTCGTCTGTGGCTCGTCGTGGCTCCTCTGAGGCTCCTCCGAGGCTCGGGAGCCCTGTCCTCGGGCTGCGTGCCCTCCTCGTTGGTGCATCGAGCATGCCACGACCCGGCGACGACGACGCGCCACGAGCATCGGCCGGGCGGCGGCTGTAACCGTCGCCCCGGCGGCGACGTAGGCTGTTCGGGGAACGAGAGAACGAGCTCTAGCCCCCAAATCCGCCCCGATCCGATCCTCCATGCATGGAGAAGACCGATGCTCGAGATCCGCAACCTGACCAAGATCTATCCCGGTCCCGTCGCGGCGCTGCAGGGAGTCGACCTCGACATCCCGGCCGGCATGTTCGGGCTGCTCGGCCCGAACGGCGCTGGGAAGACCTCCCTGATGCGCATCCTCGCCGGCCTTCTCGAGCCGACCTCGGGCGACGTGCGGCTTCACGGCGAGGACGTGCTCGCCGATCCGCAGGGGCTGTGGGCCCGCCTCGGCTACCTGCCGCAGCACTTCGGCTTCTACCCCAACCTCACCGGCGAGGCGATGTTGCTGCATCTGCTGCGGCTCAAAGGGGTTCGCGCCGAGGGCCGCTCGCTGCGACAGCTCTGCGGCGAGCTGCTCGAGCGGGTGAACCTCGGCTACGCCGCCGGGCGCAAGGTCAAGGGCTACTCGGGCGGCATGAAACAGCGGCTCGGCATCGCCCAGGCGATCGCCGGCAACCCCGAGCTGATCATCGTCGACGAGCCGACCGCCGGCCTCGATCCCGAGGAGCGCATGCGCTTCTACCGCATCCTCGCCGAGCTGGCCGAGAACCGCACGGTGCTGCTCTCGACCCACATCGTCGAGGACGTCGCCGTGCTCTGCCCGCGCTTCGCGGTGATCCGCAAGGGCAAGGTCGTCGCCTTGACCACGCCGTCGCAGGCGCGACAGGAGCTCGAGGGCAGGATCTTCGAGGGCATCGCCTCGCCCGCCGAGCTCGACGATCTGCGCCGCAACCGCCAGGTCACCCAGGCCCACCTCGTCGAGGGCCGCAACCTGGTGCGCCTCTACGAGCCAAGGGGTGACGCGCCGGCTGGCTTCGAGCGGGTGCCGCCGACCCTCGAGGACGCCTACCTGGTGCTGATGCGCGACGTCGGAACGCGAGGGGACGACTCCGCTGAGGCACCGGGGGACGGACACCGCCGAGCCGAGGCGGAGACCGGCGCCGAGCGGCCCGGAGCCACGGCGTGAGCCTGCGCCGCATCCTCGCCGTCGGGCGCTTGGAGCTCAGCCAGACCCTGCGCCGTCCGATGTTCTGGATCCTGCTGCTGCTGCTCACCCTGATGAGCTGGGGGCTGAGCGCCGGCAACGTGACGATCGCCTCCGGCGACACCGCGGTCGGCGGCGACAAGGCGTGGATCAACTCCGAGTCGCAGATGACGATGTTCGTCATCGTGCTCACCTTCCTGATCACCGCCTTCTTCGCATCCGTCGCGGCAGGCATGGCGGTGCTGCGCGACGACGAGGTCGGGGCCTCGGAGATCCTGCACACGACGCCGCTGCGACCCGCCGAGTACGTCGCCGGCAAGTTCGCTGGGGTCACCGTCACGTTCCTGTTCGCCCTGACCTGGCAGCTGCTGACGTTGGTCGTGTTCTTCCAGCTGATGCCGATCGAGAACGCCGCCGAGGTGCGCGGCGACTTCCGGCTCGGCGCCTACCTGCGGCCGATGCTCTTCTTCGCGCTGCCCAACGTGCTCTTCGCCCTCGGCACCGCCTTCGCCGTCGGCGAGCGGGCGCGGCGGCCGATCCTGGTCTTCTTCCTGCCGGTGGCGCTGCTGCTGGTCTGCGGCTTCTTCCTCTGGGACTGGAGCCCGAGCTGGCTCGATCCGCGGATCAACGACCTGCTGATGGTGGTCGACCCTTCGGGCCTGCGCTGGCTCGACGAGGCATGGCTGTCGATCGACCGCGGGGTCGAGGTCTACAACACCGAGCCTGTCGCCTACGACTGGCGCATCCTGGTCAACCGCGCCTGGATCCTCCTGGTCGGGCTCGGCGCCGTGGCGGCGAGCGTGCCGCACGTGGCCCGCACCCTCAGCGGCGAGGCGCGACCCGGCGGCCTGTCCCGTCTGCTGCGCCGGCGCCGCCGCGACGAGGCCGCACCCGCGTCCGCGGCGGCCACCGGACGTGCCGCCATCGACGATCCGCGCCTCGCCGAGCTGGCGATGCGCCGCGGACGGGCGTCGCGCGCGGCCGGGCTCGGCGCGGTGGTGCGCGCCGAGGTGCGCGAGCTGCTGCACCAGCCCGGCCTCTACCTCTTCGTGCCGCTGATCCTGCTGCAGACGGTTGGCAACGCGACCTTCGCGATCGGCGCCTTCGACACGCCGATCCTGCTCACCTCCGGCTACCTGGCGGTCAACTCGGTGAGCATCGTCACCACGCTGGTCTGCCTGCTGCTGCTCTTCTACACCGTCGAGTCGCTGCAGCGCGAGCGCTCGACCGGCTTCGGCGAGCTGCTCTACTCGTCGCCGGTGGCCACCTGGACGCTGCTGGTCGGCAAGGCGCTGGCCAACAGCCTGGTCGGCGCGGCGATCCTGCTCGGCGCCTTCGTCGCCTCGGTCATCGTGCTGCTGGTGCAGGGCAGTGCCCCGGTCGAGACCTGGCCGTTCTTCGTCACCTGGATCCTGCTGGTGGCACCGACCTTCGTGCTGTGGACCGCCTTCGTCACCTGGTTGTACGCCCTGGTGCGCGAGCGCTACACCGCCTACGCCCTGGCCATCGGGGCGCTGGTGGCGACCTTCTACTTCCAGTTCCGCGGCGAGCTGACCTGGACCTTCAACTGGCCGCTGTGGGGCACCCTGCAGTGGAGCGACATGGGCACCTACGAGCTCAACCGCCAGCAGCTGGTGCTCAACCGGGTCACCGTTCTGGGCGCGGCGCTCTTCTTCGCCGGTTTCGCGGTGCGGCTCTTCTCGCGCCGCGACTTCGACGGCCTGCGCAGCATCCAGCGCCTGCATCCCCGGCTGCTCGTGCGCACCACGTTGCGGCTGGCGCCGCTCGCCCTGCTGCCGCTGATCACCGGCGGTGTGCTCGCCTACCAGGTGCGCAGCGGCTTCCAGGGTGAGCCCGCCGAGAAGCTGGCGAAAGACTACTGGCGGAAGAACTTCGCCACCTTCGCCGACGACCGCGACGCGCCGGTGCCGGTGGTGCGTCACGTCGAGGTCCGGGTGGAGCTCGAGCCGGCGGAGCGGCGCTTCGCCGTCGAGGGCTCCTACGAGCTGGTCAACGAGCACGACGTCGCCATCGACGCGGTGGCGATGACTGCCAACCGCGCCTGGGAGGAGATCGCCTGGCAGATCGACGGCGTCGAGGCGACCTCGGAGGATCGCGAGGGGCTGCACCTGCTGCGACCGGCCCGCGCTCTCGAACCGGGAGAAGGGCTGCGACTCGGCTTCCGCCTGCGCGGCACCCACCCTGCCGGCGCCACCAAGGCCGGCGGCGGTGTGCCGACCTTCGTGCTGCCCTCGGGCGTCGTGCTGCACACCTTCGAGCCGTCGTTCCTGCCGCTGCCCGGCTTCCAGGGCGGCATCGGCGTCGACGAGGACAACGCTTTCGAGCCCCGCGAGTACCCCGACGACTTCTGGGAGGAGGAGCTCGACACCGCCTTCGGCCAGATCCGCCCCTTCACCACCCGGGTGCAGATCACCACGCCGGCCGACTACACCGCCAATTCCGTCGGCACGCTGACCAGCAGCCGCGAGCACACCGGCGAGGACGGTCGGGCGCTGCGCACCGTGGTGTGGGAGTCCGACCACCCGGTGAAGCTGCTCAACGTCGTCGCCGGCCGCTACGACGTCCTGCGCGCCGGCGGCACGGCGCTCTTCTACCACCCCGGGCACACCTACAACATCGACGAGATGTCGAGCGCGCTGCAGGCGGCGCGCGAGCACTTCTCCGAGTGGTTCTACGAGTTCCCTTGGAATGAGCTCAAGGTCAGCGAGTTCCCCGCCCTCGCCGGCTACGCCCAGGGCTTTCCCACCAACATCACCTTCTCCGAGGGCATCGGCTTCCTCACCGAGAGCGACGAAGGATCGAACGCGGCGTTCATGGTCACCGCGCACGAGGCGGCGCACCAGTGGTGGGGCAACCTGATCACCCCCGGCGAAGGGCCCGGCGGCAACATTCTCTCCGAGGGCATGGCCCACTACTCCACCCTGCTGCTGCACGAGGAGGAGCACGGTCTGCGCGGGAGGATCGAATTCGCGCGGCGGATCGAGGACAGCTACGCCGAGGACCGCCAGGTCGACTCGGAGCGGCCGCTGGTCAAGATCGACGGCTCGCGCGCCGGCGACACCACCGTCACCTACGACAAGGGCGGTTGGGTGATGTGGATGCTGCACCAGCTGATGGGCCGCGAGGCGACGCTCGCCGGGCTGCAGGAGCTGTTCCGGATCTACGTGCCGTCGACCGACGACCATCCGGTGCTGCAGGACCTGCTCGCCACGCTACGGCCGTACGCTCCCGATCCGCAGGCGTTCGACGAGTTCACCGAGCAGTGGTACTTCGACGTCGTGGTGCCGGAGTACGAGATCCGCGACGCCTCGAAGCAGCGCTCCGGCGACGGCTGGCTGACCCGCTGGACGGTGCGCAACAAGGGCACCGGCCGCATGCCGGTGGAGATCGCCGCCAGCCGCGGCGAGCGCTTCCCCGACGACGAGGCTCGAGGCGCGCAGTCGACCGGCGAGACCTACCGCGACACCCGGGTCAGCGTGGTCCTGGGAGCCGGCGAGGAGCAGGCGCTCGAGCTGCGCACCGACTTCGAGCCGCAGCAGATCGTCGTCGACCCGGACGCGCTGGTGCTGCAGCTCGAGCGCTCGCGCGCCCTCGCGCGCCTCTGAGTCCCAGCGGATCCACGCCCCGGGCGGAGCCGACGCGGGCCTACCGGGCGCTGCTCCCACCCGGTGCAGGAAACCGGCGGGTGTCCGAGCGCCCGGTCCGCAACCTCAGCGCTGCGACTTGCGCGCCGACGCCGAGAGCACCTTCTTGCGCACCCGGAAGACCGCCGGCGTCACCTCGACCAGCTCGTCGTCCTGGACGAACTCGAGGGCCTGCTCGAGGCTCATCTTGGTCGGCGGCTGCAGCCGCACCAGCTCCTCTGCGGTCGAGCTGCGCATGTTGGTGGTCTTGCGCTCGCGCACGATGTTGACCTCGAGCGGGCTCTGGCGGTTGTTCTCGCCGACCACCATGCCCTCGTAGACCTCCTCACCGGGGCCGACGAAGAGGATGCCGCGCGGCTGCAGGTTCTCCACCGCGTACGAGGTCACCCTGCCGGCACGGTCGGCGATCAGGGCGCCGCCGCGGCGGTGCTCGATCTCGCCCTGCCAGACGTCCCAGCCGTCGAACAGGTGGTGCATCACCGCGGTGCCGCGGGTCTCGGCGAGCAGATCGCTGCGCAGCCCGATCAGGCCGCGCGCCGGGATACGGAACTCGAGTCGCACCCGGCCGCTGCCCTGGTGCACCATGCGGTTCATGCGGCCGCGGCGCGGGCCCATCAGCTGCGTCGCCGAGCCGATGTGCTCCTCGGGCAGGTCGATGATCAGCAGCTCCATCGGCTCCTCGACGCCGTTCTCGCCGCTGCGGGTCACCACGTGCGGCTTGCCGAGGCAGAGCTCGTAGCCCTCGCGGCGCATCGTCTCGACCAGGATCGCCATCTGCAGCTCGCCGCGGCCTAGCACCAGGAACTCGTCGGGCGCCGGGGTCTCCTCGAAGCGCATCGCGACGTTGAAGCGCGTCTCCTTGATCAGCCGTTCGCGGATCTGGCGCGAGGTGAGGAACTTGCCGTCACGTCCCGAGGTCGGCGAGTCGTTGATCCGGAAGACCATCGACAGGGTCGGCTCGTCGACGCGGATCGGCGGCAGCGGCGAAGGCCGTTCGGCGTCGCTCAGCGTCTCGCCGATCATCGCGTGCTCGAAGCCGGTGACCGCGACGATCTCGCCGGCGCGGGCCTGGTCGAGTGCCACCCGCTGCAGGCCCGAGTAGCCGTAGACGCCGGAGACCCGGGCCCTCACCACCTTGCCGTCGAGCTTGCACACCGAGATGTCCATGCCCTTGCGGATCGAGCCGGCGTAGATGCGGCCCACCACCAGGCGGCCGACGTAGTCGTCCCAGTCGAGGTTGGTGACCAGCAGCTGCAGCGGCGCCTCGGCGTCGGCCAGCGGCGCCGGGATGGTGCGCACGATCTCCTCGAACAGCGGCTTGAGGTCGTGGTCCTCGCCGTCGAGCGTCGTGCGGCAGATGCCGTCACGGGCGATAGCGTAGAAGACCGGGAAGTCGAGCTGCTCCTCGCTGGCGTCGAGCTCGATGAACAGATCGTAGATCTCGTTCAGGACCTCCTTGGCGCGCTGGTCCTGACGATCGATCTTGTTGATCACCACGATCGGCTTGAGGTCGAGGGCGAGCGCCTTGCTGAGCACGAAGCGGGTCTGCGGCAGCGGCCCCTCGCTGGCGTCGACCAGCAGCAGGATGCCGTCGACCATGGTCAGGGTGCGCTCCACCTCGCCGCCGAAGTCGGCGTGGCCGGGGGTGTCGACGATGTTGATCTGCACCTCGCCGAAGCGCACCGCGGTGTTCTTGGCCAGGATGGTGATGCCGCGCTCGCGCTCGAGGTCGTTCGAGTCCATCACGCGCTCCTGCACGTGCTGGTTCTCGCGGAAGGTGCCCGACTGCCAGAGCATCGCGTCGACCAGGGTCGTCTTGCCGTGGTCGACGTGGGCGACGATCGCCAGGTTGCGGATGTCCTCGCGGCGGGCGGCGGCCTCGGCGGAGGGCTCGGATGTGGGAGCTTGGGTCACGGCTGCAGGGGTCACTGGCGTCGGAGTCACAGTGGTGCCCGGGCGCTCGTAGAGCGTCTCGGTGGTCATGTCGATTCTCGATCGCGGAGGCGGCGGGCCCGGCCTCGTCGATCGAGAGTCGTGGGCCAGGCGGCGGCCTCCCGCGGGGTGCGGAGGTGGGCGGCGCGGCGGCGGATGCCGCAGTGCAGCAAAGTGTACCCGTTTCCGAGAAAAAGGAGAAGCCGTGCCGGCCTAGGCCGGCACCGCCGCTCCCTCCTCCATCCCCGCGCGGACCGCCAGCCAGAGCGTGAACAGCAGGCCGATGCCGAGGGCGGCGAGCAGCAGGTGCACGGGCTGCAGGAAGGCGGGCACCGCGAAGTAGTACATCGCGGCACCGGCAGCGATCTCGAGCCCGATCACGACCAGCAGGCCGGCGCCGATGCGGCGCTGCACGCTGGCGGGACGGCTGCGCTTCCACACCGCCCACACCAAGACACCGATCAACGCCATGAGCAGCAGCGAGTAGGAGCGGTGGAAGGAGAGCAGCAGACCGAGCGCCTCGATCCATCCGCTGCGCTCGACGCCGTCGCGGGCGATCTCGTCGATCTGCTCGCGCACCTGGGTGCCGACGGCGATCTGCAACAGCGAGAGGCCGAGCACGCCCACGAACAGCAGATCGGCGCGCGGCAGCTCCTCCATGGTGCCGCGCCACAGGTCGCGGTGCGAACGCGTCCAGACGTAGAGCAGCACTCCGACGATGACCAGCGCCACCAGCATGTGCACCGTCACCAGCCACACTGCGAGGTTGCTGTCGACCACTACCGAGCCCAGCCAGCCCTGGAATCCGACCAGCAGGAAGGCGGCGAGCGACCACCAGACGATCGCCCGGTCGCGGCGCCAGAAGCGCAGCGAGAGCAGCAGGGTGACGAAGATGAGCAGCCCGATGACCACCCCGATCAGCCGGTTGACGTACTCGGTCCAGGTCTTGGCGGCGTTGAAGCGGTCCTCGGCGTAGCCGTGCGAGCCGTAGATCTCCTGGTAGTCCGGCGGCAGCTCCTCCTCGGCGGTCGGCGGGATCCACCTGCCGAAGCACTTCGGCCAGTCGGGGCAACCCATCCCAGAGCCCGTGGCGCGCACGATGCCGCCGACCAGGATCAGGAAGTAGACCGCGACGATGGTGAGCAGGGCGAACCTGCGGAAGCCGGCGAACTGCTGCACGACTGCGTCTCCTCCGATAGATCGTGACCTGGCTGCACGACCGCGCGACGGCCGAGCCCGGTCGGCGCTGGGCACATCCCGGCCTCGGCCCAGGGGCCAGGTGCCGCCGCCACCCACGGGACTCCGGGTCTGCCGGGGACGGCCTCCGCTTGCCCCGGAGCCTCGAAGCCGTTCGGGATCCTGCCGTAGGCGCCGGAACCCGAGGCGACGTTACCAGCCGGAATCCCGGCGCCGACGAGGCTCGCATCGTCAGCGCAGGGCTCGCCGCGTCCTCCTCCCAGGTTGGGCCCTCCCTGGCGGGGAGGACTCGACAAAAGGAATGCGTTAGCCTCATGCTTTCTCGCGCGGCGGTGCACGCCGCACGGTTCCATGTCATCTCAGGAGGTTCGTCCCGTGAAGAGAATCCAGATTCGCAACCAGGACACCCGCCAGGTTTCCGCGGCCCTCGCCCAGGGCCTGCGCGGCGTCGCCATCGTCTTCTTCGTGCTGTTCGCCACGGTCGGCCTGATCGGCTGCGCCGAGCAGGACGGCCCGATGGAGGAGGCCGGCGAGGCGATCGACGAGGCGGTCGACGACGTGCAGGATGCCGTCGAAGACGCCGGTGAGGCGATCGACGAAGCCATCGACGGCGGCGAAGGCGCCATGGAAGAGGCCGGCGAGGCCATGGACGAGGCCGGCGCGGCGGTCGAAGAGGCGGCGGAAGAGGCCACCGGAGACGGCACCGAGGGCTGATCGCCGCCCGACTCCGAACCCACCGGTTCCGCGGGCGTCTACGCCAGCGACCGGCGTGCGCCGATGACGGTTCACGGTCCGCCAGAATGACCTGAGCCCGGAGCTCTCTCCGGGCTCAGGCCTTTTCTGGGCAGCGACGATCCAGCTCCCGCGACTCCGGCGTCTCCAGCGACTCCGCCGACCCGGCCCGGAGCACGCGCAGCAGGCCTGCCGGCCAGGCCGCGCCGATCAGGACTCGCGCAGCCAGGCCAGGGCCTGCTCGAGATCGCGGAAGGTGCCGGTCTGCGACACCTCGGTCTCGCGCATCATCTCGAACATGCGTACCAGGCCGAAGTGCAGGTCGCGCGAGACCAGGAACGCGGTGCGCAGATCCCCGGGCGGGGCCTCGCGACGCACCGACTCGGCGAGGTTGCGCACTTCGTCAGCCTGGAACGAGAACTCCGACTGGCGCAGATCCCACAGGATCCGGCGTCGCGGCCCCGATGTCAGCTCCCAGATCCTGCGGGCGGCTTGCATCGCGTCCTCGACCTCGAACTCGCCGATCACCCGGCCGACGACGATGTCGGAGTGGGTCTCGCGGTCGATGGTGATCACTGGCCCACGTCGACGTGAAGGATCTGGCCCACAGGCGCTCAAGTCGTCCTCTTTCTGCCTCCAGCGCCGACCCCCCGGCCAGCAAGCTGCGCCGGCAGTCTATGGCAGTGGCGCAGCCGGCGCCCGCAGAATCCTCGCCTCGTCCCCCGATGGCACGGGTGCCATCGCTCGCGGCCGCGGGCTCACTCCGCCAGCTGGCACCCGCTCTGCGCGGTGACGGGGTTGCAGCGCACCACGCCGCCACCCGGGAGCGACACGCGGTAGCCGGTGCCGAACGGCGAGCCGAAGGCGTAGTCGGTGCTGACGAAGTGGGCTCCGGTGGCGAACGCGGCGTCACGCCTGGCCGTCTCGCCGCTACGCGCCTCGCGCGTGTCGGCATCGGCCCGGGTGCGCACCAGGTATCCGCGTCGCACCAGCTCTCGGATCTCCTCGCCGCGACCGATCGGGTCGTTGACGATGCGGAAAGCCGCCTCGGGACGTCCCGGCTCGGCGTTGACGAAGAGCACCCGGCCGCGCAGCGACGGGTGGCCCTCGACGTACGTCTCGAGCTTGCCGCCGCCCTCGTCGAGCACGAAGAGGAAGCGACCACGCACCTCGCCGACAGCCGGCCAACCGCGGCGCAGCACCGCCTCTTCCAGGGTCTCGGAGTCACCACGCACGTCGTCCGGCAGCAGTAGCCTGTCGCGGCCCAGCGACTCCACGATCTCGGCGTCGAGAGCTGCGAAGGCGGCGGTGTCGAAGGGCAGCGGCACGACGTAGGCAGGCTCCGGCTCGCCATCGTCACCGACGATCGGCGCGTCCTTGGCGTTGAGCGTGACGACGATCGGCAGGTGGCCGGGGTTCTCGTCCGACCAGGCCCGCAGCTCGGCGAGGCAGCTCGCCAGCGTCAGGCAGCTCGAGCGGTAGTCGATGTCCTGCACGTGCAGGACCTTGAATCCAGGGGCAAGCAGCTCGCCCGCGGGATCGTGCGGCGGCCCCGGATCGAGGCCTGCCGCGCTCACCTGGCGAGGACCGGAGGGATCGGCATAGAGGCCGCCTTCGGGGTCGTGGAAGACATCGAGCTCGAGCTTGCGCAGGCCGCCATCGAGCTGCTCGGCGAGAGGGGGGTGTGCGTAGTCGAGGCTGGCGGCGACCTCGGGCCGGCGTGCCGCCAACAGCGACAGCAGGTTCGGTTCGATCGCCAGCTTGTAGCTGTTGTGGCTGCCGAGAACCTGGATCTGGTCGAGGCGCAGTGGCTCGGAGTGCGCCTCGACGTCGCCGGGTCCCGGCGGCACGCAGCCGCCGCAGGCGACGAGGAGCACGGGTGCGAGCGTCGAAGCGAACGCTGACGGGCGGGTGCTGCTCACGACGAGTCGATCTTCCATGAAAACGAGGCGGCGAGACGACCGTGGCGAGCGTGCGGCCTGGCTGCGGGTCGACGAGATCCAGCATGACATGCTCGCGCTTCGGGGAAATGGGGTGAAGAGAGTGCGCCGTGTGAAGAAGCGAGGAAGCCGGCGATGAGCCGCCCGTTCGCCTCGTCCGCCGACCTCGACGAGAAGCGGCAGACGCTCGACGAGCTGGCGCCGGGGGTGTGGGCGCTGACCAGCGAAGGCGACCCCAACATCGGCGCCATCGAAGGCGAGGAGTTCGTCGTCGCTTTCGAGGCGCGGGCGACGCCGGTGGCCGCCCGCCCCTGGGTCGAAGAGCTCGGCCGCAGAACCGGCGGCAAGCCGATCCGCTACCTCGTGCTGTCGCACTACCACGCGGTGCGGGTGCTCGGCGCCGCGGCGTTCGACCCGCAGACCGTCGTCGCCCATCACAACACCGCCCGCCTGGTCGAGGAGCGCGGGCGCGAGGACTGGGCCTCGGAGCTCGGCCGCATGCCGCGCCTGTTCGAGGATCCCGACTCGATCCCGGGGCTCACCCGACCGACTCTCACCTTCACCGAGACGCTCGAGATCCAGCTCGGCGGCGAGCGCGGCGCGCTGCGGCTCCAGCACCTGGGCCGTGGCCACACCGCCGGCGATCTCGTCGCCTGGCTGCCCGAGCGACGCATCCTCTTCGCCGGCGACCTGGTCGAGGCCGAGGCTGCTCTCTACACCGGCGACGCCTTCCATCGCGAGTGGGCCGGGCCGACACTCGATCGGCTGATCGGCCTGCAGCCGGACGTCCTGATCGGCGGTCGAGGCCCCGTGGTCCACGGTGCGAGCGCCTGTCGCGACGCCGTGGCCCAGACGAGGCGATTCCTGACCACGATGATCCGCCGGGTCGACGGCGTACGCCGGCAGGGAGGGACCCTGAAGCAGGCCTTCGACGAGGCCCGCGCGGCGCTCGCGCCGTCGTACGGCGCCTGGCCGATCTTCGAGCACTGCATGCCCTTCAACGTCGCCCGGCTGTGGGACGAGCTGAGCGGCACCTCCTGGCCGCGGATCTGGACCGCCGAGCGCGACCGCGAGGTGTGGGACCTGCTGCAGGACTGAGGCCGCCGCGCTCGAGCCGAGATGAGTGACGACAGCGCTCCCGTCCGGTCACCGTCGGGGCTCGATCGTCCGTCGGAGCCCGTGCTGATCGTCGGCGCCGGCCCGGTGGGCATGACCGCCGCCCTGCTGCTGGCGCGTCGCGGCGTGTCGTCGATCCTGCTCGACCAGGCGGACGGGCCGTCCGCGGTCGGCTCGCGCTCGATCTGCCAGCAGCGCGACGTGCTCGACGTCTGGGAGGAGATCGGCATCGGGCGGCAGCTCGCCCGCCAGGGGATCACCTGGCGCACCGCGCGCACCTTCCTCGGCGAGCGCGAGCTCTTCGCGATGCAGCTTCCGGACGACGGATCCAGCCGGTTCCCGCCGTTCGTCAACCTGCCGCAGAGCGCCACCGAGGCGGCGCTGGCCGATGCCGTCGCCGCCGAAGGCCGGATCGAGCGGCGCCTGGTGGCGGCGACCGAGGTGAGCTCCCAAGGCGAACGCGCTGTCGTCGCCGGGCGAGACGCCGACGGCGACGGCGTCGAGCTCTCGGCGCCCTGGGCGGTGCTCGCCACCGGCGCTCACTCGGGCGAGCTACGCCGCCAGCTCGGCGTCGACTTCCCCGGCCACTCCTACGACGACCTCTTCCTGATCTGCGACGTGCGCATCCCCGAGGCGGCGCACCGGGGCTGGGAGCGCGAGCGCCGCTTCTACTTCGATCCCCCGTGGAACCCCGGGCGCCAGGTACTCATCCACCCGCAGCCGGAAGGCGTCCTGCGCATCGACTGGCAGGTCGACCGCTCCTTCGATCTCGAGCTGGAACGCCGCACCGGCGCCCTCGACCGGCGCATCCGCCGGATCCTCGAGGACCTCGACTACGAGCTGGTGTGGAGCTCCGTCTACCGCTTCCACGGCCGCTGCGCCTCGCGGCTGCGCGCCGGGCGCTTCCTGCTCGCCGGCGACTGCGCCCACCTGATGGCGCCGTTCGGGGCCCGCGGCCTCAACTCGGGGGTGCACGACGCTGAGAACCTCGCCTGGAAGCTCGCCCTGGTGCTGCGAGGGGAGGCTCCGGAGACCCTGATCGACTCCTACGACGCCGAGCGCCGGGCAGCGGCGCTCGAGAACCTGCGTGTCACCGAGCGCACGATGCGCTTCCTGGTGCCGCACAGCGCCGCGGAGCGCCGCCACCGCGAGCGCACGCTGGAGGCGGCACGGTCCGACCCGGCGCACCGCGCCGAGGTCGATTCGGGCCGGCTCTACCAGCCCTTCGCCTACCGCGACTCACCGCTGACGACACCCGAGCTCGGTGATCCGCCGGGGCGGCTGCAGGCGGGCGACCTGCTGCCCGACCTGGTGCTCGAGGACGGTCGGGCCTTGCGCAGCATCGCGCGGCAAGGATGGCTGGTCGTCGTGCACGGCGACCTCCCACTGGACATCGAGGCGCTCGCCGCGGCGTGCGGCGCCCGCCTCCGGGTCCTCCGCGTCGAGGCTCGGAGCGGCGCGACGGAGGGCAGCACGGTGGAGACCGGACTCTCCGCCAGTGAGGTGCTCTGCCCCGCCCTCGGCCTCGGACAGGGAGACGCTCTGGTGGCGCGCCCCGACGCCCACGTCGCGGGCTTCGTGCGCTGCCGCGCAGGCGCCGCCGACGGCCGCGCTCTCCCCGAGCTCCTCGTGCCGATCGTGCGACGCGGCCTGGGTCATCCGGTGGGCTGACGACGGACTCGGTCCTACCGCGCGTCCGCCTCAGTCCTCGGCGCGCACGAACAGCCAGATCTCGTCGACCGGCTCGAAGCCGAGGCGGGCGGCGAGTCCGAGGGACGCCAGGTTCGAATCGACGGCGGCCCACACGGCCCGCCTCCCGCGCTCCTCCATCAGCGCCTCCATCGCCAGGGCGGCCGAGGCGGCGAAGCCACGTCGATGGTGCGAAGGCACGGTGTCGATCGACACGGCCCCCAGGCCCTCGCTGACCGCCGAGGGGTAGCAGAAGGCGACCGGGCGCTCGCCGTCGAACGCCGCCACGATCGGCACCTCGTGATCGGCCAAGAGGCGACGAAAGCGTTCCGTCACCGGGTCGCCGCCGGTGTGCACTCGCCGAGACGGCCGCTCCGCGCCGTCAGACGGCCCGGGTGCGAAGTCGACCGCGATCTCTCCGTGCTCGGCGATCGTGCGCACCGGGTGTGCCGGCCGACCGGCGACTCCGGAGGACGGCCGCCGGTGCACCACGACGTGCTCGCCGCGCCAGTCGCCGCCGAGGCATCGTTCGACCGCGGCCCGGTCCTCGGGAAAGACGATGAGCTCGTCGGCCTGCGCCACCGCCTCGACCAGCGACGCCGCGTCCGGAGCTCCGACAAGGGCCGCCAGCCGGTGCGGCGGCGAGCAGACGACGAAGGATGGCCCGGACCTGGCGGCTTCGGGCGGCGCCGGAGACTCCGGAGCGAGACAGAGGGACTCCTCGTCCCTCAGCATCTCCCGCGCCTCGACGGACCGCGGCAGATCCGGCATCCGGTCCGCGGTCTCCCGACGCCAGGCGAGATCACGGGGCTGCCAGGAGGAGGAGCCCGATCCGTCGACCGACGTCGCGTCACCATCACCCATCGACGACCTCCGTTCGTGCCCGTACGACCGTCCGACCGGCATCGCCCTCGGCCGAGCAGGCCGTCTTCGGCGCCGAAACATCGCCGTGCTCGGCGGCGTCTGCCCCGACGACTCCCCTCCGAGAGCCTGAGGGTTTCTTCGACAATCGCCTCGCCCCGCGTCATTCTTCCCACTGCCGCCTGAGGAGCAGCCGCGCCGCACCCCTCCCGCCGACATCCCCACCAGGAGCCCTTCCGATGACCACCGCAACGCAACGCTGTTCAGCCGATCTTCCCCGCGCCCGCCGCAACGCTCTCGCCTGGTCGATCGTCGCCCTCCTGGCCGTCGCCCTCGCTGCGCCGGCCCAGGCTTCGCTCTACGAGCTGCACTCCGACGTCGTCTACGGCCACAAGATGGGCATGGCCCTGACCTACGACGTCATCGAGCCGGCGAACGGCAACGGCGCCGGAGTCCTCTTCATGGTCAGCGGCGGCTGGAATTCGACCTGGTTCGACCCGCAGGCGGCGCTCCAGCGCAGTGCCGCCTTCTCCTCTCTGGTCGAGGAGGGCTTCACTCTCTTCCTGGTGCGCCACGGCTCGGCGCCTCTGTTCAAGGTGCCGGACGCGGTGGTCGACGTGCGCAAGGCGCTCGCCCACATCCGCGACAATGCCGCGCGCTTCTCGGTCGACCCCGAGCGTCTCGGAGTCTTCGGCGGTAGCGCCGGCGGCCACCTGTCGCTGATGCTGGGATCGGGCAGCGAGTCGGTCGTCGGGCAGCACGGCGACGCCGGGGACGCCAGGGTGGCGGCGGTGGTCGCCTACTTCCCGCCGGTCGACCTGCAGCCGATCACCGGGCCGAACGACCGCTTCCCGGCGCTCGACTTCGATCCCGAGCTCAGCGACGACATCTCGCCGCTGCTCTACGCCTCGGCCGACGATCCTCCGACCCTGCTGGTGCACGGCACCGCCGACAACCTGGTGCCACAGACGACCAGCCAGGCGATGCACGCGGCGCTCGAGGCCCAGGGCGTGGTGGCCAAGCTGGTGATCCTCGAGGGCGCCGGGCACGGCTTCGTCGGCGAGCACGACGCGACGGCGACCGCCGAGCTGATCGCCTGGTTCAAGGAGCACCTGACGCCGACCGCCGGCGCGGCTGCAGGCCAGGTGACCACCAGCGAGTAGGCCCTCGGCGTCAGGGCGCGGCTAGGGGTCCGGCTGCCGGCTTGCGCCGGGCCCGACGGAGCCGCTGATCGGAGCCCCCGGGTCGGCCTCCGCATCTCTCGCACGCTGCTCGGCGCGATCGATCGCGTCGAGCAGCGCCTCGAGCACGATCTCGCCGCGCGGCCCGACGCGCTCGACGAAACGTCGGCGCACCGCCAGGCTCCTCTCCCGGAAGGCCTGGCGCTGCGCCGCGTCGAGGCGGCTGACCTGCAGCTCCGGCTTGCGCTCGAGCATGCTGTCCAGACGCTCGCGGTTGTCACGTGTCTGCACCTCGAAGACGTGCTGCTGCAGGTCGTCGATGACCCGCGAGACGAGCGAGCGGCGGTCGGCGTCCAGGCCCGCGAAGAAAACGTCGTTGGTCGCCACGGTGGTGACGAAGGGCAGGTGGTTGGCGAACGTCAGGTGGTCGGTGACCTCGTAGAAGCTCATCTCCTCGATGGCGAAGATCGGGTTCACCTGACCGTCGATCATGCGTAGCTGCAGCGCGCTGTAGACCTCGCCGTAGGGCAGCGGCGTGGGGCTGGCGCCGTAGGCGCGGTAGGCGTCGAGCAGCAGGGGCGAGGTCATCACCCGCATGCGCAGGCCGTCGAAGTCCTCGGGCGAGGACACGGCGCGGCGCGTCGTCCACACCTGCCAGCCCTCCTGGAAGATGGCCAGCAGCCGGAAGCCCTTCTCGCGGTAGAGATCGCTGAACAGGCGGCGCAGCTCGCCGTCGAGCAACGCCTCGCGGTTGACCTCTGCGTCATCGGAGAAGACGAAGTGCAGCAGCAGCACCTGCGCCTCGGGAATCAACTTGCCGACGTGGCCGGGCGAAGCGGTGGCGAAGTGCACGGTGCCCATGCGCAGCAGCTCGGTGACGTGGTCCGAGGTGCCGAGCGTGCCGTAGGGATAGACCTGCACATCGACCGGCCGCTGCGAGGCGGCGGTGGCGGCTTCGATGCGCGCCTCGAACTCCTTGGCGTACGACCACTGCACGCTGCCGATCGTCTCCTCGATGGCGAAGCGCCAGATCTCCGCCTCACCTCGCGAGCCGTCGCAAGCGGTGCAGGCCAGGGCCGCTGCCAGCAGCAGCACGGCGCCCTGCAGGTGGCGTCGGATCGTCATTCGGCGAACGCCAGGTCGCGCAGGAAGAGCGCGATGTCGGGGAAGGCGATCAGCAGCACCGACGCCAGCAGCAGGGTGACGATGAACGGCGGAGTGCCGACGACGATCTCCTTGTAGGGCTTCCGGAACACCGCCACGGCGGTGAAGATGTCGACCCCGAACGGCGGCGTCGCGGAACCGATCGCCACCTGCAGGATGACCAGGGTGCCGACCAGCACCGGGTCGATGCCCGCCGAGGTGGCGACCGGGTGGAAGATGGGAGTCAGGATCAGGATGACGACGATCGGGTCGACGAACATGCAGCCGACGAAGAAAGCCACCGCGACGGTGAGCAGGATCGTCCAGTAACCGGATTCCGCGCCGAGGCCCAGCAGGTCGTTGATCAGCACCGAAGGCAGCTGGGCGAACGAGATCACCCAGGAGAACGCCGCGCCGGCGCCGACCAACACGAACACCACCGCGGTCACCAGGCCGGTGGCCAGCGCCGCCTCGCGCACATCGCTCCAGCCGAGGCCCCGGAAGACCAGCATCTCGATGACGATGGCGTAGAGCACCGACACCGAGGCCGCCTCGGTGGGGCTGAAGGTGCCGCTGTAGATGCCACCGATGATCAGCAGCGGGAAGCCGAGCGGGATCAGCGCCCGGCGCGTCGCGGCGAGGCGATCGGCGGCGGACGCACGAGGCGCCCGCTCGATGCCGAGCTGGCGCGTCTTCCACCAGCAGAGCAGACTGAACAGCAGCAGGATCAGAAG
Source organism: Acidobacteriota bacterium (assembly GCA_003388555.1). Taxonomy (GTDB): domain Bacteria; phylum Acidobacteriota; class Thermoanaerobaculia; order Multivoradales; family Multivoraceae; genus QQVD01. Next base: position 71,188 of record QQVD01000005.1, on the reverse strand, counting down.
GCCGGGGCCGATGCCGGCGATGAACAGCTCGCCGATCGAGGTCCCCGAAACGACGCCGTAGACGATCATGCCGATGCTGGGAGGGATCAGCAGCGCCACGTCGCTGGCGTTGATGATCAGTGCGGTGGCGAACGAGTCGGGGTAGCCGGCGCGCAGCAGGCGCGGGCGCAGCGGCTGGCCGATCGCCACCACGGTGGCCTGGGTCGAGCCGGAGATGGCGCCGAACAGGGTGCAGCTCACCGCGCTGGTGATCGGCAGTCCGCCGCGCAGGTGACCGATCCACGACTCGACGAACTCGAGCAGCCGATCGGCGGACTGGCCGCGGGTCATGATCTCGGCGGCGAGGATGAACATCGGCACTGCGATCAGCGCCGCCGGCTTGATGCCGCCGATCCACTGCTGCACCAGCACCGCGAGGTCGACATCGGGAAAGAAGAGGACCAGGGTCAGCGCCGCCGCCGACAGCAGCGGCACCTTCATCGGGAAGCCGAGCAGCAGCAGCACCAGGAGCACCGCGGCGATCAGGATCAGCACGCCGGTCATCGCGGCGCCTCGTCGCTGGCGTCGTCACCGGACGAAGCCATCTCCGGAGGAGTCGGAACAGCCTCGGCCAGCGCAGCGCCTTCTGCAGGGAGATTGCCGGCGTAGCGCGCCAACACCGCGTCGGCGCCGTCGCGCAGCATCGCCCGTACCTGGCCGACGTAGTGCGCCGCCGCGAGCAGCAGGCCGAGCGGAGCCACCGCGTAGACCATGTACAGCGGCACGCTGAGCACCGGAGAGATCGAGCCGAGATCGGCCATCACCAGCACGTAGCGCACCGACCACGCCGCGGCGAGGAGGAGCAGCAGCGCGGTGCTCGCCGAGACCAGGACCTCGAGCGCGGTACGCGCCCGACCGCCGACCCCCTCGACCAGTGCCGTCATACGGATGTGTCGCCGCCGCCCGGCGGCGTAGCTCAGGCCGACGAAGCAGATCATCACGATGAGGAACTGCGAGACCTCCTCGGCGAAGGTGAGGCTGAACCCGAGCAACGAGCGGGTGAGCACGCCGAGCACCATCAACAGCGCGATCGCCAGGATGCCGTAGGCCAGCAACCCCTCCTCGAGCTTCGACTGCAGAGTCAGCCAGCGTCTCACTCGGCGCTCTCCTCTGCGGCGACGGCAGGTGGCAGTGCCGACCCGGTCGGCGGCACGCTCACCGTCGCGCCCCGGTCACGACGTCACGGAACCGGCTGTCTCGCGGCCCCGCATCTCGTCGGCGGTCGGATAGGCGCCGGACTCGTCGTGCACCTCGAGTCCGGTCAGCGGCGGATTGAAGACGCAGACCATGCGCAGCTGGCTGTGCGCGTGCAGGATGTGGCGGTCGTGTGCGTCGAGAGCGTAGACGGTGCCCGGGGCGATCGGGTGCTTCTTGCCGTCGTCGAGGTTCTCGAGCTCGCCCTCGCCCTCGATGCAGTACACCGCCTCGAGGTGGTTGCGGTACCACATCCGGGTCGAGGTGCCGGCGTAGAGCACCGTGTCGTGCAGCGAGAAGCCCATCTTCTCGTCGGCCAGCAGCAGCCGCCGGCTCTTCCAGGTCTTCGCCTCGACCTCGCGGTCGGTGCCTTCGATCTCTTGCAGTCTCTTCACGAGCATCTTGGTGCTCCCCTTCGCTCCCCCGGTTCTGCTCGCGGGGGCGTTCGTTCTGGTTCGGGTTCTCGGTTCGGTTCGTTCGTCGCCAGTGAGGCGACCGCGACGCCGCATTCGCCCGGTGATTCCGAGCGGCGCTCCACGCCTCGGACCGCCGTGGCGGTCGAGACCTCGGTCACGCGTCGGCGCTCTCCGGTGCCGCGGCCAGCACTGCCTCGGCGCTGTGCTCGAGGATCTCGAGGCCCTCTGTGAGCTCGCCCTCGTCGATGGTCAGCGGAGCGAGGAACTTGAGCACCTGGTCCTCGGCGCCTGCCGTCTCGAGGATCAGACCCCGCTCGAAGGCGGCGGCGCTGATCGACGCGGCGAGATCCGAGGTGAGCTCGAGGCCGCGAATCATCCCGCGACCGCGGCTGGTGGCCTGCACCCCCGCGTCCCGGGCCTGCTCCGCCAGGCGGCCGAAGCTCGCCTCGACCTTCTCGGCGCTGGCGGCGACCCTGCGGCTCAGTGCGTCGTCGCGCCAGAAGTCGAGCGCCACCGTGGCGGTGACGAAGGCGGGGTTGTGGCCGCGGAAGGTGCCGTTGTGCTCGCCCGGCTTCCAGACGTCGAGCTCGGGCCGAAGGAGCACCAGCGCCAGCGGCAGACCGAAGCCGCTCAGCGACTTCGACAGGCAGACGATGTCGGGCTCGATGCCGGCCTCCTCGAAACTGAAGAAGGGTCCGGTGCGGCCGCAGCCGACCTGGATGTCGTCGACGATCAGTAGCACGTCGTGGCGCGCCAGGACCTCGGCGAGCCGTCGCAGCCACTCGAAGCGGGCGACATTGACGCCTCCCTCGGCCTGGATCGTCTCGACGATCGCCGCCGCCGGCAGGTCGACGCCGCTGCTGGCGTCCTCGAGCATGGTGGCGATGAAGTCGATGGTGTCGCCGCCCTCGAGGTAACCGTCGAAGGGCATGCGCACCGCGTCCTGCAGGCTGACACCGGCGCCCTTGCGACTCGCTTCACTGCCGGTGAGGGCGAGAGATCCCAGCGTCATCCCGTGGAAGCCGTTGGTGAAGCTCATCACCTTGCTGCGGCCGGTGACCTTGCGCGCCAGCTTGATCGCCGCCTCGACGGCGTTGGTGCCCGTCGGCCCGGGGAACTGCATCTTGTAGCCCATGCCGCGGGGCTTCAGCACGACGTCCTGGAAGGTCTCGAGGAAGCGCTGCTTGGCGACGGTGAAGAAGTCGAGGCTGTGCACGACGCCGTCTGCGGCAAGGTAGTCGAGCAGCGCTTCTTTCAAACGCGGATCGTTGTGGCCGTAGTTGAGCGCGCCGGCGCCGGCGAAGAAGTCGATGTAGCGGCGCCCATTCTCATCCCACAGGCTGGCGCCACGGGCGCGCTGGAAGACCGCCGGGAACGAGCGGCAGTAGCCGCGCACCTCGGACTCGTAGCGCTCGAAGACCTCCGGGGTCCGCGACGCCGTCGTGTCGGCATGGCTGGTGGAAGGTTCGGACTCGCTGTGGGTCCGGGTGTCGGTGTCGACGGTGGAGATGGTCATATGTCACTCCTCGGGGCCTACTTCGGCGGTGAAACCGTCGGCCCTCTGGTTCAGGGTTCTCGAAACAGGTTCCAACTCTCGGATTGGGTCGGAGCTGGTCGGCTTCACTTCGTGGAATCGCCGCGTCGGACGCAGCCTGAACCCTCGAAGGGGCCGATGCGGAAGAGATCCTCGGCCTCGTGGCCCTCGTGATCTCCGTCGTCGAACAGCTCTGCGGCGAAGAGGGGGGTGATTTCGCACGGCACGCCGCGACGCTCGGCGAAGGAGCTGAACAGGCCGCGCGACGGCCGGTTGCCCGGCGTCACCGTGGCTTCGAGGTACGACCCGCCACGCTCACGGTGGGCGTCGACGACGTAGGCCAGCATGCGGCGGCCGAGCCCACGCCGCCGCGCCAGCTCGCTGACTCCGATCTGCCACACGAACACCGTGTCGGGCCGCGCCGGCGGGCAGTGGCCGAGCGTGAAGCCGAGCAGCGGGGTGCCGCGGCCTCCCTGCCGGCCCTGATCGGAGTCCTCCTCGGACGCACGTTCGACGACGACGCAGGTGTCCGGGTGATGCTCGCAGTAGAGCACGTAGAAGTAGGGCGAGTTCTCGTCGAGCACGCCCGAATCCTTCACCAGCCGCCACATCCGGATGCCGTCGCTCGGCATCGGTCGGCGGAAGACGAGCCCGTCTTCGGTGGTCTCGACTCCGGCGGGGGGCGCGGTGCTCTCAGAGGCGTTGCCGGCCTCGCTGCCCTGCTCGTGCTCGGTCGTCATGCGCTTTCCCTCGTGCCGTCCGATGCACCGCCGCCGGTCGAAGCAGCGGCGACCACCTCTGCGGCGGCGGCGACGTCGACCGCCGGCGGCGCTTCGAGCTGCTCCGCCTCCATCAGCTCGGCGACCTGGCTGAGGGCCTGGTCGATGCGCGCCTGGACCTCCTCCGGCAACCGCGCCAGGCGGCGGCTGAAACGCTCGTTCAGAGACAGCGGCGCGGCGTCGGTGCGCCGGACCCCCTTGTCGGTGATCTGCACCACCACCTGGCGGCGGTCCTGCTCGCTGCGGGTGCGCTGGACGAGACCCCGCCGCTCCATGCGATCGACGATGCCGGTGATCGTCGCCGGGCTCAGGGAGACGGCCTGGGCCAGGCGTCCGGCGCTGATCGGGCCCTGCGAGCGGAGCTCGCGCAGGCAAACCAGCTGCGGCGCGGTCAGCCGGTGGTGCTGGGCCAGGTGCTTGCTGTGGATGTCGACCGCGCGGATGATACGCCGCAGCGACCGCAGGATCCTCTCGTCGTACATGTCGTCTCGGTGGCTGTCCGGCGCCAATGCGCCGGCACGGTGGTGTGTGGAGGGAGGGAGGAAGCAGCTCGCGGGTTAGGGCCGAGGGGTGGGCGAGCTGACCGCAGGCGCGGAGCTGACCGCGAGGCTGGCGGAGAGAGAGCCGGCTCTGCGTGCTCGACGCGATGTGGCTCGATGGGGTCTGAGGGGACGAACAGCTGTCCGGTGCCTCTCAGGGCAACCTTCGCCCCTTCGGGGGCGCCCAGCGCTCGACCTCGGGCTCCGCGACCGCGACGCGCCGCACGCAGGATGGTCGGCTTCTGGCCGTACCCGCCTTCGATAGCGTATAGTTCGACCAGAAATATTTCGTGGGCAAAATATCATTGCTCCCGCCGGCGGTCAAACCGACCCCCCGAACCCTCACGCCCTGTCCCGGTCTCCACCGGGAAACTGCGGCGCCGCCATAGACCTCCATACTCCTCGCCTCCCGCATCGCCTCGCCCAGGACATCCCCACCTCCCACCGGAGGTGATGGAGCCTCCGACGAGCCGGGAGGCCGCGCGGTCGGCGTTGCGCGGCAACGACGCGAGCCGCGACCTACGTTTCCCGAGGCACGACCAGCTCCCATCGCACGGTCCCAGCGACCAACCTCCCAGAGTCTCCTCTCCCCCTCCAGCCGTATGCGATCGATCGCCGCCCGGGAAGGCTCTCGGCGCATCCGACAGTCCAGCAGCCGACGGTACGGAACGGCGGTGCTGCCACGCTCCTCCTCGTCCCGCCCTGCCTCCCCATCCCTTCCTCCCGCCGTGCCCTGCTTCCGCTCCCGATACGAAAGGCCTCCGCACCAATGACCGATGCACACCAACCGTCGCCACTTCGAGCGACCTCGTCCGATCGACCTCGTCCCTCGACCCGAGCCACCGCCTCCGGCGAGGGCGCGGCGCGCGGCGCCGACCCCCGAGCGAAGCCCTGGGTGGTGCTCAAGTTCGGCGGCACCTCGGTGTCGACCCGCGAGCGCTGGGAGGCGATCCGCGAAACGCTGTCGCAGCGCCTCGACGAGGGCCTGCGACCGATGGTCGTGGCGTCGGCGCTGAGTCAGGTGTCGAACCGACTCGAGCACATCCTCGAGAAGGCCGCCGAGGGCGCTCCGGTCGATGCGGAGCTGGAGGAGATCTGGCGCGATCACGAGAAGCTGGCCGAGGACCTCGGTATCTCGACCGATCCGGCACGGCCGTTCCTCGACGACCTCACCGCCCTGCTGCACGGCGTGCGCCTCATCCACGAGGTCACGCCCCGCCTGCATGCGCGGGTGATGTCGGCCGGGGAGATGATGTCGACGCGGCTGGGCACCGAGTACCTCCGCGTCAGCGGCCTCGAGGCGCGGTGGCTCGACGCCCGCGAGATCCTCGAGGCGACGCCGGTGGACGACCCGCGCGACCCGACCGGCCGACCCTTCCTCGCCGCGAGCTGCGACAACTCGCCCGATCGCGACCTCCAACGCCGGCTGGCCGAGGAGGGCGGCGCCGTCTACGTCACCCAGGGCTTCGTCGCCAGTCGGGAGGGCGAGACGGTGCTGCTGGGTCGCGGCGGCTCCGACACGTCGGGCGCGTACTTCGCCGGCCTGCTCGAGGCAGAGCGGCTGGAGATCTGGACCGACGTGCCGGGAATGTTCACCACCAATCCGCGCAAGGTCGCCGACGCTCGCCTGCTGCGGCGCCTGCCCTACCGTGTGGCGGAGGAGCTCGCGCTGCGCGGCGCCAAGGTGCTGCACCCCGGCGCCATCCGCGCCGCCGAGGAGGCCGCGGTGCCTCTGCACGTCTGCTGGACGGATCGGCCGGAGGTCGAGGGAACGGTGATCACGGACTCCGAAGCCAGCGCCCCTGCCGTGCAAGCGGTCTCGATGCGCAAGGACATGGTGGCGTTCTCGATGCGGGTCGACACGGACTGGCAGCCGATCGGCCTGATCGCCGACCTCACCTCCTGCTTCCGCAACCACGGCCTGGCGATCGACCTGCTGGCATCGTCGCCCACCAACCTGACCGTGGCCCTCGACCTCAGCACCAACCACACCGACGACGGGGTGCTCGATCTGCTCGTCAGGGAGCTGCGTCAACTGTCGCGTCCGCGCCGCATCGACGGGCTGGCCACGATCAGCCTGGTGGGCACCGGCATCCGCGCCCTGCTGCACCACTGGGGCGAAGCGCTGCGATGCTTCGAGGACGAGGAGGTCATCCTGCTGTCCCAGGCGGCCAACGACCGTTCGGTCTCCTTCCTGGTCCGCGAGTCAGCCGCCGAGGGACTGGTCGAGCAGCTGCACGAGCGACTGTTCGGCGCCGGCGACGATGACGCCGGCTTTGGCCCGACGTGGAGTGAGCTCATGCGCGAGACGGCCACCGGCGTGCGCCAGCCGGCGGAGGTCGCCGCGCACTGAGACGGGTGTTCGTGGGCAGAGCCCAGTGCTCGCTTCCGACGCTCCGGCAGGGTCGACCTCGGCACGGCGCTTCTCGCAGCGCTACGATGGCGTCGCTCCCGGTTCTCGGGGCCGCCGAGGAAGTCTCTGTCGCAATGGAGGGAGATGTCATGACCCGGTACCGTTCGCTCCGAACCCTCTCGCTGCGACCTCGCACCTGGATCGCGCCGGTCCTCGCCACGTGGCTCCTGTCGGCTCCCGCCGCTGCCGCCCCACGGGTCGAGGAGAGCGTGCAGAGCGCCGAGCCATCGGCTCCCTCCTCCGAGCACGCGGCGGCCGAGACGCTCGGCTTCTCTCCCGAGGCTTTGGAGCGGCTCGACGCGCGGCTGCAGCGCTATGTCGACGAGGGAGAGCTGGTCGGCGGCGTGCTGCTGGTGCAGCGCTACGGGCAGCCGGCCTACCACCGCGCCTTCGGCCGACGAGATCGCGAGCAGGGCGCCGTGATGCAGCGCGACGCCATCTTCCGCATCGCCTCGCAGACCAAGGCGATCGTCAGCGTCGCCGCCATGGTGCTGCAAGAAGAGGGAAAGCTGCTGATCTCGCATCCCGTCGGCCGCTACCTGCCCGAGTACGCCGAGACGACGGTGGCCGTCGTCAACGGTGAAGACGGGGAGGCGGCCTACGAGACGGTGCCAGCGACCCGCCCGATCACCATCCGCGATCTGCTGACCCACACCGCGGGCGTCTCCTACGGCAACGGCCCGGCCGCCGCGGAGTGGTCCGGCGCCGGGATCACCGGCTGGTACTTCGCCGACCGCGACGAGCCCATCCGCGAGACCGTGCGGCGGATCGCCGCTCTGCCGTTCAACGCCCAGCCGGGCGCGGAGTTCGTCTACGGCTACTCCACCGACATCCTCGGCGCGGTCGTCGAAGTCGCCTCGGGCCAGCCGCTCGACGCCCTCCTGCGCGATCGCATCCTCGATCCTCTGGGGATGCGCGACACCCACTTCTATCTGCCTCCCGACGAACGTGGGCGGCTGGCGACGGTCTACTCCTTGACCAGCGATGGCCTTCAACGCGCGCCCGACGAAGGCACCATGGTGAGCCAGGGGCACTACGTCGACGGTCCACGCCGCAGCTTCTCCGGCGGCGCCGGACTCCTCTCGACGGCCCGAGACTACGCCCGCTTCCAGCAGATGCTGTTGCAGGGCGGCGAGCTCGACGGCGTGCGCGTCCTGTCGCCCTCCAGCGTCGAGCTGATGACGGTGAATCACGTCGGCGAGCTCTTCGTCTGGGGCGCCGGCACGGGCTTCGGCCTCGGCTTCTCGGTGCTGCTCGACCTGGGGGCGCGCGGCACGCCCGGCAGCGTCGGCGAGTACGCCTGGGGCGGCGCTTACCACTCGGCCTACTGGAACGACCCCGAGGAGCAGCTCACCGTCACCTACATGACCCAGCTGATCCCGGCCGGCACCGTCGACGACCACCAGGTCATCCGGGCCCTGATCTACGCCGCCCTGCGCTCCGACTCCACCGGCGCCGCGTCGCCCTAGACCCAGGGACTCAGGGGAGGCGTGCGAGGAAGTCGACCACCTCGCGGTTGAACGCCTCCGGCTGATCGAGGTTCACGGCGTGGCCGGCGTCGGCGATGACGACGTGCCCGGCGCGCGGGATCTTGCCGGCCATGTAGGCGCTTGCGGCCAGGAACGGCTGGTCGTCCGCTCCGACCACGATCAGCGACGGCGCCGAGATCGTCGGCAGCGAGCGGATCACCCGGTCGTCGTGCTGGGTCAACATCCGCCGCGCCGCATGAACGAGCCCCTCGGCGCTGCGGTGCTGCTCGGCGGCCATCTCGGCGCTGCGCGAGCGCAGGGCGGCGAGGCCGTTGGTCTCGAGGTCCCGTGCGGTGGCTTCGGCGCGCTCGTTCCAGGCTGCCCGGGCCTGCTCGCTCTTGTACCCGGGGCCGGTGTCGACGATCAGCAGCGCCGCGACACGACCTGGATGCGCGGCATGGAAGGCGAGCGAGAGGAATCCGCCCAGCGACAGGCCGCCGACGATCGCCTGCTCGACCCCGTGCTCATCGAGCAGCGCCGCCATGTCCTCGACGCAGAGATCGTGACCGTAGAGCGCCGGGTCCTCGGGATACGACGAGCGACCGTGGCCGCGCAGGTCCCAGAGGATCAGGTGGTGGTCTCGCGACAGCGCCTCGACCTGCGGAATCCACATCCGGCTGGTCGCCGAGAAGCCGTGGCTGAGCAGGATCGTCGGCGCCGCCGGATCACCGTGGCTCTCGAAGAAGAGACGCACGCCGTCCGGCCGCTGCAGGAAGCTCATGCGCCTTTCTCCTCTCGAGTTTGCTCACCGCCTGCACCGCCGGCGCTCCCCGGAGATCGAGTCGGCGCCGACGGCGACGGCGCCGTGAAGACCAGCACCTCTTCGCCGCCGGGCATCGAGCTCTTCCCGGACTGCGCGAATCCGATCTTCTCGAGCACCCGCACCGAGGCGGTGTTCTGCCGCGAGACGATCGCGAGCAACACGGGCAACGCCAGCTCCTCCCGGCCGAAGCGGAGCACCGCCGCGGCCGCCTCGCTGGCGTAGCCCTGGCCACGGAAGGCAGGGAGCAGCGCGTAGCCGAGATCCGGATGCTCCAGCCCCTCCCGCCGCACGATGCCGCAGACGCCGATCGGTGCCACGTCGCGGCGCCGTTCCGCGATCCACATACCGAAGCCGTGCGCACGGTAGCTTGCCGTCATCCGCTCGGCGATGTAGCGCACGGCGTCGCCGTGGGTGCGCACTCCGCGATCGCCGATGTTGGCGACGAAGGCGCCGTCGTTGAGGAGCTCGACGACGAAACCGGCGTCTACCGGAGCGGCTTCGCGCAGCGTCAGTCGTTCGGTGGTGAGCACGACGCCGGAGGAGCGCCGGCCGCCGCGCCCGCCCCCAGCACCTTCCAGAGCCTGTGGTGAACCCTCTCGCATCCGCACCTCGCCCGCAGTCGCCCGTGGCTCGTGGCTCGTGGCTCGTGGCTCGTGGCTCGTGGCTCGTGCGAGACTATCCACTGGTGCAGCCGCCAGGAGAATCGCCTCGTCGCTCCCGGCGACCGCGTGACTCCGTGGTGCCGGACGGCGAGCGCTCCGCTCGCCTCTGGAGGTGACATGGCGACCGGCGCAGACGTGGACCTCGCCCCCCGAGTCGGCTGGCGCCCGACCGTGCGCCGCGTCGGCGGAGCGATGCTGTCGCTCGCAGTCGTGCTGGGACCGCTGGCGCTGATGCGCACCTGTCAGGAGCTCGAGCTCCTCGAGCAGGCGACCATCTACCAGAGAGCCACCTTCGTGGTGAGTCGGAGTCGCTGCACGGGAGGCGAGAGCTTCGCGCCCTCGACGTCCTCGACATCCCCGTCATCCTCGACAGATCGCCGCAGGTGCTTGCTACAGGGCACGATCGGCGGAGCCGCGGAGGAGATGCTGGTGGGAGAAAACAGCCTCTCGCAGCATCCACCGGGCTCGCGGATCCCCGCCTGGTACGCGCCGCAGCTCGAACCCTTCGGTGTCGACGGCCAGAATCTGCGGCTGCTGATGGACCACGGCCCCCATCCGACGCACGAGGCCCGGGCAGCCCTCCGGCTCTGGCCCACCTTCTTCGCCACCCTGCTGGCCGGAGCTTGCATCGCCGAGCTCGCCTACCGCAGTTCCGGGCGCTTCCCCCCCGGCGCCGGGCTCGTCGTCGCCGGGAGCGCGGCCGCCCCGATGCTCGGTTTCGCGATGCTCGCCCTGGGCGGAGCGATCTCGCTCGGCGGGATGCGCAGCGCCGACGCGACGTCGATGGTCGTCGGCGCCGTACCGCTCGCCATCGGTCTGCCGTTCTGTTTCCGTCCCCTCGCGATCGTGCACCGCGGCGCCGACGACGTGCGCCTGCAGCGTGGCTTCGGACCGCTCGTCATCCCGACCGGTCGCATCGACCGCAAGGGGATCCGCTGCGTCGTGGTCTCGGGCCCGAGCCGCGACGAGACCCTCGATTCCCTCGGCGTGCTCGTCGACGGCAGGTTCCGACTGCTGCTGCGCAGCGACGACCGGCGGCGCCTGATCGCCGACGCCCGGAGGATTGCGGCGACCCTCGAAGTCGGCATCGAGGAGCGCATCGTGGGCGAGGAGACAGCCCCGGACGAGGAGCTCTAGGGAGTGGCTCAGCCGCCGGCGGCGCGGTGGCTGCGGTGAAGCTCGCCGGCGCGCGCCGAACGGCCGCCGCGCTGGCGCACCGGGATGGCGAAGCCGGGATCGATCTCGACCGTGTCGACGACCCCTTCGAAGCGGACTTCGATCTCGGTCTCGAGACCGCGCACCTGGATCAGCCGTTCCTCGAAGCCACCGTCTCGCAGCGTCGCCCTGACGGGAGCCCAGCTGGTGAACTCCGGTGCCGCGTCGCGCTGTTCGATCCTCAGCAGCGCGCTGCGCGCTTGCGGCCCGATGGTCACCTGCGAGCGCCAGGTCGGCACCTCGGCGCGATGCACCCACTGCTCGAACAGCAGCCGCCAGTCGAGCTCGCTGACTGCCTCGAGCTCGTGCATCAGATCGTCGGTGCGCAGGCGGGTCGCAACGCCACGGTCCGACAGCCTGCGCAGCAGGGCGAGGAAGGCATCGCGGCTGCCGGTCTCGATGCGGAGCAGCTGGTCGATCATGTGCAGCACCAGCGCACCCTTGCGATAGACCGTGCTGACCACGGCGAAGGGATTGTGGCGCACCGCGGCGCGGTAGCCGTGCGAGATAGGCGGCATGCGATCACGCTCGAACCGATTGCGCACCGACAGGCCCGGCCGGGCGAAGGCATTGAACGCGCCGGCGGTCGAGCCATGCACCTCGTTGCGGAATGCGTCGACGATGTCGGCGAAGACCCGTTCGCCGTCGTCGACGCTGTCGCGCACACAGAGGGCGGCCGAGTACTCGGCCAGCGCCTCCGCCAGCCAGGCGTCGCGGTACGAGTCGGGCTTCACCTTGTGTCCCCACCACTGGTGGGCCAGCTCGTGGGCTGCCAGGAGCTCCTTGGTGCCGTGCACGGCGACGCCGAGACGGCCCTTCTTGGCGATGTTCTCGCTCACCTGGAGGAAGCCCTCGAACGACTGCGAGTGGCCGGCGTTGATCAGGGTGACCACCATCTCCTCGGCGTCGGGCGGACCCAGCAGGTCGACCAGACAGCGCAGGTTGCCCTCGAAGAACCGCGACAGGTCCTCGATCCGCTGAACCGACAGATAGCCGCCAGTGGTGCCGAAGAGGGTCAGCGGCGGCACTCCGTCCCACTCGAAGCGAGCCGTGTGGGCGTAGCGCGCGAAGGTGAATCCGACGATGCGGCTCGGGCGCTGCATCTCCCAGCGCGACCACTCGCCGCGCTCGTCCCTGCCGGAATCGACCTCCTGGCCGCTGGCCAGCACGTCGTAGCGATCGCGCAGCCGGAAGAGCATCGACGCGGTGAACGGACGCAGCTCGTAGTCGGTGCTGTTGGGGTGCCAGCTCAGGCCAGGGGCGAAGTTGCTCAGCTCGAGCAGGTATTCGAGCTGCAGCGTCACCTGTTCGCCGGCTCGCAGCGGCTCCTCGAGCAGCACGACGAACTCGCGATTGCCCCACTCGTCGTCGAGGTGGTTGGCGAGCTCGCCACGCGGGAAGCGCAGCACCGGCAGCGTGCGTCCAGAAGCGCTGCGCACCCGTTCGATGCGACTGCGCGGATCGAGCTGAAGCACCACTGCCCCGAGCCCGTCGCGCAGCGAGCGCAGACGCGCCGCGACATCGATGCGAGCGTCGATCGGATGGTTGGCTCCGAAGCCCGAGGCCGGGTTCTCGCCCAGCTCGAGCAGCTCGATCTCGGCGTCGAGGTGCTCGAGGGCGGAGAACCCGCCAGGCTCCGGCGCCGCCCGACCATCCTCGTCGCGGTCGCTCGCCTGGTCGAGGCTCAGCCAGCTCTCGCCGAAGTTGGGCGCCAGCGCCAGGTTGGCCCGGGTGTGGTGCAGCAGCTCGATCTCCTCGCGGCGGCGGGCGTCGAAGGAGAACGTCACCCAGCCGTGCTCTTCGATCCGCAGCACGGCGCGCAGGTAGCGCTCGCCGAAGGTCGACAGCGCCGCCAGCACCCGCGACGCGGGATCGTGATGCTGCTCGAGCAGCCAGGCGGTCTGGCGGCCGCGCACCCAGTAAGGCGGCGCCCCCCAGGGACCGTCGAGCAGCTCACGCTCCGCGGCGAGAGCTGTCAGCGGCCGCACCAGCTCCGGCGCGGCCACCTGTACGAACAGACGGTCGAAGGAGACCTCGAGCCCGGTGAGCTCCTCGTCGCGGGTGAAGCGACGCAGCTGGCTGAGCTCGTACTCGTCCGGCACGTCGAGCACGAACCGGCCGTCGCCCTCGAACCAGAAGCCGGTCACCGCCCCGCTGCGCAGGGGCTGCTGCAGCGAGATCTCACCCGCCTCGAGCTCGAAGCGGGCACCCTCGAAGTCGAACACCAGGTGGTCCTCGCCGACGCCGAACGGCGGCGTGCCGTGCAGCGCGCGCAGCTGCTCGTACTCGGCGAAGGCGTCGGGCTCGGCCCGCTCCTTCTCGGCGGAGCGGGAGGCGGCCAGCGTGGCCGGGCCGACGAGCGGCGCGGCGATCAGGGCGACCAGGACGAGGATCGCCGGACTGCCTTTGGACGCGCGAGCCGCGACCGGCACCCCTGACGTGCAGCCGTGGCCCTCCTGAGATCCGACCTGGTGGATCTGCGGCACCGCTCGTGTCTGCATGGCGCGCCCTCCGCGGAACCGCCGGGCCCCGAGGGCGCCGCGCTCGCACTCGACCCTGCTCGATCCTTCTCGCTCCAGGGTCGCGAGGCGGGGCAGCGGCCCGAGACCGGCAGGGGCTCCGGGTAGCTCGGCAACGTTCGTGATCGACTGGGATCGCCTCTCGCCTCCTACTCTACTCCCCGCCCTCCGTCGAAGCCCGTGGCCTCGGTCGTCGGGGCCCAGGCATCGCCGCGGGCGGACCACGCTGGCGTCGGGCCTTCGCCGCTCAGCGCCAGAGGAGCGGGCGGGCCGGGGCCGGGCAGAAGGGATCGCGACCGGAGCGCTGCCAACCTCGCTCTGGTGGCCAGATCGACGACAGCACACGCTGCGCGTTGCCTCCCAGGACACCGCGCACGACTTCCTCCGACCAGCCCCGGCGCAGCAGCGCATCGGCGATCTGGAAGACCCGCCAGCGCGGCTCCATGCCGCGCAGCACGTAGAAGGGGTTCGGCCGGTCGGAACCGGCCACTCGTGCCTCGGCATCGGCATCGCTGCCGATCGCGACGTGCTCGGTGCCGGCGATGTCGAGGGCGTGCTCGTAGTGATCGATCAGGCGCTCGAGGTCGGCACGCCGTGACGGGCCGACGAAGGCGCTGACGATGGTCAGCCCGACGACTCCGCCCTTCTCGGCGACGGCGCGCAGCAGCTCGTCGGAGGCGTTGCGCGGGTGTTCGTGCAACGCCCTGCAGTTGGTGTGGGTCAGCAGCACCGGTCGCGACGACGCCGCGATCGCCTGGAGTGCCGTGCGCTCGCCGGCGTGCGAGACGTCGAGCGCCATGCCGACGTCGCCCATCGCGTGCACGATCTCGTGTCCCAGGGCGGTGAGCCCCTCGTCGCTGCGCACCCGGCAGCCGCTGCCCAGGCGATTGCGCCCGTCGTAGGTGAGCTGCGAGACGCGCTGGCCGAGGCGGAAGAACAGGTCGACGTCTGCTCCACCGTCGAAGTGGGTCCCGTTCTGGAAGCCCACCACGACGCCGATGCGGCCGCTGCTGCTTGCCCTCACCAGGGCCTCGGCGGAACCGACCGGCGCCAGGAAGCACGAGCCGTCGCCGACCAGATTGCGCCAGCCTCGCAGCCACCGCAACACGCCACGGCGTGCATCCGCTTCGCCGGTCTCGACCGCCGGGTGCAGCACACCGACACCGCTGGCCTCCAGCTCGCGGTAGCGCTCGACACCGAAGCCGGCCGGCTCGCGCTGCCAGCCGAACAGACGATGCCAGTCGAGGGTGAGCAGGCCGAGCAGGTCGATGACCGTCGTGTCGCGGACCAGGTCGACGGCGCGGGTCGAGATGCCGAGCGCAGGTGGCAGCAGCGCCCTCGCGGGCACGTCGACGCCCGAAGCGTCCGCCGGTTGCGCGACGGCGGGAGCCTCCGGACCGGCACGGCGCGGCGAGGGAGGCAGGTCTTCGCGGAGCGGCGGAAACGCCGAAGGCGAGGAAGCCGCGCGACCGGAGGTGCCACGCGCGAACAGCAGCCCGAGAGCCCACGCGAGAGCGCGGCGTCGATCGAAGTGCCTCGGCCGATCCCCGGAGTCGATCCTCGAGCGCAGGCGCGCGCCCGGGAACATCAGCGCAGCGCCGCCGTCCGCGCCGATCCGGCGTTCGCGGCTCCCGACGCCGGCGGGATCTCCCTGGTCGGCGTCAGCGTGGCGTCCTCGGCGACGAGGTTGGCGCGCACCACGAAGCGCTGCGGCGCGGTGCCCACCCAGCGGAACGGATAGCAGGTGACCAGGGTGAGCTCGGGGGGCGCGCGCACCGACCTGGTGTCTGCCACCCAGGTCTCGTCCGGCTCCACCACCCGCGTCCACGCCACTTCGTACTCGCGACGACCGAGTGGTCCGCTGAGCACGATGCGATCGCCGGCCGCGATCTCCTCGAGCCGGCGGAAGTGGGTGTCGCGGTGACCGGCCAGCGCGGTGTTGCCGCGACCGCCCAGCGGCGCGCTGGCGCGTAGACGGCCGACGGAGCGACGCAGCACCGAGTCCGCAGTGCCTTCCGCCACCGTCACCTCGAGCCCGAGCCGCGGGATCTCGAGCAGGGCGATCGGAGTCCCTTCCGGCGGCAGTCCGACACCGTCCGAGCTCGCCCCCGCCTCGGCGAGCTCCTCGGCCGTCGCCAGCTCGACGCCGAACCACTCGTAGCGATTGGCCTCGAAGGCCAGCCAGCCGGCGGCGGCGAAACACACCAGCGCCGCTGCCCACAGCACAGCTTCCGCCCACGCCGCAGCACGAAGTGAGCGCCGGCTGGGCGCCTCGCTCCTGGTCTCGTTCATCGGGTCGCGCGGCGGCGGGATCGGTCGAGGGGTGGTGGGGGCGGATGGCTGCACGTCGGCTCCGTCGGGTGCGTCGGGTCTCTGTTCGTCTCTGGCGAGACAGACGTCGCGGTGGACGAGGTCTCGGCTCTCCCGGGTCGTCAGGGCTTCGATGTCGCCGCGCGCTTGCGGCCTCGATTCGGTGGTTCTTCTTCGGATCGTTTAGGGCAGTGAGGGGAAGCTCAGGCGCCTCCGCTGCCGTTCGCCATCGACCATCGGTCCATGGCGTCGACTCCGGGCTGCGGCCCCCTCCTTCGGCGCGGGGACCGCGCCCCTTGGCGGGACGCTGGTCCACCGCACCGGGAGAAGGAGCGGGGATCCGTCAGCGCTTCGATCGCGGCTGCGAGCTCGGCGTCATGCGGTTCCCCGCTGCGAATGTCACGCGCCGGCAGGCGGCGCGACTCTCACCTGGTGTCTCCGCTCTCAGGGCCTGTCGAGTCGTCGGCGCTCTGTTGCCAGAGCCCTTCGCACTCTGCCCGGCGAGTGGAGACGGCCAGGTCAACGGTCAGCGGTCAGTGATCAGGAGCGGTTCTTCTTGCGCAGGGCGGCCGCGCCCGTGACACCACCGACACCGAGCAGGGCCAGCAGACCGATCGGGCCCGCGGTCGCGGGGAGCTCACGGTCGTCGTCCGTCTCGTCGCCCAGCTCACCGTTCACCTCGGCATCGGCGTCGACGTCGACGTCGGCGTCGGCGGTCTGCTCGTCGGCCTCGACCTCGAGCTCGGCCTGCGCCTCGAAGTCCTGCTCGGACTCGTAGGGCTGTGTCTCGGTCACCGGCTCCGGCTCGTTCGGCTGAGGCTCCTGCGCCGTCGCGGCGAGGGGCAGCGCCAGCAGGGTGGCGGTGGCCAGGGCAGCGATCGTCGTGCGGTTCGGCTTGATGTTCATACTCATCTCCTCGTTCGTCGTTGGATGGCGGCAACAGCGCCCGGATCGACCAGGTGCGTTGCCGACGTCGAGGCATAGAGCAACCGTCCTGCCAGCATGGCGATCCGGTCCCGGCGCGGGCCGTTCGAGGGCCTCTGCAAACCACTGTGAGGAAACGACTTGCGGAGTCTTCGCCCTGGTGCCGGGGGCCGCACTCAGCCGCCAGCTCGGGCCAGACGAGGGCTCGGCTCGCGGGGACGGCTTCCCGGCAACGCAACGGCGACCGGGGAGAACTCCCCCGCCGTCGCCAACTCCCGGCGCGAGCGCCTGCGGTCCCGAATAGACTGCCGCGGTGACCCGACGACAGCTCGTGCAGCTCGCGCTCTCCGCGCTCGCCGCGGCCGGGCTCGGCCCGCTCCGCGCACGACCGGCCGCCGCGGCCTCCGCCCACCTGGCCTGGTGGTCGGCCGCGCGTTACGGCCTGTTCGTGCACTGGGGCCCGTACTCGCTGGCCGGGGTCGAGGCCTCCTGGCCGATCATGGAGCCGGGCCTGGTCGCCCCGCTGGGCACGCGGCACGCCATCGCGGAGGCGGACTACGTGGCGCTGGCGGAGCGGTTCGATCCCCGCGGCTTCGACCCCGAAGGATGGATCGCCTTCGCCCGCGCCGCCGGCATGCGCTACCTGGTGATCACCGCCAAGCACCACGACGGCTACTGCCTCTTCGACGCACCATCGCGCCAGCGCTACAAGATCACGAGCTCTCCCTACGGCCGCGACCTGCTCGCCGAGCTCGCCGAGGCCTGCGAGCGCGCCGGCTTCCCGCTCGGCTTCTACTACTCGCCGCCCGACCTGCACCATCCCGACTACCGCGACACCACGAAGCCGGCGCGCGAGAACTGGTCCGGCGAGCCCGGGCGGCCGCAGTGGAGCGCCTACCTCGACGCCATGGAAGCCGACCTCCGCCATCTGCTCACCGCCTACGGCGAGGTCGCGGTGCTCTGGTTCGACGGCCTGTTCGAGACCGACCGGTACCAGCCCGAGCGCTTCCATCGCCTGGTCCGGGAGCTGTCGCCGAACACCCTGGTCAACGACCGCCTCGGCGCCGACTGGGGGCACTTCGTCACCCCCGAGCAGGCGATCCCCGACGGCATCCCCGTAGGACGCCGCGGGCCGGCGCCGGAGATCACCCTCGAGCAGTTCCGCGCCTTCGTGCGCGCCATCGAGCAGGGGATCTCCGCGGAACAACTCGCGACGATGCTGCAGGCCTCCCAGCGCAGCCGCTTCCCCACCGCCGAGATGCCGCTCGGAATCGACTTCCAGCCCTGGGAGGCGTGCATGACGCTGGGCCGCACCTGGGCCTGGGACCCGGAGGAGCCCGAGTACAAGAGCCCCGCCGCCGTCGCCCGCGTCCTCGTCGAGGTCGCCAGCCGCGGCGGCAACCTGCTGCTCAACGTCGGCCCGAAGCCGGACGGCACGCTGCCCGAACCCTGCACCTCGCGCCTCCTCACCGTCGGCGAGTGGCTGCAGCGGCACGGCGAGGCGATCTACGACACCACGTACTGCAGCGACTTCGGCCCGCTCGCCGGGATCGCCGCGCAGGGAGCGCGCACCACCCAGGGCGTCACCCGCTCACGTCCCGTGACCCGCGAAGACGGCTCCGTCCGCCATGTCACCTACGTGCACCTGCTCGACGCGATCGAAGGGTCCGGGCTGCGGCTTCTCGCCGCCAGGGCCCGCGTCGAGCTCGACGGCTGGGAGGCGCGTCGGGTCGGAAGGTCAGCGGACGACGAACCGGAGGCCGGGCTCGGCATCCGCCGCTCGGACGGTCACCTGGAGATCGCCCTGCCACCCGATCTCGCCGGCCCCGACGCGGACGGAATGCCTCGGGTGCTCGCCGTCGAACGCGGGTAGGAACGCCCGATCGACGCCTCGCCTAGTGCGGATCGCACCTGGAAGGCATGCTCGCGAAGATCCAGCGACGCCGGTCATCTACGGAACCGTCGCGCTCCACGCCGCGGTGCCACCCGACTCGAAGCCGTCACCGAAGACGAAGGTAGCGGGGTCGACCCCCACGAAGATCCTCACCGGGACGAACGAGGAGAAGAGCATCTGACTGTCGCGAATCCGGTAGCTGAAGACATCGACGCCGCGGAAGGCGGGTCGCGGGACGTAGGTGAAACTCCCGCTGGTGACGAACGCGGTCAGTGTCCCGTTGACCGGCGCGAAGAAGTGGGTGGCGAGGATCGGGTCCCCGTCCGGATCGTAGTCGTTGGCCAGCACCCCGGGTGCGGCGACGCTGAGCGTCTGGCCGAACGGAGTGCCGTAGTGGTCCGCGACCGCCACCGGGGGCCGGTTCGGATCGGAGTAGACGACGATCGTCACCGTCGCCCAGTTCGAGTAGATGTTCGCTTCGACCTTCTTCAACCGGTAGCTGAAGCTGTCGGTGCCGACGAAGCCAGGGGCCGGTGAATAGGTGAACGCTCCGCTGGTGACCACCGAGGTGAGCGTTCCGTGGGTGGGCGGGAAGAAGTTCGAGACGATGAAGGGGTCGCCATCCGGATCGTAGTCGTTCGCCCGCAGGCCGGGGGCCGAGACGACCAGCGCTTCGTTCGCCGCCACCGCGTAGGCGTCGGGAATCGCGATCGGCGGAGTGGGGCCGGGGCCGCCCCGCTGCGCGGGCGCGCCTTGCCCGGCGCCCGCCGCAGAGAGCCAGAACTGCTGCGCCGACAAGATCAGGACAAGCAACACGCGCGTTGTCATGGGCCGTGAACCCTCAGGGCCTTTCGCTGGATACCTCGAACCAGTGGAACGCCCGGTCAGGTCGCCTGGGAGTGTGCGACGGCGCGGCACGCTAGCAAGGTCGCGCGCTCGAGATCTACGGGGTTCGAGACCCGGCCGGAGAGGCCGTGCGGGATCAGTAGGAGCGCCGCGGCCCCTGATGGTGCGGCGCGGTGCCCTCGGCGAGGGCTGAGCAACCAGCTCTGACCCGCGTGAGTCCGAGGTTCACCGTGCTCCCCGGCGTCGCCGAGAACGGGCGCCGCCAGATCGCCCGCTCGCCTCCGCTACGGCAGCGCCATCGCGATGATCCCCGACTCGTCTCCCGAGACGGCGAACGCGATGTACTGCTTGCCGCCGGACATGTAGGTCATCGGGGTTCCGCTGGGCACGGCGGGCAGAGTGAGCTCGGCGATCGTCTCGCCCGTCTTCTTGTCGATCGCGCGCAGCACCGGTTCGGAGGCGCCGCCGACGCCGCGGCTGGCGCGCGCCCCCTGGCCGACCACCAAAAGGGTCTTGGTGAGCACCGGTCCGGTGGTGCCGGGCGATCCGAGCGGCCCGGGATCGTCGAGGCCCATGTCGATGATCTGCTGGCGGATGCCGTCGCCGTTGGGCACCGTCCAGGCGTTGGTTCCCTGCTTCAGGTCCTGCGCCGTGATGCGGCCGTACGGCGGCTTGAACAGCGGCAGGCCGCGCGGCCCTTCGAGCGACATGCCGCCGTGCCCCATGCCACGGATGTACTCGAAGTCCGAACGCGCCGCGTCGGGCTTCACCAGGCCGACCGAGATCGGCGACGTCGCCGAGGGCACGTAGAGCATGCCGCTGTCGGGATCGATCGCGGCGCCGGTCCAGTTGGCGCCGCCGCCCCAGCCGGGGAGCTGAATGGTGCCCTGCACCTCGTCGGTGATGACCACCGGCGGGGTGTAGAGCGGACCGGTCTGGAACCTCGAGAAGATCTCGAGCGCCTCGGCGCGCAGCTCGGGCGAGAAGTCGATCAGGTTCTCCTCCAGCGCCCCCTGCAGGTCGAACGGCGGCGGCTTGGTGGGAAAAGGCTGGGTCAACGCCGAGCGCTCTCCCGGCACGTCGCTCTGCGGCACCGGGCGCTCCTCGATCGGCCAGATCGGCTCGCCGGTGACGCGGTCGAAGACGTAGGTGAAAGCCTGCTTGGTGACCACCGCGACGCCCTTGCGCTGCACCCCGTCGATCTCGAGGTCGAACAGCGTCGGCGCCGCCGGGATGTCGTAGTCCCACAGGCCGTGGTGCACGAGCTGGAAGTGCCACACCCGCTCGCCGGTCCTGGCGTCGACGCAGACGATGCTCTCGGCGAACAGGTTGTGGCCCTTGCGGTGACCGCCGTACCAGTCGTTGGTCGGGGTGCCGAAGGGCAGGTAGACGTAGCCGAGCTCGGGGTCCGCCGACATGTTGGTCCACACGTTGGTGTTGCCCGAGTACTCCCAGGAGCCGTCCTCCCAGGTGTTGTTGCCGTACTGACCCTTCTGGGGGATCGACTCGAAGACCCAGAGCTGCTCGCCGGTGCGCACGTCGTACCCCCGCACGTCTCCGGGAGGCATCTCGGTGCGGGTGGGGCCGTCGGAGATCGAGGAGCCGACGATCACCACGTCACCGACCACGATCGGGGAGGACATGATCGTGTAGTTGCGCCGGTTCACCTCGCGGCGCAGGCCCTTGGTGAGGTCGACCCGACCCTCCTCGCCGAAGCTCTCGAAGGGCTTGCCGCTCCTGCCGTCGATCGCCCACAGGAAGGCGTCGGTCGAGGGCTGGAAGATGCGGATCTCGTCGCCACCCTTCCAGTAGGCGACGGCGCGCGAATTGAATCCGAGGTTGGTCGGCCGACCGGCGGCCTTGGCGTCGGTGTCGTAGCGCCACAGCTCGGCGCCGGTCTTCGCATCGATCGCCGCGACGACCCCCAGCGAGGTGTTGACGTACAGCACGTCGTCGATCTCGATCGGCGTCGACTTGTAGCCGAGCACCCGCAGCATGCGGTTCTCGCGGCTGAGCTGGTTGTCGGGCGAGTCCCAGCGCCAGGCGATGCGCAGGTCGGCGAAGTTCTCGGCCGTGATCTGGTCGAGCGCCGAGTACTGGGTGCTGCCGAGGTCACCGTGGTAGTAGGGCCAGTCGCCGGCCGGCGCGCCCTGCTGCGCGGCGACCGTCGCAGCGACAGCGAAGGTCCAGAGTCCGAGCCAGCTACGACGCGCGATCTTGTTCATCTCGAGCCCACCTCCATCGATGCTTCCCACAGCGCGAGACGTCGTACATCCGTCGGTGTTTCACCGGCGACGCCGGCCCGTTGCCGGCACCTCGCTGTTTCGCGGCGGCCGAGCATAGCCGTCGGCGCCGCGATGACGACGCGCCCGGGCGACCCGAGGCCGCCCAGCGGTACGCTTGCGGAGATGCTCGAAGCCCTGCAAAGCGGCGTCGGGGCGCCCGCGCGGATCGCGCTCGCACTGCTCGCTGCCGCGACCGCCAGCACCGCCAGCGCCAGCACCGCCAGCACCGCCAGCGCAGAGGATCGCTGGCGCAGCGTCGAGAGCGAGAACTTCGAGGTCCTCAGCGATGCCTCACCCCGCCGCATCGCCGACACCGTGCGTGAGCTGGAGTCGCTGCACGCCGTGCTGGGACGGATCGCCAGCCGGCCGCGCAGCGGGCCGAAGACCCTCGTCGTCGCCTTCGCCGACAACGACGGCTTCCGTCGGTACAGCCCCTGGCCCGACCGGCGGCGGGTCGCCGGATACTTCGCCCAGGCCCTGCTGCGCAACTACATCGTCCTCGACCTCTCCTCGGGCGCCGGCAGCCGGTCGATCTACCACGAGTACCTGCACGAGTTCGCGAGCACCAACTTCCCCGACGTGCCGCTGTGGTTCAACGAGGGCCTCGCCGAGTACTACAGCACCTTCCGCACCACCCGAGGCGAGGCGCTCGTCGGCCTGCCGGTGGAGCAGCACGTCGCGGTCCTGACCCAGAGGTCCGACGGCCCGATGCCGCTGTCCGAGCTGTTCGCGGTGACGACGAGTTCGCCGGAGTACGGCGAGGACCGCCGCGCCGGTCTCTTCTACGCGCAGTCGTGGGCGACGGTGCACTATCTGCTCTCCGAGCCCGGCCGCATCGCCGAGATGGCGGTCTTCCTCGACGCCCTGCAGCGCGGCGCCGACGTCGCGGCCGCCTTCGCCGCCGGCTTCGACGACAGCCTCGCCGATCTCGAGACGCAGGTCGCCGACTACGTGCGTCGCGCCGAGTTCCCCTACCTCCGACTGCCGCTCGACGAGCTGTCGCGACCGGACGACAGGCGACCGCGACCGCTCCCGCGCGCCGACGCCCTGGTGCTGCTGGGAGAGCTGCTGGCCAACTCGCCGGAAACCCTCGCCGCTGCCGAGGCGCACTTCCAGGAGGCCCTCGACCTGGAGCCGGATCTGGCGCGCGCCGGCGCCGGACTCGGCTGGGTGCTCTGGCAGCAGGGCGCGAGGTCACAGGGCCTCGCCCTGTTGCGCGAATCCGTGCCCAGTCCGGGCGCCCAGCCGGCTTTCCTGGTCGGCCATCTGCTGCTCGAGGAGCTGTTCGAGTCCACCGATCCGATCCGCCCGCGACCCGATCAGGTCGCCGTCGCACAGGAGGCACTGGCAGCGCTCGAAGCCGCTCTGGCGATCGAGCCCGAGTGGCCGCAAGCGCGGATCCGCTTCGGCCTGGCGCACCTCTACGCCGGAGACCCGGGTCGAGGTATCGCGGCGCTGGAGAGCGCCCGGATGGCGACACCGACCGATCCGGGCATCTCCTTCGGCCTCAGCCTGCTGGCGGCGAAGGCGGGACGGTTCGATGAGGCCTGGGCTCGTTCGCAGGCGCTCGCCGAGCTGCTGGCTCGCCTGCCCCGCGAGAGGACGGCCGGCCCGGCGGGGCCACTGGTCGACCTGAACCGCCAGCTCATCGCCGGATTCCAGGCGGCGGCGGCGATCGCCGCCTTCGAGGGCGGTGATCTGGCTCTGGCCGAGCAGCTGGTCGGCGACCTCGACCTGCGCCTCGACGGGGGCGACGCTCCCGATCTGCTGAGCTCGCTCGACGAGCTGCAGAGGGCGCTGCGCGATCAGCGAGCCGCCCAAGTCTACAACGCCGCGATCGACCGCGCCCGCGGCGGCGATCGTGCCGGCGCCCTGGCGGCCCTTCAGGAGCTGATGCGCGAGCCCGACCTCGATCCCGAGCTCCGGCGCCTGGTACGCGAGGCGGTCGCGACGCTCTCCGGCCGCTGACCGGGGCTCGTTGCGGCGTCGGCCGGCCAGCGTCCGACGACACGGCTGCTTGATATTCTGGTGCCCGTTCTCCAGTAGTCCCACAGAGCCGACCAGCCCCTACGGTTCACTCCACCGACCGCGGGCTCCAGCCGGCACGCTGTCGCCCCGAGTCCCGACCAGGATCCCGATCAGGAGGTCCCCGTGTTCCAGACGTCCACCCTCCGCACAGCTCGAACAGCCTGCTCTGCGACGACTCTCGTTCTCCTGGCGCTGTCGACGCTGGCGACCTCGCCCGTCGGCGCCACCGAAGGCTCCGCCCGCGACCTCGCCATGGTGGAGCCCTCGGAGGTAGGTCTCGATCCCGCCAAGGTCGAGAAGTTCACCAGCGAGATGAAGAAGCTGGTCGACGACGGCCAGCTCGCCGGCATGGTGACGATGATCGCCCGGCACGGGAAGATCGCCCAGTTCGAGGCTTTCGGCTACCGCGACCTCGAGAAGAAGCTGCCGATGGAGAAGGACACCATCGTGCGCATCTACTCGATGAGCAAGCCGGTCACCGGCGTGGCTCTGATGATCCTGTACGACGAGGGCAAGTTCCAGCTCGACGACCCGGTGTCGAAGTACCTGCCGCAGTTCGCCGACCTGAAGGTGGCCAAGGCGGACGGCCCGGACGGCATGCCCGAGCTCGAGGAGCCGCACCACGCGATGACGATCCGCGAGCTGATGAGCCACACAGGCGGACTCACCTACGGCTTCTTCTCCCGCTCCCAGACCGACCAGCTCTACGTCAAGGCGAACATCCTCGACCGCGACACCACCCTCGAGCAGATGGTCGACAAGCTCGGCCAGCTGCCGCTCCGGCAGCAGCCGGGCTCGGCCTGGCACTACAGCGTCAGCGTCGACGTCCAGGGGCGTCTCATCGAGGTGCTCTCCGGCAAGCCGTTCGACGTCTTCCTGAAGGAGCGCATCTTCGAGCCGCTGGGCATGAAGGACACCGACTTCTGGGTGCCTGAGGAGAAGCTCGAGCGCTTCTCGCGACTCTACGTACCGAACCGCGACGGCGTGCTCGAGGTGCAGCCCGAGGACGAGTACCTCACCAAGCCCACCCTGCTCTCCGGCGGTGGCGGCATGGTGTCGACCGCGATCGATTACATGCGCTTCGCCCAGATGCTGCTCAACGGCGGCGAGCTCGACGGCGTGCGCATCCTGAAGCCCGAGACGGTCGAGCTGATGCACCAGGACCACCTCCCCGAGGGGGTCGAGTTCATCAACCCCCTGATGGGCAATCCGGGCAACAAGTTCGGACTCGACTTCGCCCTGGTGCACTCGCCGGACGGCACCGCCGACCACGAGCTCGCCAAGGGTGAGTACTGGTGGTACGGCATCGGCGGCACGTGGTTCGGCATCAACCCGGTGCAGGACATCGTCGTCGTCGGCATGATCCAGGCGCGCGGCGGCCTGGCGGCCCGGCAGGCGCGCATCGAGAGCAAGAAGCTGGCGTACGAGGCCATCGTCGACCCGGTCGAGAACTGAAACGGATCGAGATTCGGCGGCCAGCCGCAATCCGGGGACGCGCGAGGTGCGAACTCCCGCCGGGTAGAGGCTCGCCACCCACGAAGAACTTCCCGGGAGGGTTCCTTGGCGTCCGTCGAACAGCAGATCGAAGAGTTCATGGGCGGCCTGAAGCGCCGCAACCCCGACGAGCCCGAGTTCCACCAGGCGGTCTTCGAGGTCGCCGAGTCGGTCATCCCCTTCCTCCAGGACCAGCCGCAGTACCTCGAGGCGCGCATCCTCGAGCGCATGACCGAGCCCGACCGGGCGATCCTCTTCCGCGTCGCCTGGGTCGACGACTCGGGTGAGATCCGTGCCAACAAGGGCTACCGGGTGCAGTTCAACAACGCCATAGGCCCGTACAAGGGCGGGCTCCGCTTCCACCCGACGGTGACCCTCAGCGTGCTCAAGTTCCTCGGCTTCGAGCAGACCTTCAAGAACAGCCTCACCACGCTGCCGATGGGAGGTGCGAAGGGAGGTTCCGACTTCAATCCGCACGGCCGCAGCGACGACGAGGTGTTGCGCTTCTGCCAGTCGTTCATGACCCAGCTCTACCGCTACATCGGCAGCGATGTGGACGTGCCGGCGGGCGACATCGGCGTCGGCGGACGCGAGATCAGCTACCTCTTCGGCCAGTACAAGCGCATCACCCACCACTTCAACGGCGTCATCACCGGCAAGGGACCGTCGTTCGGCGGCAGCCTGATCCGCACCGAGGCCACCGGCTACGGCTGCGTCTACTTCATGAAGAACGTGCTCGAGCACCACGGCGAGGGGTTGGAGGGCAAGACGTGCCTGGTCTCCGGGGCCGGAAACGTCGCCCAGTACACCGCCGAGAAGCTGGCCGACGAGGGCGCCAAGGTGGTCACGATGTCGGATTCCGACGGCTTCGTGCACGATCCGGAAGGCATCGCCGGCGAGCGCCTCGAGTGGATCAAGGAGCTCAAGAACAAGCGGCGCGGCCGGATCAGTGAGTACGCCGACGAATTCGGCTGCAACTACTACGAGGGCGAGGCGCCCTGGCGCGTGCCCTGCGATCTTGCGTTTCCCTCGGCGACCCAGAACGAGCTCTCCGAGGACGACGCACGGACCCTGATCGACAACGGCGTCCGCGCGGTCGGCGAAGGCGCCAACATGCCCACCGAGCAGGGCGGCGTGCGGGCGTTCCGCGAAGCCGGTGTGCTCTTCGCACCGAGCAAGGCGGCGAACGCCGGTGGCGTCGCCGTCTCCGGGCTCGAGCAGACCCAGAACGCGATGCGCCTGACCTGGACCCGCGACGAGGTCGACCGGAGGCTGCGCGAGATCATGGGCAAGATCCACGGGACGTGCGTCGAGCACGGCGAGCGCAGCGACAAGACGCCCGAAGGCGTCGTCGACTACGTCGCCGGCGCCAACATCGGCGGCTTCATCAAGGTCGCCGACGCCATGCTCGCCTACGGCGTGGTCTGAGCGCCGGAGCTTCGGGCGAAGACGCCCGACGGCGACGCCGCAGTTAACGACGCCGGCTCGCGAACGTCTCCCTTCCAGCAGCCCGGTGGCGATGCTCGTCGCGGGCGCCGGAGGCACGTTCATGGGCACGTTCATGGGCACGTTCGCACGAGACCTCTCGCTGACGCTGCGCACTCTCAGGCGCACACCGGGCACCGCGCTGCTCGCGATCCTGGTTCTCGGACTCGGCATCGGCGCCAACAGCGCCATGTTCAGCATCGTCGACACGCTGCTGCTCGAGCCGCTGGCGATCCCGGAGCCCGAGCGCATCTCGCTGGTCCTGCGCCACGATGTCGAGCGCCGAGACTGGGACTCGGTCTCCTACCCCGACTTCGTCGATCTGCGGGCCGGCCTGCGCAGCTTCGAGGACCTCACCGCCCACACTCTGTCGATGGTCGCCATCGGCGAGGGCGCCGAGGCGCGACGAGCCTTCGTCGACGTCGTCGCCGCCAACTACTTCTCCACCTTCGGCGTTTCACCGGCGCTGGGACGCGCCTTCACGATCGAGGAGGAGCGCCCCGACGCGCAGATCCCGGTGGCCATCCTCAGCCATCCGAGCTGGCAGCGTCTGGGAGGCGGGGAAGAGATCGTCGGCTCCCAGATCACGGTGAACGGCATCTCCGCCACGATCGTGGGAATTGCGCCTCGCGGCTTCTCCGGCACCAGCGCCCTGCTGGCGCCCGAGCTCTACCTGCCGCTCGGCATGCACGGCCGCGTCGCCGACAGTCTCGACGGACGGCAGGGCCGCTCGCTCGGCGAGCGCGACAACGGCGCCCTGATGCTGATCGGGAGGCTCGCCGAAGACATCGACCGGGCGGCGGCGCAGGCCGACCTCGAACGTGTCTCCAGGGCCCTCGCCGAACAGCACCCCGCGACCAGCCGCGACGTCGTCTTCGAGCCGCATCCGCCGTCGCGCATCTCGATGTCCACCGCGCCGCAGACGGACGACGAGCTGGCGGTGGTGGCGATGCTGCTGCTCTCGATGTCGATGGTGGTGCTGCTGGTCGCCGGCTTCAATCTCGCCGCCGTGCAGGGCTCACGCAACCTGGCGCGGCGTCGCGAGCTCGCGGTGCGCCTCGCGCTCGGCAGCGGTCGCGGGCGTGTGGTGCGGCAACTGCTCACCGAGTCGCTGGTGCTGGCCCTCGGCGGCGCCGTGCTCGGGATCTTCCTCGCCTGGCTGGCGCCGCGACTCCTGGTCGCCTCGCTGGCGCGACTGGCGCCGTTCGACATCTTCCTCGACGGCTCGATCGATCTGCGCATCGTCGCCGCGACGCTCGGGTTCTCGCTGCTCGCGGCCCTCTTCGTCGGCCTGCTTCCGGCGCTGCACGCCACCCGGCCCGATCTCGCCGACGACCTCAAGGAGGGTCGGGAGACGGGTGGGGGACCGCGGCGCCACTTCGGCCTGGCGCGCGGCGACCTGCCCGTGACCTGCGAGCTGGCGCTGTCCACGGTGCTTCTGGTGTGCGCCGGCCTCTTCGTGCACAGCGCGCTCCGAGGCGCCAACGTCGACCCGGGCTTCGAGACCGAGCGCCAGGCGCTGCTCGAGATCGACCCCAGCCTGTCGGGCTACGACGCGACACGCACGCGCGAGGTCCAGGACCGGCTGCGCCGCCGCATCGCCGCCGTCCCGGGGGTGCGCAGCGTCGCGCTCGCCGGCTCGACGCCCTTCGGCATGGTCTCCTTCGGCGCCGGCGTCGGCGACGCGGCGCGCTACGGCCAGAGCACCGATCCGAGCAGCGAGGAGACGGTCGCAGCCGCCCTCTACACCGTCTCGGACGGCTACTTCGAGACCCTCGACGTGGCCATCCTCCAGGGTCGCGGCTTCCGCGAGATCGAACCGGCCGCGGTGGTCGTCGTCGACGAGCTCTTGGCGCAGCGGCTGTACGGCGACGGCTCGGCGCTCGGGCGGCGCATCGTGCTGCCCGGATCGGACCGGCTCACCGGCGAGTCCGAGATCGTCGGCGTGGTCGCGTCGGTCCGCGACTCGCTCTTCGACCGCCAGCGGCAGGCGCACGTCTATCTGCCGGCGTCGCGCCAGGGCCTGATGAACACCCAGGTGCACGTCGCCACCGAACGGGTCCCCGACGCAGCGCTGCTGGCGGCCGTTCGCGGCGCGGTGCGCGAGGTCGATCCCCAGCTCGCCGTCCTGCAACTCGGCTCGTTCCGCGACTTCCTCGACGGCAGCTTCGAGATCTGGACCCTGCGCACCGCGGCGCAGATGTTCAGCGTCTTCGCCGTGGTGGCCCTGCTGCTCGCGGTCGCGGGCGTCTACGGGGTGCAGGCGTACCGCATCGTGCAGCGCACCCGCGAGATCGGGCTGCGGGTGGCGCTCGGCGCCAGCACCGGCCAGACCGTCGGACTGGTGCTGCGCGACGGTGCCCGCGTCGCCGTGCTCGGCACCACCGTCGGGCTCGGCCTGGCGCTCGCCGTCGCGCAGCTGATGCGGGTGATGCTCGTCGACACCGATCCTGCCGAACCGGTGGTGCTGGTGCTGGCCTGGCTGGCGCTCGTCGGCACCGCGATCCTCGCCACGCTCGTCCCGGCGCGCCGCGCCGCGCGGTTGGATCCGCTGGTAGCGCTGCGCGAGGAGTGATGCCGGCATCGCTCCGGCGCCTCGTGGCACCGACAGCGCGACGATGACCGGGGCGGGAGTTCGATCCCGGTTCGGTGGAGCTGCGAGAAGGGGCGGGCCAGCCGTTCCGCCGCGCGATCGCCGAAGGTCGGCTAGCGGGCCGCTTCAGCTACGCTGCGCGCCGATGCCGGATGTCGCCCGAGAAGAGGCCCCACGACCGTACGGCGCGTCGCTGCCGCCGCCGCGCCGCATCTGCGCGAGACCGAGCGGACTCATCGGGCTCCTGGTGGTGCTCGCGCCGCTGGTCGCTTCGGCCTGCGCCGCGCCCGACGTCCCACCAGCCACCCTGGACGCCGGCGGCGACGGTCCCGAACCGCGGGCCTGGGTGACGATCTTCGATCCCCGACGCAGCGCCCCCGGCTACAACCTCGACCTCTTCCGCCAGCGCACCCCGACGCTCTTCGACGCCAACGGGCGCGTCGTGCACAGCTGGCCGCAGGCGAGGGTCAAGTCGCGGGTCCGGCTGCTGCCCGACGGCAACCTGCTCGGCCTCGGCCTGGGACCGGCCGTCTTCGAGTACTCGTGGCAGGGAGACCTCGTCTGGTCGCACCGCTTCGAGGCCGAGCTGCCCCACCACGACGTCATCCGGCTGCGCAACGGCAACACCCTGGTGATCAGCCAGCGCGACGGCTCCGCCACCGACGATCTGGTCGAGATCGAGCGCCAGGGCCGCGAGATCTGGCGCTGGCGCAGCGACCTCCACCTCGGCGACCTCATCGAGCAGGCGGGCCGGCGCGGCGGCCAGAACCTGACCCACTTCAACTCGGTGCAGGAGCTGCCCTCCAACCGCTGGCACGACGGAGGCGACACGCGGTTCCGTCCCGGCAACCTGCTGGTCAGCGCCCGCAACCTCGACCACCTGCTGGTGATCGACCGCGCCACCGGCGACGTCGTCTGGACCTTCGGCGAGCGCCTCGACATGCAGCACGAAGCGCTGATGGTGCCACCGGGCGAGCCGCGCGCCGGCGCCATCTTCGTGCTCAGCAACGGCACCCGCGGTCGCTACCACGACACCCGCAGCGCGCTGCTCGAGATCGACCCCTCGCGCCGTGCCGTGGTGCGCGAGTGGACCGACGCCAGCTTCTTCACCAACACCGGCGGCACCCAGCAGCCGCTCGCCGGTGGCAACACCCTGATCACCTCGACCCGCGGAGGACGCACGTTCGAGCTCACGCCGGACGGAGAGATCGTCTGGGAGTGGATCCCGCCCTTCGACCCGGTACGCACCCTGCGCTATCCCGTCGACCATGCTCCGCAGCTCGCCGCGCTCGGGCGTCCGCACCTCGAAGCCGTCACCCCGGAGGACGGCTATCGCTTCGTCGAACGCCGCGCCTTCCGCTTCGCGCACCGACGCGACATCGTGCAGCGAGTCGTCGCCGGTGAGCGACGACGGGTCCTTCGTCACACCGCTCTCTGCGGCCAGCTCCTGCTGCCGATGCAGGCCGAGCTGCAGCTCGGCTTCGGAGTGCCCGCCTTCGAAGTGCCCGCGACGACGGGTCCTTCGTCACACCGCTCTCTGCGGCCAGCTCCTGCTGCCGATGCAGGCCGAGCTGCAGCTCGGCTTCGGAGTGCCCGCCTTCGAAGTGCCCGCGACCCCGGGTCATCGCGGTTCGGCAGCCGCTCCCGCCGACGCCAAGGCGCCGCCTGCCGTCCGCTTCGTCGCCACCGCCAGCACCGCGGAACCCGCTGCAAGGAGCGTCGTGCTCCTCGAGCGCATCGTGCAACCGCCTCGACCGCGCGGGCAGGCGGGCGTCCCCTCACAGGACGCGTGGCACGAGGAGCGGATCGATCTCGCCCGCCTCTCGCTACGGCAGATCACGCTCTGCGTCGAGGCGACGGTGCCGTCGGCCACCGGGAGGGCAGCCGAGGCCGCAGAGGCAGTCTGGGCGGTGCCGCAGATCGTCTCGCGCCGTTCTTTCGGTGGCCTGTCGAGCCAGTCCGGCGCCGAGGACGACGAGACCGCTGTCGGCGCCGCCGCCGGCATCGAGGCCGAGGAAGGCCTCAGCGACGAGGAGCGTGAGGCGCTGCAGCGCCACCTGCGCACCATGGGCTACGTCGACTGACCTCCTCGTCGCCGACACGGGTCCCGCGCTCGAGCCAGAGCCGCCGAGCTCGACGAGCGGCCAACCGCAGGGCGCACTCAGCCGGCGGCGCTCGTGGCTTCCGGCGGCGCGATGCGCCGGAGCCGATGTTCGCTCTTCGCCGTCGCACCGCCACCGTCAGCCGCGTCGCCCTCGCCCGTTCGCCCGCGCAGCTCGCGCGCGACCTCCGCCGCAGCATCCGCCTCGGCGACCCGCCCCTGGTGCCGCAGCACGTGGGAGCGCAACCAGGCGACATTGGCCGTGGTGCCGCCGAGCAGGTGCACCGTCACGTCGAGCAGCTCGCTCGCCCGCTCGACCGGCACCGGGTCGTGACAGAGCAGGTGCTCGCAGAGCAGCTCCAGGGAGCCCGGATGCAGCAGCTGCTGACCGCCCGGTCGCAACCCTCGTTCGATGCGCTCGGCGAGCACCTCCTCGGACTCCTCGTGCCGCCCCCGCTCACAGAGCAGCACCGCGAGCCGGTAGTCGAACTCGTTGTGCAACGGGAACCTGCCGCCAGCGGCACGCAGCGCCTCGATCGCTTCGTCCTCGCGGCCGGCGCGGCGCAGGGCGGCGGCGTGCAGCTCGAGCAGGGTCGGGCTGGTCGCACCGCTCAGCTCCTGCGAGCTCTCGAGCCGTTCGAGGACTTCGGCGGCGGCGTCGCTCTCCAGTGCGGCCTCGCTCCACAGCTCGATCCAGGAGAGAGCTCCCTGCTGGTCGAGCGCATGGGCCGCGAAGTGGTCCTCGACCGCCTCGAAGGCCTCGCGCGCTAAGCCGAACTGCCCGTCGAGCAGCAGAGCGCGGCCTCGTTCGAGGACCACCGCCGGCGCCGCGCGCAGCTCCTCCTCGATCGCCTCGAGCTGCTCGAGCGCCGCCCTCGCGGAGCCCTCGCTGACCGCGACAGCCGCGGCGCGGAAGGCGGCGCTACGCGCGCCGGCCTCGCGGTAGAGGATCGCGGCTTCCTCGCCCAGGGTGTCGATCAGCACCTCGAAGGCCTGCTCGGCGGCTTCGAGCGGCGTCTCGTCGTCGTCCGGGTCGGCCTCGTCGTGGCGGTGCGCGTCGAGGTCGCGGCGCATCGCCTCCGCCGCCGCGCGGCTCGACCTCTCCTCGACGACGGCGATCCGCTCAGCGAGCTCGGACTCGAGCGCGGCGCGCTCCTTGGTGCGCAGCGTGGACAGCTGCTGGCGGGCGATGCGGATCCACTCGGCGGCATCCTCGAGATGGTCGACCTCGAGCGCCGCGTCGACCCGCGCCATCGTCGCCTCGAGCAGGGCCCGCTCACAGGACGCCTCGAGCTCGGCGCGCCTCTCCTCGCTGACGGCGCCGGGGTCCAGCTTGCGCGCCGCGGCGAGTGCTCGGCGCGCATCGCCAGACTCCAGGAGGCCCTGCACGTCTTCGGCCGTCTTCGACCCACCCAGGATGCGGCGCAGGAAGCTCATCGCGGCAGCGAGTCTAGCCCGGCATCACCGTCGCGGGCACTCGGTGGCCGCGCAGCTCGCGCCAGACGCAAAAAGGGCGCTGACTCGAATCAGCGCCCTTTTCGTCGGCCGGGGTGGGGTCCCCTTGTGGATCCTGAAGTCCGGTTCGCGTGCAGCGGGTCAGCGCTCTGTGGCTCGCCGCGAGCCGCGACGGTGGCGGGGCACCTCACAGCCGATCACGGTGTTCCCTCAGCAGCCTTCGAGAGTCACTCGAGCTCGAAGGTTCGAGGGTTCCTGTTGGTCCGGCGGACTCATTCAAACCTCCTTCGCTGGTCGTGGACAGATGTGGCTTCGCGCTGTGAGGGGTGCAGCGTCGGGGGAGTGATCTCGACCCCGGAGCGCCCACTCACGAAGACAGCATACGCCCGAGACGAGCCTTGTCAAGCGACCGGGTGGTCGGTCGAGAGAGCTGCCACGAGAGCGCTCGAGAGCGCCTGAACGGCTCCGCCCGAAGGCCGTCCTGGACGGTCGCGCGGCGGCGCTCGTAACCTCCTGTCGAACCTCGGACTTGCGACCCGCGGGGCGGTCACTCTGCACTCGGCGCATGCCTCAGACTCCGCGGTCGATCGCGTCCATCGCGTCGCGACGAGCACGCAGGCGATCGTCGGGCGGAGACTACCGCCGCCGCGGCGGCGGCAGCGAACAATGCGCCGGCGGTCGTGCACAACCCGCCACCGGAACACGGAAGTAGAGTTGAGGCCTATCCCTCTCGCTGCTCCCTTCTCCCTGCTCCCTGCCCTCTCTTCCCTCTTCCCTCTTCCCTTTTCCCTTTTCCCTTCCTGACCACTATCCCCCGACCCCTCTCTCCTCCCTTGTCCCTTGTCCCTTGTCCCCAACCCCTGACCCCCGACCCCTCTCTGCCCCCTCTTCCCTCTTCCCTTTTCCCTCTTCCCTTTTCCCTTTTCCCTTCCCTCAGCCCCTGACCCGCCGTGCTCGACGACCTCCGCAGTGCCATCCGCCAACTCCGCCGGCGCCCGGGCATGGCCGCGGTGGTGGTACTCACGGCGTCGCTCGCTTGCGGCGCCGCGACGGCGTTGCTCGACCTCAGCAACCTGATCCTCTGGCTGCCGATCCCGGGCACCCAGCCGGGTCGCCTGGTGCAGGTCTACACCGCCCATCCGCAGCCGTTCGTCGGGCCCTGGGGATACCTGCCGCCCGCCGACTTCGAGGAGTACGCACGCAGCGCCGACTCCCTCGAGGCCCTGGTCGGGGAGCGATGGGCGAGCCTGCGGCTGGAGCCGACCGACGAGACGCCGAAGGTGGCCGCGCGCACTGTCTCCGCGCGCCTGGTGTCGCGAGGCTTCTTCCGGCAGCTCGGCATCCGGACCGCCGCGGGGCGAGTGCTCGAGGACGACGATCACGATTCCGGCAGTGCGCTCTTCGCGGTCCTCGGCCATTCCTTCTGGATGCGCGAGCTCGGTGGTGATCCGTCGACGATCGGCGGCACCGTGCTGCTCGACCGTCAACCGGCGACGGTCGTCGGAGTCGTCGACGCGCGATACCGCGGCGCCACCGCCGGCGAGCAGGCGGATCTCTGGATCGCCGACGAGCCGGCGACGGCGACGTTCTCCCACCTCGTTCCCGAGCCGCTGGTGCACGCCGTGGTGGCGCTGGGCCGGCTGGCGCCGGGGGCGAACGTGGAGCGTGCCCGGGCGGAGTTGCAGAACCTCGCCGAGGAACTCGACCGGACCCTGCCGATGGCGACCGGCGAACGAGAGGTCACGGTCATCCCGGCGCGCCTGACGCACGGCCTGGACCGCCAGCGCTTCCGGCCGATCCTGCAGATGCTGACCGTCGGCGTGGCGTTGCTGCTCCTGCTCACCTGCGCCAACGTCGCCAGTCTGCTGCTCGCCCGCGCCATCGAGCGACGGCCCGAGATCTCGATGCGCCTGGCTCTCGGAGCGCCGCGCCGCCGGTTGGTGCGTCAGCTGGTCGTCGAGAGTGCCGTGCTGGCGCTGCTCGCCGCGGCGGCGGGACTGCTCATCGCCACCGCATCGAGGCAGCTGTTCGCGCTGTGGGACCTGGAGCTGTTCGCGCGCGACATGCGCTTCGATCGTCGTGTGCTGCTCGGCACCGCTTCGGTCGCCGCCCTCGTCGCGCTGCTCTTCGGCGTCCTCCCGGCCTTCGCCGCCACCAGCGCCGCCGGGCGACCGGGCATCGCGACAGAGCGCGCCGGTACGGTGAGCCGACGGGCTCTCAAGGCGTTCTCGACCCTGGCGGCGGTGCAGGTGGTGCTGGCGACGGTGCTGCTCACCTGCGGCGCCGCGATCGCCTTCAATCTCTGGTCGCTGCAGCGGGTCGACCTCGGATTCGACGACCGCGGCCTGGTGCGCGCCTCCTTCTTCTTCGAAGGTGCCGGCTACGACGGCGCCAGCGGTCAGGAGCTGATGCGCCAGCTGGAGCGTCGCGTCGCCGGCCTGCCCGGCGTCTCGGCAGTCTCGCGCGCGCTGTTCATGCCGCCGGTGTTCCTCGACGTCGAGCGCACGTTCCAACTGCCGTCACGGCCAGAGGAGGACCGCAGCGCGCGCATCAACTTCGTCGACGACGGCTACTTCGAGGTGCTCGGGGTGCCGCTGCTGCACGGTCGCGGCTTCGACGACCGCGAGCTCACCGGCCCACCGACCGCGATCGTCAACGAGATGCTGGCGCGGCAGACGTGGCCGGACCGACCTCCCGAAGCCTCCGTCGGCCAGATCCTGCTCGTGCCGCCACGGCGCCAGGGCGAGCCGGCGGCCGAGCACCAGGTCGTCGGCGTCGTCGGCACGATCAAGCAGCACGATCTGCGCAGCGACGGTGAGCCCATCCTCTACCTGCCGCTAGACCAGCGTCCACGTCCCTCGGTGGCGCTGGTGGCGCGCGTCGTCGGCGACCCCGACGCCTACGTGCGGGCGTTGCGGGTCGCGGCCAGCGAGATCGACGAGAGGCTCCAGCCGGACACCGTGCACACCGCGGCGCAGCTGCGCTGGGACGCCCTGGTGGTGCACCGCATGCAGTCGCAGACGACCGCGCTGCTGGCCGCGGTCGGCCTGCTGCTCAGCCTGGTCGGGGTGTTCGCGGTGA
Source organism: Acidobacteriota bacterium (assembly GCA_003388555.1). Classification (GTDB taxonomy): domain Bacteria; phylum Acidobacteriota; class Thermoanaerobaculia; order Multivoradales; family Multivoraceae; genus QQVD01. The sequence continues at coordinate 35,090 of QQVD01000005.1, read as the reverse complement.
TGCAGCTGCTGGTCACCCGCAGGCGGCGCGAGATCGGCGTGCGCATGGCGGTCGGCGCCGATCGCGGTGAAGTGCTGCGCTGGGTGATGACCCGCAGCCTGCGTCTGGTGGGTGCGGCCGCGGTGCTGGGCATCGCGCTCGCCGCGGCGTCTTCGCGCCTGCTGCGGGGCTGGGTCGAGGACTTCACCGCGATTCCCGCCTGGCTGTGCATCGCGGCCGCGGCCGCCGTTCTCGCCACAGCCCTGCTCGCCACCCTCGCGCCGGCCCGCCGTGCAGCCAGGGTGCAGCCCGCGGAGGTCCTGCGCAGCGAGTGAGGCCGGTCGTACGTCATTGCGCGGGCGTCCGCGAGCGCAGCCCCACCGCCGGCGGCGACCTCCCTCTGGAAGAATCGCGCGATGTCCGCTTCCGTCGCGCCCAGCCTGCGGCAACCCGCCGCCCGGCCATCCAACTCGCCGCCGCGACCGCCAGCGCCGCGCCTGCTGCTGCTCCTCCAGTTCCTCGCCGTCGGGCTCGCGCTGCCCGGATGCGTCCGTGAGCCGCCGGCGCCGGAGCTCACCGTCGCGAGCCAGTGGGTGCACGTCGGCACGACCTGGATCTGGGCTGCGACTCCCGAGGCTCTGGTCGACGGCGTTCCGGCCGACGCGCGCGCCCTGGTGCTGGAGACCCGGGACGCCGAGGCCGGCGAGCTGGCGGTGCGCGGCGCGGTGCGACCGCTCAGGCCACTGGTCGGCGGGCCACCGGTGGGCAGCGCCAACACCGAGTCGACGCCCGCCGCGCCAGCCTCGTTGGTGGTGCACCCGCGCCGCGGACCGGCACCGCGCCAGCCGCAGCTGCGGCTCTTCGTCGTCGCCGACACGCTACGGGCCGACGTCGCCGAGGAGGAGATGGTCGAGCTCCAGGCGGCCTTCGCCAGTCTCGGAGGTCGCCGTCTCACCAGCGCCTTCGCTCCCGCCACCTGGACCCTGCCGTCGATGGCGTCCCTCTTCGTCGGTCGCCCACCCTCCAGCCTGCGCGCCGCCGACGGAGCGCTGATCGCCGTCCCGGAAGGCGCTGGCACCGTGGCCGCGCGAGCGCGTCAGCGCGGCTTCGCGACCGCCGCCATCGTCGCCAACCCCACTCTCGGCCACGAGAACGGCTTCAGTCAGGGCTTCGATCTCTACGACGTGCCGACCTATCTCGAGGGCTGGCGGATCCCCGACGCCACCGAGGTGGCGGACAAGGCGCTGCAGGTGGTCCGTTGGCTGCAGGGGGAAGACCTCTTCCTCTACCTGCACTTCATGGACCCCCACGATCCCTACCGCAACCACGAGAGCGGCGAGAGCTTCGCGGCGCCGCAGAGCGGCAGCCCCGAGGCAGCCGCCGCCGACGTCCCGGCGCTGCGCGCCGCCTACGCCAGCGAGGTGCGTCATCTCGACGAGACGCTGACCTGGCTGATCGACGAGATCCACCGCCTGCGACCCATCGATCTGATCGTGCTGACCGCCGACCACGGCGAGGAGTTCGGCGAGCACGGTGGCTTCGGGCACGGTCCCACCGTCTACACCGAGGTGGCGCAGGTGCCGCTGTGGATCGCCGGTCGACAGGCGGCGCCGGTCGCGGCCCTCGACGAGGCCACGGCGTCCGCACCGGTCTCGCTCACCGGGCTCGGCGAGTTGCTCCTCGACCCGGACGGATGGTCCGCAGCGCGCGCGAGGGCCCCCGAATCGGCGGCTTCGACCGAGAGCTTCGTACATGGCCCCCCGCGGTTCGCCCGCTTCGACGCCAGGCACTGGTTCGCCAGTTCCCGCTGGATCGGCGAAGCGCCACCGCCGGAGACTGCGATCGAGGCGTGGCTGCGCCAACGAGGCGACCTGGCGCGGGTGCGCCAGCCACAGGCGGACGACGACAGCGCGGAGCGCCGCGCCAGCTGGAGCGAGCTGCCCGACGACTTCTGGCTCGATCTGGCCCGGCAACTCGGCGCCGCGGGCCCCGGCCGCTGGACCTTCGCCCGTGGCGCTGGGGCGCACGAGGCGGTGACCGGCTTCTACCGCGGCGGGGTCGATCGTCGCGCCTGGTGCTGGGGTGACTGCGATCCTGCAGCCTCATCACCGAGCGCCGCACAGGGTCCGGCCTCCTCGTCGCGACAGCCGACCGCCGGCGCCGATGCCGACCCGCCCGAGCTCGCAGAGCCGGTGCTGCTGCTCTTCGACGCCTCCACCGGCGCCGGCGCCGAGGAGGGTGCCGCTGAGGCCTTCGAACACCGCCCCGAGCAGCAGCGGTGGGTGCTGGAGCGTCCGCCCGAACGCCTGCCGTCCACCGGCGCCGTGCGCTGGCGCGAGCCCGACCGCGATCCGGTGTACGCCGCCGGCGTCGAAGAGACGATGCAGCGCCTGCGCAAGCTCGGCTACGTCACCGACTGATCCCGACCGCCGTGACCCGGTGGCGCTGGCCGTCACCGGCGATGGCCGCTCTCGAGGTCGGTCTACGTGTCACCTGCGGAGGAGCCAGCGCCATGACGCACACCATGGGACCACGAATCGGCGGACCGATGCGCCAGGCGGCGATCGGCTTCGTCTTCGTCCTGCTCGCCGCCGTGCCGACCGCGGGGGCGGCGCAGAGCCCGTTGAGACCTCTCGAGGTCCACACCCAGAGCGCGGTGCCGCCGGACGACCTGGACTTCGGGGGGCGGGTCGCAGCGCGCGGGACCGTGGTCGTGGCGTCCGGCTCGACGCCCGGAGGAGTCGCCGAGATGGCCTTCTGGAAGCGAAGCGGAGGAGCCTGGACACGCACCTCCATCCCCGGTCCGTTTCCCGGCTTCGACGCGGCACCGGTCGCCACCGATGGGGTCTCGGTCTACCGTGCGATACCCGCGTCGCCTTCCGGCCTCACGCTGCAGAGTCTGTCGACCGCCGGCATCGGGGCCACCGCCAGCGGCGCGACGGTGGGCCCGCGCGGATTGGTCTGGGAGACGGTGTACGCCTCCGGCCAGACCTCCACCGAGGCCGACGGGCTCGCCGCCACCGTACTCGCCTTCGGCAACTTCGCGATCGGGCCTGCGCTCGCCGTCACCTGGCGCGACCTGCAGACGTCGCCGCTGCAGGCCCAGTCGCATCTGGTGATCCTGGCGAACCTCGGTGCGCTGTGGGCGGTCGAACACTCGCTGACCCTGCCTCAGGCCGGGGCGCTGCAGGTCGCGATCGACGACCACCGTCTGGCCCTGGGAATCCCCGGCCTCGACCAGGTGCAGGTCTACGAGCGGGTGCCGAGCCCGTCGAGCTCCACCTGGCAGCTGCGCAGCACTCTCTTCGCCCCGCCCAATGCGATCGGGTTCGGCGAGTCGGTGGCGCTCTCGGGCTCGCGGCTCGCCGTCGGCGCTCCGCGCACCGAGCTCTGCGTCGTGCCACCGACGATCGGCTGTGGCCCGCGAGGCCAGGTCTACTTCTTCGAGCGCCAGGGCGGTGGCAGCTGGGTCGCGGCGGGCTCGCTGCTGAGTGGCCTCGAAGGCGTGCCGATCGACGCCGAGCTGGGGACCTCGGTGGCTCTCTCGGAGGACGGCTCGCGGCTGGCGGTGGGAGCCCCGGGCTGGCCGCACGACGAAGCGGAGGGCGGTGCGGCGGGACAGGGCGCTGTGCTGGTGGCTCACGAGCCAGCCGGCGCGAGCCCCCTCTGGCGGCAGACGGCGCTCGCGACATCGGCTCCCCCCGAGCTCGATCGGCTCGGCGCCGCGGTGGCGTGGGCGGACGACGACCTCTTCGGCGGCGCGCCGCAGCATCTCGTGGCAGGCAGGATCTCGGGCGCCATGCTGCGCTTCTCGGAAGAGATCTTCTCGGATGGCTTCGCCAGCGGCGACGTCTCGGCCTGGTCGCAGAGCACGCCCTGATCCGCCGGCCTTCCCCGGTGCCCGCGTCACGAGGGCGCGACGCCTGACCCTCAACGATTGAACGGGTACTCGTTGACCCAGCGGAATCCACGCGAGGTCAGCAGTGCCTCGTGCTCCAGCGGGCGCAGCACGACCTCGAGCCTGTGACCGTCGAACAGGCCCCGCAGCTCGAGCGAGCCGTCGTCGGACCGCTCGTAGACCATCGGCACGTGCGGCGGCTCGGCGAGGCCGCGGTCGAAGAGGGCCAGCGTGCCCTGCTCCTCGTCGAGTCGCAGCCGCAGACGCACCGCCGAGCCGTCGGCGCGCTGCACGGTGCCGACCCACGGCGGGTTGAGCCCTACCCGCACCCACCGCAGGCCGTCGGGCACCGGCGCTTCCTCGGCCGCCGCACCCGGGCTCCCTTCGTCCTCGCCCGTCGCGACCACTTCGTCACCAGCGACGCCTTCGTCGACGTCCGGGACCACTCCCTCGGCAGCCCCGACGATGGCGAACGACTCCACCGCGTAGACGCCGCGCAGCGCGCTGCGTTCGGCGAGGAAGGCTCCCGGCGAGCGGGCGAGTCCGATGCTGCCGACCACCTGCACCGCGGTGACCGAGGCGATGATCGACCACTTGACCGCCAGCAGCCACCTGCGCGACAGCCTCGAGCCGTGCCAGCGCGGGGTGAGATCGCCGGCCTCGACGGCACGGTTGTGCAGGAACAGCCGCACCAGCCGCGGCACGTCGGGCAGCGCGATCAGGCAGGCGACCAGCAGCAGGTGGGCGCTGAACAGCTTCACCGGCACGTCGTAGAAGACGTTGAGGGCGAGGATGTTGGCGAGCACTCCAGCACTGACCAGGGCGCCGAGCAGGGTGGTGCGGCGGAAGAAGAGCAGATAGCCCCCGGCCAGCTCCATCAGACCGCCGAAGATCTGGTAGCCGGTGCTCGCGCCCATGAAGGTCCACAGCAGACCCATCGGCGACGAGTCGCCGTACGGCTGCAGCAGGCGGTCTGGGCCCGGTGCCGGGAACTGGAGCGGAAAGACCTTGGCGAAGCCGTAGCTGAGCAACGTGGATCCCAGGTAGTAGCGTGCCATCACCTGCCAGCCGTCGCGCAGCCGTACCGAGACCGGCCGTCCCCGGCGCCGCGACGACCACACCGCGGCGACCACGAGGGCGAGCAGGAGATCGAACAGCAGGTCGAGGTAGTGCCAGGTCATGTCGCCGCTGCCGGTGCCCTGGACCTCGGCTTCGACGGCGAAGAGCGCACGCCCCATCCACAGCACCACCGGCTGCGTGACCAGGGAATGCACGCCGACGATGTAGCCCACCACGCTGGAGAGCACCGGCAGCTCGCCGAATCCGGGGATCATGTAGAGCATGCCGAGCAGCGTCAGCGGGAACGGCAGCATGTAGAGGAAGGTGTAGGCGAGGGCGAAGCGCAACAGCCACTGCTGACGCGGCGGCCGGCCCGGGCGTCTGTCGGCTACCCCACCTGCCTCTTCGCGCGGCGCCGCCGCCACCGGCTTCGCTTCATGCTCCATTCAGGACCACCAGGCGGGTGGCCCGGCGCACCGAGCAGATCCGCTCGTTGGCGCCGTCGACTGCGACGCGGTGGAGGTGGTGGCCGGTGGTGTAGAGCACCTCGCCGTTCGCCAGTGGCGCGTAGGAGACGACACCCCGGGCCAGGATCTGCTCCTCGCCCTCCGGCGTTCGACGCACCAGCTGCCAGTCCGGCGGCACCAGGCTGGGAGGTGAGCGTCGTGAGGCGTCGCCGCCACGACGGCGCTCGCTCTTCGACGCCTCGTCGACCAGCGCGCCCCACAGCCAGAGCGGCCTGCCGTCGCCCTGCTGGCGGCGCGCCTCCGGCAGCAGCGGCTTGCGGGTCTGCGATCGGCTCAGCAGGTGCACGACGTGGAAGACCGCCATGCCGAGATGGAAGGGGAAGAGAGCGATCGACCTGAGCCACTCCCACGGCGTGGCGCCACCCTTCAGCTTCCAAGGCCGGCGCAGGAAGTAGAGGGTGCCGTCGCGCATCTGACGCGGGCACAGCAGGTCCGAGGAATCCTCGGCCAGGACCTCTTCGACGCGGCCGGCGGCGAGATCGAGGCGCTGGATGGAGCGCGGGCCCACCGCGTTGACGTAACCGTGCTCTCCGCGTGAGACCCCGGCGCTCTGGTAGACGAGGCGCTCGTCGCTGCCTTCGACCCAGGCCGGAGCCTCGTCGACGGAATCGCCTTCGGTGAGCTCGGTGATGCCCCCGTGCTCGAGGTCGATGAGCGCCAGATCCGCGGTGCCGTGGGCATCCGCGGTGGAGCAGAGCAGGCGACCTGCGGGCGAGCACGGCGAGATCGACTGCACCCGCACCAGGTTGCTGTGGAAGAGGCGGTGCTCCTGCTCGCTCTCGGCATCGACCCTGAACAGCCCGCTGACTCCCTCGGCCTGCACCACGTAGACGAAGGACGCGGCGCCACCGGTGCCGGAGGAGACGTCGAACGCGGCGAGATCGACGACCTGCGACGCGACCCCGATCGCCGTCTCGGGGAGATCGATCGGGGTGCCGCCGCCGAGCATGCGCGCCATCCCCTGCATCTTCCACTCGTTGCGCCGGGCGATCGCCACCGCCCGGTCGCGGTACTCGTCGGGGAAGCGCGGGCGGATCTCCTTCCGTTCCACCTCGCGGCCACACGAGGCGATCCAGGTGACGTGGTCGCCGCAGAGCAGCGCGGCACGGAAGTCCTGCGACATTCTCGGGAACTCTCGGAACGGAAGGAGACTGAGGGGGTGCTGGCGAACTCTAACCGCCCCCCCCGCGCGCGCCGTGCGGCCGCCCTGGGGGGGCGCGGCGAGCTCAGTCGCAGTCGGAGTAGCCGCCGACCCGTCCACAGTGCAGGCAGCGGAACAGATAGGCCGTGGGGCTGCCGTCGGCGTCCAGTGCAGCGAGATAGTCGCGCCAGTCGGTGCCCGACATCCCGCTCTCGGCGCGGATCGACTCGATCGCCTCGCTGCCGTGAGCCAGCAGCTCACGCTGGCCGGCCCTGCCGATGAAGGCGGCAGCCTCGCCGCAGCAGGTGAGCCACCGCTCCTGCTGCCATCCCGAGAAACAGGGAGTGCGCTGGACGACACACGCGACGATCTCCTCGGCCACCGACGGCCACAGGCCGTAGCCGCCGACGCCGGCAGGATCGGCGAACTCGAGCCCGAGATCGCGGTGCGCGCTGCCGTCGGCGATGCACCATGGACAGACGCTGCCGTGCTGCTCGTCGGCCGAGAAGACCGGACCGGTGTACAGCCAACCTCGCGCCCGGCCGCAGCAGGCGCAGGCGCCGCTCGAGGGTTCCAGGGAGCCGCTCGAGATCGGATCCGGGTGATACCGGAAGAGGGGAAGCGTCTCGGACATGGCTCGCGACCTCCTTCCACGGGAAGTCTGAACCGACGCTGCTCCGACTCTGCTACCCGGCAACCAGAGCCCAGGCGAGAACGAGTCCGAAGCCCAGCAGGCAGACGCCGTAGAGCTGGATGAGCCTGATCACGGTCGGCAGCACTCGCGCCGCGAAGCGATAGTGCCACCGCCAGGGGAGGACCGCCAGCACCGGCGCCGCGCCCAGACGCTGGGGAGAGGGGTTGGGGGAGAGGAGAGGAGAGGGACGAGGGACGAGGGACGAGGGACAAGGGGAAAGGGAAGAGAGAGAGAAGTAGGTGGAGGCGGGGACGAGGGGAAAGGGGTTGGGGAAGGGAGAAGTGAAAGAGGAGAGGAAAAAGGGCGAAGAGGCGATCTCACTGTCCTCAAACTCCCTCTTCCCTCTTCCCGTCTCCCTTTCCCCAACTCTCTGTTTCCCGCTTCCCTGATCCCTACACCCCTGTCCCCTGTCCCCTGTCCCATCCCCTCTGCCCTCTGCCCTCTGCCCTTTTCCCTTTTCCCTTTTCCCTTTTCCCTTGTCCCTCTCCTCTCCCCCCTCCCCGCCGGCTATCGTCCCACCAATGCTCGAGCGCCTCTTCCATCTCCGCCGCCACGGCACCACGGTCGGGCGCGAGCTGCGCGCCGGACTGGCGACGTTCCTGACCCTCTCCTACATCCTCTTCGTGCACCCGCAGATCCTCGCCGCGGCGGGGATGCCCCCGGGCGACGTGCTCGCGGCGACGGCGCTGGCATCGGCGCTCGCCTGCCTGGTGATGGGGTTGTGGGCGAACCTGCCCTTCGCACTGGCGCCGGGGATGGGACTCAACGCCTACTTCGCCTACTCGGTGGTCCAGGGCCTCGGTGTCTCCTGGCAGGTGGCGCTGGCGGCCGTCTTCGTCGAAGGAGTGCTCTTCCTCGCCCTCTCGCTCGCCGGCTTCCGCTCGGCGATCCTCGCCGCCGTCCCGGTACCAGTGCGCGACGGCACCATGGCGGGCATCGGCCTCTTCCTCGCCTTCATCGGGCTGCAGAACGCCGGCCTGGTGGTGGCCCACCCGGCGACCCTGGTCGACCTCGGCCCGCTCACCTCGCCTCCAGCCCTGCTCGCCTTCGTCGGCATCCTGCTCGCCGCGGCGCTGCTGCACCTGAGGATCGCGGGTGGACTGCTGCTGGTGATCGTCGGCCTCTCGTTCGCCGCCTGGGCCGGCGGCCTGGCAGCAGGGCCGGAGCGTTGGATCTCCTGGCCGAGCCTGCCGAGCGAGACCTTCCTCGCTGCCGACCTCCGGCACGTGCTCGACCTGTCGCTGATCCCGGTGATCCTCGCCTTCCTCTTCGTCGACTTCTTCGACACCGCCGGCACCCTGATGGGAGTGGGACGGCTGGCCGGCATCGAGGACGAGCACGGCAACCTGCAGCACAGCGAACGCGCCTTCGCCGCCGACGCCATCGGCACCTCGGCCGGCGCCCTGCTCGGCACTTCGACGGTGACCACCTACATCGAGTCGGCGGCCGGCATCGAGGAGGGTGGCCGCACCGGCCTGGTCGCGGTCACCGTCGCCGGCCTCTTCCTCTCGGCACTCTTCTTCGCTCCCGTCTTCGTCGCCGTGCCGCCGCTGGCCACCGCGCCGGTGCTGGTGGTCGTCGGCGCCCTGATGATGCGTGGCGTGCAGGACATCGCGTGGCGGGACCTGGCCGACGCGGTGCCCGCGTTCCTCACCTTGGCCGTGATGCCGTTCACCTTTTCGATCGCGCACGGGATCGCCGCTGGATTGGTGTCCTGGGCGGTGTTGCGCCTCGCCTCGGGACGAGTTGCCGAGATCGGCTGGCTGCGCGGCGCCATCGTCGCCAGTGTGGTGGCGTACTACGGCCTGGAGGCGCTGGCGGGCTGACGCTCTCGGGCTACTCGGGCTGCTCGAGCTGGTCGGCCTCCTGCGCGGCGCCGGAGAGCTGGCTCTCGTAGTCGTCCAGGTCCATGTGCCCCTGCGACTCGGCGATCAGGCCGTCCTCGCCGATCCGCCACTCCTCGTGGCCGCTGATGTCGACCCGGTTGCCGGTACCGCCGGGACCGCTGTTGGTGCCGCGCAGCGTCCACCGGTAGACGAAGCGATCGCCGGTGTCACCCTCGGCGCGGATCTCGTCCATCGTCAGCACCATGTCCGGCAGGTCGGACATGAAGCTCCGGGCGGTCTCCGTGAGCTGCTCGCGCCCGATCGACGGCTCGCCGTCGTTGATCCGCAGCGAGCCGTTCTCGGAGAAGTGAGACGCGACACTGGACGGATCGCCGCTGCTCCACGCGCGGGTGTAGCTCTCGGCGAACTGTTCGATCGCTCCAGGATCTCGCAGCTCTCGTTCATCGCCCATCGTCTCGACTTCCGCGTCGTTTCCACATCCGGAGATCGCCGCCAGCGCCATCGTCAGCACCATCAACAGAACCGCCTGCTCCGGCAGCGAGCGCTGCCGCTTCGTGGCCAGCTCGGTCGCTGGACGGCGGAGCGGAGCTCGGCTGTGAGCGGAAGGACCCACCGTTTGTCTCAAGGCACGAGCGGGCGGTTGTGCACCGCCGTGTCGGTGTACTGCTGGAAGGAGCTCACCTTGCCACCGTCGAGCTTCCAGACGTGGGCGAACGGCGCCTCGAAGCTCTTGCCGGTCGCCTTGTAGGTGGCGCTGTAGCGCCCGAGCGCCACCACGGTGTCGCCATCCGCGACGAATTCACTCGGCACCGCCGCGAAACCGTCCCACTCCGAACCGAGCTTGGCGAAGACGTTCTCGAGTACCGCATCGGGGCCAATCGAAACGCCGCCGTAGGGGCCACCCTCGGCCTCGGTCCATTCGATGTCTGCCGCCAGGGCTCCAAGCACCGCGGGTACGTCGCCGGCCGCGAACGACTCGTACAGCGCACGCACCACGTCCAGGTTGCTACTCATGTCTCGGTCCTCCGGTCGGGAACAGGTTCGCCTCGATGGCGACTCACGTAGTGGCTCACCCACCCATCAGTTGTCGGTCGAAGACCCGCGCACCCTATCCCGGAACAACCCCGAAACGCCCGGCTCCGGCTTTCGCCGTCTCACTCTCTCGGGCTCCTCTGCCACGAGAGTGCAGTCGTTGCCGATCACCTCGGGTCTTCTACGGCGGAGGGTTCGAAGTCGATCCTGACGACCTCGTTCCACGGTACGTACCGCGGGTCGCCGTCGCCGGAGAAGACGAGCATGCCGAGATTCGATTCGCCGAGATCACCCTGGAGCTCCAGACCCAGCATCTCGCCCTCTTCCAGGGTCACCACGACCGTCGGGTCGGGCTCGTCGCCGAGAACGATCGCAGCGATGCGGCCGAAGGGCAGCATGTAGTGGACGCCACGGCTACCCGCGGCCGGAGCGTCGAGCGTGTCGGTGGACTCGCTCTCGTCGAGATCGAACACCATGCGGCCTTCGAGGCGAGCCCCGTCGCGACGGGTCACGCTGCCGTGCAGCGGTCGTCCCGGTTCGAAATCGTCGTATGCCGGCCCGCTGCCCGGCTCGTCGGGTGGATGCAGATCGAGACGATCGAAGGCGCTCCAGTGCACCAGCACCCTGCCGTAGCGAGGATCGTCGACGAACACGCCGCGATGACCGCCGCCGACCTGCGAGCCGGTGAGCGTCAGCTCGCTACCGTCGGCGAGCACGACCAGCGAGGCGTCGTCACCGGAACGTTCGATCGAACGGATGGTGTCGAAGCGCAGGCGGACCACGTCGCGCGCCTCGCCTCCAGCTTTCACGCCCTCGAGCTCGTCGCTGCCGAGACACTGCTCACGGTCCCACTGCACGAAGCCGGTGAGCGCCAGGCCGTCGCGGGTGCGTAGGGTCCCGAACAGCCTCGCGGGTGGGTCGGCGAAGGGAACAGCCGGAAGAAACTCGACGACGTGGATGCGCCGCTCGGGGAGATCGACGACGCCGCGACGCTCGTCCCAGACCCGGAGCCCGTCGGCGAGATCGTCGGCGTTCATCCGGTCGAGCTCGACCACGGTGCCGCTCTTCAGCGTGACCAGGATGTCGCGTCCGCGGCGCTCGATGCGCACCAGGTCGCCGAAACGCGCCATGAAGGGCCTGGAGAGGTCGACCCGGCGCGTGCGCTCGAAGACCTCGACGCCGAAGATCTCGTAGCCGACCTTCTCCTCGAGGTGCTCCGGCGCCACGTGGCCGGCCCAGGGGTTGATGGCCTTGTAGCCATTGAAGGAGTCGTTCCAGAAGGCCTCCTCGTCGCCTCCCCAGCGCATTCGGCCCTCGTAGGTCTCGCCGCTGTCCGTGCTCACCCGGCCGCGGAGGAAGCCCTGCCAGTCGGCGCCCTCGGCACCCTCCCGGGACGCCAGCGCCCCCGGCGCCGGGGTCCTGTCTGCTGCAGAAGCCGTGGCCGGAAGCGCCGCCGCGCTCGGCGCCGAGGCCGAGGGCCCGTCGCTACGCATCAGCAGGATCACCGCTACGGCGGCGAACGTGAGGGTGATCACGGATGCGACCGCGGTCGCCGCTACCTGCTTGTTCATGACTCTGCTCTCCCGATCTCGGCTCGCGTCGGATCCGGGAATTCTCTCTCCCACGTCGTCCGACCCGTCGGAGCATCCTCGCTGCCGATTGTGGCGACCGCATGGCGATGGCGGGGCCCTGCGATGGCCTCGGGTGGCCCTGCGCCCTACACGCCGTGATGGGCTCAGAGCCGGGCGATGGCCCGCTCGAGGTTGGCACGGGCGCGCTCCTCGTACTGCTCGCGGAAGCTGTCGGTCGAGTAGATCGCATCCCGCTCCAGGAAGCTCTGCAGGATGCGCCGCCTCTCGCGACGGAAGAGCGGTTCCGGCACCCACTCGTACTCGGCGCGGATCGCCTCCTCGTAGGCAGCGAAGCGCTGCGGGGTCTCGCCGAGGATCGAGAGGTCGATGTCGACCACCACGGCGCCGTCGGCAGACGACGGGGCCGAGTCGTGCCTGGTGTCGAGGATGAGACCGGCGATGCGGGAGACGAGCTCGGCGGGCAGCAGAGGCGCCAGCTCGCGCTCGGCCAGCTCGGCACTGCGCTCCTCGTTGTCGCCGCGGCGCGGATCGTAGATCGCGTCGTGGAACCAAAGCGCCAGGTCGACCGCTGCCGGGTCGCGCTGATGGGCTCGGCTGCCCACTGCCTTCTCCAGGCAGTCGAGCACGTGGTCGAGATCGTGGTAGTGGCGATGGTCCTCGGCGTGGCGCTCGAGCAGCCTCTCGAGCACGCCGTCGGGCGGCGCCAGGCCGAGCAGCTCCCAGCTCTGCGACCATCTCAGCTGTACGTGCTTCATCCGGCGCGACTCCCCCGATGGGACGGCAACGCCAGCCTACCGTCGGCTGCCCGGCGGAGCTAGTTCACGCCGATCACCAGCACGGCCGGGTTGGGCATTTCGAAGCCGTGATCGGTTCGGTAGGCCTCTGCGCCGCGCCGCACCGCTTCCTCGATGCGCTTCTGCCCCTCGAGCGGCAGACGGCCGAGATCGGCCCAGTCACGAAACGCCGCGAGATACGGATCCAGCGAGCCGGTACGCCAACTGAGGGAGAGACGACGCACTGCGACAGCGCCGAATCCGGCGTCGTCGACGAGACTCTCGAGGGCGTCGGGATCGCTGACTCCGAACAGCGGACCGTGCGGCAGCTCGACAGCACCAGCATGCTTCTCGACCGCCGCGAAGAACAGTCCGAAGGCTTCGAGAGCCTCGGGCTCGGCCCAGACGGTGAATCCGAGACGACCCCCGGGGGCGAGCACTCGGTGGACCTCGCGCAGGACCGACTCGGGTGCCCCCGAGTGGTGGAGTGCGAAGTTGGCGATCGCGACGTCGAAGACCTGCTCCTCGAAGGGCAGCTCCTCGACCGAGCCGACCCGGAAGTCGATCCCCTGATGGCTCTGCTCGGCCACGGCGACCATAACTGGCGAGAAATCGACGCCGACCACCTCAGCACCGAGGCGGGCGGCAGCAGCGGCGGCCAAGCCGGTACCCGACCCGAGGTCGAGGACCCTGTCCCCCGGACCTGCGGCGACCCCGGTCAGCAGCGCCGGCAGCGCCTCTTTCACGAGCCTGCCGAAGCCCCTGTCGTAGCTGGACGCGGCGCGCGACCAGGCAGCGTTCTCGTACGCCGCGACCTCTAGGGGCTTGCTGAAGAAGTCCTGCGGAGCCTCGCGCGGGGATCTGCGCCGTCTGGTCGTGGCGCGGCCGACGAGCTCGATGCGGTGCCATCGTGGAGGAGGCCCAACGCGGCCAGGGGGCGCAAACCCCCGCGCCCTGCGGGTTTCGGCGGCGTTGGCCCATCTCCTGCGTTGCGCTCCCTCTACAATGGCACCGCATTGCTCTCGCTCGCGCGCCACAGGATCTGAGGCCAACGGCGCTCGAAACGAGGCCCACAGGGCTTTTTCAGCAAGCCCCTAGTGGATCGAATCTCTGCTCGAGCATGTCGATTCCTCCCGTGTCGAATGTCCCTCGGACCGGGCGACGATCGGCGCATCGCATCGGAGGATGCGCCCACCCTCGTCAGACACCCACGCCATCGGGGCGAAACCGCGCCACGCGCGCTACGGTCTGAGCGCAGGATCGTCGGTGAGCGCCCATAGCGGCGGCGACGGGACCGACCCCCGAGAGCGCCCCATCGATGCCCCACGGAGCCCGCGGCGGCAGCGCCACTCGCCAGGCACCCGCCGAGACGACGTCACCGTCTCGTTCGCGTCATCGCGCGCTGATCGTCACCCAGTAGCCGTCCGGATCGCGCAGCGAGAACTCCATCGTGCCGGTGTTGGGGTTGCGGTGCGGCTCTTCCTCGAGTCGCTCGACGAGGGTGCGGGCCCTCGCGAGGGCGGCCTCCCAGTCGGCGACGCGGAAGAAGAGCAGCAGGCCGTTTCCGGGAATGGCGAGCCGGGGGCTGGTCAGCGGCGGATGCTCGTGGGCTTCCCAGGCGTGCAGGCAGAGCAGCACCGTGCCGTCCTCGTCGAGGATCTGCGCGAAGTGATCGTGGCCGGGAGGCGTCGCCTCCAGCCCGAGCAGCCCCTGGTACCAGCGGCAGCTCGCGGCGACGTCGTCGGCGCCGAGGATCGTCCACAGGCGTCTCATCTCCTCCCCTGACCTGTCTCCCTGCCCGAGCTCGCCCCGATCCGACGACCTGCCACCGACCTGCCGGGACCCGGTTGGTCTGGCGTCGTCCGGTGCCAGGCGGGCGAGCCGCGGATCACACCCTGAGCAACCCCCGGAACCCCCTCGCCGCGTAGTACGACTGCGCTCCGTTGTGGTAGGTGAACACGCAGTCGTAGCGACGATCGCAGAACAGGGCGCCGCCGAGCTCGCGAATCGCCTCCGGGGTGGCGATCCAGCTCGACGTCTTGAGATCGAACTCGCCGAGCTCCTGGAGGCGACGGTAGCGCCTCTCGTCGAGCATCTCGATGCCGATCTCCGCCGCCATCTCGACCGCACTACCCTGCGGCTTGTTGGCCTTCCTGGCGTCGAGCGCGGCGCGGTCGTAGCAGAGGCTGCGCCGCCCGGCAGGGCTCTCGCGAGAACAGTCGACGAAGCAGATCCGCTCGCGGTCCGTATCGAGGGCGACGACGTCCGGCTCGCCGCCGGTGCGCTCCATCGCATCGAGGGCCTGCAGCCTGGCTGTGTCGCCTTCGAGGCGCTCTCGCACTTCTTCCCATCCCATGCCCTCGTGCCGCAGCGGGTTCTCCACGAAGCGGGCTCGCAGGGTCTCGAGCAGGCTGTCTCGCTGCCTGGCCTTCATGCCTTCGTCGTCTCCATGGCGTTTCCGAAGCGGCGGCGTTCATGGACCGACCACGCGAAGGCGATCCCGGACGCCGCATAGGGGATGGTACCGAGGGCGAGCCCGAGGGGATCCCTCGACCAGATCTGGAGATAGCCGACGATATCGCTCGGATCGTCGCCGTCGCTGAAGACCAGGATGCCGACCATCCACGGCACCAGGGCGACCACGACGCCACCGGCGACCGCCCAGGGGAGTCGCGGTGCGCTCCGGCCCGCTGCGCTGAGGGTCAGAGAGGTCGCCAGCGCGCAGACCAGGACGGGCAAGGCGAGGAGCGAATACACCGCGGCCGCGACGACGAGCCGCTGCGCTGTCACCTGTCCGCCGCCGAGGGCGAGCACGACGAGGCCCTCGACCCCGAAAGCGGCGAGGAAGACGGCAGTCGTCAGTATCGCGGTGCGCACCGGAGTCGAACCGCTGCCGCGGTGACCCGTCACGAGTTTCACCTCCACGAGTTTCACCTCCACGCTCCTTCCACGCGCCCCCTCACCGGTAGCGTTGGCGTCGAGCCGCCGTCGAATCCACGGTCCCCGAAGGCGCGAAGCCTCCACCGATCCACCATGCCGCGTGCGCTCGATCGTCAGGGCTACAACGAACTTTGAAACACAACGGACCTACTCACTTCCCGCGGATCGGCATCCTGGGCGGCGGGCAGCTGGCGAAGATGACGGCAGCAGCAGCCACCAGGCTGGGCTGTGATGTCGTCATTCTCGACAACCGTCACGATCTCTCCGCCTACGGCCCGGGTCTGCGATTCGCCGAGGGACACTGGAACGATCCAGCCACCCTGCGGGAGCTCGCCGACGGGCTGGACGTCATCGCACTCGAGAACGAGTTCGTCGACCCTCTCTCCCTCCGCAGGCTCGAGGAACTGGGACACCACGTCTGCCCGAGCTCCACGACGCTCTCTCTGGTCCAGGACAAGCTCCTGCAGAAGGAGCTCTTCGCGGACGCCGGCCTGCCCGTCGTCGACTTCGCCGACGCCCCGACGCGGGAGGCAGTGTCGGAGCACGGCCTTCCGGCCGTGTTGAAGTCACGCCGAAACAGCTACGACGGCAGGGGGAACGCGACGGTCCTCGACCCCTCCGGTCTCGAGCGCGGGTGGAGGACGCTGGACGGCGATCGCAACCCGCTCTACGTCGAGTCGCTCTGTCCGTTCGAGCGAGAGCTGGCGATCATCGTGACTCGAGCGCGCGACGGCAGCTCAGTCGTCTATCCGGTCGTCGAGACGACCAACCACGATCACATCTGTCATCTCGTGCAGGCACCTGCCGACGTGTCCGCGCTCGTGGCACGGGAGGTCGCCGCAATGGCGACCCGGGCTGTCGCGGCGATCGACGGAGTCGGTAGTTTCGGGCTCGAGTTCTTCCTCTTGAAGGACGGCACGGTGCTGTTGAACGAGATCGCTCCCCGGGTGCACAACACAGGCCACTACACCATCGAGGCGTGCGAGTGCTCGCAGTTCGAGAACCACGTCCGCGCTCTCCTCGGCTGGCCGCTCGGCTCTCCCTCGATGGTGGTGGCGGCTGCCGCGATGGTCAACCTGCTCGGTTCCGGAGAGGGCAGCGGGGTCCCGCTGGGGATCGAGGAGGCACTGACCGTGGACGGAGCGAGCCTCCACGTCTACGGAAAATCGACGAGCCGTCGTGGCCGCAAGATGGGACACGTCACAGCGCTCGGAGAGGACCTCGCGACGGCCACAGAGCGGGCCAGCCGAGCCGCGGCTCACATACGATTCGGGAGCGAACGATCCGGAAGCGAGCGATGACGACACCGAAGGTCGGCGTGATCATGGGCAGCGACTCCGACCTGCCGACGATGCGAGGCGCGGTCGATGTACTCGAGGAGTTCGACATCGAGCACGAGGTGCGCGTGGTCTCGGCCCACCGCACGCCCCACGACATGGTCGGCTATGCGGAGTCCGCCGCCAGCCGTGGCCTTCGGGTGATCGTCGCCGGCGCCGGCGGCGCCGCGCATCTTCCTGGCATGGTGGCGAGCCTGACGACGCTGCCGGTGATCGGAGTGCCGGTGGAGAGCAGGGCGCTCCGCGGCCTGGATTCCCTGCTCTCCATCGTCCAGATGCCGGCCGGCGTTCCGGTCGCGACCGTCGGAATCGGAAACGCGCGCAACGCTGGACTCCTGGCTCTGCGGATCCTCGCTGCCGACGGTGACCCAGCCCTCGCCGAGCGGCTCCAGGAGTTCGCCGACCGGATGGCGCGAGAGTCGCGGGAGAAGAACCGCAACCTATGAGCATGGAGCTCCTCAACGGCCTGCAGGCGAACCTGCTGTCGCCACCGGTGCTGTTCTTCGTCCTCGGGATCGTCGCGGCCGTCGCCCGCAGCGATCTGCGGTTCCCGGAGGCGCTGTACGTCTCGCTGACGATCTACCTGCTGGCCGCGATCGGCTTCAAAGGCGGCGTCGCGATCGCCGAGGCGGGGCTGGCCACGGTCTGGCTGCCCACCCTCGCCGCGGTGGCGCTCGGCGCCCTGATCCCGCTCTGGTCGTACCCGATCCTGCGCTTCGTCGGCAGGCTGAAAGTGGTCGACGCGGCGGCGATCGCCGGACACTACGGCTCGGTGAGCGCGGTGACGTTCATCGCCGCGACCAGCTTCCTCCAGGCGCTCGGCCAGTCGTACGAAGGTCACGCCACCGCCTTCCTGGCGGCGATGGAGGCGCCGGCGATCATCGTCGCGATCCTGATCGCCAAGACCGTGCTGCGCGGCGAGGACGACGCCACCGGGACCCTCGGCAAGGTGCTGCACGAGGCTCTGCTCGGGCGCAGCGTCTTCCTGCTGATCGGCACGATGCTCGCCGGATTCCTCTGCGGCGAGCGCGGCATGCAGGCGGTGTCGGGGCTGTTCACCGAGCCGTTCCAGGGCGTGCTCGCCCTCTTCCTGCTCGAGCTCGGTGTCGTCGCCGGAAGACGACTGCAGGATCTACGCGAGGTCGGCGCATTCCTCGCCGTCTTCGGCATCGTCATGCCGCTCCTCCACGGCGCCGTCGGAGTGCTCCTCGGCTCGGCCGTCGGCTTGAGCCTCGGTGGCACCACGCTGCTCGCGGTCCTGGCGGCCAGCGCCTCGTACATCGCCGCCCCCGCCGCGATGCGCCTCTCGCTTCCCGACGCCAACCCCACCCTCTATCTCAGCGCCTCGCTGGTGATCACGTTCCCGTTCAACGTCACGCTCGGGATCCCCATCTACTATGCGATGGCCCGCTGGTGGCTGGGAGGAGGGTGAGATGGCCGGTCATCCGATGAAGCTGCTCACGATCGTCTGCGAGTCGCTGGCGCGCGACGTGGTCAAGCAGTTGCTGCTCGAATCCGGCGCCCGTGGCTACACCCTCTTCCGGGTGGAGGGATCGGGCGCCCACGGCGAGCGAACCGCCGAGATGAGGGAGTACGGCAACGTCCAGTTCGAGGTCATCGTGCCGGCCGAGGTGAGCGAGAAGCTGATGGAGCGACTCGAGACCGAGTACTTCCACCGCTACTTCATGGTCACTTACGAGATGGACATCCGGGTGCGGCGCGCCGGCAAGTTCCGAGCACCCTCGAAGAATCCAGGCTGATTCGTCGAGGGCAGCGGACGTGCGCCGTGATCCCCACACCGTCTACGGATCGCGGCCGTGAGCGGCCCTTCGACAATCGCCACTCGCGCTCACCCGGCGACGGATCAGGCTACCGATCTGGAGAGGGATCTCGGGGCTCGGCGCGATCCGACGAGGCCCTCGGCGAGCGATCGGGCACCGCGAGCCCGTGGGTGTACGCCAGGCCGAGCAGGCAGACGACGAGCAGCGCGCTGTACTCCATGCCGTTGCGTCCCAGCCCGACCACGAACCAGCCCTCGGGCGCGTGCACCAGCACGATGCCCATGAGGTAGATCGCCGCGTAGGCCGCGCACAAGGGGGATACGAGCCGACCGAAGGCGAGCAGCGGAGTGCCGAGGACTTCGAGAACGGTGACCGTCCAGGCGATCGCCCCACCCAACGGGAAGCCGCGCTGACCGAGCCAGGCGCCGAACGGCTCCACACCACCCGCCAGCCAGCGCGCCCAGCCGTGAGCGGCGATGAGGACTGCGACGACGATCCTGAGCACCAGGACGAACCGATCGGCTCGCTTCTCCTTCACTCTCACTCCTCCCCGGAAAGCTTCGCCGAAAGGCGTTCGCCGCTCAGGCGGTGCACCTACTCGAAGAAGATCCGGCGCACCCGCGTCGGATAGAGCTTCTGACCGTCGCTCTCCTCGTCGGCCACCTCGTTGACGTAGAGGATGCTGCCGTCGGGGCTCCAGCCGAGGTCGTTGGGCAGGCTGAACGACGCCTCGAGCGGCGCCCCGTCCTCCCCGCCCTGCTCCCCCGATCCGGCCACCAGCACCTGATCGCCGCTGCGCGGGTCGACCCGGTAGATCTGGTGGGCGGCGCGCGCGACGACCCAGAGCGCGTCATGAGCGTAGATCAGGTGGCCGTTGTTCCCGCCCGGCAGCGTCGCCAGGACGTCGGCCTTCCCCTCGGGAGTGACGCGCACCACGTTGCCGTCCATGAAGTTGGCGACGTACAGGGTGCCGTCGGGGCCACGGGTGATTCCGTTGGGGCACTTGAGCAGCTCGCTGCGCAGGAACACCGTGGACTCCGTCGACTCGCCTCCCGGGACGATCTTCTGGATCGCGCCGCTGCCGCAGTTGGCCACCCACAGGGTGCCCTCCGGGTCGATCTCGATGCCGACCGGGTTGACCAGACCCTGGTCCCTGTAGGTCGAAGCCTCGCCATCGGGAGTCACCTTGGTGATCCGGTTCGCCCCGATGTTGGACTGGTAGAAGTGGCCCTCGGGATCGATGGCGCTGCCCGAGGCTCCCCAGATGCCGTCGTAGAGCACCGAGACCTCGCCGTCCGGCGTCACCTTCCAGATGCGGGTGCCGCCCCGCTTCTCGCCTTCGGGCACCTGCCCCAGCCAGTTGCCGAACTCGGACGAGTAGACGGTGCCGTCGACGCCGACGGTGATGCCGCCGGTGCCGCCTTCGAGATCGGCCAGCGTGTCGACGCGGAGGGCTCGGAGACCCGATCCGCTCGCCAGCGCCGGTAGCGAACCGACGGCGAGCGCCAACGCCGCTGCTGCGACGCAGGGAGTCAGCGGTGGGGTCGAGCGCAGGGCCGTGGCGAATCGCATGTTCACTCCTCGGGGTGCGTCGGTCACACGCCCAGCGTGCCGCTGGACGAGCGAGTCTCGCCGTCCCAGGCCTCACGGCCCGCTGCCGACGCGAGTGTTGACGTGCTCCTGCTACGAAGCCTCGGCTGAGGGGTTGCGGGACAGGAGTCCGGCTCAGGGTTGCCCCCGGTGGTGAACCGGCACCTCGGCAGCGGGACGGCACCCCCCAAGTCACTGAACCCTGACCCGTCTGCCCTTTCCCTTCTCTTCCCTCTCTCCCTTTTCTCCTTTTCCCTTCCCCATGTCTCTGATCCCCAACCCCTGACCCCCATCCCCTCCGCCCTTCTCCCTTGTCCCTCAGTCCCCCGGCACCCCGATCAGCACGCGATTCATCGGCGTGATCGACGCCGGAATCGCGTCCCAGCGCACCCGGTATCCGGCGCGCTCGAGGGTGTAGGTGCGGTCGACGTCGATGGCGAGATCGGCGCCGAGGGCGCGTTGCAGGCTCAACGGCGCCGGGTGGCGACGGTGGGGGCGGCAGCACGGCAGCAGGCCGACCGGGGCACGGCGCTCGATCGCCAGCTTGATCACCCGCTCGGTGCGCAACCCGCAGGCGTGCACCGCGATCAGGGCGGCGCCTTCCGGCAGGCTTGGTGCGGCACGCTCGAGCGTCGCGACCTCCCAGCGCAGCTTGGGCTCGACCCACGGTGCGGCCCGGCGGTCCGCCTCGAGGATCCTCGGCCAGCTCTCCGGCCGGCGGCGGTCGACCAGGACCACCTCGTCGACCTTGCGCTCGAACAGCGCGTACAGCACTCCGACCAGGCCGTGACCGCAGCACAGATCGCACACCGTCGCGGCCCGCACCCGTCGCCGGACCCGGGCGAAGAACTCGTAGGCCTCGACCAGCTCCTTGAGCGGCAGGGCCCGCTGGGCGCAGAGCTCACGCGCCAGCCGCTCGGCCAGACCATCGCCGCGGAACCATCGTGCGTCGCCCGGGCGTAGGCGCGAGCGGCTGCCCGGTGCGACAGGCGCTTCGCAGTCGAAACGGCGCAGCATCAGGAAGCGCGGCTCGGGAAGTCCGGGAGCTGGCACCGGCGCCGCGGACAGGTCGTGGTCGCTCACGCCGCACCACTCACGGTCGGTCGAAGAAGTCGACCTCACCGGTCTCGAGCGAGTACTCGGCGCCGACGACCATGAGGCCGTCGCGCTCGATCAGCTCCTCGAGGATCTGCGAGCCGTGGCGCAGCTGACTCACCGAAGCCCGGGTGTTGGCGCGCGCCGCGCGGCGCCAGAGATCCTCGAAGTCGCCGCCGTCCGGATGGGTCTCGTAGAGAGGCTCGACCGCCGGCCGCACCCGATCGACGATCGAGCGCAGGTTGCGCGACTCCCCTCCGCGGCCCCTCTTCAACTCGTTGATCGTCGCCAGCACCGCACCGCAGCGGGTGTGGCCGAGCACCACCACCAGCCGGGTGCCGAAGTTCGCCGCGAATTCGACGCTGCCTACCTGCGAAGGAGCAACGATGTTGCCCGCCACCCGGATCACGAAGAGGTCGCCGAGGCCCTGGTCGAAGACGATCTCTGCCGGCACCCGCGAATCCGAGCAACCGAGCACGATGGCGAACGGCTCCTGTTTCTCCACCGTGTCCTCGGGACGGGTGCGATGGGCCGGATGCACGGTCGCCGTTCCGGATGCGAAGCGGCGATTGCCTTCGATCAGCCGCTGGAGGGCCTCCGAGGCGGGAAGCGTCATCGTCGGGAATCTCCTGGTCGGTCTCGTCGCCGCTCCCACCGGCGGCAGTGGCGCCCTTGGAGCGACCGGCGCACGCGACTGCGAAGCGTCGGTGAAGCCCTCGGGACGTCTCGGTTCAGAACTCGAGCACCGGCAGCCGCGCCTCGATCTCGGCCCGCTGCGCCTCCCACTGCTTGGGCAGGCAGAGCGTCGTGCCGAGCGACTGCGGCTCCTCGTCGATCGTCCAGCCGGGACTCAGATCGCTGAACTCTACGTTGATGCCTCCCGGCTCGGTGAGGTACATCGAGTGGAACCACTTGCGGTCGCGCAGGTCGGTGAGGATGAGGCCGGCGCCGGACAGCACCCGCGCGAGCTGCTCCATCGTCTCGCGCGACGGCACGGTGAAGGCGACGTGGTGGATGCCGCCGAGGCCCCAGCGCCCCCACGGGGCATCCGGTTCGTCGAGCACGTCGACGAAGGAGCCTGGCCCGCCGCTCGGCGCTCGCAACCTGGTGCGGGAACCCTCGACGCCGGCGACCTGGAAGCGCAGCAGCTCGCAGAAGAACCCGATGGTCAGCTCCGGGATGCGAGACAGCAGGGTGACGCTGTGCAGCCCCCGCAACGAGTGCTCGCGAGGCACCTCCTCCGTACCGGCGCTCCCGGCTCGCGAGTCGTCGCAGGCGACGATCTCACCCGGTATTCCCGAGCGATCACGGAAGCGCAGCACCAGATCGCCGAAGCGCTCCGGCGCCTTCTGATCCTCCTCGCCGCTCGCATCGAGTGCCCCCGCCTCACCGAGTCGGCGGCGCCAGAACTGCATCGACTCCGGCGGCGCCGAGTAGGCGACCTCGGTGATCGTGCCGCGTCCGCGGCGGTAGGCCGGCAGTGGCACGTCCTCGAAGATGAAGTTGGTCATGATGCTGCCGGCATTGCCCACGTCGTCGCCGTAGAAGAGGTGCCACTGGTCGGCCGTCTCGTGGTTCACGGTGCGCTTGACCAGGCGCAGGCCGAGCGTGCCGGTGTGGAAGTCGTGGTCACCCTGCGCACTGGTCGCCGCGGCAGTCACGTGGTGGATCCCCTGCACCCAGCTCATCATTTCGTCTCCTCGCTGCCCGAGGGGCAAACCCGGCGCGGCCACGAATCGGGCGCGAGCTCTCTCGCTCTTCCCTGACCCCTCTCCGCCCCCTTCCCTTTTCCCTTTTCCCTTTTCCCTTTTCCCTTTTCCCTCGTCCCTCGTCCCTATCCCCTGGCCTCTGCCAGGAACTCGCCGACCACCCGCACCGCCTCGGCGAGGTGCTCGCGCCCCTGGGCTCCAGTGTAGTAGTGCGTCGCGCCGACGACTTCGTGGAAGCGCCTCGGCTGCCCACCGAGGGCGGCGAAGATGCGACGCGCGTGCGACGGCGTGCAGGCGTCGTCGGCGGTGTTGCCGACGACGAGCACGGGAGCCACGATCGCCGCGGCACTGCGCACCGCGTCGGCGCGCGCGTCGTCCCAGCTCCACTGGCTCAGCCAGCTGCGCAGGGTGCAGAAGCGCGCCAGGCCGACCGGTCCGTCGTTGACCACCTTCGGATCCCCCAGGTAGCACCGCCCGACCTCGCGGTCGCTGGGCTCGAGCTCGCCGTCGAGCCAGCGCGGATCGGCCATCGTGCCGTGCACCACGAAGGCCCGCTCGGCGTGTGGCTCGCCCACCGCGCGCAGCTGGTCGAGCGTGGCGCGCACCCACTCCGTGATACGTCGGTTGCGGGCGATCTGGGCGGCGCGGAAGCGCTCGACGTACCCGGGCGTGAAGGGCGGCCGGTGCGGGTTGCGTGGATCGTAGAGGTTGAGGTCGACGCGACGCTCGAACGGCCTCGCCTCGTCCTCGATCGACGGGTCGAGCCACTCGGTCAGGGTGGCGTGACGACTGACGTGCGCCGCCAGCACGAGCACGGCGTCCGCCTTCGGCAGCGCCGCGGCCTCGACGCGGTAGGCATCGCCGGCCGGCGTGTCCCGGATGCCCGCTCCGGCTTCTGCCAGCGCCTGGTACCAGAGCGAGAGCGAGCCGCCCCCGGACCAGCCGGCGAGCACCACGCGCCGGTAGCCGAGTCGATCGCGCGCGTCGGCCACCACCGCGCCGAGGTCGGCCGCCACCTTCTCCATGATCAACGCCGAGTCGGTGCCCCGGTAGCGCGAGTTGGCCCAGATCACGTGGTGGCCGGCGCGCGCCAGACCGCTGACGATCGGCAGGTACATGCCGCCACCGGTCGGGTGCATGAACACCAGCACCTCGTCCGACTCCCTCTGCCGCGGACGCACGAGATGACAGTCCAGCCCGATGACGTCGCCGCCGCCACCGTAGACGTCACTGAACTGCGAGGTCTCGCGGCGGGCCAGCACGTAGGCGGTGCGGGCACAGCCACTGGGAGTGCCGGGAGTGCCTGGAGTGCCGGGAGTGCCGGGAGTGCCGGGAGTGCCGGGAGTGCCGGAGGACTCGGTGTCTGCCGGGCTCATGGCGCCAGTCTCGCACCTGCACAGCGCACCTGCACAGCGGCTCCGAGAACGCGCCGGACCGCCCGAGCTCCGCTGAAGACGGACGAAGGCCCGCGCCAGGCAGCGGGGTCGGCGCGGACGGCGATGCCGAGACGGCCGCGGAATCTCCCGCCATCGGCCGTGTTGAGGAGGGAGTCGTGCGAGGAAGTCAGCGACCGACCTCGCCGCGACCACCCGCCACGCCGTTCCCCAGCAAAGCCCGAGATCCACCAAGTGTCGACGATCCGCGCGCGAACCGCCCTGCTGCTCGCAGCCGCCACCGCGGCCTGCAACGACGGTACGCCGGCCCCGCCCCCCGGCCCACCTCCGTCGGTGCTGCTGATCTCGCCCGACTCGCTGCGCGTCGACCGGTTACGCCCCTGGAACCCGGCGGCGCCCGCGACACCGCACTTCGAGCGCCTCGCCGCGCGCGGCACCCTGTTCACCAACGCCTGGGCGAGCGCACCGTGGACCGCGCCGGCGATGGTCTCGGTGATGAGCGGCGAGTTCCCTCCGGCGCACGGGGTCGTCTACCGCGACGACACCACGCCCCGCCAGCTGCCGACCCTGCCGCGGCTGCTCGAGGCACGCGGCTACGTGCTGGGCAACTTCTCGTTCTTCTCGCAGATCTCCTACTTCCGCAACCTCGGTCTCGGAGAGCCGCAGCGCGGCCTGCGCGAGGACCGGGTGGCGGAGGCGTTCGCCGCCTGGCTCGGCGGCGTCGATTCCCAGCGTCCGTTCCATGCCTGGCTCCACCTGCTCGAGACCCACCTGCCGTACGGCGCCACCGGCTACCGCGCGCCGCGGGCCACCGTGCCGGGCTCGCCCGGCCTCGAGGCGGCACAGACCCAGGGCACCGTGCCGCTCGCATCGCGACACCAGGCACCGTTCGCGCCGGGCGACCGCGAGCGGCTGGTCGACCTCTACGACCGCGACGTCGCAGCGATGGACGAGGCCCTGGGCAGGATCCTCGCGGCGCTCGAGGACACCGGCCGCCTGGAGAACACGTTGATCGTGTTCGTCGCCGACCACGGCGAGGAGCTGCTCGATTCCTGGCACCAGCCTCCCTGGATCGGTCACGCCTCGACCGCCGCGGAGGCGCGGCTCGCTCCACAGCTGCTGCGCGTCCCCCTCGTGCTCGCCGGACCCGGAGTGCCGTCCGGTGCGGTGCGCGACGAGCTGGTCCAGCCCACCGACGTGCTGGCCACGGTCGAGGCACTGCTCGGCGATGGGTTCGAGGACGAGGCGCGATCGTCCGACGCCTCGCTGCTGCGCGACGAGAACGGCTTCCTCGCCCGTCTCACCGACGCTCTTCTGGGCGACACCGGGCCCGCACTCGCCTTCTTCGATACATCGCCCGGGGGCAACCTGACGCCTCCCGAGCTGCGCGGCGTGCGCCTGCAGGGGGTCACCGACGGCGCCTGCCTGGTGTCGACCTGGCTCGATGCGAGGGGCGCTGTCGGCGACGCCGAGCGCACCCTCTCTCAGGTGCTCGAGGCGCCGCCGTGGGACGCCGCCGCCGCCACGCCCTGCGAGCCGGGACGCGTGCAGCGTCTCCTGCGGGGCCTCGAACAGTGGCGCGGCCGCCAGGCGGAACGCCGCCTGGTGCTGCTGCAGGACGCGGCGGTACCTCCCGCTCCCGAGGCGGTCGACGCCTTCGCCGAGAGTCTGCGCATCGTCGAACCGGCGTCGCAGACGGTGCGTTGGGACGACGGCGCTGGCCAGATCGCCTTCGCCTGGAGCTCTTCCGGCGCCCCCGGCACCGGACGTTCCGAGCTCGGGGAGTCCGGCGAAGCCGCCCAGCCCGGCGCGGTGCCGGCCGAGTCCTACGCAGCGGACCCGCCGCCTCCTGCCGCCCGCGTCCGCCGCCGCGCCGAGTCCGAGCAGGTGTGGATCGAGTACCGGCTCGACGGTCCGGGCGTGCTCGGTCTCGGCGCCCTCGCCGAGGTGAGCGGCGCCTTTCCGATCGAGCAGGAGCGCATCGTCTTCGGTCCGGTCCCGCAGGGATTCTGGAACGACATCGCCTCCTACAGCCCGCTGCGCATCCGGGTCCTCGACCCGGCTGGTGAGCGTCGTTCTCCCTGGCGTACCTACCGCGTCGAGCCGGTGCGCTGAGCGATGGCGACCGCGGCGGCTCACCGGCCAGAGGCGCCGCCCGTACCTCGGCCGATCCAGCGCGAGCACGAGATCGGACGAGTTAGGGGCCTAGGTGTCTCGACGCCCGGGGCCGCTCTGCTGACGGTGGCGGGCGTCGAGATCACAGCATGCAGGCCGAACGCGGGCGCTCTGCTAGCTTGCGCCCATGTCGGCCGACAGGCAGCAGGCCTGGCAGCGGCTCGAGGTCGTCATCGACGCCGCGCTGGATCAGGGACTGCACCGCGCGATCCCGATCTCACGAGAGTCGAAGGACCGTCTGTCGGAGCTCTGCGGCGGCGACCCGGAGCTGGAGCGCGAGGCGGTCGAGCTGCTCGAGGCGATGCAGGTGGGCGGCGACGCGGTGGAGACTCCCTTGCACCGTCTGGTGCCCGTGCTTCTCGACGGCCTCGCGCCGGGCGGCGCGGAACCTCACCGACCGAGCCCGCAGGGCGCCAGCCTGCGAGGCCTTACGCGAAGCGACGGCGACGGGTCCCACCGGCTGCGCAGCGAGAGAACGATCGGCCGCTACCGCCTGCTCGAGATCCTCGGCCGCGGTGGCATGGGCGTCGTCTACCGCGCCGAGCGGGCGGACGACGAGTTCGAGAAGACGGTTGCCCTCAAGCTCCTTCCCCAGGGACTCGAGTCCGAACCTGCTCGCCGGCGTTTCCGCATCGAGCGCCAGATCCTGGCGCGCCTCGAACATCCCGGCATCGCCCGCCTGCTCGACGGAGGCGTCACCGACGACGGCTCGCCCTACCTGGTGATGGAGCTCGTCGAGGGCCGGCCCATCGACACGTTCTGTGACGAAGAAGAGCTCTCCCTGCGTTCGCGCGTCGAGCTCTTCCTCGATGTCTGCGAAGCGGTGCACTACGCCCACCGGAACCTGGTGGTGCACCGCGATCTCAAGCCGAGCAACTGCCTCGTCACCCCCGAGGGCGACGTCAAGCTGCTCGACTTCGGGATCGCCAAGATCCTGGAGGACGACGAGCAGCAGGCAGGAACGGTGCTGCAGCCGATGACCCCCGGGTTCGCCTCACCCGAGCAGCTCGCGAACGAACCGGTGTCGACCGCCAGTGACGTCTATTCGCTGGGCCTGCTGCTCTACCACCTGCTCGTCGGAGCCGGTCCTTTCGACCTCGACGGCGTTTCTCCCCACCAGCTGCATCAGCTCGTGCAGAGCGAGGACCCACCCGCGCCGAGCGTTCGCGCCAGAGCCGTCGCAGCAGAGAGCGACGCCGATCGGCGTCCGGACCGCGTCGCGCGTCGACTGCGCGGCGACCTCGACGTGATCGTGCTGAAGTCGCTGCGAGCCGATCCCGAGCAGCGCTACCCCACCGTCGCCGAGCTGCAGGAGGACCTTCGACGATGGCTCGGAGGACGACCGGTCCTTGCCCACCGCATCTCACGAGCCGATCGCCTGGTGAAGTTCGTGCGGCGCCACCGGGCGGCCACCGTTTCGGCATGCGCTGCCGCTCTCCTGCTCACGACCGGAGTGGCGGCGGTCTACCTCCAGGGTCAGGCCGCTGCAAGGGAGCGCGATCGGGCGCGCGTGCAGGCGGCACGGGCAGAGCGGGTGGTGCGCCTGCTGACCGGCATGCTGAGCTCTGCCAGCGCCGACTCGCTCGGGAGCGGCGAGCTCACGGCGCGCGAGATGCTCACCAGTGCGGCGGCCGGAGCGCGTCAACAGCTGGCGTCGGATCCCGTGGTCCTGGCCTCGATGCTCGAGGTGATGGCGATATCGCACCTCTCGTTCTCCGAAGACGAGGAGGCCCTCTCCCTGGCGGCGGAAGCCGTCGAGTTGATGGAGGGCGACGCGACACGTGACGGGCAGGCGCTCGCTCGCGCGTACACCACGCTGGCCAACGTGCGCCGGAGCCTCGGCGAGCTCGACGGCGTCGACGAGCTGCTGCTCGCGGCTCTGCAGCTCCTCGAGCGCGACGGCGCCGGCGAGTCGCTCGACGCTGCCCGAACGCACCGCGAGCTCGGACGGCTCTATCTGCGAAGAGGCCAAGCGAGCGAAGCCAGACTCCACTCGACCAGGTCACTGCAGATCTTCGAAGCGGAGGGAGAGACCGCGGAGGCCGCGATCACCCGCACCAATCTCGCGCTGATCCTCAGTCGCGAGGGCGCGATCGAGGAGAGCATCGACACCCATCGTCGCGCCCTGATGGTCTTCGATCGCCTCTACGGTCCCGAGCACCCCCACTCCACCACGACCCGAAACAATCTCGCCAACGGGCTGATGAGTCTCGGTCGGTACGCAGAGGCCGAGGAGCTCTACCGCGAGAGCCACCGTGCCGCCGCCGAGGTCTTCGGTGAGGACAACCGCCGCACCGCAACCTCGCTCACCAACCTGTCGCGCGCGCTGCTGATGCAGGGCGAGCTGCAGGAGGCCCGAGCGGTCGCCCAACGGGGTCTGCGGCAGCTCGACGACGTCACCGCGTCCCACCCGACCCGGATCGGCGCCGAGATGAACCTGGCCGGCGTCGAGCTGGCGCTCGGAGACGTCGCCGCGGCGACCGAGCGTTACCGCCGTGGCGTCGCGCTCGTCCGTGGGTCACTCGGGGACGACAACGCCACCGCACACCGGGCCCAGAGTCTCCTGGGACTCGCCCTGGTCGACGGCGGCGAGTTGGACGAGGCCGAGCGACTGCTCCTGGCGGCGTCCACATGGCAGCAGACTCATCTGTCGGAGCGCCCCCTCGCGGCCCTCGGCCAGTCGTTTCTCGGCCTCGCCCAGATCGAGGCACTGCGCGGCCGCTGCACCCTCGCCCGGTCGCGGCTGCGCGAGAGCCTCGAGAACCTCCCGGCCGGTCTTCCCGAGGCCTCACCCCTGATGCGCCGTCGCCACGCCGTCGAGGAACGTTGTCCCGTGACCCGAGCCGCCGAATGAGCGCGAGCTACAGCGAGTCGCCGGAGATCGACCCGGGGAGCCGGGGCGAGATCACCCTGCTCCTCGAAGCCCACCATCGCGGCGACGCCGAGGCCTTCGACCGACTGGTGCCGCTGGTCTACGACCAACTGCTGGTGATCGCTCGCCAGCAGTTGGCGCGCTGGCGGCCTGGCGGCACGCTCGACACGGTCGGCCTCGCCCACGAGGCCTATCTGCGTCTGGTCGACCAGACGCTGGTCGACTTCGACGGCCGGCAGCACTTCTTTGCCGTGGCGGCGCGGGCGATGCGGCTGATCCTGGTCGACGAGGCGCGGGCGCGCTCGGCAAAGAAGCGAGGCTCCGGCGAGAGGCCGATCACCCTCGACAGGATCGACGTCGGAGCCGGAGCCCACCGCGAAGTCGAGACGCTGCTCTCGATCGACCGTGCGTTGCGTCGTCTCGCCGAGGTCGACCGGCGCATCGCCCGCGTCTTCGAGTGCCGCTTCTTCGGCGGCCTGACCGCCGAAGAGACCGCGACCGCCCTGGGGTTGTCACTGCGCACGGTCCAGCGCGACTGGCTCAAGGCCAAGGGACTGCTGCGCCGCGAGCTGGCCTGACCCGGAGTCGTCCGACCCGGCGCGGCTTCTCACCGGCCGGACCGGACCGTCGCGCTCGCCGGGGCCCGCACAGCGCGCTCGGAGCGATCGCGGTCGAGCGCCCCCTGGGTAGCCCGGCCCGCCCGGCTTTCCGCGACCTCACGGAACGCTGGTCGACCATGCCGTGGTGTCGCCCGACTCGAAGTCGTCGCAGAAGATGCCGTCGCAGTAGTTCAGCAGGTAGCCGATGATGTGGTCGTCGGCGAGGTTGGCCCCGGGCACCGGGTTGCCAGCCGACCGCCAGGCGATACCGAGCCGACCGTCCGATGAGCCGAGCGCTGGCTGCTGCTGGTTGTTCATGATCCAGGTGTTGACCTGGAACTGAGGACCCTCGAACGTCCCGTCGACCTGGAGGATGCGCGCCTGGATGCTGTCGCCCGAGGCGTCGGTGCCGGTCGGCCCGGTCGAGCTGTCCCAGGCGAGGTAGAAGCCGTCGAGCCCGACGTCGCTGATCGTCGGATGGTCCGCGGTGGTGTCACTGACCGCGCTTGCCATCAGCTGGCCCGACACGAAGCTCAGGTTGCTGTCGAGCAGGCGGGTCCGCACCGCGTCGTTGAAGTACCACGCGACGGCCACCTGACCGGTGTGCTGGGCGACCGCCATGTCGGTCCGCTCTCCGTCGTTGTCGATGTCGATCTGCAGATCGTTCTCGCCCGAGGTCCCGTCGGCGCGGAAGCGCCGGACGTGCACGCCGGGTCGGTTCCATGCCACGACGAACCCACCGTCGTAGTCGCCGTCCGGGTCGACCGCCGGCAGTCCGTCCACGTTCGGGCTGCTCTGCAGTCCGTCGGTCGTGGTGTTGACCTGGAACTGCGTGCCCACAGGCGTGCCGCTGGCGTTCAACAACCTTCCCTGGATGCTGGTGCTGGAGTCGTCGCCGTTCGTGGTGCTGGAGCGCCAGACGACCACGAAACCTCCGCCGGTCAGAGCAGCGACGTCCGGCAGGTGGGAGCCGCCACCGAAGGTGGGATCGAGCTGGTTGACGATCTGCTCGCTCGCGGTCGGCAGCCCGTCACTGCCGAAGTGACGGCTGCGGATCGAGTAGTTGGCCACGCCACGGTCCGGTGGGATGTCCACACGGTTCACCCAGACGACGACGAAGGAGCCGTCCGCCGCCGCCGCCACCGATGGGAAGCGCTGGCTGTTCTCGATCGTGGTGTTGACCAGGATCGGATCCTCGAGAGGGGCGCCGATCTCGTCGAAGCGGCGCACGTACACGTCCTGGCCGTTGCTGTTGGCCTGCCAGGCGACGATGGTCCGGCGCATTCCGTCGACCGCGACGTCTGGATCCTCGCGGTCCGAGCCAGGCTGGACCGCCTCGGGACCGTCGAACCAGAACTCTGTGCCGCCGAGCTGCGCGAGCACCCCCGACGGCGGGCTCAGGAGCACGACGATCGTCAGGATCGATCGCACGAGCGCTCGAGACCGCCGGGCGCGCAGCTCGAGTCGGCAGGCCGGATCGGGAACGGAGCTTCGAATCATGGCGGTTCCTCTCTTCTTCAGGGCCCGAAGCCCGGCCGCCGAGGCCTCAGGGGCTGAGGCCGCTGCCGGGCGGATGCTCGGGGCGTCACCTCGCCGCGGTAGGCGCCGGTCGCCCCGGCAGCGTTCACCTCTCTTTTCGGAAAGCGGGCGCCGAACGTGCCAGAGAGCTCGCATCGCCGCCGCCCGAGACCCGCCGTTCAGCTGGGCTCGCACGCCTTTGCCGGCGTGGAGGGCGCCGCACGGACCAAGCCCCGCCGCCTCGCTGGGGTGCGCAACCCGGGCTCGCCTCACGACGTACCCGGCGGCATCGGATCCCCACGAGTTCACGCCACCGCCCCAACAAACGACGCGGGACTTTCCCCTGTCTTGGGCTATCCTTTTGAAGTTCTTCAACAAAACGAAGACCATCCGAGCTTCGCGATGCAGCTGATCCAGCTCGCCACCGTTCGAATCGCCCGCGGTCAGGGCCGCGGGAGAGGTGCAGGCGAAGCGCCAGCCCCCTGACAGGAGACCCGACATGCGAACCCACCCGCTCCCCTTCCTCCGAGAGCGCCTCTCCTCGTCCGCCGTGCTGCTCGCGGCGCTCGTCGCTCTGCTCTTGCTGGCGACGCCGGCGCTCACCCAGGACGCCACCGACGACGACGAGCCCGAACAGCCGGTCGTCTTCACCGAGGAGGTCGTCGTCACGGGTACCCGCGCCGAACCGCGCTCGATCACCGAGTCGATCGTGCCGATCGACGTGATCTCGGCCGACGACTTCCAGAACCAGGGCGACACCGACCTCAGCAACCTGCTGCGCACCCTGGCGCCCTCGTACAACGTCAACACGCAGCCGATCTCCGATGCCTCCACCATCGTGCGCCCGGCGACCCTGCGCAACCTGGCGCCAGACCACACCCTGGTGCTGGTCAACGGCAAGCGGCGCCACCGCGCCGCGGTCATCTACTGGCTCGGCAACGGCGTCGCCGACGGCGCCCAGGGGCCGGACATCTCGGTGATCCCGTCGATCGCCCTGCGCCAGGTCGAGGTGCTGCGTGACGGCGCCTCGGCGCAGTACGGCTCCGACGCCATCGCCGGCGTGATGAACTTCCTGCTCAAGGACGACTCCGACGGAGGCAGCGTCGAGGTGCGCACCGGCAGCTACGCCGAGGGCGACGGCGACGCGGTGTCGGTGGCGGCCAACTTCGGCCTGCCGCTGGGTGAGAACGGCTACTTCAACGTCAGCGCCGAGTACGGCGGCAGCGACCCGACCGATCGCAGCGTGCAGCGTGACGACGCGGCTGCCCTGATCGCGGCCGGCAACACCGCGGTGGCGAATCCGGCGCAGGTGTGGGGCTCGCCGGAGATCGAGGACGACACCAAGGTGTGGTTCAACTTCGGCAAGCTCTTCGACGGCGGCCAGCAGTTCTACGGTCACGCCAACTACGCCGAGAAGACCACCACCGGCGGCTTCTACTTCCGTAACCCCAACACCCGCGGCGCGGTGTTCAGTGCCGACGGCGGCCAGACGCTGCTGATCGGCGATCTGCTCGACGCGCAGGACGGCGTGCTCGACGGCTCGGCGAACTGCCCGGTGGTGCGGATCACCAACAACGTGCCCGACCCCGCCGCGCTGGCGCAGGTGTTCAACAACCCCAACTGCTTCTCCTTCCAGGAGCTGTTCCCCGGCGGCTTCACCCCCAACTTCGGTGGTGACGTCGAGGACTACTCGCTGCTGCTCGGCCTGCGCGGACGGACCGAAGGGGGCATCGGCTGGGACTTCAGCATCAGCCAGGGCTCCAACGAGGTCGACTTCTTCATCCGCAACACGGTGAACGCCTCCCTCGGGCCCAACACCCCGACCGAGTTCGACCCCGGCCTCTACAAGCAGGACGAGCTCAACTTCAACTTCGACGTCACCTACGCGCTCAACGAGAACACCAACATCGCCGGCGGCGTGGAGTGGCGTGACGAGCAGTTCGAGATCGGCATCGGCCAGCTCGAGTCCTACCAGATCGGCCCCCTCGCCGCGCAGGGCTTCAGCGCCGCGTCGAACGGCTTCCCCGGCTTCGGTGACATCGCCGCCGGGTCCTGGAGCCGCAGCAACTACGCCCTCTACGGCGATCTCGAGATCGACGCCGACGACGATCGTTGGACGGTGGGCGCAGCGGTCCGCCTCGAGGACTTCGAGGACTTCGGCTCGACGCTCAACGGCAAGCTCGCCGGTCGCTACGAGATCAACGAGGCATTCAGCGTGCGCGGCAGCGTCAGCAGCGGCTTCCGGGCGCCGACGCCGGGACAGTCGAATGCCTTCAACGTGTCGACCGAGTTCGACCTGGTGCTCAACGACCTGGTCAACAACGGCACCATCCCGTCGAGCTCACGCGTCGCCCAACTGCGCGGCGGCGAGCCGCTCGAGCCCGAGACGGCGATCAACTACGCCGCCGGCTTCGTGTGGCAGAACGGCGCGTTCACCCTCACCACCGACCTCTTCCACATCGAGGTCTCCGATCGCCTCGCGGTGACGCAGAACTTCTCGTTGACGCCCGAAGAGGTCGAGCAGCTGATCGCCGAAGGCATCACCAGTGCCGGCAACCTGGCGAACTTCCGCTTCTTCGCCAACGACTTCGACACCGAGACCACCGGTATCGACGTCGTGGCGACCTACGACCTCTCGGAGAACACGGACTTCAGCCTGCTGTTCAACCACACCGAGACGGACGTTGTGAAGTTCAACCCGGAGACCCTCGACCAGACCCGCATCATGGAGCTCGAGGGAGCGTTGCCGGAGACGCGCTGGAGCCTCACCGGAAACCACTTCGCGCTCGACCGCAAGCTACGGCTGCTGGGCCGGATCAACTACTTCGACGGCTGGTTCGACTCGGAGGACGGGCAGAACTACGGCGGTGAGTACATCGTCGATCTCGAGGCGGCCTACACCTTCAACGAGGCGGTCACCTTCGTGCTCGGCGCCCAGAACGCCCTCGACACCTATCCCGAGGAGAACCCCGGGGCACGCGGCGGTGTCGGCAACCTGTACAGCCAGTTCTCGCCGTTCGGCTTCAACGGCGCCTTCTACTACGCGAGGGTGAAGTACTCCTTCGACTTCGACTGGAACTGAGGTACCGCCGGATCGCCGTGGCGGCCCCCGAGGTCGTGACGGCGGTCCGGATCCGGACAGGGAGCCCCGCTCGGCCGCGCGCCGGGCGGGGCTCTCGTGCGTGTAGGGGAGCTCGGCGACGGCGGCCTCAGCCGAAGCGCTCGAGCCGCCACCAACGGGCCGCGAGCCGACCGCTGCGCGCCACCAATCCGCTGTCTCCGCTGGCAACGACGCGAAGACCGGCCGCCTGCAACTGGCCGACGAACGCCGGGCCGTCGAGACCGGTGAGCCCCGACTCCTCGTCGTCCTCGCGCGCGCCCTCGAGCCAGCAGCAGGATCCGGGGCGCAGCGCCCGCGCCAGCTCCGCGAGGGCGCGCTGCCTGGCGGGCGGCTCGAAGCCGTGCAGCATGCCGCGCTCCACGACGGCGTCGACGCTGGCCGCCGCGAGCGGCAGGGCCGCCGCCCGCGCCGCGACGA
>QQVD01000018.1 GCA_003388555.1 Acidobacteriota bacterium | reverse complement strand
CTGCGTCGAGTGCCGAGAGATCGGCTCCTCCTCGTCCCTCCAAGCCAACCTCGCGACAGCGTTCATCCCCGCTTCTCCTTTGCCGCAGCAGACGATGCGCCCTCGAGCCGTGCCGCGTGCCGCGCTGGCGGTGGGGTTCCGCTCCGCCTGCGGTCCGGCCCGACCCGGCGCCCTCGACGCTGCCGGCCCACCTGAACCCTCCCGGTGGCCCGGCGCTCGGGGTCACCGTAGCGTCTTCGACCCCGTAGATCAGCCCACGGCACTTCCCTAGATGTACAGCGAGCTCAAGGTCTTCGGCGGTCGCGCCCACCGCGCCCTGACGGAGGAGATCTGCGCCTATCTGGAGATCCCCACCGGGGAGGTCACCTCCTTCAACTTCTCCGACGGCGAGATCTTCTGCCAGATCGAGGAGAACGTCCGCGGCTCCGACGTCTTCATCGTGCAGCCGACCTGTCCACCGGTGAACGACAACCTGGTCGAGCTGTTGATCCTGCTCGACTCGTTCAAGCGCTCTTCGGCTTCGCGGGTGACCGCGGTGATGCCCTACTACGGCTACGCGCGGCAGGACAAGAAGGACAAGCCACGGGTGCCGATCACCGCCAAGCTGGTGGCCGATCTGCTGGCCGCCGCCGGTGCCGACCGGCTGCTGACCATGGACGTTCACGCGGCCCAGATCTCGGGGTACTTCGACATACCGGTGGACCATCTCTTCGCGGCGCCGGTCCTGCTCGAGCAGATCAAGGCTCTCAACGAGCCGGATCTGATGATCGTCGCCCCCGACGCCGGCGGTGTGGCGCGGGCGCGGGCGATCGCCAAGCGCCTCGACTGCGACCTCGCGATCATCGACAAGCGCCGTGTCGCCGCCAACGTCGCCGAGGTGATGAACGTCATCGGTGACGTCGACGGCCGCACCGCCCTGATTCTCGACGACATCATCGACACCGGGGGTACCTTGGTGAAGTCGGTCGATGCGATACTCTCCAACGGAGCGGCGAAGGTCTACGCGATCGGGATCCACGGGATCCTGTCCGGCCCGGCGCTCGAGCGGCTGAGCAACTCGGCCCTCGAAGCAGTCTTCGTGACCAACACAACGCCGCTCGAGGAAAAGCTCAAGGCCTGCGCCAAGCTACGCCCGCTCTCCGTCGCCGGCCTGCTCGGCGAGGCGATCCGCAGGATTCACGACAACAGCTCGGTCTCCTCCCTCTTCGTCTGATCCACCTCGGATCCCGAGAGCAAGGGGGCTGCAGCGGGGGATGGCCGACGGGCATTCCCCTTCTTCCGCATGCACGGCATGCGACGATCCATGAGAGGTCCGCTCCGATGAGTGAGTACAAACTGAAAGTGCAGCGCCGAGACGACTTCGGCAAGAACGTGAACCGGCGGCTGCGGGCCGCCGGCGAGGTGCCGGCAGTGGTCTACGGCGGAGACGTCGAGACCGTGCCGGTGTCCGTATCCGACCGCCAGATGCAGGCGCACCTGCGCAGCGGCGGCGAGAACGCCATCTTCCTGCTCCAGCTCGACGGCAGCTCGGAGCAGCGCCACGCGATGATCCGCGACCTCCAGGTCGACCCGCGCAACGGCAAGCTGGTGCACATCGACTTCTACCGGGTCGCGATGGACGAGGTGGTCCGGGTCAACGTGCCCATCGAGCTCTCGGGCACTCCGATCGGAGTGCGTCGCGATGGCGGGATGATCGACTTCCCGACCCGCGAGGTCGAGGTGGAGTGTCTGCCCACCGCGATTCCCTCGAGCATCACCGTGGACGTCTCCGCGATGACGATCGGCGATCACATCGAGGCGTCGGCGCTCCAGCTCGGCGACGGGGTCGTGCTGACCGACGAGCCGACCCGCGTGATCGTCAGCGTCAGCATGCCTCGCATCGAGGAGCCTGCTGCCGACGAGGAGGCCGAGGAGGCCGCCGAGCCCGAGGTCATCGGGGAGCGGGACGAGGAGCAGGGCGAGGACGACGACTAGTCCCGTCGCCGCGAAGCTGGACCGCGGACGCTCGCCGTGCGAGCGTCGCCGGGGCGCCTCGGGACGGTTCCGAGGCGCCGGCAGGCGGAACCTCAGTCGATGGCAGGTGCCGATTTGCTCCCCGAACCTCTCTCCGAAGCTCACTGCGAGCGGCTCGTGGTCGGTCTCGGCAATCCGGGATCGGAGTACCTCGGTACCCGCCACAACGTGGGGTTCGACGTCGTCGACCGCCTGGTCGCGGAGCGTCAGGGGAGCTACGGCGGTCTCTGTCGCGCCGAGATAGCGGTGGTGCCGTGGCCGCCAGCTGCCGAGGCCGGAACCGCGGGCGAGGGTCCCGTACGCACGGTGGCCCTGGCGAAGCCGCAGACTTACATGAACCGATCCGGTTTCTCGGTGCGGTGCCTGGTCGAGGAGATCGGCCTCTCGGCGGCGCAGGTGCTGGTGGTCTACGACGAGGTGGCCCTGCCGCTGGGTGAGCTGCGGCTGCGCCCCAAGGGCAGCCCCGGCGGGCATCGCGGAATGGAGTCGGTCGTCTACAATCTGCGCAGTTCCGATATCGCACGCCTGCGTCTCGGCGTCGGCTCTCCACCGGAAGGGGAGGACCTCTCCGAGTTCGTCCTGACGCGCTTCGAGGCGTCAGAGCAGGTGGCCGCGCAGAGGATGGTCGAAAGAGCCGCCGAATGCGTCACCTGCTGGATCGATGAGGGGCACGGCGAGGCGATGAACCGGTTCAACGGAGCGCCGCCGGACTGAGGCCGAAGCCCCCACGGTCCGCCGAGTCGCGGTCGGGAGCTCTCGGCTACCGGTGCCGGCCGGCGCGCGAACGAAGCCGACGTGGATCCGGGGCATGCCGAGCCCCCACGCTCGCGGGCCGACTCCCGGCGCCGCCGCACCCACAGACCCGGCGGCGAGAGACCGGGTTCCGAGCCAGCGAAGATCCGAACCGACTCCGCTCCGATCACATACAGATTCAGATCCCCATCCGAGGATAAGAGGAGGAGAAGACGTGGACACGATTTACTACCTGATGCCCGCAGCCGCCGTGCTCGGGCTGCTCTACGCCGCCTGGCGCAGCGCCTGGATCAACAAGCAGGACGCAGGCGACGGCACCATGCGCGAGATCGCCGGACACATCCGTGACGGCGCCATGGCGTTCCTGGCACGCGAGTACCGCGTGCTGGCGGTCTTCGTGATCGTCGCGGCGGCCCTGCTGGCGTTCGCCAACGCCGGCAACGAGAGCTCCTCGGCGCTCGTCGGGCTGTCGATGGTGGCCGGGGCGTTCTGCTCCGCGCTGGCCGGCTTCATCGGCATGCGTGTGGCGACGTCTGCCAACGTGCGCACCGCGGCGGCGGCGCGCCAGAGCCTCAACGCGGCCCTCGGCATCGCCTTCTCGGGCGGCGCGGTGATGGGCTTCGCGGTGGTCGGGCTCGGCCTGCTCGGCCTGTCGCTGCTCTTCATGCTCTACGCCAACCAGTTCGGCATCGGCGACAACGCCTCGCTGTCGCGGGTCGTCACCGTGCTGACGGGCTTCTCCTTCGGCGCCAGCTCGATCGCCCTCTTCGCCCGCGTCGGCGGCGGCATCTACACCAAGGCAGCCGACGTCGGTGCCGATCTCGTCGGCAAGGTCGAGGCCGGCATCCCGGAGGACGACCCGCGCAATCCGGCGACCATCGCCGACAACGTCGGCGACAACGTCGGCGACGTCGCCGGCATGGGCGCCGATCTCTTCGAGTCGTACGTCGGCGCGATCGTCGGCACGCTGGTGCTCGGCGTCTCCGCCACCCTGGTCGGTGGCACCAACTTCACCCCAGAGCTGGTGCTGCTGCCGATGGTGCTCGCAGCCGTCGGCATCGTGCTGTCGCTGGTCTGCACCTTCCTGGTGCGGACCAAGGAGGGCGGCAACCCGCAGCACGCCCTGCACCTCGGCACCATGAGCGCCTCGGTGCTGATGCTGATCGCGACCTTCCTGGTCACCCGCCAGATCCTCGGCGACAACGTCTACCTCGTCGACGGCCAGGAGTTCGGGGCCATGGGCGTCTTCCTGGCCACCATCGCCGGCCTCGCCGCCGGCGTCGCGATCGGCATGATCACCGATCACTACACCTCGGCCGAGAAGAAGCCGGCTCAGTCGATCGCCAACGACAGCCTGACCGGTTCGGCGACCAACATCATCGGTGGGCTCGCCGTCGGCATGCAGTCCACCGCGCTGCCCACCGTGGTGCTCGTCGCGGCGGTGCTGGTCGCCTACGACCAGGCCGGTCTCTACGGCATCGCCATCGCCGCTCTCGGCATGCTCTCGACGACCGGCATCCAGCTGGCGGTCGACGCCTACGGGCCGGTGGCCGACAACGCTGGCGGTATCGCGGAGATGTCGCATCTCGGCGCCGAGGTGCGCGCCCGCACCGACCGTCTCGATGCGGTGGGCAACACCACCGCCGCGATCGGCAAGGGCTTCGCGATCGGCTCGGCCGGCCTCACCGCGCTGGCCCTGTTCGCGGCCTACAAGACCACCGTGGGCATCCAGTCCATCGATCTCGCCAATCCGCAGATCTTCGGCGGTGTGATCCTCGGCGCGATGATGCCCTTCCTGTTCTCGGCGCTGGCGATGAAGGCCGTCGGCCGGGCCGCCTTCGAGATGATCGAGGAGGTGCGCCGCCAGTTCAAGCAGATCCCCGGACTGCTCGAGGGCAAGGCGAAGGCCGAGTACGCCAAGTGCGTCGACATCTCGACCCGTGCCGCGATCAAGGAGATGGTGCTGCCGGGCCTGCTGGCGGTCATCGTGCCGGTGGCGGTCGGCTTCTACGATCCACGCGCCCTCGCCGGGGTGCTCGCCGGGGTGACCTCGTCGGGCGTGATGATGGCGATCTTCATGTCGAACGCCGGCGGTGCCTGGGACAACGCCAAGAAGTTCATCGAGGGCGGCGCCCACGGCGGCAAGGGCTCCGACGCCCACAAGGCGGCGGTGGTCGGCGACACGGTCGGCGACCCGTTCAAGGACACCGCCGGCCCCAGCCTGAACATCCTGATCAAGCTGATGTCGGTGGTCTCGCTCGTCATCGCGCCGCTGCTGGTGCTCTGACGGCGGCGGCGCCACGACCGTGCTCGCGGCGGAGCGGACCCGGCGTCCGCTCCGGTCACCGCCTCTTGGACATCGTGCCGGGGGCGGTGCCGGCAGGTGAGGGTAGCGCGCCGCGTTACCCTTGCCTTTTCCGGCACTTTCGCTAGACTCGTCGCTCGGCGTGTGGTGACCGCTCGCGCCTCACCGTCCGAGTGCTGGTGCCGGAGCGCGAGCGCTCTCGCCGAAGGGAGCGGTCTCGGCTGCGCCCGATTCGCCCACAGGCAGCGCACCCCGCAGCGAACACGTTGCGCGGTATAGCCCTGTGGCCGCAACCGATTCTGGATACAGGAGTCTTTCGTCTTGAAACGAACCTACGAACTGGTGCTGATCGCCGATCCCCGGCTTTCGGACGAGGAGAGCGTGGCGCTGACCGACGAGTTCCGCGACATGCTGCAGGCAGACGGCACGACCGAGGTCACGCGCGAGGAGAGCTGGGGCAAGCGCAAGATGGCCTACCCGATCGAGAAGTTCAACGAGGGTCGGTACCACGTGTACTACGTCGAGGCCGACCCCAAGAGCACCCTGCCCGAGGTGGAGCAGCGGATGCGGCAGCACGACCGCGTGCTCCGCTTCCTCACGGTGCGTACCGACCTGGATCTCAAGCGCGCGGCGTCGAAGGGCAAGAAGAAGCCCGAGACGGCGACCGCCAGCGCCTGAGCTCGCGAGGAACCGTCATGGCCCGTCGAAGAGTCTTCTTCCGCCGTCGCAAGACCTGCAAATTCACCGCCGACGGAGTCGAGTACATCGACTTCAAGGACATCAACCTGCTGCGCCAGTTCGTGCCCGAGCGCGCGAAGATCCTGCCGCGCCGCATCTCCGGCAACTCGGCTCGCCACCAGCGCATGCTGCAGAAGGCGATCAAGCGGGCGCGCTACCTGGCCCTGCTGCCGTACACCACGGACTGAGGACGGCGTCCATGCAAGTGATCATGCTGAGCGACCTGCGCCACACCGGGCGGCGCGGTGAAGTCGTCGACGTGAAGCCCGGCTACGCTCGCAACTACCTGTTCCCGCGCCAGCTCGCCGCGCCGGCGACGGCGGGCAACGTCGCACAGTTCGAGCAGCAGCGCGCCAAGATCGAGGCCCGACTCAACGAAGAGCGCCAGGCGGCGGCCGAGATCGGCGCCAAACTCGAAGGTCTGCGGATCGAGCTCGTCAAGCGCGCCTCGGAGAACCAGACCCTCTACGGATCGGTGACTCCGATCGACATCCAGGAGGCGCTCGACGCCAAGGGATTCGAGATCGACCGCCGGATGATCGACCTCGCCGGCGGCATCAAGACGCTCGGTGAGCATGAGGTCCGCATCGATCTGCACCCGGACGTCGTCGCCCAGATCACGGTGGCGGTGGCGGCCGAGGCGACTGCGTAGACGTCGCCCGCGGTCAACCCCGGGCGGGAACGGTGAGCGACCGAAACCACTCCCGCGGCACGAGCGAGGACGGGGACACCCGCCTCGCTCGTTTCGTTGGTGGCGAGCCGACGCGCGATCTCGACGACTGGCACTGGCTGTGGTCGGAGGACGTGGCGCTGCCGATCGGCAGCCATCGCGGCGGCCTGATCGGTCGGCTCGTGGTGGCCTTCAAGCGGCTGCTCCGGCCGCTGGTGAAGACCCCCCAACAGGACCTGTGGGACCGCCAGCGCGTCTTCGATCTGATCGTCATCGAGCGGCTACGTCGGATCGAGGACCTACGCGTCGATCTCGATGCGCTGGAACGGCGCGTGAGCAGCCTCGAGGCGTGTCTCTCGGAAGGACTGCGTGAGGTCGCCCGCTACAACGACGCGCTCTACAGCCGCGTCGATCTGAAGCTCGAGCGCGCCCTCGACCGCTGCCGCCTGCTCCAGCGTGATCTGGCCTCGGCGCTGCGCGAACGGCGAACGGAGGAGGACGGTCAGCAGGGCGGGCCCGAGCTGCTCGAGCACGCCTACCTCGAGTTCGAGCGGCGCCATCGCGGCAGCGAGGAGGAGATCCGCGACAGGCTCGCCGGCTACGTCGGCGAGCTGGCGGAGCATGCGCCGGTGCTCGATCTCGGCTGTGGCCGCGGCGAGCTGCTTCGCCTGCTGCGCGATGCCGGCGTCGAGAGCCGCGGAGTGGACGGCAACCGCGCCATGGTCCGACGTTGCCGCGAGGACCACGGTCTGGAGGTTCGGCATCGCGACCTGGTCGAGGAGCTGCGCCTGAGTCCGCCGGGCAGTCTCGGGGCGGTGACCTGCCTGCACGTCGTCGAGCATCTGCCCCTCGAGGTGCTGCGGACCATGCTGCGCGAGGCGCTCGCAGTCCTGCGCCCCGGCGGCCTGCTGCTCGTCGAGACCCCGAGCCCGCTGTCGCTGGTCGCCGGTTCGCGCAACTTCTGGGTCGACTCGACCCATCTCCGCCCGGTGCATCCGGAGCAGCTCGTCGCCGAGTGCGAGGCGGCCGGATTCGCCGACATCGGCTTCGAGACCTGCCACCCGTTCGCTGAGCTCGAGAGACTGCCGCCATTGGAGCCGCCAGTGACGAGTGATGGCCCGCCGGGCGAAGCTCTCGAGGCGGTCTGGAGCCGGGTCGCCCGCCTGCGCGACGAGCTCGATTCGCT
Source organism: Acidobacteriota bacterium (assembly GCA_003388555.1). GTDB lineage: Bacteria > Acidobacteriota > Thermoanaerobaculia > Multivoradales > Multivoraceae > QQVD01. The sequence goes on along the minus strand of QQVD01000018.1, from coordinate 91,979 downwards.
GCTGTTCGGCGACCAGGACTACACCCTGCGCGCGAGCAAGCCGGGCTGACGACGGTCGACGAGGGGCGAGGTGCGGCCTTCGCCCGACTCTGGATGCTACTGGGCGGCGCGCCGCGTCAGCACCGCGTCCCAGTCCTCGATCTCCTCCGGCATCCGCTCGCCATCCTTCGGCTTGCCGTAGAAGCGACGCTGCTGGTACCACGGCAGGTCGAGCACCCGCCCCCACTTCTGCGTGTACTCCTGCACCGGCTCGGTGCCCACCAGGAACGCCTCCTGGAGCGAGCGCGGCGCGGCCGCCCCGGCGAGTCGACCCGACTCCGGTTCGACCGCCCTGAAGATGATTCCCGGCGGCACCTGGAAGTCGCGTCGCTCGGCGGGGAGGACCCAGCCCTCGTCGAGCCCCCGACGGAGGATCTGCATCCAGATCGGCAGCGCGGCGTGGGCGCCGGTCATGTTGCGGCCGATGCGGCGCTTGCGGTCGTAGCCGACCCAGACGACCACCGTGAGGTCGGGATTGAAGCCGGCGAACCAGGCGTCGGTGAAGCCGTCGGTGGTGCCGGTCTTCCCCGCCGCGGCGAGACCGAGGGAGCGGGCCGCCGCGGCAGTGCCGCGGTCGACGACGCCTCGCATGGTGTGGACCAGCAGGTAGGCGACGGCCGGGTCCATGGCGCGAGCTGCGCTCGGTTGATGGCTCTGCAGGGTGCGGCCGTCGGGGGTCTCGACGCGCTCGATCAGGTACGGCTCGAGGTACGTCCCCTCGTTGGCGATCGCGGCGTACGCGGACGCCAGCTCGAGCGGCGTCAGCTCGGCGCTACCGAGAGCGAGACTGGGGTAGGGCGGCAGGGGCGACTGGATTCCGCAGCGACGCGCGAACTCGATGACCCTCTGCACGCCGACCAGGTTCTGCAGCTTCACGGCGGTGACGTTGATGCTCTTCTCGAGCGCCCGTCGCAGGGTGATGATCCCCTCGTAGTTGCGGTAGAAGTTGCGCGGGCTGTAGGTCGGCGAGCCGTCGCCGGCGGGGAAGACCACCGGTGCATCGAAGAGCGTGTCGGCGGGAGTGAAGCCCGCCTCGTAGGCGGCGCCGAAGACCAGGGGCTTGAACGCCGAGCCGGGCTGCCGCCGCGCCTGCAGGGCGCGATTGAACTCGTTGCGGGCGAAGCTCCAGCCGCCACCGAGGGCGCGCACCGCACCGCTGGCGTTGTCGAGCACCACCACGGCGCCTTCGATCTCGGGCTCCTGCATCAGCTCGAGCTCGAAGTCGTCGATCGGCGGCGGCTCGTCGACCTGCGCCGCATCGCCAACCTCACCGGTCTCCGGTGTTGCCTCGGTTGCGGCCGAGACCCTCGGAACCGTCTCGCCCTCTTCCGTCTCATCTCCCTCTGCCGCGGCGTTCGCCGCCAGTCGCTGCTTCGCCTCCTCGGAGAGCCGCAGCGCGAACCAGGCGACGTCGCCGACGTCGAGCACGGCGTCGATCCTGCCCTTGCGTGTCCAGCCGATTCCCGAGCGTTCGAGGGTGGAGAATTGGTCCGCCACCCGCACCGTCGCCGAGGCCGCGTCGCGTGCCACGACGATGCCCTCCACCCAGGCTCCGTCCTCCCACAGGAGGCTGCTCCAGGAGGGCAGCTCGCGGCTCTGCATCTCCTCGGCACCGAGCTGGAGGTGGGCCCCCTGCCAACCTCGAGTCTCGCGGTCGATGCGCACCAGGCCGTCGCGCAGCGCCTCGTCGACCGCTGCCTGGATCCGCGGCTCGAAGGTCGTGTGCACGCGCAGGCCACGCTCGTAGAGGCCCTTCTCGCCGTAGGTGTCGTAGAGCTCGCGGCGCACCGCCTCGGCGAAGTAGGCGCCGGAGTCCGGCCGTGTCGTGCGCTCGACGACGTCGAGCGGCTGCTCGACCGCTGCCTCGTACTCTGCCGGCTCCAGGGCACCCTCGTCGACCATGCGCGCCAGCACCAGGTCGCGGCGGTGGCGCATGAAGTCGGGCCGCCGGATCGGCGACCAGTCGGAAGGTCGCGGCACGATCGCCACCAGGGTCGCCATCTGCGCCGCGTCCAGCTGGTCGACGCCGAGGTCGAAGTAGTAGTTGGCCGCGGCCTCGAAACCGTAGTTGCCGTGGCCGAGATTGACCCAGTTGCAGTAGAGGGTGAGGATCTGCTGCTTGCTCAGCGTCTTCTCGAGCTCGACGGCGTAGAACGCCTCGCGGATCTTGCGCTCCCAGGTCCGCTGGGTGCGATCGAGGTAGAGCGATCCGGCGAGCTGCATGGTCAGCGTCGAGGCCCCGCGACGGCGGTCCGAGCGCAGCATGTTGTCGACCACGGTGGACAGGATGCCCATCAGGTCGACCCCTCCGTGCTGGAAGAAGTTGCTGTCCTCGGCGGCCAGCAGCGCGTCGCGCAGCAGCTCGGGGATCTCGTCCGGTCCCAGCATCACCCGGCGCTGCCGGAAGTAGGTCTGGAAGACCCGGCCGTCGACTGCCTCGAGCTCGGTCACCAGGCCGGGCGAGAAGTCGATGATCGACTCGACCTCCGGCACGTCGATGGTGGCGGCGAACCCGGCGCCGAAGGCGAGCCCGAGGCCGATGGCGACCAGTGCCGGGATGACCCAGCGGGCAGCGCGCCGCCAACTGGAGCCGCCCCGGCTGCCGGACGCCGGGGATCGCCGCGCGCCGAGGTCGTCCGCCGGTGGCGCTTGTGGGGACGCGGCGGGATCGGAAGAGCTGCTCACGCCACCGATATTATGCTCCCCAGATGGCGACGATGCACGATGCACCGCGCCCCGCCGCCGAAGACCTCCCGCCGCTCCCCCGGCCCTGGCGTCCGGCCGGGAGCGCCCCCCGGATCGGCTGCGCCCGCCCCTTCCTCGCCGGTTGTGGCTGCCTCGCCTTCGTCCTCGTCGGCCTGCTCGCGGTCGCCCAGTGGCAGAGCGCGGCGATCATGGACTGGACGGTCGGCTGGTGGCAGAGCACCCTGGTCGAGCTGACCGAGGACAATCTGAACGATGCACAACGCAACCGGGTGCAGGGCGCCTTCGACGGCCTGCGCCGAGCGCTAGAGCACGGTTCGGTGGACTGGTCGACGGCCACCGAGATCAATCGGATCTGGACCTCGATGCTGCGGCAGTCCGGTGGCGCAGCCTTGACCTGGCCGCAGATCCTGCCGCTCATCGAACGGCTGGAGCGGCTCGAGACGGCGCCCTCCGACGGCGGGCCGGCGCCTGCCCGCGACAACGGCGAGGTGCTGGCTTGACCTCCTCGACGCCGGCGCGGCGCGACGCCTCGCGTCGGTTCACCCTGCGCTCGCCCTTCGAGCCGGCCGGGGATCAGCCGGCCGCCATCCGCGACCTGGTCGCCGGGGCGAGGCGAGGGGAGACCGAGCAGATCCTGCTCGGTGTCACGGGCTCGGGGAAGACCTACACCATGGCCAAGGTGGTCGAGGAGCTGTCGCGCCCGACCCTGGTGCTGTCCCACAACAAGACGCTGGCGGCGCAGCTCTACCAGGAGTTCCGGAGCTTCTTCCCCGACAACGCGGTCGAGTACTTCGTCTCGTACTACGACTACTACCAACCCGAGGCGTACATCGCCCAGACCGACACCTACATCGAGAAGGAGACCAGCCTCAACGAGGAGATCGAGCGCTTGCGCCTGCGCGCCACGACGTCGCTGTTCGAGCGGCGCGACGTACTGGTGGTGGCCTCGGTGTCGTGCATCTACGGCCTCGGCTCGCCGTCGGCCTTCTTCGGCATGTTGCGCTACTTCCGGCGCGGCGAGGAGAGCTCCCTCGACGACGCGCTGCGGGCGCTGGTCGAGATGCAGTACGAGCGCACCGGGCTCGACCTGTTCCACGGCGCGTTCCGGGTCCGGGGCGACGTGCTCGAGATCCTCACCTCCTACGACGATCGCGGGGTGCGCATCGAGTTCTTCGGTGACGAGATCGAGCGCATCTCGCGCTTCGAGGTGCTCAGCGGCAAGTCGATCGAAGAGCTCGAGCAGATCCCGATCTACCCCAACAGCCACTACGTGACGCCCGAGGAACGACTGTCGCGGGCGATCGTCTCGATCGAGGAGGAGCTCTCCGAGCGCCTCCAGGAGCTGCACCGCAACAACGCCCTGCTCGAGGCCCAGCGGCTCGAGCAGCGCACCCGCTTCGATCTCGAGATGTTGCGCGAGGTCGGCTCGTGCAACGGCATCGAGAACTACTCGCGCCACCTGACCGGCGGCGCCCCGGGCGCTCCGCCGCCCACCCTGATCGACTACCTGCCGGACGACTTCCTGCTGATCATCGACGAGAGCCACCAGACGGTTCCGCAGGTGCGCGCCATGTACAACGGCGACAGGGCGCGCAAGGAGGTGCTGGTCGAGCACGGTTTCCGTCTGCCCAGCGCCCTCGACAACCGGCCGCTCACCTTCGACGAGTTCGACGCCAAGATCCCCGGCAGGGTCTACATCTCGGCGACGCCGGGGCCGTTCGAGCTCGAGCGCACCCGCGGCGTCTTCGTGGAGCAGGTGATCCGGCCGACCGGGTTGCTCGATCCGCCGATCGAGGTGCGTCCCTCGGACGGACAGATCGACGACCTGATGGCCGAGATCCGGCGCGTCGAATCGCGCAAAGAGCGGGTGCTGGTGACCACGCTGACCAAGCGCATGGCCGAGGAGCTGACCAACTACCTCGCCGAGTCCGGGGTGCGGGTGCAGTATCTGCACAGCGACATCGACACCCTGGAGCGGGTGCAGATCACCACCGCTCTGCGCCGTGGCGAGTTCGACGTGCTGGTCGGCATCAACCTCCTGCGGGAGGGGCTCGACCTGCCCGAGGTGTCGCTGGTCGCAGTGCTCGACGCCGACAAGGAGGGTTTCCTGCGCTCGGAGACCTCGCTGATCCAGACCGCCGGGCGCGCCGCCCGCAACGTCAACGGCAAGGTCGTCTTCTACGCCGATCAGGTCACCGACTCGATGCAGCGCGCGATCGACGAGACCGAGCGCCGGCGCGGCAAGCAGCAGGAGTACAACCGCGAGCACGGCATCGAGCCCGCTTCGATCATCAAGGAAGTGCACTCGCCGCTGGTGCAGATGAGCAACCTCGACTACCTGCACCGCGGCTTCGCCAGCGAGATCGCCGAGGACGAGCGCATCCCGCTGAGCCAGCGCATCAAGACGCTCGAGAAGGAGATGCGCGAGGCCGCCAAGAAGCTCGAGTTCGAAGAGGCGGCGATGCTGCGCGACCGGCTCCAGGAGCTGCGCGAGCAGCGCATCCTCGGCGAGTAGAGGGGCTGGGCGGGAGTCGCACGTGCGCCGCGAGCTCGAGGACCGCATCCGCGCGCTGCCCGACCGTGCGGGCGTCTACCTCTTCCTCGACGCGGGAGGCGAGGCGCTCTACGTCGGCAAGGCGAAGTCGCTGCAGAAGCGGGTCGTCGCCTACACCAAGGTCGACTCCGACCCGCGGCTCGGCGCGATGGTTCGCGAGGCGCACCAACTCGACTTCGTGGTCACCGACAGCGAGGCCGACGCCCTGCTGCTCGAGAACAACCTGATCAAGAACCGCCAGCCGCGGTACAACATCCGGCTGCGCGACGACAAGACCTACCCCTACCTGAAGCTCACCCTCGGCGACGACTACCCGCGCGTCGCGTTCACCCGCCGCATGGTCGACGACGGGTCCGAGTACTACGGTCCGTTCCTGCCCGGAGGGCTGGCGCGGCGCGCCATCAAGCTGGTGCAGCGCCTGTTCGAGGTGCGGGTCTGCCGGATCGAGATCGACGGCAAGCTGCCACGGCCCTGCCTCTACTACGACATGAAACGCTGCCTCGGGCCGTGCGTCGCCGGGCTGACGAGCCGGGACGAGTACGCCGTCGCGGTGGACCGTGCCCGTCTCTTCCTCGCCGGCAAGACGGACGATCTGGTCGCCTCGCTGCGCTCCGAGATGCTCGACGCCTCGGAGAGACTCGAGTACGAACAGGCGGCTCAGCTGCGCGACGTCATCGCCGAGATCGAGGCCGTGCAGCAGCGCCGTCAGCTGGGCAGCGGCCGCAGCGAGGACGTCGACATCTACGGCGCCTGCATCGCCGACGGCAAGGCGGCGGTCACGGTGCTGGTCATGCGCGACGGCCAGGTGCTCGACCGTCGCGAGCTCTTCTTCGAGGAGGCCGGTGCCATCGGCGCCTCCGAGCTGCTCGACGACCTGCTGCCGCAGATCTACCAGCACACCACCTTCGTGCCCAAGGAGATCCACCTGCCGGTGGCGATCGAAGGGAGCGAGGCGCTGGAGCTCTGGCTCGGCGAGCGGCGCGGCAACAAGGTGACGGTGCACGTGCCCGAGCGGGGGGTCAAGGCGCACCGGGTCGCCACCGCCGACGACAACGCGCGCATGGCGTTCAAGCGTCGGTTCCGGCTCGGTCGCGACGTCGATCCGGGGGCGCTGGTGCTCAAGGACCTGCTCGGCCTCGGCGAGGTGCCGGCGCGCATCGAGGGCTTCGACATCTCGACCTTCCAGGGCCGCCAGACGGTGGCCTCGATGGTGGTGTGGGAGGAGGGCAGGATGGCGCGACGGGCCTACCGCTCCTTCAACATCCGCGACCTCAGCGGGCCCGACGACTTCGCGGCGATGCAGCAGGTGCTCGAGCGCCGCTACGCGCGGGTGCTCGAGGAGACCGGCGAGATGCCCGATCTGGTGCTGGTCGACGGCGGACACGGGCAGGTGACGGCGGCGCTGCGGGCGTTCGAGGCGCTCGGTGTCGAGGATCAGCCCCTGGTCGGACTGGCCAAACGTGAAGAGGAGATCGTGATCCCCGGCCAGCGCGCCACCCTGCGCCTCGAACGCCGCGATCCCGGCCTGAAGCTGCTGCAGCAGATCCGTGACGAGGCGCACCGGTTCGCCGTCTCACGGCACCGGCGGCGGCGCGCCAAGGCGAGCCTCAAGAGCCGCTTCGACGACCTGCAGGGCATCGGCGAGGTGCGGCGCAAGGCCCTGGTGCGGCGGTTCGGCAGCTACCGGGGCGTCGCTGCGGCCGAGATCGAAGCCCTCGAGGAGGTGCTCGGAGCCAAGCTGGCGCGCCGGGTGCACGATCAGATCCACGGTGGAGCCGCGGCGGCCGAGGGCGCGGAGACATCCGGTGAGACGTAGCCTTCGAGGCACGGTTCCTGAGCCGGATCGGGCGGCGCCGCGCCAGCCCTGGCGCGGCTATACTTCGCAAGTCCATGGGCGAACTGCACTTGTCCGGCGAGCTGTCGAAGACGCCGATCGTCGACGTCATGCGCTCGATCCTGCTGAGTCGGGCCAGCGGCTCGCTGCTCATCCAGCGGGGTCCTGCCCGTCGGCGCTTCGTCTTCTTCGAGGGTGAGCTCCACCTCCCCGGCGGTCATGCGTTGGCGCGCCACCTTGGCCAGCTCCTCGACAGCGACGCCGCCGTCTTCCTCGGTCTGGCGCCGCGGCGCGGCGGCGAGGGCACCTCTGGCCAGGAGACGACGTCGGCCGCCCGCGATCGCCTGCAGCACATCGTCAACCGCATCGTCGACGTGCTGCTCGAGTGGGCGGACGGCGACTTCGTCTTCCACGACCTGGAGCACAATCGGGCCGACTTCATCGGACCGCTGCCGACCGCCTACCTGGTGATGGAGGCTTCGGTGCGGGGCGCCGAGTCCGAGGAGCTGGTGCTGAGGCTTGGTGGCGAGGACGCGATCCTGATCGCCGACTCCTCCTCGGCGCTGCTGACCCAGCTGCAGGGCATCGATCCCGGCGAGATGTTCATCATCTCCCGTGCCGAGCATCCGATCGCCCTCGGTGAGCTGCTGCGTCAGGTGCCGGGATCCCGCGATCAGGTGTTGCGGATGATGGCGCGGCTGCGCTCTATCGATCTGCTGCTGCCGTACGACGTGCAGCCGGACGACGGCAGGAGCAGCGACCCGGAACGCATCCTCGAGTCGCTGGTGGACCGCTTCCTCGCCCGGATGTCGGCGCGGCTGCAGGAGAGGCCGATCGAGCTGCCCGCGGCGGAGCACAAGCAGAAGGTGATCCGGCTGATCTCCCAGCTCGGCTCGATGAACTTCTATGAGCTGCTCGGCGTCGATCTGCACGCCGACGAGGCGAGCATCCACTCGGCGTACGAGGACCTCGCGTTGCTGGTGCATCCGGAGCATGCCGAGCGCCTCGGGATCCGCGGACGCGGCGCCGCGCTACGCCTCGTCTTCGAGCGAGCCACCGCCGCCTACCTGACGCTCAACGATCCCGAGCGACGGGCACAGTACAACCAGCAGGCGGGGATCGACGGCCTCATGCACGGCGGCAAGGCGCTGATCGGTGATGAACAGAGGATGCTGGCGCGGGAGAACTACCGCAAGGCACGCAACCTACTCGAGCACGAAGAGCTGCACTTCGCCCTCGAGATGGTGCGCCAGGCGCTGCGGGTCGAGCCCAGGGCCGAGTACTACGCGCTGCTCGGTGACATCCAGAGTCGCAACCCGAAGTGGGTGGGGCAGGCCACGGAGAGCTACCGGCAGGCGATCAAGCGCGAGCCCGAGAACGCCGAGTACCGGGTGGCGCTCGGCAAGCTGCTGGAGAAGGCGGGCCAGGCGAACCACGCCAAGCTGCAGTACCGCGCCGCCCTGCAGAAGGCGCCGGGGGAGGGCGAGGCGCTCGAGGGACTGTCGCGACTCGGTGAGGTGGCGGCGCACTCCGACCAGAGCTTCCTCGGTCGTCTGAAGGGACTCTTCGGCAGTCAGTGAGCTCCACCGCTCGCCACCTGCGCCGCGGTAGGATCTATCCCGAGAGCGGAGTGCCGGACGCTGTCGCGGCGGGGTGAGAGCCCCGTTCGAGGAAAGTCCGAACTCCCACAGGCAGCATGCTCGCCAACCGCGAGGCGCGGCGACGCGACGGAAAGTGCAACAGAGAGCAGACCGCCTCGGCTTCGGCCGCGGCAAGGGTGAAAGGGTGCGGTAAGAGCGCACCGCTCGGGCGGCGACGCCCGGGGCCTTGGTAAACCCCATGCGGAGCAAGACCAAATAGGGAGACCGGCAATGCGCACCGCCTGTTGCGCGGTCCAGCACCGCTGGACCCGGTTTCCGGGTAGGTCGCTCGAGGTGCACGGCAACGTGCATCCCAGAGGAATGACGGCGCCCGGCCATCGGCCGGGAACAGGATTCGGCTTACGAGGCACTCCGCTCTCGCCTCCGGCCGAGGCTCGCGAGCCGGTAACCGGTCGCGAGGTCGAGGGGTGAACGCGGCGAACACCGCGAACCCGGTGCGCCGGGTCGGCGTCGCCGCGCTCAGCGGGCCGTGCGATCCGGACCGTCTCGAAGCCGGGCTGCAGGCGATGCGCCACCACGGGCTCGAGCCGGTGCTGGCGCGCAACGTCGCCGCCGGCTGCGATGCCAGCGGCCTGTTCGCCGGCGGCGACGACGAGCGGCTGGATGGGTTCCACGAGCTCCTCGCCGATGCCGGTCTCGATGCCGTGGTCTTCGCTCGTGGGGGCCACGGGGTCCTGCGCCTGCTGCCGCGCCTGGACTGGGGGCTGATCGGGCGCCGGGTTCGTTCCGGGCTGCGGCTCTGCGGTTACTCGGACCTGACGCCGCTGCTGCTCGAGGTGACGCACCGGTTCGGCGTGCCGACCCTGCACGGACCGATGGTGGCGGTCGATCTGGCCCGCGGACTGACGTCGCAGGAGTCGGAGTCGTGGCTGCGCAACCTGGCAGGCGAGCACGCCGCGGAGCACGTCGTGGAGCGCCGCGAGCCGCCGCCTCCGGGGCCGCCGGAGACCGTGGAGGGTCGGCTGTTGGGCGGTTGTCTGTCGCTCCTCGCGGCAACGTTGGGCACCGCCTTCGCGCCACGTCTTGGGGGCGGCCTGGTGTTCCTCGAGGACGTCGACGAGCCGGTGTACCGGCGGGACCGAATGTTGACCCACCTGAGGCTCTCGGGTACGCTGAACGGCGCACGCGCCGTGATTTTCGGGCACTTCGAGCCCGCCGTGGAGGGCGGAGATGCCAGCTGGAACGAGGTCTTGCGCCAAGTGAGCGATCAGACATCGACAGCGATCGCGACGGGACTCGCAGCGGGTCACGGAGTGCCGAACCTCACCCTGCCGCTGGGCGCCGCGAGCCGCCTGACCGAGGATGGGCGGCTGGTCGTCGGCGTACGGCGAGACGGCCGGTGACGGACGATGAAGACCGTCTTCAAGACCGGCAACTCGAACGCGAGATCTCACTCCACCGAGCAGTTCACGGTCGAGTTCGCGGCCGGAGAGTTCCTCTTTCGCGAGGGCGATCTCGGCACCGAGATGTACATCCTGCAGGAGGGGCAGATCGAGGTCCTCAAGGTCCTCGATGGACAGGAGACCCAGCTCGCGGTGTTCGAGAAGGGTGACTTCTTCGGCGAGATGGCTCTGCTCGAGGACCTGCCGCGTACCGCTTCGGCGCGAGCGCTGACCGAGAGCCGCTGCATCCAGATCAACGGTTCGACGTTCGATCAGATGCTGCGCAACAACCCCGAGATCGCGGTGCGCATGATGCGCAAGCTCTCGCGTCGCCTGCGCGAGACCGACGATCTCCTGCAGACGATGCACGGCGTCCAGGACGATCGACCGCTCGAGCTGGTCGGATCGCTGCCGCAGGTCGACGCGCGCAAGACGGCGCGCCAGAAGCTGGTGCACGAGGACACCGGGATCGAGTTCCACCTCTCGGCCGGCTCGGAGAGCACCATCGGGCGCCACGACCCGGTGACCGGAATCCACCCCGACATCGATCTCAGCGAGGTCGACACCCAACGCTCGACCTCGCGGCGCCACGCCAAGATCTACCGCCGCGGCGCGAAGTACTTCCTCACCGAGGAGATCGGCACCACCAACGGCACCTTCGTCAACGGTTCCAAACTGGAGACCGGAGTGCCGTTCGAGTTCGCACTCGGCGACGAGCTGCAGTTCGGACTGGTGCGTATGCGCTTCGGCGAGTAGGCGCGGCGGCTCCGGACGATGCACTCGGACAGGTGGCGTAGGAGGCGCGCCGGATGGTGAGCGCGCGAGCGTGAGCGGCGGGCTGGCGACGTCGGTCCTGCGACTGCGCGGCGTGGGACCGAAGACCGCTGAGAGGTTGGCGGAGATCGGCGTGCGGAGGATCGTGGACTTGCTCCAGATCCTGCCGCGGCGCTACGTCGACGTCTCCGACACGACGCCGCTCGATCGCGTCGGCGAGCTGGTCGGCGAAGAGGTGACGGTGCGCGGCACCCTGCACGGCATCTCCCGGGTTCCGACCCGCAGGCGGTCTCTGCGCATCGTGCGGGCCGAGCTGCGCGGTCCCGAAGGCCGGCTCGCGTGCGTCTGGTTCAACCAGCCCTATCTGGCGAGGAGTCTGCGCGACGGCCAGACGGTGCTGCTGCACGGCAGCGTGGTCGAGCGCCGCGGCGCGCTGCGACTGGAGAACTCCACGTTCCTGGAGAGGAAATCCGCCCCCGCCGGCACGACGCCAGCCGTCGGATCCGGCGCGGCAGCGGGCCGCCGCGTCGGGCGTGCGGAGGCCGGGGCGACCAACGTCCTCCTCGAGTACCCGCGCCGCGGCGAGCTGGCGCCGTCGGCACTGCGGCGTCTCGCCCAGGCGGCGGTCGATGGTCTGGTCGAAGCGACCTCGGGCGGAGCGGACCTCGAGGCATCGGATCCGATCCCGCGCAGCATCCGCGACCGACACCGGCTGCCGTCGCGCCTGCAGGCGCTGCTGCAGCTGCACCGCCCTCCCGTCGATGCGACGAGCGAGTGCATCGCCGCCCTCGACGAAGGCCGATCGCCGGCACACCGGCGGATCGCGCTCGATCAGCTCGTCGGCCTGCAGCTGGGAATCGCCGCCCGGCGCGCGGTCCGCGACCGGGCGGCGCCACGGGGCCTTCGCTACCGCATCGACGGCGACGTGCGCCAACGCGCCCGGGAGATGCTCGACTTCGAGCTCACGGCGGCGCAGAAGAGGGTGGTGCGGGAGATCGCCGACGACATGACCTCGCCGCATCCGATGATGCGCCTGGTGCAGGGCGACGTCGGCTGCGGCAAGACGGTGGTGGCGGCGCTGGCGGCGCTGATCGCTGCCGAATCGGGCCACCAGACCGTCTTCCTGGCCCCGACCGAGCTGCTCGCCGAGCAGCACGCCTCGGAGCTGCGTCGGCTCTTCGCCGGACGGCAACGGGTCGCTCTGGTGACCTCCGAGTCCGGTGACGTCGACCGCGACCTGTCGCTGGCGAGCTCTCCGCGCGTGGTGGTCGGCACCCATGCACTGCTCAGCGAGTCGGTGCGGCTGCACCGGCCGGCCCTCGTGGTGATCGACGAGCAGCACCGCTTCGGCGTCGAGCAGCGCGAGCGCATGGTGGCTCGCGGCGAGCGTCCCGATGTGCTGATCCTCACCGCGACGCCGATCCCGAGGTCGCTGGCGCTCCTCCTCTACGGCGACCTCGACCTCAGCGTCATCGACGAGCTGCCCAGCGGGCGGCGGCCGGTGCGGACCGACCTGCTCGGGCCGAAGCAGCGCGGGCGGGCGATCGCCACCCTGTGCGAGGAGCTCGCCGCGGGAGGTCAGGGCTACGTGGTCTTCCCGCGGATCCGTGACCGGTCCGAGACGGAGGAGACCGGCGAGCACGACGGCGTCGCGGCGCCTGCCGGAGGGCCGATGCCGTCCCTGGAGTCCCTGGCAGAGCTCTACCGTCAGCGGCTCTCGCCGCACCGGTGCGCGGTGGTCACCGGCGAAACGGCGAGCGCCGAGCGCCAGTCGACCCTCGACCGCTTCCGCAACGGCGAGATCGACTGCCTGCTGGCGACCACGGTGATCGAGGTCGGAGTCGACGTGCCCAACGCCTCGATCCTCGTCATCGAGGGAGGTGAGCGTTTCGGTCTGGCCCAGCTGCATCAGCTGCGCGGGCGGGTCGGTCGCGGCAGCCGGCCTTCGCGCTGTCTGGTACTGGCGGCGCCGTCGACCGAGCTCGCCACACACCGCCTGGCTGCCTTCCGCGACCATGCCGACGGGTTCGCCCTCGCCGAGCTCGACCTGCGCCTGCGTGGACCGGGCGAGCTGCTCGGGGCGCGTCAGTCGGGATCGGCGGACGCGCGGCTGCTCGGCTCGCTGCGGGATGCGCAGCTGCTCACCGTCGCGCGCGAGGTCGCCGAGCAGCTGTGGAACGGCCGCGATGCCGCAGCGAGGGCGGAGCTGCTGGCCGCGTTCGGCGTCGACGCCGACGCCATCGGCTTCGGGCAGGGAGCCTAGGCCGGTGTCGGAGCCCCCTGTGCGCCCGCCGCCCTCCGCGGTACTCATGGTCAGCAACACCCTGCCGCCCTTCGACCTGTCCGGCGCGGGCGAGCAGGTGGTCCAGCTGGCTTCCGGGCTGCGCTCGCGCGGGCTGCGGGTGGAGATGCTGGGGCGCGGAGCCGGCGGCGCCCGCGGCCCCAAGCTGCTCTTCCCGCTCACCGTGGTGTGGCCGGCACTGAGACTGCTTCGCGGCGGCACCTTCGACGTCCTGCAGGTACACGAGAGCGACGGTGGCCTGCTGATCCTCGCCGTCCGCCTGCTGCGCGGCCTGGCGCGGAGGACCGGCCGTGGCGCCAGGTGGCCCGTCTGGCTGGTGGCGCTGCAGCAGGTGACCTACGTCGAGGAGTTCCGTGCCGTGAGGACGCTGCGGGACGGCGACTCCGGCGCGGTGCTGGCGCGACCCACCGGCGCCGAGCGGGCCTTCCGGTGGCTGCGGGCACCGCTGCTGACGGTGCTCGGCTGGATCACCGCCCGCTGCGCCGATCGGGTGCTGGTGCCGTCGCAGCAGACCGCCCGCGAAGTGCGCAGAGACTACGGCGCGCGCAACGTGCACGTGGTGCCCAACACGCGCGCGCCGCAGGCGGTTCGAGACGCGGCGGCGGCCCTGCGGCGCGGCAGCAGCCGAGAGGGCCGAGAGAGCCGGGAAGACCGAGAGAGCTCAGCGGGTCGCTTCCTCTTCGTCGGGCGCCTGCGCATCCGCAAGGGCGTCGAGGTGTTGCTGGCGGCGCTGAACGAAGTCCCCGAGGCGCGCCTCGACGTGCTCGGCGACGGCGAACGCCGTCGCGAGATCGCGACCAGGATTGAACGCCTCGGGCTGACCGAGCGTGTCCGCCTGCTCGGCCGCGGCTCCGCCGATGAGGTCCACCAGCGACTCGCCGAGGCGATCGCCGTGGTGGTGCCGTCGACCTACGAGGGCATGCCGCTGGTGGTGCTCGAGGCGATGGAGTGCGCTCGTCCAGTGGTCGCTTCGAGCGTCAGCGGCATACCGGAGGTGGTCGTCGACGGTGAGACCGGCTGGCTGGTCGCCCCGGAGAGTCCGTCGCAGCTGGCGGCGGCGCTGCGTGCGGTGCTCGCCGACCCGGTCGAGGCGGAGCGCAGGGGGCGTGCCGGCAGGTCCCGGCTCGACGACCGCTTCCGGCCGCAGGCGGCTGTAGACTGCTGGCTCGCCGCTCTCGCCGACCCGCCACGGGACTGAGGAGCTCCGGGATCCCCGGGGGGCCTGGGTTCGCGCGGTCGCGAGGTCGGCGCAGAACGCCAGCAGACCTCCCCGGTCCCGGCGCACGCCCAGCCAAAGATGAAGCACTCCACACGCATCGCCATCGTCTGGTGGCTGGGCTGCTCGGCGCTCGTGGTCGTGGTGCTGGCCCTGTGGACCGGTCACCTCGTCGACCGCAGCAGCGGGCTGCCGCTGCTGCACATGGCCACGGGCTCGCTCGCCGCCTGGGCGGTGCTGCTGACCGCTTCGTGGTTCGGCTTCTTCAGCGTCCTAGCCAACGGCTGGAGGGCGGGTCGCCTCGACCTCCTCCTCGGGCTCCTCTCCTGCGCCGTGTTGATCGCGGCGTCGGCCTGGGGATTCCTCGCCTGGGAGGAGCTCGACCGGGTGGCTGGCCATCGGCTGCTCGGCTGGATCGCCCTGGCGACTGCGATCGCCACCTGGTCCTGGTTCCTGCGCCGCCGCGGGCAGTGGTTCGGCGGCGACGACCGCTGATCGTGGCGGCGCCGCGGTCGCCGGAGCGGGCCGAGTGCAGTTCCACGGTGGCGCCGGCGAGCAAGGCCTGGTGTAGGCTCCGCCGCCGCTCGAGCGAGGTCGTCGGATAGCGTTGCAGCACGCGAGCCGGCCGGTCGGCACCGACTCGCGCCGCCGAATCCGTCGCCGACCGCCATCCGCCCCCAACTCCGAGAGCCGAGCCGTGCAACCGCAGGACGACCGCGAGACCGACTCCCGCCGCGGAGGTTCCGGCGCTCCCTCCGTCGACGACGAGGGAGCGCTCGTCGATCCGCTTCCCGACGGGGAGCCCGACGGCGGATCGGAGGTCGAGCAGGCGGGAGTGAGCCCACGCTTCGCCACCGTCTACGACAGGCACCGCCAGCGCCACAAGGGCCTGCTACCCGAATCGTGGCGGGTGCGGGTGCCGGTCTTCGAAGGTCCCCTCGATCTCCTGCTGCACCTGATCCGCATCAACGAGGTCGAGATCACGGACATCCCCGTGGCGCTGATCTGCGACCAGTACCACGAGTATCTCGACCTGATGGAGGAGCTCGACCTCGACGTCGCCGGCGAGTACATCTACGAAGCGGCCGTGTTGATCCAGCTCAAGTCGCGCCTGCTGCTGCCGCAGCCCAAGGTCGAACCGGGGGAGCCCGAACCGGAGGACCCGCGTCAGGAGCTGGTCCAGAGGCTGCTCGAGTACCGTCGCATCCGCGAGGTCGCCGAGAGCCTGGCGGAGGTTTCGAGCGTGCGTTCGGGGCTGTGGACGCGGGCCAGGCAGCCGCTCGACCTCGGGTTCGACGAGGCCGAGGTCGGGGAGATCGACATCGGCAACGTCAGCCTGTTCGACCTGCTGAAGGTCTTCCGCGGCGTGCTCGAGCGCTACGAGCGCGAGCACCCGGCCCCCCTGTCGCTACGCGGCGAGTCGTTCTCGGTGCGTGACCAGATCGAGCGCCTGCTCGGCCTGCTCGATCGGGCGCGCCCGCTCGACCTCGTCGACGATCTGCTGGCGCTCTCCTGTCGCGCCGAGGCGATCGCAGCCTTCCTCGCGGTGCTCGAAATGGGCAAGCTGCAGCTGATCGACCTGACGATCCTCCCCGGAGGTGGCATCGGTCTGGTGCGCACCGAGCGCGAGGTCACCGCACTCGAGCTGGAGGCGGTCTCGTCGTGAGCGAGCAGCACGAGATCGAGGCGGTGGTGGAGGCGGTGCTCTTCGTCGCCTCGGAGCCGGTGCCCGAGTCGCGACTGCTCGAGCTGTTCGAAGAGCCCGACAGGGAGACCGCGCGGCGCGGGCTGGCGGCCGTGATCCAGCGCTACCGCGACGGCCAGTCGGATCGCGGCCGCGGTGTGATGCTGGACGAGGCGGGCGGTGGCTACCGGCTGGTCACCCGGCCGGAGCTCAATCCGTACCTGCGCAAGTTCTTCGATGCCAACCAGTCGAACCGTCTGTCGATGGCGGCGCTCGAGACCCTCGCCACCGTGGCCTACCGGCAGCCGATCACCGCGCCGGAGATCCAGGAGGTGCGCGGAAAGAACAGCGCCGGGGTGCTCAAGACCCTGCTCGAGAAGCGCCTGATCCGCATCTCCGGACGCAAGGACGTGGTCGGCAAGCCCTTCCTCTATGCCACGACCCGTGATTTCCTGCTGCACTTCGGTCTGCATTCGCTCGACGACCTGCCGCCGCTCGAGGAGTTCGAGGAGGCGTTCCTTGGCGACGGGGACTTCGCCGGCGACGGCGTCGAGAAGCCGGCCGATCGCGAGGAGGAGGTGCTGCGTCAGCTGGCACTGCTGGAGGAGCGGGAGGCTGATGCGGGCGAGAGCGACGACGAGGAGGCCGGGGCGCCTGACGGCGACTCGGGCGACTCGCGCGACTCGGGCGACGAGACCTGGCCCGGGCCGGGCCGGCGGGTAGTCGGCGTTTCGGGGTTCGCAGGGCGAGATGCGGCAGCCTTCGGCGAGGCCGACGCGCCAGCCGACGGTCACGGCCCCGAGGGCACGGGTGAAGGGCAGGAGGAGGAGCGATGAGCGGCGGTACCGACCACGACGGCGAGCGGCTGCAGAAGCTCATCTCGCGCGCCGGGATCGCCTCGCGACGAGCCGCCGAGACGATGATCCAAGCCGGCCGCGTGACGGTGAACGGGCAGGTCGCCGAGCTCGGGCAACGCGCCGACCTCCGCCACGACGCAGTCAAGGTGGATGGCAAGCTGCTGCAGCTGCCCTCCACGTACCGGACTCTGGCGCTCAACAAGCCGACCGGGGTGGTCACGACTCTCTCGGACCCCGAGGGACGGCGCACCGTGCTCGACCTGGTGCCGCCGCGACTGCGCAAGGGGCTCTTCCCGATCGGGCGTCTCGACTTCGCCACCGAGGGGTTGCTCCTGCTCACCACGGACGGCGACCTCGCCCAACGTGTCGGGCACCCGCGCTACGGCTGCCGCAAGCTCTACGAGGTCAAGGTCAAGGGACATCCCGCCGAAGCGGCGCTCGACCGGCTGCGCTCGGGTTTCCGCCTGCACGGACGTCAACTGGCTCCGGTCGAGATCGAGCGGCGCATCCCGCCGGGGCCCAAGCGCGCGGATCGGGAGGTGAGCAACACCTGGTGGCGGGTGCGCCTGGCCGAGGGCAAGACCCGCCAGATCCGCGAGATGTTCCAGCGCATCGGTCACCCCGTGCAGCGCCTGCGGCGCACCCAGATCGGGCCGATCAAGCTCCACGGTCTGCCGCTCGGTGGGCTGCGCGAGCTCGGGCCTGAGGAGATCGCGGCGCTCGAGCGCACGCTCCAGGTCGGTTCGGCGCCGCGGTCGGGTCGCGGGCAGGCGACGAGCGCCGTCGCCAGGCCGGGTCGAAGGAGCAGGGCCGACGCCGGCGCGGGCGACGAGGAAGGCCGGCGCGGACGCGTTGGCAGCCGCCGCGGCGGCGGATCGAAGCCGAAGGGGCCGGGGCCCGGGGGCTCCGGCGGCGGCAGGAGGCCGAAGCCCAATCCGAGCTCCAAGCCGAGGTCCAAGCCCAAACCCAAGCCCAAGCCGAAGCCGAGGGGCCGGCGCAAGTGAGCCGCGGCGGGGGCAGCCGGGTGGGGCAGCGCGACGCGGTCGCGGCGCCGATCGTCGTGGCCATCGACGGTCCGGCGGGAGTGGGGAAGAGCAGCGTCGCCAGGCGACTGGCAAAGCGCCTCGGCCTGCCCTTCGTCGACACCGGCGCGATGTACCGCTGCGTCGCGTGGGCGTGCCTGCGCGACGGCGTCGACCGTGACGACGAGGCCCGAGTCGGCGAGGTGGCGCGTCGTCTGCCGCTGCGTCTCGCGGTCTCCTCCGCGGGCGAGACCCGACTCGAGCTGGCCGGTCGCCCGGTCGGCGACGAGATCCGCACCGAAGAGGTCTCGATGGCGACCTCGGAGGTGGCGCGTCTGCCGGCGGTGCGCACGCATCTGCTCGAGCTGCAGCGCGACTTCGGTCGCCGACACGGAGGGGTTCTGGAGGGACGCGACATCGGGACCGTGGTCTTCCCCGACACGCCGTACAAGTTCTTCCTCGACGCCGACGTCGGCGTGCGAGCCGAGCGCCGGGCGCGCCAGCAGCGCGCCAGCGGCGCAGACGTCGACACCGACCGCCTGCGCCGGGAGCTGCAGCGCCGCGACTCCCAGGACAGCCAGCGCGAGACGGCTCCGCTGCGCCGCGATCCCAGCTACGAGGTGGTCGACACCGGCGACCTCGACGAGGACGAGGTGGTCGAGCGGCTGGTGCAACTGGTGCGGGTGATCTCGCGTCGGACCGCCGGCCCGTCGGCGAGCGGGGCGCCGACCGCAGTCGGTCCTGCGACTTCCGAGGACTGAGCCCGCCGCGGCGGAAACGGTCGGCGCGGCGGATATCATCGAGACCGCGATGCTGAGGCTCGTCGTCTTCTCGCCTTCCGGCGTCCGCCACGTCCCGATGGTGTCGGGACCGCTACGGATCGGCGGCAGCGACTCGTGCGATGTAGTGCTCGAGCGCGACGCCGCTGGAGATCGCGAGGCGGTGCTCGAGCGGGAACGTGGTTCGGATCGGGTCCGGCTGTCGGTGCCGGACGGTGGTCTTCCGGTGGAGGTCAACGGCCACTCGTGTCTCGAGGCCGATCTGGCGACGCTCGACGAGATCAAGATCGGCCGCGTCACCCTGCTGGTCGAGGACTCGAACGCACGCAGCCAGGAGCTCGTCCTGCCCTCGCTGAGGCTCGACGGCAGGGCCGCGGCCGACTCCAGCCATACCGTTCAGGCCCCGGGGGAGCCGTCGAACGGCGGTGGCGCCCTCAGCGGCCAGAACCTCCCAGCCCGGCTGCTCGAGCACCTCTCGCGGCTCAGCGAGTGGGTGGCGGGAGACAGCGCAAGCGCGGTGAGCGTCGAGTCGATCGTGGTTCAGGTCCTCCACGACTTCGGCGGCGGCGCCTGCTTCCTCTTCGAGGGGCCGCTCGAGCCCAACTGTGGCGTCAAGTTCGCGGCGGCGAGCGACCCGGCCCTGGTCGGCAAGGCCGAACCGGTGCTCCACATGCTCTGCGACGGGGTCAAGCCCGACGCGGTGCACTCCTTCGGAGAGCAGGCGATCGAGCTCGGTGACGACGAGTTCCGCCTGTTCTTTCGTCGGTTGAGCGCCCTCGAGCGTGACTACACGGTGGCCATCCTGCTGGTCGACGCACCACCGTTCGAGCGCGGGGGTTGGACCCCGGTTCTCGGCTTCGCCACCCTGGCCGATCTCCTGGTGCTCGGCCTGGTGCACCACGTCGGCCGCTACGAGCCCATCCTCCCGGGGCGGGAGCCGGCGGGTTCGCTGCGCCTGGCGCCCGGCCTGGTGCTCGGCCCTTCCCATGCCTCGAGTCTGCTCGGCGAGGCGATCCGCAGCGCCTCCCGTGGCGCCCATGTCGTGCTGCAGGGCGAGGCGGGCAGCGGTCACGAGCTGGTCGCTCGCTCGCTCCATCTCTCCGGGCCCACGGTCGACGAGCCCTTCCTGGTGGTGGACTGCGAAGAGCCCAATGCCAAGCGCCTGCGCAGCGAGCTGTTCGGGGCCGAGATCGAAGGCAGGACGGGTCCGGTGCGGCGAGAGGGGAAGCTGCGCGCGGCGGGCCGCGGCACCGTCTTCCTGCGCCGGGTCGAGGCACTGCCGCTCGACGCGCAGGGCGAGCTCGTCCGCATCCTCCGCTCGGCGGAGCTGCACGGCCCCGGCGAGCTCGAGGTGTCCCCCTTCTCGGCGCGCCTGATCGCTTCGAGCCACGAGGACCTCGAGGAGCTTTGCGAGCGGGGTCGTTTCCGCCGCGATCTGCTGCACCGCCTCGCCCAGCTCACCGTCCTGGTACCGGCGCTGCACGAGCGCCGTGACGACCTGCCGCTGCTGCTGCAGAGCCTGGTGAACCGGTTCAGCCACGAGACAGGGAAGCGGGTCCGTGGCATCACCGTGCGCGCCCTTTCCCTGCTGACTGCCTACCGGTTTCCGGGCAACCTGAGAGAGCTCGAGAACGTCGTCCGACACATGGTCTACCTGGCGCAGCCGGAGACGCCGATGGACGTCGACTGCCTGCCGGTGCAGATCCGAACGCCGGCGCCGGGTCAGCGCGCCGATCCGAGTGAGATCTCGGGCAGCGAGCTGAGGCTCACCGACGTGGTCGGCCGGGTCGAGCGCCACGCGATCCGTGAGGCACTGCGCCAGAGCCAGGGCAACAAGTCGCAGGCGGCTCGCCTCCTCGGCCTGTCGAGGAACGGCCTGGCCCAGAAGATGTCCCGGCACGGACTGGACGCCAACGAGTGAGGGTGGCGGCGGCCGCGGCGCGCGCGGCGGCGGCTCGCTGCGCATGAGGCGCTCGCTGGCCTGGACGCCGTACGGGCTGGTCGCGCTGCTCGGGATCGGCGGGCTGGTCCTCGACCGCAGTCCGGCTGCGGCGAGCGCGGCGTTCTCCGTCGCGGCACTGCTGCTCGGCCTCGGTGTGTGGGTGTCCCATCGAGGTCGCCTCCTCGATGCGCGGGCGGCGAACGGCAGCGGCCGCGGCCGGCTGCTCGACCTGTTGCTGGTCGGGCTCTGCGTCACGCTGGCCGCGGCGACGCTTCCCAGCGCGCGATGGAACCTGCGGCCCCAGGCCGACCGGGTGCGGGCGCTGGCCGAACAGATCGCCCTCGACTGCGATCGTATGGTGGAGGAGGCGGAACGGCTGGGCCGCGAGATAGCGCTTGGCAGTTCGGGCCACGCGGCCCCGCCGCCGGATTCGGGCGCGACGCCTGAGTGGGAAGGAGTCTCCAGCTCCGCCGGCGACAGGTTGCAGGCCGCGGCCCGCGCCACGCCTCACCTGACGTTGCTGCTCAGTGATGCCGAGCGGCGCCGGGCGGAGGCGTGGTCGGGGCCGGACCTGCGTCATCCGGTTCCGTGGGACGAGCTCGACCGGGCAGGCTTCGCCGCCGTCTCCTCGGTCACCGCTGTGACTCGTTTCGCTGCCGCCGATGTGCAGGACGGCAGCGGCCGGCGAGTGGTGGTCGCGCGCAGCGATTCGACCTCACGGCTGCCACTGACCGCCCATGCGGACCGGCCGGCGGAGAGGCGGCAACGCGTCTGGTCGCTGCGCCGCTGGGCGGGCGTCGAGCCCGACTCGCTCCTCGACCTCTGGCAGGAGCGTACGGTGCGCGAGGACTACGTGCTGCGGGTCCGCAGGGACGCCGCGAGCCACCGCTCGGCACCGACCTGGGTCTCCTGGCTGGTGATCGCGACCCTGGCGGCGCTGGCGATCTGGGCGACTCGTGACCTCTTCCTGCTGACACTCCCCAGCTCGGAGGACCTGCCGCTCGAAGCGGGGCAGCGGTTTGCGGTCGCCGTTGCGGCGCTGCTGGTGGCTGGAGGTCTCTGGTGGCTCGCCGCCGGTGGAGACGACCCGAGGCTGCTGCTGCCGGCCTTGGCGGGAGCGGCGCTGATCGGGACCGTCGCCGTCACCCGCGCCTGGCGACCGCGTCTCGGTGTGTGGCGCTGGCCTGTCGCCGCGGGGGCCGGCGCTGCGGCGGCGCTCGCGATGCGGAGCTTCTTCGCCTGGATCGACCTCGGCTCGGGTCCCAGACTGGGAGATTCGATCTTCGCCGGTGCCGATGCCTGGGCCCTTCGGATCGGCCTGGCCCTCTTCGCCTGGGGCGCCGCGGTGGCGATCGGCGTGCTGCTGCGACGTAGCTCGACGCCGCTCCTGCCGACCCTGCTGGTGACGCTTGCGATCGCGGTGCTGGTCGGCTCGCTCTCGGTGGAGGCCGGGCGCACGGTGACCGCCACCCTGGTCGCCGGAGTGTCGCTGGCGGCTCTGGCGGCGGCCGGAGCGGGAGCGAACAGCTGGGTCGAACGATGGTTGGCCTTCGCCGGCTGCAGCGCACTCGCCCTCGGTCTCGCCGTGACGTGTCAACGCGCCGCCAGCCGGGAAGCGATGGCGCGGATCGCTCTCGGCGAGGAGCGCATCCTCGACGCCGACAGTGCCGAGAGCTTCGCCCGAGACGTGGACCGGAGCTGGCAGGAGCTCGCGATCACCGATCTCGCGGTCGGCCACCCCGATTCGTTGAGCCGTGCCGACGACCTCGCCCTGGCGCTGTGGGAGGCTTCGCCGCTGGCCGAGGTCGTCGGGCTGTCTGCCGTGGCGGTGGAGGACCCGGAAGGTCTCGCGGTGGCCTCGTTCTCCTACGGGTTGCCCCTGGCCCGCGGCGGCACCTCGCTCGACCTCGGCTCGAGGCGCTGGCCGGACGGTGGCTTCGACGAGTGGTGGAACAACGCCGTGGTCCGCATCGACCGCGAGATCTTCGTCGACGGCCGGCGCTGGGGCACCATCCGGGCCTGGACAATTCCCCTGCTCCGTCCCGGGCGGGCCGACTGGCAGGCCGAGGGGGGCGCCGTGGCGACCGACCTGCTGCTGGAGTCTCAGCTCGAGACCTGGAGCCTGCCCGAGGCAGCAGCGCTGGTGGTGACCACTTCCCAGCCCGACCGGCCGACTCCGCGTCGACGTATCGGGGTCGGCCAGTGGAACGAGGTGTCGCTCGGCGCGGCGCCCGCCGCACCTGCCGAGCCTGCCGGCCCCGGCGCGTCGCCGGACGTCGGTGAGCAGGCGCCGCTTCGCTGGCGGCGCGGAGCCGGAGGCGGTTGGGTCCTGGCGCGACGGCTGCCCGAGCTGGACGCCATCGCCACCCTGGTCGTTCCGCCGCGCGGCGTAGCGGAGCGCGCCCTGCAGGCGGCGATGCCGGCGGCCTCGGTGATCGCCGCCTCGGCCGCGGTGATCGCCGTCGTGGCGTCGCTGCTGCTGCTCGTCTCTCCGGCGCTCAGGCTGGCGGCGAGGCGGGCACTGCTGAGCTATTCGCGCAAGCTGCTGATGGTCGTCGTCGGTCTCGCGGTGGTTCCGCTGGCGCTGTTCAACGTCTTCCTCTTCCGCAGTGCCGAGCAGCGCTCCACCGCTGATCAGCGCAAGGCGGGGGAGACCGGGCTGCGAGCCTCCGAGCGCCTGGTCGCCGAGTACCTGCCGACAGTGCGCCCGGGGTACAGCCTGACCGCGATCTTCGAGGACGGGCTGCTCGACTGGCTGCCCGTCGTCGTCGGCAGCGAGCTCAACCTCTACTGGCGCGGGGAGATCGCCACCAGCAGTCGCCCGGAGCTGATCACCGCGGGTCTGGTCCCGCTGGTGATCCCCAGCGAAGTGCAACGTCGCCTGTCGCGTGAGCCGACCCAGGTGGCGGTGCGCGAACGGCACGCCGACGCCGCGACCCACTTCGAGATCTACAAGGCACTCTCCTTCGACCTCGAGGGCAGCGGCGAGGCGCAGAGCGGACTGGTGCTCTCGATTCCGCTGCTCGCGCAAGGGCGGGATTCGGCGGCGCAGTTCGAGGGCCTCGCCCAGCAGTCGCTGCTCCTCAACGTGGCGCTGTTGATGGTGCTGCTCGCCGTGGGGCGGCGGCTGGCGCGCAACTTCTCGCGTCCGATCGAGGAGATCGTCGCCGGCACCGTGCAGATCTCGGAAGGCGCCAGTCGATTGAACCTGGATCCACGCGAGCCCGAGCTCGCGGCGCTGGTGCGGGCGGTCGACGTGATGGCGCGGAGGGTCGCCTCGGCGCGTGCCGAGCTGGTCAACGAGAAGACGTTGCTCGAGACGGTGCTCGCCAACATCACCTCCGCGGTGATCGCGGTCGATCGCGAGGGTGGCATCGCCGTCGCCAATCCCAGTGCCGGCGAGCTGTTCGCGGTGCGATCGGGCGACTCGCTGCAGGCTCGCCTGGCGGGAAGTCGCGGACTCGCTCTGCTTCCCGACGACTTCTTCCATCCGCTCGAGGTGCGGCGCACCAGCTTCGGCGTCGAGGCAGCGCAGTCGTCGGACGATGCGGCGCTGCGCGAGCTGGCGGTGGTCTGGGTGCCTACGCCTCACTCCGAGGAGTTGCGGGGGCTCCTGATCGGAGAGGACGTCACCGAGGTCCTGCGCGGCCAGCGTCTCGCCGCCTGGGCGCAGATGACGCGCATGATCGCGCACGAGATCAAGAATCCGCTGACCCCGATCCGTCTGTCGGCGGAACACCTGCGCCGGGTGCGGCGCGAGCGGCCGGAGCGTTTCGACGAGGTCTTCGAGCCCTGCGTCGCGAACATCCTCGAACAGGTCGAGGAGCTGCAGAAGACCGCGGCGGAGTTCTCGTCCTTCTACCGCGTCCCCAACCTCGACCGGCGGCCGGTCGATCTCGAGAAGACGGTGCGCGGAGTGGTCGACGGCTACCGTCACGCCGATTCGGTCGAGGTGTCGTGGCAGGGCAACGAGTCCGCAGACCCACGGCCCCTGGTGGTGTTGCACGACGAGCGGCAGGTGGCCCGCATCGTGCGGAACCTGATCGAGAACTCGATCGCCGCGTGCCAGCGCGGAGGTCGCGACGGGCACGTCGAGGTCGGCTGCCGTCGCCACGGCGGCTGGGCGGTGGTGGAGGTGGTGGACGACGGCGTGGGCGTGCCGGAGGGCGACGGAGAAGTCGAGCGGATCTTCGAGCCCAACTTCTCGACCAAGAGCGGTGGAACAGGCCTCGGGCTGGCCATCTCCCGCCGCATCGCGGAGCAGCACGGCGGCACGCTGCGGGCCTTCCGCAACGAAGGACGGGGCCTGCGCACGGTGCTGCGACTGCCTCTCGTGTCGACAGGCACGCCTACCCCGGGCAACTCGCGGGGCGAAGTGGCGGCGGCGACGGAGAGCGTCGGAGAGGCGGCGTCGGACGAGAGCCGGGAGAGCGGGGCGGGCGACGCCGGATCGACTTCTGCCGCCGAGGTCGACGGGCTCCCTTAGACTCCGCGCGTGCCGATGACCCCGAGCCTTCGTAGCAGTGCCCGCCGCGGCGCGCTGAGCCTCCTGCCGATGGTCCTGGCAGCGTGGCTGGCGGCTGCCTGCGGCGACGATGGACGAGGGCGCGAGGCGACGGTCGGCGCCGCGGTGTGGTGGACTCCGGAGGAGCGCACGGAGTGGACGACCCAGCGACTCGAGGCCGGCAGGCTGCGCCGGTCGGGTATCGCGGCGCAGTTCCTCGATGCCGCCAGCACGCAGCTCGACGGTACCCTGATCCCAGCCGATGAGCTGGCCCGAGCCGGACGACGCTCGGTGCAGTTGCCGGTGCACCTGGTGGTGCGCTCACGTCTGCTCGCCTCGACGCCGGAGGAGTGGGGGGAGACTCTGGCGACGTCGCTCCGCGGGCTCAGGCTCGACCTCGGGAACCGTGGCGACGATCTCGCCGGAGTCCTGCTCTGGATCGAGGATCTGGAGCTCGGCGAAGCACAGGTCGCGGCGCTGCGTCGGCTGCGGCGGGAGCTGGAGGACGACCTGGCACTCGGCGTCCTCGCCCCGGACGACGTCGCGGCCAGCGAGGTGGCCAGACAGACCGGGAAGTCGTTCGACTACGCGGTGGTCGAGCTCTACGGCCAGCCGCCCGACCAGGCCGACATGCCGATCCGGTGGGAGTTGAGCCGGGCGCTGCCGCGGCTGCGCGAGCTGGTCGGTCTCGGGGTGCCGCTGCGCGCGGTGGTGCGGTGCTCTGGTCGTCTGGTCGCCGCGTCCAATGGCACCGTCCTCGATCTGGCCGTCGAGAGGGCGGCGTTGCGCGCCGCCGCCGGGTCGGTGGATGGCGCCTTTCGCTTCGAGGGCTACGACCGCCAGGTGTTCTCCTTCACCTTCCCGAGCGGCTTCGAGCCGGGCGAGTCGCCGTCGCCGCGAGCGGGGAGCGCGCTGCGCATCTCCCGACCGACGGCCCAACACGTCGGGCGTGCGCTGCGCTCACTGGCGGAGCTCGATGCCGGTGAGGACGCCGGCGGTGGCGACAGCGTCGGCTCCAGAGTGGCTCCGATCCTGGCCGGCTTCGTCGATGCGCAGAGCGCCGTCGGCATCGGCCTCGAGGAGGCGCTCGACGTTCTCGTCTCCGGCCCACGCCCGCCTCGACTCGAGCTGGAGGTGGAGGGCGGAGGTTCCCGCCTGCGTGTGGCGCTGGCGAATCGAGGCGGGCCGACCGGGGTCGGCCAGGTCCGGTTCAACTTCGTCGACGTCACGGTCGACGGGGGTGTGGTGGCGCAGGTCGACCCCGGGGAGTTCCCCCGCTACTCGCTGGGCGGCTCGAATCCCTCCAGCCGCAGCGAGATGCGTCTGGGCAGCGCCCGCATCGCCCGCCTCGCCGTGCCGCTGCTGGAGCAGGACGCCGAGCTGCGCAGCGGCTACATCTCGATCAGGGGTTCGCGGCCGCGGATCGAGGTCCAGGCGTCCTTCGTCGATCCTCTCGGCAACCGGGTCGAGAGCAGCCCCTGGATCTGGCCGTCTCCGCCCGAGGAGTCGCGGTGAGCGTGCCGACCCGACTGGCGCAGATCCTGGCCGTACTCCTCGCTGTAGCGGCGTGCGAAGGAGGCTCCGCCGCGTCGGCCCCGAGCGCGGCGGTGCAGCCGCAGGTCGAGCCGGCGACCGGGCGTCCCAGGCCCCAGCCGGAGCGGCTGAGGGTGGAGGTCCTCGCCGAATACCCGCACGATCCGTCGCTCTACACCCAGGGTCTGCTGATCCACGAGGGATGGATCTTCGAGAGCCACGGAGGCTACGGGAGGTCGGGACTCGTCCGCTACCGTCTCGGCGCTGCGCCGGAGCGACGGATCGGTCTCTCGGAGGATCTCTTCGCCGAGGGTCTGGACCGGGTAGGTGACGAGCTGATCCAGCTGACCTGGCGTTCGGGCAGAGTGCTCCGCTACCGCCTCGAGGACTTCGCGCCGCTGCCGGAGTGGAAGCTGCTTGGCGAGGGATGGGGGTTGGCCTTCGATGGCGACGTCCTGTGGGTCAGCAACGGCACCCACCTGCTCACCGCGCACGACCCGCGCACGTTCGAGCGCCTGCGCACCGTGTCGGTGTGGCGGGGCGGCTCGCCACAGAGCCATCTCAACGAGCTGGAGTGGGCGGACGGGGCGCTCTTCGCCAACGTGTTCGAGACCGACCAGATCGTCCGCATCGACCGCGACAGCGGCACGGTGACCGCGGTGATCGACGCCTCCGGCCTGCTGTCCGAGGCCGAGGCGGCGGCGGCCGAGGTGCTCAACGGAATCGCCCACCGCGCCGACCGAGGCACCTTCCTGATCACCGGGAAGAACTGGCCACGGCTCTTCGAGGTGCGCTTCGTCGCCGACCGCTGAACGGCTCGGCGGCAGGAGAGAGGCGTGGGCACTACAATCGGCGCAGGGACGATGCACCGGATGCACCGGGCCGTCGTTCGCTGCCCCGCGCCGAACCGACAGCGCAGGGCGACGGTAGTGACGGGACGGTCACGGGCTGCGCCGCGCGGCGCCCGCCACCCGAGGCGCCGGGCGCTGCCGCGAGGTGCTCGCGGCCCGACGGCCCGACTCCGGGCATCGTCGACGATTCGTGCAACCAGAGATCAGAGAGGGAATTCGGAATGAGCGAGTGGTACGTAGCGGTGAACGGTGAACAGCGGGGGCCGTGGAGCGAGGACGACGTCGTCTCGAGGATCCGCGCCGGTGAGCTCGACGGGGGCGTGCACGTCTTCCGGCAGGGGATGGACAACTGGGCGCCGATCGACACCCATGCCAAGTTCAAGCAGGCGCTCGCCGGAGGCTCGGTGGCTTCGCCGCCGCCGGTCAGTGCGGCCGGCGCCACCGCCTCGGGTGGCGGTGGGACTCCGCGGCCGGCCGGACAGGCTGCCGACGAGATCGAGTACGAGGTGTTCGGCGAGGAGATGCAGTTCGTCGAGATCACCCTCGACCCTGCCGAGGCCTGCATCGCGGAAGCCGGCTCGTTCATGTACATGGACCCGGGCATCGAGATGAAGACGATCTTCGGAGACGGCTCGTCGCAGTCGGAGGGCGGCGGCTTCATGGGCAAGCTGATGTCGGCCGGAAAGCGGGTGCTGACCGGCGAGTCGCTGTTCATGACCGTGTTCGGCAACAGCTCGGGAGGACGTCAGAAGGTGGCCTTCGCGTCGCCGTACCCGGGGCGGATCATCGCGCTCGATCTGCCGGCGCACGGTGGCACGGTGCTCTGTCAGAAGGACGCGTTCCTCTGTGCCGCCAAGGGGGTGGCGGTCGGCATCGCCTTCCAGCGCAAGCTGGGTGCGGGGTTCTTCGGCGGCGAGGGCTTCATCCTGCAGAAGCTCGAGGGTGACGGCCTCGCCTTCGTTCACGCCGGCGGCACGATCGTCAAGCGCGAGCTCCGTGCCGGTGAGACCCTCAGGCTCGACACCGGCTGCCTGGTCGCATTCGACCGCAGCGTCAACTACGACATCCAGATGGTGCCGGGGATCAAGACCGCTCTGTTCGGTGGAGAGGGCCTCTTCTTCGCCACCCTGACCGGGCCGGGTACAGTGTGGATCCAGTCGCTGCCGTTCAGCCGTCTGGCCTCGCGCGTCTACGCCGCGGCGCCACAGGCGGGCGGCAAGCGCAAGGGTGAGGGGTCGGTCCTCGGCGGGCTCGGTGACCTGATGATGGGCGACTAGCGCGGCGCCGCTGGTCAGGGGCGGCGGCCCGTGACGGCCCGGTGCCGCGGATGGCGGCGGCCGGTCGTTTCACCCGTTCGCTCCGCGTGGTGCCCGGTGTCGAGGCGACGTCGGGCACCGCGGTTGGCCTGGTCCCCGATCGCTCGGGCGAGGGTGTCAGCCGATCGTCGGCGCGAGGGCCGACGAACGTCGTGACGCGGAGCGAGAGCGCTGCATCGGGGATCGGGTGGCGAGCGGACTCAGCCGATGCGAACGCCGTCTTCGATCTTGAGCATGCGTGCCCAGGCGGCGCGCAGGGTCTCGGGGAGTTCGATGCTCTCGAAGAGCTGACGCACTTCGTCGCGACTGACGTAGAGCCAGATGTCGTCCCACTGGGCGAAGCGGAGCAGGTGCGAGATGGCCCAGCTGCGCTCGTCCTCGCCACCCGAGGCCAGGATGCGCCGCAGCTGCGACTCGGTGACGTCGTCCTCGGGGAAGAAGTAGAGGGTCGGCTCGTTCTGACGATCGCTTCCGGTGATCGCGGGCTCTCCTGAATCCACGTCGTTCGCCATGGTCTCATTATAGCCCACGGTCACGAGCCCTCGCGGACCTCTCCAGCCCCTACGGATGCTCGCGAAGGGGCTTCGTGGAGCCGTGCCAGGAAGCGGTTGACCGCCGCCAGAGGCTTCGGGTACGTTGCGCGTGGGCGGGCATAACTCAGTTGGTAGAGTGCAAGCTTCCCAAGCTTGATGTCGCGGGTTCGAGTCCCGTTGCCCGCTCCAGCGACCCGGCTCCAGACGCCACCCAAAGACAGAGGTCCAGATGTCGATTTTCCGCCGCGATGGAAGCTCGCAGACTCCCGCCCCCAAACCAGAGCCGACGCCGGTCGGACGGCCCGCCGCCGCGGCTCCAGGCGCTCCGGCGAGACCGCAGGCAGCGGGCGCTCAGAAGACGCTGGTCGCCGCCGGGTCGAAGATCGAAGGGCGCATCTCGGGATCCAGCCAGGTCCTGGTCGAAGGCATCGTCGAGGGCGAGGTCAACCTCGAGGACGAGCTGATCATCGGCGACAAGGGAAGGGTGGTCGGTGACGTCTCGGCCCGTTCGGTGCGCATCTCCGGCACGCTGAAGGGCAACGTCTCGGCGAGCGAGAAGGTGGAATTGATGCCCTCGGGGTCGATCGAGGGGGACGTTGTCGCTCCGCGGGTCGCGATCGCCGAGGGCGGATTCTGCAAGGGCAAGATCGAGATGAATCCCGGCCGCGCCGCCGGCAAGTCGTCGTCGGCTCAGGCGCCGCGCAGCCTCTCGGCCGGCTGATGCCGTCGCTCCGTCGGCCGCATCGACGGCGCTGAACGGAGCCGGAGCCGGAGAGCCGCTTTCGCACGCGGTCGCGGGGCAACCGCGGCGCCACGGCACCCGCCAGGGTACCCCTGGGGACGCACCGCTCGAGGTCAGCCGAGAGTCAGATGATGCGAGGCGCGTCCGACGCTCCGGCCGCTCCGCGACGGGGCGCGAGGCCAGATCCGCCGGGCAGGAGATCGTTGGAGAGGAGGTAGGGATGCGAGTTGGGGTGCCGAGAGAGGTCAAGGACCACGAGTACCGCGTCGGATTGATCCCGGCGAGCGTTCACGCGCTGGTCGAGGACGGCCACGAGGTGCTGGTGGAGCGAGGGGCGGGCGAGGGCAGTGGAATCCTCGACGAGGAGTACGAAGCCGCCGGGGCCTCGCTGGTCGAGGCGGCCGACGATGTCTGGGCGCGCAGCGAGATGATCGTCAAGGTCAAGGAACCGGTCGCGGTCGAGTTCGACCGCATGCAGCGCGATCAGATCCTCTTCACCTACCTGCATCTGGCACCGCTCCCCGAGCTGACCACCGCGCTGCTCGAGAAGAAGGTCACCGGGGTCGCCTACGAGACGATCACCGATCGCACCGGAGGACTGCCGCTGCTGACGCCGATGTCGGAGGTCGCCGGCCGTATGGCGGTTCTGGTGGGCAACTACTACCTGCAGCGGCCCTACGGCGGGCGCGGCACCCTGCTGTGCGGAGTCCCGGGGGTGCCGCCGGGAGACGTCGTGATCATCGGTGGCGGCATCGTCGGCCTCAACTCCGCCCGCGTGGCGCTCGGCCTCGGCGCCCGCGTCACCGTGCTCGACACCAATGTCAGCCGCCTGCGCTACATCGACGACCTATTCCGCGGCGCGATCACCACCCTGGCCAGCAACCACCACAACGTGATGGCGGCGATGTCGCGCGCCGACCTGGTGGTCGGCGCGGTCCTCATCCCCGGTCGCTCGGCTCCCAAGCTGATCAGCCGCGCCATGCTGAAGGAGATGAAGCCGGGCTCGGTCCTGGTGGACGTGGCGGTGGATCAGGGAGGCTGCGCCGAGACCACCCGCGCCACCACCCATTCGGATCCGGTCTACGAGGTCGACGGTGTGGTGCACTACTGCGTGGCGAACATGCCGGGAGCCGTGCCACGCACCTCGACGTTCGCCCTCAACTCGGTGACGCTGCCATTCGCCAGGACGCTCGCTCGCGGGCCGCTCAGCGAGGTGCTGCGCGAGGACGAGGGGCTGCGCAACGGCGTCAACACCTATGCCGGCCGGATCACCTACCGGGCCGTCGCGGAGTCACAGGAGAGGCCCTTCAGCGAGCTCGGCGAGCTGCTCTGACGAAGGCACCGACCGGAGCGGCCGGTCGGCACCGCTGCGGCCGACGCGGCTCCAGCCGCACTCGTGGCCGTGCGCTACGATGCCCGCTGGTTCGTACGGAGAAGATCGATGCCCGACGCCGAGACCAGCACCCGCTCCCCGATCAAGAGCTGGCTGCTGGCTGTCGCCGCCCTCGTCTTCGCCCTCGATCAGTGGACCAAGCTGGCGATCGAGCGCGGCTGGGCTCTCTATCAGACGGTGGAGGTCGTTCCCGGCTTCTTCAACCTGATCCACGTCAAGAACACCGGCATCGCCTTCGGCCTGTTCCCGAGCCGGGGCGAGCTGGTGGGCACGCTGGTCCTCGGGTTGTTCGGCGCCCTGGCGCTGATCCTGGTCTCGATCTACTTCGCCCGGACTCCGCCCGACCGGCGACTCCTCCTCGTCGCTCTGGCCCTGGTGCTCGGCGGCGCCGTCGGCAACCTGGTCGACCGCATCGCCTTCCAGGCGGTCACCGACTTCCTCGACGTCTACGTCGGCACGCGGCATTGGCCGACCTTCAACGTCGCGGACAGCGCGATCACCGGCGGCATCGTCTGCCTGGTGGTCGAGTCGCTGTTCGCGCCAGCTCCCGAGCCGGCGGCCGAGGACGAGCGTGAGTCCGTGCGCGCCTGAGCGGGCGGCGGCGGACGGACACGGGGATCAGCCGGCGGGACCGGCGCGCGATCGCCGCGACGGCGGTTCCGGGCAGACGGATCGGATCGTGATCGAGGTCGCCGCCGAGTCGGCCGGCGAGAGGATCGACCGCTACCTGGCCGGCGCCCTCTCGCGTCCACGCAACCGGATCCAACAGCTCCTGCGCGGGGGCATGGTCGACGTCGCGGGCAAGCCGGCCAAGCCGAGCCTGCGACTCGAGGGAGGCGAACGGATCGTCGTGCTCGACTGCGGCGCCGCCGAGCGGGAGGAGCAGGAGCTGAGCGCCGAGCCGGGCAGGCTCGAGATCCTCTACGTCGACGAGCACCTCGTGGTCATCGACAAACCTGCCGGGCTGGTGGTGCACCCCGGCGCCGGGCACCCCGCCGGCACCCTCTGCAACCGGCTCGTGGCGCAGTTCCCGGAGCTGCGGCACGTCGGTCATCCGCGCCGTCCAGGCATCGTGCACCGCCTCGACGTCGGCACCTCCGGGGTCATGGTGGTGGCCCGCACGGAAGCGGCCTACCAGTCGCTGGTGCGCCAGTTCGCCGCCCGTCGGGTGGGCAAGGTGTATCTGGCCCTGTGCTACGGACGGACCCCGAGCCACGGCGTGATCGAGCGGCCGATCGGCCGCGATCCCGGTCGCCGCACCCGAATGGCCGTGCGCGCGGGCGCGCGCCCGGCACGCAGCGAGTACCGACGACTGGCGGTCAGCGAGCTCGTCCCCGCGAGTGCCCTCCGGGTCAGGCTCCACACCGGCCGCACCCACCAGATCCGGGTGCATCTCGAGGCGATCGGCCACCCGCTCCTCGGCGACGAGCAGTACGGCGGCCGCCGGCATCGCGGCGTGCGCTCGCCGGAGGCGCGTCGAGTCATCGTCGGATTGCAACGCCCGGCTCTGCACGCCTGGGCCCTGGCGCTTCGCCATCCGGTCGGCGGGCGGCCGTTGGAGTACCTGGCCCCGCTACCTGCCGACCTGGTCGGTGCCTGGAGCGAGCTCGGCGGCGGTGGGCTCGACGACCGCGGAGTGATCGACCAGGCGCGCCAGGGCATGGGCCTCGGAATCGGTGGCGAAGGCGGTGATGGCGGCGAGCCCGTGAGCGCCCGCGGCGAGGGCTGAAGCCCCGTTGGAGGAGGAGATCCCGCCGAGCGCCAGCACCGGCACGCGATGGCGGGCCGCCCTTCGCAGGGCGTCCACACCTCCGGTAGCAGAACCGCTCTTGCTGCGGGTCGCGAAGACGGGTCCGAAGACGACGTAGTCGGCGCCCTCCGCCGCGGCTGCGGCAACCTCGTTCTCGACGTGGCACGAGCGCCCGAGCAGGCAGGCTCCGCCGTGTCTCGCGAGCATTTCCCTCACCGTCCTCGTCGGCGCACCGTCTGCCGGCAGGTGCACGCCGTCGGCGCCGACCGCGACGGCCAGATCCGGCCTGCCGTTCAAGATCAGCGGGCCGCTGAAGCGACGGCGGATCCAGGTCGCGAGCTCCGTCAGACGGCGGTCGTCGAGGTGCTTCTCGCGCAGCTGCAGCGCGGCGCCGATCGCTTCGAGGCGCCCCAGCAGGTCGGACCAGCGGCGCTCGCCCGGATCGCCGCTCGAGCGGCCGTCGCTGATCGCGAGCAGCCGCGGCGCCGCTTCGCGCCGACCGTCAACCGGGTGCGACATCTTCGCTGCGCCGCAGCAGGTCGTGCAGATCGTGCAGGGCCCACAGCAGGTGCACGACGCCGAAGCCGCAGATCAGGGCGCGAATGAACGAAGACCGCAGGTAGGGCCTCATCGCGTCGACCGCGAACTGATCGACCAGCACGACCCAGCCGTCTCGCCACGGGATCAGACAGAGGAACAGACCCGCTTCGAGACAGTAGAGGACGAAGACCAGACGCGGCAGGACCCGCCGCAGGGAGCGCCACCAGCCCATGCGCGGGAGTGTACTGGCATCTCGTTCCACTCCGGCAGAGCTGGCAGCTCCTGCATCGGCACGGACGGCCGGGGGCGTGACCCGCCAGCCGTCGCGGCTTCGCGGCTCGGTCAGGCGCCGCCCGGCGGCCGCTTCGATCGTGCCGACCTGGCGCTCGGCTTCGGCCGCGAGCTGGACCTGCCGCTCGAGGCCGCAGAGCGGCGCGGTGGCGAGCTGCTCTTGGCCGAAGGACGCGACGACGGGCGGCTCGAGGGGCGCGCCGAGGTCGAGCGCCGAGACGGCGAGCTCTTCACCGTCGGTCGCGGCGCCGAGTTCCGGGGCGCCGAACGCACGGTCGAGGAACGACTCGGCGCCGAGCGCACGCTGCTGCGGCCACGCGTCGACGGCGCCGGTCGCGACGCAGAGACCGAGCCCGACCGGCCGCTGGAGCGCACCTGACTCGCGGAGCTGCTCGCCGGTCTCCGTGACGGGCTCGCCGCCGACGACCGTGCCGACGGACGCCTGGTGCGGGAAGACTCGTCGCGCACGCTGGAGCGGGAGCTGGGCGCCGGGCGGCGCGGGCTGGCTACCGGTCGTGAGGCGCGCGAGCGACTCACGGTGCGGGAGGAGCCCGGCGACCGGCTGGAGCGCGGCAGCGCCCTGGTCTTGGCGCGCTGGCTCACCTGCTCCCGACTGGCGCCGCGCACGCCGCTGACCTCACGAGCGGCCGGCGGCTTGGAGCTCTTCGGCGTGGCTCGTGGGCTCGAGGGCGGCGGCGACGCCTGCCGCGGCGGCGGCGAGCTCGACCGCGGCGAGGCACTGCGAGGAGGAGCCGACGGCGCCGCCTTGGGCTGTGCCGAGCTGGGTCGCGACGGCGTCGCCTTCGGCTGCGACGTGCTCGGGCGCGACGGAACCGTGCGCGGCTGCGCCGTCCTGGGCGGGGCGGTGGAGCGCATCGTCGGCGCCGAGCGGGACGGCGGCGTCGTCTTCTCACGGTTGCCGCTGTCGCGCACGCTGCCCCGCGGACTGCTCACGGTGCTCGGTGTGGCACCCCGTTCGACGCCGCGGACCGTGGTGCGGCCCTTGCCGTCGTCGCCGCGGCCGTCGACTCGACCGCGGGCGCTCGTCGCTGCCCGGCCGTCGGTGTCCGGTCCTCGCCAGGAGGTGGCGGGCACCTTCGCGGTCGCGCCGGAGTCGCTGCGCTGGCGGACGCCGTCGACGATCGCCTTTGCCGGCTCGCGCCGTTCGTCGCTGCGCGGCACCGACCGCAGGCTGCCGGTGCTCTTGCCGTTCACCGTGCTCGTGGAGCGCAGGCTGGAGCGGGTGCCTGTGGCCACCTTGACACCACGCTCGCTCGCTCTCGGGACCTCGCCCGAGGCCAGCACACCGCGGCGCACCTTCGGTGTCACCGTCTGACTGTCGCCGCGCACCAGCACCGCCTTGCGGACCGACTCCGGGACCTCCTTGCCCCTGGCCAGCAGAGGGTTGACGTCGACCAGGTCACGT
Organism: Acidobacteriota bacterium; assembly: GCA_003388555.1. Lineage (GTDB taxonomy): Bacteria > Acidobacteriota > Thermoanaerobaculia > Multivoradales > Multivoraceae > QQVD01. The sequence continues at coordinate 56,348 of QQVD01000018.1, read as the reverse complement.
CGTCCGCCGTCGCGGTCGAGATCGCGGTAGATGCGGTCGGGATCGCGCAGGTGGGCCTTGGTCACGTAGGTGGTGTCGGTGGTGACGTAGCCGTCACCGAGGCGGCCGTGGCCGCGGTCACGGTAGTAGCGACCCGAGCGGTAGTGGTGGTAGCCGCGGCGCGCGCCGAAGTACCCGGTCGGGCAGAACGTCCAGTCGTAGAACGGGTCCCAGTAGCCGCCGGCGCGGCCCCAGATGCCGAACCGGAATCCGAAGCCGGTGAGATGGAAGCCGTAGTGGCGTCGGTAATAGGTGGTCGGGATCCAACCGTAGTAGTCGGGCCCGAAATACCAGGCGACGTGTGCCGGCGCGTAGCGGTAGCCCGGGTACCAGACCCAGCCCCAACGCGGGTGCAGGTCCCAGCCGCCGTAGTGGTAGACCACCGGCGACCACGGATCGTAGGTGGCCCAGTAGAGCCCCGTGGGGGTATGGACCCAGCGCCCGGAGGAGTACGGCCGCCAGTCCGTCGCGACGCGCGGGCGCCAGGCGCGGCTGCCTTCGACGACGACCCAGTCACCGTGATCGTCGAGCTGGGCGGTCTCGGGAAGCGGCGCCTCGAGCTCGTCGAAAGTGCCACGAGCCAACCGCACCGCCGAGTCGCCGGCCCACAGCTCGAGATCCTGCAGCGGAGCCGCCTGGGCGAGATCGACCGCAGTGTCGTGGATGCCGCGCACGGTCAGCTCCTCGTCGGCTCGCACCAGCGACGAGCCGTTGGGGGTCAGGACCTCGGCCAGGCCGTCACGGGTGGTGACCTCGGTCCAGTCCGAGTGGTTGGCGCCGATGGCCAGGCGGGCGTATTCGGACTGCACGAAGACACGGGCATTCGCCGTGTCGACGATGGGCAGCTCGGGCGCCTGGAAGAACTCGTCGACGTTGAGGTCGATACGCCCCTGCAGCAGACGCAGGCGCGAGGTCGACTCTTCGCTGTCGAGCGACAGCGCGAGCTGGTCGAAGACCACCTCGGTGCCGCCTCCGACAGCCAGCAGGCTGCCGTCGGCGAGGGCGACCAGGACGCGGGAGCCGGGCGGCACCCACAGCCGGTCGCCGGTGACGATGGGGTAGTTGGGCTCGAGGTCGATGCGCTCGGCGCTCTCCTCGGTCTGCAGCGAAGCCGGGCCTTCGAGGAAGCGCACCGAGCTGTAGCGTCGCTCGTCCGCCGTGTCGGCGTAGTCCTGGGCCCGTGCGCCGGCCGCCAGCAGCACGCTCGCGAGCGTCGCTAGGAGCCCGCCGAGCAGCGTGATCCCCGCGACGCGGCGCTGCGGCGGAGCCGCGGCGACGGCCGGGAGGGAGGGTCGGCGCCAGCGCTCGCGTGACGGACGCTCGGCGCGGTCGATGGAGTGATCGTTGCGGTCAAGGGTCATGGCGGTAGCCTCCTCGGTCTCTGGTGCCGGCTCGTCGCAGTTCGCCGCGATCCGCCGCACGCCGGACATCCGGTGCAACATGTGTTCCAGGACCGAAAGTCCGGTCGAGCCTACGGCAAGGCCCACATGCCGGGCGCCCAGGCGGCCGCTGGATCCAGGGGTGGCCGCCGGCGGGAGCGCGCACGCATTGTGCCGGGCGAGCATCGCAGCCACCTCGTCGGCTCGCCCGCCGATGGCCCCACACCAGGCAAACCCCCGCGGAACGGGACGTAGCGCGATCTAAGCCGAGCTCCTTCGCGACCCCGACCGACCTCGGCTCGGCACCGCCGGCGCGGGCGGCGCCAGGCGGCGATCTGGCGGCTGGGAAGGGACCCAGCAGCCATCCCGGGGATCCGCGATCCGAGCACTCCAGGCACCGTGAGGAGCGACGTCCGGCGACCGTTCTCTGCGGGTCTCATGCCGTCCTCACGAGAGGACGACACCGGGAGGCGGACCTTGACCGCCGTCAGCAGTGGCGCGTACAGTGGAGGATCGCCCCTTGGCCCAGGCTACGCGGTGCACCGTGTGGCGACTCGTCGCCGGGTTCCCCAGGGGTGTCTCATCGATTCACGGGGTCGAGGTGCCGGGTGAAGTCGTTCTTCCAGGGCCGTTCCAAGAAGCCCGCCGACAAGGGTGGCGGCAAGGGCAAGCGTCGGCCCGGCGCCCGCGACCGCGATACCGGTCCGACCACCGATGACCTGATCGTCCTCGGGCGCTTCGCCGAGGCCGAGGAGCGCCTCCGCAAACGGCTCAAGACGGCACCGCAGGACCACCACGCGCGGCTCAAGCTCGCCGGCGTCCTCGAGCGGCTCGAACAGCGGGACGAGGCGATCGTCGAGTACATCGGGGCGGCCGATCAGATGATGCGCGACGGCTTCCTCGATCGCGCCCATGCTGCGCTCACCCGCGGCCAGCGCATCGCGCCGCTCGAAGAGAGCATCAAGCAGCGGCTCCTGCTGTTGGAGGAGAAGCGCAAGCTGGATCAGGTGCGCCGCCAGGCGGTCGCCGCGCTCAGCAGCGCCAGTCGGAGCGGCAGCGGCGCGGTCGCGACGGCGGCGATCGAGCTGGAGCAGATCTGGGACCGGTTGAGCAGCTCGCCGGTCGTGCGGGAGCTCCCTGGCGAGCAGATCGTGCGCGTGCTCTCGAACATGAAGCTGCGTCGATTCGGTGTCGGCGAGACCCTCGTACGCGCCGAGTCCAGCGACGAACGGGCCTTCCTGATCGCCTTCGGCGAGATCGAGGCCCTGGCGCCGGCGCCGACCGGTGGCCGCGACACGAGCCTGCGCACCTTCACGATCGGCGATCTGCTGGGAGAGTCGAGCCTGCTCGAACGCCAACCCTGGGCGGTGAGCCTGCGGCCGACCGGCAACGGCAGCGTGCTGGTGCTGGATCGGGAGGGTCTCGAGCGTTGCCTGGTGGGCAACCCGGACCCACGTGCCCTGGTCTCCGGGCTGCGTCGCCTCGGCAACGATGCCGAGTTGCGGGAGATGTGCGGCAAGCTGCGGTCGCGCGCCGGCTCGACCATGCAATAAGCTCTGCCGGTCATGAGTCTGCGTTCGATCCGGATCTACCCGGACCCGGTGCTGAGGGAGGTTGCGCGTCCGGTGACGCGCTTCGACGACGAGCTCACGGAGCTCGTGGGGGACATGGTGGAGACCATGCACGCAGCGCCGGGAATCGGTCTTGCCGCGCCGCAGATCGGCGTCGGGCTGCGGGTCGCTGTGGTCGACCTCAGCGTCGGCGAGGATCCCGAGGAGCTGCTCGTCTTGATCAACCCGGAGCTCCGGGCAGGCGACGAGCGCGAGGCGGACAGCGAGGGCTGCCTGTCGATCCCCGAGTACACCGACAAGGTGATCCGGCCCGCCAGCGTCGTCCTCACCGCCTCCGACGTGTCCGGCGAACGCTACGAGCTCGAGGCCTTGGGGCTGCTCGCGCGAGCGATCCAGCACGAGATCGACCATCTCGACGGAGTGCTTTTCGTCGATCATCTGAGGGGGTTGCGTCGCGAGCGGGCGCGTCGGCACCTCAAGCGCCTGGTGGCCAAGGAGCCACCGGAGACTGCACCGACGGAGGCCGTGGCGAGATGACTGTGAGGTCCGAAGGGCGAACGGCGCGGCTCGCGAGGTACGCGGTCTTGTTGCTGAACGGGCTGGCGCTTGCGGCGCTGGTGGCCTGCGGAGGTGGCGGCGGCGGCGGTTCGCCGACCCAGCCTCCACCGCCGCCTCCGCCTCCACCGCCGGGCATCGTGGTCACCAGCGACAGCGCCGCGAGCGCCGGCACGGTGTCGCTGCGCGCCGGCAGCGGCGCCGCGGGTGAGCTGTTGCTCGAGGTCGTCGGCACCGACCTGCAGAACGTCTACGGCCTCGCCTTCACGCTCCTGTATCCGGCCGGTCTGCTCAACTTCCAGGAGGGCAGCGAAGGCACCTTCCTCAGCCAGTCGGGCGCCGTCGACACCTCGCTCCAGGTCTTCCAGAGTCAGGGCGAGCTGGTGCTCGGAGTCTCCCGCCTCGGCGACGTCGGCGGCACCTCGGGCAGCGGGGTGGTCCTGTCGCTGCGCTTCACCAGCGCCGCCAGCGGCACCGGCCGGCTCGAGTTCGTCGATCAGGACGGTGTCGACGGCAACGGCCAGGTGATGGACTTCCTGGGCTGGATCGACGCCCAGGTGCAGGTCAACTAGCCGGTCGTGGCCGATGCAGTCGATGGCGCAGTGGCGAGCCGGCAGCGCCGCGAGCCGGCCACCGGTTCGACGAGATCGCGCCTCGACCGCGAGCGCCCGACCGCGGAAGCAGGCGTCGGTCGTCGCCGATCGCGCAACCACCGCTGCCTGAGCCCGCGATGAACCAGGGGAAAGGCGCCGCGACCCCTGCCGGATCGGCCGAACCGGTGCGGCTGCACAACACCATGAGCCGGCGGCTCGAGCCGCTGAGGCCTCTGCGCGCCGGCGAAGTCGGCATCTACACCTGCGGTCCCACCGTCTACGACGCGCCGCACATCGGCAACCTGCGTACCTTCCTGTTCGAGGACGTGCTGCGACGGTCGCTTCACCTGCTCGGCTACCGGGTCACCCAGGTGATGAACCTGACCGACGTCGAGGACAAGATCATCGACGGTGCCCACCGTGCCGGGCAGTCGATCGCGGAGTTCACGGCGCCTCACGTCGACGAGTTCTTCGCCGACCTGGCCGCTCTCGGGATCGAGCCTGCCGAGCACTACCCGCGGGCCACCGAGCACATCGACGGCATGATCGAGCTCATCGAGGCGCTGATCGAGCAGGGCTATGCCTACACGGCCGAAGGCGGCGTCTTCTTCCGCATCGATCGCTTCGAACGCTACGGCCGCCTGTCGGGCATCGACCTCAGCCAGGTGGTGCGCGGCGAGCGCGTCGCCGACGACGAGTACGGCAAGGACGACGTGCGCGACTTCGTGCTGTGGAAGAGCGCCAAGCCCGGCGAGCCCTCGTGGCCGTCGCCGTGGGGCGACGGCAGGCCGGGCTGGCACATCGAGTGCTCGGCGATGAGCCGGCACTTCCTGGGCGAGACCTTCGACATCCACTGTGGCGGGGTCGACAACATCTTCCCGCACCACGAGAACGAGATCGCGCAGAGCGAGTGCGCCCACCAGGCTCCGTTCGTGCGCCACTGGCTGCACTCCGAGCACCTGATGGTCGACGGCGAGAAGATGTCGAAGTCGAAGGGCAACATGTACCGGCTCGCCGACCTGCGCCAGCGCGGCGCCTCGCTGCGGGCCCTGCGCTATCTCTTCCTCTCGGTGCACTACCGGCGCAAGATCAACTTCACCGACGCCTCGCTCGACGCCGCCGGCTCGGCGCTCAGACGCCTCGACGAGCTGCGCTTCCGTCTCGAGCACGTGGCCGGGGGCGGGCCGGACAGCACGGCTGACGGCGACGCGGGCGGGGAAGAGGCGCGGCAAAGCGACGATCGGGCCGACGCGACGGGCTTCCAGGAGGTGCTCGACGCACTGCGGCGGGACTTCCGTGCCGCCCTGGCGGACGATCTCAACCTGTCGGCGGGACTCGCGGCCCTCTTCCGCTTCGTCAAGGAGACCAACCGTCGGCTCGAGGCCGGGCTCGAGACGCGGCAGGCGGCCGCCGCCCTCGCCGCCCTGGCCGAGGTCGACCGCGTGCTCGGCGTGCTCGATCCGGAAGCGTGGCTGGAGCCGACCCAGAGCGCCGCGGCCTGGCTCGGCGACGCCGAGATCGAGGCTCTGGTCGAGCGACGGGATGCCGCCCGCGCCGAACGCGACTGGACCGAGGCGGACCGCCTGCGCGACGAGTTGAGCGCCGCGGGGGTGGTTCTCGAGGACACTCCCGGAGGGACCCTCTGGCGGCGTTCCTGAGGCGGCGCCTGCGGGGGCGGCAGTCGACCAGCTTCCGCGGCCGCGCCGCCGAGGACCGCGCCGTGCGCCACCTGGTGCGCCGGCACGGTTACCGGGTGATCGAACGCAACCACCGCAACCCGCGCGGGGAGATCGATCTCGTGGCCTGGGACGCAGGTGGAGCGGATCCGGTGCTCTGCTTCGTCGAGATCAAGTCGCGCGCCGACAGCTCCCACGGCAGCGCCGCACAGGCGGTGGACGAGGCCAAGCAGCGCCGGGTGCGCCGCGCCGCAGAGGTTTATCTGCAGCAGTGGCAGCGCGACGGCTTCGAGATCCCGGACTGCCGCTTCGACGTCGTCCTCGTCGAGCGTCGCGAGCGGCCGCCCGGCAGCGAGAGCATCTTCCGCGGCGGTTGGGGTCGGGGCTGGACGGTCGAGCTGATCCGGGGCGCCTTCGAGTAAGCTCTCGCAGTCCGTGAGCCGTCGGGTGGAGGCCTCGCGGCTGAGGTTCGATGGAGGCTCACGACGCCTGCCACGGCACCTCCATTTGGACGAGGCCGGGGCACGCCTCACGCACCCCCGAATCCTTGACACTCTCGCTGCCGCGCCCGTATCCTTCGCCCTCCCGGGCGGGAATAGCTCAGTGGTAGAGCACAACCTTGCCAAGGTTGGGGTCGCGGGTTCGAATCCCGTTTCCCGCTCCAGCTCGCCTCCCGGATCGTGCGCACGATCCACGAGGTGGAAGCTCGCGGCGCCGATGGCGCGGCGCGCAACGCCCGGCGACGTAGCCAAGTGGTAAGGCAGGGGCCTGCAAAGCCCTTATTCGTCGGTTCGATTCCGACCGTCGCCTCCACGTTGCCCGCGTGCGGGCACAGCCTGGTGGTGGCCGTTGGCGGTCCGGCCGCGTCTTCCCTTAGTGGTGCCGGAGGTGGGATTCGAACCCACATGCCGATGAAGGCGGAGGATTTTAAGTCCTCTGCGTCTACCGTTCCGCCACTCCGGCTGGCGACTCTACGTGCGGTGCGGGACTTCCCTCACCGGCCAGGATCGGGCTCCGAGTCTGGCACGAGCGCGATCGTGGTGACGACCAGCGCCGCCGGCACGAGGTGGTAGAGGAGGCGCGGGAAGCTCGTGGCGACCAGCGCCTCGACGTCGAACGGCGTCGCCAGGTAGGCGTAGAGGTAGAAGCCGAGCTGAGCCAGGAGCAGGGCCGCGACGGGCCGCGTCGAGCGCCGCGACAACGCCACCGCCAGACCGGCGACGGCGAGCAGTGGCAGGCCCGCCCAGGCCGGGATCCAGGCTGCCCGCCAGGTGGCGGCGAGCACCACCGGGAGACGGGTGGGATCCAGGCCGGCGGTGTTGCCGGGCTGGAACAGGTCGTGGCGGAGCACGCCCAACAGCCAGGGCAAGGCCACCAGGAGTGCCGGAGTCAGCACCGGCAGCGCCGAGCCGGCGACCGCCGTCACCGCGCGTCCGCGCAGCACGCATCGAGCGCCGTCGATGGCCAGGACCGCACTCGCCAGGATCACGAAGACGACGCCCTCGATCTTGGCGCCGGCAGCGAGGCCGGCGCCGAGTGCGAAGAGGGTGCCGTTGGCGGCGAGACCGTCGCCGCCAGGGGTCGGTTGCCCGGACCACGGTGAACAGAGGGCGCAGGCGATCAGCAGCACGCCGGCGGCCAGGAACAGATCCGGCGAGCCGGCCTGGTAGTAGCCGCAGGCGAAGCCGGCGCTCGTCGTCACCGTCAAGGCGGCGCCGAGCTGCCTCGACGACCGCCCCGGCCACTCGCCACGGCCACCGATCGACGCGCGTACCGCCACCGCCAGGAGGGCGGCGAGCGCCACGGGCGACCAGAGCAAGGCCATGCGCTCGTGCAGCGAGCCCGTGGCGATCGCCTCCGCGGCCCACAGCGCCGGCAGCAGGTTGGGGTAGTCGGGGTGGACGTACTGGGCCGCCGGATCGGCGAGGAAGCCGAAGTCGACGCCGCCGGTGAGCGCCAGTCGCTTGGCCTTGAGCCCCCAGTGGTAGACGAAGTCGGAGAGGGTCGCGTCGAGCCGCCAGGTGAGCGCGGCGAAGGCGAGGGCGCCGAGCGTCGCGGCGAGATGCGCGATGCCGAGCTCGCCGCCGGCGATGCCCGACGCCCTCGGGCCGCGGCCGGGTCCGGGGCCTCGCCGCGACCGGACGAGGGCGACGACGCCCAGCGCTGCGCCCACCGCGAGGGCGGCCTGGAGCGCGGCAGGGCTCCATCGCAGGCCGATCAGGTCGCTCCAGGCCAGCAGGACGAACAGGGTGACGATTCCGGAGAACAGCCACAGGCCCCAGACGGCGGGCTCGCCCGTCGCGGGCTCGTCGGCTGGCGCGTCGCCGCGTCGCCGCGCGAGCCGTCGCGGCAGGTGCACGGCGGCGGCGCCGGTCATGGTGGTGGCCAGCACGAACAGGGCCCAGGAGAGCCAGCGCCCGGCGTCGAGCCGGCGATGCACCGGATCGAGTCTGGGAGCGTCGGCGCGAGCGGCGCGAGAGATCGCCGGCCCTTCGTCGGCGCCGTCCGCGGGAGGCGGGGCGGAGGAGGCGAGCCGGTGCAGCGACAGCGCCGGACTGCGATGCACGGCTCCGGCCAGCTCCACCCCGGCGCCGCCGGCGACGGTGGTGGGTCCGGCGTCGAGCCCGGGCTCCAGCGCCGGCCACGCCAGCAGGTAGTCGGCGCCGGCGGAAGCATCGTCGCGCACCACCCGGTGGTGGGGGAGCAGGAAGGCCGTCCACAGGTGCACGAAGTGCAGCTCGTGCGACGGCACGTGGAACGAGGTCAGCGCCAGCGTCGCGCCACGTGGAGCGCGGGCCGCGACCGCCGCGAGCTCGGCCCGCAGGGCCTCGGACTGAGGCCCGCCCAGCAGCCACAGGCTGGGAGCCAGGCCTGGATCCTGCGGCCGACCGCGCCACGCCCGCTGCAGGTTGGCGGCGGCGACGAGGCAGGACCAGACGAGGGCGAGAGCGAGGAGGGCCCGGATCAGGCTTCCGGGACGGCTCCCGGCCCGCGGCCCGGCCATCTGCGGCGTCTCACAGCTGCACGAGGTCGGAAGACCCCGAACCGCTACCGCGGGCTTCGGCGAGGTCGCCGCTGTCGCCGCGACCGACCAGCCGCTTGAGGCGCACGTAGAGGGCGTTCTTGCGCTGCGAGCACGACTGGCAGGTGCCCACCGGACGGCCGCTGCGCAGGCCGTCGAGGATCGCGGTGAGCCGGGGCCCCTGGCTCAGCTCGGCGAAGCTGTCGTCGGGGTAGTAGCCGATCGGTTCCTGGTTCCAGAAGATGCAGGGCGAGACGGCGCCGTTCGGGCGCACGACATAGAAATCCCCGGGCCACACGCAGCCCTTGAGCCGTTCGCGCATGCGGTAGTGGGTGTACTCCCAGCGATCGAGCCCGGCGCGGCGGCGGAACCACTGGCGGCGCAGCCTGGCGAGCGGGCCGGACATCTCCTCGGCGCTGTCGTACTCGGGGTAGGAGGAGAGGCGCAGGCCGCGGCGCACGGCGTCCTCCGCCGCGGTGCCGAGCTCGTCACGCAGCCGCGAGGGGTCCTCTCCGTCGAGCACTTCGTCGCTCACGTCGACGCCCGCGGTGGGGACCACGAAGCGCACGTCGATCTCGTTGGCGCCGTGCCTCTCGGCGAACTCCGGCAGCTGGAGCAGATCGCCCCGGTTGGTCTTCATCCAGGTGAAGATGATCCGCAGGCCGGTCTTCGCCCTGCGCTCCTCGCGTGTCTGGTTGAACAGGTCGAGGACCTTCATCAGCCTGGCCCACTTGCCGCCGATCCGGATCGCCTCGTAGGTCTCCTGCCGGGTGCCGTCGATCGACACACCGACCGTGGTGACCTCGGCGTCGACGATCGCCTGCGCCTTCTTCTCGGTCAGTGCCAGGAGGTTGGTCGGGAACCAGAGATCGGGGACGCGGTAGCGCCCCGCTATCCCGACCATCTCGATGAACCTCGGGTGGATCAGCGGCTCCGCGGCGCAGGCCAGGGCGACCCGCCAGGCGCGCGGGAACAAGTCCGCCGCGATCTTCTCGAAGACCTCGAGCGGCATCATGCCGTCGGGCGAGAGCTCGCGGTCGAAGGGCTCCCAGCGCAGCCGGTCGGTGGCGGAGAAGTAGCACATCGTGCACTTCAGATTGCACTTCTCGGTGGCGTCTAGGAGCACCGTCAGGGGGCGTTGGCGGGACGGTCGCATCACTCGGCCACTCTATCGGATCGCCTCACGGCGACCGGCGCTCCGCCAGCGCCGGATCCTTGGCGTTGCCGGCGTCGATTCGGGGCGCATCGTCCTTTAGAGTTGAGCGCCGTGCTGACGCTGGAGAACAGGAAGACGCTGCCGCACAGCGAGGAGTCGGAGCGCGCCGTGCTGGCTGCGATCCTGCTCGATGCCGAGCGCCATCTGCCGGCGGCCGCCGCTCGCCTGGTGGAGGAGGACTTCTACGCCGAGCGTCACCAGCTGCTCTACCGCACGATGATCGAGCTGCAGGCGGAGGCAGAGGAGATCGACCTGCGCACCGTGCAGGCCCGTCTCGAGCAGCGCGAGAACCTCGAGCGCGCCGGCGGGCTCGCCTACCTCGCCACCCTCGACGTCGATCTACCCGATCTGAGCCGGGTCGACTCCTACGTCGAGATCATCAAGGAGCGCTCCCTGCGTCGCAGCCTGATCGACGCCTGCAGCGAGGTCTTCCGCTCCAGCTTCGACGGCGGCCTCAGTGCCCAGGAGGCTCTCGGCCTCGCCGAGCAGCGCATCCTCGGCCTCGGCGAGGAGGCGATCGCCAAGGGCTTCACGCTGCTGCAGTCGGTGATCAACGAGACCGTGCTCGAGATCGAGCGCCGCGGCGAGAAGGACTTCCCGGGCCTGCGCACGGGCTTCCCCGACCTCGACCGCAGCCTGCACGGGCTCAACCCCGGCAACCTGGTGATCGTCGCCGGGCGTCCCGGCATGGGCAAGACCAGCCTGGCGATCAACATCGCCCAGCACGTGGCGATCCGCGAGCAGTGCGGCGTCGGGGTGTTCTCGCTCGAGATGAGCGAGCAGGAGCTGGCGATGCGCATCCTCGCCTCGGAGAGCGACATCGAGTTCTCGCGCATCCGCCAGGGCCAGTTGAGCGAGCAGGACTGGCGTCTGCTGCATCAGACGCGGCGCAAGATCGGCGACGCGCCGCTCTACATCGACGACTCCGGCAACCCGACCCTGCTCGAGATCGGCTCGAAGGCGAGGCGGCTGCGCAGCGACCGGCGCCTGGACCTGCTGATCATCGACTATCTGCAGCTGATGAGCTCGGGCGGCGCCTACGAGAACCGCAACCTCGAGATCGGGGCCATCAGCCGCGGCCTCAAGCAGCTCGCCAAGGAGCTCGAGATCCCGGTGATGGCACTGTCGCAACTGTCGCGCAACCCGGAGCGCCGCGGCAGCGATCATCGCCCGCAGCTCGCCGACCTGCGTGAGTCGGGATCGATCGAGCAGGACGCCGACGTCGTCGCCTTCGTCTATCGCGACGAGGTCTACAACCCCGACGACGACAATCGAGGCCTGGCCGAGGTGATCATCTCGAAGAACCGTCACGGTGAGACCGGCACGGTCGAGCTCGCCTTCCTCGGCGATACCACCACCTTCCGCAACCTCGAGCGCTATGCCCAGCCCCCACCCGACTACGACGACCACGACCCCGACGTGCTCGTCTGAGGGCGCGTCGTCCGCCGATCCACCGTCGCCGTCGCGCGTCGAGGTCGACCTCGACGCGGTCGTGGAGAACCTGTCGCACGCGGCGCGAGCCGCCGGTCACGGCGGCTACGCGGTGGTCAAGGCGGACGCCTACGGCCACGGTGCCGAGGCGGTCGTCCGCCGTCTGCTGCGCCTGGCTCCCGAGGTGTGCCGCGGCTTCTGCGTGGCGCGCCCGGAAGAGGCCGAGCGCCTGCTCTCGCGGCTGCCCGAGCTGGCGCGCGACGCCGGCCGCGTCGAGCTGCTGGTTCTCGGGGTCTTCCCGGCCCTGCTCGGTGAGGAGCGACGGCGCGAGCTGGCGCGTTCGCGGGCGCGGCTGGGGTGGGTGCCGACGGTCGGTGGGCTGGACGATCTCGCGGCCTGGGCCGAAGTCGCCGCGATGGATCGGCCGGTGCCGCTGCATCTGGAGCTCGACATCGGGATGCGGCGCAGCGGATTCGATCCGGCGCTGCTGTCTCGCGCCGGCGACATCCTCCAGTCGAGCCCCGGACTGCAGCTGCGTGGGGTGTTCGGCCACTTCAGCGAGTCCGAGGTCGCGGGGAGCGACGTGACGGCGCAGCAGCGGCGACGGTTCGCCGAGGTCGTGGCGGCGCACCCGTGGCTGGCGAGCGGCGTGGTGCACCTCGACAACACCTGCGGCCTGCCGCGCGACGGCGCCGGCCCCGGCGAAGGCTGTGCCGGCAACCTCGGGCTGCCACCGGAACGACTCTCGTTCCGGCTCGGCGGCGGTCTCTACGGCCTCGACCTGCGGCGCGACGCTGGAGCAGGCTCCGCCGGTCGCGACGGGGAGCCGGAGTGGCCACGTCCGGCGATGCGGGTGACCACCCGGTTGGCGGCGCTGAGGCCGGTGCGGCGTGGCGAGGGCGTTGGATACAACAGCACCTACCGGGCCGCAGAGGACAGACTGATCGGCCTGCTGCCGATCGGCTACGCCGATGGCGTGCCGCGCGCGGCGCGGGGCGCCGAGGTGCTGGTGGGCGGCAGGCGCCGCGCCCTCGCCGGCACCGTCAGCATGGACCTGTGTTGCGTCGACCTCGGCCGGCTGGACGACGAGGGCGCCTCCCACCACGTCGGCGACACGGTGGTGCTGCTCGGCGCCACGACTCCGGAAAGCCCGGCACCGTCCTCTGCGCCGAGCGCCGCCGTCAGCGCAGGCGAGTGGGCGCGCTGGAGCGGCACGATCTCCTACGAGGTGACCTGCCGCTTCGCCCAGCGGCTGCCGCGGTCCTACACTTCTTCCCGCCTCCCATCGGTCACAGCTCCGGATCGCTCCCGGTGATGCGTCGGAACGCCGTCAAGTAGCGGTCCCGCGTGCCGGCGACGACGTGCCCCGGCAGGTCCGGTGGCGGGCTGTCGTGATCCCAGCCGCTCTCGTCGAGCCAGTTGCGCACGAACTGCTTGTCGAAAGACACCGGCTCGGTCCCGGGGCTCCACGCGTCGACCTCCCAGTAGCGCGAGGAGTCGGGCGTCAGCACCTCGTCGATGAGGGTGAGCTCGCCGTCGATCCAGCCGAACTCGAACTTGGTGTCGGCGAGGATCAGGCCGCGCTCGGCGGCCAAGTCTCGGCCGTGCTGGTAGAGCTCCAGGGTGACGTCACGCAGGCGCTCGGCGAGCTCGCTGCCGGCGCGGTCGACCAGCTCCGCGTAGCTGATGTTCTCGTCGTGGCCGCTCTCAGCCTTGGTCGCCGGCGTGAACAGCGGCTCGTCGAGGCGGCTGGCGCGCACCAGGCCTTCCGGCAGTGAGTAGCCGCAGGCCGAACCGGTCCGGCTGTACTCGCGGAAGGCGCTGCCGGCAAGGTAGCCGCGAGCGACGCACTCGAAGGGGACGACCTCGGCCTTGGCCGCGATCACCGAGCGTCCAGCGAGCTGCTCGGCGTAGGGCTGCAGCGCCTCCGGGAACTCCTCGACACGCGTTGCCAGCAGGTGGTTGGGCACGATCTCCCTGGTGCTCGAGAACCAGAAGTTGGTCAGCTGGTTGAGCACCTTGCCTTTGTCCGGGATGCCGGGGCTGAGCACGTGGTCGTAGGCCGACAGGCGGTCGGTGGCGACGACCAGCAGACGGTCGCCGAGATCGTAGAGGTCGCGCACCTTGCCGCGTTTGACAGCGCCGACGTCGTCGAGCTGGGTGCGTACGAGCGCCGACTGACCCGGCGCGGACTCGTTCATCTGGCTCAAGGGAAGCCTCTCCCTGGCTGTGAGGTCTGTGGTTGTCGCTTCTGTCGGGTTGGCGGCCGACCTGCCAGAAGCGCGAAAACGACGGCCTTCGCGCGACGCCTCCGCGTGACGCCTCCGCGTGACGCCTCCGCAACGGCGCGGCGATCATAGCGGGCCAGGTCACGGGCCGAGCGGCGCTGCGCCCGACTCGGCCCGGTCCAGCAGTCCCGGATGGCCCTCCGGGACTGCTAGAGCGGACGGATCGGCGTCGGCCGGCCGGCGCGAGCGAGGCTGGCGGTGAACGACTCGTTGATCGCCTGCACCAGCGGCACGCGGTGCAGCTGGTCCTCGCGCTTGAGCTCCCAACCGGTGGCGTCGAGCACCTCGTACACCGAGAGCTTGTCGAGGCCCTTGAGACGGGCGAGGCCGAGCCGCCTCACCGCGATGAGCTCACGTTCGCCCGGACCGGCGGGCTGGGCGACGACGACATAGCTGCGATCGTCCCTTTGCGCCTTGAACAGCGGTCCGAGGTGCCGGCTCCGCTGCAGCTCCTCGAGGAAGCGCTCGGTGGCGACGATCCCCTCGTTGACCAGCGCGCCGTCACGGCTCAGCTCGGCGAAGAACTCGCCCTTGGCGCGATCGAACGTGGCGCGCGCGCTGTCCGCGGTCACCGGCGCGAAGAAGTCGTTGACCGCCAGCTCGTCGTAGCCGCGCGCGATCAGCACCGACTTGATCTCCTCGAAGTCGAGCCCCTTCTTGCCGCTGACCAGACGCGACAGCTCGACCAGTCCGTGGCCGTAGACCTCGTAGCGCTCCTCCTCGGTTGTGTTGCTGCCGCCGAGCGGCAGCAGTCGGTAGGAACCGAAGTTCAGCGCCAGGCGCATGCCGCGGTCGAAGGGGAATCCGTCAGCCACCGCGGCCGCGTAGGCCCGCTGCATGCGCAGCGCCGCGATCAGCATGCGCAGCGGATTGCGCCCCGAATAGAAGGCGCCGTCGCCGAGGTACTTCTCGATGCGCAACCGGAGCAGGCGAGCGATCTGGTTGATCCGGTGCTGGAAGGTGAAGATCTGCCGGTACGAGTCGTTCTGTGAGGCGCGATCGGCGAGGCGGACGATGCTGACGATGGCCGAGAACTCGGTGATGTCGTAGATCAGGCCGACGCGCGAGACCTCGGGATCGATGATCCACGGTGCGGAGAAGTCGAGTGGGCGGGTCTCGCGGAAGAGCTCGACGTCCTGCGGCGGCAGCCCGAGTCGCTTCGCGGCGCTGCCCGGGCAGAGATAGCCACGCTCGGACGCAGTGACCTCGACGATCAGCCGGCGGGTGGCGTTGAGTAGCTCGAACTCCTTGAGCTTCTCGAGCAGGGCCGACCAGAGCCGGATCTCCGGAGGTCCGAGCAGGGCGGCCGGATCGTAACCGGGATGTCCTGACAGGATGTCCAGGTAGCCCTGACGATGGAGGAGCGAGTCGGGAGCCTCGTCGCTTCCCGGGTGCAGGGTCTCCGCCGTCCTGCGCAGGAAGGGGTCCGCTGCCAGCGTCTCGCGGTGCCAGCTGCGCAGGAGAGCGACCCGATAGAGGAGGCTGCGGCCGTCGATCTTGAGGTAGCCGCGGAAGTAGCCGACCAGCTCCTCGAGCTCCCGCCCGACGTGGTCCTCGGTCAGGATCAGCACGTTGTCCTGCATCAGGGTCAGGATGGGCGGGAACAGCTCCTCTTCGGTCTGCCCGGTTTCGCGTGAGATCCTCGCCGCGAGGTCGTAGCACAGCGCGATCACCCGCTGCAGGAACTTGAACAGCACCGTGTAGCGCAGCTGTTCTCCTCGACGCTTGCCGATCTGCAGGTCGAGACGGCGGATCCGGCTCGGCGTGCCGCGCAGGATCGTCACCAGGTCACGAGAGTGGTCGAGCCAGAAGATCTGCGGGAAGCTCCGCCCGTAGTTCGAGCTGAACAGGTTCTCGCTGACCTCCTCGAGCTGCTCGCGGTAGTTGGACCAGGCCATCTGGTGCGAGCGCAGGTCGAAGCCGGCGCCGCCGGTCAGGGTGGCGACCTGTGCTCGCTCCTCCGACTCGATGTAGAGTCGCAGCGCCTCGGCGAGACGTAGCGCGCTGCGATTGCGCTGGACCGGGAAGCCCATGACGGGCGTCGCGGCTCCGTCGCGCAGGAAGATCGGACGCGGCCTGGGCAGGAGCTGGGAGAGCCGCGCGTGGTGAAGTCGGATCGACTCGATCGACGGATCGAGGAAGTTGAACGGACCTCGGAGGTGGTCGAGCAGGTTGTCTTGTTCGGCCATCGGGCTTCTCGCGCTGCACGGCGACAGCAGGCGTGTGGGGTGGACCCGGACTGTAACCGCAGTCGCGGCGCCGTCGGCGCGGCGGCGAGGTCGGCGAGCGGTCCGAGCTCACCCGGGTCGCCATGAGCCCGGCTCGCCGAGAGCCGCGCGGCGGTCGGAGGCAGCGCGCGGCGCTGCTCGCGGAAGAGCTGGCGACGACCTTCGTCGTCGACCGCATGCCCCGCCTGAGGCGGGTGCCGCCGCGGGCTGCTCGCTCCGAGCTGGTGAGCGTCTTCGCGCCGGCGACCGTCGGTCGCGATGCACTCGACGGTCTGCCGGCCGAACTGCGGCGGGCGTTGGAGGTCCACCTCGACGCCCTCGACCGGGACGGTGGAGGCGCACGGCGTCCAGCGGATGCTCGCGGTCGGCGCAGCAGCGCCGGCGCCGGCCGGTCTCGTTCGACCCGTAGCCTGCGCGGCGTGTCGTCGGACGGGCTCCACCTGCAGGTGGTGCGGCCGGCGCCGGACGACGCCGGGTCGACCTCCGCCGGCGCAGGGCACGTTCCGGTCTCCGATCGCGGGGCCCCGGCCCATGCCTGGGTCCGGGGAGCGCTGGTGATGGCGCGCGAGGTCGGCGCCGCCAGCGTCACGCTCGTGGCACTGGCCGGCGGCGACGGCGTCGCGGGGGAGGCCGGTCCCGGTCGCGCAGCGCCTCTGTTCGACAGCCGGCTGCGCCTGGCGCGCGCCATCGACGAAGGTCTCTTCCGCTTCGATGCCTTCCGCGACGCACGCAAAGGGGCGGGAGAACGAGCTCCGGAGCTCGAGGTGAAGCTGTGCGGCTGTTTGCTCCCTGGGTCGTTTGGAGAGCAGGAGGAGCGCGAGCTGCGCCGGGTCATCGCTCGGCTCGGCTTCGCGCGGGCGCTCGGCAACGTGCCGGCCAACATCGCCACGCCGGAGTGGATCGCCGGGCTGGCCCGACGGGTAGGCCGCGACGCCGGCCTGCGGGTCGAGGTGTGGGGGCCGGATCGAATTCGTGCCGAAGGCCTCGGCGGGCTCGCCGCGGTCGGAGGCGGTTCGGTCAACGGCCCCCGGCTCGTGCGCCTCAGCAGCGGCGGTGCGACGAGGTCGGCGAGCGCCGAGGACGGCTCGCCACCGCGGGTCGCCCTGGTCGGAAAGGGCGTCACCTTCGACAGCGGCGGCCTGTCGATCAAGCCCGCGGCGTCGATGGAGGAGATGAAGTACGACAAGTGCGGCGCCTGCACGGTGCTCGCACTCGGCCTGCTCCTCGCCGACCTCGAGGTGCCGATCGAGCTCGACGTGCTGCTGCCGCTGGCCGAGAACCTCCCGGATGCCGCCGCCTACCGCCCCAGCGACATCCTCGAGATGGCCGACGGGACGACTGTCGAGGTGATCAACACCGACGCCGAGGGGCGACTCATCCTGGCCGACGCTCTCGCCCTGGCGTCGCGACACACTCCGCGGCTGCTGCTCGAGATGTCGACCCTCACCGGAGCCGCAGTCGTCGCCCTCGGCAACGACGCCGCCGCCGTCTACACACCGAGCGACCGCCTCGCCAATTCGTTGATCGAGTCCGGTCGGCGGACCGGCGAGCGTCTGTGGCGCCTGCCGCTGTGGAGTGAGGACGTCGAGCGGATGCGCGGCGTGCACGCCAGGCTTCGCAACTCGTCGGAGCGCTGGGGCAGCGCCAACACCGCCGCCGCGTTCCTCTCCCAGTTCGTCAGGGCAGGGGAGTGGGCGCATCTAGACATCGCCGGGCCTGCCTACCGAGCCAAGGAGGCTGACGGCCGCGAGGCCGGCGCCACCGGGTTCGCCCTCTGCGCCGCGCTGGAAGCGATCCGCGAGTTGCTGCGTAGTCGCTGAGACGACCCGGACACGATCCGACACGGCGACGCCTGTCGACTCGGAACGGCCGCGGGAGATCGCGGAGCCGTGGCCCCCGACGGTCGCCCGGATCCGGTTCGCGGAGACCGGACAGGGTCACAGGCCCGAGATACGGTGACTTCGGCGGCGGTCCGCCCTCGTGGACGATGGAACTTTTGGCGGTGTGCGACGTACGGACAACGACTCGGTCGATGGAAACAGGTCACCCCGGCCAGCGTCTACTCTGTGCGTCGGAGAACGAGGACCGGGCGACGGACCGTGGCGACCGCCGCGGCCGCGTCCGAGCGCCTGGGAATGTCGAACCTGACCCGAGGAACGCCGAGCTCTCCGGCATGCCGCTAAGCTCTCCACGACAAGCCGCGCCTCCTCTCCGGCAGTACGCCTCCAACCCCGCGCCGGCGCGAAGTCCGACTTCCGCGGCTGGCCAGAGGCTGCAGCCGGCGAATCGTGCAAGCGCGGCGACCCATCCGTCCCCACCGACCATCCCGCGGCCTGCTCTCCGGCGCCGCTCCTGAGACACCGCCGAACGAGACTCGTTCCGGCCGAATTCGCGAGGTCCTCTCCCCCTTATGCGTAAAGCGACGCTTTCGATCCCCGGTCTGGCACTGGTGCTGCTCGCGCTGGCGCCGGTTGCATCCCTCGCACAGGAGCCGAAGACCTTCCGCACGTCGTGGAAGACGATCGACGCAGAGAGCTCCCTGGCGACCAACGACAACGTGCTGGAGCTGCGGCTCGACGAGGCGATCGCGGTCGCGCTGCAGCGCAATCTCGGACTGCGGATCCAGCGTTTCCAGCGCAGCCGGGCGCTCTTCACGGTGCTGCAGAACCGCGGCATCTACGACTACAACCTGACCGGCGATGGGCTGATCCGCGATTCGACGACGCCTGCTGCCTCGCAGCTCGACGGCGCCGACGTGAGGCTGTCCGAGACCCAGAGCCTGAATCTCGGCCTCGACCGACTGATCCCGACCGGCGGCGTGGCGGGACTCTCCTTCACCAACCAGCGCTTCGAGTCGAACTCGGTGTTCGCCCAGATCAACCCCAGCTTCGACGTCGGCATCGAGGCGGTCTTCTCGCAGCCGCTGCTGCGCGGGCGGGGCCGACTGGCGACCGAGCGGAACCTGCGCATCGCGGGACTCGACGCCGAGATCGCGCTCGAGGACCTCGAGCGGGCGGTGTCGGACACCATCGAGCTGGTCGAGAGCGCCTACTGGAGCCTGGTCGAGTCGAGGGCCCAG
Source organism: Acidobacteriota bacterium (assembly GCA_003388555.1). GTDB lineage: Bacteria > Acidobacteriota > Thermoanaerobaculia > Multivoradales > Multivoraceae > QQVD01. Next base: position 37,271 of record QQVD01000018.1, on the reverse strand, counting down.
CTCGAAGTGGCGCGGGAGAGTCTCGGACTGGCCGAGGAACTGCACGAGATGAACAAGGTGCAGGTCGATGTCGGCACCAAGGCGCCGCTCGAGCTCATCCAGTCCGAGGTGGGCATCGCCACCCGACAGGAAGACATCATCCGTCTCGAGGCCGACGTCGAGGATGCCGCGGACTCGCTGCGGGAGCTGCTGAACCTCGACGGCCCGAGGTTCTGGGACGCGCAGATCGTGCCCGCTACGGACCCCGAGCAGGCGCGCCTCGAGATCGATCTGGACCGGGCCCTCGCCACCGCCAACCAGGAGCGCCCGGAAGTGCGCGCGGCACGGAAACGGATCGAGCAGCTGGCGCTCGACTCGCGGTTCTTCCGCAACCAAAGGCTGCCGCGCCTCGGCCTCGAGGTCCGCTACGGCTACAGCGGCCTGGGTGGCGACGTCGCGGTCACCGAAGGCAGCATCTTCGACCCCGATCCGGTGGTCACGATCGTTCCAGGAGGCTACGACGACGCGCTCGATCAGGTGATCGACCGGGACTTCGACGCCTGGCAGGTGGCGCTGAACTTCGCGATGCCGCTGCAGAACCGGGCCGCCCGTGCCCAGTCGACGATCGCCGATCTCGCGCTCGAACAGGGAGAGACCCAGCTCGAACAGACACTGCTGCAGGTCCAGACCGACGTGCGCCGGGCGGCGCGAGGTGTGCGCACCGCGGCGCAGCAGATCGACTCGGCACGCATCTCCCGTGAGCTCGCGGAGCGCAACCTCGACGCCGAGGAGAAGCGCTACGAGAACGGCATCACCACCAGCTTCCAGGTGCTCGAGATCCAGGAGGATCTGTCTCAGGCGCGCAGCCGCGAGGTGAATGCCATCACCGCGTACCGTCGCGCCCTCACCGCCTTCTACAAGGCCACCGGCCAGCTGCTCGAAGAGGCCGGTGTGGAGATCGAGGACGACACTGACCTCGAGACCCTGGAGCCGACGGAGCAGCAGTCGGCGTCGCAGCCCTGAGCGACGGCCCCCGGTTCGGCCAGGCGATCTCCGGGACAGGAGACGGAGGCTGGCCTGACAGGCGCCGCTTGGTCGGGTGTCGGCAGGGTCGCCGACGGTCGGTGCTGGTACCGGAGGTGGGAGTCGAACCCACAAGCCCTTGCGGGCAGAGGATTTTGAGTCCCCCGCGTCTGCCATTCCGCCACTCCGGCTGAGAGCCGTCCGGCCGGCCGGTCATCGTAGAGGCGGGGTGGAGGGGGTGTCAAACCGGCGCCTCGCCCGAGGCCGATGAATGTCCCCTGAACGTCTCCGCTGGAGGTTGTGGCACGGTGCCACAGGTGGCCCGGAGTCCGGTTCCACCCAATGAAACTGCCGCCCGGCAGATTGACAATCGGCGCCGATTATGCAATCCTCGGGCCTCCTCGGAGAGTGCCCGGAAGCGAGAGCCGGGCTGCCGACAGTACATCCAGCATCGCCTGCGCCGGGTCGAAGCTGTTCCTGAGCGCGCGGGGAAGCGCGCCAGGCTCTTCGTGTCTCGGGACGGAGCGTGTCTCGAGACGCGATCCGGGCTCAAGGGTGATGGGCAGCGATAGAGAAGGAGCCGAGCTTTGTTCGAACTTGGACAGAAAGTGGTGTACCCGAATCACGGGGTCAGCGTCGTCGAGGAGATCGCGGACAGCTCGATCGACGGGATGCAGCAGACGTTCTACCACCTGCGACTGCTGTCGAACGACTCGAAGGTGATGGTGCCCGAGCAGAACCTCGAGCTCGTCGGACTGCGGCCGCTGTGCCGGGCGAAGGACATCAAGGACCTCTTCACCCTGCTCGAGGACGGCAAGATCGACACCTACAAGGACTGGAAGGGTCGGTACAAGCAGAACCTCGACAAGATGAAGACGGGCTCGCTGCCCGACGTCGCCGAGGTACTCAAGAACCTCCGTCTGGTCAGCCAGAAGAAGAGCCTCTCCTTCCGCGAGAAGAAGATGTACGAGAGCGCCAAGTACTTCATCGTCAGTGAAGTCGCGCACGTCAAGAAGATCGCCGAAGAGGACGCCGAGAAGCTCGTCGAGAAAGCGCTCAACGCCAGCATCGCCAAGCGCAAGAAGGCCAAGGCAGCGGAAGAGGACTGAGCCTCAGGCTCCGAGGGTCGGCCCGCGATGCTGAGCAAGCTGCTGGTCGTTCTGATCGCCCTGATCCTGATCTGGATGGCGATCCGGTCGCAGATCGCCGGGTTGCTCGAACGGCCGGACGTGCAGGCGGCGCGCCGCCTGGCGGACGAGATGCGTCGACGACGATCGACAGCCGCCCGCGACGGCGATGACGTCGATGCGGGCGATGCGCGACCGCGCCGGGTCGAGCTGCTGGCGGTGTGTACGCAGTGCGGTGTTCACACCCCGCGCCAGCGCCTCGTCGAGGGCCCAGGTGGCCGCCTGCTCTGCGGTCGCTGTCGCGTCGCGACGTAGCTCGCCAGGCTTGGGCTACGGTGGGGCTACGTTGGGCGAACACCGCGAGAAGAACACCCTGCCGCGATGCGTGGCCGTGGCGGTGCCGGCGCCGCTGCACCAGCCTCTCACCTACACGGCGCCGGCGCACGCGAAGCTCCAGACCGGAGTCCGTGTCCGGGTACCCCTGGGACGCCGCAGCGTGGTCGGCATCATCGTCGAACCCGACGCCTCGGCGCCTGCCGACATCGAGCCGCAGCAGCTGAAGCCGATCGGCGCGGTTCTCGACGACCAGCCGGTGGTGCCGCGGGCGCTGCTGGACCTCGCCCGCTTCACCGCCGACTACTACCTCGCGCCGATCGGCGAGGTGCTGCGCGGCGTCGTTCCTTCAGGCCTCGAGAGCTGGGGCGCGAGGCGGATCCGGATCACCGACCGCGGCATGTTCCAGGCCCGCGCCGAAGGGCTGGCCAAGGAGGTCCGTGCGCTGCTGATCGATCGCGGCGCCCTTCGCCAGCACGAGGTCGTGGAGCGGATCGATACGCCCGAGCTCGGCGCCACCCTCGAGGAGATGCGAGAGCGTGGTTGGATCCGCATCGAGTCGGACGACACCGCCAGCGGCCGCTACCGCACCGCGTACGAAGCGGTGCCCGGCGAGCGACAGCGGGGGGAAGAGGTGTTGGCGCGCTCCCCGAAGGCCCGCGCCGCGTTCGCCTGGCTGCTCGAGGCGGGGCGGCCGGCGAGCTCCGACGAGATCTGTCGTGCGGCCGACTGCTCGTCGGGCGTGGTGCGCAGGCTCGACGAGCTCGGCCTGGTGCGCAAGTTCACCGAGGTCCGCCAGCAGCCGGTCGACCGCCACCTGCTCGCCAGCGCGACCGTCGCTCCCTTCGAGCTGCGCGCCGACCAGAGCGTTGCGGTGCGACGACTGGAGGAGGCCCTGGCGCGGGCCGAGTTCTCTCCATGGCTGCTGCGCGGGATGACCGGATCGGGCAAGACCGAGGTCTATCTGCGAGCGATCGCCCACTCGCTCGGGCAACAGCGTGGATCGATCGTCATGGTGCCGGAGATCGCGATGGTCCCGGCCCTGGCACGCACCCTGGTCGAGCGCTTCGCAGGGCGGGTCGCGGTGCTGCACTCGAACCTGTCGCGCGCCGAACGCTCCGATCAGTGGCAGCGGATCCGCTCCGGGGCGGCCCAGATCGTCGTCGGTCCACGCTCGGCAGTCTTCGCGCCGCTGAAGAGGCTGGGCCTGGTGGTGGTCGACGAGGAGCACGATGCGGCCTACAAGCAGGACGCCACGCCGCGCTACAACGGCCGCGACCTCGCCCTGGTACGGGCACGCAGCGAGGGGGCGACGGCGCTCCTGGCGTCGGCCACACCGAGCCTCGAGAGCCGGCTCAACGTCGCCCGCGAACGCTACGGCGAGCTCGAGCTCACCGAGCGGGTGGGGGAGGGCGGCCTGCCCGAGGGCGTGCTGGTCGACCTGCGCCGCGAGTCGTTCTCGCACCGGCCGGGTGAGGTGCACTTCTCGCAGCTGCTACGGAGCGAAATCGAGGCTGCACTGAAGGAGGAGCGCCAGATCATCCTGCTGCGCAACCGTCGCGGATTCGCGCCGCTGCTGCTGTGCCGGGCCTGCGGCGAGGACCAGCGCTGCGAGGACTGCGGCCTGCCGCGGACCTGGCATCGCAGGGAGGGGCGGATGCTCTGCCACTACTGCGGTTCGATGCTGCCGGTGCCGAAGCGCTGTCCGAGCTGCGGCGAGGCGGCTCTCGAGGCGATCGGCGCCGGGACCGAGCGGGTCGAGGACGACTTCCGCAGCCTCTTCCCCGGTGTCGAGGTCGCCACGCTCGATCGCGACAGCACCCAGCGTCGCGGCGGAGTCGCGGCGGTGCTCGAGCGGTTCCGCAGCGGCCGCACACGGGTACTGGTGGGCACTCAGATGGTGGCCAAGGGACACCACTTCCCGAACGTGCACCTGGTGGCGGTGATGTCGGCCGACACCTACCTCGGCTTCCCCGACTTTCGTGCTGTCGAGCGCACCTACAACCTGCTCACCCAGGTCGCGGGCAGGGCCGGGCGCGGCGACCGTCGCGGCCGCTTCGTGATCCAGACACACCATCCGGAGCACTATGCGATCCAAGCCGCTCTGCACCACGACGACGACGCCTTCGCCAGGGAGGAGCTTCGTTTCCGGGAGATCTTCCACTATCCGCCCTTCACTCGCATGGTGGCGCTGCTACTGCAGGATCGGGGCCGCGAGCGGGCCGAGTCACGAATGCGCGAGATCGCCCGGCGCATCGAGCGGCACCCGCTGGCCAGGGGGCTACGGATCGTCGGCCCCGCTCCAGCGGCGTTCGAGAAGCTCCGCGGGCGGTGGCGGTTCCAGATGCTGCTGCGCGGCGCCTCGGGCCGCCGCATACGCAGGCTGCTCGAGGACCTCGGCCTGCTCGAGATCCGCGAGCTGACGATCGACGTCGATCCTCAGGACCTGCTGTGAGCAGCGCCGCCACCGTCGAGCGAAGACGAAGAAGGCGACGCTGGGCGGCGGTGGCTTAGCATCGGGACCTCGATGGACGAGAAGAGCAGAATCGCGCCGCGGCCTCACCGAGGTGGATCTCACGGTGGATGACCCGAGTACCGACCCGACGGTCGAGGACGCCGCACTCGGGGAGGTGCCGGTCGCCACGACGCCCGCCGCCGCGTGGGAACCCGCGGCGTGGCCGGCACCTGCCGACGTGCTCGTCGCCGGCGGGATCGAGGCCGAGCTCGCCGGCATGCTGGCACGGCGCGGCGTGCGCACGCTCGAGCAGGCCGAGCGCTTCCTGTCGCCCCACGTCGACCAGCTGCTCGATCCGTTCGAGCTGCGCGGAATGCGGGAGGCCGTCGAGCGTCTGCAGCGGGCACGGCTGCACGGAGAGCGGGTCGCGGTGGTCGGTGACTACGACGTCGACGGGGTCTCCGGGACCGCCCTGCTCAGCGCGGCTCTGAAGGCGTGCCGCATCGGCACCGAGCAGATCCTGCCGCATCGCATGCGCGACGGCTACGGCTTCCGGCAGCGCCAGGTCGACGAGGCACAGCGTCTCGGCTGCTCGCTGATCGTGACGGTGGACTGCGGTACCACCTCGGCGGCGGCGATCGCGGCGGCGCGCAGCGTCGGCATCGACGTGATCGTCACCGACCACCATCTCCCGGGTCGGGACTTCCCGGGCGACGTGGTGCAGATCAATCCCAAGCAGCCCGGGAACCGCTACGCCAACGCCGAGCTCTGCGGAGCCGGCCTGGCGTTCAAACTGGCCTGCGCGCTCTACGTCTCGCTCGGTCGAACGCCGCCGATCGCGGCTCTGCTACGCATCGCGGTACTCGGCACGATCGCCGACGTCGTGCCACTGGTGGGAGAGAACCGCACCATCGCGGCGCTCGGGCTGCGCGCCCTCGACGAGGCGCGATCGCCAGGGCTTCGTGAGCTGGTGCGGGTGGCCGGGGTGAAGTCTCCGATGCGGGCGCAGGACGTGGGGTTCCGGCTCGGTCCGCGGATCAACGCGGCGGGGCGGCTCGACTCGGCACAGCACGCCCTCGACCTGTTGCTGACCACCGACGCCGCCGAGGCACGTCGCCTCGCCGAGGCGCTGGACGGCTGGAACCAGCGTCGTCAGGGTGAGGAGCGTCGGGTGCTCGAGCAGGCGCGTGCCGCCGTGCTGGGCATCGGGAACGAGGCCGACGTCGCCTCGGTCGCCACGATGGCGCCGCCGGACTCCGGTCTGCCCGGCATCCTGGTGGCATGGAGCGAGGAGTGGCACCGCGGTGTGGTGGGCATCGCTGCCGGGCGGCTGGCCCGCGAGCTGCACCGGCCGACGCTCCTGCTGGCGGTCGAGGACGGCGTGGCCACCGGTTCGGGACGATCGATCGACGGTGTGCACCTCTACGACTTCCTGGCTCCCTGGCGGGAGCGACTCGAGCGCTTCGGTGGACACGAGCACGCCATCGGGCTCACGGTGCGCGCCGAGCAGCTCGAGGAGCTGCGCGAGGCCTGGCAGCGCGCAGCGCTCTGGGCGCCCGAGGTCCTCCAGCGTCGGCTGCCCTACGAGCTGGACTTCGACTCCGCCGCCCGGGTCGATCGGGACCTCTTCGTCACCCTGCAACGACTCGAGCCCTACGGTCCGGGCAACCCGGTACCGATGATCCGCCTCGGTCCGCTCGAGAACGTCGTCCCGCCGCGGGTCTTCGGCAACGGGCACCTGAAGCTGATGGCCCGTGACCGCAAGGGGGCCAGGTTGCCGCTGGTGGCCTGGCACGGTGAGCGTCTGCAGCAGACCGCCGCCGACGGGCCCTACGAGATCCTCGGTGAGCTCAGCTGGGACGACTATCTCGGCTGTCCCACGCTGGTGGTCCGCGAGCTGCGTCGACACAGCGGCGAGGCGCACGGGGCGCCGCCGAGCGGACCATAGAATGACCGCATGGCTCGCCCCGGCCGCGCCTCGTTGCGGCTCCTCCGCACTGCTCTCCTGCTCACCTTCCTGGCCACCCTCGGCGGGCTGGTGGTGTTGCTCGTCCTCAACCGGGGCCAGGTGCTGGGAGGGCAGGGCTCCGGCGACTCCTCGGTGCCGGGAGACCTGCGCGGCGACGACACCGACGCCGCGGTCGTCTCGACGGGCTTCCGCAAGACCTTCGAGCAGGAGGGGCGCACCCTGTTCGAGATCGCCGGCGAGAGGCTGCTGGCCGATCGTGAGGACAACGTCTTCCTCGAGGGCGTCGAGCTGTCCTTCTCGCGCGCCGACGGCCTCTACCGGATCTACAGCAGGAAGGCGGAGTACAACCAGGTCCGCGGCGAGGCCCGGCTCGAGGGCGAAGTGGTGGTGGTCGACCCCGGAGGCATGAAGCTCTACACAGAGTGGCTCGAGCTGTCGCACAACGGCAACCTGCTGGAGACATCTCGCGGCACGCGCTTCGAGCTCGGTGCCGACCTGGTCGGTCGCGCGACGCACTTCCGGATGGACTTCGTCGAGGAGACCGTGCTGCTGCGTGGTGGCGTGCTGGTGCGATCGCGCGACGGGGTCGAGCCGGCGCTGCGGCTGCGGGCGCAGGAGGTCCTCTACCTGCAGGCGAACCGCCTGGCGCGAGCCCAGGGGCGGGTCGTCGTCCGGCGCGGTCCCGACGAGCTGCGCAGCGAGCGGCTCTCGCTGTACCTGGACGAGGTCGAGGACATCGTGCGCTACGTCCGGGCGCTGTGGAAGGTCCGCGGCCTGGTCGCGGCGAGCTCGATCGCCGCCCTCGAAGAGGACGTCGGCGCGCGGGGAGCGGCGTCCGCCGCCGGGGCTCGGAGCGGCGCAGAGGCGGACGAGCTCGACGACCTGGCGTTCGAGGACGAGACGGAGGAGGACGAGACGACCGGTTCGGAGGACGAGCTGCTGCCGGGCTCGGGCGCCCGTTTCCGCGGCGCAAGCCTGGCGCTGGCGCTCAACCGGCGCTCGGAGATCGAGTCTCTCGACCTCGAAGGCGTGCGCAAGTTGCCCGCGGTCTTCGCCGCCGACGACGGCAGCGGCCTGACCCGCCGGGTCACCGCCTCGGGGATCCGCGTCGGGTTCGACGAACGCAAGCCGCGGTCGATCGACGCACTCGGCGACGTCGAGCTGGTGGAGCTCGACAACGCCGCGCCGGACCGGCCGCTGCGCGAAGCGACGGCGAAGAGCCTGCACGCCGAGTTCGACGGCGCCGGCAAGCTCGCCCTGGCCGAGCTGCGTGATGCGGTGACGCTGCGCGAAGGCGACCTGCGAGCGGTGGCCGCGCGCGCCGAGATGCAGCTGGTGCAGGATCGGATCGAGCTGATCGGGGCTCCCGAGGTCGAGCTGTTCAGCGACCAGGGCGAGTTGCGAGCGCCACGGGTGACGTTCAACCAGGACACCGGGCTCCTGCTCGCCCGCGGCGGGGTGCGCTCCGAGCTGGCGCCGGCCACCGGCGCGGTGGCGCGCGGCCCCCTCGGCGACGGCGACGAGCCGGTGAGGGTGGAGGCGCAGGAGGCACTGCTGCGTAGGGGCAGCTCCGAGTTCCTGTTCCGCGACCAGGTGCGTGCCTGGTCCGGCGCCAGTGTGCTGTTCGCGGATCAGCTGCGCGGCAGCAGCGACGGCACCGAGCTGGCGGCATCCGGCGGCGTGCGAAGCCTGCTGACCACCAGTGCCCAGGCCCGAGCCGAGGCGGGGGCAACGGCCGGGGACGCGGCCGACGGGCGACAGGCCAGCGATCTCGAGCCGACGGGGCCGCGCCAGATCGAAGTGACCTCCGACATCCTGACCTACTCGGAGGCATCGGAGGAGCTGGTGTATCAAGGAGAGGTGGTGGCGCTGCAGAACCAGCGCAGGATCTCCTGCGATCGGATGGAGGTCGAGCTCGACGCGAACCAGAACGCCGACAAGATGCACTGCCTCGGCAGCGCCAGGATCGTCGATCCGGCCTCGTCGCGGACCATCCGTGCGGAGCGTGCCGAGTACGATCTGTCGCGTGGCGAGGTGATCCTGTTCGGGGAACCTCTGACCCTCGAGGATCCGGCCGTCGGCAAGGTCGCGGGCTACCGGCTCTGGTACAGCATGGAGAGCGGTCTGTTCAAGATGGGGGATGCCGGTGGCGCAGCGCCGACGGACTCGTAGGCGTCCGGCCGACGACGCGCGCCCGCCGGCGTCCGAGGTCAGGGACGGCGGCGGCGAGGAGGCTGCGCCGGGACCATCGATCGAGGTGGTGCCGGCCGACGTGTCGGCGGAGGTCGATCGGGAAGGCGCGGACCGACTGCCCGCCGGAGCGGTGATCCGGGCGCAGGGGCTGCGCAAGGTCTACCGCGGCAGAGCCGTGGTGAAGGACGTGTCGATCCAGGTGCACCAGGGAGAGGTCGTCGGTCTGCTCGGCCCGAACGGCGCCGGCAAGACCACCACCTTCTACATGGTCGTCGGTCTCACCCGACCCGACCGCGGTCGCATCTTCCTCGACGATGAGGAGATCTCCGATCTGCCGATGTACCTGCGGGCTCAGCGCGGTCTGAGCTACCTGCCACAGGAACCGTCGGTCTTCCGCAAGATGTCGGTGGAGAACAACCTGCGAGCGGTCTTCGAGACCCAGAGCCTGACGAGCGCCGAGATGCGTCGGAGGATCGACCAGCTGATCCACGAGCTCGACCTCGAGCGGGTGCGCAAGTCCTTCGGCCACGAGCTCTCCGGCGGCGAGCGTCGGAGAGTCGAGATCGCTCGTGCGCTCGCCATCGATCCCCGCTTCGTGCTGCTCGACGAGCCCTTCGCCGGCATCGATCCCAAGGCGGTCCTCGGCATCCAGCAGATCGTCCGACATCTGCGCAACATGGGGATCGGCATCCTGATCACCGATCACAACGTGCGCGAGACGCTCAGCATCACGGACCGCGCCTACATCATCAACAACGGCGAGATCCTCCGTGCCGGCTCTCCGGAGGTGCTCTCCTCCGACCCGCAGGTGCGCAAGATCTACCTGGGAGACGGATTCCGGCTCTGACGCGCCCACCGGCGCCGTGCCGGAGCCGACCGCGAAGCCTCACCGGGGCTCTGCCCGGCGAGCGGCCCGATCGACCTGGAGACGACGTGCACGGCGGTGCTGCGGCGGCGCTGCGGCAGCGCTGCGGCAGCGGGCCCCGACCTGCAGGCGATCCGCGGGCGGCTCGGGCCTGGACCCGACATCGGGAACTCTCTTCCGGTGCCCAGCCGAAGCCCAGTCTTTGCAAGATCTATGCAAGAATCCCGAACGGTATGGCCCTAGAACAGAAGCTCTCGCTGAAACTCTCCCAGCGGCTGGTGATGACGCCGTCGCTGCAGCAGGCGATCAAGCTGCTGCAGATGACCCGCCTGGAGCTCGAAGGCGTGATCACCGAGGAGCTCACCGAGAACCCCATGCTGGAGCAGATGGAGGATCTCGAGGACGACGAGAAGGGCGTCGACCAGGAGCCCGAGGCGGCGGACGGCGGCAGCGACGAGGGGCCGGACTCCGAAGCCCAGGCCGGCGAGGACGATGCCCGCAGCGACGACGCAGCGGATCGAACCGACGGCCAGCAGGAGCGCGAGGCCGACGAGCCCGCTGCCGAGGCCGACGACAAGGAGCAGGAGAGCGAGGACCTCGAGTCGCTCGACGACATCGACATCGACGCCTACTTCAACGACTACCTCGACGGTGCAGGATCGACCGCGGCCTCGACCTTCGAGTTGCGCGAGGCCGCGCCGCTGGAGAACACCATCAGTGCCGGGCCGGAGCTCTCCGACCACCTGCTGTGGCAGATCCGCATGATGGACCTCGAGCCGCTCGACCGCGAGCTGGCGGAGGTCGTGATCGGCAACCTCAACGAGGACGGTTTCCTGCGCGCCTCGGTGGAGGAGATCCAGCTCCTCGCCGCCAGCGACGAGGAGAGGAGCGAGTACGAGCGCCGCCTCGAGGCGCACCGCCGCTGGCTGCGTGCACACGAGGCCGGCGCCGGGAAGGACGACGAGCGTCGCGAGGAGCCCCGCGACGGAGGCGACAGCACGCCGGACCCGGAGGATGCCTCGCTCGAGGAGCTCGAGCGTCGCAGCGAGGCGGCGGTGCCGCAGGCTCAACGAGTCGCCTCGGTGGCCTCGTCCGGCCTGCGGGCGCAGAGCGTCGCCAGCTCACGGGTCGACTCAGCCGACTCGGTCGAGGCGGTCGATGCAGGGGCCGGCGTCGCCGTGCTCGAGGACGAGGCCGGCAGGGAGCCGGTCGGTGCGGCCGGAGCGCCCGATCCGGCGTCCGCCGACCCGTCGCAGCGTCCCGAGGTCCCCGGCTACCCGCGCGCCGCGGTGGAATCGGCGATCGAGCTGATCCAGGCGCTCGACCCGCCGGGCATCGGTGCAGTGGATCTGCGCCAGAGCCTGCTGCTGCAGCTGCGAGCGGCGGGAGAGGACGAGACCCTCGCCTACGAGCTGATCGAGCAGGACTGGGACCGTCTGCTGAAGCGGCAGTTCGCCGCCATCGCCAAGTCGATGGGGCGTCCTCTCGCCGATCTCGAGGAGCCGTTCGAGAGGATCAAGAGGCTCGACACCAGACCCGGGCGTCGCTTCGGCGGCTCGGGACCACAGTACGTGGAGCCCGACGTCGCGGTGGTCAAGGTCGGCGGCGAGTACGTGATCCAGATCAACGACGACGGCATGCCGCGCCTGCGAGTGAGCAAGGCGTACCGCAGGATGCTGCAGAAGATGCGCGCCGAGGGGCGCGAGAGTGACGCCCAGCAGTACCTGCGCGAGAAGATGCGCTCGGCGATCTGGCTGATCAAGAGTCTCGATCAGCGGCAGCGCACCATCTACAAGGTGGCGAACTCGATCGTCAAGCAGCAGCGGGGCTTCCTGGACGGCGGCATCGAGCATCTGAGACCGATGGTCCTGCGCGACGTCGCCGAGGACATCGGCATGCACGAGTCGACGGTCAGCCGGGTGGTGTCGAACAAGTACATCCACACTCCGCGCGGCCTCTACCCGATGAAGTTCTTCTTCCACAGCGGCATCGACAGCGACCAGGGCGAGGACGTCTCGTCGCTCAGCGTCAAGCGCAAGCTCAAGCACTTCATCGAGGGCGAGAACCCCAAGAAGCCTCTGTCCGATTCGGCGCTGATGCGGCGGCTCAACGCGGAGGGCATCAACATCGCGCGGCGCACGGTGGCCAAGTATCGCGACGAGCTGAACATCCCGTCCTCGACCGATCGCAAGCAGGTCTTCTGACGTCCATCTCTGAGTCCATCGGCCGGAGGCGGGCTTCGCTCCGCTCCGCCCCCACGGAGGCGACCCAGTGGTCCAGGCTCCCACCCTGAAACAGCTGGACTCGGTGCCGGTCAGCGAGCTGCTGACCGACGAGCTCAACCCGCTGCACCTGCGGGTTCTCTGCGCCGAGCACAGACTCGACCGGCGCATAACCAACCCGCGGGTCCAGAAACCCGGCCTGGCGTTCGCCGGCTACTACGACTACATCAAGCCGGGCAGGGTGCAGATCATCGGCGAGAGCGAGACCGCCTATCTGGGCACCCTCGAGCCCGCGGATCGCCTCGAGCGGTTCGAGCGGATCACCGCGCTCGAGGTGCCGGTGTTCGTGGTCACCAAGGGGATCCCGCCGTTCGACGAGTTCCTGGAGCTCTGCGGTGAACGGGAGATCCCGGTGCTTTCCTCCTCCAGCCTCTCCTCGGTGGTGATCAAGGAGATCAGCTACTTCCTCGAAGAGCATCTGGTGCCGAGTCACACCATGCACGGAGTGCTGCTCGAGATCTACGGCCTCGGCGTCCTGCTGATCGGCTCCAGCGGGGTCGGCAAGAGCGAGTGCGCCCTCGACCTGATCACCAAGGGACACAGCCTGATCAGCGACGACAGCGTGCAGATGAAGCGCTACCCGAACGGTGAGCTCATCGGCAACGCCGGCGAGCGTCTGGCGCACCACATGGAACTTCGCGGCCTGGGGATCATCAACGTGAAGGACCTCTTCGGGCTCGCCGCGGTGCGTCAGCGCCACTCGATCGACCTGGTGATCGAGCTCGAGCCCTGGGAGGGCGATCGCGCCTACGACCGGCTCGGCCTCGAGGAGACGCTCTACGAGATCCTCGAGACTCCAGTGCCCTACATCCTGATGCCGGTGGCCACCGGTCGCTCGATCTCCAACCTGGTCGAGATCGCGGCCCGCAACCACGTCCTCAAGCTGGAGGGACATCACTCGGCGCGAGAGTTCGCGCGAGCTCTCGAGCACGAGCTGGAGATCAGCGCCGGCAAGCGTGGTGGCCCGAAGCGCCGGGGTCGCTAGCCGCCCGGCTGGAGCTCAGTGCACCGTGTGCAGCGCGCTGACGGCCGTCGGGTGGCCGGCCGCGTCGACGGCCACCAGCCACCAGAAGGCCACCGGCCGGGTGTCGCCGTAGAGCCGTCGCGAGCTCGCCAGGAGCGGTGCGGGGAGCGCGAAGGCGACGCTTCCGCTCGCTGCATCGCCGCGCACCCTCTCGACGTGGTAGGCGGCGCGGGTCACCACCACGAGGCGGAAGTCGGTGTACTGCGGCGTCTCCGCCGAGCCGGCGCGCACCAGCCCGTGCAGCGACCGGGTGGCCGTTCGACCGGTCGCCTCGCCGGCGGTCGCGCTCTGCCATTCGACCTCGAGCGCGGGCAGTGGAGGCGCGGTCGGTGGCCCCCACCGCTGCAGGGCACCGTCGACCCACCGCCAGGCTGTCCGGTCGTGCGGTGGGCCGGCGCTCTCGAAGAGGGGCTGCAGCAGCGACCGGTCGACGTCCGGGACCGGGTAGGTGACGACCGGCTCGCCGGTGAACGGCGGCAGCAGGGAGTCGGCGAGGCCCCAGTGCAGCACCTGGGCCGCCGGGACTCCCTCGTGGTCGAGGAAGCGCGGCGCACCGGCAACGAAGTGCAGCGCGGACGGCCGGTTCCCCGCCGCCTCGGCCACCGCGGACCTCACCTCTTCCGCCACCGCGCCGGCGGCGCCGTAGAGCCTCGTCAGATCGAGCAGTTGCAGGGTGTAGCCGGCCAGCAGACCGATGCAGAGCAGCGTCGTAAGAAGGGAGCGCAGCGAGCGCCGTCGGCGAGGTGGGATCGCCGCAGTCTCGTCCGCACGGTGGCCGAGCAGCGCGGCGAGGCCACCGAGCAGACATGCCGTGCCGGCGGTCGCCAGATAGAGGTATCGACCGTTGCCGAACACCACTCCCGGCCCGGCTGCAAAGGGCAGCAACGACAACACAGCCGCGACCCCTCCGAAGGCCACCGCGCGCGCTCCGGCGAGGTGCCCCGCAGTACCGCCGCCACTCCGCAGGACCAGCGCCACCGTGAGCAGAGGTGGGACCGCCAGGGCCAATCCGCCGATCGTCCCGGCCAGCGCATCGAGTTGGAATGTCGGCACCAGTGCGCGCCCCAGCGAGTCGGCGAGCCAGGCGGTCGTCGATGCCAGCCGATCCCAGCCGAGGTCGCGCGAGTAGCTCTCGTAGCCTGCGAGCGTCTCTCCGAGCGCGCCGCGACGGATCGCCAGGTAGGTCGCCAGGAGCGCCCAGCGTGGAGCGTGTCGACGGGCCAGGAGGCCCAGCTGGCGCCCACGACCCCGCACGGCGCCCGAGCGTGACGGGGCGATCAGGTCGAGGAGCAGCAGCAGCGCCGGCAGCACCGCTGCCTGCTCGTAGACGAGCAGAGCCGCGCCGGTGGCGACGCTGGCGGCCATCTGACGCCCGCTCATCGCCCAACGCAGCGCCAGCAGCGCCAGAGTCACGCCGTACAGCGTGGCGTAGCTGGCGACGAACAGCACCGCGTTGGGATGCATCGGGTGCAGCGCGAACACCAGACCGGCGAGCGACGCCGGCAGGGTGGTCGCTCTCGGCGCAGCGCCGCCTGGATCGCGGCCGCGACAGAGGGTCGCGGTCAGGTCCGCCACCAGCCAGGCGTTCAGCAGGTGCAGAGCGCCGTGCGCCACGAGGTAGCCCGTGGACCACGTCCCGAACACCACCCACAGAGACTGCAGCAGTGCCGAACCCAACGGCCGGTAGAAGCCGACCAGGACGAGCTCGAGCCAGGGGCCAGCGAACTGCCGTGCCGCCAGCTGCAGCGTGGCGCCCTCCTGCTCGGCCGCGGCATAGGCCCGGAGGATGAAGAAGTCCTCGCTGACGAAACCTCGCCCCAGACACGGGAGGTAGGCGAGCGCCAGCATGGCGCCGGTCAGGAGAAGGAAACTCGGCGCGGCGGGAGTGCCTGCCCGCCGTCCGCCCGGTCGCGGGAGCGACCGCGTTCCGGCCTCGGAGAGGCGGCCGGCGAGGCCCGTCCGGATGCCATCGCTGCGGTCGTGCAAACCTCTGCTCCTAACGGGTCGAGCGATGCCGCACGGTGCACTCGACGGTCTGCTGCCGTTGTGCCGTGCCGACGGAGCGCCCGGCGACCGGCGCTCGTCAGCTCGTCATCGCGGCGGTGGGGGAAGAATCCGTCCGACGCCGCTCGAAGCCCAACACAGTCAGGCCACGGGCTGCTAGCCTCGTTTCACCGTCGCGGCGATCGTGGTCGCCGACGGCCGAGCCGCCGGTGGCTCTCGTCGCCGGACCGGCACGGGCCGGCGAGTCAGTGGATGGCCCAGAAGCGCGTTCAAGTGATCCTGATCACCGGCCTCTCGGGAGCCGGAAAGTCCTCCGTGGCCAAGTGCCTGGAGGACCTAGGCTACTACTGCCTGGACAATCTCCCGGTGACCCTGTTGCGAGACCTGCTCGAGGCGCCGCGGGAACACATCCCGGCGGCCGACCGGATCGCCGTCGTCACCGACGCGCGCACTCCCGGTCTCGCAGAGACGTTGCCGGAGCTGCTCGCCGGCGTCGACCGCGCCGCGATCGATCCCTTCGTTCTCTTCCTCGACACCTCGGACGAAGTGCTGCTGCGCCGGTACTCCGAGACCCGTCGCCGCCATCCGTTGGCGCCCAGCGGCCTGGTCAGCGAGGGGATCCAGCGCGAGCGGCAGGCCCTCGAGGACGTCCGCGCCCTCGCCGACAAGGTGATGAACACGTCCGAGTGGACGATCCACGAGATTCGACGCCAGATCGATCAGGAGTTCGGGGACCGGCGCGCCGACCAGGCGGGCCTGACGGTGAACCTGATCAGTTTCGGCTTCAAACGTGGCATTCCGCCGGGCTCCGATCTGTTGTTCGACGTGCGGTATCTGCCGAACCCGTACTTCGTGCCCGAGCTGCGTCTGCTCTCGGGTCTCGATCGGGAGATCGTCGAGTTCCTGCGCAGCAAACCGGAGTTCGGGGAGCTCGAAGAGCGGTTGTTCAAGCTGCTCGAGTTCCTGCTGCCGAACTTCAGCCGCGAGTTGCGCAGCTACCTGACGATCGGCATCGGCTGCACCGGCGGACGTCACCGATCGGTGGCGATGGCGGAGGCGCTCGCGTCACGGCTGGCCGCGGCCAACTGGAACGTGAGGATCAGTCACCGCGACGTCATCCGCCATGAGCAGACCGACGCCTCTCCCGTCGGCGAGACGGTGACGGCGCCCGACACCGATCGCCGGTAGTCTCTACGGCGTTCTGTTCTGCCGCAGTCGACGCATACCCCTCAGGCCGCGTAGCCCACCTGCACTCTCACCGACTGATTCCTTGCTCAAGCTCGTCCTCTCCCACGGCGGCCTCGCCGCCGAGCTCCTGCACAGCGTGGAGCAGATCAACGGCGCCGCCGCCGGCTTCCACTCCCTGTGCATCCCCTGGGAAGCCGGGGTGGCCCAGGCACGCGAGGCGATCGAGCGGCGCCTCGAGGAGATCACCGAGATCCCGGAGGTCTCGCAGGTCTCGCAGGTCTCGGAAGACCCCGAGCCGATCCTGATCCTCTGCGCCCTCTACGGCGACACCCCGTTCCGCGCCGCCTCCACGCTGGTCAGGCCCGGTCGCGTCCAGGTGATCGGCGGAGTCAACCTCGCGATGCTGCTCAAGCTGGCCTGCAGCGCCACCGCGGGACTGTCGCTCGAGGACACGGCTCGGGTCTTGCGTGACAGGGCCCGGTGCGCGATCGAGATCGGCAAGGTCGCCGCCTGCCCGGCAGCAGCAGCCGAGGGTGACCCGCGGCCCGCGCCGGAACCGGCGAAGGGGTGTTGAGGTGCGCAGCGGCGAGCTCGAGCTCCGCAATCGTCTCGGACTGCACGCCCGTGCCTCGGCCAAGCTGGTGCACTGCGCTTCGCAGTACGACTGCGAGGTCCGGATCGCGTACGGCGACCAGGAGGTGGAAGGCAAGAGCATCCTCGGACTGCTCCTGCTCGCGGCGCCTTGCGGCGAGACGGTCACGCTGCGCTGCGACGGCGAGGACGAGGACGCCTGCTTCGACGCCCTGAGAGAGCTGATCGAGTCACGCTTCGGCGAGGGCGGCTGAGAAACGGAGCCATAGACCGGTGCAGATACTGCGAGGGAGGGGGCTGTCGCGGGGCTTCGCCATCGGCCCAGCCGTCGCGCTGCGGCGCGAGCTGGGGGCGGTCTACCGCATCACCAGCGAGGACGATCAGGTCGAGGCCGAGGTGGGACGTCTGACCGCGGCGGTGGAGGAGATCGAGCGCGAGCTCGCTCGCACCCGCCAGTCGGTGCAGCGCGAGGTCGGCAGCGAACTGGCCGGCATCTTCGACGCCCACGACCTCATCCTCCACGACCCTCTCTTCCTCGAGCGGATCGAGGACGTGATCCGCGGCGAGAAGGTGAACGCCGAGTGGGCGGTGCAGGAGGTCGGAGCGGACCTGGGTGCGCGCTTCGCCCGCATCGAGACCGCTCATCTGCGTGAGCGCGGCCAGGACATCGAGGACGTGGTGCGCTACCTGCTCGCCAACCTGCAGAAGGGAGCGCCGCAGGAGCTCGGCAGTCGAGCCCGGGGCGCGATCATCGTCGCCGACGAGCTGACGCCGGCAGAGGCACTGCGCCTCGGCCGGCTCGGTGTCGCCGGTTTCGTGCTCGAAGGGGGCGGCGAGGGATCCCACACCGTCATCGTCGCCAGGGCGTTGTCGCTGCCACTGGTGCTCGGCGTGCGCGAGGCGCGCAACCAGGTGCGCGACGGGGCCGCGGTGGTCATCGACGGCGAGACGGGAACCGTCGGCCTGCGGCCGGATCCCACCGAGATCGCCGAGGCCAAGCTGCGGGTCGACCACGAGAGCTCCGATCTCCCCGAACCTGAGGCCGGCGTCGGCCCCACCCGCACCCTCTGCGGCGCCGAGATCGACCTGCTGTCGAACATCGAGATCCTCGACGAGATCAACGTCTCCCTCGCCGCCCGCTCCGACGGAGTCGGCCTGTACCGCAGTGAGTTCCTCTACATCGAGCGGGCGCCGGAGCTGCCCACCGAAGAGGAGCAGTTCGCGGCCTTCGAGCGCCTCCTCTGCAGCCACGCACCGCGTCCGGTGACCATCCGGACCTTCGATCTCGGAGGACGAGAGATCGGTCGCGGATTCCGTGAGAGCGACGAGGCCAACCCCAGCCTCGGTCTGCGTGGAGTCAGACTGACGCTGACCCAGCGCAAGGTCTTCGTCGTGCAGCTGCGCGCCCTTCTGCGTGCAGCCTCGGTGGGAAACCTCCGCATCATGGTGCCGATGGTCTCGTCGGTGGACGAGGTTCTCCTCTTCCGTGCCCTCTTGAGTCAGGTGCGGCGGGAGTTGGTCGAGCACGGAGTGGAAGTGCCGGATAGCGTGCCGATCGGGGCGATGATCGAGGTCCCGGGAGCGGCGCTGATCGCCCACCACCTTGCGAAGGTGGTCGACTTCTTCGCCATCGGGACCAACGACCTGACCCAGTACACGCTCGCTGTCGACCGCAACAACGATCGCGTCGCAGGTCTTTACCGTCCTTTGCATCCGGCGGTGCTCCGCCTCGTCGACCTGGTGGTGCGCGCCGCCGCCGAGGCCGGGGTCGAGGTGTCGATCTGCGGCGAGATCGGCGGCGACCCGCGCGCCACCGCACTGCTTCTGGGCGCCGGGCTGCGTCAGCTCTCGATGTCGCCGCGAGCGATCCATCGCGTCCGCGAGCGCGTCGCCGGGCTCGAGATGACGGGTTGCCAGGAGCTCTGGGAGCGTGCCTGCAGCTGCGCGACCGCGGGCGAGGTCGAGCGGTTGCTGACCAGCTGAGCGGTGAGGAGTCCGCGACGACCGGATCTGGTGCCGGTGCCGATTCGCCGCGCCGTGCCTCCTCCTCGACGACCTCGGACCGCGGGCGTGGTGAGCCGCAGCGACCCGACCCTGCTCTCGGGCGGCACGCTCTGGCAACGCTCCCGGCGTCTCGCGAGCCGACGGGCTCTACCGGGACCGCGGCGACCCGAGTGCGGTGCCGGGTTGATCGCGCGCGGCGAAGACTCCAGAATCGAAGGCGCGGGCCGCCGACGTCGGGTGCGGCCGAGGTGTCGCCGGCATCCGAAGCGTCCCCTTCTGGGCAACTGTGCCCCCGTCCTGGATTCCACCCGAGAAGCGAGCCGAGCCCCATGGACACCACACCAGCATCGATCCGAACAGCACGAGCGGAACGCCTGCGCCACGGCTGGTATCGCCGCGCCCTGAACCGGTGGCCGTCGTGGGTGGGGAAGAGCTGTGCCCTGTGCGCGGCTGCGGTACTGGTTTCAGCATGCGGAACGACCGCGGAGCAGGATCTGACCCCACAGACCGTGGCCGGTCCTGCGACCGTGACCCAGCGCCCGGAGCTGGAGCCGCCCGTGGCGCCCGGCAGCTCCGCCGCTGCGGACCGTGGCCCGACCGAGACCGAGCCGCGCGCCGCCGCATCGCCAGGCCCTCACCCCCGCGACCCGGAGAACGGGGCCGAGGACCGTGACGGCGACGGGGATCCGACGACGGTCTGGATCGGCCGGGGCGCCAGCCAGCAGACGGACCTGAGCTCTCGTCTGCACCAGGCCAGCGTCGCCGAGCGCGACCGCCGCCGTCGATCGGCGCCGCCGATCGCCGTGATCGACGACGAGAACCTCGCCGAGTACGCCAAGGACGTCAAGGTCACCATCGGCAGCGGGCCCATCGACAAGGAGGAGCTCGCCGCGGCCGAGGAGGCTCTGGCGGTCGGCGGCCCTGAGGGAGAAGAGTACTGGCGCTCCGAGGCGCTGCGGCTGCGGCTCGCCTGGCGCGAGGCCTACGACTCGGTGCCCGAGCTAGAAGCCGACGCCGCACGCCTGCGCAACGAGTTCTACGCCGCCGACGACCCCTTCTACCGCGACCGGGAGATCAAGCCTGCCTGGGACCGCACCCTGGACCGCATCGAGGAGGCCAAGGAGGAGATGCAGCGGTTTCGCGACGAGCTCGAGGATCTGCTCGAGCGCGGCCGGCGCGCCGGAGCGCTGCCGGGCTGGTTGCGCGAAGGCATCGAGCTCGAGCCGGTGGAGGACCCCGAGGCGGACGCGGGTGAGCAGCTCGGCGAGGCGGAACCAGGCGAACCGATCGTGGTCGATCCGCCGCGCCGACGCCCCTGAGTCTCAGGGTGGCGCGAGGAGCCCCGGTGCCGACGCTCCCCACCACAGGCGGGCGGAGATGACTACCCGAGATCCCGAGACCGACATGAGCAGCAGATCCTCGAAGCCAGAATGCCCCACGGAGGCCAGTGACGGCGCCGTCGGCGAGGCGGGCCAGACGTCGCCGCCAGAGCGGTCGAGAAGCGAGTCGCAAGAACGCTTCTTCATCGAGACCTGGGGCTGCCAGATGAACGAGTTGGACAGCCAGCGGCTCGCCGGCCAGCTGGTGCAACAGGGGCTGCTGCCGACCGACCGCGCCGACGAAGCCGACGTCATCCTGCTCAATTCGTGCTCGGTGCGCGAGAAGGCGGCGCACAAGGCGTACTCGCGCCTCGGCGAGTACCGGCTGCTGAAGCGTCGACAGGACCGGCAGGTGCGGATCGGCTTCTGCGGCTGCGTCGCCCAGCAGGAGGGGGAGCAGGCGCTGCGCCGCGTGCCCGAGCTCGACTTCGTGATCGGCACGGGGAGGGTGGGGGAGTTCCGCAAGGTCTTCGATCACGTGCGTCGCACCGGCGAGCGCACCGTCGCGACCGGCTTCCCCCAGGACCGTGAGTTCGATCTCGACGCGATCAGCCGCGACGGCCAGTACAAGGGCATGGTCACGATCGTCGAAGGCTGTGACAAGCGATGCACCTTCTGCATCGTGCCGACCACTCGCGGCCCGGAGCGCAGTCGACCGGCCCGCGAGATCGTGCGCGAGGTCGAGCGCCTCGTCGCCGAGGGCTTCGTCGAGATCGAGTTGCTCGGGCAGACCGTCAACCACTGGCGCGAGCCCGAGCAGCCGGAGCGTGACTTCGCCGACCTGCTGCACCAGGTGGCGGGTCTCGACGGCGTCCAGCGGCTGCGCTTCGTGACCTCCTATCCGCGCGACTTCTCCGACGAGATGGTGGAGTGCTTCGCACGACACCCGAACATCAGCTCGTATCTGCACCTGCCGGTGCAGTCGGGCGACGATCAGGTGCTGCGCAGGATGGGCCGGGGCTACGAGATCGCCGCGTACGACGAGCTGGTCGCCAAGCTCCGTGCCGCACGACCTCGGCTGGCGCTTTCCACCGATCTGATCGTCGGCTTCCCGGGCGAGACCGACGAGCAGTTCGAGCGCACCCTCGACCTGGTGCGACGCACCCGCTTCAGCTCGGTCTACGCCTTCAAGTACTCGCCGCGGCCCGGCACCCCGGCACTGCGCCTGCGTGACGAGCCAGTCCCCTCCGAGGTCGCCGATGCGCGACTCCAGGCTCTCTTCGCGGAACAGTCGACGATCCAGCGGCAGCTCAATGAAGAGCTGGTCGGCTCGCGTCATGCGGTCCTGGTGACCGGTCCCAGCAGGCAGGAGGGCTACCTCTCGGGCCGCACCGACTGCCACCGCATCGTGCACTTCCGCGGCGACCTCGAGCGGACTCCTGCCGGCGGCCTCGTCGATGTCGAAGTCACTCGGGCGCACCCTCACAGCCTGCTCGGCCGCGCCGCCTGAGACCGACTCCGCGGAGGTACTCGCCGGCCCGCCGATGGAGGATCACGGCGGGCAGAGCAGGCGTCGTCACACGCCTTGACGCAGGATCTGCGCGGGACACACAATCGAAGCCGCGATGAGAGATCCGCTCCAGGGCCGTCTCGTGCCGATGCAGGTCAAGACGCTGCTGCTCGATCCGGCACAGAACACGCCGGTCCTGATCCTCCAAGAGAGCGGGGCCGAAGACGAGCCCGGTTCGGAGGACGGCATCGAAGACCTCGCCTCGGCGGGCGAGGAGGGGCGTCGCATCTTGCCGATCTGGATCGGCCTCTTCGAGGCGAGCGCCATCCAGATGCAGCTCGAGGGCACCGAGCCGCCGCGACCGCTGACCCACGACCTGATGGCGGATCTGCTCGAGTCGCTCGACGTGCAGCTCATCGCGGTGGTCATCCACTCGCTCGAGGAAGGCACCTTTTACGCCTCGCTGCGGCTGCAGCAGGGCGACGAGCTGTTCGACGTCGACGCCCGGCCCTCCGACGCAGTCGCCTTGGCGCTGCGCGCCGACGCCGAGCTCTTCGTCGGCGAGCAGGTGTTCGCCGCGCTGACCTCGCGCCCCGAGCCGGAGACCCGGCGGGACGAAGAGTTGAAGCGCTGGTTCGAGAACCTCGATCCCGACGACCTCGGCAAATACACCATGTAGCGTTCGGCGCGGCCTTCGGCGCGCCGAACGAGGTCCGATGCGGCGGACGCGCGGAGCGCGCCGCTGATCGGACCCAGCGGTACAAGGGCGATCAGTGGCCGCGCGCCGAAGACCACTGTATCGGCCGACGAGAAGATGCCACGGCCAGCGGATGCTTCGCTGTGGGCCTGAGCCGGAGACGATGAGCTGATGGCTCTCGCTTGCAGGGATGTCGGCCGGCCGACACAGCTCGGAGCTCACCCTCTTCCTCGGTCCTCGTGCTCCGACAGCCGTCCTTCGGCTGACCGGACGATGGCGCCGACGCTCTGGTCCCTTGCCCACCAACAGCTGTCCTGGCCGGTGGTCGGAGACGATGAAGCCGGCCGATCAGTGGCCGCTCGCCCGAGCTCGAGGGTCGATGCTAGGACACGGCAACGGCGGAGGCGCGACGCTAACCGGGCCATGGAGCGTGTCCTGCATCGGCCGAAGAACACGTTCGCCCGCGCGACCACTCGCCCGGGTACTCCTGGCACCGTCGCCTGATGTCGGCCGGCCGACATCCGCCTTTACGATGCCCCTCAGTGGGCTGGGCAGGAGATCATGTCACCGGCCGAACAGTGGCCGCTCGCCTGAGGTCGAGATCGGAGCGGGACGAGCGCAGCGACGGAGGCGCGACGCCGACCGGGCCGTGGACCGTCCACTGCATCGGCCGACGAACACGTCTCGCCTTCGCGGCCCCTTAACACCACATTTTGTGGTACTTAGCGCTCCTCACGAGTACATGTTGTGGTCGGCCGGCCGACATTTCGTTGACCGGGTCGCATCGCGAGGTCTACACTCCGGCGCACAATGATCATCGCGATCACGAATCAGAAGGGCGGCGTCGGCAAGACGACGACGGCGATCAATCTGTCCGCTGCGATGGCCGACAAGGGCCTGCGGACCCTCCTGGTGGACCTGGATCCCCAGGCAAACAGCACGATGTCGTACCTCGAGCCCGACACGGTCGCGCCGCCGACGATGTTCGAGGTGCTCACCGAGCCGGAAGTCAGCGTCGAGCAGGCGATCCGGCCTGCGCCGAACCAGGCGAACCTGTGGGTCGCTCCCTCGGCGATCGCGCTGGCCAAGGTCGAGGGCAAGCTGATCGGCGAGATCGACAACCTGTACCGGCTTAAGGACGTGTTGTCGTCGGTCGAAGGGAAGTTCGACTACGTGATCATCGACACGCCGCCGACGCTCGGTCTGATCACGATCAACGCCCTGGTCGCGGCCACTCACGTGCTGGTGCCGATCCAGTCGAGCTACTTCGC
The DNA here is from genome assembly GCA_003388555.1 of Acidobacteriota bacterium. Lineage (GTDB taxonomy): Bacteria > Acidobacteriota > Thermoanaerobaculia > Multivoradales > Multivoraceae > QQVD01. Next base: position 13,437 of record QQVD01000018.1, on the reverse strand, counting down.
GCTGGAGGGTACCGATGACCTGCTCGACACGATCGACCAGATCAAGCGCCGCGCCAACCCCGGGCTGCAGATCCTCGGGGCAGTGATCACGCTGTTCGACAAGCGGACCCTGCTGGCCAAGGACATCGAAGAGCAGATCCGCACCGTCTTCGGCGACAAGCTCTTCGAGACGATGATCTCCAAGAACGTGCGACTGGAGGAGAGTCCCGCCTACCGCGAATCGATCTTCTCCTTCGCTCCCAAGTCCTCCGGGGCGTTCGAGTACTACAAACTGTCGGAGGAGGTGCTGAGTCGTGTCTAGTCCAGCGAGCGCCAGAAGGGTCTCGGCCTCGAGCAACGCGAGCAAGAAACGGGGACTGCCGAAGCGGGTGAGGATGAGGCACAGCCAGCACTTCGTCGACGAGTTGTCGCAGCGCAACGAGGTCTCGGTGGGGAGGATGTTGTCGCTGTCCTCGATCGAGCCCGACCCCGACCAGCCTCGTTCGATGATCGGGGACCTCGGAGACCTGGTCGCGTCGATCCGCAGCAAGGGCGTGCTGGAGCCGATCCTCGTGCGCCGGCTGTCCGACGAGGACCGCGACGGACGTGATGGCGCCGAGGAGGACGGAGCGATCTACCGGATCATCTCGGGCGAGCGTCGCTACCGTGCGTCGCTTCAGGCGGGCCTGCTGGAGATCCCGGCGATCGAGATGGAGGTGACCGAGCAGGAGGCGCTCGAGATCGCCCTGATCGAGAACCTGCAGCGCAAGGACCTCACCGCCTTCGAGGAGGCCGAGGGCTACCGGGCGCTCGCCGACCAGTACGGCTACACCCACGAGCAGATCGCCGAGGCGGTGGGGAAGTCGCGGGTGGTGGTCACCGAGTCCTTCGCGCTGCTGCAGATGCCCGAGCGGGTGCGCGAAGCGGTCCAGGCCCTGGACGTGCATTCGAAGTCGATCCTCCTGGAGGTACTCAAGGCCGACGACGAGGACGAGATGATCCGCCTGCTCGAGCGCGTCTCGACCCTCGGACTGAACCGGCGCGAGCTGCGCGAGGAGGTCAAGCAGCGCCGCGAGGCGGCCGAGAAGGCGGACGGTGCGCCCGCGGCCCGTCGCAAGCCGCCGCGCCGCAAGCCGTACACCTTCCGTTTCCGGGCTCCCGACAAGCGCTACAGCCTGTCACTCAGCTTCAAGCAGTCGGAGGTCGATCCGAGTGACCTGATCCGGGCCCTGGAATCGGTCATCGAGGAGCTCAAGGGCCTCGACGAAGAGGAGCGCCAGCGCATCCTCGCCGGCTGAACGGTCGCTGATTCGGAACTCGCGGAAGTCGGCAGGACGCCGGACGCGCGCGCATCAGAGGCCCTAACGGCTAAGAAGACGCCTTGCTGGAGGAGCCAGGCTCAGCGCAGGGGCAGTATCGAGGTTTACATAATTCATCTTATCGGACGTTGCATCCGAGGACGACGGCATCGCGGCGGGTCCGGCCCAGGCTCTGCGACCGCCTCGGTTCTCGCCTGTCCCCGCTCTTCGAGCCACCTCACACCCACGGTTCCGGGTTCTCCTCGTCGGCCTCCGCCCGCACGCCCGTATGATCCCCGGGACGATGGTCACCCGCGTGCTCGACCGCTACGTGATGCGCGAGATCGCCGGGCCGCTCGGGCTCGGGCTCATGGTCTTCACCATGATCCTGCTCACCGACGTGCTCTTCGATCTCGCCGAGATGATCATCCAGCGCGACGTCGCGCTGGGTGTCGTGGCGGAGCTGTTGCTGCTCAGCCTGCCGCACATCGTGGTGCTGACCATCCCGATGTCGTTCCTGTTCGCGGTGCTGATCACCGTCGGCCGTCTCTCGGCCGACAGCGAACTGGTCGCCATCCGGTCGGCCGGGATCAGCCTGTTCGCGCTCTACCGCCCGGTGATGGCCTGGGCCGGTCTGCTGACGGCGCTCAACATCTGGTTGATGCTCACCGTGCTGCCTTGGGGCAACACCCGGTCGCAGGCTCTGCAGCGTGAGGTGATCTCGAACAACGTCGTCGGCCAGGTGACACCGGGACGGTTCTACGACGAGCTCGACGGCACGGTGCTCTACGTCGACCGAACCGCCGGCGAGCGCTGGACCGGCGTCTTCGTCGGCGACTCGATCCTCGGCCGCCAGAGCCGCATCACCTTCGCCAGGTCCGGCACCGTCGACGTCAACGAGGCCGCCTCGGAGGTCGTCCTGACCCTGCAGGACGGCACGGTCCACGAGCTCGATCTGGGAGCCCAGCACCGCTACTCGATCGAGACCTTCGCCACCTCGACCCTGGTCGAGAGCGACGGCACCCTGGCGCTGCGGGCGCAGCACGCCCAGACCCGCTCCCTGCGTGCGATGACCTTCTCGGAGCTGGTGCGCTTCCACGCCGACGAGTCGAATCCCGAGAACATGCGCAGCCTGGCGATGGTGAACGTGCACAAGAAGTTCTCCATCCCTGCCGCCTGCATCGTGCTCGGCCTCTTCGGCGTGCCGCTGGGCTTCGACAACCGGCGCGGCGGACGCTCGTCCGGCTTCGCCTTGTCGCTGGTGGTGATCCTGATCTACCAGGTCCTGATCACCGCCGGTGAGCGCACCGCGGAGCGCGGCGATCTGGCTCCCTGGCTGGCGATGTGGCTGCCCAACATCCTCTTCCTGATCGCCGGGTTGTTCCTGCTGACCAGGCGCAACAGTGACAAGAGCCTGATCCTGAGCCGTCTCGACCAGTGGATTCGGGACCAGTTCTGGTCGCACGCCAGGGTGCGATCCCGCTACCGGCAGCGGCGCAAGTACCAGAAGCGCGAATCGCGTCAGCTGCGCCGCAGCGAGAAGCGGGAGCGCCAGAGCGATCGAGCGGTCGGCGACGCCGGTCGGGCCGCGGCGCCGCGCCGACGAAGCCTGCTTGCCCCGCCGGCGCGCCGCGACGCCGACCTGCGGTTGCGCTTCCAGCTGCCGTCGCTGCGCTTCCCCAACGTCCTCGACCGCTATCTGCTCAGGCTGTTCACGCGCGTGTTCGTGCTCGCCGCGCTGGCCGGCATGCTGGTCTTCGTGATCGCCAACTTCACCGAGCTGGTCGACGAGGTGCTCGAGAACGACGTCTCCACCGAGACGATCCTCCAGTACTACAAGTTCCTCTCGTTCGACATCTTCAACCTGCTCGCCCCGGTGGTGATCCTGATCAGCACCCTGGTGTCCTTCGGCCTGCTGTCGAGATCCAACGAGGTGATCGCGGCGAAGGCTTCGGGGATCAGTCTCTACCGCCTCGCCATTCCGGTGGTGCTGGCGGCGCTCCTTGTCGCGGGGCTGTGCGCGCTGCTCGAATCGTCGGTGCTCCCCTACTCCAACGCTCGCGCCGCCGACTACAAGAGCATCATCCGCGGCACCCAGGACACCCGGACCTTCAAGCGCGCCGACCAGCAGTGGCTGTACGGTCGCGGCGGTTACCTCTACCACTTCCAGTTCTTCGACGAGGAGAGCGCCACCCTGCAGCACCTCCACGTCTTCCAGCTCGACCTGGCGCGGCTCACCCTCACCGGCCGCCTCTACGCCGAGACGGCGGCCTACGACGGTCGCCAGTGGCAGGTCCGAGGCGGTTGGCTGCGCCGCTTCGACGGCTCGGTGGTGACCGACGTGCGGGAGCTCGTCGGCCCCGTGCCGGTCGACCTGCCCGAGACTCCAGAGTTCTTCGACACCGAGCTCAAGCCGCCGGAGGAGATGGGTCCAGAGGAGCTGGCGCACTTCATCGACCGGCTCGAGAACGCCGGCCAGGAGACGACCCAGTACCGGGTGCAGCTGCACAGCAAGCTCGCCGGCCCAGGCGCGGCGCTGGTCATGGCCTTCGTCGCCCTCCCCTTCGCCTTCCGTCTGGGGCGCCGCGGCGCCCTCTACGGCATCGGTATCGCGCTGGCGATCGGGATGATCTACTTCGCCCTCAACGCCTTCTTCGTCACCCTCGGCGACGCTGGCGCCCTGCCACCGCTGATCGCCGTCTGGGCGCCCAACGTGCTCTTCTCCACCGCTTCGCTCTACCTGTTCCTGGGAGTGCAGACGTGAGATCGCGGAAATGACCGCTCCGCCGCTCCGCCACGAGTCGAGGCCGCGCTCCTCGCCGGCGGGTTTCCTGCGCCAGTTCTTCGCCCAGGAGTCGGCGGCCGGCGTGCTGCTGATGGTCGCTGCGGTGCTCGCCGTCATGGTGGCCAACTCGCCGCTGTCGAGGTTCTACGACCTGCTCCTGTCGACGCCGGTGAGCCTGTCGGTGGGAGACTTCGCGATCGACAAGCCGCTGCTCCTCTGGGTCAACGACGGGCTGATGGCGATCTTCTTCCTGCTCGTCGGCCTCGAGTTGAAGCGGGAGTGCGTCGAAGGCGAGCTCTCCCAGCGCAGCAACGTGATCCTGCCCGGCGTCGGCGCCATCGGCGGCATGTTGTTCCCCGCCGGCTTCTACCTGGCTTTCAATCACGGCGACCCGGTCGCGGCACAGGGCTGGGCGATCCCTGCCGCCACCGACATCGCCTTCGCCCTCGGCGTCCTGTCGCTCCTCGGATCGAGGGTCCCGACTTCCCTCAAGGTCTTCGTGACCACGTTGGCGATCTTCGACGACGTCGGCGCCATCTTGATCATCGCCTTCTTCTACACCGCCAACATCTCGCTGACGGCGCTGCTCACCGCGGCTGGGTGCATCGTGCTGCTGGTGGCGATGAACGCCCGCGGCGTGGTGCGTCAGAGCCCGTACCTGCTCGTCGGGCTGGTGATGTGGACGGCGCTGCTCAAGTCCGGCGTGCACGCGACCCTGGCTGGCGTGATGCTCGGCCTCACCGTGCCGATGCGTTGTCGGCGCGATCCGACCAACTCGCCGGTGAAGACCCTGGAGCACGACCTGCACTCCATCGTCGCCTACTTCGTGCTGCCGGTCTTCGCCTTCTGCAACGCGGGCCTGCGCCTCACCGACACCGGCCTCGACGACCTCCTGCACCCGGTGCCGCTGGGAATCGCCATGGGGCTCTTCTTCGGCAAGCAGATCGGGGTTTTCCTGTGCTGCTGGATCGCCGTCGCCGCCGGATGGACCCGTCTGCCGCGCGGCATGAGCTACCCGGTGCTCTACGGCGCCGCGGCGCTCACCGGGATCGGCTTCACCATGAGCCTGTTCATCGGCTCGCTCGCCTTCGAGGAGACCGGCGTCGATCTGCTCTTCGACGAGCGGCTCGGCATCATCGTCGGCTCCCTCGCCTCGGCCACCGTCGCGGTGGCCGTGCTCAGCCGGGTGCTGCCGCGCGAGAACAGCGCGCCGAGCTGACCGGTCCGGCCAAGCCGACGGCTGGAAGGTTGCGCGACAGCCGCGGCCGCTAGGCGGCTGCGCTGCGCAGCGTCTCGGCGAGGTCGGTGGCCTCCCAGCGGAACTCGTCGCGGCCGAAGTGCCCGTAGGCGGCCGTGGGCCGGTAGACGGGGCGACGCAGCTCGAGGTGCTTGATGATCCCCGCCGGGCTGAGCTGGAAGTGCTCGCGCACCAGGCGCTCCAGGGCGCGATCGTCGACGGTGCCGGTGCCGGCCGTGTCGACGTGCACCGAGACCGGCTCGACGACGCCGATGGCGTAGGCGAGCTGCACCTCGCAGCGACGGGCGAGACCGGCGGCGACGAGGTTCTTCGCCACGTAGCGCGCCATGTAGGAGGCCGAACGATCGACCTTCGAGGGATCCTTGCCCGAGAAGGCGCCGCCGCCGTGGCGTCCCATGCCGCCATAGGTGTCGACGATGATCTTGCGTCCGGTGAGGCCGCAGTCGCCGTGCGGCCCGCCGATGACGAAACGTCCGGTCGGGTTGACGTGCACGATCGTGGCGTCGTCGAACATCTCCGCCGGCACCGTGGCGCGGATGGCGTGCTCGACCAGCTCACGCTTGATCTCGTCCTGCTTCAGGTCGGGATGGTGCTGGGTCGACAACACCACCGTGTGCACCCGACGCGGCTTGCCGTCGCGGCCGTACTCCACCGTGACCTGGCTCTTGCCGTCGGGACGCAGCCACTCCAGCTTCTTCGACTTGCGCAGCTCGGCGAGCCGCATGGTCAGGGCGTGCGCCAGGGTGATCGGAAGCGGCATCAGCTGCTCGGTCTCGTCGCAGGCGAAACCGAACATCAGTCCCTGGTCCCCTGCGCCGCCGGGATCGACACCCTGGGCGATGTCGGGCGACTGCGGATCGATCGCCGACAGAACAGCCGAGGACTTGGCGTCGAAGGCGAAACTCGGATCGGTGTAGCCGATCTCCTCGATCGTCCGCCGCACCACGGAGACATAGTCGACCTGTGCCGTGGTGGTGATCTCGCCGGCGATCAGTGCCAGCCCGGTGTTGACGAGGGTCTCGCAGGCGACCCGGCCGTTGGGGTCCTGAGCCAGCACGGCGTCGAGGATGGCGTCGGAGATCTGGTCGGCCACCTTGTCGGGATGGCCTTCGGTCACCGATTCGGAGGTGAACAGGTGGGTGTCTTGAGTCGCGGACATGGCTGGAGACCTCCGATGCCGGGCGGGCGCCGAGGCGCTGACGGCAGGGCGGCGCCGCAGCAGCGGCGTCAGGGCCGACGCCTGCGCGTCGCCCGTGGAGTTTCATTGGATCCCCGACCCGGGCGCAGCGGGCTTGGCCGCGTGGCGCGCCGAGCGCTTCGGGGGCGCTTCGCCGGGGAGCTCGGAACGCGGCCACGCAACCCTTCCCGTCTTGGACCTCTGCGGGCCCTCGGGCATCGAATCGGACCGTCGGCCTCCGGAGCGGCGGCTGGACGGTTCAGGCTAGCACAGCGCCGCAGCGCCGCGGCCCTTGGGTAGTGGCTCCTGAGCCGCTACCGGCCCCTGCTGGCGCAGCCCCTACAGCGGGCGCGACGAGAGCAGTGGGTAGACCAGCGAGGCGAGGGCGTGGGTCGTCGCCGTGGCGACTGCGTGGCGGCGGTCGAGCAGACCGCCGGTGAGCGAGGCGAGCACACCACCGTGGCGACGGGTGCCCGGCACCGGCAGGCCGTCGCCTCCCGCCGCGAGAGTCGCGGGGAGCTGCAGTGAGGCGCTGCTGCCGATGGCACGGCCCCACGGAGCCTCGATCGCCACCCAGCTGCGGGCGAGGAGGAAGCGCTCGCCGCTGCCGGCGTCTCCCACCACCAGATCGTGGGCGCCGCCCTCGGCGCAGACGTAGAGGTCGAAGAGAGGCGGTGTGCGGGTGCTCGCTGTCAGCGCGCGGGCCCGGCGCAGGGCGCGCGCGACCGTCTCGGCGTCATCGACCGGCACCGCGCCCTCGCCGCCGCCGTCCGGCACCGAGGTCACGGTCAGCTCGCGCCGAGCGTCCGGGGCGGGCTCCTCCTCGACCTCGCGGATCCCGGCGATCGGTCCACGATGACGTCGCTCGGCCGGGCGCGCGCGGGTCGGCGGTGCCTTCTCCCACGAGGGATCGAAGCCCAGGTAGGCTCGCATGCCGAGCAGCACTCCGGCGCGCTTGTCCGGGTCCTCACCGACCACGGCGACACGGACGCGGTCCTCGGGAAAGCGGTTCCAGAAGGCGGTGAGCAGATCGCTGCGCAGGCTCATTCCATTCACCCTGCAGTCACCCCAGTCACCCCAGTCACCCCAGTCACCCCAGTCACCCCAGTCACCACGGTGAACCTGCAGTCGACCCGTCACCCGGCCATCCGGCTTTCGAGGGAGTCCGTCGGAGAGTGATCTCGAGTCGGGACAATCGAATCCTCAAGGCTACGCGCCGTCTGCGCCGAAGTAAAGGTGGACGGGAGGACGATGGCGTGCTGCTCGAAGGCCCGCACCTCGTGCAGACCGCTCTCGAATGCGGCACGGCTCTCGAGGTGCTGCTCGTCGAGGCAGGCCAGCGGGAGACGTTCGCCGCGCTGCTCGAACGGGCCGGCTCGCTGGGGGTCGAGGTGCGCGAGGTGGAGCCGGCGCTGCTGCGAGAAGGGTCCGACGTCGACTCTCCCCGCGGCTTGCTGGCCCTGGCCAGCGTGCAGCGACCTGACCTCGCCGAGTTGAAGCGTCGAGCCGTCGCAGGCCGGGTGCTGTACCTCGACGCGGTGCAGGACCCGGGCAACGTCGGCGCGCTGATCCGTAGTGCGGCCGCCTCCGGCTGCGCGGCTGTGGTGGCGGCGCCGGGGAGCTGCTCGTGGCGCAATCCCCGGGCGGTGCGAGCGTCGGCCGGTGCGGCGCTCCGCCTTCCCCTCCTCTGGGGCGCTGCGCCCGAGCAGCTTCGCGAGCTCGTCGGCGACACGGCACCCTGGCTGACGCTGGCGGCGCACGGCGGAACCCCTCTGTGGAGCGCGACGCTGCCGCCGGCGGGGGTCCTGGTCGTAGGCTCCGAGGCACACGGCGTCTCGGCCGCGGCGAACCGCCTGGCCACGCACCGCTTGACGATCCCGCTCGTCGCCGGGGTCGAATCGCTCAATGCCGCCGTCGCTGCCTCGGTGGTGCTCTTCGAGTGGCGGCGCCGGGGCCCGAGCGATGCGCTGCCCGACTGATCGCAGGTCGCCGCGGGCAGCGCTGCCGCGGCCTGTGTGCGAGCGGGGGCGGTGGGTGGAATCCACCGCACGAGCCAACGGGTTGCGCGGGTGAATTCGGCACGCGCCCGTGGTACCTTGCCGCGGGCGACGGCACCGTGTGCCGCCCGGAGGGTCGACATCCGGAGATCGCGGCCCGTACTGTGCACGTCGCCAGCCCGGAACCCCGCCCCCGGAACCCCTACCAAGCCCCTGCGAAGAGGATCAGCCCGCGGCCGCGCGGCGACGACATCCCGATGACCACCACCTCTCCCTTCTCCGTGCTCGCCGCCCTGCCGGGCAACGAGGGCCCGGGTGCCCTGGGCCTCTTCCTCGACGCGGGCCCGGTGGCCTGGATCACCTTCTCGGTCCTGGCCTTCTTCTCGATCGGCTCGTGGGCGATCCTGCTGTCGAAGAACCGGCAGTTCCGCGTCGTCTCGCAGCAGAACCGGCGCTTCCTCGAGGCCTTCCGGCGCAGCAGCCGCTTCTCCGACATCAACAAGGTGGCGACGCAGCACAAGGCCTCGCCGCTGGTCGGCCTGTTCCAGGCCGGCTACCTCGAGATCGACACCCAGGTGAAGGCGCGCGCCCAACGACAGGAAGAGGGCGCGGGCGGCTACAAGATCAAGTCGTTGATCGCGATCGAGCGCAGCCTGCAGCGCGCCATCGCGGTCGAGATGCTGGCGCTGAGCAGGAACGCGACCTTCCTGGCGACCACCGCGGCGGCAACCCCGTTCATCGGTCTCTTCGGCACCGTCTGGGGCATCATGGTGGCGTTCAACGACATCAGCGCCAGCGGTTCGGCGTCGATCCTGGCGGTCGCTCCAGGCATCGCCGAGGCACTGATCAACACTGCGGCCGGCCTGGTGGCGGCGATCCCGGCGCTGATCGGCTACAACCAGCTCTCCAGCCGGCTGCGTCGCGCCAAGACCGACCTCGAGGACTTCGCGCTCGAGTTCCTCAATCTGGCCGAGCGCAACTTCACCTGAGCGGCGGGGCCGCCGAGAAACTCTTCGAGCCAAGCAGGGAACAGCAGATGGCCTTCCGCATCGGCGACTCCGACGACAGCTCTCCGATCGGCGACATCAACGTCACGCCGCTGGTCGACGTCATGCTGGTGCTGCTGATCATCTTCATGATCACCGCGCCGATGCTCCACCAGGGGATCGAGGTCGCGCTGCCCCAGGTGCAGGCCGAGGCGCTGCCGCAGCGCGACCAGGATCCGCTGGTGCTGTCGATCAAGGCCGACGGCCTGGTCTACGTCGCCGACGAGCCGCTGCATCCCAGCCTGCTGCAGGAGCGCCTGCAGCCGCTGCTCGAGGCGCGCGGAGACGATCAGGTGTTCATCAAGGCCGACAAGGACACGCCCTACGGCGCCGTCGCCGCGGTGATCGACGTCGTGCACCGGGCCGGCACCTACCGCATCGGACTGGTCACCGACCCCACCGGCGACCGCCGTCGCTGACCGCACGTTCCCGGCGATGGACGCAGTCACCCAGCTGCTCGACCGGCGCTCCCTCGCGACACCCCGTCTCGGCCGGCTGTTCCCCGTCGTCTCGGTGCTGCTGCACGTCGCGCTGGTTGTCGGCGCGGTCCTCGGACCGCGTCTCTTCGAGCGGCAGCGTCCCGAGGTCCGCTACGTCGAGGTGGTGACCATCCCCGCCGCCGACCTCCAGCGCGGGCCGCGTCCCGAGCCGCGTCGCACTCCGCCGGCGCCGGTTCCCGAGCCCGAGCCCGAGCCCGAGGTCGAGGCTCCCAAGCCGGCGCCCGAGGACGTTCCGGTGCTGCAGCCCGAAGAGCCAGAGCCGCGGCGGGAGTCGCCGCCCGAGGAGTCGCCGGTGTCCGAGGAGCCGGAAGAGCCAGCGCCGGTCGAGGCGCCAGGCACGCAGGAGACTCCGCCGGCCTCCACGGGTCGCAGCCAGGAAGCCGACTTCGCCGGCTTCGACGACCCCGAGTTCTCGCTGCGCTACTCCTACTATCTCGACCGGCTGATCGCCCGCATCCGGCGCGAGTGGCGACGCCCTCCGGTAGGCGAGGGCGTCGAGTTGATCATCAGCTTCCGCATCGTGCGCGAGGGCAACCAGCTCACCGAGCTTCAGGTCGCCCAGTCCTCTGGATCGCGAGCCTTCGACCGCGCCGCCTACGAGGCGGTGTCGCGAGCCGTGCCGCTGCCGCCGCTGCCTCAGGCGTACCGCAAGGACTCGCTGGGGGTGCGGATCATCTTCCGCTGAGGTCGGCGCGTCCGACCTGGTGCTCGAGCGCTCCGAGGGGCCGGCCGGCGCCGTGCGGCCGGGATTTTTCGCGTTTTCCGGGAGTTTCGGTGCTTTGCGGGATTGTTCCGCATCGTGACGAGCGTTCAGATCCAGACTGCGTCGGCGCCCGTACGCGCCGCGCCGTCGGAGTCAGGCACCGCGGTTCGGCGAGCTGCGAACCTGCGATAGTCTCGCGGCGCAAGTTCATTCGTCTCAAAGGTTTGCGCGCAGGAACACGGGCCACCGCGAACCAGGGCGAGATCCGACCACCCGAGCACGCCAAGGAAGACCACCCTCCAGCATGACCCGCGAAGCCGAGCACCGCACCACCTCCCTCAACCGCCCCACGGCTCCGGCCGCTCCGACCGGCCGTTTTCTCCGCGGACGGCGTCCCAGCTCCTACGCAACGGGCTCCCTCGCTGCCCTGCTGCTGATGCTGCTGCCGGCGCCGATGGTCTCTGCTCAGCAGACCGAGACTCCGGCCGACACCTCCCGCCTGCAGGACGGCGTCACTCTCCTGATCGAGGGCGACGTACGGGAGCGGGTGCGCCTCGCCCTGCCCGCCGCCAAGCACCGCTCCGTCTTTCCGCCGGCGGCGCGCAAGGCCGCCGAGGAGCTCGAACAGACGCTGCGCAGCGATCTCGAGCTCAACGGCATCTTCTCGGTGATGGGGCCGGACCAGCTCTCGGGCCTCGAGGTCAACGGCGACTTCACCCACGACTTCGAGCTCTACCGTTCCGTCGGCAACGACGTCGTCCTGCTCGCCGAGCTGCTCCTGGAGGAGGACAAGCTGGTGCTCGAGGGTCGCATCTTCGACCTCAAGGGACACGGCCTGATCCTCGGCAAGCGCTACCGCGGCACCTACGACCTGGCGCGGCGCATGGCCCACACCTTCAACGACGAGATCGTCTTCTACTTCACCGGCCAGCGCGGCATCGGGCTGACCAGCATCGCGTTCACCTCCGACCGCGACGGCAGCGGCATCAAGGAGCTGTACGTTATGGACTACGACGGCTACGACCAGCGTCGCATCACCGGTCACGAGTCGCTCACCTTCACTCCGGCCTGGTCGCCGGACGGCAACGGCCTCGCCTACACCTCGTACTACGAGCTCTCGCCTTCGCTCTACTGGGCCGATCGGCAGACCGGCCGCAAGAGCCCGATCCTGGTCGACGAGGTGCAGAGCACCTCGCCCGACGTGTCGCCCGACGGCAGCTCGGTGGTCTTCTCACGTTCGCTGCGCGGCAACATCGAGCTCTTCCGCTGCCGCATCCGCGACTGCCAGCAGACCCTGCAGCGCCTGACCAACTCGGGCGCCATCGACACCAATCCCTCGTGGAGCAGTGACGGGCGACAGATCGCCTTCACCTCGTCGCGCTCCGGGTCGCCACAGATCTACGCGATGGACGCCGACGGCGAGAACGTCCGTCGCCTGACCTTCGAGGGCAAGTACAACGAGGGCGCCGACTGGTCGCCGGACGGCCGCCGCATCGTCTTCGCCCACCGCGCCCCGAGCGGAGCGCGCTTCGACATCGCCCAGATCGAGGTCGGCACCGGAGACATGCGGGTGCTCACTTCCGGGCCCGGTTCGCACGAGGCGCCGACCTTCTCGCCCGACGGCAACTTCATCGCCTTCGAGTCCAACGTGAGCGGTCGCAAGCAGATCCATCTGATGACCGCCGACGGCCAGCCGGTGCGTCAGCTCACCACGGTGGGCCAGAACTACGGACCGTCCTGGTCGGGGTACCTGGAGTAGAGAACACGCCGCTGCCGACGGCGAAGCGCGGCCAACGACCCGGAAAACACCGAGAAATCACGCGTTTGCACCCACTTGCCTGTTGCTCCACCCGCGACGCCTTGTTACGATTCGCCGACCGAAAACCGTGGCGGCGAACGATCGGACAGCGATCCGACAAGGCTTCGCGCGCAGTCTCCGTAGATTCAACCTCCGCTGTACCCTCTTGAGGAGAAGAGCATGAACGCCAGAAGAATCGTCCACCTGGCTCTCGTCGGACTACTCGTCCTTTCCGTCGCGGTTGCGTGCAAGCCCGATCCCCCGGCGCCGCCGGCGCCCGAAGTCGAGCCGACTCCACCGGCGCCGAGGCCGGAGCCGACCCGCGACGTGACCCCGCCGCCGCCGCAGGAACCCGAGATGGATCCGCGCCAGAAGGCGCTCTCCGGTGAGCTGATCGGCGCCAACGACTACGCCCACGCCAACGGCCTGCTCGGCGATGTCTACTTCGCCTTCGACAGCTCCGCCCTCGACCAGGCGGCGCGCACCCGCCTGGCGCAGAACGCCGACTTCCTCAAGGGCGACGACGGCCAGGCCTTCATCGTCACCCTCGAGGGTCATTGCGACGAGCGTGGCACCAACGCCTACAACCTGGCGCTGGGCGAGTCGCGTGCCAACGCGGCGCTCGACTACCTCGTGTCCCTGGGCCTGGAGGCTTCGCGCTTCCGTACCCAGAGCTACGGCGAGGAGCGTCCGGTGTGCGAGGAGAGCACCGAGAGCTGCTGGCAGCGCAACCGCCGGGCGTACTTCCGCCTGACCGGCCGCCGCTGAGCCTGCGGGACTGCGCCAGAGGATGGAGAGCGAGCCGCTTGTCTGAGTCGAACCCGCTCTCCCCCCGCCGCGCCGCGCCCTCAGCTCGCCCCTTCGACGAGGCGCCCGGCCCTTGGTCCGGCGCCTTC
>QQVD01000007.1 GCA_003388555.1 Acidobacteriota bacterium | reverse complement strand
CTGCACACCGGCGCTGTTCTTGGTGACGTCGGTGCCACCGGTCGAGAAGCTCATCTCGGTGAACTGGTCGAAGTCGTAGTAGGTCGACGAGGCGCCGATCGAGCGCATGTCGGTGATCGACACGCCGTCGATCATGAAATCGTTCTCGTCCGAGGCCACGCCCTGGGCACGAAAGATCGACTGCTGACCGGACTCGGAGCCGCCGACGTTGGTGCGGTCGACGAGCACGCCCGGGGTCTGGCTGAGCAGCGCCCACGGGTCACGCGCGGTCGGGATCTTCTCGAGCTCGGTCTGGCTGACGGTGGTGCCCTGCACCAGCTTGCGCTCGTCGAGCAGCGGCGACTCGGAGGTGACCGTGATGGTCTCCTCGATCGCCGTCGTCAGGGCGAGCTCGATGGCGGTGTTGCGGCCCGCGTTGACGGTGACGCCCGGATACTCGGCGGTGCCGAAGCCCGAGAGCTCGGCCTTCACCTTGTAGTCGGCCGGGTCGAGACCGAGGAAGCGGAACACGCCCTGGGCGTTGGTCATCTGCACCTTGTCGGCGCCGACTCCACTCACGGTCACCTGGACGCCCGGCAGCGGCTCACCTTCGTTGTCGGTGACCGTGCCGAAGAGGCTGCCCGTGTTGAGCGACTGCCCGAAGGCGCCGCTCGCGATCAGCGCGAGGATGGCCCCGGCGAGTGCCAGCCGAGCCCATGGTCGGAGGTCTTTCATCTGCGGTTGACTCCCTTTGGTTGTTCGGACTCCGCCCGCCCGGACGGAGCCAGCTGCTGAGAGCAGCGCACGACAGTTGACAGCAACGGGTGTGCCCGTAGCGCACACGGGGACGAACCGCGGAACCGGGCGTCTCACTGGATCCGGAGACACCGGGCAGACTTCGAGTGAGCCATGCGCTGCCAGTTTGGCCAGCGCGATCCCGGTGCACGGTCCAAGACCTTGGAGCGCTGCGCCGGCGTCGAATTCAAGCGAATCGACGGCCGCTGGGCGGGTGCTCGCCCCGCCGGCTCCGCACCCGCCCTCGGCGGTGCGGGAGCCGCTCGGCGACCGTCGTCGGGCTCACCCGCGCGAGCCGGGGGTGCCACCCATACCGCGGTCGGAGGATCGGGGCGCCGGCCGCATTCGGCACCGCAGCCTCGCCTTGACCTTCGCCTTCGGGAGTCGGCTCACTTCTCCATCCGGAAGTACTGAGCCGGCGTCGTGCCGAGGACGGCCCGGAACGCTGCCACGTAGGCGCTCGGACTGCGGTAGCCGACCGCGAACGCGGTGGCGGTCACGCTCGTACCGTCGCCCAGCCAGCACAGCGACTCCAGCATCCGGGCCTGCTGACGCCAGCGGCCCAGGGTCATGCCGGTCTCGGCCCGGAACAGCCGCTCGATCGTGCGACGGCTCGCTCCACAGCCGTCGCACAGTGTGGCGAGGGGGTCAGTGCTTCCCAACTCGCGGAGTACCTTCTGCGCGACCCGACGAGCCCTGGGATCGCTCGGCACCGGCAGCTTGGCAGGACCCTGAGCGGTCGTGGTGAGCAGGTGGCGAAGCAGCTCGAGGCGGATCCGATCGAACTCCGATGCGCTGCCGAGGCCTCCAGAGTCGACGATCGACAGCAGGAGCTCGCGGAGCAGCGGCGACACGGTCACGACTTCGCATTCGGTGGTGGCCGGGAAGCGATGTCGCGGCGGCAGGTAGACCGTGCGCAGATGGACGCTCCCCTTCATCGCCAGTGCGTGGTGAACCCCGGCGGCGACCGCCAACGCGTGCATCGGCGGCACCACCCACTGGCCGCTCTCGGTCGACACGGAGACGACACCGCTCGCCGCGTAGACGAGCTGGTGCCAGTCGTGCGAGTGCGGTGCGACCTCGAAACCGTTGGGGAACGTGAGGGCGACGGCCCGCACCGTGGGTTCGCTCTCCTGACGTATTCTCGACATTGGTTGTCAGTCTAGCGAGTAGACGTCACCGATCGGTGGCGCTACGGTGTGCGAGACCACTCGGCTTCCAGGAGACCCAATGGCCACGAACACGCCTGTTTGCCACTTCGCCATCCACGCGGACGACTGCGAGCGGGCCCTGGCGTTCTACCGCGCCGTCTTCGGCTGGCGCTTCGTGGCCTGGGGCCCGCCGGGCTTCTGGCGCATCGACACCGGACAGCCCGGGCTCGAAGGAGCACTGCACGGTCGACACGAGCCCCTGAGCGGCGCCGGCATGCGCGGCTTCGAGTGCTCGATCTCAGTGGCAGACGTCGAGTCGACCTGCCGCTCGATCGAGCGCCACGGCGGTCAGATCACGCAACCGCCATTCCTGATCGAAGGCGTCGGGAGGGTGGCCAGGTTCACGGATCCAGAGGGCAATGCGGCCTGCGCGATGCAGTACCTGGAAGACGTCGTTCCCGGGACCTTCGAGGCCGAGCCATGAGGCGGGCGGGAGCGGCGCTCGCGCTCCTCGCGGCGGCTGCCGTCACGCTCGCTCTCCAGCCGACTGACGAACAGCCGCTCGCGCCGGCGGTGGATGAAGAGGTGCGCTCCATGCTCGAAGAGTGGAGGTCGGCCTTCGAGCGCCGCGATCCGACGGCGATTCGAGCGATCCTCTCCGAGCGCAGCGACTTCGTCTGGCTCGAGGATGGCGAGGTGCGCTATCCGACCAGGGAGTCGGTGCTCTCCGCGCTCGGGGCGTTCCCCGACGACCTCCAGTTCCGCTACCACCTGCACGACGTCGAGGTGCTGACGCTCCGCTCCGACGCCGCCTGGGTCCGCCTGTCGACGAGGACCGAGATCGTGCGGGACAGCGAGACGGTGTCGACCTTCGAAGGAGTCGTTTCGATGCTGACCGAGAAGAGGGAGGGCCGCTGGCAAATCGTCGCGGCACACACCTCGAACCGCACCCGGCGATGAGGTCGCGATCGACCGACCGGACGGACCTGGGTGGGGAGCACGGAGCGGTCTGCTCCCCGAGAGAAGGCGACGAGCCTGGCTCGGCGGGGCCCGACAGCTACACTGCGCTTTCATGGGGGCGTTCAGCAGGCGAGCGCGAAGCAGATCGCAGGAGAAGGAGCCGTCGTCCGGGCGAGGGACTCGTGGCCACCGCGCCAACCGGCAGAGCTCTGGTCGAGTCCGCGAGCTGCTTCCTGCTGCTCTGGCTCTCGCAGGCGCGATCGCAGCGGGTTGCACCGACGCGACCGGCGCTGCGACGTCGAACGGCTCTGCCTGCGAGGCCCTCGTCTCCCAACAGCAAAGCCGTTTCGAGGAGCACCGCCACGCGCTCGAGGTAGTGAGCGCGGCAACGCCCACCGAGCCCTGGTCGCCGATCGAGCTCAGGCGGGCCGAGCTGGCGCTCGAAGCGGCGCGGCTACGGCTGGAGCTGCTGGAGCTCACCTGCGCCGAGCCGTCCCCGGACCCGATCACCGAGCAGCGCCTCGAGGCACTGCACCGTCGCTGGCTCCAGCTCGACTGCCACCGCCAGGGCAAGGACCTGGCGATCGCCGAGGCGCGACGCGACGCGGGCGACGTCGGCCCGGCGATCGCGGCGACGATCGCGTTCTACGCACCACGCATCGAGCAGTGCATCGACAGGGGCGTCGGCTCGGCCGAGGTGCGCTTCCCGTCGAGCGACGGCGGTGTGGTGCACGCGTCGCTGCACGGCGTCGGCGAGCGTGCCGTGGTGCTGGCTCACGGCGGGCGCTTCACCAAGGAGAGCTGGAGCGACCAGATCCCCGCCTTCGTCGACGCGGGGCTGCGCGTGATGGCGATCGACTTCCGCGGCCGCGGGCGATCCCGGGGGCCCGACGGCGACAAGGACGGCGAGTACGACGACGTGCACCACGACGTGCTGGGCGCGGTGCGCTACCTGCGATCCACCGGCTCGACGGAGGTCGCCGTGGTCGGCGCCAGCTTCGGCGGCGCCGCGGCGGCGCGGGCCGCGGTGGAGGCCGGGCCCGGCGAGATCGACCTGCTCGTGCTGCTGGCGCCGTCGGTGATCGAGCGCCCCGAGGGCATGCAGGGCCGCAAGCTGGTACTCGTCGCCGAGGGCGACGTGCGCGGTGGCGGGGTGCGTCGGCTCGACGAGATCCGGCCGATGCTGGAGCGCACGCCGGGGCCGAAGGAGCTGGTGGTGCTGCCGGGCGAGGCCCACGCCCAGTTCTTGTTCGAGACCGAGCAGGCCGGAGAGCTGCTGCGGCGGATCGTCGAGTTCGTGACTTCGGAGTGAGCCTGCTCGCGGTGCGTCTCTGAGCACCTCCACGAGAGCCCGAATCGCGATCCCGACCGAGCAGAGGGGCGTTCAGCCGTTCGGCCGTCGCGACCAATGGTCGCCGCATGCGCGGCGCTACGGCGCTCCAGGTCCTTCGCTGCACCACCACCGCGCAGCTCCAACGCTGCTGGTCCCGGCCACCTTCCTACGCGCTGGCCGAGTGGTCAGGGCTTGCGGCAGGTGCCGTTGGCAACGCCGGTGAAGCTGGTGGCGACGGTGGTGCTGGCGGTGCTGCCTGCGTCGTTCTGTCCCGCCACGAAGGTCTGGGTGGTGGCGGCGCTCTGGGATCCCAGCGCCAGCCGCTCGATCCGGAAGGTCGACGTGTCGCGCTGGCGAACCCGGAAGTGTTCGGCGCCACCGACGCCCGCTGACGTGTTGCCGGAGATGTCCATGCACACGTCGCTCGTGTTGCGCGACTCGATGCGCGTGCCGTAGACGAAGCCGAAGGGGAATGCAGAGTTGTCGTCGGGCGCCGAGACCGTGTTGTCACGCAAGGTCAGATCGAGCAGGCCGATCTCGGCGTCGGCGTCGTTGTCGAGCCGCGTCTGGACGAAGATGCCCTCGATGTCGGTATTGCGCACGGTGTTGTTCGTGATCGACAGCACCGCGTCGACGTCGCCGCGCAGGTCGACGGCGATGCCGAACGCGTTCGTCGACCCCGAGTCGACCGCGCCGCTTCCGATCGTGTTGCCGTCGATCGTGCCGCGCAGCCTCGCGGAGTTGGTGGTCGTAGTGCCACTGACGATGTTGATGGCATTGGCCGTGTTGCCCACGATGTTCGTGTTGTTCGACACGTCGAAGGTCAGATCGGCGTCGAAGTCGAGGCCCAGGTCGATGGCGGTGTTGTGGGTCTGGAAGTTGGTCGTCGAGACGTTGATCTCGTGGGCGCCGTTGCTGCCCAGGGACGTCAGGATGCCCGAGGCGCGGTTGCCGGTGAAGGTACTGCCGGTGATGTTGACGGTCACGGCGGCGCTGCCGGTGGTGACGATGGCCAGCCCACTGCCGCCGGTGAGGGCGTTGTTGGGCCCAATGGTGGAGCCCGAGATGGCGAGATCGGTGAGGACTCCGCTCGCCGAGGTGAGGCGAATGTTGTCTTCGACGCTTCCTGACACCGTCGAGTTCGTGATGGCGCAGGTGCCGAGCAGCTCGTCGAAGCGCAGCCCCGCCTCGGTGCCGCCCGTGGTGTCGGCATTGTCGGTCACCGTGCTCGAGATCAGCGAGAAGTTGGTGACGTCGTCGCCAGCGATGCCGCTGCCCAGGTTGTTACGGATCCTCATCGAGGTCAGCGACACGCCGCGCGTGCCGGAGAGCAGGATCCCGTTGCCCGACTTGCCCTCGATCGTGCCGCCGGTGGTGGCGGCGCCGGTGCCGGTGACGGTGAGTCCACCGAGGTTCCCCGTCGCCGACAGCACGATTCCCGGCGAGCTTCCACCGGCCGATGACACGCTCCGGAAGGTCAGGCCGGCCGAGCCGATCGTGGTGTTGGTGACGTTGAGCGCGCTGGCGGTGGTCGTCGTCAAGGTGCTCGCCGCGCCAGTCGACGTCACCGTGCCACCGCCGGTCGCGGTGAAGGCGGCGTTGGCTCCGGTCGACAGACCCAGGGTTCCGGTGAAGCCGATGGTCGAACCGGTATTGCTGTTGACCAGGATGCCGGTACCAGTGTCGGTGATCGCGCCGGTGAACGTCACGCTGTCGGCGTTGCGGTTCTGCACCACCACGGAGCGGCCTGCCCCGTTGCTGATCGAGCCGGCGTACGAGACGGTGGCGTTGCCGCCGTCGACGAAGAAGGCGGTGCCGGTGGCGTTGGAGATCGAGCTGCCGGCGCCGGCCGAGAAGGTCGAGCTGGTGGTGCCGTCGGCCACGTTCAGTAGCGAGACGCCGACCGTCGGGCTGTTGGTGCTGCTGATGCTCGTCGGTTGCAGGTCGACCGTGGCGGACGCGACGTCGACGGCCGGACCTCCGGTGGACTGGAAGGTCGCCACGCCGGCACCCACCGTCACCCGGGTGCCAGTGCCGGCGCCGACGTTGACTGGGCCGGCTCCGCTGACCGCGAGCGCCGATCCGTTGCCGGCGAAGAGGTCGAGATCGGTGAACGAGAGGTCGCCGGCGACCGTGCTCAGCACCATGGCGGAGCCGCCGACGCCGTCGCCCGGGGCGCCGACCAGCGTCGTGCCTCCCGCCACCTGATCGAACACGCCTCCCGGCGTCGCGTCGAACGTCGCGCCGCTCACCACGATGCCGTTGCCTGCCGTGGCCTGGTGCACGGAGTTGCCGGTGAAGGAGGTAATCGTCGTCAAGGCGGTCGCGCCGCCGTTGACGTTCACCGCTGTCGAGGCCGAGAGGATGTTGCTGTTGCCGCCGAACGCCAGACGCAGGAGGCCACCGGTGCGCACGATGTCGACGGCGTTCCCGACGTGCGTGCCGGTGGTGTCCCAGGTGTTGCCCTGGACCTCGAGGGTCAACGTGCCGGTGCCGCCGGCGTTGACGTCGAGCCCCTCGGCACCAGCGCCGCGAACGACGTTGGCGCGGATCTCCAGCGAGCCGGAGCCGGCGAATGCGCCCGTCGTCGTGACGTCGATGGCGTTGGCCGTGGCCGCGAGGGAGAGGCCGGCGATCTCGGCGGGGATGGCGTCGGTGCTGGACACGGCGTTGCCCGCCGCGGCGACGTTGTCGAGCAGAGGCCGCGCACCCGCGGCTCGCAGAAGCGTCGGAACCGGACCGCCGTTGACGCCGAACGGCATGGCGAGCTCGACGCCCTCGCCGATCAGGCGTTGCGCGCTCCCGAGCACGATGCCCTGGTCCTGACCGGTTGTGGTTCCGTCTCCCGAGAAGACGTAGATCGTGTCCGTCGCCACCGACACGGCCTGCGCCTCGGCGAGGGTGTCGAAGGGATCCGCGGAGCGGCCCAGGCCACCGGCCGCGGCGTCGTTGCGCACGAACCAGATCCTGCCGATCCGGGTGAGGGTGACGAGGCCATGGACCGTGTCGGTCCCGTCGGAGAGCCGGTACTCGAAGCTGTCGCTGGTGGCGACCTCGCCCTCCCTGGGAGTGAACGTGAAGCGGCCGTCCGCCTCGAGCACCACGCTGCCACCGTTGGCGGTGGCACAGCTGAAGGGCGCCGTGACGTCGCCACACAGCGGCACCGCGACGCCGGTGATCGACAGCGGGTCGTTCTCGGCCGGATCGCTGTCGTTGTCGAGTACACCGAGACCGGATCCGGTGGTCCTGGTCACCGCGGGGGCGGCGCCCGCGGCGTTGTCGAAGTGCAGCAGGGTGTTGCCGATGTAGTCGGCGACGTCGGCGCCCGCGATCGGCGGGTCGTTGACCGGCGTCACCGACACGGCCCGGTCGCCCGCACTGCTGGGATCGGCGCCGTCGGTGACGACGAAACGCACGGTACGCGCGGTCGCGTCGGGATTCTGCGACGCATTCTCGTAGGTGACCGAGCGCAGGCAGCTCTGGTAGTCCACCACTGGCGCCACCCCGCTGACGGACAGTGGATTGCCGGTCACCACCAGGAGGCCCGGGCAGGCTGCCGACACTGCGAGGGACTCCGCGGCTCCGTCCGGCGCGGCGACGATGGTGACCGTGGCGGAAGCCAGACTGGCGTTGTCGGGATCGCTCACCGAAAGCGCCGCGTCCACGGCCACCGCACCCAGATCCTCGGTGAACGAGGTGACGCCGCCAGTGGTCGCGACCAGCGGCGGATCGTTGACCGGAGTCACATCGACCGTCCTCGTCACGGCGGCGCTGCTCGAGGTGCCGTCGCTGACGACGAAGGAGACGACCCGCGCGGTCGCGCCCGGATCCTGGGAGCTGTTGTCGTAGCTCACCGAGGCGAGGCAGCTCTGGTAGGCCGCCACCGACCCGCTGCCGTTGATCGAGAGGCTGCCCGGTCCCGGAACCACCGACAGACCGCCACAGGAACCGGCCGACAGCACCTCCGCGGCACCGTTCTGAGGATTGGTGATGACCACGGTCGCCGACACCAGGTCGGCGCTGTCGAGGTCGGCCACCGAGATCCCCGCATCGACCACCACCGAGCCGCCGTCTTCGGTGAAGGCGCTGGCGCCGACGCTCGTCGTCACCACCGGTGCGTCATCGACGGTGGCCACCGTGACCCCCTTGGTGGCAGGGACACCGCTGGAGGTGCCGTCCGCGACGACGAAGGAGATCACTCGCGTCGTCGTATCGGGATCCTGCGACGAGTCGTCGAAGGTCACCGACGCCAGACACGACTGGTAGATCGCAGCCGGCTGCGGCCCGGTGATCGTCAGGCTGCCCGCTCCGGGAGTCACGGTCAGGCCGCCGCAGGCGCCCACCCCCAGCATCTCGGCAGCGCCGTCCTGGGGATTGGTGATCGTCACCGTGGCCGACACCAGGTTGGCGCTGTCGACGTCGGCCACGGAGATCCCCGCGTCGACGACGATCGCGCCGCCGTCCTCGGTGAAGGCGCTCGTGCCGGCGCTCGTCGTCACCGTTGGCGGGTCGTCGACCGCGCTCACGGTCACGGTCTTGAATGCGGAGACGCTGCTCGAAGTCGCGTCGGTGACGACGAAAGAGATCGATCGTGCCGTGGTGCCGGGATCCTCGGACCCGTTGTCGTAAGTCACGGAGGCCAGGCAGGTCTGGTATGTCGCCGGCGGCTGGGTGCCGGTGATCGACAGGCTGCCCGGCCCCGGCGTCACCGTGAGGCCGCCGCAGGCGCCAGCCGCCAGCACCTCGGCGGCGCCGTCCTGGAGATTGGTGATCGCCACCGTTGCCGACGACAGGTCCGCGCTGTCGACATCGACCACCACGATCCCCGGGTCGACCACCACCGCTCCGGCGTCCTCGGTGAAGACGGTCGCGCCGGCGCTCGTGGTCACCACCGGAGGATCGTCGACCGCGCCGATCGTCACACTCCTGGTGGCCGCTGTGCTGCTGGAGGTGGCGTCCGAGGCGGTGAACGAGATCACCCTCGTCGTCGTGTCGGGGTCCTGGGAGCTGTTGTCGTAGGTCACCGAGGCCAGACAGGCCTGGTAGGTGGCGAGCGGCTGGATCCCGTCGAGAGCCAGGGCGCCCAGCGACGGAGTGACCGTCAGGTCCGGGCAGGTCGCCGACAGGACCTCGGCGGCCCCATCCTGGAGGTTGGTGATCGCGACCGTCGCCGAGCTGAGGTCCGCGCTGTCGACATCGGTCACGGTGAGGCCGGCGTCGACCGTAACGGCGCCGCCGCCTTCGGTGAAGGCGATGCTGCCTGCGGACGTCGTCACCACCGGCGGATCGTCCACCGGCACCAGGGTCACCGTACACACTGCCGCAACGCCGGCACTGGTTCCGTCCTCGGCCACGAACTCGATCAGCCTCGCTGCCGGGTCGGGGTCCATCGAGGTGTTCTCGTAGGTGACCGTGCGCAGGACGGCGATGAAGCTCGCGAGGTCGTCAGGGCCGGTCAGAGTGAGCACTCCCCGCGACGGATCGGTGGTGGTGTCGTAGCTGGCGCCGATCGAAGTGCCGGCCAGGACCACCGGATCGACGTCGAGGATCTCGTCGCCGACGTTCAGCAGGTTGGTGAGCGTGACGGTCAACGAGACCAGGTCGACGTCGTCGACGTCGGTGATGGTCGCGTCGACCGGATCCTCGATCAGCGAAGCCGCCGAGCCGTCTGTGAAGCTGATGGCGAATCCGTTGCCGGCGGTGCCCTGGTCGTCGTCCGCATCGAGATCGACGACCGGCGGGTCGTCGATGCAGCTCACCGACACCGACACCGTCGCCACGGTGTCACCCGGAGCCAGCGTGTAGGTGAAGGTGTCCGCGGCGCCGCCCGGCGGATCGTTGCAGTAGTCGCCGTTCGGCTGGTACGTCAGTCCGGTACCGCCGCCGGTGACGTCGGCCACGCCGTTCACCGGCTGGGTCACGCTCGCAACGCTGCGAGGCCCCCCGTCCGGATCGAGGTCGTTCGACAGCACGTCGATCGGAGTCGCCGCGGCGTCCTCCGGAACCGTCGCGACGTCGTCGACGGCGAGAGGCGGATCGTCGGTCGCCGTGACCGTGATCGAGACGGCCGCCGCGGCGGACACCAGCGACCCGTCGTCCGAGATGAAGGTGAAAGCGTCGGCGCCGTTGAAGTCGGGGCTCGGCGTGTAGGTGACCTGGGCTGATGTCGGGCTCACCGGCGTGACGGCGCTGAGCGAGCCGTCGGTTGGACCGGCTGCGGGAGAGAACGTCAGCGGATCGCCGTCGACATCGGCACCGACGAGCACGATGAGGACCGCGGTGTCCTCGGCAGTGGTGACCGTCTGCGGCGCCGCCGTGGGTGCGTCGTTCACCGGCACGACCGTCAGCTCGACGACCGCGGTGTCGGTGCCCCCGAGGCCGTCGTCGACCTGGAAGGTGAAGGCGTCGGAGCCACTCACGTCCGTCGCCGGCGTGTACTGGACCAAGGCAGAGGTCGGGCCGACGGGAGTGACGGCACCGAGCGTTCCCTGGGTCGGCGCCGCCGCAATCGTGAAGGCAAGCGCGTCGCCGTCGGGATCGCTACCGGTCAGCGTGATCAGCAGTGCGGTGTCTTCCGGCGTGATCGCGGCTTGTGGGTTGGCGCTCGGGGCCTGATTGAAGGCCAGTCCGGTGTCGACCCGCAGGCACAGCACGCCGTCCTCCACCTTGGCGAAGAACGCCTCCAGGTCGACGCTCGTGGGCGCCTCACCGGAAGCATCGCTGGCCAGGAGATCGCCCGGCGACCAGTCGTCGATCTGGCCGTCCATGATGCAGACCGCCCATGCCGCTCCGGAGACGCCGATGACCATGCACAGGGTGATCAACAGCGCGGCGTCTCGCCGCCGCAGCGCTCCCAGCGCCATCCCACAGAGCAGCAGGATCAGCAGCAGGGCGCCCCACTGCGACAGGGTCGGGATCTCGAGAGGTGACGCCCCGAGGAGAGTGATCGGGATCCCCGTCCCCGGCGCGACCTCCAGCAGCGCATCGGCGTCGGCGCCCGTCTCGTGGGTGATGCCGAAGCGAATCACCCGGCCGACGGCGAGGTCCGCCATCGGCACGTAGGACTCGACGACGTTGCGGCCGCCCTCCCCCAGACCGATGCCCACCGGCCAGCCGCCGGCATCGACGAGCACCGGTGCACCGAAGACGCCGCTCTCACAGTCCCGTCGTCGTACCGACTGGACCGCAGCGCTACCGTCGCCGAAGGTCTCGGTCTCGACCAGGATCTGATGCTCGACGCCAGCGAGCTCACCCTCGGCGGTGGGCACCACGCAGCCCGACGAGCCATCGTCGTCGGCGTCGACCAGGATGGCGACCTGAGAGGTCAGAGCGCCGGCGGTCGCGGCCACCCCGAACAGAGCCAGGAGGAACCCACACGCGAGACGCACGCGCATCGCTTCGAACCTCAGCCGGCGCCCGGTGCCGGCAAACTCAACGCCGCGGAGAGTGAATCCGTCTCCGTGCCGCCTCGGCTGGTGTTCCGGGGTTGAGGGAACAGTACAGCGAGTGCGAGCGCTGGAGCTAGCAGTCCCGGATGGCCCCGAGGTCGGAAGAACATGCGGACGGGGACGAGTCCGACTTCAGAGCGGAGCCCCGCCCGGAAGTCTCCGCGGCTGCAGTGCAGAACGGGACGCACACCTCGCCATGGCGACGCACCGAGGTACACACTCCGCGTCGACATCGCCAGGGCCGCTTGCCACAGGATGGTCCCGAGTCGTTCCCGGGGATCGTCGAGTTCGTGGCCTCGCAGCGAGTGCCTGCAGTCAGAGCACTTCGACGACGGCCCGGTGCCGCGCCCTGGCGAGCGCTCTGTCGCGGGTGAGCAGCGGGGCACCGAGCGCCTCAGCGAGAGCGACGTACGCCGCGTCGTAGGCGGTCAGGTTGCCACGCAGCGCCCAGATCCGATCGACCAGCCAGGTGTGCTCGTAGCGCTCCATCGCCAGGTCCTGCAGATCGATCGAGGCCTGGCGCGCCCTGGCGGCCGACAGACCTCCCACCCGGAGAAATCGCCTCAGCACCTGCAGGACCTCGAGATCGATCAGGGCCGGCGCCGCGACCAGCTCGTCCTCGTCGAGCAGCCTGTCGAGCGCTGCGACCCCGACCTCGGTGACCAACAGGACTTCGATGACGACCGAGGCATCGACCACGATCACCGTGCGTCGCGCTCCCGGCGCAGCGCCTCGACCACGGGCTCGGGGGGGGCCACGGGCTGCCGCGCGAGCAGCCTTGCCCTGAGCTCCCCGGGTCTCGGCCTCTGCAAGCCACGACCGAGCTCGCGCAGGATGTAGTCGGTGAGCGACATCGATGCCTGCGCGGCGCGGGTCTTGAGCTCGCGATGCATCGCGTCGGGAACGTTGCGGATCTGGATCATCTTGCTCATGCAATCCACATTATTGCATGTGCACCACATGAACTACTCGCGCAACGGCCCCGACTCCGATCCGCGAATGCCGCTGCACGCTCGAGGTCGCGGAGCCCACGCCGCCGGGTTACGCCGCGGCGAGCACCTTGCTGAACCCCCGGATAGCCTCGGCCATCTGCTCGCGGATCGCGGCGCTCGAGAGGATCATGCCGACGGCGCTCAGCGAGGTGTGGATCTGGCCGCGGCAGGGCACGTGACGCACCTCGACGCCGGCCTCGGCGAGCGCCTCGGCGTAGGCGGCGCCTTCGTCGCGCAGCGGATCGAACTCGCAGGTGAAGATCGCCGCCGGTGGCAGACCTTCGAGGGACTCGGCCCGCAGTGGTGACGCGACCGGGTCGGTGCGCTGGGACTCGTCGGCGTAGTGGGCCCAGAACCACTGCATCAGTGCGGTCGTCAGCACGTAGCCGTCGGCGTTCTCCCGGTACGAGGGGCGCGAGAAGTCGCAGTCGACCACCGGCGTGATCAGCAGCTGGCCGGCGATCCTCGGACCTCCTTCGCGCAGGGCCCGCTGACACACTCCGGCCGCCAGGTTGGCGCCGGCGCTCCAGCCGGCGACGATCAGCGAGTCGGCGACGCCGCCGAGCTCTGCGGCGTTGTCGGCCAGCCAGCGCAGCGCCGCCCAGGCGTCCTCGGGCGCCGCCGGGAAACGGTGCTCGGGAGCGTGGCGGTAGTCGCAGGAGACCACCAGCGCGTCGGCGCGCAGGCAGAGGTCGCGGCACAGCGAATCGTCGGAGTCGTGCGCACCGAGCACCCAGCCGCCGCCGTGGAAGTAGCAGACGACCGGATGCGGCCCCGCGCTCGCGGGTCGGTAGAGGCGGTAGCGCAGCTCCACTTCGGCGCCCGGGTAGGTGCCGTCGCGCACCTCGCCGACCTCGGGCCCGCGCGGGTTCTGCGCGGCGATCATCTCCGAGAGCTGCCGCGCCTGTTCGGGCGTCATGCTCTCCATCGGCGGGATCTGCGCCTCGGCCATCAGCTGCAGCATCGCCGCGACGTCGGGCTGCAGCCGGTTCACCACGCCGTCGTTGCACTGCTCACCGGCCGGCCCGGAGAGGCGGAAGCCGAGATAGCCCTCGGCACGCACGCGGTCGCAGGCCTCGCGGTAGGTGCCGACGCCGCCGAGGTAGGGCAGGAAGACGCGTGGCTTGCCCGGCACGTTGGCGCCCATGTACCACGACGCCGCACGCGGGAAGAGCGTGATGTCGGCGCAGTCGTTGACGTGCTGCCCCCACGCCGCCTCGGCGGTGGGAGTCGGCTCGATGGTGGTGTAGCCCTGAGCGCGCAGATCGCTCAGGCAGTCGGCGATCCAGTCGACGTGCTGCTCGATCGAGACCACCATGTTGGAGAGCACCGAGGGCGAGCCGGGGCCGGTGATCATGAACAGGTTGGGGAAGCCGACCGAGGTCAGCCCGAGGTACGTGCGTGGACCCTCGGCCCACTTCTCCTTCAGCGTCAGCCCCTGCCGCCCTTCGATGTCGACCGCCACCAGGGCGCCGGTCATCGCGTCGAAGCCGGTGGCGTAGACGATGGCGTCGAACTCCTGCGCTTCGTCGCCGAACTCGATGCCGTCCTCGGTGATCGAGGTGATCGGCTGGGCGCGCAGGTCGACCAGGCGCACGTGGTCGCGGTTGAAGGTCTCGAAGTAGTCGGTGTCGAGGCACGGCCTCTTGGTGCCGAAGGGATAGTCCCGGGGACAGAGCAGCTCGGCGACCTCGGGATCGTCGACCACCTCGCGGATCTTGGAGCGGATGAACTCCGACCACTGCTCGTTGGCCTCTTCGTTGGTGATCAGGTCGTTGAACTGCTCACCGGGCGCCAGCAGCTCGCCCTGCGCCCAGGCGTGCTCGAAACGACGTTGACGCTCGTCCTCGGTCACCGTCAGCACGCCCTCCATCGGCACGTTGACCGGCACACCGGCCTGCGACAGTCGCGCCTCGGCGCGGTACGCCTCACGGTCGGCCTCGAGGGCGGCCCGCTTGTCGCCCGGGATCGGCCCGTTGCCCGCGGGCATCGAGAAGTTCGGGGTGCGCTGGAAGACCACCAGCTGCCTCGCCTGCTCGGCGATCAGCGGAATCGACTGGATGCCCGACGAGCCGGTGCCGATCACCGCCACCCGCTTGCCGCTGAAGTCGACCCCTTCGTGCGGCCAGCGGCCGGTGAAGTAGACCTCGCCGGCGAAGCGCTCGGCGCCTTCGATCTCTGGCTCCTTGGGCACCGACAGGCAGCCGGTGGCCATCACGTAGTAGCGGCAACTGAGCTCGTGCTCGCCCGCCCCGTCCGCGGCAGTGCCGACCGGTGCGGTGCGGATCCGCCACAGCTGCGCCTCCTCGTCCCACCGTGCCGACCGCACGCGGGTCTCGAACCGGATGTCGCGCCGCAGGTCGTAGCGCTCGGCGACGTGCTGCAGGTAGCGCAGGATCTCCGGCTGGGTGGCGTACTTCTCACTCCACTGCCACTCCTCCTCGAGCTCGGGATCGAAGGAGTACTGGTAGTCGAGGCTCTGGATGTCGCAGCGAGCGCCGGGATAGCGGTTCCAGTACCAGGTGCCGCCGACGTCGTCCGCGGTCTCGAGCGCGACCGCGCTGAGACCCTCGCCGCGCAGCCGGTGCAGCATGTAGAGCCCGGCCATGCCGGCCCCCACCACCACCACGTCGACGTCGGGGGCCGCGGTCTTCGCTTCGCTGCTCATCGTCGCTCTCCTCGCCTGCACTCAGCTGTGCCGTCGCGACGTCCGCTGCTCGGCCGGCCCGTGGCCAGCCGGAGGACGCGCGACGGATCGAAGAGAGCCATTTTCTCACGAGTCGCGCGGGACATCGACGCCTTCGCGTCGACGCTGGCCAGGAGCGCCGGCCGCAGGCTCAGCGCACCGTCACCTTGTACGGCCGCGACGGCGCCCGTTCCGGTCGACTCAGGAAGGCCGCACCCACGCCGGACCCTGGCTCGCCATCACCGAGACTGCCGTCCCGCGTGTGGACCTCGACCTCGACGTCCAGGCCGCCGGCCTCCTCTTCGGTGAATGCGGACAGCGGCGAGAACGACTGCGCCTCGAGGTGGGTCTGGCAGTTGGCGCAGTACTTGACGCTCCAACGGCTGAGCACCGCTTCGGTGTCGACCAGCACCCGCTGCCCGTCGATGTTGGCGAACACCGAGATCAGGAAAGAGCCGCGGATCGGCGCCCGGTTGATGCCCGAGACGTGGACCACACGGGCGCTGCGGCCTCGAGGAGCCGCGGCAGTAGCGGTCGCGCTCGCGCTCGCCGGCTCCGCCAGCTCGTCGAACGAACCGGGGCCGTAGGTGAAGCCGAGCTGGCCCTCGATGTCGATGCAGTCGAGCGATGTGTAAGGCCGCTCGACGCCCTTCTCGACCAGCTTGAACGGATCCAGCGGCGATTCGAGAGTCAGCCAGCTGTTGGGCACCACGCCCGGTGTCGGGCCCTGCGAGTCGACCGAGTTCGTGCCCGGGTACCCCGGGATGATCTCGAGATGGTCGGTGAAACCGTGACGCTTCTGCCACAGCCAGAACATCCGGTCGACGTGGCAGTGGTGGAAGAAGAAGATCGGATCGAGACCAGCAGTGTCATTCTCCCCCATGTCACCGTTGGCGCCAGCGATCGGCGAGGCGTTGAACACCCCTGGCACGTCGAACCCGCCGACCGCGAGGTGGATGCTGTTGTGGGGCGACTCGAGCGGCCGCACCACCGGTGCGCCGCTGCCGGCGCGATCGTCGTTCCACTCGGCGGCCGAGGTGGTGTTCGAGAAGACGGTGTAGTTGGGGGCGTCGAGACAGGCGCGGTACTTGTCGGCCGTGTGTCCACCGGGGCTCGGAGCGCCCTGCACCACCACCGTCGAATTGAGCCAGTTGACCACGTTCTGGTTCAGCAGCTCGACGTTCTTCGCGTAGTCGGGGAACTGGGCGTTGTGCTTGGCGGTCGCCTGGCGATCCTCCTCTGTGCCGACCAGGCCGGAGAGCGGGTAGCGCACCGTCTCGTAGCCCTTGGCCTTGCTGTAGTCGGGGTTGTCGCCGTTGATGTGGTCCTTGATGTTCTTGGTGAACACGAAGGAGCGCAGCGGATTGGGGATCGTCTCACCGTCGAGCTCGAAGGTCTCCCGGGTCAGCGCCCAGGGGATGCCGTGCTGCAGCGAGCTCTCACTGGTCTCGTCCCAGAACGGCAGGGTGACCTGCTCGCAGCCGGGCACGCTGCGCAGCGCCTCCTCGAGCTTCACCAGGTAGACCCGGTGCCAGGTCGGGAAGAGCACGTTGCCGTGGTTGCAGTAGCCGCCCCAGTAGGCGGCGCTTCCCCAGCCGGCGCCGCGGAAGGGCTCGCCGTGGAAGCCGCCCAGGGTGAAGAAGGAGTGCGGGTCGTCGGGCGGCAGCTCCTTGATCGCCTTCCAGGCCCGCATCAGGTCTTCGAGCGGTTTGCGGTTTCCGGCCTCGTACTCGTCCTGCAGCACTTCGATGTTCTGACGCACTCGCAAGGCACTCGCTCCACTACTCATGGCTCTCACGCTCCTTCCGGCGCCGGCGGCACCGGGTGACTCTCCGTTCTCGATTCCACTTGTCCATCGCGACCCTCCGCGGAGGGGGTCCCGGGATGGGCTACCAGACTCGCGGCGGTGCCGAGCAGCAGCAGGACGACGCCGCCGTAACGGGCCGCCTCGGTCGAGGACGCCACACCGGCCAGCAGCACCATGCCGCCCGCGGTCTCCAGCAGGAACTGCGCCCAGCGACCGCTCCGGGCGGCCCGCCGCCAGGCGCCCCGGACGTGCACCGCCACCAGCAGAGCCAGCAGCGGCAGCAGGGCTTCGACCAGGCGCGGCGCGACCGCGACCCCGGAGATGCCCACCGCGCCCAGCCATGCACCGAGGCAGAGCGGGCACTTCGGCAACAGCGCGAGCGCGATCGACATCCCCGGCGCGCCCGTTCCTCCCAGCCAGCGCTGCCAACGTCGCATCCCCGTCCTCCTGCGATGGAGAAACGGCGAGCGTCGGACAAGTTGCGCCTCGGAACTCCGGCCTGCTCAGCCGAGGTGCAGGAGGATCAGCCGGGCCCCGATCACCACGGTGATGGCGCCGATCGCTGTCTGCAGACCGCGGTGCAGCCAGGTGGCCCCCGACGCGGCAGCACGCAGCGGCAACGCGACGATCGCGGTGAGGGTTGCCATGCCGACGATCGATCCGATGCCGAAGAGCAGCACGTAGACCAGGCCTGCCCAGGCGGTGGCGAGTTGCGCCGCGACGAACACGATCAGCGCCGCCGAGCCGGCGGCACCGTGCGTCAGCCCGACGAGCAGCACCGGCCAGGCGCCCTCCGGATGCTCGTGATCGTGCGCGCTGGCCGAGTGCGGCGCGTTGTCGTGGCGGTGGCTGTGAGCGTGCAGGTGCACTCCCTCACCGTCGTGCTCGTGCGCGTGCACGTGCACCCGATCGCGCCACAGACGGTGCAGCACCCGGACACCGAGGCCCAGCAGCAGCAGACCGACCGCAGCCTCGAGCGCGGTCTCGAACGACGCCGGCAGACGCCAGCCGAGTACCAGCACGCAGCCGGCGATGAGCAACAGCGAGACGGTGTGACCGACACCCCACAGCGCGCCGCGTCGGGTCATCGCATCGGCGCGACGACCGCGGCTGACCAGGGACGAGACGGCCGCCAGGTGGTCCGCTTCGAACGCGTGCTGCATGCCCACCACCAGGCCGAGCAGGAGGATCGAGATCTGCATCAGTCGGCCCGTCCCAGTACGGCCGGGATCGGCGTTCTCGCCGGACTCACTCCGAGTCGGCCCCGCCGGCCGGATCTCCGTCCGACGCCTCTTCGGCTCGCGGCTCGTAGAGCTCGATCCGGTTACCCTCGGCGTCGCGGATCCACGCGAACTTCGCGTAGCCCTCGTCGGACTCCTTGAGCACGGCGACGTCCTTGGCGCGCAGATCGGCGAGCGTGGCGTCGAGATCGTCGACCCGCAGGTTGACCATGAACGGCTGGTCGCCGTACATGTCGTCCTCGTCGCGCGCCTCGGCCCACGATGGGAACTCGCGCTTGGCCCGCATCACGGCGAACGTCGTGTCGACCCGGCGACCGCTGCCGTCCGCGGCCAGGGCCCAGAAGATCTTGTAGTAGGCGCCGAACTCCTCGCCGCCCTCGAACTCGAATCCGAGCACGTCGCGGTACCAGCCGGCGAGCTTCTCGAGATCGCGGGCGAAGACGAAGGCTCCACCCACTCCCTGTACATGGCTCATCGCAATCCCTTCCTTCCCCTAAAGGGTCCCGGATGACGTCAACCGAAGCCCCGACGACGGCCCCCAGCGTATCCCGCAGCGGGGCCCGGGCACCGGAGAGGAAGCCGCAGGTCGGGAGAGCAGCCGCCGCCTGAGACTGGCAAGAGCTGGCCAAGCGCCTCCGGCGGGAGCCCTTACAGGGCGACGCGCGCCAGCATCCAGACCCCCATCGCCACCATCATCAGGTTCTCGGTCAACGAGATGGCGCCCAGCGGTACGTTCGAGTCTCCGCCGACACAGGCGCAGCGCAGCTCACGCTTCTCGACGTAGACCGCCTTGATCACCGAGACAGCGCCGACGCTGCCGACGAAGAGGGCCAGCGGTGCGGCGAGCCATAGCGCCTCTCCGGCGATCATCAGCACCCCGGCGCCGCCCTCGGCGAACGGATAGAAGTAGGCGTAGCGCACGTCGCGGCGGGCCAGCAGGTCGTAGCCCAGGAACTGGCTCGAGAAGCTGCTCAGATCCTGCAGCTTGAGGATCGCCAGGATGCACATGCTGAAGGCGACGAACCACTCGAGCGAGCGCCACGTCAGCAGTGTCTCCTCGGCCATCCAGGTGGCAGCGAGCCCCATCAACGCCGCCATCGCGAACACCGCGATCACCGGTTGATAGGTCGTTCCCTCCGCCTTCTGCTCGGCCTCCGTCTCGATGCCGAAGTGCACCTTCAGGGCGTCGTAGCCGCCGATGCGCTCGCCGTCGATGAAGGTCTGCGGCGTCGTCTCGACCCCGTGCTCGCGCTTGAATGCATCGGTCTGCTCGCGCGTCTCGAGGTGGTGGTCGTCGACCTCGTAGCCCTGGCGCTCGAGCAGGTGCTTGCTCTTGAGGCCGTAGGGGCAGAGGTGCTCGGGCATCACCATGCGGTAGAGGGTTGCGGTGGGCCGGGTCATTGGGGAGCAGGGGTTGGGGGTTGGGGTTTGGGGGAAGAGGGAAAAGGGACCAGGGAAAAGGGAAGAGGGAAGAGGGCAGAAGGGAGTGAGAGGAGAGCAGCTATCAGGGCAGCAGTCAGGGGTGTAGGGGTCAGGGTGTAGGGGTCAGGGTGTAGGGGTCAGGGTGTAGGGGTCAGGTAGAGAGATATCAGATCGCCTGAAGTCCACAGGCAGTGCGCACCATTGGATCCCAGGTCGAGCCGGACTGAGCGGCGAATGGACCGGCCGCTCGGCCAGCCCCCGCTCAGCCGAACTCGATGCCGGCGCGCTCGAGGCGCGGCACCAGGGCCAGGCCGAGCGCCGTCGCCGGGGTCAGCACGCCGCCACCGGGAGAGCTCGGCAGCTGCTCCCGCTCGAGCGCCAGCAGCAGCGCTGACTCGCACAGGCACTTGATCGTGATCCGGTTGCCGGGGTCGCCCTGGCCGTGCAGACGAGAGTGGCGGCGGGCGCGGCCGGCGCCGGCGCCGGGTGGCGGATCCCCTTCGGCGTAGAGATCGCAGGAGAAGAAGCCGCCGTCCATCGTCGCCTCGCTCGGGCCTTCTCCCGGATCGGCGGCCACCGCCTCGATCAGGCGGCTGGCGCCGGGCAGGGCGCTACCGAGCTGGGCCATGCCCTGGCCGAACGCGAAGGCGCCCGCCTCGGCGAACCCGAGAGGACCCTTGGCCTTCCAGTACTCCTGGTAGCGGAAGTCGTCGGCGAACAGGTCTCCGCGCTCGGTGCCCTGCAGCAGGGCGTGCGAGCGCCGCACGACGCGGGTGTTGATCGGGCCCATGAAGAAGGGCGCCGCCCAGCTCTTCGCCTCGCTCGAGTAGAAGGGCGCGACCGGATCGCCGTGGCCGCTCTGCGAGCGAGGGCGCCGGTCTTCGGGATTGAGCAGGAAGAGATCGCGCATCCGGCGGGCGCCACCGCCGCGCTGCATCTCGACCAGCGACGCCACCGTGCCGCCGTTGATGCCGCCGCGGCCGCGGTGGTAGGCGTGTACCCGACTGCAGCGGGCACCGGTCTCGCGGTGCAGCGCCTCGGCGACGTAGAGTGCGCCGAGATCGGAAGGGATCGAGTCGAAGCCGCAGCACGGGACGATGCGGGTGCCGTCGCGGGCGGCGCGCTCGTGGTGCCGGTCGATCATCTCGCGCACCCATGGCGTCTCGCCGGTGATGTCGACGTAGTCCGTACGGTGCTCGACACAGGCGCGCACCAGCTCGCTGCCGTACCGGGCGAACGGGCCGGCGGTCGACAGGACGACTCGGGCGGCGGCCGCCAGCCCGTCCATCGCTTCGCCGTCGAGAGCGTCGGCGACGATCACACCGTCCGCCGAGAGTCCGTCCCCCGTCAGCTCGGCGACCAGCGCCTCGAGCTTCTCCTGCGAGCGCGCCGCGAGCGCGAAGCGATAGCTCTCACGCTCGGGGTGCGCGGCGAGGTAGCGCGCCGCCTGCCGGCCGGTGAAGCCGGTGGCGCCGAAGACGGCGAGATCGTAGCGCCTGCCCATGTCGCCATCCTCGCAGATCCCTCCGAGCGGCAACCGGTGCGCCTCGCTCCCGTCTGGGAGAACGAACCAACGAACGACGAATTCTTCGATCTGGAGGCACTACCGATGACCACCACCGCTCGCCAGGAGCCGAACCGGCCCGCGACGAGGGGCGGCAGACCGCGCGGAGTCCGGCGCGGGGCCTGCAGGCTCGCGGCTCTGGCTGCTCTGTGCCTGCCGGCTCTTGCCGCCCGCGCGACCACGTCGCCGGAGACACGTGACCATCGGGCAGTCGCCCGCGAACTGGTGAAGCTGACCACCCCACTGCTCCAGCGCTCGGCCGACGTCTGGATCCAGAAAAAGACGTGCATGTCCTGCCACCACCAGGTGCTGGGCACGCTGGCCACCCGGGCTGCCGACGAAAAGGGCCTGCCGATCAACGCCGGCCTGGAAGCCAAACAGGTCGCGGCGATCCGTCGTTCTCTCGATCGGTCGTACGGCGAGCTTCTACAGAACGAGCCTCCGTCGCGCTTCGGCGCCGCCTACGGCCTGCTCGGGATGTTGCTCGGTGACCAGCCCCTCGATCCGCTGGCGCGCAGCCTGGTCCACGGAATGACGAAGCTGCAGCAGCGCGACGGCAGCTACCCGGCGCAGAGCCACCGACCGCCTCTCGAGGATGCCACCAGCAGCGGCACCGCATTGCTCATCCAGGCACTGCGCGCCTACGGGTGGACGGAAGGCCACGTCCGAGCTCGAGAGCGCGCCACGGCCTGGCTGGCCGATCATCGATCCCGCGACACCGAAGCCCTCGCCTTCCAACTCCTGGGTCTCTACTGGGCAGAGCAGCCGGCCACCGGCCTCGAGCCCCTGGCGCAGCGACTGCTCTCGCAACAGCTCGACACCGGCGGCTGGGCTCAATACCCAGAGCGTCAGAGCGACGCCTACGCCACCGGCCTGGCCCTGTCCGTCCTCCTCCAGGTCGAGCAGTTGCGCTGGGACGACCCACGGACGAAGCGGGCCGTCGAGTACCTCGATCGCACCTTCGACCGCACCGCGGGGGCGTGGCAGGTGCCGACCCGGCGCCGGGTCGGTGGGCTGCCCTACTTCGAGTCGGGATACCCGTTCGGCGAAGACCAGTTCATCTCCTACGCGGGAACCGCCTGGGCCACCATCGCCCTGACCATGGTGAGCGAACCCGGTCCTCTGACGGCGCTGGCCCCCGCTCCCCGCATGCCGACGGCCGCGGCGGACGTCGCGTCGAGGGACGGGCAGGCCGGAAGTCTGACTCCTCTCCTCGAGGCCGCACTCTGGAAATCGGACGAGGAGTTCGCCTCCATTCTCGCCGAGGCCGACCGCGAGGCGATCGAGGCGCCCGGCCCCCAGGGACTGAGCCTGCTCCATGCGGCAGCGGCAGACCCGGCAAAGCTCGGCCGCGTCCTCGAGCTCGAAGTCGGTGTCGGGGACCGGTCGGAGCTCGGCAAGACCGCTCTCCATCTTGCGGTGGCGACACCGTCTGCAACAGCACCCCGGGACGGGGCCGCGCTGGCGGCGCGCCTGCTCTTGCAGGCCGGGGCCCCGGTCGATTCCCAGGACTCGACTCGGGAACGTCCGCTCCACGCCGCGGTGGCATCGGGCAACCTCGCCGCCGCCCGTATCCTGCTGGAACAGGGCGCCGATCCCTCCCGGCCCGCCGCCGGTGAGGACGGCGCCACGCCTCTGGCACTGGCGGTCGCGCTGCACGATCTGGAGATGGTGGAGCTCCTGCTCTCCGCCGGCGCCTCCGCCGCGGACGGCTTTGCAGCCATCGGCTCGAATGCGCTGCACGAGGCCGTGTTCTCGGGCGCGGTCGAGATCCTCGAGCGGCTGCTCGCCACCGAGCACGCGCTGGCCGCCGTCGACTCCCTCGACGTCGATGGCTACACGCCACTGCACTACGCGTTGCTGCAGTACTTCGGCGACCCCGAACCCATCCGGCTCCTACTCGCCGCCGGCGCCGATCCTCACCGCCCGTCAGCCGACGGTGTGAGCGCCCTGCGCCTCGTCGAGCGCGAGGGATACCCGGACGCGCTGGCACTTTTCGCTTCGGCCCAACAGGAAGCCGAGGTGCGTCCTGGAGACACGACGGAAGGTCGATGACGCTCGCCGCCGGGGCCGGCGACGCAGCGCACGGGCCACGGGGACTCGCCCGCGGCGACCGGCCCGCTCGCGCCGAGAGGCAGGCCGGTCGATCCCGCCGGTCTACCCCGTCCTACTTCGACTCGCCTTCCTTGGCGTCGAGCGCGTCCTGCTCGAGCAGCCGGGCGCCACGCATGATGTTGCCCATCGCGTAGTTGCCTTCGTGGCAGGCGTACTCGAACAGCTTGTCGTCGGTGCGCGGCCAGGTGTAGTCACCCTTCCAGGCGCTCTGCCAGCGGTCGGGGTTCTCGACCTCGAAGGCGTAGTGCAGGGTGTCGGCGTCCTGCCTGGTGAAGCGTTCGGTGACCTTGTGGTTCTCGAGCGAGCCGAAGCCGAAGCCGCCCGGCTCCTCTTTGAAGTTGGTGGTCTCGACGACGAGAGTGTCGCCCTCCCACCAGCCGATCGAGTCGCCCATCCAGAACTTCATGTCGGCCGGCGGGTGCTCCGAGTTCAGCCGCACGATGCGTACGTCGTGCACCATCTCGTTGAGGATCATCACCCGGTCGGGCGTCTGCACGATGCGCTTGAAGTTGTTGTAGAGCGCCGGAGTGGCGGGGATCGTCGAGGCGAAGCTCGCCAGGCAACGCTCGGCGAGCGGACGCTGCTCCATGTTGTCGTAGGGCCCGGGCCGGTCCCAGTCGATCCAGTAGGCGGTGCCGTCGTTCGGCCGCATCAGGTCGCGCAGGCCGCCGAGCGCCTTCATCGCGTCGGCGGTGAACGGCGGGTAGCGGCCGTTGGCCGGCTCGGTGATGATCGAGGTGCGGAACTTGCCGTCGACGATGACCACCGAGTCGCCGCGATCGATCCAGAAGTTGTTGTAGCCGCCGACGTTGCCGGCGCCCAGGGTCTCGCGCTCCTCCTCGCCCAGGCCGACCGGCGGCGCACCGCCCTCTTCGGGGGCGCCTCGGTCCGGATCGCTCTTCGCCGCGCCGAGGGCGAGGAACTCCTGCTCCTCACGCTCGATGCGCTCGGCCTCCTCGGGCGTCAGATAGAGGTTGTCGCCATACTGCGGCGGGCGCTGCAGCGGCGTCAGGGTGGCGATGTCGTAGGTGCCCGACAGATCGGGTTTGCCGTCGGCGGTGCGCGGTATCTCGTCCGAGCCCGCAGCGATCGCGGCACCGGTGGCGATCAGCAGGCCGCTGAGCAGCGCCATCACGATGTGGTGGGTCTTCATGGTGGTTCTCCTGGAGTCGGTTCGGACCGCGCCCCTCCTGTAGTCCCAAACGGGTCGCGGTGGCGACGCCAGCTTCGGGTGTCCCGTGCGTGAGCTGGATCCCCGGAGCCCGGCTCTCGTCGTCGCTCGGGAGGCGACGGCGACGGCTCGACGGGGTCGACACGCGCGGCCGGTCGACGGGCGCGCCTCGACGATTATCGCACGCCACGCGCGGCGTCGCTCACGGCCGCGGGCTGCTCAGGCGATGAGGCAGGAAGCGCCAGCGCCAGCAGCCCCGACTTCGGGCCACCGCCGAACGCGAACACCAGGTGCTGGCGTCCGCGGTGCATGTAGGACATCGGCGTGCCGCTCGGGCGCGCCGGCAGCGGCACCTCGGCGACCACCGCACCGGTCTGCTTGTCGTAGGCGACGAGGGACCCTTCGGCGGCGTCCTCTCCGGCGACGCGGTCGGCCAGCCTGCCCTGTCCGAGGAAGAGCAGTGTGTCGGTGAGCAGCGGCCCGGTGAAGCTCGCCGAGCCGACCGGCCCGGGATCGGGCAGACCGAGGTCGACGATCTGCTGCCGGATCCCGTCACCGTGCGGCACCTGCCACACCAGGTCGCCCTCGGACAGGTCGTAGGCGGTGACCCTGCCGTAGGGCGGTTTGAGGATCGGCAGGCCCCGCGGGCCGGTGATGCCGGTCACCGACTCGTGCCGACCCTGCAGCGCTTCCTGGCGCGGCGCGCCGCGGATGTAGTCGAGGTTGGAGCGCGCCGGATCCGGCTTCTGCAGACCGACGACGGTGGGATTGGAGAACGACGGCACGTAGAAGCGGCTGGTGTCGGGGTCGAAGGCCGCGCCGCCCCAGTTGGCGCCGCCGGCCCAGCCCGGGTGCTGCACGGTGCCCCAGATCTCGTCGGTCACCACCACCGGCGGCGTGAAGATCGGCCCGTAGTGGAAGTTCTTGAGGATCTCCATCGCCTCGGCACGGATCTCCGGGGTGAAATCGACGATCGTCTCGTCGGAGATGCCCTGCGACTCGAACGGCGGCGGCTTGGTCGGGAACGGCTGGGTGGGTGACGTCTGCTCGCCGGGCACCGTCGACTGCGGCACCTCGCGCTCCTCGATCGGCCAGATCGGCTCGCCGGTGACCCGGTCGAAGACGTAGACGAAGCCCTGCTTGGTGATCACCGCGACAGCCTTGCGCTCGCGCCCGTCGATCGTCGCGTCGAACAGCGTCGGTGCGGCTGGGATGTCGTAGTCCCACAGGCCGTGGTGCACCAGCTGGTAGTGCCAGACGTACTCCCCGGTGGCCGCCCTGACGCAGACGATCGACTCGGCGAAGAGGTTGTCGCCCTTGCGGTGGCCGCCGTACCAGTCGTTGGTGGGAGTGCCGAACGGCAGGTAGACCAGGCCGAGCTCGCCGTCGGCGGAAAAGTTCGTCCACACGTTGGCGTTGCCTGTGTAGTCGGCCGAGCCGTCCTCCCAGGTCTCGTAACCGCGCTCGCCGCGCATCGGCGGGTTGTGGAAGGTCCAGCGCAGCTCGCCGGTGCGCACGTCGAAGGCGCGCACGTCGCCGGGCGGCATCTCCCTGCGGGTCGGACCGTCGAAGATCGACGAGCCGACGACCACCACGTCTCCGACCACCAGTGGCGCCGACATGATGGTGTAGTAGCGACGCGACGTGTCGCGACGCAGCGTCGCGATGAGGTCGACCTTGCCGCCGTCGCCGAACCCGGCAACCGGCTGACCGGTGCCGGCATCGATCGCCCACAACGTCGCGTCGTTGGACGGCTGGAAGAGACGCTGCTGCTCGCCGTCGGTCCAGTAGGCAAGGCCGCGGCTGTTGAAGCCGAGGTTGGTCGGGCGTCCGGCCTCGTAGGCCTTGGTGTCGTAGACCCAGAGCGTCTCGCCGGTTCCCGCGTCGAGTGCCGCCACCTGGCCCAGCGAGGTGTTGACGTAGAGACGATCGCCGACCTTCAGCGGCGTCGACTTGTAGCTCCCCGCCATCTTGCGCCGGTCCTCGGCGATCAGCGGGTTGTCGGGTGACTGCCAGCTCCAGGCGACCTCGAGCCGCGCGACGTTGGAGGCGTCGATCTGGTCTAGCGGCACATGCTGCCGGGCACCGAGGTCGCCGTGGTAGGTCGGCCAGTCGGTGTCGGCGACCTCGGCAGCGTCGTCGGCTCCCGGAGCCAGCGGCGCCGTGCCGGCGCCGGAAGCGGCCACTGCCAGTGCGGCCAGGCCGCAGATCGTCGACCAACGAGCGAATCGTCTCATCACACGCGCACCTCCACGCCGATCCTACGCCGCCGGACGGGAGCGCTGTCGCGGCCTCAACGGATCAGCCGCGCCCGCCGATCCTTCGCCCAGGCCCGGTCGGCCGTCCAGGCCTCGGCGCCGGTGCGCTCGGCGAGCGCCAGACAGAGTCGGGCGGCGACCGCCGACTCGAGCCGCGTCCTCGGCCTCGGCCGCGGCCCGCCGTTCGGCCAGCAGCTCGTCCACCAGGTCCAACCCCGAGAGCTCGGCGCGCACGCGCGATCCCGCAGCTGACGGCGGGTCATCAGCACCATGCCGCCCTCCGTCTCGATCAGGCTGAGCACGGTCCCGGGTCGCAGTCCGATGCGTTGTCCCACCTCGGCCGGGATGACGATACGACCGCGATCTCCCACCGTCACCTTGGTCGTCCCGCTCATGACCCGTACCTACCACGCTCGAGGCCTGCGCGGGACAGGAGCGGAGGGTCCTTGGGGCCGGAGACGGGCTCTCCCCTGACCTCTGATCTCTGCTCTCTGATCTCTGACCTCTGATCTCTGATCTCTGATCTCTGATCTCTGATCTCTGATCTCTGATCTCTGATCTCTGACCCCCAATCCCCAACCCCTAACCCCTAACCCCTAACCCCCAACCCCTTCCCTCTTCCCTTTCCCTTTTCCCTTTTCCCTTTTCCCTCGTCCCTCCCTACACTGGCGAGATGCTGCGCGCGCCGCGCATCTGCTGTCTCGATCTCGACACCTTCTTCGTGTCGGTGGAACGGCTGTTCGATCCGTCGCTCGAGGGCAAGGCGGTGATCGTCGGCGGACGGCCCGGCTCGCGCGGCGTGGTCACCGCTTGCAGCTACGAGGTACGCGCCTTCGGCGTGCACTCCGGGATGTCCCTCACCGAGGCGGCCCGGCGTGCCCCCCACGCCGTCTACCTGCCGGTACGCGGCGAGGTCTACGGCGACTACTCGCGCCGGGTCAGGGCGATCGTCGAGCGCTACTCGCCCGACGTGCAGTCGGCGAGCATCGACGAGATGTTCATCGACCTCTCGGGATGCGAGCGCCTCTACCGGAGGCCGGGGGATCTCGGGCCCGACGCCACCATCCTGCGCACCGCGCGCGAGATCCAGGCGACGATCCAGGGCGAGCTCGGTCTGCCGTCGAGCATCGGCGTCGCCACCAGTCGCTCGATGGCCAAGGTCGCCAGTGGGCTCGCCAAACCCGCCGGCGTGATGCTGGTCGGCGCCGGCAGCGAGGCGCGCACGCTGGCGCCGCTGCCGGTGCGCAAGCTACCGGGCATCGGCCCGGTGGCGGCGCGCAAGCTCGCCGAGGCCGGGGTCGAGACTCTCGGCGAGGTCGCCGCGATGTCGCTCGAGCAGTTGCGCCAGATCTTCGGCGCCTGGGCCGAGACGGTGCAGCGCGGCGCCCGCGGCGAGGGCAGCTCCGACATCAGCCGCGACCAGCCGGCCTTCCGCGAGCACGACGACGCCGGCGACACGGTGCGCAGCATCTCCAACGAGCGCACCTTCCGTGAAGACACCAGCTCGTCGCGCACCGCGCTGGCGCAGCTCTGCTCGCTCTGCGAGCGGGTGTGCTGGCGGGCGCGCCGCCGCGGCGTCAAGGCACGGACGATCACTCTCAAGCTGCGCTACTCGGACTTCGAGACCCTGTCGCGCTCGCGCACCGTGCCGCCCACCCACTCCGAGCTCGAGATCTATCCGATCGTCAAGGACCTCTACCTCGATCTGCGCACCGGCAGACGCGCGATCCGGCTGCTCGGCGTCGC
The DNA here is from genome assembly GCA_003388555.1 of Acidobacteriota bacterium. Taxonomy (GTDB): domain Bacteria; phylum Acidobacteriota; class Thermoanaerobaculia; order Multivoradales; family Multivoraceae; genus QQVD01. Next base: position 81,783 of record QQVD01000007.1, on the reverse strand, counting down.
GCTCTCCAACCTGGTCACCGCCGGGGCGCAGCTCGACCTCTTCGAACGCGACCGGGCGGTCAACGAGTCGATCGACGCGATCCGCGCCCGCTACGGCTTCGAAGCGGTGCGCCGCGCCGCCGGCACCCTGCGCGGCAGGGCGGTGGGGCGACAGGAGGACGAACGGAGCTGAGCGTTGGCAGCTGCGGTCCCCGGCGACGGTAGCGACGGGAGAGGCGGTTCGGCGCACCGGAAACCAGGGGCTCCTCGACGTAGATCCCGGGCGCCAGGTACTCCGGCAGGCATCGTCGCGGCGGTCCTCGAGCCGGTCCCCTCGCTAGGATCGAACGACCCCCGACACCAAACCTCCCGATCGGCAGCCGTGCCGGTCGCAGAGCGTGCGAGGAGGATCCCAATGCGCACCACCGACCGACGAATCTTCCTGCAGCAGACCGGAGCCCTCGTCGCCACCGGCGCCCTCACCCCGAGGGCTCTGCTCTCCACCCACCAGAGCGGCAACCCGAACGCGGCGGGCGCGCGGGCCCCGGCGCAGGCGACCGGAGACGACGCCTCGCTGCCCCTGCGCCCCGCCCACGAGCTGGCCGCGATGCTGCGCGACGGCCGCATCGGGTCGGAGGAGCTGACCCGCCTGTTCATCGCCCGCATCGAGGAGCACGACGACGAGCTCAACGCGATCGTGGTGCGCGACTTCGACCGCGCCCTGGACGCTGCCCGCGCGGCCGATGCGGCACGCGCCCGCGGCGAGAGCCTGGGCCGGCTGCACGGCCTGCCGATGACCATCAAGGAGTCCTACGACATCGCCGGCCTGCCCACCACCTGGGGCGATCCGGCGGCGAAGGACAACCGGGCCCAGCGCGACGCCGTCGTCGTCGAGAGGTTCAAGGGCGCCGGTGCCCACTTCCTCGGCAAGACCAACGTGCCGCTGAACCTCGCCGACTTCCAGACCTTCAACGCCATCCACGGCACCACCCACAATCCCTGGCGGCGAGGCCACACTCCCGGCGGCTCCTCCGGTGGCTCGGCGGTGGCGCTGGCCACTGGCATGACCGCCCTCGAGAGTGGCTCGGACATCGGCGGCTCGATCCGCAACCCGGCCCACTTCTGCGGCGTCTACGGCCACAAGCCGACCCTCGGCATCGTGCCGACGCGCGGGCACCAGCCTCCCGGCGTGCCGCAGAGCGCCCAGGATCCCGACCTCGCGGTAGTCGGCCCGCTGGCGCGTAGCGCCGAGGACCTCGCCCTGGCGATGGAGATCCTCGCCGGGCCCGACGTGCTCGAAGCCCCGGGCTGGAAGCTCGAGCTGCCGCCTCCCCGCGCCACCTCGCTCGCCGACCTGCGCGTCGCCCTGTGGCCGGACGATCCGCTGGCGCCGGTGTCCGAGCAGATCGCTGGCCGCATTCGCGAGGTCGGCGAGCGACTCGCCGCCGCTGGCGCGACCGTCTCCGACACGGCGCGGCCCGCCTTCCCGACCTCCCTGTCGCACCAGACCTATCTGCCGCTCCTCGACGGCATGATGGCCGGGCCGGAAGGAGAGCTGAAGTACTTCGACTGGATGGGGCTGCACGGCCGACGCGGCTTCCTGCGTGAGCAGTGGCGCCAGTTCTTCGAGCAGTGGGACGTGGTGCTCTGCCCGATCTCGACGACCACCGCCTTCCCCCAGGACGAGGAGGGCGGCTTCGAGCGCACCCTCCGCGTCGACGGCGACGAGCGTCCCTACTTCGAGCAGGTCTTCTGGGCCGGGCTCGCCACCGTCGCCTACCTGCCGGCCACCGTCTTCCCGACCGGCCTCTCGGAGGACGGACTGCCGATCGGCGTGCAGGCGATCGGGCCGGCCTACGGCGACCGCACCACGATCGAGGTCGCGAGACTGATGGCGCAGGAGATCGGCGGCTTCCAGGCGCCTCCCGGCTACGGCGGCTGACGCCCCGAGCCGACTCGAGACTCCGCAGTCGGCTCGGCGCCGGCCGCATCCTCGGTAGCGCCGTGCAGCTCCCCCTCCGCCTCGATCGAGAGCGGATGGCTCTCGCCGAGCGCTTCGACCAGGGCGCGATGGCCGCGCTCGAGCTCGACTCGGGCCTCGGCCGTGCGTCCCTGAGCCAGCAGAGTCCGACCGAGCTCGAGGTGCACCGAGCCGACGAGGGAGGGCGCCGGGGTCCTCGCCCGCGAGGCGAGCTCGAGCGCCTGGCGATGGCAACTCTCGCTCTCGCCGAGGCGACCGAGGGCGAGCAGGGCGCGACCCTTGTCGTACAGCACCAGAGCCAACTGCGGGTCCTCCGCCGGGAACAGGCGGCGGGTACGCTCGGCGGCGTTCTCCAACTGCTGGAGCGCGAGCTCGGCGCGTCCGGCGCCGAGGTTCGCCACCGCCGCGAGATGCTCGAGCTCGGCGAGCTCGGGCGGCTCGACGCCCCGCCCCTCCAGACGCAGACGCGCCCCGTCGACGAGCTCGAGCGCCTCGCCGAAGCGGCCGAGCTCGTTGAGCGCGGAGCCGAGCCGCACCTCGAAATCGGGCAGCTGCGGATGGTCGTCGGGGAACCTCGAGCGCCAGATCGCGAGGACCTCCCGCATCATCGCGACGGTCGCCTCGTGGCGACCGCCGAGGCCGTAGACGTGGGCCAGGTACACCATCGAGTTGACGACGTCGGGATGGTCGTGGCCGAGCAGCTTGCGGCGCAGGGCGAGAGACTCCTCGAGCCGCTGCTCGGCCTCTTCGTATCGTCCCAGATAGGCCAGGCCGAGGCCGAGGTTGGCGAGCGTCGTGATCACCTTGGTGTGTTCGTCGCCGAGCACCGTGCGCTGGCGCGCCAGCAGGTCGGTCTGCAGCGCCACCGCCTCCTCGACCTCACCGAGGTTGGCGCGGACTCCGGCGAGGTTCTGCAGCGGACCGAAGAGGCTCTCGTGATCGCGGCCCAGCTGGCGCTCGCGGATGGCGATCGCCTGGCGGAGGTGTTCGGCCGCCGACTGGTAGTTCCCGCGTTCCATCTCCAACACCGCGAGGTTGTTCAGGCTCACCGACACGTCGACGTGGTCGGGCCCCAGCTCGCCTCGGCGCAGGTCGAGCGAGCTGCGGAAGAGCCGTTCGCCCTCTTCGTACCTGCCCTGAGCCACGGCGACGCGCCCGAGCCCCTGATGCAGCTCCGCGACTCGTTTCCAGCCCAGCACACGATCGTCGATCGCCAGCGCACGCTCGTAGAGGGCGCGGGCTGCATCGAAGTTGCCGAGCTCGAAGTTGACCTCCCCCAGCACCGAGAGCATCTCGACCCGCAGCTCGGGCTGTCCGGCGAGCTCCTCCTCGATCCGCTCACCGCCCTGCGCGAGGAGCTGACTGGCGGTGGGATCCTCGCCGCGCGCCACGTTGGGCGACGCACGCCGGAAGAGATCGAGCACGAACTCCTTCACCGCCACGGCCCGCTCGGCCTCGATTCGAGCCTTGCGCGCCTGCCAGCTGGTGCCGGCCAGACCCGCGAGGATCGAGAGCATCACCAGCGCCGCGGCAAGGACTCCGATCCGGTTGCGTTTGACGAACTTGATCGCGCGGTAGCGCACGGTGCCGCGGCGCGCCTCGACCGGTAGTCCCGAGAGGTGGCGCTCCACGTCGGCGAGGAGCGAGGCCACCGAACCGTAGCGGCGAGCGGGCTCGCGCTCCAGTGCCCTGAGGCAGATCGCGTCGAGATCGCCGGCGAGCCGGCGGCGCAGCCGCTCGGGGGAGGTCGAGCGAGCCCGGCAGATCGACTCGAGCTCGTCCACCTGCGACCGTCCCTCTCGCCCGGGATCGGCGGACGCGCTGCCGGAGTCGCCGCCCGTCGACCCGGTCGCAGAGCGCCGGATCAGCGATGACGAGGGCCGCTCAGCATCGCCTCGCAGACGCGCCAGGGCGACCGACTCGGGCCCCGTACCCGCCGCGAAGGGACGTCGCCCGGTGAGCAGCTCGTAGAGCACCAGACCGAGCCCGTAGACGTCGGTGGCGACGGTGATCGGCTCTCCGGAGAGCTGCTCCGGCGCTGCGTAGTGAGGGGTGAGCAGACGCTGCCCGGTGCGGGTGATGCCGGCTCCCGCCTCGTCGAGCAGCCTGGCGATGCCGAAGTCGAGCAGCTTCACAGCGCCGTCGTCGCTGACCAGGATGTTGGACGGCTTGAGGTCGCGGTGCACCACCAGGTTGGCGTGCGCGTGCTGCACCGCCCTGCAGACGTCCTGGAAGAGCTCCAGTCTCCGGGTCACGGGCAGGCGGTGCCGATCGCAGTACTCGGTCAGCGGCCGGCCCTCCACCAGCTCCATCGCGAAGTAGGGGCGACCGTCCTCGCTGAGACCGCCGTCGTGCAGCCGGGCGATCAGCGGGTGTTGCAGGCGCGCCAGGATCTGGCGTTCGTTGACGAAGCGCTGCACGGCCTGCGACTCCATGCCGTGGTTGACCAGCTTCAGCGCCACCCGCTGCTCGAACTCACCGTCGTCGCGCTCGGCGAGGTAGACGGTGCCCATGCCGCCACGCCCGAGCAGCGAGACCAGCCGGTACGGTCCGACGCGCCGCGGACGCTCGTCGTCCCGATCCAGGAGCTCGATCACCCCGGCGCCGTCGAGCACCGCGTCGGTGCCGGCCGCGTCTCTGTGCGCCGAGAGCAGCGCGAGCACTTCGGCACGCAACTTCGGATCCTCCACCGTCGCCTGGTTCAGGTACTCCTCGCGTTCGCTCTCGGGACGGTCGAGAACGTCACCGAACAGCTCGACGATGCGATCGCTCGCCATCGGCCGGAGGTCTCCCAGTGCGTGGTGGACGGGTTGTGAGCTCCCCGAGCCTAGAACAGCTCTGGTCGTCGACACCCGCTGCAGGCAAAGCGACGGGGCCGCCGGGCCCTAGCCCCCTCTGGTCGATCAGGGATCGGCGGCTGCGCTCGACCTCGCGGCCGGAGGCTCCTCCCAATCGACCTCCGGCAGCACGACGCGCTCTGGCATCCCCGCCAGATCGCCGGCCGCGAGGAAGCGCTCGAGCGCGGGGCGGAGATCCTCCGAGTGCCTCAACGCCTCGCCGAGGGCGCCGTGGGACCCGCCCTCGACGGTCACCAACTTGCCGCGCAGGAAGTGCGGCGCCAGCTCCAGGGCGTTTTCGTACGGGGTACTGGTGTCCCACGTGCCGTGCACGATCACGGTCGGGATGTCGGTCTCGAAGTTCCGGCGGAACTCCTCGCCGAGATCGGCCGGCCAGGCGCGACAGGCCTGGTCGTAGAAGCTGCCGAGGTCGCCGACGATCTCGATCGCGGGGTCGCTCTCGAGCCGCTCACGCCGCTGCTGCGAGATCCCGGAGCCGCAGTCGAGCATGAAGTAGCTCGCCGTGCGATAGCGACGCGGACCGCCGCCACCCTCCTCACCGTCTGCCTCGCGCCGCAAACGCACTCGCGCCAGGCGCTCGAAGTCGCCCTCGGCGAGCGCGATGAGGTCGGCCGGCCACGAGGCGATGCCGCTGCGCGAGCTGATCCGGCCGCTGTATCCCATGATCAGCCCCTGCACCTGCGGCAGGAAGAACTGCATCTCCTCCGTCTCGCCGGACTCCGGATGCTCGATCTCGACGCTGACCGGACCCTGCCGCAGGCGATCGAGCGTCGCCCGGAAGCCGGCCAGCAGCCCCCCTTCCGGGATCCGGCCGGCGAGCCGCTCGGAGCTCTCTGCGGCTGCAGCGATCCTCTCGAGCGCAGCCAGCACCCCTCCCGGGCTGTCGTAGGTGTGGTCGGGCCCCTCCATGCCGCTGAGTACCGCCCGCGCCACGATCTCGGGGTGCTTCCGCATCACCGCCATCGCCCAGTGGGAGCCGAAGCTGCCGCCGGTGAGGACCACCTGGTGGTAGCCGAGGGCAAGAGCCACGTCGCGGACGTCGGCGGCCGCTTCGAGCACCGTGAAACCAGCCAGGTCGAGCCCGGTGCCCTCCCAGAACTCGCGGCAGTTCTTGCCCAGCACGAAGGGGAAGGCGGCCGGCTCGCAGATCGTGTCGGGCGTCGACGACCCGATGCCCCGCTGGCCGACGACCACCACGTCGGCGATCGCGGTGCGCGGCGCGATCTCCTCCTCGTAGAAGTCCCGCTCGGCGAGTCGCGGAGCCAGTCCCTCGAAGCCGGGGCCGCCGTTGAGCACGAAGATCGGCGGCCGGCCTGGCGGAACGGAGGACTGCGCGGGGAAGCGGTAGAGCTCGACCGCGAGAACGCCGCTGTCCGGCGTCGAGCGGTTCACCGGAGCGAAGTAGAGACCCCGCTCAGCGGCCCCGAGACTTCCGTCCGCGAGCGCGAAACGCTCGGGGTGCAGGAAGAGCGATCCCGCCGCGGGCTCCGGCGCAGCCACCTCGGGTGGTGCAGCCGCCGGGGACGGCTCGGGACTCGCGGCGGCGAGCAGGGCGACAGACAGGCAGGCGCACCGCAGAGGTCGGCTTCTCATCGACGCCGCCTCGTCGCACTCACCGACAGCCAGCGGTGATCGTGGGGGTACGCCCTCACTGCGCGGCCGCGGGCATCAGCCGCGCCTTCAGCCAGGCGACCAGCAGATCGAGGAACTCCTCGTCCACCGGGCGGTCCTTGAGGTAGTCGAGGGCGGCGCCGTCGCCACCCTCGGTACGTTTGAACAGGTGGTCGAGCTGCGGCAGGACGACGAGCTCGAAGTCGGGATGCCCGGCGGCCTCGAGAGCCGCCTCGAGCGCCGTGGCGTCGCGATCGGCGAGCACCTGCACGTCGCGTCCACCCTGCAGGATCAGCACCGGCTCCTCGACCCGGGCCAGGTTGGCGACTGGGTCCTGGCGCATGTGACTCTCGAGCCAGGCCCGACCGCCGACGAAGGCCGCCAGCTCGGGCGGCAGATCGTCGACGGAGACCTCTTCGCCGCGGCTCAAGGCGGCGAAGAAGGAGTCGATCTGGGCGGCGAGAGCCGTCAGCTCCTCATCGCTCGCGCCCATCAGTTCCTTGCCTCTGAGCAGCTGCTCGCGCAACAGGGTGGTCACCGGGCGCCCCGGAGCGGCGAGCAGCACGACGGCCCCGAGATCCATCTCGGCGGCGAGGATCGGAGCGGTCTGCCCTCCCTCGCTGTGGCCGAGCAGGGCGATGCGCGAAGCGTCGACGTCGTCGCGGCCGCGCAGGTACTGCACCGCCTGGCGTGCATCCTCGACCAGGTCGTCGAAGGTCACGTTCCCGGGACCGGTGCTCTCGCCGACGCCACGATCGTCGACCCGCAGCACCAGGAAGCCCTCGCGGGTCAGGCGATCGAGGATCTCCCAGGTGCCGACGTCGACGCCGCTGGAGTTCCCCTCGCGATCCTGTCCGCCCGATCCCGAGATGAAGAAGACCGCCGGCAGGCGGCCGCCCACATCCGGTGGTTTGGTGACGCTGCCGGCGATCGACACGCCGTCGTACTCGATGGTGACGTCCTCGCGCTCGAGATCGGTGGCGGGAGCGCGGGCGCCGGGGAGATCGATCTCGAACCACTCCGGCGCCGCCTCGTCGGCGGCGGCCCGCCGGAACACCAGCTTCTGCGCCGGCACCTCGACCCGCTCGAGCCGCCCGCGCGCGTCGAGCACCAGGGTCTCGCCGAGCGAGTCGCGGAACCTGGCGCCGGGGTCTCCCTCCTCGCTCTCCAACGGCGTCAGCACCAGCGGGAAGGGGCGCAGCACGTTGACCGAGAAGAGGGGGATCGTCGCCTGCTGACCGGCCTGTGGCGCCGACACGGCGAGCGCCAGATCGAGGTGCGAGACGAAGTTGTTGGCGAGCAGGATGACCTCGTCCCCGAGCTCGATCTCCTGGCGGCGCTCACTCGGCCCCTGGCGGATCCGAGCCGTCATCGTCGAGCCCTCGACCACCGCGTCGATCGCCGAACGCACGTCCGACACCGCGGCGCGGAACTCCAGTCGCAGCGGCCTGGCGTGGGCGTCGGTCCACAGTCTGGTGGTGTAGCGCTGCACCAAGCGGCCGCCGGGCACCTCGGCGTCCAGCTCGACCTGCTCGCGGAACAGATGCGCGCCCGTCAGCTCTCCAGAGAGCGCCACCGGGCCTTCGTAGCGCGTGCTGTTGTGGCCGATGCGCTCGCCCTCGATCTCCACCCACCAGGTCGCCGTGTCGCCAGGCGTCAGCAGGTCGCCGATCGAGCGCCGCTGCGCCGGCGCGGGCGACGGCTCCGGCTCGCCGGGCTGCGCGCCCACCATCGCACCCGCAGGGGAGCCGGCGAGGAGGACGCTCGCCAGCAGCAGTGGTCGGCCGACGGCGCAGGCGCGCCGATTCGCTGATCTGGCCATGGTCCGGGAGCTCCTCTCGCGGGTCGTGGGTGGGGTCCTCTCGAACCCTACGCGACCCTGCCGCGAGCCATTCCCTCGTCGCCGACCGTCAGGGCCTCAGCCGGCGTCGCCGCCAGCCAGGCGTCACCCGCGCCATCGGAGCTGCAATTCCCGTCGCCGGCCTCGTGCTCGATCGACAGCTCGGCGTCGGCCGGCACGGTGAAGCGGCGGTTGGCGACCTGGATGCGGAACGAGTCGCCACTCTCCAGGGCATCGGCGACGCGGCGCAGGGTCTCGACGAAGCGTTCGCTCGGGCAGTCTCTCTCGACATCGCGATCGGCCATGGGCAGCTCCTCGTTGTTCGGTCTCCCGCCTCCTCGGGGTGGGCCGGGCCGGCGCGGGGGCGTGAAGGTAGCACGCTGCGCGCGAGCCGCCCGCGGCGCAGCTCAGTCGTCGGATCCGGAGGCGTCTCCCTCCTGCTGATCGCGCGCCGCGGCCATTCGCTCACCGACGCCGCGCACGTCGCCGCCGCTCGGTGCCTGGAAGATGCGCAGGTCGAACAGCGGCGCCACCGCCAGCAGGTGGTCGAAGATGTCGGCCTGCGCCGCCTCGTAGACGGCCCAGCGCTGGTCGTTGCAGAAGGCGTAGATCTCGAGCGGCAGGCCGTGCTCGGTGGGCGCGAGCTGGCGCACCATCAGGGTCATCTCCTGGTGGATCTTCGGATGGTCGCGCAGGTAGGCCTCGACGTAGGCGCGGAAGGTGCCGACGTTGGTCAGATGGCGTCCGTTGATCAGGTCGGTGAGGTCCGAGGAATCGAAGCCGCGCTCGCGGTTGTGCTCGGTGACCTCGTCGTGAAGACGCACCACGTAGTCGCGGATGTGGGCGATCTTCAGGTAGCGGTCGATCGTCTCGCGATCGCAGAAGCGGATGCTGTGCACGTCGAGGTAGAGGGCACGCTTGATCCGCCTGCCACCCGACTCGCTCATCCCGCGCCAGTTCTTGAACGACTCCGAGACCAGGGCATAGGTCGGGATCGTGGTGATCGTCTTGTCCCAGTTCTGCACCTTGACGGTGGTCAGCGAGACGTCGATGACGTCGCCGTCGGCGCCGTGGCTCGGCATCTCGATCCAGTCGCCACGGCGCACCATGTTGTTGACCGAGAGCTGGATGCCGGCGACGAAGCCGAGGATGGCGTCGCGGAAGATCAGCATCAGGATGGCGGTGAAGGCGCCGAGTCCGCTGAGCAGGACGACCGGCGAGCGGCCCATCAGCAGGGCGACGATCACCACCGCGCCGAGCGAGAACGAGATCAGCTTCGCGACCTGGATCACGGTCTTGATCTCGAACCGATGCGTCGTGCCGCGCGAGTCGTAGATCGTGTGCACCGCGGTGAGCAGCGCCTCGACCACCAGCACCGCGATGAGCACGAGATAGGCCGAGATCAGGGCGTCGATGCCGCCGACGAGGTCCTCGTACTGGCTGAGCAACTCCCTGCTGCCGCGCTGGATGATCAGCGCCGGCACCAGATGGGCGATCCGACGCAGCACGCCGGCGTCGACGAAGGCGTCGTCCCAGGTGGTCTGGGTGCGATCCGCCGCCGCGGCAGCGACGCGCGTCAGAAGGAACCGCGCCACGTAGTGACCGAGCATCGCGACCGCCAGCAGGCCCAGATACAGCAGGGCTGTCGCGGCCGCGTCGGTCCACTCGGTGGCGACGCCGAGACCCGCGACCCACTCGGTCAGGTCGGTCGTCACGCTGCTGATCAGTTCCTTCATGCTTCTGTGGTGGCGCCGGTCAGGCGGTTCGGCGGCTTCCGAGCGAGCCGGCTGTGACGGCGCGGCCCGGCCGGCACCCGCGCCTGCTCACCCTGCCTCCGCCTCGACACGGAACCAACAGGGAAGGGTGCGGCGCGCCTTCCGGCGAGCGCCGCCCGATCAGCCCTGCAGCGTCCAGCCGCCGCTGAAGGGTATGGCCTGGCCGACGATGAAGTCGCTCTTGTCGCTAGCCAGGAAGAGGGCGAGCTCGGCGTCCTCGCGGCCGGTGGCGAGACGGCCCGCCGGCACGTTGCGCGCCAGATGACGCTGGAATCGCTCGCTGGCGACCAGCTCCGGCGGGTAGTACTCCGAGTTCTCGACGTAGTTCTGGGCGATCAGGTTGATCTGCACGTTGTGCGGCGCCGCCTCGAGACCGGCGGCCTTGACGAAACCCACCTGGGCGGCGCGCGCGGCGCTGTAGGCCGACACCTTCGCCATGCTGCGCAGGCCGGTGGCGCTGCCGTAGACGACGATCTTGCCCGCCCGGCGCTGCTTCATCGTCGGCAGGACGGCCCGCGCCAGACGGAACAGCGGGTGCACCATGACCTCGAACTTCTCTGCCCAGGTGTCGTCGTCGAGGTCCTCGACCGGCGTGTTGGGTGACGACGGAGCTCCGAGGTTGACGATGAGCACGTCGGGGCACCCGTGCGTGTCGATCAGCTCATCGCAGGCCGCCGGCGGCCTCAGGTCGCGAAGATCCGCCACCACCTCGGCGCCCTGCTCGGCGAACAGCTCGCACGTCGCCGGCCCCATGAACCGGTCGGCGCAGGTGACCACCACCCGCTTGCCCTGCACTGCTCCGCTCATCGCGCACCCCTCCACGGTTGCCGCCGGGACGTCCGACGAACCCGGCCCCGGAGCCGAGTGTAGACCGCGACACCACGACCGCCCCGCCTCGACGACGAGCAGGCCCCTTCTGCAACCCGGGGCCCTCGCAGCACGTAGCATGCAAAGTAGACTCCGCGGCGTCTGCATTGCAGACTCCGCGACCTCCACCCGAACTGAACCCGAGCAGAGAACGGTGAGTACCGACGAGGACTGCCCCGAAACGGAGCCGGCACGGGTCGGCGAGTTCGAGCTCCTGGTGCTGCTCGCCATCCTGCGCCAGGCGGATCAGCCCTACGCCAACCAGGTCCGCCGCGACCTCGAGGAGAACGCCGCGCGCCGCGTGACCCGCGGCGCCCTCTACCGCACCCTCGATCGGCTGCGGCTCAAGGGCCTCGTCGAGTGGGAGATCGAGCCGAGCCAGGTGCCGGAGCGCGGCGGCCACCCGATGCGCCGTCTGGCGGTGACCCGGGCCGGCGTCGAAGCCGTGCGGCAATCGCGCACCGTGCTGCTGACCTTCTTCGACGGCCTCGGCGGGGCGCTCGACCACCGATGAGCCGCGACCCGGGCCGACGCCGACTTCCCTCCGGGCGCCCCGCGAGCGACGTGCCGCGTCCGCCCCGCCTCAGCGAAGCAGTGGTCTCGCTGCTGCTGGGCGGCGGCGAGACCCGTCACGTCGCCCTCGGCGACCTGCGTGAGGACTACGTGCGCCAGGTGGATCTCCGCGGCGCCTTCGCCGCCCGCTGGTGGTACCGCCTCGAGGCGCTCGACCTCTGCCTGCAGATGGCCTGGAACCCCTTCCGTACAGCCGACCCACCGGCTTCGCTGCGCCGCGGCGGGGCAGCCGACAGACAGCTCGAGGGAGCCACGACGATGGACTGGATCGAAGCACTCTCCCCCCGCGGGCTGGGCCACGATCTGCGCTCGGCGCTGCGCGCCGTGCGCCGCGATCCCAAGCTGCTGGCCTTTGCCACCGTGATCACCGGCGTCGGCATCGGCGCCACGACGGCGGTCTTCAGCGTCCTGCAGCCGCTGCTGATCGAGCCACTGCCGTTCGAGGAACCCGAACGTCTGGTCTGGATCGCCAACGTCGACGGCGACGGCGGCGGCCTCTCCTCGGTGACCTCACGCACCGGCAACCTGCGCGACTTCCGCGCCATGACCGACTCGTTCGACGGGCTCAGCGGCTGGTTCGCGTTCTTCGAGCGTAGTCCCCACACCCTGAGCGGCGACGGTGAGCCGGAGACCCTGATCGGAGTCGACGTCGCGCACGACCTCCTCGCGGTGCTCGGCGTCGATCCCGTCATCGGCCGCCACTTCCGCCCCGACGAGGCGCGCTCGCCAGACGGCGACGTCGTGATCCTCTCCCACGACTTCTGGGAGCGCCGCTTCGGCGGCGACGAGGGGATCGTCGGCCGCACCGTCACGATCGACGACCGGCCGCAGGTCGTCGTCGGGGTCCTGCCGGCGGAGTTCGACTTCTCGTCGGTCTTCACGCCCAACACGCGGGTCGACTTCCTCTGCCCCTTCCCGATCGACGACTCGACCGACGCCTGGGGCAACACGCTGCACATCGTCGGCCGCCTGGCTGACGATGCGACGGTCGAGAGCGCCCAGGCCGACCTCGACCGGGTGGTCGCCGCACTGGCCGAGGCCGATCCCCGGCGCTGGGGCCTCGGCGGCGAGATCACGCCCCTGCGCGAACGCATCTCCGGCCCCTACCGACCCGCGCTGGTGCTGCTCGCCGCCAGCGCCGCGGTGATGATGCTGATCGTGTGCGCCAACCTCGCCAACTACCTGCTGGCGAGGGGCGCGCGCCGGGTTCCCGAGATCTCCCTGCGCTCGACTCTCGGCGCGTCGCGCGGCCGGATCGTGCGCCAGCTGGTCCTCGAGAGTCTGCTGCTGGCGCTGTGCGGGAGTCTGCTGGGCGGCGTTCTCGCCGCGGTGGCGACGCGCTGGATCGCGCAGACGTCGGCGATCAGCATTCCCATGCTTTCCTCGGTCTCTGTGAACGGGACGACTCTCGTCTTCTGCCTCTTCGTCGCCGCCCTCGTCGGCCTGCTCGTCGGAGTCGCTCCGGCCAGCCACCTGGTCGGTCGTCGACCGGCACTCGCAGCTCATGCCTCGGTGCGGGGAGCCAGCAGCGGCCGCTCGGCGCGCGGGCTGCGTGAGACCCTGGTGGTCGCCGAGGTGGCGCTGGCCTGCGTGCTGCTGGTCTTCGGCGGTCTGCTGCTGGAGAGCTTCCAGCGTGTCAGCCGCACCGACCTCGGGTTCGATGCGGAAGGCGTGGTCGCCTGGCGGATCCGGACACCGGCGCGCCTGCAGGGAGCCGACGACGTCGAGAGCTTCCACCGCGAGCTGATCGAGGCGGTCGCCTCGAGCCCCGGCGTCTCCTCGGTGGCACTGACCGACGACCTGCCGCTCGGCGGCAACCGCTCCTGGGGCATCGCCGTTCCGGGCGTCGTCCAGGACGAGCCGATCAACGCCTTCGTGCACCTGGTCGACGCCGCCTACCTCGACACGCTCGAGATCCCGCTGGCCGAAGGCCGTCCCTTCACAGCCGGCGACGACCGTGAATCGGCGCCGGTCGCCATCGTCAACCAGAGCCTCGCCAGCCGGCTCTACGACGGCTCGGCGCTCGGGCGCGAGCTGCGCTTCGGGCACGGTGTCTTCGAGGTCGTCGGTGTGGCGGCCGACGTGCTCCACCAGTCGGCGGAGCAGGAGTCGGGACTCCAGGTCTACCTGCCGCTCTCCCAGCTGGCCGAACCGCCGGGACAGGTGGAGATGGTCGTGCGCTCGACGCTGCCACCGTCGAGCCTGGTGCCCCAGGTGCGGGCGACGATCGTGTCGGTCGACCCGACCCTGCCCAGCGACGAGCACCAGACGCTCGCATCGCGGATCGACAGGGCCAGCTCGCCGAGGCGCTTCACCCTCACGCTGCTGGCCGCGTTCGCCGCCATCGCGGTGCTGCTCGCCTCGCTCGGCATCTACGGTGTGCTCTCCCACTCGGTGATCGAACGCAGCCGCGAGATCGGCATCCGCATGGCGTTGGGCGAAGCGCGACGGCGGGTGGTGGCGCGACTCGTGCTGCGCACGGCTCTCCTGGCTCTCGTCGGAGTGCTGCTCGGCGCGGCCGCCACCGTGCCTCTGTCGCGGCTGGTCTCGAACCTGCTGTTCGGGATCCACTCGTCGGATCCCGGAGTGCTGGCGACGACAGCCGCGATCCTGGTCCTCGTCGCCGTCGTCGCCGCGCTCTTCCCGGCGCTGCGTGCGGCACGCACCGACTGCGCCGTGGTGCTGCGACGGACCTAGCTGGGCCTGAAACCGTATGGAGTGACCGTAGGAACTCCGTCCGGATCCCGGCTTTCGTACGGATTCAGGACGACCCGTCGTAGCTTCCGTCGTCCGCTGCACGGGCGAAGGCCTTAGAAGCAGGGGCTTTCGGTGCTGTGCAGGACAAGGAGCCGCAGTTGGCACGCCGCGTGCTTTCTTTTCGAGCATCCCGCGCGGCGGGAAACTCCCTTGTGAAGGATCGGCCCGGGCGAAAGCTGCACTGCGGCGGCTTGCGTCCCGGGCCGTCCGGCTTTCTGCGCCGGCTCGACGCCAAGGCGAGGCTGTCCTTGCCGGCGGAGGGCGTGCTAGCTTCGATGCCCCGAAGGAGGCACGGAGACGCCGATGGCCGTACCCTCGCTCCCCGATCGTCCCGGCAGTGCGGCGCCCGACTCGGCGGCCGGCATCAGGCGATCGCTGCGGACGCTGGCCGAGGCCGACGTGGCGCTGGACAAGGACCGTTTCCTGCGCTCCTTGCTGCGCGTTCTCACCGGGACCCTCCAGGACGTCGTCGGCGTCGACGAGGCGTCGGGCTTCGTCAGCGTGGTGGGACAGAGCCTCGGCGAGCAGATCGACCGCGCCTACCACGAGCGGCTCGGCGATGAGCCGTTCGATCGCGACCGGGTCGCGGCCGTCCTGGTCGACCTCAAGCGCCGCATCGACGGCGACTTCTTCGTCATCGAGGCGACCGAGGAGCGCATCGTGCTCGGCAACCGGCGCTGCCCGTTCGGCCACAAGGTGCTCGGCCGACCCTCCCTGTGCATGATGACCTCGAACGTCTTCGGCACCATCTCGGCCGAGAATCTCGGCTTCGCCAAGGTCGAGCTGCAGGAGACCATCGCGGAAGGCGCCCAGGGATGCCGCGTCTTGGTGCACCTGCGCAAGACGCCAGCAGTCGACGAGCTCGCCGGGCGCGAGTACTACCGGGTCGGCCCCGGCGCTGCCGAATCCGAGTAGGGCGTGGAGTGAGCCGCACGCGGGCGCTCGACGCCTTCTCGCAGTGGTCCCACCTGCACCCGGCGGCCCTCCTGCTGAGCGACCGCTCCGGCAGGATCCTGGCGGCGAACCGACGCGCCCTCGACCTGCTCGGCGCCCCCGTCGAGAGCGTCGCCGGCAAGGCGCTCCAGAGCCTGGTCGACGGCGAGCCGGAGGCCCTCTCCGCCTGGCTGCGCCAGTGCGCCCGCACCACCGATTGGACGCCGACGTCGCTCGACGTGCGGCGTCCCGCCGGCGACCTCGTCGCCTGCAGGGCAGCCGGCGCCAGGGGCGCCGAGGACACCCTCTTCATCGAGCTTCAGGAGCGCGCCCACGACTCGGGCCTGGCGCGCTTCGCCGAGCTCAACGCCCGCCTGCTCGAGCTCTCCCGCGAGGTCGGCCGCAGACGACGCGCCGAGGCACTGCTCGCCGACGAGAAGCGGGTGCTCGAGTCGATCGCACGCGGTGAACCGTTGACCCAGGCGCTGCAGCGCCTGGTCGGCGAGGTGCTGACTCACGGCGGCTGCACCGCCGCCTCGATCCTCCTCGTCGACGACGATGGACGGCGGCTGCGTCACGCCGCCAGCGCCGGTCTCTCCGAGAAGTACGACGAAGCCGTCGACGGGCTCGAGATCGGTCCCACCTCCGGCTCCTGCGGCACCGCCGTGTTCCGCCGCCAGCGGGTGGTGGTCCGAGACACCGCAGAGGACCCGCTGTGGGCCGACTTCCGGGAGCTGGCGCGGAGCGAGCAGCTGCGCGCCTGCTGGGCACAGCCGATCTTCGCGCCCCAGGGGGAGGTGCTCGGATCGCTCGCCCTCTACCACAGTTCTCCCCGCGGGCCGGGTGAGGAGGAGATCGTCCTCGTAGAGGGGGCCGCCTACATCGCCGGTCTCGCCGTGTCACAACACCGCTCCCGCCTGGAGCGGTCTCGCCTGCTGGCTGAAGCCCGTCGAGGGCTGGTCGCGGCCGAGGCGGCCGTCGAGGCCAAGGACCGCTTTCTGGCCATGCTCGGACACGAGCTGCGCAACCCGCTGGCGGCGATGCTCAACGCGACGACCGCGCTGCAGAACGAAGACCTGCCGAGCGGGTCCCGCGGCCGGCTGCTCTCGATCCTCGAACGACAGGGCTCGAACCTCAGCCGCATCGTCGAGGACCTGCTCGACGTGGCGCGCATCGACTCGGACAAGCTCACCCTGCGCCCCGAGATCGTCGACCTCGAGACGATCGTCCAGTCCTGCGCCCAGATCCTCGAGCCGATCGTCGAGGCGGCGTCGATGCGGCTCGTGGTGACCACCGAGCCGACGCTGGTGCACGGCGATCCGACACGGCTGGAGCAGATCCTGCGCAATCTCTGCGACAACGCGATCAAGTACGGAGCTCCCGGCGTGACGCTGCGGGTCGCGGTCGACGTCGTGCGGCAGCCCGGGGAACGCGGCCGCATCGTCATCGAGGACGACGGCAGCGGGATCGATCCGGACTTCCTCGCCAACGCCTTCGAGCCGTTCGCCCAGGCGCCACAAAACCTGGTGCGCAGCGCCGGTGGCGTCGGACTCGGTCTCGCTCTGGTGAAGCGGCTGGTCGAGCTGCACGGAGGCGAGATCTCGATCCACTCGGAAGGGCGCGGTCGCGGCACCCGGGTGGTCGTCCTGCTGCCGTTGGCGAGAGCGTCCGATCAGCCGGGGGCAGCGGCCGACTCCGACAGCGCCCCCCACCCCGCCACGGTCGCCGCCGACGAGTTCTCGGGCCTCGAGGTCCTGGTCGTCGAGGACCAGCCCGACGCGCGCCTGGCGCTCGAAGCCCTGCTCGAGCTCTGGGGCTGCCACACCTCGCTGGCGGAGGACGGTCACCGCGGCGTCGAGATCGCCCTGCAGCGACCGATCCGGCTGGCGCTGATCGACGTCGGCCTGCCCGGCCTCAGCGGCTACGAAGTGGCGCGCCGGCTACGCGAGCGCTGGCCGGCGGACGGCGACCACGGCGGTCCCAAGCTGGTGGCGATGACCGGCTACGGCCAGCCGGAGGATCGTCTGCGGGCGCTCGAGGCCGGCTTCGACGAGCACGTGGTGAAACCGATGGGCGCCAAGATCCTGCGCCAGCTGCTGAGCTCGGTGCTCGAGGACGCCTCGCGCTCCGCGCCCACTGCTGCATCCTGATTCCCGACGAAGGCCAGGTCGGCTTCGGCCGTCAGAGGGCGTCGAGCCCTTCGGTGAGCTCGACGTAGGTGCCCCAGGGATCGGTGAAGAAGGCGAACGCCAGGCCCAGGGCGTCGATGCGGGTCAGCGGCCGGGTGAAGACCACGCCGGACGCCTCGAGGCGCTCCACCAGCCCCTCCAGATCGTCGACCTCGAAACCGATGTGATCGATGGCCCGGCCCTCGGTGCCGACCGTCTCCCCCTGCGAGAAAGTGAGATTGACGCCGGGCAGGTCGGCGGATTCGAACGAGCCGCGACGCCTGGCGACGGCACCGAAGCGCTCGACGTACCAGTCGCGCGCGGCGATCGGATCGTCGACGAAGAAGTGCAGATGGTGGTTCTCGACCGGGCGCTCGAGCGCGCGGTTCTCGAACAGCTCGACGCGGGTCCCCTCGGGGCTGTCGACGAAGGCGACTCGGGTGTCCTGGTCGGGGACCTCGAACACGTCGACGTCCGGCGTCGGCACGTGCTCGCCGGTGCGCACCGGCACCCCGGCGGCGCGCAGTCGCTCGACCAGCGCTGCGACGTCCGGGACCTGAACCCCGACGTGGTTCACCGAGCTGCCGACACTGCCGGCGGACGGCTCGCGACGGGTCAGCACCACCAGCAGATCGGGCAGCGCGACGACCTCGAGCGGCCCGAGCCGCTTCGGCTCGCCACCGAGCAGCTCGCTCCAGAAGCGCAGGCTGGCCTCGGCGTCGGCCGTGTTGACGTGCAGGTGCCCCATCGCGACCGGCCCCTCGCCGGCACTCTCGAGCTGGGCCGACAGCGGAGCGGCCGCGAGCGAGCCGAGCAGCATCGGGAGCGCGACGATCGGGGCGAGCCGCCGGAGGCGCATGGCGACTGCTCGCTCAGGCGGGCCGGGAGGCGTCACCTGACGATTCACCGGTTCCGTCGCACGCGACACCGTTTGACGGGAGGAGATCGTGTCGGTTCGAGATCCGCGCGCCGTATGGGTCATCCGAGTCATACGAGTCATACGAGTTTCAGAGGACATCCGACAGGTCGGCGACGTCCGGGACATCCGAATCGCTCGCCGCTACCCTTTGCCAGGGCTCAGCTCTTCGCGCCGCCGAGCGCCCGCCGACCGCCGGCGTCCGTCGGAGCGTCACCGGCATCCCCGGGCGTCTCCTCGTCGGGCTCCGCGGCATCGAGGAAGCGGGCGCGCTCCTCGGGCGTCGGCAGTCTGCAGGAGTCGCGCCTGCCGAACACCCGGTAGCGATGGTGCGCCACGAAACGGTAGAAGAGATCGCGCAGCGGCCGCGGCAGCCACCTCAGGATGCGCAGCCACGAGAAAGCCGGTCGCAGGTGGCGGACGACGCCGAAGATGGCGTCGGAGCGGGTCCACACCCTGCCGTCCTCGAGCAGCACCATGCTGTCCGGCAGCTCCTCGGAGGAGGTGCCGTGCTCCGCGAGCAGCCGAGCGGCGACCCGGGACTGCAGCGATGCGAAGAGCAGCCGGTCGTCGCGCTCGTGGCGCAGGACGAAGTCGACCGACGCGTTGCACAGGTTGCAGACGCCGTCGAACAGCAGCACCGGTCGACCCGCGTGCGCGGCGGACGCACGGTGTGGCGTGGCGGCACTCGGCCTCTCGCTGGTCATCTGCCTTGCTCTCGGTCCTTCGGCCAGCGCCGCGAGGCGGCGGTTCCCCCTCGCGATCGCGGCGGCCGAGGCGAGTCTACGCCGACACCGAGGGGAGCTGGCCATGTAGCGTCGGCCTGCTGTCGGCGGCAGCCCGGCAACTGCCAGGCCCGAGCCGCGATCGCTAGGGCGTCGAGCTGCTCCAGGCGGCGACGTCGCCACTCTCGAAGTCGTCGCGGAAGATCGGCGGCCCGCAGAGAGTCACCAGATGCAGGTCGTCGTTCAGCAGCTCGACCGTGAGGGCGACGCGGGCGCCGCCGGCGAACAGGCTCCGCTCGCTCGCCTGCGCCACGAACACGGTGCTGGCGGCCAGCGGGTCGCCGCGCAGCAGCAGTGGCGACAAGCCGCTGCCCTCGACCCAGGCATACAGACCGAGATACTGGAACGAGGGGTTGAACGCTTCGAAGACGACCGTCGGGCCGAGCGCCGCAGGGTTCTGCAGCGGTCCGAAGTTGCCCACACCGCCCGGGATCGGCGTGGTGTTGCCCGCGATCAGGTCGACGACGCCGTCGGCGTTCAGATCGGCAGCGGCGATGCAGTCGCCGCCGCCGCTGCTGCCGCGGAAGACCGCCCGATCGCCCCAGAAGCGCACTGCGGAGAAACCGCCGCCAAGGGTGCCGCTGCCGAGGCTGTCGCCGATCGCGGCGGGCTGGGTCGGCGTTCCGCTACCGTCGGCCGGAGCGCGATAGAGGCCGGACGAATCGGTCCAGAGAGCGATCCCGCCGCTGACGTCGACCGAGGTCGGCTGGTCGTAGTTCCCGGCTCCACGTGGACGTGCCTGGCTGTTGTCGGCGATGCGGGTCGCGGCCCCGCCGAGCGCCGACAGCGGCTTCGAGTACACACCGCTCACACCACCGGTGCCGCGGGCGCTGAAGACGATCCAACCGCCGTCGATCGCGACGTCGGTGCCGAAGTCGATGAAGGTCTCCCCCCGCTCGGCTTCTGGCACCGGGTCTCCCGCCGCCGCCACCGGCTCGAGGAGGCCGAGGCCGTTGCGCAGGCTGATGCGCACATCGGGACCGTGGGTCACGGCAACGTCCCACTCGTCGCTCTCCTCGTAGCGATGCACGTCCCGGCCGCTCACCTGCTCGAAGCCGTTCGGCAGGGCCACGTTGGGATCCAGCAGCAGCTCGTCGGCGGGATCGTCACAGAGCTCGCCGTCGCCTGCGAGATATCCGCAGGCGATCACCAGCTCCTCGTCCTGACCGACGTCGGCGTCGAGAGTGATGCGACACTCGAAGCCACCGACCTCCCCCTCGCACCACACGTCGCACTCGCGGTAGTCGAGCACCGTCTGCCCGTCGTAGCTCGGCACAGTCGCTTCGTCGCAGACGCTCCACGGCGGCGACTGACCGGAAGCGGCGACGGCGATGGCGACCAGACCCATCGACTCGAGACACGGTACGACCACGCACGATCGACCCAGGCGAATCCGACACTCCCTTGGCGACATCGCACTCCTCCTCCAGGAATCCTCCGGGAAAAGCCGACACGAAGGTGTAGCGGGCGTTCGCTGATGGGCGGATCGTAGTGCTGACGGACCGTGTCTGCGAAGACCCCCGGGGCACCGCGGCTCTGGCGGCCGCTCAGGCCAGCGCCGCGCGCCTGCGCAGACTCTCGGCATCGCCCGCCAGGCCGGCGAGCCGCACGATCGAGGCCAGTGTCCACTCCGGCGCCGAGTCGACGTCGTCCTCGCCCGGCCGCAGCAGCGGGTCGCTCTCCGGCGACCAGCCGGGATCGCAACGAAACCACGACGTCGGGTCACCGAGGAGGGCCGCCGCAAGCGTGGCGCCGAGGATCACCGATCCGAGCTTGCCGAGCCTGCTCCCCGCCTCGGACTCGAGCGCGAGGTAGCGGCTCAGCGGCACCGGCGAAGCGCCCGATCCGAAACAGGACTCGAGCCCGAGCCATCGGACCATCGCGTCGGCCGCCGGCAGTCGCAACGAGAGACGCTCAGCCTCCCCCGTCTGCGGGTCGGCAACCTCGCCGTCGAGCTCGTTGGGGACACCGAGCGGTTGGGCGCGCAGCGGATAGCGGCCTCCGGAGCTCGACAGCTCGAGGAACCAGTCCCACTGCACGACGTCGCGCGGCCGCAGCGGGCCGGGGCCACGTCCATGCTCCCTCGTCCCGTCGGCGGCTGCCAGCTCCCGGAAAGGAGCGTTGAGCGCCGGATCGTGCACGGTATCGAGCCCGCCGTGCCGACGTGAAGCCAGCGCTGCATCCGCCGTCGACTCGATGACGCGCAGCACGCAGACGAGCTCGAGCGGCAGACCGAGCAGCGGCGGCGCCACGACGTCCTCCAGCCCGTGCCGCCAGCAGCAGCGGCGTTCCATCGTGCGCTCGCGGTGCAGGGCGCGCGCGAAGACCTCGCGATCGAGCCAGCGGCGGGCGAAGTCGTGCCAGGCCACGTGGTGGTAGAGGCGTCGCAGCGTCGTCGCGGCTGCCCGCCGGGCGTCCTCCACTCCTGCGGCGCGGGCGCGATCGACCAACTTGTTGTGCGCCAGCAGGAAGGCGAGGTGGAGTTGGGCGTCGACCACGTAGCGATCGGCACGACTGTCGCCGACCAACGCCGCGCCACCCTCGTATCGCGGCAGATCGGGAAGCCCGCAGCCGGCGATGCGCCCGACGCGAAGCTTCTCGATCACACCCCGCCGTCCGACGTCCTCGCTGTCGTAGAGGTAGGCCTGCCGCTCGGGGCCGTCGCCGTACACGCTGCCGAGCCCGAGACCCACCAGTGGAGCGAATTCGGCGGCGCGGGGCGCCGAGACCTCGAGATCGCGCCGCAGGAAGCGGGCGAAGAAGGCGTAGGCGATCGGCGGCGGCCTCTCGTCGTTCGTCGGCGCGGCCCTGGATGGCTGGCGGGGACCCTCGGCAGGCGAGGGTGAGCCACCGGGCGGTTCCGGATCGCCGGACGGGTCGGCGCGAAGCCCGCCGGCCGCCGAGATCTCCGCCCCGACACCACCAGGCTGGCTCAGAATCGGCAGCTGGTCGAAGAGGCGCCAGTCGGACTCCCGGCGGGGGACCGCTGGGCGGGCGTGACGCTCCTGTCGGGTTCTCGGCATCCTTCGGCTGGCTCGCGAGTGCAGGATCGGATCGCGGCCGGGCGACCGGCACGACCGGTGGTCGGCCGCGGGTGACGTGAGACCGTCCTGGGTCTGCTCAGACGGACCGGACCGACGGATTCGCCGCCGAGCCACCGTCGCCCTGGACATCCGGGCGCCGCGTCCCGACGTATCCGGCTCAGCCGCGGACCGAACCGAGCGACCGAACCAGGGGACGAGTCGGCGGCCGACGCGGCGCACCGAGAAGAGCCCGAAAGAAGAGGTCGAGATGCAACTGAACGACGACTTCACCAAGGCCGTCCTGCTCCACACCGAGGAGCTCGAGTGGTCGCCGTCGCCGATGCCCGGCGTCTCGAGGCGCCTGCTCGACCGCATCGGCGACGAGGTGGCGCGGGCGACCTCGGTGGTGCGCTACGCACCCGCCAGCTCGTTCTCGCAGCACACCCACCACGGCGGCGAGGAGTTCCTGGTTCTCGACGGCGTCTTCCAGGACGAGCACGGCGACTTCCCGGCCGGCTCCTATGTGCGCAATCCGCCCGGCAGCAGTCACACGCCCGGCTCCGGGCCCGGCTGCGTGATCTTCGTCAAGCTCTGGCAGTTCGATCCGGACGACGAGGCCACGGTCCGCCTCGACGTCGAGACCGCACTCGGCGCGGCGCCCGAGGAGGACGGTGTGCGCAGCGCCGTCCTGCACCGTGACGAGCGCGAGCTGGTGCGCGCCGAGCGCTGGGCACCGGGAGCCGTCGCGCGGCTCGGCGCCGACGGGGGCCTCGAGCTGCTGGTGCTCGAAGGCGACGGCACGATCGCCCGGGCTGGCGGCGGCGCGGGCGCTGAGAACGACCCGGACGGCTCGGACGACACGGTCGCGGGGCTCGTCGGAGCGCAGCTGCGACGGCGTTCCTGGCTCAGGTTGCCGGCGGGCGCCGAGGTCGAGCTGCGCGCCGGCGAGACCGGCTGCACCCTGTGGACCAAGCGGGGCCACCTGCCACCTCCCGACGCCGGTTAGGCGCGCGAAGCCGGCCCAGGCCGAGACCGCCGCTACGCCGGCGCCGTGGCTCCGGCGTCTTCCAGCGGCTCGCCCACGGCGGCGTCCGAGTCGCCGGCGAAGGGCGCCAGCCAGGCGCGCCAGAGATCGAGGAAGAGCGTTCGACGCGCCGACAGCTCGTCGTCGCTGCCGCGCTCGCCGGACGCCCCATCGTACGATTGCACCGCGGCGCGGGCGGCCTCACGGTGGGCCTCGGCGATCGGCAGGTAGGCCATCATGCAGCGGCCGCCCCCGGAGCGCTCGACGACCCGCGTGGCGAACACGTCGCCCTCCTGGAAGCTCGCCGTCGGATACGGATAGACGACCGCCTCGCCGGTCGCGAGGTCGACCAGCTCGAGGGTCTCGTTCGGGCGGTAGACCTTCACTTCGTAGAGGCGCATCGGGCTCGCCAGCAGGTCGTGCACGCAACCACGCTGGCCTTCGTCGAGACGCGCTCCCGCGCCTCGTTGCAGCTGGTCCCGCAGACTCTCCGGGCAGGCGTCGAGATCGGCGAAGGTGGGCTCGCGCACCTCGGTCGGCGCCCAGTAGGCGATCGCGGCGTCGAGACCGTTCCAGGTCACCGCGTCGGTCTGCTCGTGCGCCTCGATGCGGTCGGGCATCGCCTCGGCGGCGTGCTCGTCGTAGAGGGCGCGGAAGATCACCTGCGGCATCTCGTCCATGGCGCGTGGATGGTCGAGCGTCAGCCACCGCCCCAACGCCACGACGGTGTCGTCGAACTGCTCGTAGCCGCGCTGGGTGCGCACCCGCTCGCGTGCCACCTCGCGCTCCCCGAGCGCACAGCATTTCTTGAACTTCTTGCCCGAGCCGCAGGGGCAGGGATCGTTACGTCCGACGCTCTTGTTCATCGCCTCTCTCCGGCGCCCCGCTGCCAGCGGCGCGCCCAGCCGTGTGACACCCGCGGCGCCGTCGCCACGAAGCCGCCAAAACTAGCAGCAGGAACGGCTCCTGTCGCCGCGGCGTAGTGGTCGCAGGTGCGACCGACCGATCCTCGATGCCCGCCGCCGCGTCCGCCGACAGGCGGACGCCGGCTACGTCGTCGGTCAGGCGGTCATTCGCTCAGTCGCTCTCGCCCTCTTCCCGCACCGTGCCAGCGTAATCGCTCTCGTAGGAGATCACCGCGATCTCGACCCGCCGGTTGCGCTGCCGCGCCTGTTCGCTGGTGCTCTCGACCAGGGGCTGGGTCTCACCCAGACCGCGGGCGCTGATCTTGCGCGGCGCGATCCCCGACTCGACCAGGTAGTCGACCACCGACTGGGCGCGGCGCTCCGAGAGGTCCTGGTTGTACTCGGGACCGCCCTGGTCGTCGGTGTGGCCGAAGACCTGGATGTGGAAGTCGCCGGCGGTGAGCAGCACGCCCGCGATGCGCGCCAGCAGCTCGCGG
The DNA here is from genome assembly GCA_003388555.1 of Acidobacteriota bacterium. Classification (GTDB taxonomy): domain Bacteria; phylum Acidobacteriota; class Thermoanaerobaculia; order Multivoradales; family Multivoraceae; genus QQVD01. The sequence continues at coordinate 57,291 of QQVD01000007.1, read as the reverse complement.
TTCTCGGGCCGCAGCTCGGCCCGGTCGAGATCGAACTCGACGCCGGTGCCGAGGTTCATCACCAGGCCGAGGGCGGTGCGCCGGGTCTCGGCGAGCTCGCCGAGCGCGCCCTCGAGGCGCTGCATCTCACGCTCGGTCTGCTCGCTCTGCTGCTGCAGCTCGGTGGCCTCGCTGCGCGCCTGCTGCTCGGCCTGGCGGGCCGCGGTGGCGGCGGCGTAGGCGCGGGTCGCCTCCGAGAGCGCTCGCTGGGCGCGCTGGCGCTCGATCTGCGCCACCCGCTCGGCACGTTTCCTCGCCTCTCCTGCCAGGGCCGACTCCTCCTCGGCCCAGCGCGCCCGCGCCTCGGCGTCCTCGGCCCGCTGGGTCTGCTCGTAGGCCCGGCTGGTGGCTTCGGAGGCGACCTGCTCGGCGCGGGCGAGCCGCCGCTCGACCGCGGCGAGGCTTCGCGCCGTCTCGGCGGCAGCCTGCTCCTGCGCCTCCTGGCGCTCGAGCAGCAGATCGAGGCGCTGGGCGCTGCGCGCGCCCTGGAAGACGCTCCAGCCGAGGCCGAGCGCCAGCAGCGCCAGGGCGCCGACCAGCAGCAGCGGTGTGGCGCGGCCGCCTCGTGGTCGCGTCGACGAGACGGCGGCGTCGTCCGGTCCCGCTCCCGGCGCCTCTGCCGGCGCCTCTTCGCTGCGCTGCGTTCGCTTCTCGTCCATCTCTGGCGTCCTCACGATCCTCCCCTCCGCTGCCGCCAACCGTGACGGCGGCGGACCGGATTCCGGGCGACGGCGCTCGGAGACAGCGGTCGGGGCGCCGGTCGTAGGCAGTGACGGTGGACGTCGGAAGCGCCAGAAGGTCACTTCCGTCCGTCTTCCCATGTGTACGAGACAGGCAGGGCGTCCGCGAGGCCCCCGGGCCCGCGAGCCCCCGAAGAACGCGCGGCGATCGTTTTGCGCCGGGCACCGGTCCGGACCGCGTCGAGCCGCAATTCCGTCTTGGGAGGTGTCCGGTGTTCCTGTTCCTCACCCGCCTGCTCGCCCATCTGTGGTTGGCCAGGGTCGCGCTGATCGCGCTGGCGGTACTGGCCGTGCTGGGCCTCGGCGCCGGCGAGGGCGGTTTCGTCGCCCTGCACAGTGCCCTGGTCGAGCTGGAGCCCTGGATCGCCTTCTACGGGGCAGTCCTCGCGCTGCTCGCCGGCGCCATCCTGGCGCACTCGCTGCTGACGACCTGGCGGCTCTCCGCAGTGCGCTTCGAGATCGACCCGCTGCCGCTGCCGAGCTTCGGCGGTCTGGGTCTGCTGCCGCTGGGCGCCGCGGTCACCGCCCTGACCACCGCGCCGCTGCTCTACCGCTTCGCGACCTCGGGACGCGGAACCGACCAGGGCACGCTCCTCGCGACGGTCCTCGGGGCACTCGTCGGCACGCTCGTCATCGTCGCGGTCTTCGTGATCCGGCAGCAGCTGCTGGCGCGGCTCAGTGTCGAGCCGCCCTCGTTCCTGCGCTTCCTGGAGTGGTTCGGCCCCGGCTATGTGAGCCGCGACGCGCAGGGCAGGCTGCAGATCTGCGACGGCCATCTCCTGGCCACCCTCTTCCTCACCGTCTCGCTCCTGGTCTACGTGATCGCCTGGTGGCGCTGGCGGGTGACCGAAGACGTCTACCAGCTGGCCGAGGGCTCGGCGATCAACTATCTGCTCGGCTGGCTGGTGCTGGTGACCACCCTGCTCGCCGGCCTCTCCTTCCTGCTCGACCGCACCCGCTTCCCGCTCCTGCTGGTGGTGATCGTGGGCAGCTGGCTGGGCGGCGTCGTCCTGCTGCCGCTCGGCTTCTACCGCGACCACACCTTCGAGGTCGACTACGCCGCCAACCAGGAGCGCGTCTCGTTGGCCCGGATCGCCGAGCGCTTCTCCGCTGCCGCCGACACCGACAGCGGAGCCTCCGACAGCTCCGCGGCCGACGGCGAGGCGGCGGTGAGCGCGGTGCCGGACCGCGGCTTCGTCTTCGTCAGCGCCGAGGGCGGCGGCATCCGCGCCGCGGCCTGGACCGCCCAGGTGCTCGCCGGGCTCACCGAGGAGGCCGCCGGGATCGCCGCCAGCGGTCCCAATCCCTTCCTGCGCGGGCTGACCATGATCTCCTCGACCTCGGGCGGCAGCGTCGGCTCGCACTTCTTCCTCGAAGGAGTGCGCGACCACTTCGTCGAGCCGCCGAGCCGCGAACGTCTGGAGGCGATCCGCACCGCGGCCACCGCCTCGGGGCTCGACGCCACCGCCTGGGGCCTGGTCTACCCCGACTTCGTGCGCCTCTTCTTCGGCTGGCGCCAGGACGGGCGCCGCACCGATCGCGGCTGGGCGCTGGAGCGCGCCTGGCAGGAACAGCTGGCCTCGTTCCGCCCGGCGGTGCAGCCGGCGCGCCTGAGCGACCTGGCGCGCGCCGCCGCAGACGGCCACGGGCCGATCGTGGTCTTCAACTCCACGGTGCCGGGCAGCGGCGACCCGGCGTGGATCTCCAACGCCGACTACTCGAAGATCCCGGCGGTGCAGCACCCCGGCCTCTACGACATCGATCTCGCCACCGCGGCGCGTCTGTCGGCCACCTTCCCGATCGTCTCGCCGTCGCCGCGCCCTCCGGTGCCGGGCGATTCCCGGGACGTCTACGACACCCATTTCGTCGACGGCGGCTACTTCGACAACACCGGCGATCTGGCCATCCTGCACACCCTCGACCACTTCCGTACCGCCGGATCGCTCAGCGAGGGACACCGGGTGTTGTGGATCCAGATCCGCGACTTCCTCTGCGACAGCGACACGGCCGACGACCAGGACGACGGGCCGAAAGACGCTCCGGAGACCGGCGCCCAGGTGAGCGCTCAGGACGCGGCCCGGGCCACGAGCCTTGCGGTCCGCGGCGACGATCCGGCGGGCCCGCCGGTGTCCGACGGCGCCACGCTCGGCGTCGTCGACACCGTGCTCGTGCCGCTGCAGGCCCTGTTCGGCATCCGCGGCTCGAGCCAGCGGGTGCGCGGCAACTTCGAGGCCGAGATCTTCGGCGAGTTCGAGGATCCCGTCGACGTCAGCGCGCCGGGCGCCGATGGACCGCTGGCCGAGTGCCAGGGCAACTGGTGCCGGGTGCGCTTCCAGCCGGTGACTCCGGCGACGCAGTGCCTGCCGCTGTCGTGGGCGCTCAGCCCGGAGAACAAGAAGGCGGTGGCCGAAGCCTGGCAGGAGGAGTCGGTGACGCGGGCGCGCAGCGCCGTGCGCGGATTCCTCGCCGGTCGCACGCCGCAGCTGGCGATGCCCTGAGACGCCGAGGCGAACCGCGAGCTCGGCTGCGCCCTCGCCTCGACGCCGCCGGAGCCCTCGCGGGCGGTCGCCTCAACCTCCGACGCGGCGACGCGTAGAGGAGGGAAGCCCTCGGCCTCGAGCCACCGGATGAGGCAGACTCCCTGAGCCTGCGCTCGTCGCCCTCGGGATCGGCGCCCAGAGGGAGCCCAGACCGTCCACGGGAGAAAACGGCATGAGCTCGCTACGACAGATGCGTTGGACCCTTCGTTCGCTGCGGCGCCGGCCGCTGCTCACCGCGGTGGTACTGCTGACCCTGACCCTCGGCATCGGGGCCAACGTGGCGATCTTCTCGCTGGTGCACTCGGTGCTGCTGACCTCGCTCGCCTATCCCGACGCCGACGAGCTGGTGACCCTGTGGCAGGACGAGACGCGGCGCGACGGCCCCGAGCAGGAGTGGACGTCGTGGGACAACTTCGCCGACTGGCGGGCGCAGGGTACGTCGTTCGAGGAGATGGCGGCGGTCGGCGGATGGCGGCCGACCCTCACCGGCGACGGCGAGGCCGAGATGCTCAGCGGCGCGGTGGCCTCGCACACCCTACTCGAGGTGCTCGAGCTGCCACCGCAGCTGGGGCGCGATCTCACCGCCGAAGACGACCTCGCCGGCAGCGAAGGCGTCGTGCTGCTCGGCCACGAGCTGTGGCAGCGCCGCTTCGGCGGCGACCGCGACGTCGTCGGGCGCACGCTGCGGCTGTCGGGCAACAGCTACGAGGTGGTGGGCGTGCTGCCGCCCGGCTTCGAGATGCCGATCATCGGCGCCGCCGACGTGCTGGCGCCGCTGCGCATCGATCCCAGCAACAGCTGCGGCCGCGGCTGCATCACCTTGCGGGTGGTCGCGCGCCTCGGCGACGGCATCACCGTGGAGCGCGCCGGCGAGCAGATGGCGACGGTGGCCAGCCGGCTCGAGCAGGAACATCCCGGCGCCAACAAAGGCGTGCAGATCCGCCTGATCCCGCTGCACGATCTCGTCGTCGGCTCGGTGCGCGCTCCGCTGCTGGTGCTGCTCGGCGCGGTCGGGCTGGTGCTGCTGATCTGCTGCGGCAACGTCGCCAACCTGCTGCTGGCGCGGGCCCAGGAGCGTCGCGGCGAGCTGGCGCTGCGCTCCGCCCTCGGCGCCGGACGGGCACACCTGGTGTGGCAGACGCTCTCGGAGAGCCTGGCGCTGTCGCTGCTCGGCGGCGCTCTCGGCACCGGCGCCGCGGCCCTGGCGGTGCGTCAGCTCGGTGTGCGCCTCGCCGGCGAGCTGCCGCGCATCGAGGCGGCGCGCGTCGACGCAACGGTGCTCGCCTTCGCCCTCGGCCTGTCGCTCGCGGCGGGCCTGATCTTCGGCATCGCGCCGGCGCTGCGCACCAGCCGCAGCCAGCTGCAGAGCTCGATGCAGCAGGCGCTGGGTGCGCGCAGCACGGGCCGGCTGCGTTCCGGCCTGGTGGTCGCAGAGGTCGCCCTGGCGCTGGTGCTGCTGCTCGCCGCCGGTGTGCTGGTGCGCAGCTTCCTCGCCCTCACCCGCGTCGACCTCGGAGTCGACACCGAGCGGGTGCTGATGACGCGGGTCAATCTGTCACCGGCGGAGTACCCCGAGGCCGAGCAGCGGGTCGCCTTCGCGGCGCAGGCCCGTGAGCGCCTCGCCGCGCTGCCCGGCGTCACCTCGGTGTCGCACACCATGTCGCCGCCGCTGGCCGGCTTCGACGGCGATTCGAACTTCGTCATCGAGGGGGCGGTGCAGGACCCCGAGGCGCAGCCCCCGGTGGCCTGGGTGCGCTCGGTCGACGCCGACTTCTTCCGCCACCTGGGCATCGAGCTCACTCGCGGCCGCGCCTTCGACGCCCGCGACGGGCAGGACGCGCTAGACGTCGCCATCCTCAACGAGGCGGCGGTGCAGCGCTACTTCGACGGCGAGAGCCCGATCGGCCGACGTATCCACTTCGGCGGCGACCCGCCGCGCTGGCGTCAGATCGTTGGCACGGTCGCCGACACCCGCCACTTCGGGCTCACCGCGCCGGCCCGCCCGGCGGCCTACTTCCCGTTCGACCAGTCGCCGGTCGGCACCCTCTTCTTCCTGCTGCGCAGCTCGGGCGACCCGTACCAGCTCACCGCGCCGGTGCGCGCCGCGATCGCCGAGCTCGACCCCAACCTCGCCATCTCGCAGGTGCAGACGCTCGACGAGCTGGTGACCCGGGCGACCAGCTCGGAGCGCCTGCTCGCCGGGCTGATCGGGACCTTCTCGGTGCTCGCTCTGGTGCTCGCCGCGCTCGGCCTCTACGGCGTCATGAGCTACACGGTGGCCCAACGTCGCCGCGAGCTGGGCATCCGCATGGCGATCGGCGCCGACCGGCGCGACCTGATCGGCCGGGTGCTGGCGCAGGGCATGGCCCTGGTCGGCATCGGCACCGCCCTGGGCCTGGTCGCGGCGCTGCTGGCGGGCCGCGTGCTGCGCTCGGTGCTCTACGCCGTCGAGCCGCACGACCCGGCCACCTATCTCTCGGTGCCTCTGGTGCTGGCGGCGGTCGCGGCGGTGGCGATCCTGATCCCGGCGCGCCGGGCGGTGACCAGCGACCTGCCCGAGGTGCTGCGCAGCGAGTGAGGCGGGGCGTCCGGGCTCAGGGCTCGAGCACCACTTTGAGCACGCCGTCACGCCGCGCCGCGAACAGCTCGTAGGCATCGCGCGCCCCGGCCAGCGGGAAGCGGTGCGAGACGATCTCGGCCGGATCGAGCCGACCGCTACGGATCAGCGGCAGCAGACGATGGATCGACGCCTGTGGCGACACCAGACCGCTCGCCAGGGTGAGGTTCTTGGCGAAGAAGAGCGGCCATTCGATCTGCCACGGCTCGAGGATCACCCCGATCGCGGCGATGCGGCCGCCGGGGCGCACCACCGCGGCCGCCTGGTGCACCAGCTCGCTGCTGCCCACGGCTTCGATCGCGCAGTGGGCGCCGAGCCCGTCGGTGAGCTCGAGCACGCGCTCCAGCAGATCGCCGTCCCCGGGATGCAGGGCGACGGCGCCGCTGCGCTCGGCGCGTGCGAGGCGGTCGCGATCGAGATCGACGGCGATCACCTGGGCCGCGCCGCGCACCGCCGCGCAGCGCTGGGCGAAGGTGCCCACCGGTCCGCACCCGAACACCACCACCGTCTCGCCGACGCCGACCCGCGCCAGCTCGGCGCCGAGCTCACCGGTGGGCAGGATGTCGGTGAGGAAGAGCACCTGCTCGTCGTCCAGATCGGGCGGCACCGCGAAGCAGTTGGCGTCGGCGAACGGCACCCGCGCCACCTCGGCCTGGCCACCCCACAGCTCGTGCGAGAAACCGAACACGTTCTGGCGGGTGAAGCCGGCCGTGGTCACCGGGCAGCCGCTGGCGAGCCCGGCGCGGCACGACGCGCACTCGCCGCAGCCGGTGGTGCAGGCGACCAGCACCCGGTCGCCCGGACGTACCCGGCGCACCGCCGATCCGACCTCGAGCACGGTGCCGAGGAACTCGTGGCCGACCACGAAACCGGGCTCGACCGCCTCGGCGAAAGCCTCGGAGTGCCAGAGGTGCAGATCGGAGCCGCAGATCGCGGTGCGCTCGATGCGCAGCAGGGCGTCGGTGGGCTCCTGCAGTCCCGGGTCGGCGACGTTCTCGACCCGCATGTCGTGCGGCCCGTGGTAGACGACGGCCTTCATCGCGCCTCGACCTCCTTCGGCACTGTCCCGGGGCAGGTTGCGCCGGCTGGAGCCTTTCCCTACGCTACCAGCCCGCCGCCCGGGCTCTGACCGGCGATGCTAGAGCCCTGGCGCCCGGCCGTTCGCCCCGCCGACTCACCCGCATCCCGGCCCATCGCCGCCCGCCGCCGTGGCGGGTGGCTCGTGGCCCGTGGACGCCGCCACGCGAGAGACGCAGTGAAGAACCTCAACCCAGACAGCGTCCGGGGCACCGCCCTCGAACCGACCTTCCGCGACATCGCCGAACGGCTCGAGCAGGCCACCGGGGGCGCGCTGCCGGCAGCCGAGGTGCAGCTCACCGTGGCGCCGGAGCACACCGGTGCCGACCTGGCGCTGGCCTGCTTCCCGCTCGCGCGCAGCCTGCGCAAGAACCCGGCCCAGATCGCCGGCGAGCTGGCCGACGCGATCGCCGCGTCGCCGGCGGTGGCGAGGGCGGAAGCCGCCGGTCCCTACCTCAACCTCAGCCTGGAGCGCGGCGCACTGTGCGAGCGGGTGGTGGCGGCGGCACGCGAGCGTGGCTCCTCGTACGGCGACAGCGAGCGCGAGAGCGGCCAGCGGGTGATGGTCGAGTACGTCTCGCCCAACACCAACAAGCCGCTGCACCTCGGGCACGTGCGCAACGCGGTGCTCGGCCGCGCTGTGGCGCGCCTGGTCGCCAGCCAGGGCGCTGAGGTGCTGAAGACCGACATCATCAACGACCGCGGCATCCACATCGCCAAGTCGATGATCGCCTACCGCGACTTCGCCGCCGGCGAGACACCGCAGAGCAGCGGCGAGAAGGGCGATCACTTCGTCGGCCGCTGGTACGTGCGCTTCGACCAGGAGCTGCGCGCCGAGCGGCGGCGCTGGGACGAGCAGAAGGGCCTCGACGCCGCGGCGCTCGAGAAGCTCGACACCAGGAAGCGCGAACAGCTCGACGAGGAGTTCCAGCAGCAGTCCGAGCTGATGCAGTCGGCGCGTGCGCTGCTGCAGCAGTGGGAGGCCGAGGATCCCGAGGTGCGCGAGCTCTGGCGCACCATGAACCAGTGGGTCTACGACGGCTTCGCCCAGACCTACGAGCTGCTCGGCATCGACTTCGACAAGCACTACTACGAGAGCGACATCTACCGCGGCGGCCGCGAGATCATCCTCGACGCGCTCGAGCGCGGGGTGTTCGAGAAGGCGCCCAACGGCGCCGTGATCGCGCCGCTCTCCAAGCACGGCAACCTGCAGGACAAGGTGGTGCTGCGCGGCGACGGCACCGGCCTCTACATCACCCAGGACATCAACCTGGCGACGATCAAGTTCGAGGAGTTCCAGCTCACCCGGTCGCTCTACGTGATCGGCTCCGAGCAGGACTTCTACATGAAGCAGCTCAAGGCCACCCTCGAGCTGCTCGGCGTGCCGTGGGCGAGCGAGGTGCACCACCTCAGCTACGGCATGGTCTACCTGCCCGAAGGCAAGATGAAGTCGCGCGAGGGCACCGTGGTCGACGCCGACGACCTGGTGCACGAGCTGCGCGCGATGGCGCGCGAGGAGCTCGAGCAGCGGCTCGGCGACGGCGGCGAGAGGCCGCCCGACGAGGAGCTCGAGCGCCGCGCCCTGGCGATCGCGCTGTCGGCGATCACCTTCAACTTCCTGCTCGTCGGCCGCGAGACCGACATCCAGTTCGACCCACGCTCGTCGCTGGCCTTCGAGGGCAAGACCGGGCCCTACCTGCAGTACACCGGCGCGCGCATCGCCTCGATCCTGCGCAAGGCGGACGAGGCCGGGGGTTGGAGCGCGCCGTCACCGCTGGTGCTGGAGAGCGACGCCGAGTGGCGCCTGGTGCAGGCTGTGGCGCTCTACCCGCTGGCGGTGGCCGACGCGGCGCAGAGCTACGATCCGGCGCGCCTGGCGACGGCGCTCTTCGAGCTCGCCCAGAGCTTCAACGCCCTCTACCACGACCATCGCGTGCTCGACGCCGAGGAGCCCCAGCGGAGCTCGCGGCTGGCGCTGCTCGAGGCGGTGCTCGCCGTGCTGCGCGGCGGCATGGGTCTGCTCGGGATCGAGGCGCTGGAGGAGATGTAGCGGGCGGAGCTACCGCAGGGAAGTTCGCGCTGAGCTGAGCGCGCGGGTTTCTGGGGCGCTGCGCGACTGAGGTTGGGTCAGCCTGCGAACGCTGAGATCGTTCCTCGTTCCGCGTCCCTGAAGGGGATCGCTTCACGAGACACCCCCACCTCGGTCCTCCCCCTGAAGGGGGAGGAAGCGGAGGCTCGCGACTCCGACCCTGATCGTGGCCCCGGCCGCAGGCTGCCTGGCGCTCGCGGAGTGATGTGAACGGACTTCGTGGTAAGGACCACGAAGCCCTAGTTCGTGATGTCGCTGGTGACGCTGCGACCGCGCACCGGCAGGTAGACCTCGTACCACTTCTTCTGCGCGTCGCTGCCGGCGTAGGCCTCGAGGGCGGCCTGATCCTTGAACTCCATGACGAAGGCGGCGTCCTTGGTCTGCGACTTGATGCTCTTGAGCCACACCCGGGTGATGCCGTCGTACTCCGCCGCCAGCGTCTCGACGCCGTCGAGAGCCGCCTGGATTTCCTCCTTGCTGGCGCCCTCGGCCCAGTCGAGGGTCACCACGTGGATCACCGAGGTCGGCTTCTCGACGTGGTTGTCGGCGTAGAGCACGCCGGCGGCGAAGAGCGCCGCGCCGGCGACGAGGACGAGGAGAGAGCGGGTGAGACGTGCCTTCATGGGTGTTTCTCCTTGCAGAACTTCGGTGTGCCGATTCTTCGGCCCACCCGGGACTTCGGATGGCGGTCGGATTTCAGCGGTACCGCCCGGACGTACGTCTCTATCAGAGGCCCGGTTCAGTCCGGGATGGAGGTGGGGTTTGCCAACCAGAACGCTACCGCTTCAGGCAAGCGTGGATCCCGGATCTAGTCCATGGTGACGAAAGAGAGAGCGGCGGCGAGCACGCACGCACCTCCGCCTCCTCCCCCTTCAGGGGGAGTCTGGGAACGAACGCCAGCCTCCGCTGGCTCCGCCGACCTCCACCACCTCACCAGCCTCCCGACGCGCCGCCACCTCCGAAGCTGCCGCCACCGCCCGAGAAACCGCCGCCGAAGCTGCTGCCGCTCGAGTAGCTGCGCCCCGATCCGAGGGAGATCGGGATGCTCCAGCCGCCGCGCGAGCTCCAATCCCGACTGCCCCGGGCGAGGCGGGCTCCGAGCGTCACCATGACGATGAAGACCACGAGGAGAGGCAGCAGGAAGAGGCCGATCACCAGCAGCACGCGCCAGCCCGTCACCGGCTCCTCGTCGGCGAGGGCCGGCACCTCCTGCCCCTGCAGCAGGGCGTCGACGGCGTCGACGGCGGCGAGGACCCCCTGATCGAACTCGCGCGCTCGGAACGCTGGCGTCACGATGCGGTCGAGGATGCGGCGGGCGTGGGCGTCGGTGATCTGGTCTTCGAGGCCGTAGCCGACCTCGAGGCGCAGTGCCCGCTCCTGGCGCGAGATCAGTAACAGCAGCCCGTCGTCGCGCTCGGCGTCGCCGAGCTGCCAGGTCTCGACCACCCGCATCGAGTAGTCCTCGAGCGGATCGCCCTCGAGCGAGTCGACGGTGAGCACCGCCATCTGGGCGGCGCCGCGCTGCTCCAGCGACACCAGCCTGTCCTCGATGCTCTCGAGGCCGGCGCTGGAGAAGAACCCGCCCTCGTCGACCACGCGACCGCTGAGGAAGGGGACCTCGCGCGCGGCCAGCGAGGCGGCCGCCAGCACGAAGACCAGCGCAGCGAGCACCGGGAGCAGGATCTCGGACGCAGGTCGCCGCGGCAGCCCAGGCCAGAGCCTCCCGTTTCGCCTTGAGGCAGCTCCGGGCGAGCCATCCGGGACCACGGACCCGGTTCGATGCCGGGTCACGCCTCCGCCGACGCTCGCCGACCTGCGCCGAAGGCCGCTCATCGCTCGCGCACCGTCGGCCGGTCGGTGAGCTCCTGCTCGTCGTCGGGGCGGCGCTCGACCCCCGCTCCCTCGAGCAGCGCCGCGACGCGGTCGACGGCGCGCTCCAGGCTCGCCGCCACCTCGCCGCGGCGCATGCCGCCGCACAGCTCGTCGACCACCTCCCGCCAGGCCGACTCGGGCAGCCTCGCGGCGATGCCGCTGTCGGCGAGCACCACGGCGCGGCGCTCGAACAGCGCCAGGAAGAGGAGCACCCCGGTGCGCTCGCGGGTGGCGAAGACCTCCTGCTCGAGGAAGGCGGCCTCGGCGCGCTGGCGCACCCGGTGCTCGAGGTCGGAGCGATCGAGCAGCAGACGCTGCAGCCGCTCGCTGGCGGCGCAGACGCCCGCGCACAGCGCGCCGATCAGCACCGGCGCGGCTAGAACCAGGGCGAAGCCGGCCTCGCTCGAGAACGAGATCCACAGCGGAGCGAACAGGAAGACCAGCATGCTCGCGGCGAGGGTCACCGCACCGCCGACGATCCCTGCACGCAGGGGCGACTCGGGGTAGGAATCGCAGCGACCGACCAGGTAGGTGACGATCTCGCCCGACGTCCGCTGCTCGGCGGCAGCCACCGCCGAGCGCACGCGCTCGAGCTCGTCCTCACCGAGGTATCGCTCCACCTGCACTGCGGTCAGCCTCCGAACTCGACCTGCGGCGGCTCTTCGCTGCCTTCGTCGGCCTCGAAGTAGGGCCGGCGCTCGAAGCCGAACCAGCCGGCGAAGATGCTGGCCGGGAACCGGCGCACCGCCGAATTGAGCTCCTGCGCCGCCTCGTTGAAGCGACGGCGCTCGACCGCGATGCGGTTCTCGGTGCCTTCGAGCTGCGCCTGGAGGTCGCGGAACGCCTCGGTGGCGCGCAACTCGGGATAGCGCTCGACGACCACGAGCAGACGGGCCAGAGCCGAGCCGAGCTCTCCCTGCGCCTCCTGGAACCGCGCCAGCTGTTCGGCATCGGGCGGCCCCTCGAAAGTCGTCTGGGTCGCCTGGGCACGCGCCCGCACCACCGACTCCAGGGTCTCGCGCTCGAAGTCCGCGGCGCCCTGCACCGTGGCGACCAGGTTGGGGATCAGGTCGGCGCGCCGCTGGTAGGCGTTCTCGACCTGCGCCCAGGCCGAGGAGACGCCCTCGTCCAGGCCCACCAACCGGTTGTGCGTCGACCACGCGGCGCCGCCGACCAGCAGCAGCGCCAGCACCAGGATGACCATCAGTACCGTTCCGACCTTCATCGCGCCCTCCTCACTCTCTTCCATACCGTCCCGCTCGTCCCTCCTGCAGCCGCAGGCGCTCCCTCTTCAGGGTGACGTCTGCACCGGCTGCTCGACCACCTCGCGAGGCGGGTCGCCGGCGCAGGAGCCGAGGCGCTGCGCCAGGGTGTCGATCCGCTGGCGACCCAGGTTGGCGAAGGCCACCCGCAGGTAGCGCTCCTGCCCGGGGCCGAACATGCCGCCAGCGAGCGCCAGGATCCGGTGACGCCGTGCCAGGTGCCTCGCCGCGGTGCGTGAGTCGATGCCATCCCACGGATGCCGCACGTAGGCGAAGTACGCACCGGAGCCGGCGATCTTCCATCGCCCCGCGGCCTCGCCGCCCGGCGCCGCGTCCAGCGCGGCATGGAAGGCCTCGAGTCGAGCCGCCATCTCGTCACGGTTGGAGCTGACCCAGGAATCCAGGTGGCGCAGCCCGTAGAGGGCCGCCTCCTGCGCCAGGCGCGGCGGGCAGATCGCCACGCAGTCCATCACTTTGGCCACCTGCTCGAGCAGCGCCGGCGAGCCGACGATCGCGCCAACGCGGTAGCCGGCGAGGCAGTAGACCTTCGAGAAGCTGTAGAGCTGCACCAGGGTGCGATCCCACCGTGGGTCGCGGAACAGGCCGTGCGGCGCTTCGGCCGCGGGCCCCGGCGCTGAGGACACGGCCGCCGCTGCGCCGGTGGCGCTCGCATCGGCCCGTGCCTCCCGGTGGCCGCCGGGCAGGAAGTCGCGGTAGGTCTCGTCGACCACCAGCGCGATCCCGGCGTCGGCGCACAGGGCGAAGACCCTCTGCAGGAGGGCCTCGGAGTACACCGCGCCGGTGGGGTTGTTGGGAGTCACCAGCACCAGGGCCCGAGTGCGCGCGCCGAGCAGCTCGGGCAGCAGCTCGAGGCGCGGCTGCTGGGCCGCGTCGCAGGGCAGGTAGACCGGCACGACGCCCTGGGCGCGCAGCCACATGTCGTGGTTGAAGTAGTAGGGCGCCGGCAGCACCACCTCGTCGCCGGGCGCGGCGAGGGCCGAGACCACCAGGCAGAAGGCCTGGTTGCAGCCGGCGGTGATGCCGACCTGCCCGGGATCTATCGGCACCGCGGCGTCATAGAGGCGGCTCACCCTGCCGGCGAGCTCCTGGCGTAGCGCCGCCAGGCCGAGCTGCTCGGTGTAGCCGTGTGCGTCGTCGCGGCGCGCCATCTCCGCGACGTGCTCGCGCAGCTCGCGCGGCGGCGGATAGCCCGGCACCGCCTGCGAGACGTCGAGAAGCGCCGTCGCGTCCTCTTCCGAGGCGTCGCCGCGCGCGGTCGCCGAGCTGACTCCGCGTCCCTCGACCCAGCCGTAGGCCTCGGTGATCGGCGAGGTGACGACCCGGCGCAGGTTGTCGTTCAGGTGCACCGAACGAGCGTACCAGCGGGTTGCGGGCTAAGACGGTATGGCGGACCCGTATGGACGCGTCCGCGAAGGCGCCTCGCGCCCGCGACCCTCCGCCTCCTCCCCCTTCAGGGGGAGGAAGAAGGTGGGGGTGTCTCGTCAAGCGAACGCCTTCAGGAGGAGACTGGGAAGAGGCGCCGGCGCCCAGGCTCACACCGACGCTGCCGAGGATGGCCTACTACCTTTTCCCCTGGGTCCCTTTTCCCTTTTCCCTTTCCCTTTCCCTTTTCCCTTTCCCCTATCCCCTGACCCCTGACCCCTGACCCCTCTCTGTCCCTTGTCCCTTGTCCCTTGTCCCTCGTCCCTTGTCCCTTGGCTCAGACCTTCTCGCCGGTCCACGGCATGTCGTTGTCGGGCAGGTGCAGGGTGGTCTCGATGCTGCCGTCGCTCTTGACCTCGCCGCTGAAGTCGAACTGCTGTCCGGAGAGGGAGACCTTCGAGGTGAACGAGTCGCCGGACCACTGGATGTCGGTCACCGCGGCGGCCTGCAGGGTGTCGTTGGAGATCACGTAGAAGGTGCCGTCGCCCTGACGGGGCAGGTGCAGCGGCGCCCAGCTGTTCGGCTCGCCCCGCTTCTCCGGCGGCTTGCCGGAGATCTTGAACACCTCGCCCGGATGTTCGGCGGCCACCGCGTCGATCATCTCGGTGCGGATCTCGAACGGCGACTTCGGGCGCACACCGTCGTCGACGATGTAGTCGATGAAACCGATCATCATCTCGTCGTACGACTCGTCGCCGAAGGTCACCGCGCGGGTCGGGTCGGGGTTGGCCGGGTTGTCGGCCGAGTTGTCGTAGTGGGCGATGCACTCGAGACGATCGCCACGCGACACCTTCACCGGTTCGTCGAGTGTGTAGACGGTCTGCCAGTTGAAGTCCCAGCGGGCGACCTCCATGATCGTCTCCTGGGTGCCGTCGGCGCGATGCAGCACGTAGCGGAAGTCCTTGCCGCGGTAGTGCATGTGCGGCGTCAGGCTCATGATCCTGCCGTCCTGCCAGAAGACGTAGTCGGCACGCACCTCGTGATTCGGATCACCCGGCGGGATCTCGAAGCCGGCGTTCATCACCCAGATGTTGGTCAGCTCCTTGGCCGGCTCGGCGTCGGCGAAGTGCAGGCCGATCCTGGTGACGTCGCTCTCGGCGGTGCCCGACGGGTGGTAGTGCATGTCGGCGACCAGGTTCGAGCCCTTGGGCAGCAGCCTGCCGGTGCCCTCCGGGAAGACCATCGGCGCGGTGCCGGCGGCCCAGGCGCCGAGCCAGCCGCCCTGCGGGTCGACGTCGAAGCCCTTGACGCCGAAGGTGATCACGTGGTGCACGACGCGGGGATTGCCGGGCAGGATCTCGACCGCGGTGATCCACTTGTCCTCCGGCAGCGCCGCCTTGCCGATCAGGTCCTTGAACACGTCGGGACCGTCGGCGGGCACGTCGACCTGCTCGAGGGTGACCACGAAGTCGGGCTCACCGAGACGCCACTCGGAATCGGGGAACCTGGGCGGCAACGGCGCCTTCTCGAGGTCGCCTGCCGGGGCGCCGGCCTTCGCCCAGCGCACCAGCTTGTCGATCTCCTCTTCGCTGAGCGAGCGATCGTTGGCGAACTTCGCGGTGCCGCCGGTGGCGTGCCAGGGCGGCATCACCCGGTCCTCGACGTTGCGCGCGATCGACTTCGCCCACGGCCGCGCCTCCTGGTAGGAGAGCAGCGACATCGGCGCGGTCTGGCCGGGACGGTGGCAGCCGGCGCAGTTGTCGAAGAGGATGCCGGCGACCTCGCCGGCATAGGTGGGCGCGTCGAGGTTGGCGTTGGCGGCACCGGCGGCGAGCGCCGGTACGCCGACCAGGGCGAGGGCAGCGGCGCCCAGGCAGGCACGTTGGATGGCGTTGGTGCGGGTGCGATGGCGGGACATCGGCTTCCTCCGGGTTTCTGGCGACCTGGTGGCAGGTTCGCGGATGCGTTCGAGGGGCGTTCGTGGGGCTGAAGGGATGATGGCGGTGCAGAAGGTGATCGACTCGAACCCCTTCCGGTACAGCCAAGTCGGCGGCGGTCACGAGGCCGCCGCGATGCGATGCGGGGCCGCCGAGCCGCCGACCCCGAGCGAGGGCGAGCGAGGGCCCCAGCGATCGCGGCGCGTGTCGACTCTTTGCTCTCTACTGAGAGAACGCATCTGGAGGCGGCCAGGTTTCAGAGTACAGCGCCGCGCGAGAGCACGCCGCGGCGCGGATCCGGTACGGAATGGGGCCACCGACGGCCGGCGTTGTCGGCTGCGGAGCAATCTGCTCGGCCGCGCAGCCGGACGGCCGCGTCCGCTCGTTCTCTCGGCCGCTCCTCCATTCCGTGCAACCGCTGCCGTTCGTGCCTCTCAGGGAGCCTCCGATGTCGCAGAACACCCCACGTCTCGATCGACGATCGACGCAGCCATCTCGGACACCCGGCCGCGGGACGTCGGTTGCCGGTGGCGCAGCCGCAGCCACCCCGCTGCCCCTAGCGCTCCTCCTCGTAGCGGCTTCGCTGCCGCTCTCCTGCGGCATCCTCGACGACGAGACCGCCGCGGAGACACCGACAGCCTCGGAAACGGCGGAGCCCGCGGCGCCCGAGCCGGCGAGCCCCGACTCGCAGTCGCTGGTCGACGACGCGCTGGCGAGCGACGGAGCCGACGATCCGCTGGTGCCGGACGACGTCGAAAGCGAACGCGACCGCCTCGCCGCCGAGCGCGCCGCGCTCGAGGAGCGTGAGCGCCAGCTCGCCGAGCGTGAGGCGCAGCTCGCGGCCGAGCGCGAGGCGCGTGAGGCCGCGGCCAGGGAGCTGCGCGAGCGCGAGGTCGCTGCGGCGCAGAGAGCACAGCGTCAGGCCGAGCAGGAGCGGCTGCGCCGCGAGGCGCAGCAGGCCGAGCTCGAGCGGGCGCGGCGGGCGCAGAGCGAGAGCGGAACGTCGACCGCCACACCGAACGGATCCGTCGCCGCGACGCCCGCCGACGAGCCGAGGACCGAGCAGGCGGTGCTCGTCGACCGCGACCGGACGGCCGAGGACGTGGCCGCCTCCGACCCGATCCCGGCGCCCAGCGAGACCGCCGAGTGGACCGGCGACGAGGACTGGCGCTCCGGCCGCGGCGGCGCCGCCGATCTGCCGCCGGTCGCCGAGGACCGTCGCGAGTCGCGGCCGACCGTCGATGCCAGCGAAGCGGCGCAGCGTCTGCGCCCCGGCCAGCGCTTCACCATCGAGCTCACCGAGACCGTCTCCAGCGCAGACCGGCAGGTAGGCGACACCTTCTCGACCCGGCTGGCGAGCGACGTCGTCGACGGCTCCGGCGCGGTGATCGTGCCGGCCGGCACCGAACTGCGCGGCACCGTCACCGAAGTCAAGCCGCTGCGCAAGGTGGGCGGACGGGCGACGCTCGGCATCGTCGTCGACCGCATCGTGCTCGACAGCGGCGACGAGATCGAGATCCGCGCCTCGCTGCGCGAGTTCGGCGCCGACAAGCGCGGCGACAAGTTCCGTATCGCCGGCGCGGCGGTGGCCGGCGCCATCCTCGGCAGCATCTTCGGCGACACCGAGGGGGCGATCGCCGGCGCCGCCGCCGGAGCCGCGGCGAGCACCGCGGCGGTGGTCGCACGCTCGCGCGGCGAGGACGTCGAGCTGCCGGAGGGGACGGAGATCGAGCTCGAGCTCGACGAGATCGTCACCGTGCACGAGGAGATCGGCGGCGTCGTGCGTCGCTGACGCCTAAAGGGGGCGCGGGAACGTCGAGCGGGGAACGGCGGTCGGCTCGAGGCCGGCACATCGGAAACCGTCGCCCCTTCCGTATCTCCAAAGGCCGAGCGGCGACTCTCCCGCGTGGCGATCCGCCGCGGGGTGCTTCGCCGACGTCGCCACCCTGCGCTCGTCACCGTTCTGCGCCCGGCTCCACCTTCCCCGAGTCCCCGAGACCCCCAAGAAGACTCCGATGCGTCTCCGCCCCGCCCAAAGCGCCTCCGTCTCGCACCCCCGCCGGTGCAGCCACCGCTTCGCTTCCCACGGCCTCGCCCTCACGCGCCTCGTCGCCCTCGTCGCTGCTGCCTTCGGCGTGCTCGCGGCCGGCAAAGCCGCGGCCCAGGATCCCGTGCCGACGCCGGAACAGGCGCGCGAGGCGGCGGCGCAGGCGCTCGGCGAACGGCTCGACCGGCTGCCGCCCGAGCAGCGCGACTGGGTGGTGCGGGTGCAGGGCCTGATGACCCAGGCCGAGCTCGAGTACTTCCTGGGGCTCGACGCCGACTACCGGCGCGAGGCGTTCATCGAGGCGTTCTGGGCGGTGCGCGACCCCGACGGGCTGACGCCGCGCAACGAACTGCGCGAGCGCTTCGACGAGATGAGCCGGCGCAACCCGCAGGCGACGACCGCCGACCCGCGGGTGCTGACCTACCTGCTCAACGGCCCACCCGGCCGCTGGACGCTGCCCGACGGACGCGCCCTCTCGATCTGCTACTCGCGCACCAGCGAGATCGAGATCTGGTTCTACGGCGGCAGCCAGCGCACCGACCGACGCTTCCCCATCGTCTTCCTCCAACGGGCGCGTTCGCAGCCCTACGAGGTCTGGCGTCCCGGCATGAACCTTCGCACCGCGCGCCGCAGCGGGCTGCCGACGCGCGACGCCTCGCTGCTCTGCGCCGACGAGCTTTTCCGCTACGCCTCCTCGGAGATCGGCCAGATCTCCCGCTACGACGAGCTGCTCGACCAGGTGCTGGCGCCGCCGCGGGTGTCGAGCGAGTGGCTCGCCACCTTCCGTGGCGGCACCACCGAGGTGCCCGACGGTGCTGCGCAGTTCGAGGCGCGGGCCGCGATCTCGTTCCCGGCCCGCAACCAGAGCCGCACCGTGGTGGAGGTCGAGGTGCCGATCCGTCGCGAGCTCGCCACCCTGCGCGACTTCGGCGATCGACCGCACCACGACTTCCGCGTCGTCGGCGAGATCCTGCGCGACGGCGAGCTGTTCGAGTCGTTCGACTACCGCTTCGACGGCCCGACCCCGGCGGGCGAGGAGATCCCACTCGGCTTCGAGCGTTACCTGCGGCCGGGCCCGGTCGAGCTGAGGCTGCTCATCCACGACGTCTACGGCGACCGCTACGCCCGCTTCGAGGCCGCCTTCGAGGTGCCGTCGCCGGAGGGCCGTGCTCAGATCGACCGACCCAGCCTCGACCGCTTCGACAGCGACGCGCCACTCATCGAGCTGATCGCGCCCTCGAGCGGCCTGCTCTCGGGCAAGCAGCGCTTCAGCGCCCGCACCGCCGGCGAGATCGACCGCGTCGCCTTCCTGCTCGACGGCCAGCAGATCTTCGCCAAGAACTCACCGCCGTTCAGCGTCGAGCTCGACCTCGGTGAGCTGCCCGAGCCGCACCGGGTGAGGGCGATCGCCTACCGCGGCGACGAGGAGGTGGCCACCGACCAGTTGTGGCTCAACCAGGGCTCGCAGCGTCTGCGCGTGCAGCTCGTCGAGCCGCGTGCCGGCGGCATCTACCCCGGCGCGCTGACCGCCCGCGCCGAGGTGGTCACACCCGACGGCACTCCACCGGCGAAGGTCGAGTTCTTCCTCGGCGACGAGCGCGTCGCGACCCTCACCGAGGCGCCGTACACCGCCGAGATCGATCTACCCGACGGCGGTGCCGCGGTGGTGCGCGCGGTGGCGACGCTCGCCGACGGCGCCAGCGCCGAGGAGGCGGTGGTCGTCGGCGGCGGTCTCAGCGAAGAGATCGCGGTCGAGGTGGCGCTGGTGCCGACGGTGGTGCTCGGCCCCGGGGGCCGCCCGGTTCCCGGCATCGAGCGCTCGCGTTTCACCCTGTTCGAAGACGACCGGCCGCAGACGATCTCGGGCTTCAGCACCGCCCATGATGCGCCGCTCGAGACCCTGCTGCTGATCGACCGCTCGTCGTCGATGCAGCAGGCGATGCCGACGGTGCAGGCGGCCACCAGCGAGCTGGTCCGTCAGATCCTGGCGCGGCCGACGACCGGCGGAACCGGCGCCGCGGCAGAGAACGCGGGTGCGGGAGACGCGGGCGGTCGCGGTGACGGGGACTCCGGGACGGCTGCCGTAGACCGCGTCGCGCTGCTCTCGTTCTCCGACCGCGTCACCGTCGACCAGGCGCTGACCCGCGACCTCGCCGCGCTCGAACGCTCCATCGCGAGCCTGCGGCCGCTCGGCGGCACCGCCCTCTACGACGCGGTGCTCACCGCCGTGCGCGAGGTCGGCGGCAGCGGCAGCGGCGGCGCCGTGATCGTGCTCTCCGACGGCCGCGACGAGAACAGCCGCTTCACCCTCGACGAGGTGGTCGCCGCGGCACGGCGCCAGGGCGTGCTGATCTACACCATCGGGCTGCGCTCCGGCGAGGCGGCGGGCGGCGTCGATCCGGTGCTCGAGACGCTCGCCAGCCAGAGCGGCGGCCGCTTCTACGAGCTCTTCGACGCCGCCGCGCTCGGCCGCATCTACGAGCAGATCCGCGTCGAGCTCGCCGGCCACTACCTGCTCTCCTACACCCCGTCGCCCGGAGAGGGCGTGCGCCAGCTGCGCGTCGAGGTCGACCACCCCGACGCCGCCGCCGTGCGCTCGCGCAGCGTGCTCGAGCTGTCGCCGCGCTGACGACCGCGAGGGCGCATCGGACCCGCGCCCCTCCCGCCCCTCCCCCTTCAGGGGGAGGCCGGGTGGGGGGGGTCTCGTGAAACTAGTTCCTTCAGAGGGAAGACCGAGGAAAGCTGGCTCCCACCGCCGCTCCTGCGGCTCGGCTCACGCGGTTCGCCTCGGCACCGGGGGTCTGATGAAGCGGTTCCTTCAGCGGGAGGCTGGGGAAGCGAGCTCATCGCACCAGCGAACGTCACCGTCTCACGCAAAGCGTGGATCCCTGGATCAAGTCCGGGATGACGGACGCTTCACCGGACGCGACCGATGGGACGCCTCGCGCCCGCGACCCTCCGCCTCCTTCCCCTTCAGGGGGAGGACCGAGGAAGGACCGTCGGTGCTCGCTGGCTCCCACCGCCGCTCCTGCGGCTCGGCTCAGCGGTTCGCCTCGGCGTGGGGGGCTCGTGAAACGAGTTCCTTCAGGGGGCTGGGAATGTGCGCCACACCCGCTGGCTCCCATGACAGCCTCACCCTCCAAGCCCCTTAGACTCGTCGCGCTCCTCCGTCGCGCCACCGCCGGCGCCCACCACCACCCGATCGACCACCCGATCCGAGATCCCCATGCCAGGACCCCTCGACGGCATCCGCGTCCTCGATCTCACCGCGATCGTCTCCGGTCCGCTGGCGACGATGATGCTCGCCGAGCAGGGCGCCGACGTGATCAAGGTGGAGCCACCGACGGTCGGCGACCTGACGCGTCCGATGGGCACCCAGCGCGGCGGCGTCTCGGCGATCTTCGCCGCCGCCAACCGCAGCAAGCGCTGCATCGTGCTCGACCTGTCGCAGCCGCCGGGGCTCGAGGCCTTCCGCGACCTGGTGCCGACCGCCGACGTGCTGGTGCAGAACTTCCGTCCCGGCGCCGCCGAGCGCATGGGCATCGGCTACGCCGCGATGGCGGCGCTCAATCCCGACCTCGTCTACTGCTCGATCGCCGGCTTCGGGCGCAGCGGGCCGCACGCCGGCCGCCGCGTCTACGACCCGCTGATCCAGGCCGCCAGCGGCATGGCGTGGGCGCAGGGCCAGTCGCCGCAGCGCCGCATGCAGGCGGCGAGCGAGGCCGAGGCAGGCGGTGACGCCCCGCTCGACCGGCCCGGCGAGGCGCCGCCGGATCTCGTGCGCTCGATCGTCTGCGACAAGGTCACCGCGCTGACCGCGGCGCAGGCGATCACCGCGGCGCTCTTCGCGCGCGAGCGCGGCGCCGGCGGCCAGCACGTCGAGCTGTCGATGCTCGACGCGGCGATCGCCTTCCACTGGTGCGACATGATGTGGAACCACTCCTTCCTGCCGCCCCGAGGCCTCGCGGACCGCGACGAGGACCCGGGGCTCACCCGCACGCCGGATCTCGCCGACATGTTCCGGATCTCCCGGGCGTCCGACGGCTACGTGCTCGTCGTCAGCGGCAGCGACGTCGAGTTCCGCGGCGTGTGCAACGCCTTCGGGCGTCCCGAGCTGGCCGACGACCCCCGCTTCGCCACCCTGCTCGGCCGCATGCAGGCGATCGACGAGATCCGCGACTGGGAGGAGCGCGAGATCGCCCGGCGCAGCGCCGACGAGGTGTGCGCCCTGCTCGACGAGCACGGCGTTCCGTGCGCCAAGGTCAACCGCCTCGCCGAGCTCGCCGGCGACGATCAGGCGCGGCACAACGAGACCATCGAGCGGGTCGAGCACCCGCGCGGCGGTGCGATGCTGCGGGCGCGGCCGCCGGCGCGCTTCGAGAAGACTCCGAGCGGGATCCGTTGCCACGCGGCCGACCACGGCGAGCACACCGAGGAGGTGCTCGCCGAGGCCGGCTTCGACGCCGAGCGCATCGCCGCCCTGCGCGCTGCAGGCGTGCTCGGCCCGACGGGCGCAGCAGCGACGCCCGGAGCGGACGGCTAGGAGCCCGTGGTGACGGCGATGCCCGGCGGCGATCGCCCGGTCGCCGCGCTTCCAGACATCGACGCCCGGGTCGACCTGCACCCCCGACTCGCCCGGCCATCGGGTACGGCAGGGCTGGTCCTGCTGCTCGCCCTGAGCCTCGCGAGCTGCGCCCCGTCGCCCGCGGACCGGCCGGTGCACCTCTTCGTCGCCGCCAGCCTGCAGGAGGCGGTGGGCGAGATCGTCGCCGGACTCGCCCCCGACGCGGCGCAGGCGGCGGACGGCGCGGACGGTGAGCCACCGATCGAGGTGCGCCTCAACGTCGCCTCGTCCGGCGTGCTGCGGCGCCAGATCGAGCGCTCCGACCGCGCCGACCTCTTCTTCTCCGCCTCGACCGAGGAGATGCAGCGCCTGATCGACGCCGGGCGTGTCGATCCCTCTCAGGTGCTCGAGCCGCTCTCCAACGCGCTGGTGCTGATCGCCGCCGACGCGGGCGAAGGCCCCGCGTGCGACCCGGATCCGTCGGCGTGCCTGCGCGCCGCCGCGCGTCTGGCGATCGGCAACCCCGACTCGGTGCCGGCGGGCCGCTACGCCCGCCAGTGGCTCGAGGCGCTGGGAGCGTGGAGCGATCTCGAAGACCGCCTGCTGCCGACCCCCGACGTGCGCGCCGCGCTCGCCGCGGTGCGCAGCGGCGGCGCCCCGCTCGGCGTCGTCTACGCCACCGACGCGGCGCTCTTCCCCGAGCTGGTGGTGGTGCACCGGGTGCCGCCCGAGACGCCCGGAGCCCCCGAGATCCGCTACGCGCTGGCGCCGGTCCGCAGCGGCGACGACGACACCCAGGGCGCTCGGGGCTCGCGGCAAGAGCTTCGCCACGAGGCCCGGGTGCGCCGCGTGCTCGACGCGCTGGTCGGGCCGTCGGCACGCGCCGTCTACCAGCGTCACGGCTTCACGGTGCTCCCGGTGTCGGCGCAGAGCCCGCCCGCGTCGACGAGCCAGCGCCCGCTCCATCACGGCGACGCCAGGGTCGCCGCGGTCCGGGTCCGGTCCACCTCTCCAGACGCCCACGCCACGATGGCTTCGACCCGCACCGCGCTGGAGCGCCGAACGCCATGACCCAACCGCTGCTCGCGCCGCTCTGGCTCAGCCTGCAGGTCGCCGCGGTGGCGACCGTCTTCGTGCTGCCGCTCGGCGCCGCCACCGCCCTGCTGCTCGAGCGCCGACGCTTCCCCGGCCGGCGCCTGGTCGAGACCTTCGTCGAGCTGCCGTTGGTGCTGCCGCCGACCGCCGTCGGCCTGGCGCTGCTGCTGCTGCTCGGACGCGACGGCCCGCTCGGCAACCAGACCCTCGGCTTCGACCTCGGCCTGCTCTTCACCTGGCAGGGGGCGACGCTGGCCGCCGGCGTGATGTCGTTCCCGCTGGTGGTGCGCACCGCGCGGGTCGCCTTCGCCGCGGTGCCGCCACGGCTCGAGCTGATGGCGGCGACGATGGGGCTCGGCCGCCTCGCGATCCTGCGCCGGGTGACCCTGCCGCTGGCGGCGCGCGGCCTGGCGGCGGCCGGCCTGCTCGGCTTCTCGCGCGCTCTCGGCGAGTTCGGCGCCACGGTCCTGGTAGCAGGATCGATCCCCGGCGCCACCCAGACCCTCGCCCTGGCGCTGTTCGAGGAGATCCAGGCGGGGCGCGACGACCGCGCGCTGCTGCTGCTGGCGGTCGCGGTGGCGCTGGCGTTCCTGCTGGTCAGCGCCGCCGGACGGCTCACCGACCCGCCGGCAGAACGTGCGCAGCGCCGCGATCGCAGCGCTGCCGGTCACGACGGGCCGGCCGGGTCCGAAGCCGCGCAGGAGCGGCGATGATCTTCGACTGCGAGATCGAGCTGCCGCTGCGCCAGTTCACCGTGCACTGGCGGCTGCACGGCGAGGTCGCGGCGCTCGGCGTCTACGGACCGTCGGGGGCCGGCAAGACCAGCCTGCTCGAGACCCTCGCCGGCTGGCGCCGGCCGTCCCGCGGCCGCATCGTGCTCGGCGGCAGGACCCTGTTCGACTCCCGGGCCGGCATCGACCTGCCGCCGCGCCAGCGCCGCATCGGCTACCTGCCGCAGGACGTGCTGCTCTTCCCCCACCTCACGGCGCGCGGCAACGTCGAGCTGGCGCGCGCCGCCGGCCGCGATGCCGACGCGCGGGTCGACGTGCAAGGCGACTTCGACCGCCGGCTCGGCGAGCTCGCCGAGCTGCTCGAGATCGACGCGCTGCTGGAGCGCCGTCCAGGCGAGCTCTCCGGTGGCGAGCGCCAGCGCGTCGGCCTGGCGCGGGCGCTGTGCGCGGCGCCCGACCTGCTGCTCCTCGACGAGCCGCTCACCGCCCTCGATCCGCCGCTCAAGCGCCGCATCCTCAGCGACCTGCTGAGCCTGCGCGAGCGCTTCCCGGTGCCGCTGATCCTGGTCTCGCACGATCCGCTGCTGGCGCTGGTTCTCTGCGAGCGGGTGCAGCGCCTCGAGCGCGGCCGGATCGTCGCCGAAGGGCCGAGCGGCGCCAGGTCGCGGGCTGCCAGCGAGGCCCACGAAGCCGAGACCGCGGTCCCCTCCGGCGGGCCAGCGCCTTCGGACGTCGATGCCGCCCACCGGGCCGATCGGGAGCCGCCGATGCTCACCAGCGACAACCTGGTGCAGGGCGTCGTCACCGCCGCCGACGACGACGTCGTGCGCCTCGACTGCCAGGGCCTCGAGATCGTGGTGCCGCAGAGCAGCCTGCCGGCCACCCGATCGGCCGGCGCGGCCAGCGAGCGCGCCATCGCCGTCGGCGACCGGGTCACGGCGACGATCGGCAGCGAAGAGATCCTCGTCGCCACCCGCGAGCCCGAGCTGCTCTCGGCGGTCAACGTGATCGCCACCGACCTGGTCGAGCGCCTCGGCGCCGACTCCCAGACCCGCGAGGCGGACCCCGACGCGGCCGAAGCGGCCAGCAGCGAGCCCGCCACGGTGGACGACGATCCGCCGCCGCTGCGAGCTCGATCGCCGGGCGAGCGGGTCTCGCACGACCGCCCTGCCGCAGAACGCCCCTCAGGCGTCGTGCTGCGCTGCCGCGAGCCCGGCTCCGGCCTCGAGCTGGTCGCGCACGTCACCGCCGGCACCGCGGTGCGCCTCGACCTGGTGCCCGGCAAACGGGTCTGGCTGGTGTTCAAGGCACACGCGGTGGAGGTGGTCGCGGTGGTGGGCCCCGGTCGGAGCTGACTGGGGCGGGATCCTCAGAGAGCCAGAGCCGATCGCAAGCCCTCCGCGACGCGGTTGACCGGGCTGTGGGGGTTCTCCCAGGAAGGCCTCGCCCGAGCCAACGACAGCCTCCTCCGCTACGCTCTCCGCATGCCTGCACCGCAACCCCAACCTCGCAGGGAGACCGCGGAGCTCGTCCGTCGCCTTCGCGACTACTTCGCCTCGGACGCCGCGGTCGAGGTCGCGGCGGCCTACCTCTTCGGCAGCCAGGCCGAGGGACGCTCCCACCGGGAGAGCGACGTCGACGTCGCGGTGCTGCTGCCGTGGAGCGAGGCGAGCGACTCCGAGCAGGCCTTCGAGCATCGGCTACGGCTGATCACCGACCTGTCGCAGGCGCTGGGCACCGATGCGGTCGACGTCGTGGTCCTCAACCAGGCGTCGCCGCTCTTCGGCCGCGCCGTCGTGCAGCGCGGCGTGCGGATCTTCGTCGGTGACGCCGAGGCCGCCCACGCCTACCGACGCGATGTCCAGCTCCTGGCGGCCGACCTCGAGCCTTTCGTGCAGCGCCACCGCAGGCGCCTGCTGCAACGTCTCCGCGAGCCTGCGTCACCGTGACCTTCCTGGTCGAGCGACTCGGCGAGCTGCGCCGCTATCTCGCCCACCTCGAAGGGCTACGCGACCGCGTCTCCGACGCCGGCTCGCTGCGCGCCGACCTCTCGTTGCACAACGACGTGCTCTTCTCCCTCCTCAGCATCTGCCAGCTGGTCATCGACATCGCCGGCGAGCTCTCCTCGCGTAGCGAGCTCTCCTTCACCACCTACGCCGAGTCGGTGCGCAATCTCGAGCAGCTGGATCCGTTCGATGCTGCGCTGGTCTCGTCGCTGGTGCGTCTCGTCGGATTCCGCAACGTGCTGCTCCACGAGTACGTATCCTTCGATCTCGAGCGCGCCGTCGCCGCGCTGCACGACCTCGAGCCGGTGCATCAGTTCGTCGCGGCGGTGGGGCAGATCGAGGACGCGGCCGGCTGATCTTCGGCGACGCCGAGGAAACCGGTGGGGCCTACGAAGCATGAGCATCGCGAAGCGGTTCCCGGTCCGCAGCAGCCTCGCCGTCGCCCTTCTGCTCGCGGGCGCCGCGTACCCTGCCGCAGCGCTCGAGACGCAGCCGCCCGCGGAGGGCGACGCGGCCGCACCCTGCATCGCACCGGGCGAGCGCGAAGAGCTCCTCGCCCTCGACCAGCAGTCGTTCGACCAGGACCTCGAAGGCGGTTGGAGGCCGATCGCCGCGCGGCCCGAGTGCCGCCTCGCCGCCGCCGACCTGATCCGCGAGTACCGCGAGCGCGCCGAGGGCTCGTCACGAGGCGGCTCGGCGTCGGCCGGCGAGAGCTCCGCGCCCCTCGCCGGGCGCACAGCGGCGGGTGAAGGGCCAGGCGCCGAGACAGCCTCGGGCGACCCGGAGCGCTCGGGCGGGTCCGCCACGCCGGCCCAGCGTTTCGGCATCCTCTGCTGGCACGAGGCCCAGCTGCGCGCCATGGAAGGGCAGAACGAGCGTGCCGCGCAGCTCATGCGCCGCAGCTTCGACGACCACTCCGATCCCTCTTGGCGCGCCTACGCCGAGGCCACCATCGCGTTCCTCGAGCGCGATCGACGGCGTCTCGCCAAGGCGCGCGCCGAGCTCGTCGCGATCCCCGAGCCCGAAGGCTGGCAGGAGACCCTGCGCCAGATGCAGAAGCAGTACGGCTTCTCCCCCACCTGGCCCGCCAACCTCGACGTCGTCAACGGACTGATCCGCTGCTACGAGGAGAGCTACGAGGTGGCGTACGGCGCGCAGTGCCGTGAGTCGGCGCCTGACCCACCCTGACGAGCGGGTCGGGTCGGACGAGCCGCGAGGGGAATCTGTCGCTCGACGCACCCCCCGCTGAGGAGGCGCAGAGACCCAGGGAGCGCTCTCGACTGGGTGGCCGGCCGCCACACCCTGAGGTGGCGACGATCCCGCTCCCGGCGTGCTCTCGGTCCCTGGCGCCGTCGCTCGCGATCAGCCGAAGAGGCGCCTCAGTCTGCGGTGACGCCAGGCGAAGAGCGCAGCGACGATCCTCCGCGCCAGCGGACCCAGCCAGCGGACCCGGGGCTCGAAGCGCACCCGATCGGTCAACGTGCATCCTGCGCCAGCGGCTTCCACGATCCGCTCGTGCTCCCAGATCCTCTGGGTCAGCAGCTCGGAGCGCTCGAGGAAGCGCCTCCCCTCCTCGACCTCGACGAAGGCTAGGTCGTCGTACTCGACCGGCAGGATCCCCAGCAGGAGGATCCAGGCTCGGAAGAGGCGCTCGCCCGGCTGCCACGAGCTGGTCAGGTCGTCAAAATCCGGCGGGAAGGTCATCCGCAGGAAGGGCGCCAGCTCACGGTTGACGCCCTGCGGACTGGCGGCGTGACGCCACACGACGTCGCTCGGGGCGGCGAGCCGGCTGGTCCTGACGATCTGCTGCATCGGTGTACTCTCTCCAGGGTCAGCCGATGGCTGCAAACACGCGGCAGGGCGAATGCCTCTTTGGTCCCCGAGACCTCAGGCTCCGCTCTGGTACGGGGTTTGGGCGGGTGGATGTTCGCCATCTGAGCCCTGGCATCGGAGGGTGCAGCGAGAGTGTCCGCCATCCCCAACCCTCCCCCTGCAGGGGGAGGGCAGGGTGGGGGTGTCACGAGCGGCGAACACACCTCGTCCGCGAAGCCCGGCCGACCGACCCGTCCTCGAGGGCACCGAGCCGACGCCCGCCTGAGCCCCGCCCGGTTCCGGCCGCGGTCCTCGTTGATCTCCTCGACACCGGCACCCCAGCGACTCTCGAGCCCTTCGCCGCCGTCTGGACGAGACGCTACGGTGCTCGGCGCGGGATACTCGGCTCGTCCAGCAAGAGACCCCGCGACGACGCATACCCCCGGACGTCGCACACCGGCCGCCTTCGCGCGGCACGACCCGAGGCAAGCACTTCGACGACCACGTCCCAAGGAGACACCCTGTGCCAAGACCCCGATTCCTCTCCTCCCCTCTCGCCCGCTGCCCGCGCCTCGTCCTCCTCGCGCTCGTTCCCCTGCTGCTGTTCGTCGCGGCTGCGCCGGCGCTCGCCCAGGAGCCCGGGACCGCCAAGGGCACCGCGACCTTCAACGGCAACGATCTGGCGATCGCGTACGCCGCCATCTACGCCGAGGAGAAGGGCTTCTACGACGAGAACGATCCCACGTGGACCCTGGTGCTCACCGCCGAGCCCGTGGCGCCGCGCGAGATCGACGATCCGTTCCACGATCCGTCGCTCACCATCGGCATCACCTGGACCTCGGAGTTCGGCGACGAGCCGGCGCTCGAGGTGCTCTCCAACACTCTCCGCGTCGACAGCGGCAGCCTCTCCGGCGGCACCACGCCGACGCTCGAGATCACCTCGCGCGACGGCGACGCCTGGATCGGCAGGATCCACCTGCCCGAGGAGCAGGAGTTCTTCGACGACCGGTACTTTTACGACCTCGCCTTCCACGCTCCGCTGGTCGACCCCTCGGCGCCGATCGGCGACCCGTTGCCCGAGGGCGGCGGCGCGCCGGGCGAGTCCTACCTGCGCTGGACGCAGGCCATCCACTCCGGAGACCTCGAGCGCATCCGCGCCCTGGTCCCGGCCGAGATGGCCGCCATGCTCGACGAGCCCGACGCCGCCGAGTCGCTCGAGCTGATGGCGCTGATGACGCCGCAGGACGTCGAGATCGTCAGCGGATCGATCTCCGGCGACGAAGCCGTGCTGCGCATCGTCGGCACGATGGAGGGAGAGCCGGTGAAGGGCGAGGTCACGATGACCCGCCAGGGCGACCTCTGGCTGCCGACCAGCTCGTCGATGGAGTGAGGGATCTCCCGTTTGCTGCGTCCTCCTCCGAATCAAGAGAGGGCGAATCGAGGAGCACCTTCTCGGTCGTGTGCTTCGAGTAACTTCCGGCTCCCCCTGCATCCACAGCCAGAGGTGCGTATCGAGGAGATAGAATCCGAAGGCGATGAGAGGCACTTCCCCGAACGAATTCCGCTCTCAGAGCAGGGTCAGCGACGAGGCGGAGGAGGAGAGGGCAGCACGTGCCGCGCTGCGGCGGCAACTCATCGAAACGCACTCCTCGACGAGCTTCGAAGAGGCCGAGCTCTGGGATCTGGAATTCTGGCAGCGCCGAACGCCGCAGGAGCGTCTGTCAGCCCTGGTCGCGCTTCACCGCGACCTGGAGAAGGTAGCTCGCGCGAAGCGCTTCTCGGGCGACTGAGGATGGAGACCATCCGGGACTTCGAGGATTTGCTGGAGATCCTCGGAGAGCATCGGGTCCGCTATCTGATCGTCGGCGGACTGGCCTTCATCTTTCACGCCAAACCCCGATTCACCAAAGACATGGA
Organism: Acidobacteriota bacterium; assembly: GCA_003388555.1. Lineage (GTDB taxonomy): Bacteria > Acidobacteriota > Thermoanaerobaculia > Multivoradales > Multivoraceae > QQVD01. The sequence continues at coordinate 27,563 of QQVD01000007.1, read as the reverse complement.
TCTCTGGGTGGATCCCAGGACCGACAACGTCGAGCGGACGAACCGGGCGCTCGTCGAGTTCGGCAGTCCCCACCTCCTCGACCCGGACGACGATCAGGAGATCCTCCAGCTAGGAGTGGCTCCAAACCGGATCGACATCCTTCGTGACCCCGCGAGCGCCGGAGGTCCGACGTTCGACGAAGCCTGGGAGCGGCGAATCCTCTCGCCCTACGGCGACGCCGAGGCCTCATGGATCGACCTCGACGGGCTCTACGAGATCAAGCGCCACATCGATCACCCACGGCATCAGGAAGACGCGAGGGTCCTGAAGCTGGTGCGGGACAGGAGAGGCGAGTAGGCGGTCTCCTCGAACGCCTGGCACTCCCTATGCGCCCTCCTCCGCGGGTACCCGAGGAATGGAAGAGATCCGCATCCGTCCTTCCAGACCACTCACCCTCGAGTTCCCTGGAAACCCCGCCAGCGGCGAGGCCAGATGTGCACCGGTGAAGACGGTTCGGCGCGCGCGAGGAGTAGACCCGTGGAGATGCGCGCCCAGATCGCGATCCAGAGGAGCCGACGCATGAACCCGGGGCGGAAACCGGACCTCGAGCGAGCGCTACGGCCGGTTCCGGGCTACGAGCGAGCTGTGCGGGAGGTGTCGCGTATGCTGGCCGATGCGGGCATCCGGACCCGCTGGCCGGAGGGCTGGCGGCAAACGCCTCCGCAATCGCCCCCGAACCACGGGGGACATCGTCTTCCTGGTTGGTGCTGCCAGGTCCCTGACCCTTTTCACCGAATGGGGGAGAGCCGGTGAAGGGCGAGGTCACGATGACCCGCCAGGGCGACCTCTGGCTGCCGACGAGCTCGTCGATGGAGTGAGGAGCTCCCGGTCGCTGCGTCCTCCTCGGGCTGAGGAGAGAGCGATCGGGCTCAGGCCGCTCTCCTCAGACTCGCGCAGAAGGTGACGTCCGTAACGGATCGCCAGCACCACCGTCCCGTGTCTCACGGCTGCAGGAGCTGCACGTCGTAGGCCGCCAGTTGCGCGTCGGCGGTGAGGATCGGCAGCGATTCGAGCTGAGCCTGAGCGACGAGCAGCCGATCGAAGGGGTCAGTGTGGTGCGGCGGCAAAGAGGCGACGTGCAGCGCGTGCGCATGCTCGATCGGCAGGCCGAGCACACCACTCGAAGCCATTCGCGACGGGACGTACTCCGTCGGAGCCAGCGGCAGCTCGAGCTTGCCGAGAGCGTGCTGGATCGCGATCTCCCAGGAGCTGGCCGCGGACAGAAGCAGATCCACCGTGGAGTCGAGCAGGATCTCCTCCGTCGTGTCTCTCGAGAAACGCTCCGGCTCGACCTGCATCCACAGCCAGACGTGCGTATCGAGGAGGACTCTCATCCCTCGAAGGCGGCGAGCACGTCTTCGGGCAGCGAGTCGTCGAAGTCGGCGGGCACCACGAACGCCCCACGGTCCCTTCCGAGCACTCGCCGACCCGGCGGCGTCAGCGGCACCAGGCGCGCCACGGGAGTGCCGGACCTGGAGATCACGATCTCCTCGCCACTCGCCACCCGACGGAGCAGGCGCGAGAGATGCGTCTTCGCTTCGCGCACGGAGACCTCGGTCATGAGCACAGCATCGACTTGGTCATCGGCTTAGTCAACGTTACCGGCGAGCTCCGCCCTGGCCCCCACACTCAGTCGACAACCGCGCTCCAGGCTCCGGCATCGCCACCCTCGAAGCCGTCCGCGAACAATGGCAAGACCGTGAACCCGACCTGTGAGTGATCGAGGAAGCCGGTGGCGTAGACCTTCCGGCCGTCAGAGGAGACCGCCAGACCCGACGTGCCGTCCAGCCCCTGCCCACGCACCCCGTCGGTGCAGGTGAAGTCCAGCAGCTCGGGCTGACCGTTCTCGGCGAGGGGAAAGTCAGTGATCCAAGGTGATCTAAGGTGTCAAAGGCTTAGCTACATCCAGGACAGACTACGAGATCTCCACCACGATTCCCGAAGAGCCAGGTCCCTGACCCTCTAGTTCCCGCAAAGGCGATTGGTGTAGAGGGAGGCGCGAACCCACACATGTTCCGGGTTACGATGCCGCCATGCCGACAGTGACCTTCGATCTGCCAGCCGACGTCTTCTCGGCGCTCCGTCGCTCCCCTGAGGAGTTCCAGCGCGAGATGCGCCTCGCTGCTGCCATCCACTGGTACTCCCAAGGCGAGATCTCCCAGGGCAAGGCTGCCGAGATCGGCGGTGTGACTCGAGCGGCATTCCTCGAGGAGCTGTTCCGGCGCCGGATCCCCGCGCTCCAGACGTCGACCGAGGAGCTGCGGCAAGAGTTGGCACGCGACGGGTGAGGCGCTTCGTCGTCAATGCCTCGCCGCTCATCCTCCTGAGCCGGATCGATCGTCTCGATCTCCTGACCAAGCTGGCCGACGAAGTCGTCGTGCCGGAAGCTGTGCGAGAGGAAGTGCTCGCCGGTGCCGAGCAGAACCCCGAAGTCCGTTCGCTACCTGTGCGCTTTCGCGTGGTGGAGGCGCCGGTCGTCCCGGTCGAGATCGAACGGTGGGATCTCGGACCCGGGGAGTCGTCGGTCCTGGCCGTCGCTCTCGGTTGGCGGGTTGCGAGGCGATCGTCGACGATCTCGAGGCACGACGATGCGCCGCGTCCCTAGAGATCTCGACCACGGGAACGCTCGGCGTCATCCTGAGAGCACGGAAGGCGGGTCTCGTCCCGGAGGCCCGGCCAGTGCTCCAAGCTCTGCTCCAGCAGGGCCTCTACCTGGCGCCATCTCTCGTCGTCGACGCTCTCGATCTGGTGGGTGAGTCGCCCGACGACGACTGAGCGCCGGCGCCACTCGATCAGCCGACCGAGCTCGCCATTCAGGATCATCCGCGAACGAGACGCTCTCTCCGGCGGAGAGCTCTCTCAGACGACTGGCACTCCCCTAGGGCTCCCAGGATCTCGCCGACACCGACATCGAGGCGATCGTCGCATCGGGTGCCGATCGCGAGCGGCTACGCAGGCGACGTCTTGGAAGCTGCGCTTGATCACGTCGCGGTTCTCGAGAGGCTGCACGACAACGTCGACCGTTCTCGCTGAGTGAGATCGGCGCCGAAGTCGAGCGAGGCGCCGGGACCCGCTCATTCGCCAAGCGGCGTCACATTCGCCACGCGGCGTCAGCCAGGCTCGCGCGGCATCGTTCTGGTGGGCATACAGCGTCCGCGCACCCACTCGCGCGGACCGCACCGCCGGAGGTCCGCCCTGCCCCGCCCGCCCCGCTTCGTCCCGCCAGGCAAGCCCATGGTCATCACCATGCGCTGCTTCCAGTCGCGTTTCCTGCTGCGGCCGAGCGACCGTGTCAACGCCCTGATCAAAGGCGTCATCGCGAGGGCCCAGCTCCTCTACGGCATGACCATCTACGACGTCGTCGTGATGAGCAACCACGCGCACCTCTATCTGTGTCCGCGGGACCACGAGCAGCTCGAAGCCTTCCAGCGCTACATCGGCAGCAACCTGTCCAAGGAGATCGGGACCGAGATCTCCTGGGAGGGCGGCATCTTCCGCGGCCGCTACAGCGCAGTCCCAGTCACCGACGAGGAGAAGGCCCAGGTCGAGCGCCTCGCCTACCTGCTCGCCCATGGGGTGAAAGAGGGACTCGTCCGCCGGCCGCAGGACTGGCCCGGGGTCAGCGGCGTCAAGCAGCTGATGAAGGGGAAGATGCGGATCCGCGGCGGCAAGTGGATCGACCGAACCGGGCTCTATCGCGCTCGCCGAGCCTGGGAGGCAAACCAGCGCTCGAAGAACCGTCGCGTGCACCACGCAGAGCCGCGCAAGATCGACTACACCCACTCGCTCGACATCGTGCTCTCTCCCATCCCCTGCTGGCAGGGCTTCTGCGGGAAGCAGATTCGAGAGTCGATCCTGAGCCTGCTGGAGTCCATCCAGGAGAAGTACGCACACCTCATCGCCCAGGTCCCCGACGACTGGAAGAAGAGGATCCTGCGCCGCGATCCCCATCCCAGACCCGAGAAGACCAAGCGAAGCCCGAAGCCCCTATGCCACGCCGCCACCCGCCAGATCAGGTTCGAGTTCTGGGAGCAGTACCACGCCTGGGTGAGCTCCTACATGCAAGCCTCCGAGCGCCTGCGCTCCGGCATCCGCGAAGCGATCGGAGAGTTCCCAGAAGGCTGCCACCTGCCCAGGCTCAACGCCGAGGTCCGCAGGGCCCTCGAAGCCCCGAGCTGACGCCGGCGCCGGCTCTCGAGCCGGCCAAGGTTCGTCGTCCACCGAGCACAGAGGGCGGCCAACACAGCGCACGATGCCGAAGGTGCCGTGCCGGCATCGCCGTATCTGGCCGTCGGCGTCGGCTCTGGCCAGCAGACGCTTCAGCTGAAACGCGGGCTCTCGGGGCGGCGACTCCAAGGAGGTCCTGCCAGGTCCCTGACCCCTTAAGAACTGCCAGGTCCCTGACCCCTTAAGAATTCTTAAGTTCCCTACCCTACTTCAGTCGACGTCGATGTTTGAGTCGACTTCCACAAGCAGAGAAGGGAAGTGGCCAGGCATCTCAGACCGAAGTATAGCTTCGGTAATCTGTGGAGAGATCACCTCAAACTCTGGCGCGGTGAGCTCTCGCTCATCGGTCCCCAGATTCCAGCATAGCCACCTCACTCGTATCTTGTCGCCTCGCGGGCTCGGTTCCCAACTAGCCTCGCTCGCCACGCTTACCCGCAGCTTGGTAGGTTTAGTCCCTGCGGCATGCTCAGCCGCAACCGCCTCTCGGATGCGACGAACCAATGGAGACTCAGCCCCCCTAACCACGAGCGTCAATTTCCCTTGTCTTTTCGGTCTTTCGGCGGAACCCACAGTCCCTCACCAGGCTCACTGGACTTCTCCTTCGCTCCCGCCGACCTGTTGCACGTCCGGCACGAGGCATTCAGATTCGAGTCAACCGTCTCGCCACCGCGAGCCCACGGAACATAGTGGTCCACTTCGGCAGAGTTGGAACTTCCACTGGTTCGATCGAGCTCGACCTCGCAGTACGTGCACCGAGCTACTCCTTCCGAGTCCTCTGCCCTCTCAAGAGCGGCTGCCCTTTGCGCAGAGGTCGGCCGTCGCTTCGTCGCCCCAAGCGCCGTCCCAATCGCCTTCGCATCCCGCGCACTGACCGGCGAGAACACCTCACTCGCTGCCGAGAGGGCCGCGAGCACCCGATCACCACCCGAGGCATCCTTGTCGAAGACCGTCTTGACGTCATCGACGAGTCCGCCGAAGGTGGCACCGAGGTCGCCGCCCTTGATCGCGAGCTTGACGCCCTTCTTCAGGATCCCGAGCGCGAAGCGCCCATCCGGATCATGGAACGATACCGGATTGTTCAGCGCATACGCATACTTGTTCCAACTCTGCGGCACCATCGGATCCGCCGAGTTGATCGGGTCGACGCTCATGAACCGGCCCCGCTCCGGGATGTAGTAGCGGGCGTGCATGTAGTCCGCGTCGTCGGTGGCGTCGTCCGGCGCGTTGGTGTCGCGCTCGTGGTTGGCGAAACGCAGCGCGTGATCGCGCGGGTCGAACGAGGTGATGTTGAGGTTGATGCCCTGGTTGCCGAAGGGCAGCAGGAAGAGGTCACGATCCTTCGGATCCTCGTAGTTCCTCTCCAGTCCCTCGCTCAATGAGACGATGCGGATGATGTCCCACGTGTCGCGCCAGTAGGACCGCCGCACCTCGCTCTGTGGATCCGCCGGATCGCGCTGGATGGTGACCAGGTGCTCGTCGTTGGCGAAGAAGTAGTCGCGTTGCCAGCCGGCACCGCCCGCGATCCAGTCGTCGTAGACCTGCGGTGGGCAGCCGCCCACACAACCCGGCGGGGCTTCGAACTCGGAGACGATGCGGCCGTTCAGATCGCGCAGATAGAGGGTAATCGGGTTCTGGCCGGTGCCGTCGTCCGGACGGATGACGATGCCGCGCTCCGCCTCCGCCGAGTAGACGTAGCGGGTCTGCCGGTTGTCGTTGTTCAGCTCACGCAGGGCGTCGAGGTCGTCCCACGCCATCGTGATCTGAGAGGCGCCCGCGCCCGGGCGAGTCGTCATGTTGCCGGAGAGGTCGAAACCGTATCCCGGGACGGTCATCTGATTCGTCGAAACACTCGTCGACTCGAGATGGGTGTAGTCCTCGTAGGGGGTCGAACCGACGAAGGGCCAGTGCTGCTCGCGCACCTGAACTCGGTTGCCGAACACGTCGTAGGTGTAGTGCTCTACGTAGAGGTCCGGATCGGCCCCCGGATTCGCCTTGGCGAGAACGAGGCGGCTCAATAGCATCGGCTGATGTCTCGCTCCCTTCCCCAGCCCCCCCAGCGCATCGTCATCAAGATCGGCAGCGGCGTGCTCGCCGAGCCGAGCGGGCTGGCGCTCGACCTGCCTCAGATGCGGTGGCTGGTGGGTGAGGTCGCGGAGCTGCGGGCGGCGGGGCACCGCTGCGTGCTGGTCTCCTCGGGCGCGGTGGCGGCGGGGCTGATGGAGCTGGGGCTGGAGGAGCGGCCGGAGGCGCTGGCCTCGGTGCAGGCGCTGGCGGCCATCGGCCAGGCGCGGCTGATGCAGACCTACCGCACGCTGTTCGACGAGGTGGGCTGTGTGGCGGCGCAGCTGCTGCTCACTCACCAGGACCTCGATTCGCGGCTGCGCTACCGCAACGCCAAGAACACGCTCGAGGAGCTGCTCGAGAAACGCGGCGCGATCCCGATCGTCAACGAGAACGACTCGGTGGCGGTGGAGGAGCTCAAGTTCGGCGACAACGACGAGCTGTCGGCGGAGGTGGCGATCCTCTCGGACGCCGACGTGCTGCTGCTGCTCACCGGCGCGGTGGGGCTCACCGACTCGCCCGACGGCAACGGCGAGCTGATCCGCGAGGTGCGGGACGTCGACTCGGTGCTGCACCTGGCTGGCCCGGGCCACGGCCGGCTCTCGGTGGGCGGCATGGCCTCGAAGCTGCTGGCGGTGCGCACCGCGGTGGAGGCCGGCATCCCGACCTGGATCGCCGACGGCCGGGCGCCGGGGATCGTCGCCGGCGTCGCCGGAGGCGGGATCGTCGGGACCTACTTCCACGCCGCAGCCGCTTCGAGGGCGCCGCGCAGCCCGAGGAGCGAGAGCGCAACCGATTCGACCAGCACCGGCGGGGCGCCGGGCCGCGTCGCGCGCGTAGCGGAGCCGTGATGGGCGATCGCCACGAAGCCACCCAGGGAGAAGAACGGAGCGGCGTGCGCCAGGGGACGAGCGACGCGCAGCCAGGCGACGTCTCACAGTCCGCCGGCTCCCTGCGCCAGCGCATCGCCGCCATGGGCCGGCACGCCCGCACCGCGGCAGCCCGACTCGCGACGCTCTCCACCGAGCGCAAGAACGCCGGCCTGCTGGCGATGGCGGACTCGCTCGAGGCGGGCGCCGAGCGCATCGTCGAAGCCAACGCGCGCGATCTCGGGGCGGGCGTCCGGGCCGGCCTCGACGACGCGATGCTCGACCGGCTGCGCCTCGACGCAGGACGCATCGTGGCGATCGCCGCCGACGTGCGCCGCATCGCCGAGCTGCCGGATCCGGTGGGCGAGGTGCTGCGCGACTGGCAGCGGCCCAACGGGCTGCGGCTCGAGAAGGTGCGGGTGCCGATCGGAGTGATCGGCATCATCTACGAATCGCGCCCCAACGTCACCGTCGACGCGGCGACGCTGTGCCTCAAGGCCGGCAACGCGACGATCCTGCGCGGCGGCTCGGAGGCGATCCACTCCAACCTGGCGCTGGCCGCGGCACTGCAGCGGGGCGCCGCGAGGGCCGAGCTGCCCGAGCACGCGATCCAGCTGATCGATGAGGTCGACCGCACCGGGGTGCGCCATCTCGCCGAGCAGGAAGGCAGCCTCGATCTCATCATCCCGCGCGGCGGCCGCGGCCTGATCGAGGCGGTGACGGCCGCGGCCCGCATGCCGGTGCTCAAGCACTACGACGGCGTCTGCCACGTCTACGTCGACCGCGCCGCCGAGCTCGAGATGGCGGCGGCGATCTCCCACAACGCCAAGGTGCAGCGCCCCGGAGTGTGCAACGCGATGGAGACGCTGCTGGTACACCGCGAGGTCGCAGCGCACTTCCTGCCGCGCCACGGCCGCGAGCTCCTGGACGCCGGCGTGACCCTGCACGGCGATCCGGCGACCTGCGAGCTGGTGCCCGAGGCCGTGCCTGCCACAGAGGACGACTGGGGCCGCGAGTACCTGTCGCTCGATCTGGCGGTGCGGGTGGTCGATTCGCTGGACGAGGCGCTGCGCCACATCGCGCGCCACGGCTCGCGCCACACCGACGCCATCGTCACCGAGGACGAGGCGGCCGCGGCGCGCTTCCTCGCCGAGGTCGACTCCGCCACCGTGCTGCACAACGCCTCGACCCGCTTCGCCGACGGCGGCGAGTTCGGCTTCGGCGCCGAGATCGGCATCTCGACCGACAAGCTGCACGCCCGCGGCCCGATGGGACTCGAGGAGCTGACGATCTACAAGTACGTGGTACGGGGGAGCGGGCAGGTGCGGTGAAGCGGCGACAGCTCCGCTGCGGGCGGCCGACCGCGTCCAGGTCGGCATCGCGAGCGTCCCGGAGTCGATCACACTTCGCACTGACACGCCGATCTCCGCGCCAGTCTCCGCCCGCTACCAGGGCAGCGTGGGTCTCCGAGATCGACCGAGATTCCGTCTTGGGCGATCCGGCCCCTCCCTGCTATCCTTCACGGATCGATCTTCGATTCGGCTATGTGCAGGCGGGCCGCCCGACCGTCGTCGGGGCTCGTCTGGTCCAACCATCGACTCTCTCGAGAGGGGAACCACTTCTGATGAAAGTCTTCAACGTCACCTGCCTCGCCCTGCTGCTGCTGAGCAGCGGCGCGGTCGCCACTCCCGACGCCGCGGACGTCTTCAACCCTGAGGTCGCGCCCGGCCCGGTCGTGCAGCCCGATTTCGGCAACCTCTGGGTGCGCGGCGGCAGCGTGCTCTATGACAACGGCCAGTTCGCCGACTCTCCCGGCACTGGCGTCGGCGGCGCCGACGAGAGCATCCTGCAGAGCGTCACGCTCGGCATGAACACGCTGGGCTTCGGCCACCAGTTCGCCTTCGACAACGTCGTCGCGGACGACTTCACCATTCCTGGCGACGTCGACGAGTGGCAGATCGACGACATCACCTTCTTCGCCTACCAGACCGGCTCGACGACCGTCTCGACCATGACCGGTGCTCGCGTGCAGATCTGGGACGGCCCGCCCGCCGCTCCGGGCAGCACCGTGGTGTTCGGTGACCTGACCACCAACGTGCTCGCCTCGTCGTCCTGGTCGGGCGTCTACCGCGTCACCGAGACCACCACCGGCGTCGCCAGCGACCGGCCGATCATGGCCAACACGGTCACCGTCGGCATCTCTCTGCCGCCGGGCACCTACTGGCTCGCCTGGCAAGCGGACGGCAGCCTCGGTTCCGGCCCCTGGGCACCGCCGCTCAACATCAGCGGTCAGTCGACAACGGGCAATGGGTTGCAGAGCCTCGACGCCGGCGTCACCTACCCTGACGCTCTCGACAGCGGCACACTGACCCAGCAGGGCTTCCCGTTCGTCATCAACGGCACCGAGGTGCGCGGCAACGTGCTCGAGATCCCCACCGCCAGCACCGTCGGCCTGGTGGCCCTCGGCCTGCTGCTCGGCCTGGGAGCGCTCTTCACGCTGCGCCGGATGGCCTGAGCCGCTTCGGCTTCAGCTGTCTGATCGAAGGCCGGGCGTTCGCGCCCGGCCTTGTTCGTTTCGGGTCGCACCGAACGCCGGCGGCGCGATCGGTGCTCGGCGGAAGACGGCCGCGACGGAGCGCGACTCGAGGGCAGCCATCGACCCCGGAGGGCACCGAGGCGTTCCCGAGGCGTTCCCATCAGGACGGCTGCTGCGTCGCGCCGCTGTGCACCCGGAGACGGCGGGGCGCACCGGCATCGACCGGGAGTCGTGACGCGAGGCGGCTAGGGCGCGCCGCCACGCAGGTGCCGGACCACCTTCCAGAGCAGCACTCCCCCCACCAACAGCAGAGCCAGCGCCCACAGCTCCTGCACCCGCGGCAGCAGGTCCTCGAGCAGCGGGAAGCGGGCGGCGAGCCCGGCGAGGCCGAGCACCGCGAAGCCGGCTCCGGCGGCGATCATCGCGCCGCCGCGCCTGCCGTCGGCGAGCCAGTGGGCGATGAGGGCGGCGCCGATCACCAGCGGCACCGCCGGCAAGCGGTCTAGGGTGTGCTGCCACGAGTTGCGCCCCAGGGTGAAGCCGTAGAGCACGCAGCCGATCCCGAGGTAGAGCACCGCCAGGCCGGCGGAGCGCGGGCGGCGGCTGAGGGCGAAGAAGTCGATCGCCAGGCCGAGCGCGATGAGCAGCAGGATCGTCGGCCACCAACGGCTCATCTCCGGCACGCCGACGCCCTGCGACTCGAGGAAGAGCCACAGGCCCAGCGGCAGGGCGACGAGCCCGAGGATGAGTGAGACGCGCAAGGCGTGGGAGCGCGGGCCGTGAGGATCGTGCGTGCGAGCGGCGTCGGCGGAAGACGGCGGCGTCGGCGACGGCGCGGACGAGGGCGGCGGCGGAAGCTCCATGGCCAGCGATCCTATGTGCGCTTTGCCGCGAGCGGCCTCCGGCTCCCGCCCTGACGCTCATCCACGCCGCATCCGCAGCCGAAGGCCGGACAGGTCGCGGCGACGTCACCGCCCAGGCCGTTCGCCCGGCCACCAACCACCACGGAGGTCCTAGGGGCTTGCTGAAGAAGTCCTGCGGAGCCTCGCGCGGGGATCTGCGTCGTCTGGTCCCCGGCGCGGCCGACGAACTCGATGCGGTGCCATCGTGGAGGAGGCCCGAGACAGCAGGGCGGCCAGGCGGCGCAAACCCCCGCGCCCTGCGGGTTGTGCCGAACGCGAGCCCCGAGGGGCCCGCGTTCCGGCGCTTGCGCTCTTGCGGGCGTTCAAGAGCGGCGGCGCCCCACCATCTCCTGCGTTGAGAGACCACCGCCAGCAGGCTGTCGCTGGTCTCTCTCCGTCGCCTTCGGCTTCGCCTCAGCCTCTGGGTGCGCTCTATCTACAATGCCACCGCATTGCCATCGCTCGCGCGCCACAGGATCTGAGGCCAACGGCGCTCGAAACGAGGCCCACAGGACTTTTTCAGCAAGCCCCTAGTGAGCTCGCCCCACCGCTCCGACGCCGAAGAGAGCAAGACCTGCCCCCGCTGCGGCCGCACCTTCGAGTGGCGCAGGAAGTGGCGGGACGACTGGGAGCAGGTGCGCTACTGCTCGCAGCGCTGCAGGCGGACTCCGCTCGGCGAGGTCGATCGCCAGCTCGAAGAGTCGATCCTGCGGTTGCTGAGCGAGCGCTCGGCCGCCGCCACGATCTGCCCCTCCGAGGCGGCACGCGTCGCCGATCCAGGCGGTTGGCGCGAGCTCATGCAGCGCACCCGCGCCGCGGCCAGGCGCCTTTGCGCCGAGGAGCGGGTGGAGATCCGGCAGAAGGGGCGGCGGGTCGATGCGTCGACGGCGAAGGGAGCAATCCGGCTGGCGCGGGGGCGCAGGTTTGGGGAAGGGACAAGGGAATAGGGGGCAGAGGGCGGAAGGGGTCTGGGGGGAAGAGGGACAAGGGAAAAGGGAAAAGGGCGGAAGGGAGAGGAGGGGCGGAAGGGAAGAGAGCCCGACTCCCGGAGCAGCGGTCGCTCGAGGAGACACCCCCACCCCACCCTCCCCCTGAAGGGGGAGGGCCCGGAGGGTCGCCTTTCCGGACGAAGCGGTGGCATCGGCTTCGAGGATGCAACGAGCCGCCTGACGGCACCCTGGGCACTCTTGGATCCAAGAGCCGCTGAAGCTCACGCCTCAACGCAACATCTTCCACGCCACCGCCATCAGCAGCCCCGCCCTCCCCGTCCAGGCCGCGGTGCGCAGCCAGTTGGTCGACACCAGGCGGGCGTGGGCGGCGGCGTCGAAGCCCTCGGCGAGTAGCGCGTGCTGTGGCACGGAGAGGGCGAAGGTGGCGATCCACACCGCGGCGACGAGCAGCAGGCCGAGCAGGGCTGTGCGGCTGCCGCTCAGACCCAGGGCGCCGACGTCGGGCGGCAGCGCCGCCCAGGCGACGGCCAGGGCCAGCTCGGCGAGCATCAGCGGCATCACCACCACCGAGATCCACAGCGAGTGCTGGGCGTGGTACTCGGGGAAGCGCTCCACGCCGACGAGGCGGAAGAGCGGATAGTGCACCAGCTGCACGGTCCAGATCAGACCGACCAGGGGCAGGGTGGTGGCGAGCTGCCCCAGCAGGGCGAGGCGGGAGAGGTCGGCGGCGGTCATCGCAATCGATGGATCGTTCTGAGGATCGTTCAGAGGATCGGTGGGCGGATCGGTCGGCGGATCGGTCGAGCTTCCAAGGGCTCGGTCGTACTTCCAGGGGCTCGGTCACCGATGAACGGAGATCTCGGCCGGGTCTTTCGCGGGGGCTCGGTCAGGGTCTCGGTCTCGGTCGGTACAGGCCGCGGCGGGTCGGTCCAGACCGCGGTCGGGGTCTCGGCCCGACCTCAGTCGCCGCCGAGCCTCTCGTCGAGCTCGGCGAACACCTCGGGCGTCAACCGCTCGCCGCCCTCGAGCAGCTCGCGGGCGGTCTCGAAGTAGGCGGCGTCGAGCTCCTGCTCGGGATCGCTCCGCTTCTGCGCCGAGCGCAGCTGCATGGCGATGCGCTGGTTGCCCTCGAGGGCCTCGGCGTGGCGCTCGAGGAAGGCCCAGTACCAGCGCGTGATCGGACAGGTCTTCTTGGGATGGAAGGCGCAGTCGCCGCAGTAGTCGCTCATCCGGTGGATGTAGGCGGCACCGGAGACGTAGGGCTTGGTGGTCATCAGCTCGCCGGCGGCGAAGGTGGCCATGCCGAGCACGTTGGGCTCGACCACCCAGTCGTAGGCGTCGGCGTAGGCGACCCAGAACCAGTCGGTGAGCTGTCGCGGCGACAGGTCGAGCAGGGTCGCCAGGTTGCCGAGGACCATCAGCCGGGTGATGTGGTGGCTGTAGCCCTCGCGCCAGACGTCTTCGACCACGGTGTCGAGGCAGCGCAGGCCGGAGGGCGCGCCCCAGAAGGCAGGCGGCAGCTCGCCGTCGCTGCCGAGCTCGGAGGGCGCCGCGCCGCCGAGCTGCACCAGCAGGTCGCTCTCCGCTTCGCTGGAGTCCTCCGCGGCATCCGCGTCCAGGGGCCAGCGGGCGTCGACGGGCGGCACGTCGGCCGCATCTTCCCCTCCGTCGTCGGCCTGCGAATCCCGGTCCTCGAGCCACTCCTGCCAGCGCGCGTGGCCGCCGTCGCCGGGTGCGTCGAGGGCGGGGACCTCGCGCCAGTCGATCTGCTCGCTCTTCTCGTTCCGGCCCGACTGGCCCGACCTCTTCCCCGGCAGGCGGCGCAGGCCGTCGGTCTCGCGGTGCACGTGGCGCACGAACTCGCGCCAGCCGATCACCTGACGGATGAAGCCCTCCTTGCTGTTGAGGGGGATGTCGGCCTGGGCGACGTCGTGCACCACCCGCTCGGGCAGCAGCCGGCAGAGGTTGAGCAGCGGCGAGATGCGAGTGTGGAAGATGCCGCTGGAGCGGCTGCTCATCGCATCCTCGTAGGCGCCGAAGTGCTCCATGCAGCGCTCGAGCGCCCACTGCCACAGCCGCTCGACGTCGTCGCGCGAGGCGGCGATCGCCTCGAGCCGCAGAGCGCCCGGGTGGTCGGCGAAGCGCTCCTCGATCAGCGCGCCGACCTCGGCGGTGATCTCGTCGACCTCGAAGGTCGGAGTGTCGGGGGCCTCGGGCTCGCCGCTCCACGCCTCCCGGTTGTCGCCGTCGAAGCTGTAGCGGCCGCCCTCGGGGGAGTCTCCGTCCATCAGCAGACCGGTGTCCTGGCGCACGCCGCGGTAGAAGCGATCCATGCGCCACGGCGGCTCCTCGCCGGCGTGCTCGCAGAACTGCTCGGTCGTGGTCAGCCAGGCGCCGTGCGGCACGACCTCGACGTGGCCGTCCTCGACCAGCGGCTCGAGCACGCGGCGCAGCTCCCACTCGGCGGCCTCCTGCATGCGCAGCGGCTCGCCCCGCTCGTCGAGGCCGAGCTCGGCGCGCGCGGTGCGCAGCGCCTCGGAGTAGGGCTCCTCCGAGAAGAGATAGTGCACCGCGACGCCGCGCTCCGCCTGCTCGAGCGCGAAGTGGCGCTGCGAGGTGAGCAGCGTCGCCAGCTTCTGCACGTGGTAGGGCCGCAGGCGCGGCTTCCAGCTCGTCTCCACGAGCACGATGCCGAGGTCGCCGGGATCCTCCTCGGCGAGCGGACCGATCTGGTCGCTCAGCTGGTCGTAGGCGACGAACAGCCAGCGCCGCGACGCCGGGTCGAAGTCGGCTTCGCTGGCTGGGTTGCTGCCCGCGAGGCGGGTGAGGAAGGGAGAGGACAAGGAAGTGACTCCGGAAACCGGTCGGCGGATGCAGTCGAGCGTCGGCGAGAGAGCGACTCGGGAACGAGAGAATGGCTGCCGGAGACCCGCGACAGCGGCGGCGACGAGTCGGAGAGGCGTCCCGCCCTCGGAGCTCTCGCCCAGCGCGTCAGGGAAGATCCGATCCGAAAACCCTGGTCTGCGGCCTTCGACCGTTCAGGGCTTCGGCTGGCACCCGCGCCGTGGATGTGGAGACGTAGCCGAACGCGGTCGTGCTCCGACCATCGGGTGAGTGCCGGGGCGGGATCAGGGATCGTGAGAACGATCCGTGCCACTGGCCGATGAGGGGTGACCATGCGGCCGGTAGTTCAGCTTGCCGTGCTGGTCGCCGACCCACGACCACTCCCCGTCGAGCAGGGTGGGATCGCGGACGACGAACGGGCTCTGCGCAGACGCGGCGGGTGCGGACGTCGAGGCTTCGAGGGAGAGCCGGAAACGCACGCCGGCGCGCTCCAGAACGACCTCCTCGCCGCGCTCGACCTCGTCGAGCAGACGGAAGAGAAGGCGACGGCCTTCCGTGGCGGTGACGCATTTCATTGGTAGATCCTTACACTCCTCCGTGCGGTTGCCCGCCCGGATAGATGTCAAGACCCCCCGACGCCGGCGAGGTCGCCCGCCTGGGCCGCCGCCCAGAGCGCCTCGGGGGAGATCGCGGTGTCGGAGGCGCCGGTCTCGGCAGCTGCGGAAGCAGAGGGCGCCGCGGGCTGGGCGCTGGCCAGAAAGGCCGGCGCGACGGCCAGGGCGAGGGCGAGGGCGAGCGGGAGCACCGTGGCGTTGCGGCGGATCGCGGCCAGCCTGGACCGGCGGGCGCCACGAGGCCAGCGGGCGCCGAAACCTCGGACGGCAGGAGTGGGCGGCAGCTCGTCGGCCGAGTCTGCGCTGGCAGCCCTTGGTGGCCATCCGGGACTGCTAGAGATCGAGCTGGTCTTCATCGGATGTCTCCTCAGCGTCAGCCGCCGCACGTGGCGTCGCCTCCACCTGAGGCGGAATGGATGGACCGGCCGTGCGACGAAGAGGCCGATCCTCGAGAGTGCCTGACCGGCACGAGCTGCAGCGCCGTATCGCATCTTCTCCTACGAGGGGAGACGGGCGCTGTTCCATAGGTGGTTGGAGGAGAGAGGCGCGGCGAGCCGGACGACTGGGAAACCCCCAAAACCGACAAGACCCGGCCTTGCCCTGAGAAGGAATCGCTCGACGAGACACCCCCACCCTGCCCTCCCCCTGAAGGGGGAGGATCGGAAGCGGCTTGCCTGCAAGGATGAGATTGGGGCGGGGTTGTCCCTGCCGATGACTCGCCACACCGTTCGTGCGGGGCTCGACCACGGAGCTCGGGTCGGCCGAGCTCACGGGTCTCGACTCCCTCAGCCGAGCAGGAACTCGCGCACCACCTCGATGAAGTCGTCGGTGCGGTCGTGGTGCACCCAGTGGCCGGCGCCGTCGAAGTTGCGCAGCTCGGCGTTGCGAAAGGCCTCGATGCGGCCGTCCTCGACCGGGTCGCTGGCCCAGCTCTCGGTGCCACGCACCAGCAGGGTGGGACAGGTGATGCGGTTCCAGATGGCGCGGATCTCGTCCTCGTCCATGCGGAAGGGGGCGCCGGCGCGCACGTAGTTGTCGAACTTCCAGCCGTAGGTGCCGTCCTCGTTGCGGGCGACGCCGTGCACCGTGAGGTGCCGCGCCTGCTCGGCCGAGAGGAAGGAGTTGACCTCCTGCATGCGGCGCGCCGCCGCCTCGACCGACGGGTAGTGACGGGGGTGGCGCGCGGCGAGCCCCTGCATCTCGCTGATCCAGCCGACCAAGCGCTCGTGGGCTTCGCGCTGGCGCAGCTCGGCGAGGCGCTCGGGCGACGGGCCCAGGCCCTCGATGGCGACGATCTTGGACACCCGGTCGGGATACAGGCCGGTGTACTGGAGCGAGATCATGCCGCCGAGCGAGTGCGCCACGATCGCCACCGGGAACTGATCGAGAGCCTCGAGCAGCTGGGCGATGTCGAGCACGAAATCGGAGATCGCGTACATGCCGCCGATCGCCCACTGGCTGTTGCCGTGACCGCGCAGATCGGGAGCGACGATGTGGAAGTCGTCGCGCAGCGCCTTGGCCACCCAGTCCCAGTTGTGGGCGTGGTCGCGCCCGCCGTGCACCAGCAGCAGCAGCGGCTTCTCTTCGTTGCCCCAGTCGAGGTAGTGCAGACGCAGGCGCTGGGAGACGTAGAACTGGGACGCCGGCCCCACGATGTCGGCGAGCGGGTTGCGCATGGTGCGCGCATCTTAGCGGCGCAGGCTGCGCACGCGGCCGCGGCGTGCACGCGGCGTGCACGCGGCGGTTCACGCCATGGCTCGCCGTCGGTTCCTCCGCCCACCGTGGGCGGAGCGCGACGCGCCCGCCCGCCGCGACAGGGCCGAGGCTCCGATTGCTGGTATCGTGACGCTTTCGCTCCGCCGTCTGAGAGCCACGGGTCGCAGCGCAGCGCTACGCCCGCCAGAGACCGAAGGGGAACCCGGAATGCCGATCGTCAACGAACGCCTCGCCGAGCTCGGCATCGAGCTGCCCGGCTCGCCGCCACCGGCCGCCAACTACGTGCCCTTCGTGATCAGCAACCAGCAGGTGTTCGTCTCCGGCCAGGTGCCGTTCCGCGACGGCGCCCTCGCCTACCGCGGCAAGGTCGGCGACAAGTACTCCCTCGAAGAGGCCCAGGAGGCGGCGCGGCTGGTCGGCCTCAACATCATCTCGGTGGTCAACCAGGCCTGCGGCGGCGACCTCGACCGGGTGATCCGCTGCGTCAAGCTCGGTGGCTTCGTCAACTGCACCCCCGACTTCGTCGACCAGCCGAAGGTGATCAACGGCGCCTCCGACCTGATGGTCGAGGTGTTCGGTGACTGCGGGCGCCACGCCCGCTTCGCCGTCGGCACCAACGTGCTGCCGTTCGACGTGCCGGTCGAGATCGACGCCATCTTCGAGATCGACTGAGCCCGCGACCGTCACACGCCGCCGCGCCGACGACGCCACCCGACGCTACACGACGATGCTCCTCCAGGTCGGCACCCCGGCTTCCGCCCGAGCAGGCGCGGAGCAGCTCGACTCCGAGCTGCAGAGCCGGATCTGGGATGCGGTGGTGATCGGCTCCGGGATCACCGGCGGCTGGGCGGCCAAGGAGCTCTGCGAGGCGGGGCTCGACGTGCTGGTGCTCGAGGCCGGCCGCCAGATCGTGCCGGAGCGCGACTACGGCGAGCACGTGCCCGACTGGGAGCTGCCCTTCCACGGTCTCGAGGACCGCGAGCGGATGGCGCGCGAGCAGCCGATCCAGAGCCTGACCGGGGCGTGCGACGCGATCACCTCGAAGTTCTTCGTCAACGACCTCGAGAACCCGTACACCCTCGGCGAAGGGAGCGACGGGCCACTCCCCTTCCGCTGGATCCGCGGCCGCCAGGTGGGTGGCCGCTCGATCCTCTGGGGACGCCAGAGCTACCGCTGGTCGGACCTCGACTTCGAGGCCAACGCACGCGACGGGCACGGTGTCGACTGGCCGATCCGCTACGCCGACCTGGCGCCCTGGTACGACCACGTCGAGCGCTTCGCCGGCATCGCCGGTGACGCCGAAGGCATGGCGCAGCTCCCCGACGGGCAGTTCCTGCCGGCGATCCCGATGAACGCGATGGAGAACGCGGTGCGCCAGCGGCTCGATCGCGCCTTCGGCGGCGCCCGCCGCCTGATGCCGGCCCGGGTCGCGGTGCTCACCCGGCACCACAACGGGCGCCGCGCCTGCCACTACTGCGGCCCGTGCCGACGCGGCTGCATCACCCGCTCCTACTTCTCGAGCAACAACGCCACCCTGCCGGCGGCGGAGGCCACCGGCCGCCTGACGCTGCGCCCCCACAGCGTGGTGCGCGCTCTCGAGGCCGACGACTCGGGCCGCCGCGTCGGCGCGGTGCAGGTGATCGACGGCGTCAGCGAGAAGCCCCTGCGCTTCCGCGGCCGCGTGGTGTTCCTCTGCGCGTCGGCGCTCGAGTCGGCGCGCATCCTGCTCAACTCGCGCAGCGAGCGCCATCCGGAGGGCCTGGCGAACTCCAGCGGCCAGGTGGGGCGCAACCTGATGGATCACACCTTCCAGGTCGGTGCCCGCGGCGACTTCCCGGGCGAGCTGAACGACCGCTACATGTCGGGGCGGCGCCCGAACTCGTGCTACCTGCCCCGCTTCGTCAACGTCGACGCGGCGTCGACCAACCCGGACTTCCTGCGCGGCTACGGCTTCCAGTGCGGTGCTGGTCGCAGCGAGAACTGGTCGGGCGGGTGGAACCGGCCGGGGTTCGGCGCCGACTTCAAGCGCTCGCTGCGTGGGCGCAGCGACTGGGGGATGGGCTTCACCGGCTTCGGTGAGTGCCTGCCCGACGAGCGCAACCGGGTGGAGATCGATCCCCAGGTCGTCGACCGGTGGGGCATCCCGGTGCTGCGCATCACCGCGACCTTCCGCGACAACGAGGACCGCATGCGCCGCGACATCCAGGTCAAGGCGGCGGAGATGCTCGAAGCGGCCGGCGCCAAGAACGTCCGCACCTACGATCGCGACTCGGTGCCCGGCTTCGCCATCCACGAGATGGGCACCGCGCGCATGGGGCGCGACCCGAAGACCTCGGTGCTCAACGCCTGGAACCAGAGCTGGGACCTGCCCAACCTGTTCGTCACCGACGGCGCCGCGATGACCTCGTCGGCGTGCCAGAACCCGTCGCTGACCTACATGGCGCTCACCGCCCGCGCCTGCGACCACGCGGTGGGCCTGCTGCGACGCGGCGAGCTCTGAGGCCCCGGCTCGGTCGGCAGCGCGGGGAGAGCCGCAGGCCGACCACCCACCGCGCCCACGGCGAAGCGGCGCGAGCCGCAGGACGGCGACGCGCCGCTCGATCTGCCGAAGGACCTAACCTCCGGTCAGCAGATCTCGATGCCGATCCGTGCAGCGGACCGGACGCCGTTCAGGCGCCGACGCCAGCGCCCGGACCGCGACCGCGCCGGCCACGCGGACCGGAACGGCCACGCTGCTCCCGGCGGTCGCCGCGCGCCTCGCGGAACGCCTCGTAGCGCTCGAGCTGCTCGGCGGTGAGCAGGGCGCGGAAGCCGCTCTCGAGGTCCTGCTGCGCGGTCTCGAGATCCTCACGCAGCTCCCGTCCGGCGAGCATCTCCTCGCCCAGCGCGGTGGCGTCGGGCGAGTCGCTCTCCATCAGCGAGCGCAGCGACTCGCGGTGGGTGCGCATCTGCTCCAGCAGCGGCTGCACCGCGTCGCGGTGCTGGCTGCGCAGCGACTCCCAGCTGGTCAGCTGGCTGTCGCTCAGCTCGAGGAACTCGGCCAGCCGCTCGACCCGCCGCTCGGCGTGGCGCGGAAAGCCCTCTCCCGAGGCACCGTCGCCGAAGCGTGCGCTGCCCCGCGGCGGCGCCGCGACGGCGATGGCGGCAACGGCGAGCAGGCCGGCAGCGGCCAGAGCGGCTCGCCGGACAGCGCCGCCGCGGGAGATGGGCGAGGCCGCCTGGTCGAGGTGGTTGCCGGGGTTCGGGGTGGTGTCGTGGGTCTGTCTCATCTCTTTCATCTCCTTCGTCTCTTTCATCTCTTCCGTCTCTTTCATCGTTGTCGTTTCGTGACCACCGGGTGGAGCGTGTCCACTCCGACTTCGTCGTGCTCCCGGGCCGCGGGTGCCGCAAGGCGCTGGCGCGGCTCCGGTGAGACGGTGCGTTGTTTCCGGGAGCGACTCCCCCGGAGTCCGTCTCCCGCGTCTCACGAGAAAGTACGCCCGAGGCCGAACAGGGGTCGTCAGCCGGCGGCAAGGCCTTCGTCAAGTTTGTAAAGCGGTTGCCGCAGCTTGGTTCGCAGCCGACGGGCCGCGGCTACACTGATCGTCGGCAGACACCGTTCGGGGCGTCGATCCGACGCTTCCACCCTTTCCTGCCGAGCTCTCCGAGACCAGACCGTGAACCGTCCTCCACGATCCTTCTGGTTGGCGATCCTGGCCGGCCTGCTGCTGATCGCCGTCGCGGCGCTGCAGTACCGGTGGGTCGGCCAGCTCACCCGACTCGAGGCGGAGCAGCTCACCCGCTCCCTGGTGCGGCAGACGAATCTCGTCGCGCGCACCGTCGAGCGCGATCTCATCTCTCCGCTCTTCGTCTTCTCGACCCCCGATCGCGAGGCGTTGAGTCGCCGCTTGACGCAGTGGCGGGCCGACCGGGGCGACGCCCGCTGCTCCCACCGGCTGCTGCGCGCGTTCCACTACGACCTCTCCGAGGACCGTCTGGTCGAGATCGTCGCGGCCGATCGGCTCCCTGACGCCGCGGGCGAGGCCGCCGTCGAGTGGCCGCCGGAGCTGTCGCCGTTGCGCGAGACGTTGCTGCCCGTGCAGCGCGCGGCCCGTGCCGGCCGCCTGCGCGACCCGCGGCGCGCCCTGGCCCTGCTCGGCGGCTCACCGCTGTGGGCCGAGGGACCGGCCCTGATCCGGCCACTGCCGCCGGTCGCCGCGGGCCCGAACCGCGGCCGACGGCGGCGGCCGGTGGCCCGCTTCGGCGACGAGCCGGGGATGGGCCTGATCATCCTGCAGCTCGACGAGGCCAGCTTCCACGAACGGATCGCCGAGCTGGTCGCCCGCCTCGCCGAGGACCTCCAACTGCCGCTCGAGGCGGTGCTGCTGGACGCCAGCGCCCGGCCCGTCGGGCGGATCGTGGGCGGCGCCTGGATCGCCGGCGGTGAGGCTGCGCGGGAGATCTCCCTCGACCGCGACTCCGACCCCTTCCTCGATGCGGCTCTGGCGCCGATCGCCGCGCCGCGCGCGTTCGCCGATCGACTGCCTGGCGGCGTCTTCGGTGATGACCCACCGCGCCGCGAGAGCGCCCGCGAGGCGGCGGCGCCGTGGACCCTGGCGGTGCGACCCGCGGCGGGCTCGGTGCGCGACATCGTCGCCCGCCAGCGCGCCGGCAACCTGCTGCTCGGCGGCGCCGTGTGGACGCTGCTGGCGATCGCCGCCCTGCTGCTGCTGCGTCACGCCCGGCGGGCCGAGGAGCTGGCAGCGCGCCAGACCGACTTCATCGCCTCGATCAGCCACGAGCTGCACACCCCGCTGACGGCGATCTCGAGCGCCGGCGCCAACCTCGCCGACGGCCTGGTGCAAGAGCCCGAGAAGGTGCGCGAGTACGGCCGGATGCTGCAGCGCGAGGGTCAGCGTCTCGGCCGCGTCGTCGGCCAGGCGCTGGCGCTGGCGGGAGTGGAGTCGTCGACCCGCTCCGACGCGGCCCGCTGCGGCCTGGCGCCGGCAGTGGAGCGCTCCCTGGGCGACAGCCGTCTGCTCACCGAACAGGAGGGCGTGACGGTGCGGGCCGAAGAGGTGCTGGCGAGTGAGGCGACGATCGCGATGCGCGAGGACGACCTGGTGCGGGTGCTCGACAACCTGGTCGAGAACGCCGTCAAGTACGGCGGCCGCAGGGTCGTCCTCGAGATTCCTGCCAGAGCGGGCGGCGGTGGGCGAGGTCGCTGGCGCGGCGCAGCGCCGACTCTCGAGCTGCACGTCGCCGACGACGGCCCGGGCATCGCGCCGCACGATCGCGAGCGGATCTGGGAGCCGTTCCGTCGCGGCCGCTCGCTGCACGAGGGACAGCGGCCGGGAGCCGGTCTCGGCCTGCACCTGGTGCGCCGCCTGCTCGAGAACGCCGGCGGATCGATCGAGCTGGCCGAGGGGCGTCTCGGCGAAGGGGCGCGCTTCGTGCTCCAGCTACCCCTCTCAGCGCCGGCCGCGCTCCGGCTCGGCAATTCCGGCCGAGACGCCGAGGGCTCGGCCGACGCCGGGGACCACCGCGCCGACGTGGCCGACCCCGGGAGGCCCGCATGAGCACGGCCCGACAGACCGACGCGGCACGGCTGCTGGTGGTCGAGGACGAGCCGAGCCTGGTGATGACGCTGCGCGACCGGCTCGAGGCGGAGGACTACGAAGTCACCACCACGACCGACGGCCGCGCCGGTCTCGAGGCGATCCGCGCCGGGCGCTTCGACCTGGTGCTGCTCGACGTGGCGCTGCCGGAGATCGGCGGCCTCGACGTGCTGCAGACGATCCGTGAAGAGGAGATCGACGTACCGGTGCTGCTGCTGACCGCGAGGTCGCAGACCGCCGACAAGGTGTTCGGCCTCAAGCTCGGCGCCGACGACTACCTGACCAAGCCGTTCGAGATGACCGAGCTTCTGGCGCGCATCGAGGCGCTGCTGCGACGCAGCCGCGGCGGCCGTCCGCAGGCGTCGCAGCTCGCCTTCGGCGACGTCACGGTCGACCTCGACGGCGTCGAGGTGCGGCGCTCCGGCGAGCCGGTGGAGCTGTCGCAGCTCGAGTTCAAGCTCCTCGTGCACCTGCTCGAGCGCCCCGGCAAGGTGCTCTCCCGCGACCAGCTGCTGCGCGACGTCTGGGGCTACGACGCCAGCGTCTACTCACGCACCGTCGACGTGCACGTCGCCTCGCTGCGCCAGAAGGTCGAGCCGAAGCCAGCGAAACCGCGCTACATCGTCACCGTGCACGGCCACGGCTACAAGTACGTGCCCGACACCTGACCCCACCGCCGAGCCGCCGCTCCCGGTCGGCCTTCGACGCCCTCGCGGCGCGGCCGGCAGGCGGGAGGCGGCCCTCGCAGCTCAGGAGACCTGGAGGAAGCCGGGGAAGGCTCCCACGGTGAGCCGCCCCTGCACGCCACCGGGCTCCTGGCGCGAGAAGATGTGGTCGACGGTGTCGGCCGGGCCCGGTTTCTGGTGCAGGTAGCCCTGGGTGCGGTCGCAGCCCTCGAGCCGCAGGTAACCGAGCTGGCCCTCGGTCTCGACGCCCTCGGCGACGACCTCGAGACCGAGTCGGTGGGCGAGGCCGATGATCGACGAGACCAGCAGCGAGGCCTCCTTGCTCTCGGTGACCTCGCCGACGAAGGAGCGGTCGACCTTGAGGATCTGCACCGGGAAGCGGTGCAGGTAGGAGAGCGACGAGTAGCCGGTGCCGAAGTCGTCGATGGCGATGCGCACGCCGATGCGGTGCAGCTCGGTGAGCTGCTCGTGGGTGTAGGCGGTGTCCTTCATCAGGGCGCCCTCGGTGATCTCGAGCTCGAGGCGCTCGGGGGCGAGGCGGTGCCGGTCGAGCACCTTGCGCACGCCGCTGACCAGCGAGCCGCCGGAGAACTGGAGCGGCGACAAATTGACCGCCACCCGTTCGATCGCCAGGCCGCGGGCGCGCCACTCGGCGAGCTGACGGCAGGCCTCGTCGATGACCCAGAAACCGACGTCCTCGATCAGACCGAGCTCCTCGAGCACCGCGATGAACTGATCGGGCGCCACCCTCGGCTCGCCGGGACGCTCCCAGCGGATCAGCGCCTCGGCGGCGTCGAACTCGCCGGTCGCGACGTTGAGCTGGGGCTGGTAGTGGAGCACGAACTCGTCGCGATCGAGCGCGTGACGCAGCTGGCGCGACAGGTTGTAGTTGCGCCGCTGGTCCTCGGCGAGGCCGGTGCGGGCGACGCGGAAGGTGTTGCGGCCGTCCGCCTTGGCCTCGTACATGGCGTCGTCGGCGGCGCGCAGCAGCACGTCGACGCCGTCGCCGTTGTCGGGATAGAGGGCGACACCGACCGAGCCGGTGACCTCGAGCTGCTCGCCGGCGATCTGGATCGGCTCGGAGAGCACCTTGCCGATGCGCTCGGCGACGACCTCGACCACCTTGGGCGAGTCGATCTCCTCGAGCAGCACCGCGAACTCGTCGCCGCCGAGGCGCGCCACCGTGTCGGGCTCGCGCACCGCCTGCTTGAGGCGGTGCCCCACCTCGCGCAGGATGGCGTCGCCAGCGTGGTGGCCGAGCCCGTCGTTGATCGACTTGAAGTGGTCGAGGTCGACGAAGACGACCGCGAAGCCGCTGCGGTTGCGCCGTGCCCGGGCGAGAGCGTGGTTGAGCAGGCCTCGGAAGTGCTCGCGATTGGCCAGCTCGGTGAGGGGATCGTGGTTGGCGAGGAAGGAGAGGCGGTTCTCGGCCCGCTTGCGCTCGATCGCGTAGCGCACCGTGCGCTCGACCAGGGAGGTGCGCAGCTCGTCCTTCTGCAGGTGGTCCTGGGCGCCGAGACGCACCGCCTCCAGTGCCACCTCGTCGTCGTCGCGGCCGCTGACCACGATGATCGGGCAGCCGCGCGCCGCGAGATGCAGCCGGCGCACCGCGTCGACTCCGCGCGCGTCGGGCAGGCCGAGATCGGTGAGCACCACGTGCCAGCTCTCGCGCTCGAGGCACTCGACGGCGTCGCGCACCCGGCGCACCCAGCGCACGTCGGAGGTGGGGAAGCCCTTCTCGAGGTGGTGCTGGATCAGCCGGGCATCGGAGGCAGAGTCCTCCACCAGCAGGATGCGCATGCCGTCGAGCTCCTCGTCGGCCCCGGACCGGCGCTTGGCGGTGGTCACCTGGAGAGCGCGCGAGATCGATCCGCACAGCTCGGTGGAGTCCCACGGCTTGACGATCACCGAGACCAGCGACTCGTCGAGCCAGGCGTGCTGCGGCAACTCGAGGTCGTGGGCGCCGGTGACCAGGATGGTCGAGATCCCGGGGTTCTGCCGGGTCAGGCGCTCGATCAGGGACAGGCCGTCCATCGTCGGCATGGTCAGGTCGGTGGCGACCACGCCGTAGGCCTTCTCGCGGGCCATGCGCAGCGCCTCCTCGCCGCTGCTGGCAACGTCGACGTCGAAGCCGCGCTTGGCGAGCTGGCGGCGCGCCAGGCGGCAGATGTTCTCGTCGTCGTCGACCCAGAGCACCGGCGCATCGCCGGGAGCCTGGGGGATCGGCGCGAGGTCGGTGGGGGCGAGGATCTGTTCGGGGGTCTCGTTCATGGCGAGGTCATTGTGCGGCCGGGCGCCAGGCTCCCGGTAGCCGATTCCGCCCGACGCTGGTGTCGGACGATTTGGGACACGGTGCAGGATCGCGCGCCCCCCGGCGACCCCCGCCGTGCCCCCCGGCAACGACCCGCCCGACGCCGGGTCCGGGGCGCGGATACCATCCGATGCGAACCAGGAGGAGCGCCCCATGGCACGACAGGTCACCCACGACGACTACCGCGACGAGGATCTACGCCGCATCCTCCAGGGCACCCGCACCGTAGCGATGGTCGGCGCCAGCGCCAACTGGAAACGGCCCTCGGCCTTCGTCATGAAGTACCTGCAGAGCAAGGGCTTCCGCGTGCTGCCGATCAACCCGAAGCTGGCCGCGGAAGGCACTCCGGTGCTCGGTGAGCAGGCCTGGCCGAGCCTGGCCGAAGCTCCGGGTCCCTATGAGATGGTCGACGTGTTCCGCAACTCCGAGGCCGCGGCGGGAGTGGTCGACGAGGCGATCGCGCTGATGGGCGAGAAGGGCATCCGCTACGTCTGGATGCAGCTCGGAGTGCGCAACGACGAGGCGGCGAGGCGCGCCGAGGCGGCCGGTCTCGAGGTGGTGATGAACCGCTGCCCGAAGATCGAGTGGAGCCGACTGCACCTCGAGCTCGCCTGGAGCGGCGTCAACACCGGCATCGTCAGCGCCCGCCGGCCGCGGCTGGTGGTGGGCTCGTGAGCGGCGATGTCAGCGGACGGCGAGGCCCCCGTCGGGAGGAGGATGCCGACGGTAGCGCCAAGGACGCCGGCGGGGCGGCCCAGGGAGGCGGCTACGGCTTCGAGACCCGCAGCGTGCACGCCGGCACCCAGCCGGATCCGCTCACCGGCGCCCGCCAGACGCCGATCTACCAGAACACCTCCTATGTCTTCCACGACGCCGACCACGCCGCGTCGCTGTTCAACCTGCAGACCTACGGCTTCATCTACTCGCGGCTGACCAACCCCACCGTGGCGGCGCTCGAGGAGCGCATCGCCAACCTCGAGGGCGGACGCGGCGGCACCTGCTGCGCATCGGGACACGCGGCGCAGATGATGCTGTTCACGGCGCTGATGGAGCCCGGTGACCGCTTCGTCGCCAGCCAGCGCCTCTACGGCGGCTCGATCACCCAGTTCGGCAAGACGTTCAAGAAGTTCGACTGGCACGTCGACTTCGTCGACACCAACGATCCGGACGCGGTGGCGGCGGCGATCGGTGAGCGCACCCGGGCGATCTTCGTCGAGAGCCTGGCCAACCCCGAGGGAACGGTCTCCGATCTCGAGCGTCTGGCCCGCCTGGCGGCGGACGCGGGGATCCCGCTGGTGGTCGACAACACCTTGGCGACGCCCTACCTCTGCCGGCCGATCGAGTGGGGCGCCGACCTGGTGGTGCACTCGACCACCAAGTTCCTCTCCGGCAACGGCACCTCGCTGGGCGGCTGCGTCGTCGACAGCGGCCGCTTCGACTGGGGCGCCGTTCCGGGCCGCTACCGGTCGCTGGCCGAGCCCGAGCCGGCGTACCACGGCATCACCTTCTGGGAGTCGTTCGGCGACCTGGCGTTCACCATGTGGGCGCACGCGGTGGGCCTGCGCGATCTCGGCGCCGCGATGGCGCCGATGAACGCCTTCCAGACCCTGCTCGGGGTCGAGACGCTGCCACTGCGCATGCAGCGCCAGTGCGAGAACGCCCGCGCCCTGGCGCTGCACCTGGCAGAGCACCCGCAGGTCCAGCGCGTCAGCTATCCCGGGGTCGACGCCACCGCTCCGGTGCAGACCGAGCTGGCCGCCAGGTACCTGCCGATCGGCGCCGGAGCGGTCTTCACCTTCGAGCTGCGCGGCGGCTACGACGCCTGCGTGCGCGCCGTCGAGCGCTGCAACCTCTTCTCCCACCTGGCCAACGTCGGCGACACCCGCTCGCTGATCCTGCACCCTGCCTCCACGACGCACCGCCAGCTCAGCGAGGAACAGCAGCGCGCCGCCGGAGCCGGGCCCGAGACGGTGCGCCTGTCGGTCGGCATCGAGACGTTGGAGGACCTGGTGGCGGATCTGGACCAGGCGCTCCATGGGGCGGAAGGGGTTGGGGGTTAGGGGTTGGGGGTTAGGGGTTGGGGGTTAGGGGTTGGGGGTCAGGGGACAGGGGTTGGGGGTTGGGGGACAAGGGACGAGGGACAAGGGACGAGGGACGAGGGACGAGGGACGAGGGACGAGGGACGAGGGAGGAGGGAAAAGGGAAAAGGG
>QQVD01000045.1 GCA_003388555.1 Acidobacteriota bacterium | reverse complement strand
GCGACGACATCGGTGACGCCGCCGCCGTCGAGATCGCCGGTGGCGAGACCGTAGATGGTCGCGTTGCGCGCCTCGCGGTGGATCTCGGTCGCCGTCCAGTTGCCCTCGGCGTCGCGCTTGTGCCACCGGATGTCGAGACTCCAGCCGCTCTGGTCGCGGCCGAGTCCGGCGGTCACCAGCTCGTCGCCCGGTTTGCCGTCGATGTCACCGAACGCCACCGAACGGGTGATCGAGCCGGGCAGGATCGAGGTCAGCGGCACGGTGACGTACGAGCCGGCCTCTTCGTCGAAGGCCCACAGCACCGTCGGCCCCCGCGCCACGTTGTTGGCGTGAGCGATCTCGAGCACGCCGTCGGCCTCCAGGTCGCCGACCTCGATCGAGTCACCGTAGGCTTCGCTGCCGAGCGGCACGCGGCTCCACGACAGCGGCTGCACCGGAGCGTCGCCGCCCTCGGCACCCCTCTTCCGGGCCTTCTTCGCGCCTTTCGTCACCTCGCTTCGTGGCGGTGACTCGTTCATGTAGAGCATCAGGCCCTTCGAGCCGCCGAGCTTGCGGGTGCCTTCCTCGCGCAGGCCCGGAGGCTCCATGCCCTCGCCGATGTAGGCCAGATCGAGGTCGCCGTCGCGGTCGAGGTCGGCCGCGACCAGCGCCCGTCCGGTCCACGCCGGCCGGTTCATGTTGGCGCGATACTCGATGCCGTCGCCGCCGAGGCGGAAGGCCCCCGTGCCGTCGCCCAGCAGCACGGTGCCGCCGCGCAGGTGCATGCCGAGTGCGATGTCGGCGTGGCCGTCGCCGTCGAAGTCGCCGGCATCGACGTCGCCGTAGTCGAGGGCCAGCTCGGGAAGGCGCAGCTCCCACTCCTGCCAGCTGCGGTCCTCGTTCTGCAGGAAGACGCGGGGACGACCGTCACCCTTGCGCGGCGGACCGTGCACAAGGTCGAGGCGGCCGTCGCCGTTCATGTCGTGGAAGACGACCCCGTTGCGCCAGAGCTGGCTGTTCGGCAGGCCCTTGGAACGGTTCTCGAAGGCGATCCGCCACTGCGCCGGCACCGGGTCGCCAGGCGCCTCGGGGAGGGTGGTCCGCTGCGGCCTGTCGGGCTGAGCCTCGAACTTCTGGGGTTTGAACTCGCGGACCCAGAAGTACTCGTCGTCCTCGTGGAAGAACTCGATCGGCATCCCCATGTGGCCACGCACCACGTTCTCCTTCTCGGGGTCGCGGATCCAGTCGCGTCCTTCGATGCGGCTCGGCTTGTGCAGCTTGACGATGCGGAACTCCTGGCCCTCGTCAGTGGTCTGCCATTCGCCGATCACGTCGGGGATCTCGGGCCGCCCCTGCTGCGGGGTGTCGGCGTCGCGGAACTGGGCTGCGGCGGCGCCGCACACGAAGCCGGCGAGGAGCCCGGCGAGAAGCAGCGGTGGCAGCCGCCGGGAGGAGGACGTGATCTCGATCGTCATGGTCGGCCTTTCGGGAGTGAGGACTGGTGCGGATCCGTCGTCGTGGGATCGTTGGCGGCAGGCGAGAGACGGCTCGGGATGCTCCTCGGGTCGACCGCGGTCCCGGTCGCCGGCGCTGGCAATCGCCAGCGCTGAGCGTCCATCTGGGACCGGCGCCCTCACGGTGGGCGTCGGAGGTGGCCGCGTCGGTACGACTCGAGCACGAGAGCGGCGACGGTGTCGGAGGACGTCGCCGCGTCCCGCTCGCTTCGAGGCCCGGCCGGACCCGACGAGCACGGCCCCGGGGGAATCACACGTCGGAGGATCCGTACGCGCACTGCGCGAGCCAGCGCGGTGCGACGTCGTTCCGCTGCGACGGCGAGGGCCTCCGGGATCGAGCTCGGGCGACCCTACAACGAGAGGAGCGAAACGACGTATTCCTCTCGTGGTTCCGGTCGGTCAGCGACCACCCCGCGTCCGCGGCGGATGCCCCATGCGGCCCGCCGCTCGGGGGAGTGGGGGGGCGAGCCGAGGAGCGGACCGGCGACCCGCGGCACCGACTCCGGCGTCCCCTTGCGTCTCGATCGAGGATCCTCTATGCTTTCAGGCATCCGTCGCCAGGCTGTGCTCCAGCTCTCTCGCGATGTCCGTGTTGCGGCCGTTGTGGAGTGGAGCACGGTGGGCGAAGAACTTCGTACGATTCCGCTTTGGAATCCGCTTTGGAATCCACATGGAAATTCCGCTTCAGAATCTTTAACGGGAGGTGATGTCTCAGTACGGTCCGCTTCGAGACGAATGACTATGTCCGACTTCAATCTGGAGACATCCGTCTCTGCATCCAACACCATTGAACGTGACTGAGCCAGAGTGGCTCGGCACTTCGAGGAGATTGTCTTGAAAGCAAAGAACCTTCTGGCCGGCCTCGCGATCGCCAGCCTGCTGCTCCTGGGCGGCAGTGCGTTCGCGGAGCCGAACACGATCGACGCAGTACCGGCAGCGACCCTGCTCCTGCCGTACTTCGAGGTCGATCTCGGAAACCCGTCCGGCGTGACCACGTTGTTCTCGATCAACAACGCGTCGGCGGCTTCCACCATCGCCCACGTCACCATGTGGTCGGATCTGTCCGTTCCGGTCCTCGACTGGAACGTCTACCTGACCGGCTACGACGTGCACGCGATCAACCTGCGTGACGTGTTCAACGGCGACCTCGTCCCGGCGACACTGCACGACGCCCTCGACACCAACGACCTGGTCTCCCCGCACGGCATCAACCCGAACTGGGAGATCGGATCCGGTGACGAGACGTTCAGCACCTGCGACGACCAGCTCCCGCTGGGCGCCGGCGCGCTGAACGGCACCTTCCAGGCGTACATCGCCAACTCCTTCACCGGCAACCCGACCACCATCCCGGGTACCAGTGGCACGGTCTGCCTCGGTGTTCCCCGTGGCAACGACATCGCCATCGGCTACGTGACGGTGGACAACGCCGGTGAGTGCACCCTGCTCTTCCCGGGTCAGGCTGGCTACTTCGGGACCACCGCGGTCTCGAACGAGAACCAGCTCTGGGGTGACTGGTTCATCGTCGACCAGGCGAACGCGTTCGCCGCCGGCGACAACCTGGTGCACATCGAGTACGACGCGCAGTACGTGGACGGTGACTACACCTTCTACGGCCGGTACGTCACCTTCGACGCCACCGACGGTCGCGAGCCCCTGGCCAACGCCTGGGGTACCCGCTACCTGAACGGCGGCGCCTTCAACGGTGGTACCGACCTGCTGGTGTGGCGCGATGCCAAGCAGCCGATCAATCCGTTCGTCTGCGGCACCATTCCCGCTCCCTTCCCGCTGAACGAGACCCAGGTCATCGCCTTCAGCGAGACGGAAGACGCCACGGAGCTCTGCTTCGTGCCGGGTGGTGGCAACGTGTCGCCGCCGATCGGCCCCAACGACGTGGTCTGCTTCCCCTGGGAAACGCAGCGCACGCCGCTGGCTGATCCGGCGAACGACGCGCATCCGCCGTACACCTTCGGCTGGATGTACCTCAACCTCGACACCACCACCGGTGCCCTGGTCGATCCGGCCGCGCAGTCGTACATCACGGCGCTGCACAGCGCTCTCGGTCAGTTCCAGGTCGGCTACCAGGCTATCCAGCTCTGGAACGCCGGCGACGGAGCCGCCCCGCTCATCGTGGGCAACTTCGACTGATCGCGAACGCGTGATCCGATCCGTCTCGTCCTCGGCCATGGGCTGAACCGGGACGGGTCGAATCCTTGGGGAGGGGGCGACCTGGTCGCCCCCTTTTCCTTTTGTGGGTTCCCGGACCGGCCGCCGAGACCGAGCGCGGTGCTTCGCGGATGCGCCCCAGGCCGATCCCGGAGTCGAACCTCTCCCGCACCCGATGGCCCGCCGCGCAAGACACGGACAGTCTGCAGAGACTGGTGAAACTGCGTGATCTGGGAATGGCCATTCCGCTGCCGTGCGTTCAAAGACATCGCGCTCATCGCATCGGTTCGATCCCTCCGCGCCGCCCTCGGGAGCTGTCGCCGAAGGGGCTTCAGGACCGCGGCAGAAGCGCTCGCTTCCCGACACTCTGGGGCGACATGCGGGCTCTCGAGCCCGAAGGCACCCGTATGCGCCAAAACGCGGCTCGGTCGGCGCGCGAGGCAACGCGGCGCCGCTCCCGCGTCAGCCGGGCGAAGGTGCCGCGACGCCCGTTCCGCCTGGGCTGCGCCCCGGGTCGCCGGCCAGCCAGATCGTCGGTGCCGGCGCAGCCCTCGGATGTGCCCTTTTCCCCTGTTTCCGAGAAAATCCTCCCGAACGCTTCCAATCCTCCCGAGAGACCACTAGGATCATGTGGTCACAGCATATTTTTTTCTTGGAGTCCGTCCCGTGAACATCAGCTCACGCTCCCTTCTGCTCGTCTCTGCGCTGACCTTCGCCTTCGCCTCGCCGCGGGTGGTCGAGGCGCAGGTCTGCCTCGGGACCACCCGGACTCCAGCGGTGCCGGTTCCCGAGTTCGGCCCCGCCAACGTCAGGCTCTGGGGCGCACTCGAGCCGGTCGACCAGGGACCTCTGCCGCGGCGCCGCGACTCCACCGACCGGATCACCGGCTTCGAGTTCCCCAACAGCGCCAATCCGAACTTCCGCGACGTCGACCACGCCGGTGGCCTGCTCTTCGCCACCATGCCCTACGGCTTCGACTACTTCGGCGTGCGCAACGAGACCGAGCGGCGCAGCCCCGTCTGGCTCAACAACCGGGACGGCTACCGCGGCGACTTTATGGCCTGGAACGTCGGCGGTGAGAACAACCGCCCGTTCCTCGCCGGCGACGCCGTCGTCATCGGCAACAACGCCGTCCACATCGCAGTCGGTACGCGCGGCGTGGTGGTGCACAGGATCAGCCTCACCGCGCCGACCAACGACCCCGTGATCGTCTACCAGGACTGGCACACCGGCGCGACCCCCGAGCTCAAGGACGTCGAGATCCAGACCATCGACGGCCGGGCCTACGCCTTCGTCTCAGGCCCTCACCTCGACGCGGTGCGCATCTACGACCTGACCCAAGCCGCCGGCCTGACCACTCCCTGCCTCGAGGACGTCGAGGCCGGTCAGACCGGCTGTGGCGTGGTCGAGAGCACGCAGCTCTTCGGCGGCGGCGAGGAGCCGGACAAGATCCTCGCCGCGAAAGCCGAGCTGCTCGCGTACGGCAGCAACTCGGGCGCCCAGCTCTTCGATCTCAGCAATGGCATCAACGCGCCCACTTTCATGGCGACGGTGGGAGGCGGCAGTATCGTGCGCGCGGTCGAGATCTTCCAGAACGTCTCAGGGCAGTTCGGCCTCGCCACGCGCAGCGGCACGACCCTGCGCATCTACAACATCACCAGCTGCGTCAACAGCGTGCGCGGCGGCGGAAGCTGCAGCATCGGCAACCCCGTCTTCACCAACAACGACGGCGCGACGAACATGGTCGCCATGGAGCTCGGCGGCAAGACCGTCATCCACACCATGAAGGACGTCGAGTGCCCGAGCGACGGCGGTGACGAGTTCCTCTACGACGTCTCGAACCTCGGCGCCATCACCGACCTGATGCCGCACGCCACCGACGTCTTCACCGCCGACGGTCACACCCACCCGGCCAGCTACACCAGCTACTACGCCGGCGGCCGTCCCGCCACCGGCTTCCGCAAGGTGCAGCCGTGGTCCAGTGAGGCGGTCGGTCCCTACCTCTACCGTTCCCAGACGACGATCCTCGACATCCACGAGCTGGTCAATCTCGAGCCCAGCATCACGGTGACAGGGCCGAGTCAGACCTACGCAGGCTTGCAGACCACCTTCACCGGCGTCGCCGCGAACTGCGACGCCGGCAGTGGCACCTGGAACTGGGATCCGAACCCCGACACCATCGTCGGCAACACCGCCCGCTACACCTTCCCGAGCCCCGGTCCGGTGTCGATCAGCGCCACCAACACCGCCTGCCCGACGGCGACGGTGAACCCGCTCGCGGTCACCGTGCTCGATCCCGAGCCGGCGATCCAGGCCTTCCGCGTCAACGGTCAGAACGTCGGCGTGGGCACGGTGATCGAGGACGAGATGTGCAGTCTGCTGACGTTCAGCCTCGTCGCCACCGGTCAGCCGCCGCTCACCTACTCGTGGCAGATCCTCGACGCCCAGCAGTCCGTCGTCGCCTCGTCGAGCGCCGCGACGTTCCCCTGGGACACCAGCCAGCTCGGCACCACCACGGGAGCCCAGTTCGAAGCACTCGTCGACCTCAGCAACGCCAGTGGCTCGGCCAGCACCAGCCGCGACATCGATCTCGCCGATCTGCCTCAGCTCGCCTTCGGCCAGGCGGGCGGCCATCCCGTCTGCGGTGCATTGCCGTCGGCCTGCTCGTCGCAGTCTCCGCCCGGCACCGGCAACGTCACGCTCTACGCCAACAGCGTCGGCGCCAACGCCTGGAAGTGGGAGTACCGCGCCGAGGGCAGCAGCGGGCCCTGGACCCTGATCGCCGACTTCGGCAGCGGCGAGGAAGAGGACTCGGTGCAGTTGACGCTGGGCGACTGGGAGGTCCGCTCGACCATCCGCAACTGCATCAACGAGACGCTGACCAGCGTCTTCGACGTCATCGTCGATCAGGACGACCCGGTCACCGCCGCCATGACTCCGTCCGGCTGCCAGTTCGGCTGCGAGTTCCCGGCGCCGCGCACCCAGCTCTTCGTCGACCACTCGACAGGTCCGGTCGAGAGCTGGGCCTACGACTTCCTGCACCAGGGCTCGAGCACCTCGAACTGCAACTTCGGACCGGCCCAGGCGCAGCCGCAGACCAGTTTCGTCTACACCACTCCGGGCTCCTACCGCCCGTGCGTGCGCGTCGTCGGCCCCAGCAACACCGACGTCGCCCTCACCGATCTGACGATCACCATCACATCGGGCAACCCGCCGTCGATCAGCGTCAGCTGTCCCTCGTCGGCGAGCGTGGGCACGCCGATCTTCTGCAGCGCCTCGGCGCAGAACTGCAGCCCGGGCAGCTCGTCTTGGAACTGGACGACGCAGGGCGGCTCGATCTCGGGCTCGAGCAACGGCAGCTCGATCAACGTCTCCTGGGGCACCCCCGGCAACAAGACGGTCACCGCGACGAACTCGCAGTGCACCGGCGCCTCCGGCAACGACTTCGTCAACGTGACCACCGGTGGCGGTGGCGGCAGCCTCAACGCCGCCTTCACCTTCACCCCGGCCCAGCCGCAGGCAGGGCAGACGATCAACCTCGACGGCAGCTCCAGCACCGGATCGATCGTCGCGTACTCGTGGCTGATCGATCCACCGAGCGGCGCCAACATCACCCGCACCGGCGTCAACGCGTCGTTCGTTCCGACGGTGCCCGGCCAGTACGAGGTCAGCCTCGACGTCTTCTCGCAGGTCGGCTGCGGCTCGCCGAGCTGCCAGGACAGCGAGACGATGACGATCACGGTCGGCGGCCAGGTCGGTCCCGTGACGGCCAACTTCACGGTCGCGCCTGCCAGTCCGGTAGTCGGTCAACAGGTGACCTTCGACACCTCTTCCAGCGCCGGCCCGGTGGTCAACCGCTTCCTCGATGTCACCGCTCCGGGCGGAGGCACCACCTCCTACTCCGGCCAGGTGGCGCCGCAGCACGTGTTCACCCAGACCGGTGTGCACACCGTCGAGCTGACGGTGACCAACCAGCAGGGTTGCAGCGAGGAGGACTGCCAGTCGACGGCGACCCGCACGGT
The DNA here is from genome assembly GCA_003388555.1 of Acidobacteriota bacterium. Classification (GTDB taxonomy): domain Bacteria; phylum Acidobacteriota; class Thermoanaerobaculia; order Multivoradales; family Multivoraceae; genus QQVD01. The sequence continues at coordinate 102,954 of QQVD01000045.1, read as the reverse complement.
GAACGTCGGCGCCGCGGTGGCGCCGACGGCGGCCGTCGTCATCACGCCGCAGGTCCCGGTGATCAACGAGTCGATGCGCATCGACAGCTCCGGCAGCAGCGGGCCGATCGTCAGCCGACGCATCACCGTGCAGCCGCCGTCGGGAGCCCCGACCAACTTCACCAGCGCGGTCGCCGACTTCGTGCCCACCCAGCTCGGCAACCACCTGATCACGGTCGAGGTCGAGACGGTGACCGGTTGCGTGACCAACGCCTGCCAGGACATCGAGACCCGCACCGTCGAGGTGGTCGCCTTCGCGCCGCTCGAGGCCCGCTGGGTGGTCTCGCCGGATCCACCGCGCATGGGCGAGGTGGCGGTGTTCAGCGCCTCGAGCTCGCTCGGCAACCCGACCAGCTACGAGTGGACCATCGGCGGCCTCACCCTGACCGGTGAGAGCGTCGCGGTGCAGCTCGCCGACATGGGTGACCTGGCGGTCAACCTGACCATCCGCCGCGGCGGCGAGTCCGACAGCGTCAGCGATCTCATCCGCGTCTTCGGACCCTGCGTCGACGATCCCTCCACTCTCTGCTTCGGCGAGGGGCGGTTCCGCGTCCACGTCGACTGGGAGGACGTCGACGGCAACTTCGGGGCCGGACAGATCCGGCCGGAGAAGACCGACAGCGCCGGCATGTTCTGGTTCTTCAACCCGGACAACGTCGAGCAGCTGGTCAAGGTGCTCGACGGCTGCGCCATCACCGGCCACTACTGGGTGCTGGCCGCGGCGCTCACCGATGTCGAGTACGAGCTGATGATCGAGGACCTCATCGCTGGCGCCACCTACATGGTGGAGAACCCGCTCGGCACCGCCTCGCCCGCCACCGTCGACACCGGGGCGCTCGCCACCTGCGACGTCACCGCCAGTGTCGCCGCTGTGCCGGCGCAGTCGGGCCGACTGGCCACCGATCGGGAGATCGCAGAGCTCGAGGCCATGCTGCGCGAGCGCGAGGCGACTCCGCAGGCCGTGACGCAGGCGGTGGGCCTCTGCTCCGAGGGCCCGGCCCAGGCCTGCTTCATCGATGGCCGGTTCCGCGCCGAGATCTCCTTCAGCACCCACGACGGGCAGAGCGGCCTGGCGCAGGTCGGTGTGCTCGACTCCGACAACACCGGCGTCTTCTACTTCTTCGACCCGACGAATCTCGAGGTGGTGGCCAAGGTGATCGACGGCTGTGAGCTCAACGACCACTTCTGGGTCTTCGCCGCCGCGACCACAGACCAGCAGTACACGCTGCGGGTCACCGACACGCAGAGCGGTCAGTCACGGGAGTACTTCAACGAGCTCGGCTCGGTCTCGTCCGCCATCACCGATGTCGATGCCTTCGAGACCTGCGGCGACGACTGAGGTCTCAGCGGGTCCCCGCCCGCCGCGGTGCCGCGCCCCGTGGATGCCACTCCTGGTCCACGGGGCGTGAACCTCTCGAAGCGACCGGCCGGCGGCCGTTCGGTCGTGGTGGTCCACTATCGGACCGCGGCGCTGGCGGCGCTGGCGGTCGCCGCCGTCGAGCGCACCTGGGTCGCCACCCGTCGGCCCGGCGACCGCCTGCTGCTGATCGACAACGGGAGCACTGCCGCCGAGCGCGAGGCCCTGTCGCGACTACCCTGCGAGCTGCACAGCGGACACGGCAACATCGGCTACGCCGGCGCGATCAACCGCGCGGCGCGCGCCTGCGACGATCACGACCTGGTGGTGCTCAACGCCGATCTCGAGGCCCTGCCGGAGTGCATCGACCAGATGTTCTCGGCCCTCGCCGCCGGCATCAGCGTCTGTGGCCCGGCCTTGTTCTGGGATCGCGAGCTGACCATCCACATGCCGCCGGCGCAGGCGCCCCACCCGCTCGCGGCCCTCGGCGAGGCCCTAGAGGGCCGCAGCAGGCTCCTCGACAGACACCTGCGGCAGGCCTTCCGCCGCGCCGCCCATCGGCACTGGAACGCTCGTGCACCGATCGCCTCCTGGCGTCTCTCGGGAGCGGCCCTCGGTCTGCGGCACGACGCCCTCGCCCGAGTCGGCCCGTTCGACGAGGGCTTCCGGCTCTACTTCGAGGAGACCGACTGGCTGCGCCGGGCGCGGCGGCAGGGCGGCACCGCCCGCTATCTGCCCGGGGCGCGGGCGGCGCACCTCTACGACCGTAGCCCGGATCCGCCCGGCGGCGGCAAGGCAGCCTGGTTCGAGGCCTCGGCGACGCGTTTCAGGCGCCGCCACCAGCCGCACCTCGGCTCCCTGCTCGAACGGCTGGCCGGCTCGCGCGGCGGGCGCCGGGGGGTGACCCCACCGGCATCGGTCACGGGTTGTCCCGAGGCCAGTCGCTGGGTCGAGTGGTCGCCCCGCGCCAGTGGCTTCCCGATGGCGGCGAGGCGCGGCGCGGACTGCAGCCTGCCTGCCGACCTGGCGCCGCGTGCCGGAGGTCTCTGGGTGCGGTGCGTCGACGCCAGGGGACGGGAGAGCGAAGCTCGATGACCGGCCCGGCGGCAGCGGGCGGCGCGACGGCGACACCGGTCGGGGAGGCGACGTCGCTGGGTCTCTCGGTGGTGGTGCCGGCGTTCGACGAGCGTCTGAGGCTGCCGTCCTCGCTGGAGCGGATCTGTGCGTACCTGAAGAGCGTCGGTCGTCTCGACCGCAGCGAGATCCTGGTCGTCGACGACGGCAGTCGCGACGGCACCGCCGATCTCGCCTCCGACTGGCCCGAGCCGACGGTGCGCTTCCTGCGGCTGGAAGAGAACAGAGGCAAGGGAGCCGCGCTACGCACCGGCGTGCTCGCCAGCCGCGGCGACCTGGTGTTGCTCTGCGACGCCGACCTCTCGACCCCGATCGAGGACCTCGAGCGCCTCGAAGCACGGCTCGAGGAAGCACCGGTCGTCTTCGGCAGCCGTGCCCGGCCGGAGAGCGCGATCGGCAGGCGACAGCCCTGGTACCGCAACCAGATGGGCAAGACCTTCAACCGCCTGCTCTGGCTGCTCGGGGTGCGTGGCGTGCGGGACACCCAGTGCGGTTTCAAGCTGCTGCGAGGAGACGTTGCACGCCGTCTCTTCGAGAGGCTGACCATCGACCGGTTCGCCTACGACGTCGAGCTGCTGCTGGCGGCGCGAGCCGCCGGCCACGAGGTCGTCGAGGTCGGTGTGCGCTGGGACCACGTCGAGGAGTCGAGGGTGCATCCGGTGCGCGACGCGGCGCGCATGCTGTACGACGTGGCCCGCCTGCGCCTGCGGCAGATCCTCTCGCCGGGGACGCGGTGACGGCGGAGGCTCGCCGGCGCCCGGGTGTCGCGTCGTGCTGTGCGCAAAGCGCCTACCGGCGGGCCGCTCCGGACGGAGCCGCGGCCGCCGGCGCCAGACCTTAAGATAGCGACGCGGCTTGCGCACCGGGACGCCCCTGGCATCGGCCGCCTCTCAGGGGGATGGAGTGAGCAGCGAGCATCGATCGGACGAGGCGCTCCCGGGCAAACCGGAGACCGTCGAGGCGCGACGGGTCCTGGTGCTGGCACCGCACTACGACGACGAGATCCTCGGCTGCGGCGGTCTGCTCGCCGACCTGCTCGAGCGCGGCGCCGACGTCGTCGTCGTCTACCTCAGCGACTCCGCAGCCAGCGGCGACCTTCCAGGCCGCGAAGAGGTGGCGCGGCGTCGGCGCCAGGAAGCTGCAGCCGTCGAGGCGCTGTTCGGCTGGCGCTCCGAGCACCTCGAGCTGACCGATGGCCGCCTCGAGGTGGGCGCCGTGACTGACGCGCTCGCCGAGCTCGTCGCGACACACCTCCCGGATCTGGTCCTGGCGCCGTCGCCGATCGAGGTCAGCGCCGACCACCGGGCCGCGGCACGCGCGGTCTACGACCTCCTGCACACCCAGCGACCCGAGGGCCCGGTGCAGCAGCTCTGCTACTACGAGGTCAACCAGCCGTTGCGGCCGAACCTGTTGGTCGACGTCTCCCGCTGGCTGCCGCGCCTGGAGACGGCGATGGAGCTCTACGCCAGTCAACAGGAGCTGCACGACTACCGACGCGCCGGCATCGGCCTGCGCCGCTACCGCACCCACACGCTGGAGCCGGCGGTCGAAGCCGCGGAAGCCTACCTCCGGTTGACTCGCGCGGAGGTGGGCAGCCTCGGATGGTCGGCCCTCTGCGAGAGGGCCCGCGGGCAGTCGCGCACCCGCGTCGAGACGCAGCGGCCGCGCGTCGGCGTCGTGGTGCGTACGCGGGATCGCCAGGAGCTGCTGCAGCAGGCGCTCGAGAGCCTGGCCTCCAGTCGGATGCCGGCGCACGAGGTGGTGGTGGTCAACGACGGCGGCGCGCTGGATCCGCTGGGGAGCGACTGGCCGTTCCGGCTCTTCCGCATCGACCATCCGGCGCCCCGCGGAAGAGCCGCAGCCGCGAACTCCGGAGTCGCAGCGCTGGTCAGCGAGGCGATCGCCTTCCTCGACGACGACGACCGGGTACTCGAGGAGCACCTGGAGGTGTTGGCGGGAGCGGTCGCGGCGCCGGGCGTCGAGGTGGCCTACACCGACGCCGCCGTCGTCACCTACGGGCTCGATCCCGCCGGCGCCGGATGGGTCGAGGAAGAGCGGCGTCGGCCGTACTCGCGCGACTTCGACCGCGCGTTGCTGCTGGTCGACAACTACATCCCCTTCCACACCCTGCTGGTGCCGCGCCGGCTGCACCAGGAGGTCGGGCCGTTCGACGAGGAGCTCGACCTGTTCGAGGACTGGGACTTCCTGATCCGCCTGACCGTCTCGGCAACCCCGCGTCACATTCCCCGCGTCACCTGCGAGTACCGGCACTTCCGCGGCATGTCGAGCCACGCCCTGGCAGGTCAGGACGACGCCGACCGCCGCGAGCGCTTCATGCGTCACAAGGCGCGGGTGCTCGAGAAGCACCGCGCCCGCCTCGACAGCGATCAGCTGGCCCAGGCGATCGTCGCGCTGCGACGGGGCTGCGTCGACGGCGAAGAGCGCGTGCACGCCCTCGAACAGCGGGCGGAGAGCCAACGGCGCGAGAGCCTGCGGCGGCAGCGACAGCTCGAGCAGAGCACGGAGGAGCATCGCGCGACCACCGAGCGGTTGCGTCTCGAGCGAGATCTCGCCGAGTCGGCACGCGCCGAGGCGCACGGCGAGCGGGAGTCGCTGCGCGCGGAGCTCGGTCAGCGGGACGACGAGCTGCGCGCCCAGTACCGCCATGCCGACGAGCTGCGCCAGGCGCTCGAAGACCACCGCCGACACATCGAGCAGCTCGACGACGATCGCGGCCGGGCCGGTGAGCAGATGGAAGCGCTGCACGCCGAGATCGGCCGCCTCACCCTCGAGCTCGAGCAGCAGCAGCGGCTGCTGGCGGAGATGCAGGCGACCCGTGCGTGGCGTTGGCACCGGCGGATCGAGAGCTGGCGAGGGAGAGGCGGTTGAAGCCCGAGCCGACATCAGGGGTCGCCGGCCGGATCGCGCTGGTGTGCAGCGAACCGGTGCGCGCCAGCATGGCCGGTACCGCCATCCGCTATGTCGAGATCGCCCGCCACCTGGCGGCCGCGGGGCATCCGGTGACCCTGATCTCACCCGCTGCGGAGCAGGAGGACGCCGCCCCCGAGCTGCCGACGAACGTCCGCAGGGTGCCCTTCAAGCGCGGCGCGATCGACGAGGCGACCGCGGGCTGTATCGCGGCGGTCGGCCAGGGCCAGCTGGTCAACGACCTGGTGATCGAGAGGCCCGACCTTCCGGTGGCGGTCGATCTCTACGACCCCTGGCTGGTCGAGAACCTGCACTACGTCGACACCCTCGGCTACGACCCCTACCGCAACGACCACGCGAGCTGGATGCTGCAGCTTTCGCGCGGCGATCTCTTCCTCTGCTCGTGTGAGCCGCAGCGACTCTTCCTCCTCGGTCTGCTCACCGCGCTCGGACGGGTCAACCCCGACTCGATGCGCGAGGACCCCTCTTTCGACCGACTCGTCTCGGTGGTGCCGTTCGGGCTCCCCGACTCGGTGCCCGAGCATCGGCCTCTGCTGCCGCCGCGCCGGCAGGGCGAGCAGCGCCTGCTCTTCGGTGGCCTGTACGACTGGTACGACCCGCAGCCCCTGCTCGAGGTGCTGGAGAAGGGGGATCCGGGCTGGCGCCTGCTGGTCATCAGGACTCCGAACAGAGAGACGCCTCAGCAGCGCTTCGAGGAGGTGCGCCGCTGGGCGCAGCGGAGAGGGCTGTGGGGCGACCGCGTGCAGGCCCTCGACTGGGTGCCCTACGAGCGCCGCTACGACCTCCTGCGCGACGTCGACGTCCTCGTCTCGACCCACCGTCACTCTCTCGAGACCGATCTCTCGATGCGCACGCGCTTCCTCGACGCCATGCTGGTCGGCTGCCCGATCGTGGTCAGCTCCGGCGGCGCCCTGAGCGACCTGCTGGAGCGCAGCGACGCCGCCTGGGTCGTCGATCCCGACGACCGCGCCGGGCTCGATGCGGCGGTGCGTCGGGCACTGGGGGCACAGAGCGACGGCGAGCACCCGGCCCGCCTGGTGCGGGGTCGCGAGCTCGCCCGATCCTTCGCCTGGCGCCACTCGCTGCGGCCGCTGCTCGACTTCTGCGCCGCGCCCTGGCGCGACGAGCACAAGGAGCGCTTCGTCGACGTGCCGCGCACCGTGGCGCCCCACGACGGGGTTGCCTTCCGGGTGCGCAGGCGTCTGCGGGCGCTCTTCGGCGGCTCTCCGGCATGAGCGCCGGTACCCGTCCCGGGTCGACAGTCTGCATCCTGTCGTGGAATGGCCGGTCGCACCTGGAGCACTGTCTCGAGGCGCTGGCGCAGCAGCACGAGCCCGACGGCGGCTGGGAGGTGTTGGTGCTCGACAACGGCTCCAGCGACGGCACCATCGAGTGGCTCGAGCGCGAGTGGGAGAACCGCGCCCTGGGCGCTCGAGGGGGCGGTCGGCTGCGCTGGATCCGCAGGGCCGACAACAGCGGTTTCTGCGCCGGCAACAACCAGCTCGCCGACGCCGCGCAGGGCGAGCACCTCGTGCTGCTCAACAACGACACGCGACCGCGGAGGGACTGGCTCGCCGCCCTCAGCGCGGCGATGCGAGCCGCGCCGGCCGACGTGGCAGCGGTCGGTGGCCGGATCCTCGACTGGGACGAACGCCGGGTCGACTTCGTCGAAGGCCTGCTGACCTTCGACGGCCACGCCTTCCAGCGCGGCTACGGGCGCGATGTCGGTGCGGTGGAAGAGCCCGCACCCGGCGCCGAGCTGCTCTTCGCCTGTGGCGGCAACATGATCGTGCGCAGGGAGGCGTTCCGCGAGGTCGGTGCCTTCGATCCGGCCTACTTCGCCTATCTCGAGGACGTCGACCTGGGATGGCGCCTGTGGTCCGCCGGACACCGTGTGACCTACCAGCCCCAGGCGACGGTGGCCCACCGCTCGATGGCCACCAGCGGAGCCCTCGGAACCTACAACCGCGGCCTGCTGTTCGAGCGCAACGCACTGCGCACGGCGTTCAAGAACTTCGACGACGAACACTGGAACAAGCTCGCGTCGGCCGTCTGGACCACCTTCCTGCACCGGACGCAGACGATGCTGGTGGAGAACAACCCAGGCGGCGCCGAGCTGGCCCTGGACCCCTACCAGGACGCCGCGGCCCCGACCGAGGGTCGATCGGGCACCGACGCCGCAGCGGCAGCGGAGGAGCACGGGCCGTCGCTGGTGACGAAGTGGCGAGGATGGGGCACCTTCGGACTGGCTCGACGTGGGCTGAGGCGGCTGCTCGACAACCTCGCCGATTCGCTGCGCCGGCCAGGCGACCCGAGGTGGGAGCTTCTCGAGCCGCTCGCCGCCGCGTCGGAGGGAGGGGTCGCACTGACCGATCCGCGCAGCGTCGCGCAGCTGCGAGCGTTCGCCCACTTCGCCAGGCACCTCGGCGCCGCCGCCGGCGAGCGACGTCGGATCCAGGGCCGACGGATGCGCGGCGACCGGGAGATCTTCGAGCGCTTCGGGCTGCACCTGGTTCCCACCTATCCGGGCGACGATCGCTGGTTCGCCGACCCCGGCTTCCGCTCGCTGCTCCCCGCTCGTCCCCGCCTCGTCGAGCGCACCTTGGACCAGCTGATGGCCTGACCCGCCGACCGTAGCGCGATCCGCCGCGATCGCTCTGGTGCTGCACCGCCCCACGGTGTACCTTGGGCTCTACGGCCACGTCGGCCGCGTCGCACCATGAGCACCCCCTCCGTCTCCGTCGTCGTCCCCAGCCACAACCGGCGCGACGTCCTGCTCGAGGTGCTCGAGGCGGTGTGTGCGCAGCAGGGGGCGCCGCCCTACGAGCTGGTGGTGGTCGACGACGGCTCCACCGACGGCAGCGACGAGGCGGCGCGCGGCTTCGCGAGGCAGCGGCAGCGCGCGCGAGGCTGTGCGGGCGAGCCCGGCGGTCCACTCGACGTGCTGGTGTTGAGCCAGCCCAACCGTGGTCCAGCCGCGGCCCGGAACCGCGGCGTCGAAGCGGCGCGGGGCCGCCTCGTGGCCTTCCTCGGGGACGACACCGTCCCCTCGAAAGGATGGCTGGCAGCTCACCTGGCGGCCCGGGCGCGACCGGCGGCGGAGCGCGCCGAGGCGGCGGGGCAGGTCGTCGGCACCATCGGTTACACCGGATGGCATCGGCGCATGCGCGACGATCGGTTCCTGCGCTACATCAACGAGCACGGTCTGCAGTTCGGCTATGCCCTGATCGACGACGCCGACCAGGTGGCGTTCAACTTCTTCTACACCTCGAACCTGGTGCTGCCGCGCAGCGCGCTGCTCGAGTTCCCCTTCGATCTGCGCTTCCCCTACCCGGCGTGGGAGGACATCGAGCTCGCCTACCGCTTGCGGCAGGGTCCCGGGCTGCGCCTGCTCTACGTTCCGGAGGCGACGGTGGAGCACGACCATCCCACCACCATCGCCCGCTTCTGCCGGCGCCAGGAGAAGGCCGGCTACTGCGCCACGGTCTTCCACCGCCTGCATCCCGAGCTCGCCGGTTTCCTCGGCCTCGGCGACGGCGGTCCGCCTGCACTGCCCTGGCGCCCGCGGCAGGCGGTGCTCGAAGTCCTGGCCCGCGGCTTGCAAAAGTTCGGCTACGGATGGCCGACGCTGTGGGAAGAAGTGCTGCGCTACCACTACGTGCGAGGTCTGCACCGGGGCTGGCGCGACCGTGAGTCCCCGCTGGCGGAGGCGGCGAGAGGAGAGTCCGCACCCGTCGCGGACTTCGCAGGTGACGCAGCGCCGCAGGAAGGAGAACGACATGAAGCGTGACATCGAAGCTCGGAGCGAAACGGGTCTGACGGCGCTGTCGCGGACGGCAATCGCGGCAGGAGTCTGTCCTGGCGCAGTGCCTCGGAGCCGACTCACCCACGCCTCCCTGCGCGGTGCCCTGGTGGTGTTCGCGGCCGCGGTCTGCGCCTCCTCGGTGGGCGCAGCGCCGGCCGCTCCGCCGCGAGCGACCGGATCGGCGGCGGTGGACGAGGTCGCGTCGAGGCCCGCGCGCGGCGGTGCAGACGCGGTGCGCGTCACCGACGCCTACGTCGCTGCGGCGTACTCGCTGGACGAGGGCCATCGGCGCTACCGCCGCCACTTCGGCCTCCACGTGTCGCCCTTCTTCTGGAGCGGCTACTGGGGCTGGGGCTGGCCGTACTACGGCGGCAGCTGGTGGGTCGAGGCGCCGTACGCCGGCGGCCCCTGGAGCGCCGTCGATCTGAACATCAAGCCCAAGTCGGCGGAGGTCTTCGTCGACGGGGAGTACGTCGGCCGCGTCGACCAGCTCGATGGCTTCCCCCGCTACCTCTGGGTGGAGAGCGGAAGCCGCAAGCTGGTGGTCTACAAGCAGGGCTACGAGTCGATCGCACGCATCCTCGAGCTGCGGGCCGGCGAGAAGCTCGACCTCAGGCTCGAGATGGTGCCGGGTGAGGCCAAGACACCGGAGGAGCTGATGGCACAGCTCGAGCCCACGACGACGGAACGCGCCGAGGCGCCACGTCGCCGCGCCACCGAGCGGCGCGAGGAGCCTCGTGCCGAGCCGCGCGAGGAGGCGTGGCGGCGCGCGGCGCCGGCCCGTGAACCGGTCGCGGAGGCGGCGGTCGCCGAGGACCAGCGCGCCGAGCCGGGTCGACTGGTGCTCGAGGTGACGCCTGCTGACGCTGTCGTCTACCTCGACGGCCGCCTGCTGGGCAGCGGAGAGGAGCTCTCGCGCCTCCACCACGGCCTGATCGTCGATCCTGGTAGCCACACCCTCGAGGTGGTGCGACCGGGCTACGAGACCCTGGTGCGCTCGGTCGAGGTCGGCGCCGGTGAGGACCTGCGCCTGGTGCTCGAGCCGCGCACTCGTAGCGGACGCTGACGGTTCCGTCCGCCTGCGCGAGGAGGAGGAGGTCGGCTGATCGCAGGCCGGGATCTCGGGCCGCGCGCCACCGCGAGGATCGAGTCACCCCGTGCGGTGCCGGTGCGTCAGCCCTCGCGTTGCCGCGCCGCCTCCATCTCGAGCAACCACTTCTTCTTGCGGGTGCCTGCGATGTAGCTGCCGGGTCCGCTGCGGCGCGGCACCACCCGATGGCAGGGCACCAGGATCGGCAGCGGATTGTTCATCAGTGCAGCGCGCACCAGCCGGTAGCGATCGATCGCGCCGATGCTCGCGGCGAGCTTCTGGTAGGTGCGCGTCTCGCCGTAGGGGATCTCGGTCACCGCCTCGAGCACCGTGCGCGTGAACGGGTCGAGCCGCGCCGGCTCGAGGTCGAAGGCCAGGTCGAGGTTGCGGCGGGCGCCGGCGAAGTACTCGGAGAGTCGGCCGAGGGTCTCGTCGAGGAAGTCCGAGCGCTTGGCGTCGTGGAAGGTCTCGTACCGGCGCCGCTGAGAGCGGGTCGGAACGATCGTCAGCTCCACGATCACCTTGCCGCGGGCCTTGAGACCCAGGCTTCCGAGCGGCGACGGCAACAGCACGGCCACCTCCGGCACCGGAGTCGCCTTCACCACCTCGGGGCGGCTGGCGCGGGGTTTCGTGACGTTGATGGTTCGCGTTCCTCGGCCGATCTCGGGACTTCCGTGGCGGTCGACGTCATCGCCTGCAGCTGCGCCAGCTGGATGGTCGGCCGCGCCGGAGAGCCTCGAGGCTGTCGCGGCCGGCCGCAGCGCCTGTCGGGGCTCGACCCCTGCGGAGCCCGTGCGACCTCTGGGAAACTGCGGCGCAATCTAGCAGATGCGGCGAGGCGGTAGAGGGGTCTCGGCGCGAGCCGCGCCGATCCGGGAGACCGCAGCGGGGGCGGCAGACTAGGAAATCTCTTTTTTCTATGCCAGCGGGGCGATGCGGCAGGGAACCCGCAGCCAGCGGGCGGCTGCCAGTTCGGCCGAGAGGTCGGCCGTGCTGGCGTACCGTCGGCGCGGCACGAAGCGGCAGGAGAGGTGCAGGGTCGATGCTCCGACCAGCGGGAAGGGGTCGAGCCGCAGCTCCTCGCCCCCGCCGGCTGACTCCCCGGCTTCGAGCAGCCTGGCTCGCATCGGGCTCCTGCGCCGGCGGTCTGCCGCCGCCGGCAGCTCGACCTCGCTGTCGCCGCTCCAGCGGGCGCAGACCTGCAGCGAAAGGGCATCGGCAGCCTGCAGCCACGGATACGCCGCGCGCGGCAGTGCGGAGTCCTGCCATCCCAGCTCCTCGTGCAGTGCGTCGCGCCAGTCTCGCCAACTGTCGAGATCCTCCGCCTGGATGTCGCGGCTGAGGCCGAGAACGTAGATGGCGTGCTCGAGGATCAGCGCCGCGACCTCTGGGTCGGAGGCGGCGTAGCGCTCGACGCCCCGGCGCCACAGCTCGAGGCGCTCGTTTCTCGGCAGGCTGAGGAAGTCGTGCGGCAGTCCCTCCCGGGTCAGGGGAGGTGCCGCATCGAGCTCCGCCCAGCCGTTGTCGTGCAGGCGGGTGGCGCGCAGCACCAGCGCGCGCAGCGAGCTCTCGCCGCCCGGCCCTGGCGCCGTGGTCGCGTCGGTCAGCTCGGGCCAGAGCGCCAGCAGGTCGGCGGCGAAAGCGGCGTGGTCGCCCTGGGTGACCAGCCGCAGCCGCCCGTCTCCGGTGTCGGCGACGATCACGGTCTGCCCTGCTCGGCGGCCGGCGTCGGCGCCCTGTCGGCCGACTTCGAGGCGCTGGTAGAGTCCCGAGGCGGTGCCGGCCGCGTCGTGCCATCGAAGGGTGGCCTGCCGTCGCGACCGGAGCGGCGGTTTTCGGCGAGAGAACGGGAGAGCATGGCGGGACGATACCGAGAGCAGGCGCTCGAGTACCACGCGCGGGAGCCTGCGGGCAAGATCGAGGTCGTTCCGACCAAGCCGACGGGCACCGCCAAGGACCTTTCCCTGGCGTACTCGCCCGGCGTCGCCGAGCCCTGCCTGGAGATCGCCGACGACCCGCAGCGTGCCTACGAGTACACCGCGAAGGGCAACCTCGTCGCGGTGATCAGCAACGGTACCGCGGTGCTCGGGCTCGGGGACATCGGACCGGCGGCCGCGAAGCCGGTGATGGAGGGCAAGGGCGTCCTGTTCAAGAAGTTCGCCGGCATCGACGTCTTCGACCTCGAGGTCGCGGCCGCCGATCCGGAGGAGTTCATCCGCGTCGTGCGGGCTCTCGAGCCCACCTTCGGCGGGATCAACCTCGAGGACATCAAGGCTCCCGAGTGCTTCGAGATCGAGCGCCGCCTGCAGCAGGAGCTGTCGATCCCGGTCTTCCACGACGACCAGCACGGCACCGCGATCATCGGTGGCGCTGCGCTGATCAACGCCGCCGAAGTGGTCGGCAAGCGGCTCGAGGACCTGCGGATCGTCTTTCTCGGCGCCGGCGCCGCGGCTCTCGCCAGCGCCGAGCTCTGGTCCCACCTCGGTGTGCCGCGCCAGCACATGACGCTGTGCCACAGCACCGGCGTGATCCATCGCGGTCGGCGCGAGGGGATGAACCCGTACAAGGAGAGGTACGCGGTCGACACCGAAGCGAGGACCCTCTCCGAGGCCCTGCGAGGTGCCGATGTCTTCGTCGGTCTGTCGGTGGCCAACCAGCTCTCGCCCGAGATGTTGAAGACGATGGCCGAGCGGCCGATCGTCTTCGCGCTCGCCAACCCCGACCCGGAGATCGAGTACGACCTGGCCAAGAGCACGCGCGCCGACGTGGTGATGGCCACCGGCCGCAGCGACACGCCGAACCAGGTGAACAACGTGCTCGGCTTCCCGTTCCTGTTCCGAGGCGCCCTCGACGTGCGTGCCCGCACCATCAACACCGAGATGAAGCTCGCCGCCTGCCGGGCGCTCGCCGACCTGGCGCGCGAGGACGTGCCGGACGCCGTGCTCAAGGCCTACGGGCTGGACGAGCTGCGCTTCGGTCCCGAGTACCTGATCCCCAAGCCGTTCGACTCCCGCGTCCTCTTCAGGGTGCCGATCGCGGTGGCGAGGGCGGCCATCGACAGCGGTGTCGCGCGCTGCGAGCTGGGTGACGAGGACGCCTACGTCGCGCGCCTCGAGAAGCTCGTCTCGCGCCGCTTCGAGCTGATGCGGGTGGTCATCGACCGGGCCAAGAAGAGCCCGCAGCGCATCGTCTTCCCGGAGGGCGAGCACGAGAAGATCCTGCGCGCCGCGAAGATCCTGGTGGAGGAGGGCATCGCGCGGCCGATCCTCCTGGCGCGCCCCGAGAAGGTCGAGGAGAGGATGGCTTCGCTCGAGCTCTCGCGCCAGGACGTCGAGCTGGTGCAGATCCTCGAGGACACCCGGCGGTCGGCTTACGCCGAGCGCCTGCACCAGCTGCGACGGCGTCAGGGCGTCACCCGAGAGGACGCGACGAAGCTGCTGCGCTCGCGCAACTACTTCGCCACCATGATGGTGGAGCAGGGAGACGCGGACGGACTGATCTCCGGCCTGACCCAGGACTACCCGGAGACGATCAGGCCGGCGCTGCAGGTGCTGCACGCGCGCCGCGACGTACAGCGCGTCGCCGGTGCCTACATCCTGCTGCTCGAGGAGCGGGTGCTCTTCCTCGCCGACACGACGGTGAACATCGATCCCAGCGCCGAGCAGCTCGCCGACATCGCGCTGCTCACCGCCGAGTTCGCCCGCCGCTTCCAGATCGAGCCCAGGGTCGCCATGCTGTCGTTCTCGAACTTCGGCTCGAACCAGCACCCGAGCGCGCGCAAGGTCCAGCGGGCCACGGCGATCGTGCAGAGTCAGAGGCCCGAGCTGGAGATCGACGGGGAGATGCAGGCCGACACCGCGGTCCTGCAGTCGATCCTCGACGAGCGCTACCCCTGGAGCCGACTGCGGCGGCCCGCCAACGTGCTGGTCTTTCCCGAGCTGCAGTCGGCCAACATCGCCTACAAGCTGCTCTGGCGTCTCGCCGACGCCGAAGCCATCGGGCCGGTGCTGCTCGGCGTCGATCGCCCGGTGCACGTGCTGCAGCGGGGTGTCGAGGTGGCGGACATCGTCAACATGGCCGCCATCTGCGCGGTCGACGCGTTGGAGCGGACCGACGGGGCGCAGCGACTGCTCTGACCGTGGCACGCTGTCGGCTCACCGGAGGCGACCGAGGCGTGGCGCTGCGAGATCGGCCGCGGCCAGACCGTCAGGTACCGGACGGGCAGTCGGATCCCTTCCCTCCGCTGTCCGGAGAGGTACAGAATTGACGTGGAGATCCATAGGAGCCGGAGCGCGCGTTTGGCCCTGGAGCCGGAGCGGCGCTACGGTAGAGGCACGGCCGGTCGCCCGCGGCCGCGCGTTGCCGACCCGGGACAGCGTGATCTCCCGTACCTTTCTCTCGAACCCCAAACCCCTCATCTCCTCCAGGAGGATCCTTCGATGAACACCGTCCGAGATTCCCTACGCTCGAAGCTGGCACTGCTACTGGTCGCCGGCATGCTCCTCGGCCTGTCGACCGCCGCCTTCGCCTCCGAGAAGCCGCGCATCGCGGTGCTCGAGTTCGAGGCCAAGGCGGATCAACAGTGGTACTCGTGGTGGCGGTCCGGCGGCGCCAGCGCGGTGCAGGACGTGATGGTCACCGAGCTGGTCAAGAGCGGCAAGTTCCGCGTCATCGAGCGCTCGCAGCTCGAGGCCCTGATGCGCGAGAAGAACCTGTCGCTCTCCGGTGACGTCAGCGCCGACACCGCGGTCAAGGCGGGACGCCTGCTCGGCGTCGAGTACTTCGTCACCGGCGCGATCACCGAGTACGGCACCTCGGGCGGTGACGTGCACGCGCCTTCGGTCGGCCGGCTGCCCTCCTTCGGCGTCGGCAAGAAGACGTTCACGGCGGCGATCAATGCCCGCATCATCGACACCGAGACCGGCGAGATCATGTGGGCCGACGAGGCGCGGGGCGAGACCAGTTCGGGTCGCGTCCGTGTCGGCGGCTTCGGCGGCGGCAAGGACGACGACGCGATGTTCGACAAGGTGCTCAAGCCGACCGTGCAGGACCTCGTCGCCAGCATGAAGATGGCGGATCTCTGATCCGGGTCTGCCTGGCCCTTCGGGCTTCGGGCAGAGAGCGACGCCGCGACGACACCCCCTCCGAGAGCCGGAGTCGGTGTCGCGCGGCGTCCGTCGTTTGCGGTGGGCTCGGCGCCGGCAGCCCCGCGTCGGATCCCACGCGGGCCGAGTAGGACGCCGTCGCTCTCGCACGGGTAGGCCTCTCGGGCGACTGTCGACGCCGGAGCGACGCAGGAGCGACGCCGGGGCGCCGTCCGCGCCGAGCCGCGAAGCGGGCGAAATCGACTGACTCACCCGTTCGCGGTGCAGCGCCTTCGGCTCCTGGTACCGGGAGCGCCTCTCTATGAGGACCGAGCATCCCTTCGTCGGCGACGTACGAAGAGGACCCTCGATCCCCTGCCCTCGACTCCACCGGGGTTCCACCCCGGGTCGTCGGTGGGCGAAGGGATGCCGCTACGCTTTCAGCAGCTCAGTCGTTGCGGAACGAGATCTTGATCGTCGTCCACATCTTGACCCGCGTGCCTGCCTTCGTAGGCGGCACGAACTGGGCCTGGCGCGCCGCCTGGACGGCAGCCTCGTCGAAGCCGTAGCCGGCCTTCTTGTCGAGACGGTAGTCGATCACCTTGCCGTTCTCGTCGACCAGCACCCGCACCTCGACGTCGGCCTCGCGACGCAGCCGTTTGGCGGCGTACGGGTACTGCGGTGAGACCTGGCTCTTCAGCCGCGGCGGCACGACGTCCGGCCCGGCGACCTCGACCAGCTGCCCCTCGCGCACCGGCTCCGGCTTGGGCGCCGCGGGTCTCTCCGCGGCGCGGGTCGGCGATGCCGCTGCGCCGGAAGCGGCCGTTGCGGCGCCGCTGCGCGCTGGCGTCGCGGCGCCTGCCGAACCGGAAGCCGGCCCGGAAGAGGCGGCTTCGCCGTCGCCGGCGTCCGGCTGCGTGGCGGCGGCCTGCTCGGCAGCCTTCTGCTTGCGTGCCGCCTCTTCGGCGGCGGCGATCCGCGCCTGCTCCTGGCGCTGCTTCTCGAGGTCGGCTTCGCGCTTCTTGCGCGCCTCCTCCTCGGCCGCGGCAATCCGTGCCTCCTCCTGCGCCCGCGCCTTCTGCTCGTCCTCGAGCTGCTTGCGCAGACGACGGATCTCGTCGTCGTACTGGCTGCGCAGGTTCGACTCCACCGCCTCGGTGCGCTGCGACACGATCTGGTCGATCTGCGCCAACAGCTCCTGCTGACGCTCGTTGGGCTGATCGGCGGCGGCGCCGGGTTCGACGAAGACCGGCTGGCCGTTCTCGTCGAGCACCGGCTGACCGTTCTCGTCGAGCAGCGGCTGCGGCGGGCCGGCGTAGCGCTCCGGCCCCTGGTCGGCGGGCTCGGCATCGGCGACGAGGTCCGCGTCCGCCGGATCGGCGGCGCTCTGCGGCCGAAGCACGAACCACCACACGGCAGCGCCAGCGATCAGCAGCAGCGCAGCCGCGAGCCCGAGCCAGAGGCCGAGCGAGGAGCCGCCGGACTTCTGTTCCGAGGCACGCGCCCTGGTCGCCTGGGCCTGCGGTAGCGGCCCGCTGGTCTCCGGGCGAGGGCTCACCGGCGCTTCGTCCAGGCTCACCGTCGAGAGCTCGGACGAGGATTCGCGGCCCGGCGCGGAGGACTCGCGGGCCGGCGTCGAAGACTCACGCGCTGGAGTACCGATCGTCATGGTCGCCGCCGAAGCGCTCGCCGCTCCGGAGAGCTCCGGCTTGGACAGGTCGATCGAACGCTCGCGCTCGATCTCCGCGGTCTCCTGGGCGATCTCGTCGCGGAAGAGGTTGTGCATGTAGAACGCCAGATGGAACGGCGTCGAGCTCATGCTGCCGTCCTCGAGCAGCTGCCCCACCAGCTGGTGCCAGGTGACGGCGGAGTCGATGCGCTCGCTCGCCGGCGCCACGCTGCGCGCCACCAGAGTCGCGATGCTGGGCAGACCCTGGGCCGCCACCCGCTGGATCGCGGCGTTGAGCCCCTCGGGGGAGGTGTCGTGCAGCGGCCGACCGGTCAGCAGCTCGAGCAGGATGATGCCCAGCGAGTAGACGTCGTCGGCCGAGGAGGGCGCCGCTCCGGAGAGCGTCTCGGGGGACAGGTAGCGCCTGAAGGCCTCGTCGACCCGGCGCGACGCGGCGGCCTGTCGCAGCGCCTGGGAGAACTCGAAGCCGAGCAGCCGGATCTCCCCCTCGTTCGAGACCATGACGCTGTGGGGGACCAGGAAGCCGTGGGTGATCGGGGTGGAGCCGAGGCGACTGCCGTAGGCCATGGCGAGGCCCAGCCCGACGCGCTCGGCGATCAGCAGGGCGTGCTCGGTGGGCACCGGATGGCTGCGTTCGTGTGCCTGGCTCATCAGACTCGCCAGGTCGCGCCCCGAGATGTAGTCGTAGGCGACGTAGGGCACGCCCTGGTAGTCGCCGAGGTCGATGCCATGGGCCAGGTTGGGGCTGCGCAGGACCTCCTGGATCGCGGCGCGTCCCGGTAGTTGCTCGGCGAGGTCCGTGGCCGTCACTCCCGAGCCGTTGAGCACCCGTAGCAGCGAGACCTGCTCCAGTGAGTTCTCCTGGACTCGGCCGGCACGGAAGGTCTCACCCAACGGATCCTGGCCGAGGCGCTTGAGCAGCAGATAGGGGCCGAAACGTTCGCGGGCAGCCATTTGAAATCTCCCAGACAAGTGAGGATCGGAAGAGATTGGAAAGCTCAGTTATAGCAGAATCTTAGAGAGGAAGAGGAGCTCCCGGAGGTGGCTTCGACCCGGGTTGCGACGCATCTCTGGAGGCCTTCTCGCGCTCCTCGCGCCACCGCCGCTGCCAGTACTGCTTCTGCCACACCGCCACGTTGCGGTTGTGCTCGCCGAGGGTCCGGGCGAAGACGTGCGAGCCGTCGTTGCGGCTGACGAAGTAGAGGTAGGGCACGTCGGCGGGACGCGCCGCGGCCGCCAGGCTGGAGAAGCGCGGCGAGCAGATCGGCGTCGGCGGCAGGCCGGCGACCCGGTAGGTGTTGTAGGGCGAATCCATCTCGAGATCCCGCCGCCGCAGGTTGCCGTCCCAGGTTCCCGCCAGCTTGAGGCCGTAGATGATCGTCGGGTCGGCGTACAGGGCCATGCCGATCTCGAGCCGGTTCGCGTAGACGCCGGCGATCGTCGGGCGCTCCTCCTCGAGCCGCGCCTCCTTCTCGACGATGCTTGCCAGGATGACGATCTCGCGCAGTGGGCGGGGTGGCTGCGGCGTCGGCAGGTCGGCGAGGCGGCGACGGAAGTTCTCCACCAGGGCGTCGACCACCCGCGACGCGGAGACTCCACGCGGGAAGGCGTACGTGTCGGGGTAGAGGTACCCCTCGAGCGAGGTCGCCGCGGGGTCGAGATCGGCGATGCGCGCCGGGTCGGCCATCTCGGCGAGCAACTGGTCGAGGTCGGCGAAGCCCTCGTCGGCGAGGCGCTCGGCCGTCTCCCGCATCGTCAGTCCCTCGACCAGGGTCACCGGATGGGTGAGCACGTCACCGGCGACCAGCTTGGCCAACACGTCGCGGCTGCTCGCCGGCAGCTGGATGCGGTACTCGCCGGCCTGCAGGGGGGGATCGCCCATCCAGTGGACCAGCTGCAGGCGGCTGATCCGGGCCGATTCGATCGCGCCGGCCTGCTCGAGCTGGCGGAGGATGGCGCTGCCGGACGCGCCTGGCGCGATCTCGACCGTCAACTCGCGGCCGGTGTCGCCCTGAGGCCAGGGTCGGTGCCACTGCCGATCGAGCCACCAGGCGCCGACCGCTGCGGCGGCGACGGCGAGGCCGACCAGCAGGCCGGCGGCGACCGCCAGGCGCACCGCCGTGCGACGCCGGCTCATCGGCGGCTCGCCTCCGTGAGGTCTGGCGCGGCGTCCTCCTCCCCCGCTGACTCCTCGTCGTACCGTCTGAGCCTCGCCCTCTCCGCGGCGTCGAGGCCGAGGAACTCCTCGAGCAGGAGGGCGGCGGCGAGAGCGTCGATCCCCGGGCGGTAGCGCTCCGGGCGCACCCCCATCGCTGCCAGCCGCTCCTGTGCCGCGACCGTGGTGAGCGTCTCGGGCAGCAGCCAGACGGGGTGTCCCAGCGATCGCCGCAGCTTGGCCGCGAACCGTGCCACCCGCTCGCACGATGCACCGCGCGTGCCGTCGAAGGCGAGCGGCTCGCCGATCACCAGGGCGCTGGCGCCGACGCTCGCCGCGACGCGGGCGATCTCGTCGATCGCCGCCGCATCGCTGCGCCGCTCGACGGTGCACAGCGCCGACGGCAGGGCCGTCTCGGCGTCGGCGCTGGCTAGTCCGATGCGGCGTTCGCCGAAGTCGATGCCGAGCAGGGCGGACATGGGCGCACTCTCTCGGTTGACGGGCCGGCTGTCAAACCACTGCGCCGCCCTGGTGCCGCTCCGCTGCGGATGTCGGCGGCGCGGTCGCGAGCAGTGTCCGGAGACTGGAGGTATGGGCCCCGGAGCGATGACGGCACGGTCCGTCGCCGGCGGCTCGTGAGCCTCGCCGCGACGCATCGAAGAGAACACCGTGGCGGTCCCGCGGGCGTGCTTTCGGCGTCGATCGCTGTGCTACTCTGACCGCGCTTCGGGAGCCCCGACCGCCCCGACGTCCCTGTCCCGAGAGGGCCGCGTCCGTGCCGTCGATCCCCGGCGCCGACCGTGTCGCGGATCCCCCTGCGCAGACCGCGGTCGCCTCGCGGGGGCCGCCGAGGTCGCACCGGGCTCGGGTCGGCTCTCGGCCCCCTGAGCCGGCAAGGTGGATAGGAGAGTGCGGTGAGCGAGATAGTGATCCTCGGGACGGCGCGCACGGCGATCGGCTCGTTCCAGGGCGCCCTGCAGGCAGTTCCGGCGCCCCGGCTCGGAGCAGTCGCGCTGCGCGCCGCGATCGAGCGCTCGGGCGTCGAGGGCGCCGCCATCGATCAGGTGAACATGGGTTGCGTGCTGCCCGCCGGCCTCGGCCAGGCGCCGGCGCGTCAGGCGGCACTCGGCGCCGGATGCCCACAGAGCACCGGCGCGGTGACGATCAACAAGGTCTGCGGGTCGGGCATGCGGGCGGTGATGATGGCGGCCAACGACCTGCGTGCGGGCGACTACGAGTTGGTCGCCGCCGGCGGCATGGAGAGCATGAGCAACGCGCCGTATCTGGTCGACGGGGCGCGCGGCGGTCTCCGCCTGGGCCACAGGCAGCTCACCGATTCGATGATCCACGACGGCCTGTGGGACCCCTACGGCGACCAGCACATGGGCAACTGCGCGGAGCTGTGCGCGCGCGAGTTCTCGTTCAGCCGCGAGCAGCAGGACGAGTACGCGGTCTCCAGCTACGAGCGCGCTCGCTCTGCCACCGAATCCGGGCTCTTCGCCGGCGAGATCGTCCCGGTGGAGGTGAAAGGGCGCAAGGAGACGATCCAGGTGGCCCGCGACGAGGACCCGTTCCGCGTCGACCTCGCGCGCACCGGATCGCTGCGTCCCGCCTTCGAGAAGGACGGCAGCGTGACGGCGGCCAACGCGTCCAACCTGAACGACGGCGCTGCGGCGCTGGTGCTCACCCGTGACGAGGTGGCTCGTCGACGCGGCCTCGAACCGCGGGCCCGCCTGGTCGCTCACGCCAGCGTCGCGCAGGCGCCGGAGTGGTTCACCACCGCTCCGATCGCGGCGGTGCAGCGGGCCTTGGAACGCGCCGGCTGGACGCCGGACGACGTCGATCTCTGGGAGATCAACGAGGCGTTCGCGGTGGTGGTCCTGGCCTGCATGCAGGAGGTCGGCATCGCTCGCGAGCGGGTCAACGTGCACGGAGGCGCGGTCGCGCTGGGACATCCGATCGGGGCCTCGGGAGCGCGTATCGTCGTCACCCTGCTGCACGCGCTCGAGCAGCGCGACGCGCGGCGCGGCTGCGCCGCAATCTGCATCGGCGGCGGCGAGGCCACCGCCGTGCTGGTCGAGCGATGCTGAAGCCGCCCCGCGTGCTCGCCGCGGCCCTGTCCCTGGCCGTCGGCGCGCTGCTCTTCGCCCAGTCCAGCCTGGCTCAACCCCCGACGGCGCCGCCGCAGGAGCCCTCGACCGCCGCCGCCGCCGAGGGATCCGATCCGGAGGGCGGCGCGGAAGAGGGCAGCGAGAGCGCGGAGCCCGACCGCCGCAACCAGTTCGAGCTGCAGCTCGACCCGGAGCAGGGCGGCGGCACGGTGGTGGGCAAGGCCTCCTCGATCGAGTTCGACGGCGCTTCGCGGGCGATCCTCACCGGTGACGTCGAGCTGGTCTACCAGGATCTCTCGGTGCGCGCCGACTTCGTCGAGCTCGATCGGGACACCGACAGCCTGCGAGCTTCCGGCAACGTGGTCTTCGATCAGGGGCCTCGCCGGTTGATCGGCGACGAGCTCGAGTTCGACCTCGAGAACAAGACCGGCCGGTTCCAGCAGGTCGAGGGCTACGTCAGCCAGGACTACTACTTCACCGGTGAGTCGGTGGCGAAGACGGGGGACGACACCTTCGTCATCGAGCGCGGCGAGTTCAGCTCCTGTCAGGGAGAGAACCCGGCCTGGAGCTTCAGCGCCCGCAAGATCGACCTGACGGTCGATCGTTACGCCAAGGCGCGCGGCGCCGCCTTCCGGATCAAGGGCGCTCCGGTGCTCTACTTCCCCTACGTGCTCTGGCCGGCGAAGGACGACCGCGCCTCGGGCTTCCTGGTGCCCAAACCGGGATACTCGTCGCGTCGCGGCGCCTCGTTGGGGCTGGCCTACTACCAGACCCTCGGGCGCAGCTACGACACCACCTTCCACGTCGACCTGTTCGGTGGCGGCGCTCCGCAGGGCAGCCTCGGGACGGGCAGCTTCCTCGGGCTGGGCAACGAGTTCCGCTACCGGCCGAGCGCCACCACCGAAGGCCTCTTCCAGGGCTACGCCATCCGCGATCCGGAGCGCGACGAGTGGCGCTGGAAGCTGTCGCTCGACCACACCTCCGAGCAGTTGCCGCTCGGGTTCCGCGGCGTGGTGCACCTCGAGGACGTCTCCGACTTCGACTACTTCCAGGACTACGAGCGGCGCGGCGATCGCAACAGCCAGCGGCGTCTCTACTCCAACGCCTTCGTCACCCGGAACTGGGGCTCGCACTCGCTGAACGTGCGCATGGACTCGCGCGAGACCCTGCTCGGCCAGAACCGCGTCGTCACCCTGCGGCAGCTGCCCGAGATCGAGTACCGGCTGCGCTCGACCAGGCTCGGCAGGTCGCCGCTGTACCTGGCGGTCGAGAGCTCGGTGCACTACCTCGACATGGAGCGCTCGGCGGCGCTCGACGAGGGCTATGCCCGCGGCGACCTCTATCCCGAGCTGACGCTGCCGATCCGCACCGTGCCCTGGCTGTCGCTGTCGCTGTCGGCCGGCGGCCGGCTGACCTGGTACTCCGACAGCCTGCTCCTCGCCAGCGAGGCGGAGGAGAGTGGCGCGACCTCGTTCTTCCGCGGCGAGAGCATCGACCGCTTCTCGCCGACCCTCAGCGCCGAGATCGTCGGGCCCAGCCTGTCGCGCATCTTCGAGGGCGGTGGCGAGAAGTGGAGCCGCTTCAAGCACGTCATCGAGCCGCGCTTCACCTACGGCTTCTTCGACGAGTTCGAAGACCAGGACCGCCTGCCGGTGTTCGACGAGATCGACAACCTGCGGGGGGCCAACCGGGGGCGGTTCAGCATCATCAACCGGCTGCTCGCCAAACCTGCCGACGAATCCGAGGGCAGCGCGCGCGAGATCCTCGCGCTCGAGGTGTTCCAGGACTACTCGTTCGACGACACCCAGCCGCTGCAGATCTCGGGCGACCGCTCCGAAGAGCTGCAGGAGGGGCCGATCGGCGTGGTGCTGCGCTACAACCCTTCGCGCAGCACCAACCTGCGCACCAACGTCAGCTACGACACCCTCGCCGGCGGCGTCGACAGCACCTCGCTCTCCGGCACCTTCGCGCTCAACCCACGCAACCAGATCGGCGTGCGCTGGACGGCGCGACGCAACGTCGAGGCCGACCGCACCCAGACCCACCAGCTGCGCCTGTCCACGGGTCTCGGTCTCACCGATCGACTGCGCCTGGATGCCAGCCTCAACTACGACTTCAACGAGGACTTCATCCAGTACCAGCGGCACATGCTGTCTTACCGCGGCTCCTGCTACGGCCTGAGCATCGAGTACGGAGACTTCCGGGTCGGCGACGAACGCGACACCGAGTACCGCTTCCTGGTGACGCTGAAGAACGTCGGCACCTTCCTCGACCTGAACGGCGGCACCACGGAGACCTTCTGATGCCGAGCCCACCGGGCGCTGGCGACGGTGGTGTCCGGTCGCGGGCCGCCTCGGGGTCCCTGGCTTGAAGGTCCTGGTCACCGGCGCGGCGGGCTTCGTCGGCGCACGTCTGGTCGAGCAC
Organism: Acidobacteriota bacterium; assembly: GCA_003388555.1. Classification (GTDB taxonomy): domain Bacteria; phylum Acidobacteriota; class Thermoanaerobaculia; order Multivoradales; family Multivoraceae; genus QQVD01. The sequence goes on along the minus strand of QQVD01000045.1, from coordinate 79,116 downwards.
CTCCTGGACGCCGGCGACACCGTCGTCGCCACCGTGCAGAGCGCCGAGCAGCGCGATGAGGCCACGGGCGCCCTCCTGGCGTCGGGAGAGGAGCGGGCATCGCGCTGCACGGTCGTCGCGATCGACCTGGTCGATCCGGGCCAGGAGAGGCAGCTGGCCCGGCTCCAGGACGAGAGCGGCTGCGAGGTGATCGTGCATCTCGCCGCGCACAGCGACGTCGCGGCCTCCTGGAACGACGTCGCGGGCTGCTACCGGGTCAACGTGCAGGGGACCGAGAACGTGCTCGCCGCCGCCGGGGGAGCGCGAGTTGTCCTGGCGTCGAGCGCCGAGGTCTACGGCAAGGTCGCCCCCGACCAGCTACCGCTCCACGAGTCGGCGCCGGTCGCCCCTTCGACCCCCTACGCGATGAGCAAGGCCTGCGCCGAGCGGCTCGCCCTGCGTGACGGCGCCAGAGTGGTGCGCTCCTTCAACCTGGTGGGACGCGGCCAGTCGCCACGCTTCGCGATCAGCTCTTTCGCTCACCAGCTACGCGACATCCGGCGACACGGCGACCGAGGCGTGCTGCGGGTGGGGAACCTCGACAGCGCCCGCGACTTCCTGCACGTGGCCGACGGGGTCGCCGGGTATCGGACGGTGGCCGCCGCGGGCGAAGACGGGGGCGTGTACAACCTCGCCAGCGGCGAGGCGCGGCGGGTGCGGGAGGTGCTCGACCGTCTGATCGCGATCACCGGGCTCGACGTCCGGGTCGAGCTCGATCCGCGGCGCCTGCGGCCCTCCGACGTGCCGGCGATGGCGGGCGACAGCAGTCGCCTGGAGAGGCTCGGCTGGCAGCCTCACCGGTCACTCGACGAGGCGCTGCTCGAGCTCTGGAACTCGCTCGCCTGAAGCGGCGCCCCGGCGCAGGCGTCGGCGCACCGCGAAGCCTTCGATCAGAGCTCGAAGCCCAGCTGGCTCGAGATCTCGCGGCTCGTCGCCTGCACCCGGCGTGCGGTCTCGGCGATGCGCTCGCGCGGGAACAGGCTGGTCGTGCCGCTGGCGCCGAGCGCCGCGTCGACCGCTCCGCGGGCATCGAAGACCGGCACCGCCACGCAGCGCACGCCGAGGTTGTTCTCCTCGTCGTCGATCGCCCAGCCGCGGCGCAGCACGGCGGCGATCTCGTCGCGGAAGCGGGCCGGGTCGGTGATCGTCTTGCCGGTCCGTGGCGCGAAGCTCGCGCCCTCGAGCAGGCGCTCTCGCCGCTCCTCGTCGAGGCCGGCGACGAGGACCTTGCCCACCGCCGTCGAGTGCAGCGGCAGCTCGCGCCCGACCCAGGTGTTGATCTTGACGAAGCCCGGCAGGTCGGCGCGCGCCACGTACACCGGACGGTCGTGGTCGAGGATCGCCAGGTGCACGGTGAGCTGCGTCTCCTCCGCGAGGCGGCGCAGGTGGGGCTGGGCGATACGCGGCAGCTCGCGGCCGGCAAGGGCGTGCTGGCCCAGCCCGAGGATCTTGACGCCGACCTGGAAGCGTCCGCTGTCGGCGTTCTTGCGCAGGTAGCCGCGTCCCTCGAGGGTGCGCAGGAGATAGGTGGCGGTGCTCTTGGGGATGCCGAGAGTGCGGCTCAGCTCGGCGTGGGTGAGGCCCTGCTCGACCTCGGCGACGGCCTCGAGGATGCTGAGCGCCCGTTCGACCGAGGTGGTCGTCTCGCGTCCGCTAGCTCGCTTGCGTGCTCCCTCGCGCTTCGCTTCGACAGGGCTCGCCGGCATGTTCGCGATTGTGAACGGGATTCCCGGTGGCGACAAGTCCGAGCAGCCGTCGTGGCGGAGCCGCCACCGTTCCGCGGCGGCGGCTCGCGGGCTCCGCGCGCGAGGACACCGGCCGACGCCCCGCCTCCGATGCGGCGAGCTGGCGACTACCCGCCCGGCAAAGCGTCTCGGCGAGCGCGTCGGCCGCCACAGCCACCGTCACCTCTTCACCTCTTCACCTCTTCACCTCTTCACCTGCCCTCGCGTAGACCGCGGCCCAGGCTGGCGAGGAGTCGCTCGACGACGGGGAAGCGCTCGCTCGGCTGCTGCCTGCTCGGACCTGGCGGATCTTGCGGGCCTGGCGGGTCCTCGGCAGCCGGTGCATCCGTCAGATCGGTCGCGCTGGCGCAGCTCGCCGGCTGCTCGCCGCCGTGCAGGATCGCCCTCAGCAGCTCCTCGGCGCCGCTCCACCCGGCGCGCCGATAGGCCTCGGCCTTGAGCGCGAGCTGGAGGCGATCGCAGGCCTTGACGAAGAGCCGTTCGCGCTCCTCGGCGCCCGCCCGGCGAGCCTCTCGGTCTCGGCGGGCGAGTTGCTCGAGCTGCTCGAGCGGCGCCAGCAGGTCGTCGAGCACGGCACGCTCCATGCTCTCCTTGGCGCCGCTCGGCAGGTGGTGGGCCACCGGGCGTGGCAGGTCGCCGGTGCGCAGCTCGGCGAGGTCGTGCTCGAGAGCCAGCTCGATGGCGCGCAGCCGGTCGAGCTCCGGTACCGCCCGGCCGAGGCGGGCGACCAGGAAGGCGACGTGCCAGGAGTGCTCGCAGACGCTTTCGGCATCGCTGATCCCGCGCTGGAGGAAGCCGAGCCGGGGGATCCGGTCGAATCCCTGGATCTCGACCAGAGTCTCGACCAGCGCCTCGACCAGGCGGAGGTCGATCTCGCTCTCCTCTCCTCGCGGTGGCTCGGCCGACATGGAGCCGGAGAGTAGCAGCGCCGCAGGCAGCGTCCGCGCCAGCGAGACGGGGTCGCTCGAGTGCTCTCCGTACGCCTTGTCGCGGTGTGGTGCCTGCCGCTACTCTCGCCACGAGGCTCTGTCGCTCGCGCCTCGAGGGTCGGCTCCCGGCTGGGTCTGCCACCGCCGGACCGGACCTGCTCGTCGCCGCATGGAGCGGAGCGTAGGCCGACCTGAGCTCCATGCGAGGTGGTGGCCGCGACAGGTTCTGCCGGTCCTGCCGGTTCTCGTGTGGCGCGGCACCAACGCGGCGCGGTGGGAGTGCGAGACTGGTACCGGCGCCTCCGTCCAGCCTCGTTTCACGAACGCTCTCCTGCCTGTCTCCGGCCTTCTTCCGATGACCCTCGAACCCGCCACCTACCTCGCCCTGAGCAAGCCCAGGATCACCGCGATGGTGGTGCTCGTGGCGGCGCTGAGCTTCCTCTTCGGCCTCTCGGTGGCTCCGACCGACAGCTCTCCGTCCGCCGACTGGGTCTGGCCACTCTCCTGGCTGTGTGCAGGCACCGCGCTGCTCAGCGCCGGGGCCTCGGCGGTCAACATGTGGATGGAGCGCGACCTCGACAGCCGCATGGAGCGTACGCGTGTCCGACCGCTTCCCGCCGGGCGGGTCGCGCCGGCCACCGTGATGGTGTTCGGGCTCGCCGCCGCTGCGGCGGGAACGGTTCTGCTCGTGCGCACCGTGGGGGCCCTGACCGCGCTGCTGGGCGCCGCCACCTTCCTGGTCTACGTGGCGGTCTACACGCCGCTCAAGACCCGCACCGAGTGGGCCACCCACGTCGGCACGGTGCCGGGCGCGCTGCCGGTCCTGATGGGCTACTCGGCGGCCCGAGGCGCCGTCGAGGCGCCGGGTCTGGTGCTGTTCGGCATCCTGCTCATCTGGCAGCTGCCACACTTCTTCGCCATCAACTGGCTCTACCGGGACGAGTACCGCCGCGCCGGCTTCCGCATGCTGGCCAGCGCCGATCCGAGCGGCCGTCGCCTGGCGATCGAGTCGGTGGTCTTCGCGGCCGCCCTGCTGCTGGTTTCACTGGCACCGCCGCTGCGGGCCCAGACCGGCATCACCTACGAGCTCGCGGCGCTGGTCCTGGGAGGCGCTTTCCTCGCCGTCGTCGTTCGTTTCGCTCGCGCCAGGAGCCTCGCCACGGCGCGCCACGCGGTGCTCGCCTCGGTCGTCTACCTGCCGGCGATCTTCGCCGCTCTGATCGTCGACCGGCTACTCGCCGGACGCCTGCCGCTGTGGTGACGGGCGACGTCGGCCGGTGTCGGCTACCGGGTGCCGGGCCGGACGCGGCGGCGCCCGACCCGCGACCGCACGCCGTGGCGGGAGACTTGGAGTGAGCGGTCGCGGTCGCGGCTCGTGGCTCGGCCGGGTCTTCTCGACCGACCACAAGGTCGTCGGGCTCCAGTACGGCTTCACCGCCTCGGCTTTCCTGCTGCTCGGCTTCGTGCTGATGCTGGTGATGCGTCGCCAGCTCGCCTACCCGGGAGAGGCGCTGCCGTGGATCGCATCGCTGCTCGGCGAGGCGCGGGCGCCCGGTGGCGTGATGGCGCCCGAGTTCTACAACCAGCTCGGCGCCATGCACGGGACGATCATGGTCTTCCTGGCCATCGTGCCGCTGGTCGCGGGCGCCTTCGGCAACTACCTGGTGCCGCTGCAGATCGGCGCCGCCGACATGGCGTTCCCGCGGCTCAACATGCTCTCCTACTGGATCTATCTGGCCGGCGGCGTGCTGATGGTGAGCAGCTTCTTCGCCCCCGGCGGGGCGGCGGCGGCCGGGTGGACGTCGTACCCGCCCCTGGCTTCGGTGGCGACCGTCGGCCAGACCCTCTGGCTGCTGGCGATGCTCGCTCTGATCGCCTCGTCGCTGCTCGGTTCCATCAACATCCTGGTCACCATCCTGCAGCTGCGCGCTCCGGGTCTCGACCTGCTGCGGCTGCCCTTCTTCTGCTGGGCGCAGCTGGTCACGGCTCTGCTCCTGCTCCTCGCGTTCCCGGCGCTGCAGGCTGCTGCGGTGCTGCAGCTGATGGACCGCCTGGTCGGCACCAGCTTCTTCCTGCCGTCCGGTCTGGTGGTCAACGGCGAGGCGCTGGCCGTCTCCGGAGGCGGCAGCCCGCTGCTCTGGCAGCACCTGTTCTGGTTCCTCGCCCACCCCGAGGTCTACGTCCTCATCCTGCCCGCCTTCGGCATCGTCGCCGAGGTCCTCTGCTGCCATGCCCGGCGTCCGCTGTGGGGCTACCGCTGGATGGTCGGCTCCACTCTCGCCGTCGGGGCTCTCTCGTTCGTGGTCTGGGCGCACCACATGTTCCTGACCGGCATGGGAACCGTGGTGTCGAGCTTCTTCCAGGCGACCACGATGATCATCTCGATCCCTTCGGTGATCATCCTCACCTGCCTGCTGTTGACGCTGTGGGGCGGTCGCATCCGATTCACCGTGCCGATGCTCTTCGCCCTCGCCTTCCTGCCGATGTTCGGGCTCGGCGGTCTCACCGGACTGCCGCTCGGCCTGGCCGCGGCGGACATCCAGCTGCACGACACCTACTACGTCGTCGGTCACTTCCACTACATCGTCGCGCCGGGCACCCTCTTCGCCATCTTCGCCGGGATCTACCACTGGTTCCCCAAGGTCACCGGGCGCAACATGAGCAGCTGGCTCGGGCACCTGCACTTCTGGCCCTCGCTGGTGTGCATGAACGGGATCTTCCTGCCGATGTTCGCCGTCGGTCTCGCCGGCGTCTCGCGGCGTCTCTACGACGGCGGCGAGACCTACGAGTTCGCCCAGGGCGTCCTGCACCTGAACCGTACGATGTCGCAGTTCGCCTGGGCGCTGGCGGCGGTGCAGGTGGTGTTCCTGATCAACCTCTTCGGATCGCTGCTGTGGGGCCGGAAGGTGGACGAGAATCCCTGGCGGGCCACCACGGTCGAATGGTCGGCGCCCTCGCCGCCGCTGCCGCACGCCAACTTCGCTGCGCCGATCGAGGTGATCGGCGGGCCCTACGGCTACGGCGATCCCGCGCCCGCCGGCCCCTCCGGATCGTCGGAGGGAGCCGCGTCGTCGTCTCACGCCCCGTTCGAGCTGCAGGCACGGCCGCGTGTGTAACGCAGTGGGGACCGTGCACCGACCGAGAACCGAGCGGCGCCGTGCCGCGTCGAGGAGCCGCCCTTGAGCACGATCCCGTACCGCCTCGAGCGACGCGAGGACACCGGCATCGACAACGGCCGGCTGGCGATCTGGCTGTTCCTCGCCTCCGAGGTCCTCTTCTTCGGCGCCCTGCTCTCCTCCTATCTCCTGCTGCGCATGGGGTCCGAAGCGTGGCCGCGCGGCAGCGAGCGCCTCGACGTCGCAGTGGCCTCGGTCAACACACTGGTGCTGATCCTCTCCAGCGTGACCATGGTGCGAGCCTGGGAACACGCGCGCGTCGGCCGCCACGGTCGCAGCCGCGTGCTCGTGCTCGTCACCGCCGCCCTGGGCATCGTCTTCGTCGCGATCAAGGCGTACGAGTGGCGCGAGAAGCTGCAGCTGGGCATCCGACCCGCCGACGACCTGTTCTACGCTCTCTACTTCACCCTCACCGGCGTGCACCTGGTGCACCTGGTGGCCGGCATCGTGGTGTTGCTGGACCTCGCTCTGCGGGCTCGCAGCATCGAGGCGTCGCAGCGCGGGCTGCTCGCGCACCGGCTCGAGATCTCCGGCATCTACTGGCACTTCGTGGATCTGGTCTGGCTGGTGCTCTTCCCGGTCCTCTACCTGACCTGAGCCCTGCCCACCGGAAGACCCGACCGAGAGACCCCCGAGTCGACAGAAGCGATCCGAAGGAGGCGACTGCCCTGGCCAACGAACCGACCCGAAAGCAGACCCCGAAGCGCTGTCTTGGCTCCGTGAGGGCTCTGCGACCATGAGCGAGCGGACGATGGGGAGGCGTTCTCTGCGCCACCTCCTGGAGCGCACCCGGCTGCAGGCGTCGGCCGCGGCCTGGAGCCTGGCGGCGCTGGTGCTCCTCTCCGGCTCGGCTGCCGCACTGGGCGCTTCGCCGTGGATCGTGGTCGTCTTCGCCGCCCTGCAGGTCGTCGTGGTGCTGGCCGCACTGCTGCGGCCGCACGGTGACGGCGCCTGGGCGCTCGGCGCCTTCGTCTTCGCCGTGGTCCTGGCGCTGTTCCTGCTGCTGGTGCCGGCCTTCTCGGACGCCACCGACCTGCAGCGCGCCGGTGGCCCCTTCTCGCCGGAGCCGGCGTCGACGCAGGATCCGAAGGACCCGGGGAACCAGGTCTCGATCGAGGCAGAGGGCGGAGACGGCGCGCGATGAGCCTGCTCCGCGCCCACCTCGTGTTCGTGGCCGCCGCCGTGCTGGTGCTGGCGCTCCTGGCGGCATGGGGAGTCGGCGCAGGTGTGCGCTTCGTGGCTCTGGTGCCCCTCCTGGCGGTGATCGCGGCTCTGCTGCGGTACGGCTGGCGGACCGTCCGCGCCGGCGCGCCCGAGGAGCGGAGTTGATCCGGCGCTCGAGGGCCGCGGCCGTCTTCGTCGTCGGCTTGATCTGGACCTCGCGCCAGGCCCTCGGGTGTGCGGTGTGCTTCGCCGACGACGGCAGCGGCGCGCCGCTGCGCTGGGCGATCGGGCTGCTGCTGGTTCTGGTGGTTCTGCTGCAGATGGCGCTGGCGCGCTTCTTCTGGCGGGTGCTGCGCGCGGCTCCACCCGCCGCCGATGCGCCGCCGGCGCAGGACGGAGGGCGTCGGTGCTGAGCGGCGCCCTGCCCGGGGGCCTACTCCCCGACTGGGCCGGCCGCCTGCCGGGAATGCCTCCCGACTGGTCGACCGACGGATTCGAGATCGACCGTCTGCTGGTGCTCGTGCACCTGCTGATGTTGGCCCTCCTGGTGGGATGGCTGGCCTACTTCTGTGTCGTGCTGTGGCGCTTCCGGGCCGGCCGGCGCTCCGCCGCCGTGATCGCTCCGCCGCGCGGTCACCTCGCTCTCGGCGTCGCCTTCCTGGTCTTCCTGTGCGAGCTCGGTCTGATGGTGCTGGTCGAGATCCCGGTGTGGGCCCGCCGCGTGGCGCCGCCGCCCGACGACGCCTTCGTGGTCCGGGTGGTCGCCGAGCAGTTCGCCTGGAACTTCCACTACCCGGGACTGGACGGAGAGTTCGGTCCCACCGCGATCGACCGCATCGACTCGTTCAACCCGATCGGGCTCGACTTCGACCATCCGGCCGCTGCCGACGACCTGTTCACCATCAACGAGCTGCAGGTGCCTTCGGGGCGCACCATCCGCCTGGTGCTCACCGCCAAGGACGTCATCCACGGCTTCTACCTGCCCTACTACCGGGTACGCCAGGACATCCTGCCGGGCCAGCGCATCGAGGTCACGGTGCGACCGGCCCGCGAGGGCCGCTCCGAGATCGGCTGTGCCCAGCTGTGCGGCCTGGGCCACTACCGGATGAAGGGCTGGTTCACCGTCTCCTCACCGGAGGAGTTCGCCGCCTGGTACGAAGACGAGCAGGCCTACATGTGATCGTCAGCGGGCGGGGCGACGGCGGCCTGAGATCGCGACGGCGCGCAACCGGTCCCGGTCGCTGCGCGAACGAGATGCCGGCGCCGGCCATCGTCGCCACCCTTGCCCCGATCCGAGCCCGACGGAGGAGCCGATGCACCTGCCGACCCTGAACGCCATCCTCAACGCGACCGCCGCGAGCCTGCTGGTGATCGGCTGGTTCCTGATCCGCGGCGGCAACCGCTCCGCCCACCGTGCGGCGATGCTTGCCGCGTTCGCGTGCTCCTGCGCCTTCCTCGTCTCCTACCTCGTCTACCACTTCCAGGTGGGCTCGGTGGCCTACACCGGGCAGGGGCTGTTGCGGCGCGTCTACTTCACCGTGCTGATCACCCATACGGTGCTCGCCGCGGCGGTCCCGATCCTCGCCATCGTCACGCTGACGCGGGCACTGCGCGGGCGCTTCGAGGCGCACCGGAGGATCGCCCGCTGGACGCTGCCGATCTGGCTCTACGTCTCGGTCACCGGTGTCGTGGTCTACTGGATGCTCTACCGCATGGGCTGACGACAGCGTGCGCGCCGCTGCGCACCACGGGCTCCTGGTGGGGAATCATGTCCGGCGCCGGCACAGTTTCCAGCGCTGGGCCGGCGCGCCGCTCAGGGCGCGCCGCCGTGGCTTCAGCTCTTGCCGGCGCATGGCGCCAGCAGCGAGCTGAGGAGATCGAGATCCAGCAGACACGGAGCAGCGAGAACACTGTGTGGGTGAACGACCGGCCTGAAACAGCTCGGACCGTCGCCCCGCCGGGGCGCCGGCGGCGACGCAGCCGACAGGGTGGCCGAGGCCTCGCCGCGTGCGCCGCCGCGGCTCTGATGGTGCTCGCCGGTGGCGGAGCTGCGGCGTCCGAGGTCTCCCCGGTGCTCTGGCCGGCCGAGCAACGAGCCTTCTGGCTCGACGGGCCGGGCCTGCTGGTGCCGGTGGGCGAGCGGGAGCGCGTCCTGACGATGGGCTCCGATGCACGCGGGCGCTGGATCGCGGAGTTCCTCGCCGACCCTGTGCCGGAGAGCGAGACCAACGAGCTGCGCGCGGCCATCGAGCGTCGCCGCGGCCTGGCGATCGCAGCGCTGGGTCCGCAGTTCACGCTGCTCGACGCGAGGGCCCGACTGCTCTTCCTGCACGGCGCGCCGTCACAGCGCGAGATCGTCGACTGCGAGCACGTCTACCGTGGTCTCGAGATCTGGTCGTATCCGCTGCCCGGCGATGCGGCGGCCGGGCAGAGCGGCGACCGTGACGGGCTGCGCAGGCTGCTCGTCTACCAGCCGCAGGCGGGGCAGCCGTACCGGCTGTGGCGTCCCAGCGACGGCAAGCGACCCCTGTACACCGAGGAGATGGAGTACTGGCTCGACCAGTACCACGAGCTGCAGGCGTTCATCAGCGGCCGCCGCTTCGATCTCCAGCTCTGCGACGAGGCGCGAGACGTCGACCGCGTCAGCGGCATCGGCGGCCTGGTCCTGTACCGCGACGACCGACCGCGCGACCAGGACGTCCTGCGCTGGCTCGCTCCTCCCGACGACCTGACGGCGTGGTCGCGCTCGGCGCTCGCGTCGACCACCGAGTCGGCCGGGCAGTCGCTGGTGCTCGAGCCGCGGCTGGTGGCGATCGACTTCCCCGAACGCAGCGGACAGAGGCTGCTGGTGCGGGTGACGCTGGCGCTGCCGCGGGACGAGCGGCTGCAGCCCTTCGACGAGACCGACGCCGAGCCGGAGTACCGCATCCAGGTGGCGGGGCTCAGCGAGCGCTACGGGCAGGACATCGGCGGTGGCGCTGGCGGCGGGCTCTTCGAGGCGGCGGGGCCGGACGAGCGACCCGGGTCGGTACAGGGTGAGATCTTCGACGAGTGGCTGGTGCGCTTCCAACTTCCCGTCGGTCAGCTCGACTCCGAGGCGGCGGCGTCGGCAGCGCTGGCGCGGGTGGAGGCAGCCGCCGGCGAGGCCACCGCGGGCGGCGGCGAACCGGGGACGGGCAGCGAGCGGAGCGAGATCGGCCTGGTCCTGGAACGAGCCTACCGCCCGGAGGAGGTCTTCCATCTCAGGCTCGGCGTGCGCGACGAGGTCTCCGGCGCCACGGGTCTGTTGGCGCTCGGCATCGAGGTGCCGTCGCAACCGGTCCGCGAGGCCGAGACGAACCTCGCCGGTCTGGTGCTCGCCTCCGGCGACCAGGCCACCGGCCTGGCGATCCCCGGCGCCGACGGGATCGTCCTGGTGCCGCCCGAGACCGATGTGGTGCTCGGCCTGTGGCGCGCCGAGGCGCTGGTCTCCGGCGAGGCGATCGAGGCCGTTCGTTTCCTGGTCGACGGCCAGCAGCAGTTCCAGCGTCGCGGCGAGCCCTACTCGACCGAGCTGCGGCTGGCGAAGTACCCCCGCGAGCAGGTCGTGCGGGTCGAGGGTCTCGACGCCGACGGCGAGATGGTCGCCAGCGACGAGCTGGTGATCAACCAGCAGCGCGGTGAGTTGCGCGTCCGCATCGCCGAGCCACCGCGTGGCGCGCCGCTGGCCGAGAGGGTCAGCGCACGAGCCGACGTGGTGGTTCCGGAGGAGCGGCGCGTCTCGAAGGTCGAGTTCTCGGTCAACGACGAGCTCCAGGCGACCGTGACTCAGGCGCCCTGGGAGGCGGTGCTCGAGGTGCCGCCACGGCGCAGCCAGAACGACCTCGTGTTCCTCACCGCAGTGGCCGAGCTGGACGACGGCAGTCGCGCCGAGGACGTTCGCTTCCTCGGCGTTCCCGAAGGGGTGGAGCGCCTCGAGGTCGACTTCGTCGAGCTCTACACATCGGTCACCGATCGCTCGAACCGGCCGGTTGCAGAGCTCGGCCAGGAGGCCTTCGAGATCTTCGAGGACGGCAGGCGTCAGGAGATCGCCAAGTTCGAGCTGGTCGAGGACCTGCCGATCACCGTCGGCATCACCATCGACACCTCGGGGTCGATGACGCGGTCGCTCGGCGAAGCGCGTCGCGCCGCGGTCGAGTTCCTCGAGCGGGTGGTGACCCCCCGCGACCGCTCCTTCGCGGTCGGGTTCGCCGACCGACCGCGACTCATCATGCCGCGCACCTCGGACGTCGTCGCCGTGTCGCGGGCGCTGGCGGGGGTGCGGGCGAACGGCAACACCGCCCTCTACGATGCCGTGGTCACCAGCCTCTACTACTTCCGCGGCGTGCGTGGGCGTCGAGCCCTGATCCTGCTCTCCGACGGAGAGGACACCGCGAGCTCGATCGACTACAAAGACGCGCGCGAGTACGCCCAGCGTTCCGGGGTGGCGATCTACTCCATCGGCCTCGACATCGGGCGCCTGCAGATCGACGTGCGCAACAAGCTCGGAGAGCTGGCGCAGGACACCGGCGGCCGGTCGTTCTTCATCTCCAGCGCCGACGAGCTGCGCAGCGTCTACGGCGAGATCGAACGCGAGCTGCGCAGCCAGTACCTGCTCGCCTACGCCTCGGATCGTCCCGGGGAGGGCGGCGACTTCCGCACCGTCGAGGTGAAGATGGTCGGCCCGGGACGAGGTCTGCGGGCGCGGACCATCAGCGGGTACTACCCGTGAGCGATCGCGCGCTGGGGAAGGAGGAGCTGGTGGAGCGAGCCAGAAAGCACGCAGGCCGCGCAGCGGAGGGCCGTCGCTGGCCGGCAGTGGGCGGCGCCGTGCTGGTCGCGGGCCTGTGTTCGCTGCTGCCCTCTCCGGCCGGGATGTCGGTGCTGGCGGCGGCGGGCGGCGCCGCTGCGGCCCTGGCGCAGCGATCTTCCGTGCAGGTCGAGCGGTTCGAATTCTCGCGTCTCGACCGCAGCTACGACTCGATCGTCGACGAGCTGGCGCCGGTGCAGGTCGGCCCGGCGACCGTGCTGCTGCGCTCGCCCAGCCACCGCCTCGACCTGCACGGCCACCAGGTCGAGCTGGTGCGCGGCAGCGCGGGTGACGGGCTCGGCGCGGTTCTCACCCTCGACGTCTCGGGCAGCGGCCTGCTCGAGGCCGACGTCAGCCTGGGCACCGTGAGAAGTCAGCTCGCCGACGAGCTGGTGCTGCCGCGTCAGGAGATCCGGGTCGTCGGTCGGATCTCGGTGGCGCGTGGCGAGGAGGGCTACCTGGTCAGGCCGCTCGAGCTGCCGGAGCAGATCGAGGTGCGGATCGAGAGCCGGCTGGCGCGGCAGCTGTTCGTGATCTGCCGGCCGATGACCCTGGTGCTGGTGAACATGGACTGCGTCGAGCTCGAACGCTCCCTCAGTCGCATCCGGGTGCCGCTGCCGGCGGCCGGCGACGCCTACCTGCTGCCCTACGCCGAGGTGAGCGAGGCGGAGCGACTGGCGTTCGAGCGCTTCCTCGACGGCTGACTGGCTGTCGGGACGCCGGGCGGACTGCGGTCCTCAGGTGCTCCCGGTCGCTCCGTCGACCAGGCCCACCGTCGCCAGTTCGTGCTCGGCTGCCGCGTGCATCAGCTCACGGTTGTCGGGAACGTGCATCAGGTAGGTGTTGCGCTGCTCCGGCTCGAGCAGCTCGGTGCGCCGACAGAGCTCCTCGTAGGCGCGGCGCAGCGGCACCAGCGGATCGGCGAGCTCGGTGCCACGCTCCGCCAGCCAGCGCAGACCCCGGTAGAGGCGCAGGTCGATCGCCTGGCGCTCCGGCACCTCGACGATCTCGTCGCCCTCGAGCAGTGCGACGCAGTTCTGGCGCACCATCTCGGTGGAGCGCCGGTCGATGCCGAGGTCGATCAGGAACGCCCGGTCGAGGCTGGCGTCGAGCGAGTAGCCGCGCTGTGAGTGCAGCTTGAGCGCCGCGTCGAAGTGGTTGCGGGCGAGGTCGAAGTGTCGCTGCGCCAGGTGGATCCTCCCGAGCACCCGCTCGGTGGCTCCGAGGTAGCGCATGGCTCCGGTCAGGGTGAGCTGGAAGTGCGCCTGCCGCGCCTCCGACAGGGACGAGTCGTACAGCCCCTGGGAGAGCTGATACTCGGCGAGGGCGAGACGGGCGAAGCCGATGCCGAAGCGGTCGTCCTTGCCCTCGCGACGCTCGAGCCCCCTGCGCGCCAGGACCACGGCGCGGCCGCGGTCGCCGAGCATGGCGCTGCGTCTCGCCTGCCCGAGCAGCGGGAAGGAGACCTCCTGATCGGCACCTTCCGCTTCGAAGAGGTCGATGCTCTCCTCGAACAGGGCAGCGCTGCGCTCCATGTTGCCGAGCATGAGGTTGAGGCTGCCCAGCGCCGACAGCGAGTGCCCGATGGCGATCGGTGGCCCGTCACGGCGGCGCCGGTCGAGCGCCTCCTTGTGGTGGATCAGCGCTTCGTGCAGCCGCATCTCCTGCATCGCGATGTTGCCGAGATGGAAGTGGCAGGCTCCGGTGAGACCGAGGTTGCCGTCGTCGAGGTGATCGAGCAGGTTCTCGTATAGGCGCCTGGCCTCCGAGAAGCGGTCCTGGCGCTGCAGCAGCTTGCCGAGGTGGCTGATCAGCAGCGACTGGCGGCCGCTGTCGATGCCGGTGGCGTCGCGTAGTGCTTCGACCAGCAGTCGCTCCGAGGTGGCGAGATCTCCGGCCACCATCGCGTGCTCGGCCTTGAGGATCTGGAAGGCGAAGGTGCGCCGTGAGTCGCCGCGGCTGAGCTCGAGGCCGCGGTCGATCTCCGCCTCGAGGTTCTGCAGCCGGCCGAGACGCCTCGCCAGGGGCAGCAGGGTCCACAGCAGCTCGAGCTCGAGGTCGGCTCTGCCCGAGCGCTCGCGGTGGTGCTGGATCTCCTGACGCAGGGCATCGAACAACTCCGCCGAGCGCCGTCGGGCACCCTTGGCCCGGGCGGCCTCGATGAGCACCGGCACCGCCTCCTCGGAGCCGGCCAGCAGCTCGTAGCGGCTCCAGTTCGCCGTCTCGCGCCCGGAGCCCTGCTGCAGCCGGATCGCGAGCTGCCTGCGCACGCGGGTCGCCAGCTCGGTCTCGACGCTCTGCTCGAGCCCGATCGAATACGCCGGGCAGGCGAAGCTCAGCGCCGGACCCCAGGCGGAGGGTTTCTCGATCACCAGCCCGGAGCGCTGCAGGTGGCTGGACAGATCGCCGAGGTCGAAGCCGTGGTCCTCGGCGATCTCCGACAGCACCGGCTCGGGCACCGGCACCCCGGCGGCGGCGAGCAGCAGCGAGCCCAGCGTCTCGCCGAGCCGCGCAGCCTCGGCTTCGACGTGGCGGGTCAGGCGCGGGGTCGGCTCGTAGCCGAGCTCCTCGGTTCCGGAGTAGAAGAAGTTGCCGTAGAGCTGCCGCAGGCTGCGCCTCCTGACCAGCTGCAGCAGGGCCTCCTCGAGCGCCCAGGGATGCCCGTTGGCGGCCTGCAGGATCCCTTCGGAGAGACTCTCGGGAATCGACAGGCCGTCGGACAGCTGCTGCCAGAGAGCGCGGATCTGTGGCTCCCCGAGCGGTCCGAGACGCAGCTGCGGCAGGTCCTCCAGTCGGTCGAACCAGGGCAGGCCACCGCGACCGATCAGGTGGATCTTCAGCCGATCGCCGAGAGCTGGGTGCTCGAGCAGGTGGCCGAGGAACTCGCGGTCGAACGGCTCGGCTCGGTGCACGTCGTCGACCACCAGGTGCAGCGGCACGTCGCCGCGGATCTCCTCGAGGGTCGCGAGCACGCCAGCGGCGAGAGCACTGGCGTCGTCGATCGACTCCGAGCCCCACCAGCTGGCGAGCTGCGATCGGTGACGGTGGGCGATCTCGGTCACCCGCGGCACCACGTCGGTGCGTCCCGTCAGCCCGGCGAGCAGATCCTTGGCGATGCTCGGGCCGCCGCTGCGCTGCGACCAGCAGTTGGCCCAGACGATCGGGTGCCCGGTGGTCGCCAGCTGGTCCGCCACCATGCGGCTCTTGCCGCAGCCGAGGGCTCCGGTGACCAGGCTCGCCGGCTGCCCCAGGAGGGTCCTGAGCTCTTCGCCCTCATCTCGCATCACCGTCGGGGTGCGCCGTCGCAGCACCTCGAGGTTGCGCCAGGGAGAGAGCGTCCTGCTCGGCTCGGTGAGGGTCCAGATCGAGCGAGATCGGCCGGATGGGCCGGCATACTCGAGGGTGGCACGGGTGAGCCATCGGCTCTCGAGCTCCCGCACCGCGTGCCCGGTCAACTGCACCGACCGGTTGGGTATCTGCGGCGGCTGGACCTCGAGGTCGCGGAGCAGCGCGTCGTCGACGCCGGTGAGCAGGTCGTTCTCGATCAGCACCCTGGCCGGGAAGATCAGCCCCCGCACGAGGATCGACGCCGGGGTCTCGAACAGGAGGATGCGCTGCAGGCGGCACGCCGCCTCGACCACGTCTGGGTCGCCCGCGGTGGTGGTCACCGCCAGCACGGTGTCGTCGAACAGGTGCAGGCCCTCGAAATTCGACTCCTCGATGAGTCGCTGCACGAGGTCGCGCAGGATGGCGCTGAGGGCCTCGGGGTCGTTGCTCCAGGTCTTGAGCAGCATGACCTCGATGCGGCGCCTGAGTCGGCGATGGGGCATGGCGAGAGTGTAGAACGACCGACCAGCCGTTGGTTGAGTTGGGGGCCGCCCGCTGCGGGATCCGCGGCTCGCGGCGAAGTGGCCGGCGAAAGTGGCCGGCGAAAGTGGCCGGCGAAGTGGCCGGCGAAGTGGCCGGATGCCCGGACGGGGACGCAGGAGTCGAGAGGACCTCTCGGGTGTCCAAGCATGTCGACGAATCGAGGCGGTCCACGAGGGCGGCGCAGAAGCGGCAGGAGGGGCGGGGCAGGGAGCGGAGGACGAAGCGAGGGAGGAGGCGAGGGAGGCGGCGAGGACGGAATGTGTCGACCGACGATCCGGTTGCCTCGACGAGCGGATCTGGAGCAGCGGCTCTGCTACGCTCGCCTGCTGGCTCGCGCGCCCCAGCGCCCGCCGAGGTCCGCGCCGGAACCGATCGACTGCGAAGACAGCGGCTCTCGAGCGTCGGGCTCGGACCGGTCGCGCCGACGCACGCCGATCGAGAGGTCGCGACACCCAGCAGCCTTCGAAGCTCGCCGGGCCGTTCATGAGGTCCGCGCGATCCGCCTGCAGCACGATCCGGCTCGCCGCAGTGATCCCCGCGTCAGCGCACGCCGGGACGCGGCCCCAGGGTCGCCGACGAAAGGAACATCATGCCTGCCACCACCCCGAGGCGCGGAATGGGGCGCCTCATCTACTTCACCATCGAGGACGAGGGGATGCTCGCCGAGGCCTTCTCGAACCTCGACAGCGACACCATCGCCATCGCCTACAAGGTGCTGGGTACCGAGGACGTCTTCGTGGCTCCCGGCGAGACCAAGGACGCACTCGATCGGCAGGACGTGCACCTGAACCTGCTGGCCGAGGAGGATGCGGCCAAGATCTCGGTCTACCACTCGCCGCTGTCCCGCGAGGAACTGGCCGACTACGAGGACGCTCTCAAGGCCCTCTCGCTGGCGTGCCACGGCATCGCGATCGCCTGCGTCGGGGTCAACGGCGAGTCCGATCTCGGGTTCGACCTGTCGAACGGCACCGAGAACTACACCTACTTCACCGCTCCCGCCGGGCACACGTTCATCTTCCGCGTCTTCACCAAGCGCGACGAGGCGCGGGACTTCCTCGATCGGTTGACCATCGGCGACCAGCGGGCCATGGACTGGGTCGATTCGCTGCCGATCGACTCCGCCGAGGAGCTGGTCTCCTACCACTGACCGGGGCAGTGTGCTGCCCAGTGGGCGCCAGCGCCGTCGATGCCTGCGGCGACCTCCAGACGCTACAGTGCGGCGGATGTCGGAGCGAGAGGCCACACCAGAGCTGCCCGAGGGCACCTACACCCTTTCCCAGCTCGGCCTCGAGCTGCAGTCGAGCCTGCGCCAGCTCTATCCCGGCGTCTGGCTCGTCGGTGAGGCCCAACGGCCATCACAGAGCGGCGCCGGGCACCTCTACCTCGAGCTGGTGGAGAAGGGGCGACGCGACGACGTCAGGGCGCGCTTCGCGGCGGTGATCTTCCGCCGCGACCTGCAGCGCATCGTGCGCCAGCTGAAGCGCCACGACCTCGAGATCCGCGGTGGCCAGCAGCTGCGCTGCTACGTGGAGATCGACTTCTATCCACCACGCGGCAGCCTGCAGCTGGTGGTCCGCGACGTCGACGCCGTGTTCGCCCTCGGCGACCTCGAGCGCCGGCGGCGGGAGACTCTGGCGGCCCTGGAGCGCGACGGACTGCTCGACCGCAACCGTGCACTGACGCTGTCGATGGTGCCGCTGCGCATCGGTCTGGTGACCTCCCGCGGCAGCGCCGCGGCGGAGGACTTCCTCGCCACCCTGCGCGCCAGCGGACTGCCCTTCGTGGTGCATCTCGCCGCAGTGTCGGTGCAGGGGGCGCGCGCCGAGCTCGAGGTCACGCGGGCGGTGCGTCGGCTCGCCGCCGAGCACGAGGGCGGGCGCCGGCCGCTGGATCTCCTGGCGCTGGTGCGCGGTGGTGGCTCGCGGAGCGACCTGGCGGTCTTCGACGCCCGCCAGGTGGCGGAGGCGATCGCCACCGCGCCGCTGCCGGTGCTCACCGGCCTCGGCCACGAGATCGACGTCTCCGTCGCCGACCGGGTGGCACACCTGGCCCGCAAGACGCCCACCAGCCTGGCGGAGTTCCTGGTCCAGCGCTGCCTGGTGGTGGTGCAGCAGCTCGAAACGCTGCGGCGCGAGCTGGCGCGCAGCGCCGAGGCGGCGTTGGCGACGGCACGACGGGAGGTGCGGCAGTCCGAGGACCGGTTGCGCCGCTGCGGCGCGACGCTGCGGCACAGGGACGAGGAGTTGACCAGCCTGCGGCGGAGGATGATGCGCGCCGCCGAGCGCAGCCTCGCCGGAAGGTCTCGTCGACTCGGCCGCGTCGCCGAGCGCATGGCGGCACCGGCCCAGCGGCGGGTGCGCGCCGGCGGCCGCCAGCTCGACGAACGTGGCCGCTCGCTCGCCCGCGTCGCGCTGTCGCGGTTGGAGACGGTGGGCGTCGCCCTCGAGGCGCGCCGCCGCCTGATCCGCCAACTCGATCCGGTGAACGTGCTGGCGCGCGGCTTCAGCATCACCCGCGACGCGCAGGGACGGGCCCTGCGGGCGGCCGACGGCATCGAGCGGGGGGCGGTTCTGAGGACGGAGCTCGCGCGCGGCGCTTTGCGCTCGATCGTGGAACAATGCGGCTCCGCCGCCGGGCCGACGGAGACGGCACCAGAGCCGTCGCAGCGATCGCTGTCGCTGGTCGATGCTGCCCGCGAGGACTCGAGAGAGCCCTAGATGAGCCGCCCCGATCCGCAGCCCACCGACCCTCCCGCGCCGGCGCGGGAGGGGTCCGAGCCCTCGTTCGGCGAGGCGCTGGAGGAGCTCGAGCAGACCCTGCTGCGGATGGAGGACGAGTCGATCGACATCGACGATCTCGCCGACGAGCTGCGCCGCGCCTCGCGGTTGCTCGAGACCTGCCGCGCCAAGCTGCGCCGCGCCGAGCTCGAGGTGCGCGAGATCGTCGAGGGCATGAGCGATGCGGAGGCGGAGCAGGAGCCGTGAGGACGCCCTGGAAGCGCCAGACCAGCGGCTCCACCGTCTGTCGCTCGTGCGGCCGCCTGGTCGGCGTCAAGGACGAGCGCTGCTTTCACTGCGGCCAACGCAACCCCGGCCTGTTCGGCATCGGGCCGATGCTGCGTGCCCTCGGCGAGGACCTCGGATTCGGCAAGCTGGTGATCACGGTCTGCCTGGCGCTCTACCTGATCGGCCTGGCGATGGATCCCAGCGGCATGACCTCGGGCGGCCTGCTCGGCCTGCTCTCGCCGACCCCCGAATCAAACTTCCTGCTCGGCTCGTCGGGTGGCTTCCCGATCTTCGCCGCGGGCCGGTGGTGGACGCCGCTCAGCGCCGGCTGGCTGCACGGCGGGCTGCTGCACATCGGCTTCAACCTCTACTGGTGCAGCATGCTCGCTCCCGCCGTCGCGCGGCTCTACGGCCCGGGTCGCGCCGCGATCCTCTTCGTCGGTTCGTCGGCAGCGGGTTTCGTGCTCACCAGCGTGGTGTTCGCCTACTTCTCCTTCCTCCCCGGCTTCCTCCAGGGGGCGTACAACACGGTCGGCGCCTCGGCGGCGATCTTCGGCTGGATCGGCGCCCTGATCCACTACGGGCGTCGCAGCGGTAGCCGGCTGCTCGAGCAGCAGATGATGGGCTTCGTGCTGCCGATGCTGATCCTCGGGCTGCTGGTGCCGTTCGTCGACAACTGGGCCCACATCGGCGGCCTGGCCGGCGGCTACGGGCTGGCGCGCTGGCTCGATCCGCTGAAGCAGGAGCGCCTCGACCACGTCGTCGTCGGTCTCGGACTCGTGGTCCTCAGCCTCGTCGCGGTCGCGGTGTCCTGGGCCACCGGGCACCAGTTCCTGCGCTAGCCGAGGGCCCTGTGGGACCTGGCGGCGGCAGCGATACCGTGGGCGGCTCTTGAATATTTCTGCAGAGTCTTGTATATTCCCTCCTGGCGTCGGGCTGTGACGGTCGCCGGCGTCGTGACTTCGCGTTCTCTCGACTCCTCGAATCCAGGCCGACCGCCGAACCCGCCGAACCCGCCGAACCCGCCGAGCCGACGCGTGAACGATCAGGACTCCAGCGGCGCGGGCCCTGCTGCGTCGGCGCGACCCCGAGCCGACGCGGGAGGCCGAGACGCGCCGGTGCGGGTCGGCGTCGCAGGAGCCTCGGGCTACTCGGGAGCCGAGCTGGTGCGACTGCTGGCGGCGCATCCTGGCGCCGTGCTCGCCAAGCTCGCCGCCGGTGAGCAGGCCGGCCAGCCGATCGACAAGGTATTCCCCAGCCTGCGCGGAGTCTCGTCGCAGCAGCTCGACGAGACCGACTGGGGTGCCCTCGGTGAGGCCTGCGACGTCGTCTTCCTGGCCCTGCCGCACGGCCATGCACTCGACGCCGTGCCCCAACTGCTCGCCAGTGGATGCCGGGTGGTCGACCTCGGGGCCGACTTCCGGCTGCGCGACCCGGCCGCCTACCGCGAGCACTACGGCCACGACCACCGCGCTCCCGAGTTGCTCGCGGAGGCCGTCTACGGGCTGCCGGAGCGCCATCGCGACGAGATCGCCGGCGCCCGACTGATCGCCAACCCCGGCTGCTATCCCACCGCGACGGCGCTCGCCCTGCTGCCGCTGCTGCCGCTGCTGCGTCGGCAGCCGGCTCCCCTGGTCGTCGTCGACGCGAAGTCCGGTGTTTCCGGCGCCGGACGCAAGGCGACGACGGGAGTGCACTTCTGCGAGGTGAGCGACAGCCTGAAGCCGTACTCGCCGCTGGCGCACCGCCATCAGCCGGAGATCGAACAGCTGCTCGGCGAGGCGCTCGCCACGCCCCAGCCGGTGGCCTTCGTGCCACACCTGGTGCCGATGACCCGCGGCATCCTGAGCTGCTGCTACCTGCAGCCCGCCGGCGAAGGGCCGTTGAGCGAGCTCGACCAGGAAGAGGCCGACGCGCTCTACGGGTCGGCCTACGAAGCCGAACCGTTCGTCCGCGTCCTGCCCGCGCCGGAGCTGCCGGCGACCAAGAACACCCTGGGTAGCAACCTGTGCGACGTCGCCGTGCGCGTCGATCGCCAGCGACGGCTCGTCGTCGCCTTCGCCGCGATCGACAACCTGGTCAAGGGCGCTGCCGGGCAGGCGGTGCAGAACTTCAATCTGATGTTCGGCTTCGAAGAGACGACCGGTCTGCGGTCGGCGCCACTGTTCCCCTGATCCGGCAGGAGCTGCGATGAGCGACACCCACTCCGACTCGGCCCCGTCCGTGCACGACTCCAGCGAGGACCGCTTGGCGGGCTCCGCCAGCCCCGACCCCGGCGACGCCGGCCTCGAGTGGCTCGCTGAGGGCAGCGTCACCGCTGCGGCGGGATTTCGCGCCGCCGGCATCCACTGCGGCCTCAAGCGCAGCCGTCCCGACCTGGCGCTGATCGTCGCCGACGCG
Source organism: Acidobacteriota bacterium (assembly GCA_003388555.1). Lineage (GTDB taxonomy): Bacteria > Acidobacteriota > Thermoanaerobaculia > Multivoradales > Multivoraceae > QQVD01. The sequence continues at coordinate 57,960 of QQVD01000045.1, read as the reverse complement.
TCGGTGCCGGCAGCCGGCATGTTCACCACCAACCGGGTGCAGGCGGCGCCGGTGCGCTACTGCCGTGAGGTGCTGGCCGGCGGACGGGCGCGGGCCCTGGTGGTCAACTCCGGCAACGCCAACGCGTGCACCGGAGCCCAGGGAGAGCGTGACGCTGCCGAGATGGCGCTGATCCTGGCCACCGCGCTCGGCGCCGAGGCCGACGAGATCCTGGTCTGCTCGACCGGGGTGATCGGTCGCAACCTGCCGATGGACGTTCTCCGTACCGGAATACCGGCCGCGGTCGAGGCGCTGAGCGCCGCCGCGGAGTCGGCCGACGCTGCGGCGCGCGCGATCATGACCACTGACACGGTGCCGAAGGCGTGCGCCTGTCGCGTCGAGCTGGGCGGTGGCAGCGTGGTGGTCGGCGGCATCGCGAAGGGCTCCGGCATGGTCGGTCCCGACCTCGAGCTGGCGGCACAGGGCGGTGCTGCGCACGCCACCACCCTCGCCTTCCTGACCACCGACGCGGTCCTCGAGCCCACGCCGCTCGCCGCGATGCTGCAGCGGGCTGCAGAGGGATCGTTCAACTCGATCACCGTCGACGGCGACACCAGCACCAACGACACTCTGCTCCTCCTCGCCAGCGGCGCCAGTGGGGTCGCGGCGGAGTCCGCCGAGGATCGACTGCTCCTCCAGCGGGCGATCTCGGCGGTCGCCCAGCGCCTGGCGCTGGCCGTGGTGCGCGACGGTGAGGGCGCGACCCGGGTCCTGCGCTTCGACGTCTCCGGAGCGGTCGACGAGGGGCAGGCGCGGCGGGTGGCGCGGTCGCTGGCCAACTCGCCGCTGATCAAGACCGCGTTCCACGCCGGCGAGCCGAACTGGGGGCGCCTGATGATGGCGGTCGGCAAGGGCGACCGCGGCATCGACCCCGACAGCATCGCGATCCGTGTCGGCGGCCTCGAGGTCGTGGCCGGGGGGATGGGAACCCCGCACGACGCCGCTGAGCTGTCGCGCCGCATGACCACCGACGAGGTCGTCATCGAGGTCGAGCTCGGACTGGGCGCCGCCGCCGCGACGATGTGGACCTGCGATCTGAGCGCCGAGTACGTGCGCATCAACGCCACCTATCTGACCTGAAGACCCGTTTCGCCATCTGGGGACGAGTACCGACCGAGAGGCGCCAGAGATCCGAGAGCCTCGAGAGCCCAGCCGACGGGCGGAGGAGTCAAGTGAGCGATACGACCGGAACCGAAGAAGCCACCGGGATCGACGAAGCGACCGTCGCGACTGCGAGCGGCGACGAGCTGGACCAGCGGCGCAGGCGGCGCGGTAACGCCCTTGCCGAGGCGCTCGGTTACATCTCCGCCTGGCAGGGGAAGCGGGTGGTGATCAAGTTCGGTGGCAGGCCGATGGCCGAGGGCGCGCACGGCACCCTGGTGCGTGACGTCACCCGGCTGCTGCACGCCGGCGTACGTCCGGTGCTGGTGCACGGCGGCGGTCCGGAGATCTCGGAGCTGCTCGAGCGCCTCGACGTGCCGGCGCGGTTCGTCGACGGCCTGCGGGTCACCGACGAGCCGACGATGAAGGCGGTCGAGATGGTGCTCGCCGGACACATCAACAAGCGCCTCGTCGGCCAGCTGCAGTCGCACGGCGCGCGGGCCGTCGGCCTGTCGGGCAAGGACGGCAGAATCCTGCAGGCTAAGGCCCATCCGCGCAGCGAGCTCGGCGCCGTCGGCGTCGTGCAGCGGGTCGAGACCGAGCTGCTCGAGACCCTGCTCGACGGCGGTTTCGTGCCGGTCATCGCCTCGCTCGCCAGCGGCCCCGGTGGCGAGACCCTCAACGTCAACGCCGACACCGCCGCGGCGGCGATCGCGGTGGCGCTCGGGGCGGAGAAGTTCATCCTGCTCACCGACGTCGACGGGATCTACGCCCCGGCCGACGGCGCGCGCTCGGGCGCCGACGCGGACTCCGGCGCCGCCCGGCCGCCCGAGCTGGTCTCGCAGCTCGAGCCGCAGCGCGCTCTCAAGCTGCTGCAGAGCGGCGTCGTCTCGCAGGGCATGATCCCCAAGCTCGAGGCATGCCTCACGGCGGTCGAGCGCGGTGTGCCGAGCGCTCACATCATCTCGGCGCGCATCGAGGGGGCGCTGCTGCTCGAGCTGCTCACCGAGGAGGGCATCGGCACCATGATCCAGGCCGGTGGCTGGGCGAGCAAGCCGTTTCCCGCGGTGCCGGTCCGATGAGCGCCACCTCACAGCCGCCCGCTGCTGCCGTCGACCGCGGGGCGTCCTCGCGGGGCTCCGGAGCGACGCCGAAGGTGGACCCGATCGAGGCGCTGCGCCAGCGCTCGCAGCAGGTGCTGTTCCAGAACTACCGTCGCGCCGCGGTCGCCTTCGAGCGCGGCGAGGGCGCGAAACTGTTCGGCATCGATGGCAGGGTCTACATCGACTTCCTGGCCGGCATCGCCACCAGCAGCCTCGGTCACGCCCATCCGCGGCTGGTCGACGCGATCTCGCGCCAGGCGTCGCGCTACCTGCACGTCTCCAATCTCTACGAGATCCCGGAGCAGATCGCCGCCGCGGAACGTCTGGTTGCCGCGAGTCGCGCCGACGCTTCGCTGCGCGGCCTCGACCGGGTCTTCTTCTGCAACAGCGGCGCCGAGGCGGTCGAGGGAGCGATCAAGCTGGCCCGCCGCTGGGGGCACGAGCACGGTCGCTACGAGATCGTCTCCACCCACGGCGGCTTCCACGGCCGCACCCTCGGAGCCCTGGCGGCGACCGGCACGCCCGCCTACCAGCACGGCTTCCAACCCCTGCCGCTGGGGTTCCGCTCGGTTCCCTTCGGCGACCTCGAGGCCCTGCGCGGCGCCCTCGGCGACGGCAGCTGCGCGGTGCTGGTCGAGCCGATCCAGGGCGAGGGGGGGGTGATACCCGGCGGACGGGACTATCTCCAGGCGGTGCAGCGCCTGTGCCGCGACAGCGGCGTGCTGCTGCTGCTCGACGAGGTGCAGACCGGGATCGGCCGCACCGGGACGATGTTCGGGTTCCAGCAGTTCGGGCTCGAGCCCGACGCCATCTGCCTCGCCAAGGGCCTCGGCGGCGGCGTTCCGGTCGGTGCGGTGCTGGCGACCGAGAAGCTGGCGGCGGTGCTGGTTCCGGGCTCGCACGGCACCACCTTCGGCGGCAACGCGCTCGCCAGCGCGGCGGTCTGCGCGGTGCTCGACGCCCTCGAGCACGATGGCGTGCTGGCGAGCGTGCCGCGGCGCGGTGAACGCCTGCGCCTGGGCCTCGAGCGCCTGGTCGAGAGGCTGCCGATCCAACAGGTCCGCGGCTGCGGTCTGATGCTGGCGATCGAGCTCGAGGCGTCGGTGGCGGCGCCCGCCGTGGCGCAGCGCTGCCTGGAGAACGGACTGTTGATCAACGCGGTGCGCCCGCAGACGCTGCGCATCGTGCCGCCCCTGGTCATCGACGAGGAGGAGATCGATCGCGGCCTCGAGATCCTCGCCGTGGCGATCGCCGCCGAGGTGGAGGCCGGCGGGAGTCGGACGTGAGCGAGCCGAGCGCACCGCGGGGGTCCGGCGCCGGCGCGGCGAAGCTCTGGGGCGGTCGGTTCCGTTCCGCCGTCGATCCCCAGGTCGACCGCTACACCCGGTCCTTCCCCTTCGACCGCCGTCTGGCGCAAGACGACCTGGTCGGCTGCCTGGCGCACGGGCGCATGCTCTGGGAGCGTGGCGTGCTCGAGGACGGCGCGGCGCGGCAGATCCTCACCGGGCTGGCGCAGATGCTCGACGAGCTGCACCGTGACGTCCTGCAACCGGAAGGCGACGACGAGGACGTGCACTCGTGGATCGAGCGGGTGTTGACCGAGCGCGTCGGGACCGCCGCCAGGCGCCTGCACACCGGACGTTCGCGCAACGACCAGACCGCGGTGGCGCTGCGGCTCTACCTGCGACGAGAGCAGCTGCGGCTGCTCGAGCGGCAGCTCGAGCTGCTCTTGGTGTGGCTGGGTCAGGCCGCCGAGCACCGCGAGTCGCTGCTGCCGGGGTACACCCACCTGCAGCGCGGGCAGCCGACGTCGTTGGCGCACCATCTGCTGGCGCATGCATGGCTGGTCGAAGCCGACGCCCGCCGTACACGGCGCGCCCACCGCGTCGCCGGATGCTCGCCGCTCGGCGCCGCCGCCCTGGCCGGCACCCCCCATCCGATCGATCCCGAGCGCAGCGCCGCGCTGCTCGGCTTCGAGGAGGTCTTCCCCAACAGCATGTACGCGGTGGCCGACCGCGACTACGTGCTCGAGACCTCGTTTGCCTGCGCTCTCGCGATGGTGCACCTCAGCCGCTGGGCCGAGGAGCTGATCCTCTGGTCGAGCAGCGAGTTCGGGTTCGTGCGGCTCGACGATTCGATCGCCAAGGGCTCGAGCATCATGCCGCAGAAGAAGAACCCCGAGCCGCTCGAGATCCTGCGTGGTCGCTCGGGTCGCGTGATCGGCGACCTGGTGGCGCACCTGGTCCAGCTGAAGGGCCTGCCGCTCACCTACAACAGCGATCTGCAGGAAGACAAAGAGGCGCTGTTCGACGCGCTCGACACCACCGAGGCCAGCTTCGGGGTCGCCGCAGTCGCGGCGCGCGGCGTACGTTTCGACCTGCCGCGCATGGCGGCCGCGCTCCACGGAGGCTACGTCACCGCCACCGACCTCGCCGACGTGCTGGTGCGGCGCGGCCTCGCCTTCCGTGACGCCCACGAGCAGACCGGCGCCGCGGTGCGGCTCGCGGAGGACCGCGGCTGCGAGCTGTGGGAGCTGCCGTTCGAGGCGCTGCACGAGGTCTGTCCCGAGCTGCAGCCGGGGGACCTCGAGTCGCTCGCCCCGGCCGCCTCGCTGTCGGCTCACGCATCGGCCGGCGGACCCGCCCCCGAACGGGTGGCGCAGCAGCAGGAGCGGCTGGTCGAGCGCGTCGGTGCGCTGGAACGGTGGCGGGCCGCCCGTGCGGAGCCCCCGATCCTGCTGGCGCTGCGCGCCGGCCGGCTGCTCGACCTCGACTGGGATCCAGTGCAGGAGTCGACGCAGGATTCTCTCGCCGGGTCCGAGACGCCGCCCGACAGGTCGCAGCGGTGACCCGGACCGCACGCCAGGAGGCGATCCTCGCCATCGTCCGCTCACGAGCCATCGCCACCCAGGAGGAGCTCGTCGATGCTCTGGCGGCGCGGGACATCCAGGCGACCCAGGCGACCGTCTCGCGCGACGTGCGTCAGCTCGGGCTGGTCAAGGTCGCCGCTGCCGGCGGTCAACGCTACGTGGAGCCACGCGAGCCTGCGGCCAGCCTCGATCCCGAGCCGCTGCGCGGTCCCTTCCGGCGCTGGGTTCGGGCGATCGAGCCGGCCGAGGCCCTGCTCGTGGTGCGCACCCCGCCCGGGCACGCCAACGCGGTGGCCATCGCCATCGATCAGGCCTCGTTGCCCCAGGTCAGCGGCACCCTGGCCGGAGACGACACCATCCTGCTGATGGTGCGCTCGCGCGAGGACGCCGAAGAGCTGCACGGCGAGCTGCTCGCGCTGCTGGAGTAGGGGGCGGAAGGGGCTAGGGACCAAGGGGTTAGGGGTTGGGGATTGGGGACTAGGGATTGGGGACTAGGGATTGGGGACTAGGGATCAGGGCTCAGGGGAGAGTGGGAAGAACGGTCGGCGGTAGGAGGCGGAAACGCAGAGGGGAGGCGAGAGGAGGAAGAAGGAGCCAGGGGAGGCGAGGGGAGGCTGAGATACCCGGACACAGGCAGAGGACGGATCTGCTATTCCTCTACCTGACCCCTGACCCCTGACCCCTGACCCCTGACCCCTGACCCCTGACCCCTGACCCCTGACCCCTGACCCCTGACCCCTGACCCCTGACCCCTGACCCCTGACCCCTGACCCCTCCTGCTAGCGTCCGCGGGATGAAGGACGAACGTGCTGCGAAGCTGGCCCGGCTGCTGGTGGAGTACTCCTGCGAGGTCGGGGAGGGCGACCATCTGCAGATCGAGCTCATCGACACGCCGACCTGGTTCGGCCAGGAGCTGATCCGGGCGGCGCAGGCCCGCGGCGCCCACGTGCACCTGAAGGTGCGCCAGCAGCCGCTGCAGCGACTGCTGGTCGGCGGCGGCAACGACGAGCAGCTGAGGGTGCAGGCCGAGAACGACGCCGCGCTGATGCGCCAGATGCAGGCTTACATCGGCGTGCGCGGCGCCGACAACGTCTCCGAGATGGCGGACGTGCCGCAGGAGCGCATGCGCGCCTACGAGACGCTCTACCTCAAGCCGGTGCACTTCGACCTGAGGGTGCGCCAGACTCGCTGGTGCATCCTGCGCTGGCCGACGCCGTCGATGGCACAGCTGGCCGAGATGTCGACCGATGCCTTCGAGGACTTCTTCTTCCGCGTCTGCACCATGGACTACCCACGCATGTCACGCGCGATGCGACCGCTGGTCGAGCTGATGGAGAAGACCGACCGGGTGCGCCTGGTGGCGCCGGGAACCGATCTGCGCTTCTCGATCCGCGACATCCCGGCCGTGCCCTGCGACGGCAAGATGAACATCCCGGACGGCGAGGTCTTCACGGCGCCGGTGATCGACTCGGTGGAGGGGCGCATCGCCTTCAACGCGCCGACGATCTACCAGGGCAAGACCCACGAGCGGGTGACCCTGGCCTTCGAGCGCGGGCGCATCGTGCACGCCGAGAGCTCCGACACCGGGCACCTCGAGTCGGTGCTCGATTCCGACCAGGGGGCTCGCAGCGTCGGCGAGTTCGCCATCGGCTTCAACCCGCACGTCCGGCGGCCGATGAAGGACATCCTGTTCGACGAGAAGATCGCCGGCTCGATCCACTTCACGCCGGGCCAGGCCTACGAGGAGGCCGACAACGGCAACCGCAGCCAGGTCCACTGGGACCTGGTGCTGATGATGGACGAGAAGCACGGCGGCGGCGAGATCTGGTTCGACGACGTGCTGGTGCGCAGGGACGGGGAGTTCGTGCCCGAGGCGCTGCGCGGGCTGAACCCGGACGCACTGACGGCGTGAGCTGACCGGGCCGGAGGTCTGGCTCTTGGCCCTGGCCCGCGGTCCGGTCCCCGCGGTCAAGGGCTGCTCGGCCTGAGCCTCACTCCGCGTCGCTGCCGGGCACGATGCCGAGCTGCTTGGCGCGCCGCCGCACCTGGTGCGCCTCTCTGGTCTCCTGCGAGCTGAAGCGCTGCTCGGTCCACGGGTCGCCGTAGGTGTGGTATCCGTTGCGCTCCCAGAAGCCGCGCTCGTCCTCGCTGTGCAGCTCGATGCCGTCGACCCATTTGGCGCTCTTCCAGGCGTAGAGGTGGGGCACGACCAGCCGCAGCGGTCCACCGTGCTCCCTCGCCAGCGGCTCGCCGCCGTGGCGGTCGGCGAAGAGGGCACGCTCGGAGAGGAAGTCCTCGAGCGGCAGGTTGGTGGTGTAGCCGCCGACGCAGTGCACCAGCACGAAGGCGGCCTCGGGGAGCACCGCGGCGTGGCCGAGCACCTCGGCGGTCGAGAATCCGCTCCACGGATTGTCCAGCGTGGAGAAGCGGGTGACGCAGTGGAAGTCGGCTCGCACCTCGATGCGCGCAAGGCCCTGCAGCCGCTGCCAGTCGAGCTCCACCGGCCGCTGCACCAGGCCGGTGATGCGCAGCCGCCAGCTGGCGAGGTCGACCTCGGGAGTCTCGCCGTGGGTCAGCACGGGCCACTTGTCTGTGGCGTACTGCCCCGGGGGGATGCGCCGGTCTCCACTGCGGATGCTGTCGTCCATGTCGCCTCCTGCGTTCGCTTGGCGGCCGCTGCGTCGCGCGCCCAGACTCGCGCCTTCCATCGCCTGCTACGAAGTGGACGCCTTGACGGATGTCGACTTCACCGTCGGCGTCGCAGCGAGTGCCTCGGGGACACTGCGTGGGCTGCGTAGGAGTGGGCTGCGTAGGATACGGCACCAGGCCGCCCTTCCAGGGCTTGCCGGGGACGCCGACGGGGGCTGCGCCGGAATCCGGTGCCGCGCGGGGAGGCGAAGGTCCTGGCGAGAGAGACGGCACGACATGAGCGCAGCGCAACGATCGCAGCCGCAGACCGGCACCGAGACGCCAAGGCGTCGTGGACCGTCGGCCTGGTATCACCTGCCGATCTCCGCCCTCATCGGCGTGGTGCTCATGGCGCTCCTCGGGCTGATCGACCCGGACACCATGCATCCTCTGTCGCTGGTGATCGGGGCCATGGTCGGCGCATGCATCGGTGGCGGAGCGTCGCTCGCAGAGCGCCTGCTGCTGCGCGTGGCCCGCCCCCGTCGCAAGTCGACGAACCAGCTGACCCGGGTGCTCGGCTACGGCATCGGCGGCGCGCTCGGCTACCTCGTCTCCGGGCTGCTGATCGGGTGGCTGTTCGGCCTCGAGCTCTGGAACGTCGGCGACTCGCTGGTGTTGGCCACTGCGTCCTTCGGCATCTTCGCGGTGCTCGTGGGCCTGGTCTTCCACGCCTTCGAGGTGCTGCGCGGCCGGCTCGAGGACAGCGTCGCCCAGCTCAAGGAGGCCGAGTTCGCCGCCAGGGAGCTCGAGACGGCACGCGGTATCCAGCGTCGTCTGCTGCCGCCGCCGGCGAGCGAGCGACCGGGCTACCTGTTGCGGGCTATCAACCGGCCGGCGAGGGTGGTCGCGGGTGACCTCTACGACTACTTCGAGCTCGCCGACGGGCGCCTCGCCTTCGCCGTCGGCGACGTCTCCGGCAAGGGCCTCGGGGCGAGCCTGATCATGGCGACCGTGAAGGCGCGACTGCCGCTGGTCTTCGCCGAAGGCTCGCTCGAGGAGACGGCGCGCCATCTGAACCGGCTGCTCTACCAGGAGCTCGACCGGCGCGAGTTCGTCGCCCTGCTGCTGGCGCGGCTGGATCCCACCAGCGGCGTCGTCGAGTGGGTGAACTGCGGCCTGCCGGACCCGATCCTCATCGGCGCCGCGGGAGGCCACCAACGCGAGCTCACCTCGGGCGGCGACAGGCGTCCGCTCGGCCTGGCGTCCTCGGTCGACGTGCACCAGGCACGCCTCGAGCTGCGTCCCGGCGAGAGCCTGCTGCTATACACCGACGGCCTGCCCGAGTCGCTCGACGAGCGCGGCGAGCCGCGCGGCTACGACTGGTTCGCGAGGCAGGTGGAGGCGACGAAGGGCAGCGCCGATCCGGCGGCCTCGCTGCTCGACCGCGTGCTCGCCGCCGAGGACGGCGGCGCTGGCGGCCCGGAGGACGACTGCACCGTGCTGCGCGTCGAATGGCGTCCGCTGCAGAGCGGCGCAGCGGTGGCGGCCGCGGCGTCCGGCTCGGGAGACGGCCGCTGATGGCCTGGCGGCCGCTGCTGCGCGCCGTCGTCGCCTACCTGGTGGTCTTCGCCGCTCTGACCCTCTTCCTGCTCGCCGTGGCGGTCACCCGCGCTCCCGGCTCGCCCACAGTCGAGCGCCTCGCCCGGCTCCCGGTCGCGGGCTCGTGGGTCGAGCGGCTTCGGCGCCCCTACATCGACGCCGCCGCAGCGGCCGCGGCGCGGGCCGCTGCGGCAGGCGCCGAGGCGCCGACGGTGGGATCCCACGGCGTCGCCGAGGCAGTGACGGACTCGGTCGGGCCGCGCCAGAGGGAAACGCTCTTCGTCGGCATCGGCGCGGCGCTGCGCAGCGCACCCGACGATGACGCGGAGGTGGTGCTGACCACGACCCGGCTCAACGGATACCCGGTGCTCGAGCGGCGGGCTCCGAGCTGGGTGCGGCTCGAGCTGCCGCAGGGCAGCGCCTGGCTCGATCTCGAGGCGCCACGCGATCGCACTCCGCCGCTCGGGGTCGATCCGCTCCCCAACGTACCGATCGCGGCGCGTGTCGCCGAGCCGCGCCTGCTCGAGGCGGCCAGGGAGCAGATGAGCGCGGGCTCGCGCAGCTGGCAGCAGGCGGGCTACCGTTGGCTCAGCGATCTCGCCGACCCGGCGCTCGAGGGTCGTCTGGCGGCGCTGCTCGAAGGCGTCGAGGAGCGTTACACGGAGCGCTACGGCGTGGCACCGATCGGCACACCGGCCGAGACCGTCGCGCTGTTCTCCAGCGAGGGCGCCTACCGTCGCTTCCAGGAGGAGATCGAGGGGCTGGCGGGCCTCGAGCGGGTCAGCTCGGGTCACGCGGCGGGCGGCATGGCGGCGCTCTACGTCGGCTCGCGTCCGGCCGGCGAGGTCGCCACCACGCTGGTGCACGAGATCGCCCACCTGCTCACCCGCAGGGCGTTGGGCCCGGCGTTGCCTCTCTGGCTCGACGAGGGGATCGCCGAGGACTTCGCCTACTTCGCCGGGCCGGCCTCGAGGCCCCTGGCGCAGTATCGCTCGCAACAGGGCAACCAGGTGCGCATCTGGGGGCCGCTCGCCGGACTGCGCCAGCTCGAGCGACCGGGCGCCGAGGTGTCGCTCGAGCGGTTGACCTCGTTCTCGCAGGATCTCTTCGTGCGCTCGCCCGACGCGCTGCTCCTCTACACCCAGAGCGCCTTCCTGGTGAACTACCTGCTGTCGCCGCGGGCGCCGGTGACGTCGGTCGGCGACGGCAGCGTCTCCTCGCACCCGGCCACCGAGTCCCTGCCGCAGCCGCGAGCCTTCCGCGCCTTCCTCGGCGCGGTGCGCGCTGGCGCGCCGGCCTCGCTCGAGCGCCTCGTGGCCGAGCTCGCGGCTGCGGCACCCGGTGAACGCTGGAGCGAGGCGCTGCTCGAGCGCCGGTTCGCGGCCCACCTCGCCAGGCTGCAGCGGGAGGCGCCCGGACTGTTGCCGGACGGAGTGGTGCCGGTCGGCCCCTGATCGGTGCCCGGAGCCGCGGTCAGCGCAGCGACTCGACCTCGCGCCACACCTCCTCGCCGTCGGCGAAGCGCTCCCGCTTCCAGATCGGCACCTCGGCCTTGAGCCGCTCCAGCGCCTCGCGGCTGGCGGCGTAGCAGGCCTCGCGGTGGGGCGAGGCGACCGCGATCACCACGCTCGCCTCGCCCGCCGGCACCTCGCCGAGGCGGTGCTCGATCTCGACCCGCGCCCCGTGGCGCTCTTGCAGCTCGTCGCAGATGCGCGCCAGTCGCCGATCGGCCATCGACCGGTAGGCCGAGTAGTGGATCGAGGCGACCGGACGGTCCTCGCTGCGGTCGCGCACGTTGCCGACGAAGAGCAGCGCAGCCCCGAAGCCTCGCCGCTCGACCCGGCGCTGCAGGGCACCGACGTCGAGCGGCTCCTCACGCAGCCGCCGCGAGGCCGAGCGCTGCTCCGTGGCCAGAGCGCCGCCCGACACCGGCGGCAGCAGAGCGACCTCGCAGCCATCGCGCAGCGGCGTCTCGCCGTCGGCGATCTCGCCGTCCACCGCCACGGCGAGCCGGTGCCAGAGCGGCCCCAGCCGCGGATGCAGACCCTCGAGGTGGGCCTTGAGCGCCGCAACGTCGGTCACCGTCTCGGGCAGCTCGATCTCGGTGCGCTCGCGACCCACGGCGTCGGCGGCGGAGGCGAAGGTGAGCAGGCGAACTCGCATCGCGTTCGATGCTAGCCCGGTTTTACTCATGGACGCCGTAGCGAGCCCGTGGAGGCGCCGTCTGGCGGGCACCGCAGGGCCGGAGGCGTTGAGTCGTACTCGAAGTACGTCGCAGGCGCCGGAGGTCCGAGGACGCCGGTCAGACGGGATGCATCTGCGGGCGCAGTAGGTGGCTCACGAAGAACCCGCGCTGAGCCCGGATCGCTCGCCGAAGGTCGCGGCGACGGAATGGTCGACGATCACCTCGCCGGCCGTGTCGTGGGTTCGGCGGCAGGTGCCGGTCTATGATCTGCGCCATGAGGCTGGTGCTCTTCGACATCGACGGGACGTTGTTGCGCTGTGGCGCCCAGGTCGGGCCGATGTTCTTCGACGCCCTGCGGGCGGTGTTCGGTTCGGTGGGCTCGGTGCCGGGATACAGCTTCAGTGGCAAGACCGATCCTCTGATCGTGTTCGATCTGATGGCGGCTGCCGGCTTCAGCGAGGCAGAGATCCGCGGCCGGCTGCGCGAGGTGCACGACCGCTATGCGCCGCGCATCGAGGGAGAGCTCGACCCGGCCCAGATGGAGCTGCTGCCGGGCGTCGGCGAGCTGCTCGCGGGTCTGAGTCGGCGCGACGACGTGGTGCTCGGCCTGCTCACCGGCAACTGGGAGCGCGGCGCCCGCGCCAAGCTGGCCCGCTTCGATCTCAACCGCTACTTCGCCTTCGGAGCCTTCGGCGACGACGGCGTCCAGAGACCGTCGTTGTTCCCCGCCGGCCTGCGCAAGGCGGAGCTGCACTGCGGCCACCGATTCAGCCCCGAAGAGGTGCTGCTGGTCGGCGACACGCCGCTCGACGTCGAGTGCGCCAAGGTCAACGGCGCCCGCATCGCCGCCGTGGCCACCGGCCGCATCCGCGGCGAGGATCTCGCTGCCGCCGGCGCCGACTGGGTCCTCCCAGACCTGCGGGGCGCCCTCGAACAGGTGCCGTTCGCCGCCGAGCGGAGGCGCTGACCGACGCCGATGCGGCAGTCCTTTCAGCCTCCGCTCGCGCTCGCCGGCTGGCACACGGCGAGCGGCGCGCACCTCGGTGAGGTGCCAGGCATCGGCGGCGCAGTCGTGCGTGGCTACGGTGATCCCGGGTCGGAGACGGCGGCCGGCGTCTGGCTGATCGATCGCTCCTGGTGCGGCCGGCTCGAGCTGGTCGGCGCCGATCGCGCGCGTTTCCTCGGCGGCCTGGTGACCTGCCGCGTCGTCGGACGCGAGCCGGGTGAGTGCTGCTACGGGTACTTCACCGACGGCAAGGGGCGCATCCTGGCCGACGTGCTGGTGCTGGTGCTCGCCGATCGTCTCTGGCTGGAGCTGCCTCCCGGGAAGGCGGCGGAGATCCGCCAGCATCTCGAGAAGTACATCGTCGCCGACCGCGTCGAGGTGAGGCCGCTGGGGGACTTCGTGCAGCTCGCCGTGGGCGGTGCGCAGCTGCCCGGGGCCTGGCAGGCTTCGTTCGGCGAGCCACTGCCGGACGGCTGCCGGACGGTGCGGCTCGGCAACACCGAGCTGTTCGCGCATGCCCACCCGCGTCTGCCGGCTCCCGCCGCGCAGCTCTGGATCTCGTCGGGAATCGCCGAGCCGGTGGCGGCGGACCTGCTGGCAGCGCTGACGGCGCGTGCCATCGGCTTCGACGAGCTGGAGCGGCGTCGTATCGTCGCCGGCATCCCGCGCTTCGGACGCGACTTCGACGAGCGAAGCCTGCCCGGCGAGGTCGCGGTGGAGGGCGCCGTCGACTTCGAGAAGGGCTGCTACCTGGGTCAGGAGATCGTCGCCCGCATGCACTACCGCGGTCGCGCCGCGCGCGAGCTGCGTCGCCTGCGGCTCGAGGATCCCCGTGGGGAGCTCGCCGAGCATCTGGCCCTGGGACGGGACCTGGAGCTGTCTGCCGATCCGGAGGAGAAGCCGGGGAGCGCCGGCCACCTCACCAGCTGGGCGGCGACGGCCCCGGCGGCCGCGTCAGCCGGCGCGCTCGCCGCGCTGGCCTCGATTCCTCGCCCGGTGCTCGAGGACGAGCGCGCCCTCGTCGTGACGCTGGCCGGCGACGCCGAGGATCGCCAGGGCGCCGGGCGCTGGCCGGTCCGCATCGTCGGCCCGCCGGATCCCTCTCTGGGGAGGCCACGGTCGGTGCCGTGAAGCCGTGGCCGGGTGGCGCCGGGAGCGAAGACGCGGGAACGCCGACCGGCGGCGCCGGGGCGTGGAGCCGCCGGATCGTCCGCGGGTCAGACCGCGAAGGAGGTGCCGCAGCCGCAGGTACCCACGGCGCGGGGGTTCTCGAACTTGAACCCGGTTCCCTGCATGCCCAGGGTGTAGTCGATCGTCGTGCCGGCGAGGTAGCGCGAGCTGATCGGGTCGACGAAGATGCGCAGCCCGTCGAGCTCGATGACCTCGTCGCCGCTGCGTTCCTCGTTGTCGAAGTCGAGCGCGTACTCGAAGCCCGAGCAGCCGCCGCCGCGTACCGCGACGCGCAGTCCGTAACTCGGATCGAGCCCCTCTTCGTCGCGGGTGAGCTTGATCATCCGCACCGCCTTGGCGGTGACCCTGAGGGTCCGGTCGAGATCGGCGTCGTCCGCCGCGACGACCGGCGCGTTGTCGCGACCGGCGAACTCCTCGCCTCCCAGACCGGGAGCGGCGCCGTGCGGCGCCTCGGCTGGGGCGCCTTCGCTGAGCGGACGGTCGGACTGGGTATCTGTGGTCATCGAGCTGGCTCCGGGCTGTCGGCCGCGGCCGAGCCTTCATCGCGCGGGTGCGGCCATGGTGGCGGTTCCGCAACGATCAAGGTATGCGTCGCGGGGCGCACTGTCAACGTGCACCGCCTGTCGGCACGCACCCTGCTCGGCGCGCACCGTCGGTCGGCGTGCCCGTGAGCGCCCGCTGTCGGCCGCGCCGGTACGCCGCTTCGATCTCTACAACAGCAGGGAGCGGTGCCGGGCTTCCCGGGGGCTCGCCGTGCCCGCTCCGGAGCCCTCGTTATGATGCCCGGGCCACGCGAGGCGCTGACCGGACCGTCCTCCTCTCCTGAGCCTCGCGGCGGCCTGGGAGCCTCGGGGCTTGGGGACGATCTCCGGCAGGTGCTCCGGGCTCCTCGCGACTACGGAAGCTCTCAGATGATCCGCGGCGTGCTCTTCGACTTCAACGGTGTGCTGCTCGACGACGAGCCGGTGCACTTCCGCCTCTTCCGCCAGGTGTTGCGCGAGCAGGGTTCGGATCTCGGCGAGGACGAGTACTACCGCGACGTGGTGGCGCTCGACGATGTGCGCGCCTTCCGGTGGGCCCTGACTCGGGACGGCCGCCGGCCCGAAGAAGCGGAGCTGGGCCGGCTGATCGAGCGCAAGGCAGAGCTCTACCGTGAGGAGATGGCGCGTCGGGGCTTCCCGTTCTTCGCCGGTGCAGCGGACCTCGTGCGGGCGGTGAGCGCGCGGGGGCTCGCGCTCGGCGTGGTCAGCGGCGCGCTGCGCGCAGAGATCGAGGCGGCCTTGGCGCAGGAGGGCCTCGAGCACGTCGTCGGCTTCATCGTCGCGGCGGAGGACGTGAAGGAATCGAAGCCCGACAGCGAGGGTTACCGGCGGGGGCTGCGACTGCTCGCGGAGCACACGGCTGACCACGCCGAGCGCGGGCAGGCACTGGAGCCGAGCCAGGTGGTGGCGATCGAGGACACCCGGGAGGGTCTGCAGGCCGCGCGAGAGGCCGGTCTGCGTACCATCGGCGTGGCGCAGACGCTGCCCGCGACGGAGTTGCGAGCCGACTTGGTGGTGCAGCGGATCGCCGACCTCGACCTGGAATCGGTGCTGGAAGAGCTCGGCGGTCGGCCCCGAGGGGTCGCGGCTGCAGCGGGCCCGCCGATCACTCGAGGCTCCTGAGTCGGCCGACGAGGAAACGACCCAAGGGCTCCACGAGCCACTGCCGAGCGCACCACGTAGACACGGCGTCGACCCGCCGCGGCGAAGGCGAGTCGGCGTCACCCGGAGAGACCAGATGTCAGCAGATCGCCGCGGCCTCGTCGAAGGCCGCATCGAGGTCATCACCGGCGGCATGTTCTCCGGCAAAAGCGAAGAGCTCGTCCGCCGCCTGCGCAGGGCCCTGATCGCGCGCCAGCGGGTGCAGGTGTTCCAGCCGCGCGCCGACACCCGCAGCGCCACCGAGCGGATCGTCACCCGCGACAACCGCGAGATCTCGGCCCTCACCGTCACCAGCAGCGAGGAGTTGCGCCAACGACTCGGCCTCGGTGTCGAGGTGGTCGGCATCGACGAGGCGCAGTTCTTCGACGAGGGGCTGGTCGACGTGGTGATGGAGCTCGCCGACCTCGGTGTGCGTGTGGTCGTGGCCGGGCTCGACCAGGACTACCGGCGACGGCCGTTCGGACCGATGCCGCGCCTGCTGGCGGTGGCCGAGTACGTCGACAAGATGCACGCGGTGTGCGTCCGCTGTGGGATGCCGGCGCACTACTCGCAGCGCATCGCGGGTGGCGAGGAGCAGCTGCAGGTCGGTGACGTCGAGTCGTACGAGGCGCGCTGCCGTCGGTGCTACCAGCGCTTCGTCGCCGATCCCGCGGCGCGGGTCGAGGCCGCGGACGCTCAGTCGGAGGAGGTCCGGGACGGTGAGGCGGGCGAGCCTTCGAGCAGCGACTCGAGGCACTCGCTGAGTGCCGCCACGAGAGGTTGAGGCGCCGCCGTTCCGAGGTCGTGACCGGCGTTGGCGAGCGCCACGCAATGGCGCATGCCGGGCCAGTCGCGGGCGCGCGCGACCTGGTCTGCGGGGGTCAGCTCGTCGAGGTCGCCGACGATCATCGCCAGGGGCAGGTCGAGCGTCGCCGCGAAACCGAGATCGCGCACCGCCAGCGGCGGCGCCAGCAGCAGCAGCGCATCCGGTCCAGGCCGAGCTTCGGCCTCGAGTGCTGCCGCCAGGGCCACGGCGGCGCCGAACGAGTAGCCGGCCCAGAGCACCGGCGAGCGCGCCGCGGCCGGTACCTCGGTCTCTTCCACCGTCCCCTCGCCGACCAGCCAGCGGTGAGCGGCGATCAGGTCGCCGACTTCGCCGCGCCCCTCGTCGTGCGCCCCGGCGCTGCGGCCGACACCGCGGAAGTTGAAGCGCAGGGTGGTGAGGCCTCGTCGCCAGCAGGCATCGGCGCAGTGGCGGACGACCGCGTTCTGCATCGTGCCGCCGTAGAGAGGGTGCGGATGGGCGACCACCGCGCCGCCCCGCATCGCGGCGTCCTGTGGCGGTAGCTGCAGCGCCGCCTCGAGGGTCCCGGCGGGACCGGTGAGGAGGTGACGCGAGAAGCGTGCCGCTGCCAAACGGTGCGGGGTGTCGTCGTGATCCGTCATCGATCTCGGCCGCTGCCGGCGTCGCCTCGGCCGGAGCTGGCCGCAGCGGTGCGTGGCTGCGGTCCCGGCGGACCGCATGCTAACGTCCGGCGCCGGTCCCGAAGCCGCGGCGGGGAGACGGGTGTCCCTGCGCTGCCGACGTCCGTGGCGCGGCCCCCACACGGCGTCAGGGCCGGCGAGCCACGGAAGTCCTCCGGCTCTCGCCGAGCCGCGACAGGAAACGAGGCCTCGCACTGCGAGCATGAGTCCCAAGGATCCAGAGGCCCGACGCCAGGCCGCGGCCGTCGATGCGGAGCTCCTCGCGCGCGTCGCTCGCCGCGATGCCGACGCACTGAGCGATCTCTACGACCGTTTCGCCGGCCTGTTGATGTCGCTCAGCCGGCGCATCCTCGGCAGCCAGGAGGAGGCGGAGGACGTGCTGCAGGAGGTCTTCACCCAGATCTGGGACCAGGCGCCGCGCTACGACCCGACCCGCTCCTCGGTGTCGACCTGGCTGTCGCTGATCACGCGCAGCCGTTCGATCGACCGGCTGCGGTCGCGCCAGGTACAGGCGCGCACAGCGGTGTCGGCGCACGAGGAGAATCCCCCCGAGGACACATCCCCGGAGGGAATGGGCAACGTACTGCACGAGGAGCGCAGGAGTCGCCTGCTGGCGGCGCTTTCCGAGCTGCCGGAGGAACAGCGCCACGTGCTCGAGCTGGCCTTCTTCCGTGGCATGACCCAGAGCGAGATCAGCAGTTCGACGCAGACTCCGCTGGGCACCGTGAAGACGCGGACGCTGCTCGCGATGCGCAAGCTGCGGCGCGCGCTCGAGAACGAGATCCAGGAGTTGATCTGAACCGACGCCACGCATGCGGCGGGCGTAGGTGGACCGCGCCGGAAGGCGACGCCTCGGCCTCCACGTCCTCCGGAAAGCCAGCGATGACTGCACGAACACGACTCTGCCCCAACCACCCGCCGCGCGGATGACTCTGCGATGACTTTGCGATGACCCTGCGATGCTGCTGTTGAAGATTCCCCGACCAGAAAAGAATCCGAGGCGGTCCCGACAGCCGGAAGCGGGGCAGGAGGCGCGCGCCGGAGCCTGCGCCGCGACGACGCGCGAGGCGGCTGCCGCGACCCTCTCCTCCTCCTCTTCTCGTTCCATTTCCCAGCTCGCCTCGAGCTGAACCCTCGAGAGAAACGTCCGATGTCGCCCACACCGCGCGACCCCGAAGTCGCCTCCGAAGCCGAAGAACCGATCGATCCGCTGGAAGCGGAGCGCATCCTCGCCGCCCTCGAAACGCTCGACCCGCAGCGGAGCGAGAGGTCGCGGCAGGCTCGTGCCTACGTCGAGCTCGTCGGCGTCCTCGCCGAGCAGCTGCCGCCGACGCCGCCTCGTCCTCAGGCCAAGCGGGCTCTCTTCGCCGCTCTCGGGCTGGCGACGTCGGGCTCGGGCACGCCGGCATCGCCGTCCGTGGTGCCCTTCGCCCGTCGCGCCCGCCCGGTCGCCGGTGCACCGGCCTGGGCGCTCGCCGCGGCGGTGCTGGTCGCCTTCGCGCTCGCCGCGTCGAGCGGCTTCTTCTACAGTGAGATGCGGCGTGAACAGAGCGTCTCCGACGGTCTGCGGGCCGAGCTGGCGCTGCTCGAGCAGCGTCCGATCGTCGCCGAGACGGCCGGTCTCGACGGACAGCTGCGCGCCCTCGAGGCCGGCTTCCAGATGGTCACCGCACCGGGCACGCGGCTGTGCAAGCTGGACTCGCGAGATCCGAACCAGCCCGAGGCGGCGGCGGCGGTCTTCCTGCAGCCCGATCGCGGACGCTGGTTCCTCGACGCACGCGGCCTGCGCCGCTGCCCGCTCGGCCGCGTCTACCAGGTCTGGTTCATGACCGGCGAGGGGCCGGTGAAGGGCAGCGCCTTCCAGATCAAGGACGACTCACCGATCCTGATCGGTTCCGACGATCTGCCGCCGGGCACGCAGGCGGTGATGGTGACGCTCGAGCATCCCGAGAAGGTGGGTAGCGAGCCGGGCGGGGCGACCGTGCTCTTCGGCGACCAGCCGCGCGAGCTGCTCTGAGATCCGGCGCTGGCGGGCGCGCGAACTCCAGAGCGACTGTGCGACTGTGAGACTGCGCCGCGCGCGGCGGTTCCAGCGAAGGCAGCCGAGGGCATATCGACGGCGCCGCGGATGTTCTGAGCAGCGTCCCGCGGTGGACCCCGGAGGCCGACCCGCCGCCAGGGCCTCGGCGGGCCGACACACGACGTAGACTCTCTCGCGACGGCGATCCGTTGGCCATTCGGCGGTTCCGCCGGAGAAGGGTCGGCGGCTCCGGCGGCGGTCCGCGACCGACCCGGAGCGACGGAAGCCGACGCAGAGAGAGCTGAGATAGAGGACCTGAGCGATGTTCTTCGACCCGATCTACTTCCTGTTCATCGGACCGGGCCTGCTGCTTTCCATGTGGGCCAGCTTCAAGACCAAGTCGGCCTTCAACAAGTACTCGAAGGTGCGCTCGGCGCGTGGGCTGACCGGCGCCCAGGCGGCACAGATGATGCTCGACCGTGCCGGCATCCGTGACGTCACGATCAAACCGGCCCGCGGCTTCCTCTCGGACCACTACAACCCGCTGAGCAAGTCGCTGGCACTGTCGGACCCGGTCTACGGCTCGACCTCGATCGCCGCCATCGGCGTCGCCTGCCACGAGGCCGGTCACGCCATCCAGCACGCCACCGGCTACCAGGCGCTGAAACTGCGCTCGGCGCTGGTGCCGACGGTCAACATCGGCTCCAACTTCAGTTGGATCGCGATCATGGGCGGCTTCCTGCTCAATTCGCAGGGCCTGATCCTGGCCGGCATCGCGCTGTTCTCGACCGTGGTGCTGTTCCAGCTGATCACCCTTCCGGTGGAGTTCGACGCCTCCAAGCGCGCCCGCCAGCTGGCGGTGTCGCACGGCATCGTGCTGCCGCAGGAAGAGGTCGGCATGGGCAAGGTGCTCAATGCGGCGGCGCTGACCTACGTCGCGGCGGCGATCACCTCGGTGCTGACGCTGCTCTACTTCCTGATGCGGGCGGGGCTCTTGGGCGGCTCCCGCGACTGAGTCCATCGTGAGACGTCGCCGGCATCCCGCCTGGCGCACGTTCTCGTCGCTCGGTGGTTGCGGCGTACGTGAGTACGCCTCACCACGCTCGCTCCTGCGAGCGCACGCCATCCGGGCGCCGGGCACCATCTCACGACGGACTCAGCGGTAGGCCGCGAGAGAGGAGTCCGGAGCGACGCCAGCCGGGCGCCTCCACCGGCTCTGGCAATCCCAGCCGATGGTCCGGTCGCCGGTCGTCATCTTGAGACGGTGTCAGCGGATTCAGCTCTCAACAGGGTCTCGGATTGACGACTGGTTGCTCTGCTCCCTACTCTTCTCAAGTGTCCCAGAACAGAGTAGTGGGTGGAGAGCCAGACCGACCAGCCTCTGAGTCCCACTACGGAGCATCGTTCCGCGCACGGGATGTGGTCCGGGAATCCGGCCCAGTTTGGCCTTTCGTCGTCGTCGTAGCCGTTCTTTGGCTGCTGGTCGCAGCATTCGTCGCTCTACTGCCCTTCTGGTTCGCGGGGCCTGAGCTCGAGAGATGGGGTCAGTTCGGTGACGCGTTCGGGGGCTTCAACGCGTTCTTGCCTCCCTGGCATTCGTAGTCGTGACCGTCAGCCTCATAGTGCAGAGGCGCGACTTCGATCACCAGGTTCGAGAGTGGAGGGAAGCGAACCAGGCAGCCGGTCGCCAGGTTGAAGCGCTGGAGCGGCAGGCCGAAGCCATGTTGAAGCTGACCGAAGCTCTGGAGCGCATGCAGAGGATGACTCGCGCGAGAGCCGTTGGCCAGGAGCTACCTGTCGCCGCAACCTGCTCTTACGAGGGGCGCAAGATCAGACGCAGTCCTGATGGTGACGTGCATGACGTGTTGGTCAAGCTCCATGTGGTGAGTCCGGTCCTCCCAATGCTGATCATCGCGGAAGTTGACGGTGCAGTTCGCGAGAGCGTGCTCCACTCTCAGTCGTCGAGGACGAGCCACGACTACAACTTCACCTTTCCCTGGGAGCTCTTCCCCGAGTCCAAGACCGCTATCACCTTCTCTCTTCCCGTCAGCGAAGGTGGGGCCGCCACGGCTCAGGCAGTCCTGAGTCGACCGTCGAGTGACGCTTCGAAGACGGCCGAAGTGGGCGAGTGGCAGCACCCACTGCTTGTGCAGGAACCTACCCTCTGAGCCGGCTACACCGGTTCACCGAGCTGGGCGATGAGCTCGGCCTGCTTTGCGGCCAGCAACTCGGGTGTCTTCGCCTCCAGCACCAGGCGCAGCAGCGGCTCGGTGTTGGACGGGCGCACGTTGAACCACCAGTCGTCGAAGTCGATGCGGATGCCGTCGATCTCGTCGAGCTCGCCGCCGGAGTAGCGCCGCCTGAGGGCCTGCATGGCGCCGACCTTGTCGTCGACCTCGAAGTTGATCTCGGGGCTCTTGGCGTAGCGCGCCAGGGGAGCGACGAGCTCGGAGAAGCGCTGTCCCGTCCGCCAGAGCAGGTTGAGCATCTCGAAGACGGCGAGGATCGAGCTGTCGGCGAAGTAGGTCTCGGGGAAGTAGTAGTGACCGGCGAGCTCGCCGCCGAAGACGGCGTCGTGCTCGCGCATGCGCGCCTTGATGAACGAGTGTCCGACGCGCTCGCGCAGCGGCACTCCGCCGGCCTCCTCGATCGCCTCGGGCACGGCGCGCGAGGAGCGCAGGTCGTAGACCACCGCAGCACCGGGACGGTGCTCGAGCTTGGCGCAGGCGATCAGCGCCGTCGCGAGGTCGCTGCCCACCGGCTCGCCGCGGTCGTCGACGAAGCCGGCGCGGTCGGCATCTCCGTCGAAGGCGACGCCGAGGTCGGCGCCGACCTCGCGCACCTTGGCGCACAGGTCGCGCAGATTGTCGAGCTTCAGCGGGTTCGCCTCGTGGTTGGGGAACGAACCGTCGAGCTCGAAGTAGAGGGGGATCAGATCGATGCCGGCACGCTCGAGGATCGGACGGTAGACGGCCCCCATGCCGTTCGCGGCGTCGACGACCACCTTGAGCGATCGGGCGCCGGCCGGGCGCTGCAGCCTGGAGAGCACGAACTCTGCGTAGCGATCTTCGATCGAGGCCTGCCGCACGGTACCTGGTCGCTCGCCGCGCACGAGGCGATCTGCGGGGCCGGTCGCCAGCCTCTCGATGCGCGGAATGCCCTCGTCGCCGGAGACCGGCCGTGCGCCGTGCAGGCTGAACTTGAAGCCGTTGTAGCGCGCCGGGTTGTGGCTCGCGGTGACCTGAACGCCGCCGGCGGCGCCGAGCTCGCCGACCGCCCAGTAGTTCATCGGTGTGGTGGCGAGGCCGATGTCGACGACGTCGTAACCGGCCCAGGTCAGCCCGGCGACGAGCTGCTCCTCGAGGGGCTGACTGTGCGGGCGCATGTCGTGCGAGACGACGACGTCACGCGCATGCTCGGCGGGGCTGCCTACGAGCAGTTGGGCGAAGCTGCGCCCGATCGCCAAGGCGATCTCCTCGTTCAGGGGATCGGGGTAGATCCCCCGCACGTCGTAGGCTTTGAAGATCCCGGTCATGGTCTTGGCGGTTCCCGAGCGAAGCGACTGCAGCCGAGGCTCGCAGCCGGAGTTGTCGATTCCGGGCCCGGGGACACCGTTCCCCGGTTCCGGGCCCGGCGAGAAATCAGCGCTTCTTCCTCCTGCCCAGGCGCAGCGGCACCACGAAGCGCCCCGGGCCGGTGAAGATCAGCGCGATGTAGATGCACATCAGCTCGAGGGCGTGCGAGGCCCCCGACCATCCGGCGCCGGGATCGCCCGGTGGCAGCATCAGGTGGCGCACCGAGGCCACGAACATGGTGAAGGCGAGCAGGGCGGCGCCGGGGAGGAAGGCGATGCCGAGGATCAGGGCAAGGGAGCCGAAGGTCTCGGCGAAGCCGGCCATGAAGCCCCAGAAGGCGGGCGCGAAGTCGATGCCGAAGTTGCGCATGGTGCCGCCGAGCCGCTCCCAGCGCTCCGGACCGCCGGTGATCTTGCCCCAGCCGTGCAGCACCAGCATCGAGGTCCCGATGCCGAGGCGGATGATCAGCAGGCCGACGTCGCGTCGTGTGGTCTTTTCCATGCCGCGCATTGTACGGGGCCAGGGGTTGGGGGCTAGGGGTCAGGGGTCAGGGGTTGGGGGCCAGGGGCTAGGGGTCAGGGGTTGGGGGTTCGGGGCTAAGGGAAGAGGGAAGAGGAAAGAGGGAAAAGGGAAAGAGGGGAGCGGCGGTTTCGGCGCGCTCTCTTGGCGGATGCAGCGGACGCGCCTCGCGGAGCTCGGCTCGCCGCTGATCGGTGGCCATGCCGTGGTCTCGGGAACGCCCAGGGCTCGGCTCCTCGTGAGGGTCGGATGGAAGCGGGGCCTACCCGCCGGACTCCTTCGCCGCGTGGTCGAAGCGGCCGTGGCGCAGGAAGTGCACGGTCTGTCGCGCCGCCTCCTCGCGCATCATGATCGTCGTGTGGTCGAGCGGCAGCACGATCCAGTCCTTCTCGGCGCCGTCGCCGAGGCGGGTGCGCGCCAGGGTCACCGCGCCGTCCCCGGCGCCCGGCAGCAACAGCGAGCCGAGCGGGTTGATCGAGCGGGATCCGGCGATCACGCCGACCTCGGCCGCGGGCACGCCGAGCGTCGAGGGCAGCGAGCCCGGGCCGGTGCCGAGCGCCCGGCCGGTGGGGCCGAAGATCCAACCGAAGGCGCGCCAGGCGCCGATGCGGTCGACGATCTCGCTGCCCCGATTCGGCGGAGCGAGCTGCACCACCCGCCCCAGCGCCGGGATCTCGTAGCGGTCGAGCAGGGCGCGCAGCAGCAGGCCGCCGAGCGAGTGGGTGACGAAGTGCACCGACGGAGGCGGTACCGACGGAGCAGCTCGCCGGGTCTCCGCGGTCTCGTCGCCTGCCTTCGGTCGTACCTGCACCGCCGGTCCGAGCCGATGGTGCAGCAGCTCGACGAGCTCGTCGGGTTGGCGCCGGGTCGACGGGTAGCCGACGTTGAGGGTTCGCCAGCCCTCGCCGCGCAGGCGCGACTCGAGTCGGCGCATCGACCGACGGGTGCGGGCCAGGCCGTGCAGCAGCACCACGAGGTCGGGCTCAGCGTCAGAAGTCGCCGACGTCTGGGGCCGGGGCCGGCTCAAGGTCGGGCCACCCGTGCTGCGGCGCCGAGCCGCGCCTGGTGGTCGCGCACCACGGCCTCGGCGACGCGCAGGCCGTCGATGGCGGCGGAGAGGATGCCCCCGGCGTAGCCGGCTCCCTCGCCGGCCGGGAAGAGCCCGGCGGTGCCCACACTCTGCAGGTCCTCCTCGCTGCGCTCGATGCGCAGCGGCGACGAGGTGCGCGACTCGACACCGGTGAGCAGGGCGTCGGGTCGGGTGAATCCGGGGACCTTGCGTTCGAAGGCCTGCAGGGCCTCGCGGATCGCGCCGGTCGCCCAGTCGGGCAGCAGGGGGCCGAGGTCGGTGAGCCGCACGCCGGGTCGGTACGAAGGCTCGACGTCGCCGAGTCGTCGCGACGGCCGACCGGCGAGGAAGTCGTCGAGTCTCTGCGCCGGAGCGTCGTAGTCCCCGCCGCCGGCCTCGAAGGCGGCGCGCTCGAGTCGGCGCTGCAGGTCGATCCCGGCGAGCGCGCCGCCGAGGTCGTCGGGCCCGGCAGGATCGGCGAAGTCGGCGGGCTCGATGCCGACCACGATCCCGGCGTTGGCGTTGCGCTCGGCGCGCTGGTACTGGGACATGCCGTTGGTGACCACTCCGCCGACCTCCGAGGCCGCAGCCACGACGGTGCCTCCCGGGCACATGCAGAACGAGTAGACCGAGCGGCCGTTGCTGGCGTGGTGCACCAGGCGGTAGTCGGCCGAGCCGAGACGCGGGTGGCCGGCATGTCTGCCGAAGCGCCAGCGGTCGATCATCGCCTGGGGATGCTCGATGCGCAGACCGATCGAGAACGGCTTGGGGACCAGGTGCACTCCGCGGCGCTGCAGCAGCTCGAAGGTGTCGCGCGCCGAATGTCCCACCGCCAGCACCAGGTGGTCGGTGCGCAGCTCGCTGCCGTCCTCGAGCCGGGCCCCGCGCAGTCGCCGACCGCCGCCGCTACCGCCACTGGTTTCGATCTCGAGATCGACCACCTTGCTGGCGAAGCGGAACTCGCCCCCCAGGTGCTCGATCTTGGCGCGCAGGCTCTCCACCATCTTGACCAGACGGAAGGTGCCGACGTGAGGTCGGCCGAGCCAGAGGATCTCCTCCGGCGCCCCGGCCTCGACGAACTCCTCGAGCACCTTGCGGCCGAGGTGGCGCGGGTCGCGCACCTGGGAGTAGAGCTTGCCGTCGGAGAAGGTGCCGGCGCCACCTTCGCCGAACTGCACGTTGGACTCGGGGTCGAAGGCGCGACCGCGCCAGAAGCCGAAGGTGTCCCTGGTGCGCTGACGCACCGGTTGGCCTCGCTCGAGCACGATGGGGCGCAGACCCGCCTCGGCCAGGGCGAGCGCGGCGAGGAAACCACACGGCCCGGCGCCGACCACGATCGGACGGTGGGGACCGGCCTCGACGCGGCACCCGTGTGGCGGCACGTAGCGTTCCTCCGGCCGCGGCACGATCTCCGCGTCGCCCTGGTGTCGCGCCAGCAGCTCGCGTTCGAGCGCCTGGTTGCCGAGATCGACGTCGACGGAGTAGACGAGCTGAACCCGCCGCCCGCGTGCGTCCCAGTTGCGTCGGGCGACCTGCACGGTCAGCCTGCGCCCTCCATCGAGCCCCAGCCGCCGTCGCACCGCGGCTTCGAGCTGGGACTCGTCGTGGTCGAGCGGCAGTCTGAGCTGGTGGATTCGCAGCATCTCAGGGGGTGTCCCGGCATTGGGCTGGGCGGCGCGGTCCGGGCGCCCGTGTCCGCGCCGACGCACCGATCCGAGCAGAGGAGATCTTGTCGCATCCCCGCTCGAGGAGCCGATTCTCGGAAATACACCCTTTCTATTAAAGCTGTTATCCTGTCCGGATGTCGAGCGCTGAGCAGTCACCGCTGTGGGTCCCGCTCCGGGTCCCGGTCGTCGCCGCCGAGAAGGCCGCTCGTGCCACCGCCGCGGCGATCTGCGCCGCGTACGGCGCGATCGCGGTGCTCCAGGCTCTGCTGTTCGAGGTGCGTGGTCCTCTTCTGCTGGCCGCTGTCGGGACCGCCAGCCTGCTGATCGCCGTCGCGGTGCACTGGCGGATCCGCGCTTCGGAGGATCCGCGGCAACGTTTGCTCGTGCCGGCCTTCCTGCTCCTGGCGCTGATCGACGCGGTGGCGATCGCCGCCGTCGGCTCGGGGCAGGCGATCGACGCGAGCTGGCTGGTGCTGCTGTTGCTCGCCGGCGGCTCGCTGCTCATCTCACCGCTGCACTTCGCCGCCTGGGCCACGCTGGTGGCGGCGTCCTTCGCCGTCGCGGTGGCTCTGCAGGGGCTGACGCCCCAGTGGATCATGCTCGGTGCTCTGCTGCTGGTCGCTCTTCTCTGCACTGTCCTCATCAGACGACTGCGCAACCTGCTGATCGATCGCCTGCACGGGCTGCTGAGCGAAGCGGAGTCACGCGCCCATCAGGCCGAGAGCCTCGTCGACGAGGGGGCGCAGGCACTCTCCGAGACCAATGCGCTGCTGCGTCGCGAGCAGGACGGACGTTCGCGTGCCGCGACGGTCAATCGACGTCTGCGCGCCGCCCTCGACCAGGCCGGAGAGGGGATCGTGATGGGCTCGGCGACCGGTGAGGTGCTCTACGGCAACCGGGTTTTCTTCGAGATGATGCGGCGGGACCCGGCCGAGGTCCGCCACGTCAGCGAGCTCTCCGAGGGCATCGGCGACGACGCCCTGCTGCGCGAGGTGGCCGGGGAGCTGGAACAGGGTCGCACCTGGAGCGGGCGCTATTCGACCCTGCACAGCGACGGCCGCCTCTACTACCGCGACGCCACGGTGGCTCCTCTCGAGGGCGACGAGGGTTCGATCGTCGGTTTCGTCGGAGTGGTGCGCGACGTCACCCATGAGGTCGAGCTCGAGGCGAGCCTGCGCCGTTCACAGCGGCTCGAGTCGGTGGGGCGGCTGGCCGGCGGCGTCGCGCACGACTTCAACAATCTGCTCACGGTGGTGCTCGGGTACGCCGAGAGCCTGATCGCCGGTCTCGACGAGGAGAGCGAAGAGCGAGCCGACGCCGAGGCGATACAGAAGGCAGCGCTGAGCGCCGCCGAGCTGACCCGGCAGCTGCTGGCGATCGGCCGCAAGCAGATGCTGCAGCCGCGCACCGTCGACCTCAACCAGTGCGTGCGGTCGACGGTGCACCTGCTCGGCCGGATCGTCGGCGAGGACGTCGAGCTGCGCTGCGATCTGGCCGAGGGTCTGTGGCCGGTCCACGTCGATCCCGCCCAGATGGAGCAGGTGATCACCAACCTTGTCACCAACGCGCGCGACGCCATGCCCGAGGGCGGAACGATCTCGATCGCGACCCGCAACCGCCCGGCCGGTGTCGAGGAGGGCTCCGCCAGGCCGCCCGTTGAAGGCGACCAGGTCTGCCTGGTGTTGCACGACACGGGGGTGGGCATCGAGCAGGACCTGATCGACCGCGTTTTCGAGCCCTTCTTCACCACCAAGGCGCCGGGGGCCGGCAACGGACTCGGCCTCGCCCAGGTCGACGGCATCGTGCAGCAGAGCGGTGGCCGGGTCGCCCTCGATAGCCAGCCGGGGGTCGGTACCCGCGTCACCATCGAGCTCCCGGCCCGGGCCCGCTCGGGCGCCGAGAGCGCCGGCGCGGAAGCGGGGGACGGGGCAGCGCCCGGTATCTCCCGGGGGCGCGTCCTGGTGGTGGAGGACGAGCAGGGCGTGCGCGACCTGGTCACCCGCCTGCTCGAGTCCGAAGGCTACGAGGTGTACTCCGCCTGCGACGGTCGTGAGGGGCTCGAGGTCGTCGAGCAGCGTGGCGGCGACCTCGACCTCATCCTCGCCGACGTCGTGATGCCGCGCATGGGTGGAGCGGCGATGGTGCGTGAGCTGGAGGGTCGCTGCAGCGTGCCGGTCGTCTTCATGACCGGTTACGCCGGCGACCGCGGCGGCGAACTGCCCGACCGGCCGCTGATCCAGAAACCGTTCCTGCCGCGCGCCCTCCTCGATCTGGTCCGCCGCACCGTCGGGTCGGGCAGCGCGGCGCCGAACTGAGGCGGACGGAGGCACCGCGAGGTGCCCGATGCGTTCCGCCGGGTCTCAGCCCTCGACCGCGGAGAGCTCGGTCTCGACCTGCTCCCATTCGCTCATCAGCGCCTCGATCCCCTGCTGCAGGCTCTTCTGCTCGCTCTCGAGCTTGGCCACCTGCTTGGGCGGCGTCTTCTCGAAGTAGGTCGGGTCGCAGAAGGTCTCGTTGATCTCGCCGACGCGGCGCTCCAGCGCCTCGATCTCCTCGCTGATCTCGCGACTGCGCCGGCGCAGCTTGCCGGCGGCCCTCTTCTGCTCCGCCAGCTCGCCCTCCGACCTGGGTGAGCGGGTCTCCTCGCGTGCCTTGCGCTTGTCGGCACGCGCCTTCTTGAGCACCACGTCGGCATCGAGGTGGTCGTCACCGAGCTTCTCCAGGTACTCCTCGTAGGAGCCCTTGAAGTCGTTGACGCCGTCCGGGGTGATCTCGACGATGCGGGTCGCCAGCTCGCCGACGAACCAGCGGTCGTGGGAGACGAACAGCAGGGTGCCGTCGAAGCTCTGCAGGCTCTCGACCAGCGCCTCGATCGCCTCCAGGTCGAGGTGGTTGGTCGGCTCGTCGAGGACCATCACGTTGGGCCGCTCGACCATCTGCTTGCAGAAGACCAGGCGCGCTGCCTCGCCTCCGGAGAGCGACGAGATGCGCTTCTTCACCTCGTCGCCCGAGAAGAGCACCATGCCGAGCTTGCCGCGCACGAAACCGATCGGCTCGCCGGGACAGATCTCCCACAACCAGGCCTCGACACTCTGCTTCGAGTCCCCGAGCTGCTCCTTGTTGTCCTGCGCGAAGTAGCCGACGTGGGTCTCGTAGCCCCACTCGATCTTGCCCGCGTCGGCGTCGAGCCCGCCGGTGGCGATCTTCAGCAGGGTCGACTTGCCGATGCCGTTGGGGCCTATGATCGCCACCTTCTCACCGCGGCCGATCTCGAGATCGACCCCGCGCAACACGTGGTTGTCCCCGTACGACTTGTCGATTCCCTCGAGCACCAGCACCTGTTTGCCGGAGGGTCTGATCTGCTTGAACTGGAAGACCGGATAGCGGCGTGAGCTCTGCGGCAGCTTCTCGATCTGGATCTTCTCGATCAGCTTGATCTTGCTCTGCGCCTGGCGTGCCTTGGTCGCCTTGGCGCGGAAGCGGTCGACGAACGCCTGGTGCTCGGCGATCTTCTTCTCCTGCTTCTCGATCTCGGCTTCGCGGCGCTCGCGGTCCTCCACCTTGGCGCGGGTGAAGGCGGTGTAGTTGCCGCGGTAGAGGGTGATCGTCTCGTAGTCGACGTCGGCGGTCATGGTGCAGACGTTGTCGAGGAAGCGGTGGTCGTGTGAGATCACCAGCGTGGTGCCCTTGTACTCGACGAGGAACTTCTCGAGCCAGCGGATCGACAGGATGTCGAGGTGGTTGGTCGGCTCGTCGAGGAAGAGCACGTCGGGCTGCGCGGCCAGCACCTGGGCCAGGAGCACCCGCAGCTTGAAGCCGCCCGAGAGTGCCGACAGCGGCTCCTGGTGGCGCTCGCTGGGGATGCCGAGGCCCTCGAGGATCTCGCCGGCGCGCGCCTCCATGGCATAGCCGTCGTGACGCAGCACGACGTCCTCGAGCTCGGCGTAGCGCTCACCGTCGAACTCCTGGTCGGCGTTCTCGAGCAGCCGCTCCTTCTCCTCCATGGCCCGCCAGAGCTCGGCGTTGCCCATCATCACGACGTGCAGGATGCGGTCCTTCTCGTAGCGGAAGTGGTCCTGCTTGAGGACGCCGATGCGCGCCCGCTTGGGCAGCGACACCTCTCCCTCGCTGGGCGGCTCCTCGCCGGCCAGCACCTTGAGGAAGGTCGACTTGCCCGACCCGTTCGCGCCGACGATGCCGTAGCGCTCACCGGGGTTGAACTGGATCGAGACGTCGCGAAAGAGGGTCTGCTCGCCGTAGAACTTGCCGAGCTTCGAGCACGAGATCATGAACCGGGCATTCTACGTCCAGCGAGGCCTCGCCTGGAACTCGGTTCGAAGTCCGATCGGCCCGTTCCGCGCCGGGCCGCGTGGCGCGCCAGCGGCCCACCGAAGCCTCGCTGCCGGTGCCGGGGCACAGGCGGCCGCTCCCTCCATCAGCTCCGGGTGAGTCGGGAGCGACCGGTTGGCCCGGGCTCTTCATGAACGCCGTAGCGAGCCCGTGGAGGCTTCCGTCAGACGGGATGCACCTGCGGCCGCGTAGATGGCTCATGAACAACCCGGGCTAGGATCACGAGGTTTGCACTCGGCGGGGCGAAGGGGCTCCGTTGTCGACGGTGAGCTGAGGAGGACGAAGATGAAGCTGCCGACACCCGGCCGCCCACGGCGGAGCGCCGTGGCGCCGAATCCGCACCGGCCCGGCCCCGGTCCAGCGCGCGCCGTGGCGATCGTCGCCGCGCTGACACTCGCCATCGCCACGGCCTTCACGGCGCCGCCGCTCGCGGCCTCCCTGGTGGGGGACTACCAGACGCTCCTCGCGTCGCGCTACGCCCCGCCGGTCGCGGTGCCGGAGGGTGGCTTCGGCTGGGAGATCGCCGGCGCTCGCTTCACCCTCGGACGCGGCACGGTCGCGTTGATGGAGCCGACGTCGCTGGGCGAAGTCACCGGCTTCCACTTCGAGGGCGCCGGCCGCTTCGAGGCCGAGGTCGCCGACGCCGTCGAGCTGCGCCAGCTACGGCGGTTCGCCGAGGACGAGGAGATGCAGGCGGTCCGTCTCGAGATCAGCGAGATGCTGGTGCGCACTGCGGATCCGGCCACCCTGGGGCTCGACCGGCTGGGCGAGCCGGCCGGCCCCTACTCGGTGCATGCCGGCGCCCGGGAGCAGCACGCCGACTGGCGCAAGTACGGACTGGTCGACGTCGACGCCCGCATCGCGGCGGCGGCCCGGATCGCCGGCGACCGCTACGTGCGGGTGGCGATGAAGACCGAAGAGCACGGCTGGCTGGTGTTCACCTACGACGAGCTGCGTCCCGAGGAGATCGAGCTGACCCGGTTCGCCAAAGGCTCCAACGAGAGCTGGCTGGCGCTCGACCGACCCGACGAGCGCGACGATCGCGGACGGCCGACCTCGCCGTGGAGCGACGAGCTGCTCGAGCCGATCGGCTTCGAGGTCGCGGTCGACGTCACCAGGCCCGGCAAGGGAAGGACCCGCGGCGTCGGCGCGGTGAACCCGGTGCAGGGGGCTTTCGAGACGGTCGGGCGCTACCGCTGCGAGCACAACGGCGCCGGCGCGGTGCTCCTCGCCCTGTCCCCGTTCGCGCAGGTGGAGCGGGTGTGGAGGGTCGGCGGCGACGGTGCCCAGGGCAGCGAGCTCGAGTTCGTGCGCTACCACGTCAGCGGCGACGACTCGAGTCTGCCCAACGACCTGTACGACGACGATCTCACCGTGGCGCTCGACGTCCCGTGCCTGACCGGCGAGGAGATCGCGCTGGGCTTCACCTACGAGATGGAGCTCGACAACTACGCCTCTCTGCTGAGCTGGTATCCGACCCCGCGCGACATGGGCTTCGAGGAGCCGCACACGATGCAGGTCGCGATCACCCATCGCAAGGACTACCAGGCCAAGGGCATGGGCGAGCTGGTCAGCTCGGTCGAGACCGACGGCGGCGTGGTGTCGACGTGGAGGACGAAGGCGCCGGTCGATGCCGCCGCGTTCACCATCGCCCGCCTGCCGCACGAGAAGAGCTACGAGTACGAGGGGCTGCCGACGGTGGTGATGTTCGGCACCCGCTCGGGCTCGATGTCGGCCGAGAAGATCGAAGGGTTCTCGGCCGACATCATCAACGCGATCAACTACTTCCAGCAGCTCTTCGGCTCGCCCATCGCGTCCGACACGGTGCAGGTGACCTTCATCGCCTCGGGCCACGGCCAGGCCGGTGAGGGCCTGATCCAGGTCTCCGACAGCATCGCCCAGGCGATCACCGGCCGCGCCGTCGCCGGCGTGCGCGAGGCCTTCCTCGCCCACGAGGTGGCTCACGAGTGGTGGGGCCACCAGCTCTCCTGGGCCAGCTACCGTGACCAGTGGCTCAGCGAGGGTTTCGCGGAGTACTCGGCGATGCTCTTCGTCGCCGCCTCGCTGGAGGGCGGTGATCGCATCTTCCGCGACATCCTCGAGTCGTACACCGACGAGCTGACCGGGTCGCTCGGCTCGGCCTTCGGCGCCTTCTCGCGCCCGGGAGTGGCCCTGATCAACAAGCGGGCGCGCGAGCGCATGGGCCCGATCGGCCACGGCTTCAGGGCCCGCACCGCCGAGGCCCCCACCGCCTACAGCTCGATGGCCTACAACAAGGGCGCCATGGTGCTGCACATGCTGCGCGTCGTGCTGCGCACCATCTCCAAGAGCGACGAGCTCTTCTTCACCGTGCTGCGCGACTTCGTCGCCACCCACAGGGGACAGGCGGTGAGCACCGAGGACTTCCAGGCCGTGCTCAGCGAGCACGCACCTTCGGACTGGAGCTGGTTCTTCGATCAGTGGGTGTACGGCACCGAGATCCCGACCTTCTCCTACGACTGGCGGACCGAGAAGCTGGGTGGCGGCTGGAAGCTGGTGCTCGACGTCGAGATGCGCGACGTGCCGGACGGCTGGCGGGTGCCGGTTCCGGTACGCGCCGACTTCGGTGGCGGCGAGTCGGGCGAGCTGCTGGTGATGGTCGACTCACCGCGCAAGACGTTCGAGCTCGGCCTGCCGGCGCGGCCGAAGGAGGTCGTCTTCAACCCCGACTTCGCGGTGCTCGCCAAGATGAAGTAGCGGCCGACGCTCACCGCCGGCGGTGTCGCAGACAGCCCTCGCGGCAGGAATGGCGTCGCCCCGGCGGCCGGTTCTCAGCTCGGTCCGGAACGGATCCGGGTGAGGAGCTGTGGGCATGAAGAACGGATTGGGGAGCGCCCTGGTGTTGGCGCTCGGATTGGCCGCGGGACTGCTCGGACTCGGCCTGGTGGTCGGACGTTCCGCCGTGCAGGTCAAGAAGCTCGATCGCACGGTGGTGGTGAAGGGGCTGTCGGAGCGCGAGGTGCCTGCCGACGTCGCGATCTGGCCGATGACCCTGCAGGTGGCCAGCAACGACCTCGGCGAGCTGTTCACCGACCTGCAGGACCGCACCTCCAAGTTCGTCGAGTTCCTCGGCGGCCACGGCATCGAGCGCGAGGCGATCTCCACCGCGCCACCGGCGGTGCTCGACGCCTACGCCCAGAACTACGCCCGCGAGCACGTCACCTTCCGCTACACCGCGACCGCGACGGTGACGGTGTACTCGGAGAAGGTCGACGCGGTGCGCGCGGCGATGGCCGATGTCATCGAGCTCGGCAAGCGGGGGGTCGTGCTCTCCGGCGCCGGCTACCAGCAGCCGCCGCAGTTCGTCTTCAACGGGCTCAACCAGCTCAAGCCGGAGATGATCGAGGAGGCCACCCGCAACGCGCGCGAGGTCGCGGCCAAGTTCGCCGAGGACTCCGAGAGTCGACTGGGCAAGATCCGCTCGGCCAGCCAGGGTCAGTTCTCGATCGACGACCGAGACTCGACGACGCCGCACATCAAGAAGGTGCGCGTGGTCTCGACCGTCGAGTACTACCTGGCCGACTGAGTCGGCGGGCTGCGACGCGGTGCGGTGGCCGACGGGCGGCGATCGCCTCAGGTGTCCAGCAGGCGGCCGAGCAGCCGGTGGCCGAGCTGCCCGATCTCGGGGTCCTGCGCAGCGTGCGCCAGGTAGACCACGGCGAAGGCCACCGCCCAGCCGCGGGCTCGCCCCCAGGTGGCGTCGTCGCAGCCCGAGGTCCGGCGCAGGCGCTCGCGGTCGCTGGCATCGAACAGCATCCAGGCGACCGCCAGGTCGGTCGCCGGATCGCCGGCGCAGAGATCGCCGAAGTCGATGACGGCCGCGAGGCGCCCGTCCCGCGTCGGATCGGTGAGCAGGTTGAACAGGTGCAGGTCGCCGTGCACCCAGGCCGGAGCTGCCCGCCAGGGTGGCAGCTCGAGGCTCTGCGTCCACAGGCGCTCGACCCTTCGCGTCGTTTCCTCGCCGAGGGTCGCAGTGAGCGCAGCGAGCTGCCGCGCGAAGACCTCGGCGCGGGCCATCAGCGGCACGCCGCGCATCGGGTTGTGCGGCGCCTCGGGCGGCGCCGGCCGGTGCAGCGCGGCCAGGAAGGCGCCCAGCGTCGTGGCGGCGCGGGAGACGTCCAGCGGCGGCGCCGCGAAGGCAGAGCGACCGGGCAGCCAGGGGCAGACGCTCCACGCCCAGGGATAGCCCTGGGCGGGAGCGCCGACGCGCAGCGGGACGGGGACGGGGAGCGGCAGCAGCGGCGCCAGCAGAGGCAGCCAGCGCTGCTCGTTCTCGACCAGCTGCGCCGCCGCGGCGCGCCGCGGCAGGCGCAGGCAGTACTCGTCGCCGAGCCGGAAGACGGCGTTGTCCCAGCCGCTGCCGACTTCGTGCAGCGGCAGCGCCGCGAGGTCCGGATGCTGCTCGCGCAGCAGCGCCCGCAGCAGCTCCTCGCCCACCCGGACCTCGCCGAACGGCTTGGCTGGCGCGGATCCGGACATCACTCGGTTGCTCGTCGATGGCGCCCTCGGCTCCGGGTGCGGCGGGGGCGACTTGCTAGCATTCTCGGATCGCCGGCAGTGCGGCGACGCCGCCCGCTCGGCGCGGCGCGAGGGTCTGGGCCAGGCATCGGTACCGAGGCCCCGAGTCGGGCGGCGTCGGGACGTGGCGGGTGTCACGACACGAACGCAGCGACGCCGGAACGGCCAGAGAGGAGAGTCTAGCGATGAAGATCGACTTCGTTCTCAACGGGACTCCGACCTCGGTCGACGTGCCGCCGGAGATGCCGCTGCTCTGGGTGCTGCGCGACGTGCAGGGCCTCAAGGGCACCAAGTTCGGCTGCGGCGCCAACCAGTGCGGCGCCTGCACGGTGCACGTCGACGGCAGCGCCGAGCGCACCTGCCGGCTGCCGGTCGAGCGCGTCGCTGGCAAGCAGGTGACCACCATCGAGGGGCTGTCGCCGGACGGCTCGCACCCGGTGCAGCGCGCCTGGCGGGAGATCGACGTGCCGCAGTGCGGCTACTGCCAGGCCGGACAGATCATGAGCGCCACGGCGCTCCTGGCCGAGGTCCCGGAGCCGAGCGACGAGCAGATCGACCGCGCGATGAGCCGCAACCTGTGCCGCTGCGCCACCTACTTGAGGATCCGCGAGGCGATCCACCGCGGCGCGGCGCTGTCGCGAGGCGAGCCCTCAGAGGCCCCACCCAGCGCCGGAGGAGCCGCAGACGCCGGCGAGGAGATGCCGCGATGAGCCGCTCCATCCACAGCGAGTCCTTCCCAACCCGCGATCGCAGCCGTGGCGAGCGCCCGTCGGCGTCGCCTCTTACCCGTCGTCTCTTCGTGCAGGCGAGCGCCCTGGCCGGTGGCGGCCTGGCCCTCGGCGGCCGGCTGCTCGAGCCGGGATCCGGTGCCGCGAGCGGCGCCGTGTCGGCCGACGCTGGCGAGGCGGTGCTCAGCGCCTTCGTGCGCCTCGATCCCAGCGGGAGGGTCACCATCACGGCGCAGAACCCCGAGATCGGCCAAGGGGTCAAGACGATGCTGCCGATGCTGATCGCCGAGGAGCTCGACGCCGACTGGGACCGGGTGCGCGTCGAGCAGGCGGGCCTGGACACGGCCAGCTTCAAGGGCCAGTTCGCCGGCGGCAGCATGGCGACCCCGATGCACTACGAGCCGATGCGGCGCGTCGGCGCGGTGGGCCGCGCGATGCTCGTGGCCGCGGCGGCGCGGCGCTGGGGGGTCGACGCCGCCGAGTGCACCACCGAGGCCGGCGTGGTGCGCCACGCGGCGAGCTCGCGCAGCGCCACCTACGGTGAGCTGGCGAGCGAGGCGGCGGCGCTGCCGGCGCCCGACCCGGCCGGCCTCGCGCTCAAGGACCCGAAGGACTTCCGCATCCTCGGCACCGCGGTGCCGGGGGTCGACAACCACGCCATCGTCACCGGCGAGCCGCTGTTCGGTATCGACGTCGAGGTACCCGGGATGCGGCGCGCTGTCTTCCAGCGCTGCCCGGTGTTCGGCGGCACGGTGAAGAGCGTCGATCTCGACGCGGTCAAGGCCGCCCCGGGGGTCCTCGACGCGTTCGTGGTCGACCAGAACCCCGAGGTCGGACTGCCCAGTGGCGTCGCGGTCGTCGCCGACACCTGGTGGGCGGCGCACCAGGCACGTCGCTCGATGCAGGTCGAGTGGGACCTCGGACCGACGGCCGAGCAGGGCAGCGAGCGCTTCGCCGAACAGGCGCGAAGCCTGGCGGCGGCCGAGCCGCAGGAGACCCTGAAGGCCGACGGTGACGTGGGCGCGGCGCTGGCGGCGTCCGGCTCCGTGCTGCGCTCCGAGTACCACTACCCCTTCCTCGCCCACGTTCCGCTCGAGCCGCAGAACTGCACGGTGCACGTGCGCACGGGCGCCGCCGGCGGCAAGGAGGTCGAGATCTGGGCGCCGTCGCAGACGCCGGAGCGCGGCCAGGGGGAGGTCGCCAAGCTGCTCGGCATCGAGCCGGCGGCGGTGAGGATCCACCTCACCCGCATGGGTGGTGGCTTCGGCCGCCGGCTCAACAACGACTACATGGTGGAGGCGGCGGCGATCGCCGCCCGGGTCGACTTCCCGGTGCAGCTGTTGTGGTCGCGTGAGGACGACGTGCAGCGAAGCTTCTACCGTCCTGCCGGCTACCACTTCCTCGAGGGAGCGATCGACGGCAAGGGCGGCATCGCGGCGTGGCGCGACCACTTCGTCACCTTCGGCGACAAAGACGGCTACGCGCGCAGCGCCAACATGCGGCCGAACGAGTTCCCCCAGGGTCTGCTCGCCAACTACCAGCTCGACGTCTCGAAGATGCCGCTCGGCGTGCCCACCGGGCCGCTGCGCGCTCCGGGCAGCAACGCCATCGCCTTCGTCGTGCAGAGCTTCCTCGACGAGCTGGCCCATGCGGCGGGCCGCGATCCGCTCCAGTTCCGGCTCGACCTGCTCGACGGCAAGATGGCCGGCGTTTCGGGCGACGAGGCCAAGCCGGCCTTCGACGCACGGCGCATGCGCGACGTGCTCACCCTGGTGGGTGAGAAGTCGGGCTGGGGCCGCCGCCAGCTGCCGCGCGGCACCGGCATGGGAATCGCTTTCCACTTCAGCCACTTCGGCTACTTCGCCGAGGTGGTGCAGGCGACGGTGAGTCAGCGCGGCGACCTCGCCGTCGACAAGGTCTGGGTCGCCGGTGACGTCGGCAGTCAGATCGTCAATCCCAGCAACGCGGTGAACCAGGTGCAGGGAGCGGTGCTCGACGGCCTCGGCGAGGCGCTGGCGCAGGAGATCACCATCGAGGGCGGCGCGGTGGAGCAGAGCAATTTCCACGACTTCCGTCTGCTCCGGATGGGGCAGGCGCCGCCGATCGAGGTGCACTTCCTGCGCAGCGACAACGCGCCCACGGGTCTGGGCGAGCCGGCGCTGCCGCCCTTGCCGCCGGCGCTGTGCAACGCGATCTTCGCGGCGACCGGCAAGCGGGTGCGCACGCTGCCGCTGAGCGGCGTCGATCTGAGCTGGGCCTGACGGCGCCTCGGCGCGCGCGCCGGGTCACCTCACGGCCACGAGGCGGCGCGAGGCTGCGTCGAGCGCGATGCGGAGCGGGGGCGGCCGGGCACCCGAGCTGGGGCTGGCCGACTCCGGCGACCGCCGGCTACTTCTCGAGCACGGCAGGCCAGTTGGCGTCGGCCTTCTCGATCAGCGCCCCGTGATCCGCCTCCCACTTCTGCTGGATCTCGCGGTTGTAGTTGAGGTAGAGCTTGCCGTCGACGATCTTCCACGCTTCGGGATCGGCGTCGGCGGTGTACCCCTGGCTCACCGCCCAGGCGCAGTAGCCACCGTACTGTGGCGCGTAGCGCTCCGGCGCCGCCTCGAAGGAGCTCAGGTTCTCGGCGCTGGCGAAGCGCCACTTGGCTCCGTTCCACTCCAGAGTGTGCCGGCGCTCGCCCCTGGTCGGCTCGCCGGTGGTGAAGTAGGCGACCGGGTCGTAACCGTCGAGCGCCAGGTTGCCCAGCAGAGTCGTGTTGACGGGCTCCTCGCCGGCCACCGCGGCAGATGCGAAGCCGCCAAGCAGCAGCATCAGCAGGACCGACAGTCCCCCGGCGGCGAAGCGGCCAGTGGGTGCTTGCGGAGAGTGCCGGCTGCGTCGCTGGCGGTTCTTCGACAAGGGCTGCGCAGGGCGAAATCGGTGATCGGTCATCATCGGGGTGGCTCCAAAGGAGATCGGGGGGTTGCCGTAGGGTGCGCGTGTGTCGAGTGGGTGGCGCGGCCGGCTCTCGACTGGTGGGTCCGTGGCTCGCCGGCGCAGAGATGTATCGGACTGCGCACGGCGACTGCGTCGGCCGGTTCCTGTGCACGGCGCCATGACCTCCTCGTGTACGCTGAGCCGAAGTGACCGCCAGCCCGAGCCTCGAACTGCCGCACACGCCGTCGACGCCGGTCGGCTCACGGTGTGGTGCCCGCCGGCAGCGTCTCGACGTGCACGATGACGGCGTCGATCGCTGGCACATGCTGCGGGCGGCGCCCGGCGAGTTGCTCGGCCGCCAGGTCAGTGGCTACACCGCCTACGACGAGCGCACGGGCGGGCCCCTGGTGCGCCGCGAGCTGGCGACCGGCGAGGCGGTGCTGATCCTCAACCTGGGCCCGGCGATCCGGGTGGGTTGCGCCGACGGCAGCGATCTCCGGATTCCGCAGGGCGAGGCCTTCGTCGCCGGCGCCAGCCTGGCGACCTCGCTGGTCGAGACCGCAGGCTCCCAGGCAGGGATCCAGATCGATCTGCCGGTGCGCACGCTGGCGGCGCTGATCGACGTGCCGCTCGCCGAGCTGACCGACCGCGCCGCGCTGCTGCGGGACGTCTGCGACCACGGGCGTCTGTCGACGGGCGAGCTGATCGATCTCGCGGCACGGCTGATCGCGGACCGTGGGGCGGCGGCGGGCGAGCCGGGTCTGCAGAGGGTCGACGAGGCCCTCCTGGGGCGCCTGGCCGACGCCGCACTCTCGCCCCGCGCAGAGTCCGTCGAGGTCACCTTCAGGGTGCGCGACCGGTTGGCGACGAGTCGGCCGCCTTCGGTCTCCAGGTTGGCGCGCGAGCTGGGCTGGAGTCGCCGGCGCCTCACCCGCACCTTCCGGTCGCAGCTCGGCACGACGCCGAGCCACTTCGTGCGCCTGGCACGCTTCGAGCGCTTCTGGCGCTCGCTGCGGTCGGCGCACGGCGATCCCCAGCCGTCGCCGGTCCCGGGCGGGGCGGCGTTCGGCCCGTCCGACGCCACCCTCGCCGATCTGGCGCTGTCGGCTGGCTACTTCGACCAGGCCCACCTCTCGCGTGAAGTGCGCTCCTTCGCCGGCTGCACTCCCAGCGAGCTGCGGCGCAGCCTGCTGCCGGCCGGCGGCGGTTTCATCGCCTGATCTGACTCCACCATCCAGTGGACGCCAGCGTCCCATCGGTACAAGACGCGGCGCCGTGGGCTGGCGTAGCTTGCGATCGAGCGGCCCGGCACGACTCCGGCCGCGGGGCCTAGGAGCCCGAGATCGTCGACCCAACCACAGAGGAGCTCTCATCGATGAGCCGCATCGTCCCCTGTCTGCGCTACCGCGACGCCCCCGCTGCCCTCGACTTCCTGTGCCGCGCCTTCGGCTTCGAGGTGCACCAGCGGTTCGACGACGAAGCGGACCCGAGCGTCGTGCAGCACGCCGAGCTGCGCCTCGGCGACCAGCTGGTGATGGTCTCGAGCGTGGTACGAGACACCGAGTTCTCGAAGGTGATGACCACGGTCTCGCAGGCCGGCGGCAACACCATGACGATCTACCTGGCGCTCGGCGCGGGGGCCGATCTCGAGGCCCACGCCGAGCGGGCGCGTGCGGCCGGGGCCGATGTCTTCATGCCGGTGGAGGACCACGGCTACGGCCACGGCTACTCGGCGCGCGACCCCGAGGCGCACGTGTGGAGCGTCGGCGACTACGACCCGCTGGCTGGGTAGACGTCCGGCGTCGGACGATTCGCACCGACTGAACGAATGACTGGTGCGATCGATGAGTCGCGGCCTCCGCTCCGGGCTGCGCGCTCGTCATCGCACCGACAAAGACCGCAAGCGGGATCAGGCGGACGCGCCCTCAGGCCGCTAGCGTGTCGGTCATGAAGACGGAGACACGGGCCTTCTACGAAGCCAAGGTGCGGCAGGCGGTCGAAACGGTCGTCGCGTCGCTCGCCCGGGACGGCGAACAGGCACTCGACTACTCGGCTCTGGCCGAGCGGGCGGCACTGTCGCCGTTCCACTTCCATCGCATCTTCCGCGGCATGACCGGCGAGACGGTGCTCGAGCTGCACCGCAGACTGCGCTTCGAGCGTGCGGCCTGGCAGCTTGGCGCCACCGACGATTCGGTGACCCGGATCGCCTTCGACGCCGGCTACGAGAGCCACGAGGCCTTCACCCGGGCGTTCCGGCTGCGCTACGGCCGCACGCCCTCCGACTTCCGGGCGGCGTTGCGGTCGCCTCTGGTCGGCGAGGGCTCGGCGGCACAGCCGGCCTGCGTACGCCGCGAGCAGTTCGAACGCGCTGCCGCGAACGGCGTGCACTTCAAACCCGGATCGGAGGGCTCGAGCGAAGGGCTCGCGATCCACTTCCTGGTCGGAGACGAGACGATGCCAGGGACCAGCGAGAGAACGCCGATCACCGTGGAGATCCGAGACATGCCCGCCCTGCGCCTCGTCGCGGTGCGCCACCACGGGCCGTTCCACCGCATCTCCGAGGCCTTCGCGCGCCTCGGTGAGACGGCAGGACCGGCCGGTCTGTTCGGGCCCGACACCCGCATGGTGGCGCTCTACCACGACGACCCGGAGACCAGGGCGCCCGAGGACCTGACCTCCGACGCCTGCATGACCGTCGCCGAGGACGTCGCTCTCCCGGCCGGGCTCGAGGAGATCCGGGTAGCTGCGGGAGCGCACGCCTGCACTGTGCACCGTGGCCCCTACCAGGGGCTCGGCGACACCTGGGCGCGTTTCCTGGGTCACTGGATCCCGAACAGCGACCATCGCCTCGCCCAGGGACCCAGCTACGAGATCTACCGCAACGCGCCCGACCCCACGGCGCCCGAGGACCTGGTCACCGAGCTCTACGCACCCATCGAGCAGTGAACGTCGGCGGCTCGTCGAGTCGGCCTCGAAGCACTCTCCCGAAGAGGATCAGTCGCTGCGCCCGCGCAGCCGGAACCAGGCGTTGCGCAGCTTCCAGAAGCGCGACGCCTGCATCCAGGCGATGCGCTCCTCGAGGAGCGAGGCCTCGGCGCGCAGGTGCAGGTTGGCGGCGCGGGTCTCTTCGAGCCCGCCGGAGGCGCGGCGCACCAGATCGGCGCCCTCGAGGGCGCTGAGGTGCAGCAGGGTGCGCCGCCCACCTCGGGTGGTGGCGCTCACCAACAGCTGTGCCGCCGGATCGAAGCGCCCGCCGTCGAGCGCCACCTGCCAGCCACAGTGGCGGTAGCGCTCACCGAGCAGCGCCGCCACCTCGCCGCGCTCGCGGTCGGCGGGCACGCTGACCGGCGCGTGCCCCTCGAGGTCGACGGTGATCTCGGGCGGCTGGTCGGGGTGGCTGCGGTCGATCGCCCAGCCGCCCATCTCGACGCGGCCCGGGCCCTTCTGGATGCAGACGTCGAGATAGCCCTCAGCGGGCAGCGAGAGCTCGAGCGGGGCGATCTCGGGCGCAGCGATCGAGGACGCAGCGGCGCCTTCGTCTTCGCGGTCCGCGCGAGCCACCACCCACAGATCCTGGAAGTGCCACAGCGCGCGCGGAGCGTGGTGCAGCGAGAGGGCTCCGCGGCAGCGCTCGCCGACGGCGCTCGCGACGTAGTGCCGCGCCGCCCAGGTGGTGCCGTACTCGCCGAGCGCCAGCTCGCGGTTCTCGCTCACGCCCTGGAAGCAGAAGCCGCGCTCGTCGAGTGCCGCGTCCCCCATCAGCACCTCCTCGCCGTTGGTCGAGAAGACCAGCAGGCCTCCCGGCGCGACGCACGACCAGAGGCGCTCGAGCCACGGTCCGAAGGTCCGCTCCGGCAGGTGGGTGAAGAGCGAGAAGGCGCTGACTGCGGCGTAAGTCCGCGGCGGCGTGAATCGCTCCGGCACCGGCTGCGAGGCGAGCACCTCGACGCCGAGGCGATCGCGCTGGAAGGCGAGGGCCCGAGGGCTGATCTCGGCGACGCTGATGCGGCCGGGCATCCGGGGAGCCAGGAACCGCGTCACCCGGCCCCAGCCGGCGGCGAAGTCGAGCAGCGAAGGCACCTCCTCGAGCGTCGCCCAGCGGCGCTCGAGCACCTGGCCCAGCGTCTCGGCGGCGGTCAGCCCCGAGCGCAGGTAGGCGAGCAGCGCCAGTCCACGGTGCTGGTGCTGTTCGGCGAGCGCGTAGTCGAACATCTCGTCGCCGTCGCCGATGTCGAGCAACGGCGGATCGCCGCTCCAGCGCTCGCGCAGGAAGCGCTCGACGGTGGGGTGGCGCTCGTCGGCTCGGTAGGCGAGAACGATCGGCATCGGCTGGCCGGTCGTCCCGCCAGCCGGCGTCTCGGCCGACGCCACCGACTCGCGTTGCTCGGATGTGCCCATCTCGCCCGCGAGCGTAGCGGTGCCCGTCGGCCTGCGCCATCACGGCGCCATCACGGCGCCATCACGGCGCCATCACGGCGCCATCACGGTGTCATCGCGGTGCGGCCACGACCGGCAGGACGGTGATCCTCTCGCCGTGGGCGAGCGCCGTGCCGCGGAGGCCCTTGATTGACCTTGAAGCAGCGCCGAGCCCTAGCTCCCCGCCCCGATCAGCGCTGCGTCACAGTTGCAGCTCGGCGGAGCTGGAGAGGATGGCGCCCGAGATCGGGTCGTAGACCGCGACGACGATGCGGTGCTCGCGGTCGCGCAGGCGCAGGGTCGTCTCGTAGAACCACGACTGGCCGGGACGCGGCTGGTAGTCGCCGGCGATCGGGATGGTGTCGAGCTGGGTCTCCGACCGGTTGCCGACGGCGTCCATCACGGTGACGCGGATCTCGAGCTCGTTGATCCACTGTCCGTTCTGCGGGATCAGGGTGATCTCGTCGAGCGAGATGCCGACCTCGAGCGGCAGGTCGATCTTGCCGCGGCGCTTCTGGGGCTTGCCGAACTCGAGCGCCAGTGGCTTGTTCGTCGGCGGATCGCCGAACAGCAGTGCGCTCTCGACCATCATCGTCACCTCGGCGCCGCGCGACAGGTCGACGAAGCCGTCGCGGGCGCGCACCCTCAGATCGGGGCGGCCGACGATCTGGACCTCGATCGAGTGCGCGGCGTCGTCCTCGTTGCGCTTCGGGGTGAAGCCGAGCCAGTAGAAGGTGCGGGTGTCCTCCACGGCGCGCTGCAGCGCCTCGTCGCGCTGCGAATTGAGCAGCGCCCGTCCGCCGGTGCGGTCGGCGATGTAACCCAGCGCCTGGTGCACCTGCACCTCGCGTGCGGTGGCGCCGCTGCCGGCTCCGACGGTGGGATCGAGGCGCTCGAAGTCGCCCAGGCCCTCCTCGGCGCTGACGCCGATCTCGCGGTTCTGGCCCGGCACGTCGATCGGGTAGAGGGTGTACCCGAGCAGGTTGGCGGTGTCGACGAGCGGCTCGTAGAGCTCGCCGGGCCCTGGGAAGGTGTTGTCGAGCGAGCCGGCGCCGACCGCCGCCGCGGTGGCGCGCAGGTCGTTGACCGTGTACTCCGGCGTCGACAGCGGCCAGCCACCCGACAGCAGCAGCATCACCCGACGACCCGGCGGCCCGGCGAAGCTGCGCAGCGTCGAGACGGCGGCGAGCACCGACTTCTCGACCTGGTCGGTGAGGCGGTTGGCGTAGGCCAGCTCGACCGGCTGCAGGC
The DNA here is from genome assembly GCA_003388555.1 of Acidobacteriota bacterium. Classification (GTDB taxonomy): domain Bacteria; phylum Acidobacteriota; class Thermoanaerobaculia; order Multivoradales; family Multivoraceae; genus QQVD01. Next base: position 14,001 of record QQVD01000045.1, on the reverse strand, counting down.
GCGTGTCCATGAAGTTGGGATCGGGCAGCTCCCCGGTCTGCTCGAGGCGCTCGAGGTTGGTCAGCGCCAGCTCGGCACGCTGACGGCGGTCGAGGTCGTTGGTGCGCAGCTCGGCGAGGCGCTGGGTGCCGAAGGCGTCGCGCCGCTGGGCGCGGTCGAGGGCGGCGGCGATCTCACTGCGGTCGCCGGTCCAGTTGCTGATCAGGTCGATGGTGCGCCCGTCGTAGGCGACGATGGCGACGCGGTCGAGGGCGCCGAGGGCGGTCAGCTGCTGGCGGAGGTTGTCGAGCACGCGGTCGCGATCGCGCGCGATCGAGAAGTAGTCGTCGACGAAGACGAGGTAGTTGGTGCGCAGCGCCTCACCGTCGGCGACGCCGCCGATCGCGCCGGGGCCCTCGGCGTTCCCAGCGGCGGAGCGCTGTATGGCGCGCCCGTCGCGGACCTCGCTGAAGAAGTCGATCGCGGTCGCCTCGCCGTCGACCTCGAGCAGGAACTGCTCGGGCCCCAGGCCGGTGACCCGGTTGCCGTCACGGTCGGTGACCACCACCTCGAGATTGACCACGCGCACGTCGATCGCCTCGGCGAAGCCGGGCAGGGTGCGCTGCGCGCCGAGCGGCGCAGCAGCGAGTGCGACGAGAGCCACGAGGGCCATCAGGGCGACGGAGGCCGTCGCGGCTTGCCTCCGCAGGGAGACCGCCGGGCGGCGCCGGGTGGTGGGTCGTCTTTCCGAGCTCGGAGGTGTTGGTCGGGTCGTCTGGCAGGGCATCGGTCGGCTCTCGTGTCTCTCGGGAACGGCTTCTCCAGGCGAGCGCCGGTGGAGGATCGCGGCCAGCGGCAGGAATCCTGCCGCGTGCTCACCATGGCGGGCCCCTCGCTCGCATCAGCGCAGCAGGACGAGCAACAGCCACACCATCGCCACCATTGCGGCGAGGGCGGCGGCTGGGAGCATCCAGAGCAACCACAGCGGCACCGTGTCTTCTTCCATCGCCAGGGCCCGGCGGCGCTCGCCCAGCCAGCCGCGCGCCTGATGCCAGTCGCCCGCGTCCGATCGGTTCTCGGATCGAGCAGAAGTCGAGCCCCCTGCGCTCGACACCATCGGCGTTCCGCGTGCCGCGGTCTGCCGCGGCTGCAGCTCGCGGATCGCCTGGTGGGCGCGCTGGGCGATCTCGCCGGCGCGCCAGCGTTGCGCCGGGTCGATCTGCAGCGTCGCACCGAGCAGCTCGACGAGCTGCCGTCGAGAGCTGGCTTCTGAGACAGCGGGGGTGAGCGCGCTCAGCTCTGGAAGGCGCGCCACCAGCTCGTCGATGTCGTGCGGCGCTGCCGCCAGGCCATCGCGGGAGTGCAGCGGCGGGGCGCCCGTCACCAGCTCGTGTAGCAGCACCCCCAGCGCCCAGACGTCGCAGGCCGGGCCGATCGCTCCGCCGCCGCCGGGCAGCTGCTCGGGAGCGCGGTAGATCCACCCGGCCGCCGGGCCGCCGGCGGCGCGATGTTGGAACGGTCCGAAACCCACGGCCAGCAGGCGCGCTCCGACCGGCGTGAGCAGCACGTTGGCCGCCGCCAGACAACCGTGGATCTCGTCGCGGCCGTGCACCGCCTCGAGGCCCTCGGCGAGGTGCTGCACGACGCGCAGGGCCTCGATCGCGCCGAGGCCAGCCGGGCGCTCGGCGAGGCGCTCGCGACAGGTCGGCCCGTGGTCGAGCTGCCAGGCGAGGAAAGCCGGCGGGGCGGCGCTGCCACCGCCACGCCCCGGGCTCGACGACTCGACGAGCTGGGGCAGGGCGTGGTGGTCGACGTGGGAGAGGCGCAGGGCGCGGTCCCAGAGCGCGCGGCCGACAGCCGAGGCGGCCGGCTCCGAGCGCTCACCGGACGACGGGATCAGATCACTCTGCTCGGCGCGCTCCGGCGGCGGATCGAGGAGCGCCAAGAGGACCCGCTCGCGCGACAGCACGTGCTCTCCTCGTTGCAGCGATCCCCGTGGCAGGGGCAGCTCGTTGCCCCAGACCGGCAGGGGCCCGAGCAGGCGGTACTCGCCGGCGAAGCGCTCCGCCCGGGACGGGCCGCCTCCGGCCCCGGGATCGCCCGTCTCGGACGTGCCGCCGGTCTGTGGTCGCTCGCTGGGGCCCATCTCCGCCTCGTCGTCGCTCACGGGGAGCCCCGTGCCGGGGGCGCGGAACTCGTCCTCGATGGCGATTGTAGGGGTGTAGGGATTCGCGTGGCGACGCCAACGGTGCGGCGGTGCGGCTGCACGTCCACTGCGAAACATGGCAGGCCCCCGGTACGTAGTGCCAAGCCGAGATGACCAAGTTCCTCCTCTGGCTGCTGCTGCTCGTGCTCTGCTGGCCGCTGGCCCTGCTGGCGCTGATCCTCTATCCGATCGTCTGGTTGCTGCTGCTGCCGCTGCGACTGCTCGGCATCGCGGTCGACGGCGTCTTCTCGCTGTTGCACGCCATCCTCACCCTGCCGGCGCGGCTGCTCGGCGGAGGTCGATCGGGTCGCGACCGCGCCGCCACCGCCTGAGCGAAGCTGTCTCTGGCGCTGCAGGCGCCGCCACGCGGGAGGCCGCCGAGCCCAGAGATGCGGCCGCTGTGGCGGCAGGCGGCTCGTCTGACAGGCCGGGCTAAGATCGAGCGGTTCCGACCGATCGAGGATCGAGCCGTGTCCCGCGTTCCCGAGAACAGTCCCGAGAGCTCGCCCGAGCAAGCTCCTGCCGCTGCCGCGATCGAGCAGCCGCGCGCCCGTCTGCTCGAGTTGGCCGGTGGCGCCGCGGGAAGCCGCCTGGCCCGGGCGATCGACTTCCTGATCGAGATCGATCGGCTGAAGTCGGTGCTGCGTCGCACGCTACTGGCGGACGGTTCGCGGCGCGAGAACTCGGCCGAGCATTCGTGGCATCTGTGCCTGTTCGCTCTGGTCCTGGCCGAGCACTCCGGTGCCGAGATCGACCTGACGCGAGTGCTCAAGATGCTGCTGGTGCACGACATCGTCGAGGTCGATGCCGGCGACACCTTCTGCTACGACGAGGACGCGCTCTCGGGCAAGGACGAGCGCGAGCGTCGTGCCGCGCTGCGGATCTTCGGTCTGCTGCCCGACGACGTCGGCCTCGAGCTGCGGCTGCTGTGGGAGGAGTTCGAACAGCGGACCACCCCCGAGGCCAGGTTCGCCAACGCCGTCGACCGGCTGCAGCCGATGCTCCACAACCTGCTGACCCGGGGGCACTCGTGGCGGGAGCACGGAGTGGGCAAGCACCAGGTCCTCGAGCGCAACGCGCCGATCGACGACGGTGCCCCTGACCTCTGGCGCTTCGCCGAGGCGTTCCTCGACGAGGCCGAGGAGGCGGGGTGGTTCGGGGAGTGAGGGAAGGGACGAGGGAGGGCGCGGAAGGGGTTGGGGCTGGGGGTCAGGGGTTAGGGAAAAGGGAAGAGGGAAGAGGGAAGAGGGAAGAGGGAGAGCGGAAGGGGTCAGGGGTTGGGGATCAGGGGCTAGGGATCAGGGAAGAGGGAGAAGGAAGAGAGGAGTGGCGGTTCGGCGCGTGACGTTGGCGGAGGCAGCGGAGGAAGCCTCGCCGGGTCTCGGCTCGCCGCGGATCCGTAGCCGCAACGGTGATTTCGCGCGCGGCCTGACCCCCAACCCCCAACCCCCAACTCCGGCGCCCTGCTGACGTACTGAGCAACGCGCATGAAACGAGGCAGCCGGCGATCCGGTCCTTCTGCCGGGCACGCCCGCCTCGCGCCCTCGTATCGATCCAAACCCCAGAGCCCCCCGGAGACCTCCATGCACCCCGATTCCCCGACCCAGCGGCTACGTGTCCTGGCGACCGTGACCCTCCTGCTCGCACTCCTCGCCCTCGCCACCGGTCCTGCGATGGCCAACGACTGGACGCAGTGGGGCGGTCCCAACGCCGACTTCTCGACCTCCGGCGAGGGCCTGGTGACCAGCTGGCCGGAGGACGGACCGCCGGTGCTCTGGCGGCGCACGATCTCTGACCACGGTCACGCCGCGATCCTCTACGAGGCCGGTACCCTGTACACCTTCGTGCGGCGCGGCGACGACGACGTGGCGCTAGCGCTCGACGCCGCGAGTGGCGAGACGAAGTGGGAGCAGGTGCACGCCTCGCCGCTGCCCGAGGGCTACAACCGGCAGTTCGGCCCCGGTCCCCACGCGACGCCGCTGATCGCCGGCGAGCGGATGTTCACCATCAGCTCGTTGACCCGCATCCAGGCGCTGGACAAGCAGACCGGCGAGCTGCTCTGGGCGCACGACCTGATGCAGACGATGGGTGCGCCGATGATGGGTCGCGGCTACGGCGCCAGCCCGGTGGCGTGGGGTGACCTGGTGATCGCGGTGGTCGGGGGCGAAGGCCAGGGGGTCGTCGCCTTCCGGCAGGCCGACGGCGAAGTGGTCTGGAAGGCGCTCGATGGCCAAGGCGGCTACGTGACGCCGCGCATCGCCGAGATCGACGGGGTGCCTCAGGTGCTCGTCTCGCTCGGCGCCACCCGGGCCGGGCTGGACCCGGCGACCGGCGAAGTGCTGTGGACCCTCGAGCTGCGCCCCGAGTCGTACACCACGATGGCGCCGCTCTTCGTGGTCGGTGACGGCGAGGTCTTCAGCTCGTCGGCCTACGCCGACGGCAGTCGCGTGGTGAAGGTGACCCGTGCCGGCGACGGCTGGAAGGCCGAGGAGGCCTGGTACTCGAACAAGTTCCAGCTCATGCACCAGACGGCGGCTCGCTTCGGAGACCTCGTCTACGGGTCGAGCGGCGACTTCGGCCCGGCGTTCCTGGCGGCGATCGACGTCAACGACGGAGAGATCGCCTTCCGCCAGCGCGGTTTCGCCAAGGCCAACCTGATGCGGGTCGGCGATCGGGTGCTGATCCTCGACGAGGACGGCAAGCTGGCGCTGGGCCAGCCGAAGGCCGACGGCATCGAGATCCTCGCCGAGGCCGAGGTGCTCGCCGGCACCGCCTGGACCGTGCCGACGCTCGTCGGCACCAGGCTCTTCGTGCGCAACCGCGAAGAGATCGTCGCCTTGCAGCTGGGAGACCTGTGATGCCGCGCCCGCTGACGGTCCGCCGCCCTGCTGGTCGCACCCACTGGCTGCTCGCCGCTCTGCTCGCCGTCGCTCCGCCCGTTCTGTCGGCACAGGAGGCGGGCACGGCTCCCTCCGGCGAGCCGGCCGACGTCGCCGCGGACATGGTGGCGACCAGTCAGGTGCCGCAGCGTTCGCCCAGCGGCCAGACACTCGAGATCGCCGAGGCCGAGCTCGACCTCGGTATGCCCTACTACGTGTTGAGCGGCGAGGACACCCAGCTCGTGGTGCGCTCCGAGGCGCCGCTGCAGAGCCTCACCGCGATCGCCTCGCGAGCGGTGGGGTACTTCGTCGCGCCGTTCGACGTCGAGGAGCTGGGCGGCGCCTCCGGCTCCGGAGAGCTCGGCGCCGAAACAGCGCCGCTCCTCGCCGGCGCGCTCCGCCTTCCGGTGGCCAGCCTGACCACCGGCGCTCCGGCCGCCGATCGGATGATCGAGACCCAGCTGCTGCGCGCCGCCGAGTACCCCGAGATCGGCTTCCTGCTGCGCTCGGTGAGCGAGGTGCGGCGCCTCGAAGACGACCCCGAGGAGCCCTCCGCGGTGCGCTTCGCACTCACCGCCCACGGGCAACTCGAGTTCGTCGGCACGAGCGCCCCTTTCGCGGTGCCGGTCGAGCTCACCTTCCACGGCGCCACCAACCAGACGATGAGTCGCTACGTCGGCCAGCTGGCCTCGATCGAGGCCTCGTTCGACTTCTCCTTCGACGCCTTCGGCATCCAGCTCGCCGGCCCGATGCTCTCCCGGGTCTCCAACCAGGTCGAGGTCGATCTCTACCTGATGCTGACCAACGTCTCACCCGATCGGCCGCTGGTGCCGCTGACCCCCGAGGACCAGCACGTCACCGAGGCGCTCTTCGTGACCAAGCTGCGCGACCTCGACGAGGGCAGCGTCGCCTACCGCCTGGGCGCGGAATACCTGGAGACGATCTGGGACGACGCCGAGGCGCTCAACCGGATGGCCTTCTACGTGCTCGCCGAGCCCGGCATCGAGGATCGCCGTCCCGCCTTCGCGCTGCGCGCCGCGCGCCGCGCGGTCGAGCTCACCGAGCGCCGCGACGGCCTCAAACTCAACACCCTGGCGCGGGCGCAGTTCGAGGTCGGTGAGGTCGAAGGCGCGATCGCCACCCAGAAGGCGGCGATCGCACTGGCGGAGGAGAGCGGCGGCAACCCGCAGGCGCTGGCTCAGCTGCAGGCGAATCTGGCGCGCTACGAGTCGGCGACGGAGTGAGGGGATTAGGGGTTGGGGGTTAGGGACTAGGGATTGAGGAAGAGCCGGAGGGCAGAAGGCAGAAGGCAGAAGGCAGGAGGCAGAAACAGAAGCAGAGACCGAAGGCGGAGGCAGAGTCTGCTATCCCTCCTGACCCCTGACCCCTGACCCCTGACCCCTGACCCCTGACCCCTGACCCCTGACCCCTGACCCTGACCCCTGACCCTGACCCCTGACCCCCTACGGGCAGGTCTCGAAGGCGTCGGTGTCCTGGATCGGCTGGAACGGTGCGCCCTGTGGATTGAAGTAGGTGTTGGCCTCGCCGGTCTGTTTGTCGACCACGGTCAGCACCGCCTCGACGTTGGTCAGGCCGCCGGCGAACACCCAGTAGCGCGAGTTGATGCCGCAGGCCCCCAGCACCTTGATCACGATCTCGACGTTGGTGTCCTGGAAGAACCAGAAGTAGCCGGTGTCGTCGGTGATCTCGCCACGCTGGCCGTTGCCTGTGACGCCGGCGCCGGTCTCGAAGCTGCTGGTGACCTGGAAGCGCTCCTGGTTCAGGCAGAGGGTTTCGGCGTCGACGTTGCAGGGGCCGACGGTGCCGTTGGTGGTGGCGCCGGCGGTCGGCGAGTACGGCGACGGGCCCTGGCCGTTGCGGCCGCGCACCCGGTACTCGCGGAAGGTGGCCTCCGGCAGGCTCTCGACGACCAGCGACGAAGCGCTGCTGGGGAGCGTCGCGATCGGCGCGAACTCGCCACCCGCCGAGCGTTCTTCGACCTCGTACGAGGTGACGTTGGCCGAGCCGCCGCTCCAGGCGACCTCGATCTCGCTGGTCGACAGAGCCTCGGCGGTCACCAGGGTCGGCGGGTTCGGCGGGTTGCCGGTCGCCTGGGTGTAGAGAGCCAGTGCCGCGGCGCGATCGTCGCTGTTGAGCCGCGCGCCGCGACCGTCGTCGTGCACGAAGGCACGCATGATCGCGTCGTCGAGCACTCCCGAGCACCCGGGGCTGCTGCTGTCGCCGCAGGAGTGGCCGATGCCGAGGGTGTGGCCGAGCTCGTGGGTCAGCACCTCGAGCAGCGCCGAGCCGGGATCGGTGGAGACGGCGAAGAAGTTGGCTCCGGCTCCGTCCTGGAAGACGATGCCGGCTTCCAGGATGGCATGGGCGACGGCGCCTCCGACGCCCACGAACGGCTGCACCCCGCACAGGAAGAAGATCGTGCCGACTGCCAGGGTGCCGCTGCCGTTGAACGAGCCGTTGATTTCGCCGTTGTCGTCTTCGAAGAGGATCGTGTTGAGGCCGTCGAGCGGCAGGCTGACCGCCGGCCCGGTGTTGGTCGTGGTGCCGGCGTAGCGCAGGGAGATCGACGAGCCGTTGACCTGGTTCCAGGCGTTGAACGCCTGGCCGAGGCTGTTGAGACCGTTGTTGCCGGGCACGTTGGGCTGCCCGGCGGAGTCGGCGAAGAAGCGCACGTTGGTCGCCAGATCGAACTCGAACCAGCGCGCCGGGTTGCCGGCCGTGGCTCCGCAACCGCCGCCGCTGCGCAGCAGGGTGAACGGTGCCTGCGCCGCGACGACCCCGGCACTGGGCTGGCTCAGGTAGTAGTCGGGAGCCGGCGCCGAGCGTGGCGCCGCGCCGTGGTCGCGGATCCAGTCGACGAAGCCGTCGAGGTGGCGCGGCAGCGTGGCGTCGGCGCGCTCGGCGGCGTAGCCGTCGCCCGGCCTGGAGACCACGTTGGCGCCAGCGCCGAGGGCGCGGAAGGCGTACTCGTGCTCGCCGACGCGGGCGGTGAAGAAGATCCCGAGTCCCAGCTCGGAGAGCTGCCAGGCGCCGGCCTCGCCGGGAGCCAGGAAGAGCAGCACCCGGTCGCCTTCGACGAGTCTCGGCAGCCCGAAGACCCGCATCGCCAGCCCGCTCTCGTCGACACCGCCGGGCGCACGCACCAGCAGGGTCGAAGAGGGCACGTAGCCCTTGGCGACCTGCTCGATCTCGATCAGGTAGTCGGTCGACGGCCTCGCTGCGCCGGGAGTCGGCTCGACCGAGATCACGTTCGCCAGCACCGCGAGCTCGGAGCGCTCGACCAGCTCACGGTCGGTGGTCATCACGTAGGTGGTCGCGGCGGCCGGCGCCGCGAGCGCCACCGCGGTGGCGAGCAGGAGGGCGGCGGCGCTCGACGCACTCGAGGCTAGGGAGAGAGTCGGCGGGGCGGAGTCGGGGGCGGGGGTGGAATAGCTCATTTTCGGGGTCCTCGTCCTCTTCGTAGCGCAGATCGCCGGGTTCATCGTCGGCCTAGGGGTCTCGATCAACGCCGTGGTCGGCATCACGACTCACGGCGACGCGGCACCTCGGGCCTCCCGGCCAACTCGGCAGTGTACCGCTCGCTCGCGCCTCGGCGCAGCATCGTGGCGGGAGATCTCGTCCTCCGCACCTCCGCGGTCGCCGTGCTCACAGGCAGCTCGAGAACGCCGCGGTGTCCTGGATCGGCTGGAACGGTGTCGCCGCGGGGTTGAAGTAGGTGCGGGTCTCGCCGCTCGTGGTGTCGACCACGAGGATCGATGTCTCGACGTCGGTGAGGGCGCCGCCGAACACCCAGTAGCCGCCGAACGGCACGCAGGCGTCGACCACCTTGAGCACCAGCTCGACGTTGCTGGGTGAGAAGAACCAGAAGGTGCCGGTGTCCTCCGTCAGCAGCTCGCCGCTCGCCGGCTCGCCGGGTTCGGCGGCGCCGCCAGGAGCGGGCATCGAGAACGACGAGCGGACGAGGAAGCGGCCGCGGTTGAGACACAGGGTGTGCTCGTCCTGCACGCAGGGCGCGATGTCGAAGCGCGGCGTCGCCGCGATCTGGTTCGAGGGAGCGGAGAGGCCGCCGGTGGAACGGGCGCGAACGCGGAAGAGCCGCGGCTCGGCATCGAGGCCGTTGACGGTGGCGGTGGTGGCTCCCGCCGGTGCTGAGATCAGCGGTTCCCACGGCTCGGCCAGGGAGCGCGATTCGATCTCGAAGCCGAGCTCGCCGCTGCTCTCGTCGTTCCACTCGAAGCTCAGCGAGCTGGTGGTCGACGCCGTCAGTCGCAGGTTGCTCGGTGCCGCCGGAGGCGGCCCCACCGGCGCCCGGTAGAGCGCCGCGAGCGCCGCGCGGTCGTCGCTGCCCAGCACCGCGCCGCGGTCCCCCTGCAAAATCGGCCGCATCAGTGCAGAGTTCTCCGGGCCGACACAGGGATCGGCGGCGGTGCCGCTGCACGGGTGGGCGAAGCCGAGGCCGTGCCCCATCTCGTGGCCCAGCACCTCGCCGAGGGCGCTCAGCGGGTTCGCCTGGTTGCCGAAGAAGAAGCTGCCGACGCCATCCTGGGTGACGATGCCGAACTCGACGATCGGATGCGCCAGCCCACCGGCGAAGGAGAGCAGGCGCTCACAGTCGAAGAAGACGACCGTGAGGGCGATCAGGACGCGCTGCGGATAGCTGCCCGGGATCTGGTCGCCGGGATCCTCGAAGGCGATGCTGTTGCGGCCGTCGAGACCGGCGATCGCCAGAGTGAGCTCGGTCTCGCCGCCGTAGACCAGGCGCACGTCGCTCTGCGCGTCGTTGTTCCAGGCGCCGATCGCGGCCTCGACCTGGCTCAACCCCCCGTTCGGCACGCCGATCTGGCCGCCGGATCGGGCCAACACCTCGACCTGCTGACCGCGCTCGAACTCGAACCAGCGGATCGGGTTGCCGCCGCCGTCGCCACAGCCGAACGGCGGCAGCGCGTCCGGACTGAGGGTGAGGGCGAAGGCGGCGGTGGCCGACTGCACGCCGGGATCGGAGTCGACAGCCGGCCCGGCGAGCCGCGCGGCGAGGTCGCGGCGCAGCGGGTCGAGGGGGAAGGCGGCGACCTCGACCGGTCTCGCCGGCTCGCTGTCCAGGCGCGAAGGGGGATCGACCACCGCGAGCCCGGCTTCGGCATCGATCCTCAGCACGCCGGCGCGCAGGTCGAGCGGCGTCCACGCGCCGTGCCAGCGATCGAGCAGGACCACTGCACGGTCGCCCGGGCGCAGCTGGGGCGAGGCCGGCACCCAGGCGCCGACGGTACGAGGCGGCGCGTCGCGGCGCGCGCTGCCGTCGGCGTCACGAGGCAAGGTGAGCAGGCCGCCGGGAAGCAGCAGGTCGATCTCCTCGCCGCGGCGCAGCGGCCCGGCGCCGAGTGCCTCGTCGACTCGGGCGCGCAGCCGGGTGCGCGGGATCGTCACCGCCGCGCCGGCCGAGTCCCGACCGGGCTCGGTCTGCGGTGCCCGATCGAGCACCGTCAGCTCGACCACCGCCTCGGCCAGGAGGCTGCGCTGCAGGAAGGCACGTCGTTGCTCGTCGGGGCTCGGCCGGGCATCGGAGCCGACGCCGGCGAGGGTTGCGTGCGCCGGCATAGCGAGGGCGGCGACGAGCAGCCCGCCGAGCGCGCCGACGAGACCCCTGGCCGGCGCGCGCAGCGTCGCGCCACCAAGAGGCTCACCAGGCGCACCAGGCGCAAGAGAAGACCCGAGAACACGCCGACGGATCTCGTCGAGCCGGCGCCGTGTATGTCGCTGGAGCATAATCAGACCCTACAACGAATGAGGTTCGGCGAGAAGAGGAGCGAAGCGCGGTCGAGCGTCGTCCCCGAACCGCCGGGGCGCGCGCCCGGCTCGCCGGGATCGTCGTGTCCATCGGCTTCGGCGTGTCGACCGGGTTGACCGGGTGCGGCGGGAGGTTCGCAGCCTGCGAGCTCGTCCAGGCGCCGGCCGACCTCACGCCGCCAGCTGTCGATCTCGTCGCCGCCCAGCCGCCGTGGCACGTCGATCGGCTCGCCGACCCGGAGGGCAACGCGCGAGAAGGGCAGCGGCAACGCCATCCTGTCCCAAGAGCCGAGTCGCCACACCCGCGACGCCGCGAAGTGCAGCGGCAGGATCGGCACCGCGGCCATCTGCGCCAGGACCACGGCGCCGGGCTTGACCTCGTGCTGCGGTCCGCGCGGGCCGTCGGGCATCAGCAGCGGCGAGGCGCCTCGCCGCGTCGCCCGGTACAGTCCGCGCAGCCCTTCGCTGCCGCCGCGCGAGGCCGATCCGCGGACGATCTCGATGCCGAACGGTGCGGCGATCCGGGTCACCAGCTCGCCATCGTTCGAGTGGCTGGCCAGGATCGCCAGCCGGCGTCCCTCGGCGAGGGCGCGTAGCCGTGCCGCGGCGAGCAGGGTCTGCTCGTGCCAGACCACCAGCACCGCCGGTCGTGCCGAAGCGAGGCGCGCGGCGTCGTCCGGCGCCAGCGGTGGCCTGCGCAGCGTCGCCCACAGCAGGCGCAGCGCCGCGCGCCCGAGCAGCGCCAGCAGCGGTACGCGCCGGCTCTTGTCGAAGAGACCCACCTCAGGCGCGCCGCTCGAGTTGGCCTTCGAGGTAGAGGTCCCGCACCGCCTGGCGCTGGATCTTGCCGCTGCTGGTGCGGGGGATGGCGCCTCGCCGCACCCACACGGTGTCGCGCAGCGGCACTCCGAGGGCACGCCCGATGGCGCCGGCGACCCGTCGCGCCTCGTCGGCGAGCCGCGTGGCGTCCTCCTCGCTGGTCTCCATCACCAGCACCGGTTCCTCGCCCGTCTGCCCAGGGACCGAGAAGGCCGCGCAGCGCTGCGAGCCTCCGGTCTCGAGCTCGGCCTCGGCGATCCACTCGAGCTCGTGCGGCATCACGTTCTGGCCGTGCAGGATCAGCAGTTCCTTGCTGCGCCCGGTGAGGTAGAGCTCGCCGTCCGCGTCGAGGAAGCCGAGGTCGCCGGTCTCCAGCCAGCCGTCCCGCAGGGCTTCGGCGGTGGCCTGGGGGTCCTGGTAGTAGCCGGAGAAGAGGCTCGGCGATCGCACCTGGACGCGGCCGATCGCTTCGGCCGGGAGCGCCGCACCGCGCGGATCGAGCACCCGCACCCGGGAGTCGATGATCGCTCGCCCGCAGCAGACGACCTCGGCGGGAACGCCGACGCTCGCGTCGCCCGGCACCGCCCGCACCCGCGGCCCGGCCAGCTCGCGGTCGAACGTCGTCGCCAGGGTGGTCTCGGCCATGCCGTAGCAGGGGCGCAGCTGTGGTGGCGTGAAGCCGGCGGCGGCGAAGCGGTCGCAGAACGCCGCCGCGGTCTCCGGTTTGACCATCTCCGAGCCGGTCATCGCGTCGCGCCAGCCGGTGAGATCGAGACCTCCCTCGAGGCCGGCCGGCGTGCGCTCGACGCACAGCTGGTAGGCAAAATTCGGCGCCGTCGAGAGCACCGCGCCGTCCGGGTAGCGAGAGATCGCCTCGAGCCAGATCCACGGTCTGGCCAGGAAGGCCCGCGGCGTCAGCAGGTCGAGATCAAATCCACGCAGCAGCGAGTTGACCAGACAGCCCACGAGTCCCATGTCGTGGTAGAGCGGCAGCCACGAGACCATGCGACGAGTCGGCTCGCCGCCGTGGGGAGAGTCGACCGCCTCGCCCATCGCACGCACGTTGTGCAGCACCGCGCGGTGCGAGATCTCGGCCGCGCGCGGGAGGCCGGTGGAGCCGCTGGTCAGCTGCAGGAAGGCGATCTGCTCGGGGTCGGCGGGCAGCGCGGGATCCACCGGATCGGCGCTCGTGCGAGACAACGACTCGACGGCCAGCCAGCGAGTCGGCCCGGGCGAGCGAACCGCCGTCGGGTCGCCGCGGCGAGCCACGCCGTCCTCGGCGAGGATCTCTCCGGCGTCGCGCAGGAAGGTCTCGCCGGCGACCAGGGCGGCGGCATCCAGCCGCGCCGCGACCTCGAGCGCCTTGCGGATCTGCGCCGCCGGCGAGCCGAGGGCCCCCGGCGGGGCGACGGAGACCGGCAGCGCTCCGAGCAGCAGGGCGCCGAACCAGGTCTCGAGCCACTGCCACGAGGTCGGCAGGCAGACGATGACGCGGTCGCCGGGCGCTACCCCGGCGGCGACGAGCCGCCCGGCGCCGAGCCGCAGTGAATCCACCAGCTCGGGAAAGGACCTCGCCTCCGCGATGCGGCCGCGGTTGTCGAGCAGCGCGATGCGGCGGTCGCGATGGCGCCGCGCGCTGGCCAGCAGCGCCGCCTGCAGCGAGGTCTCTTCGGCGGGCTCGGGACTGGGAGTGGAAACGGGCATCGGCGGTTCGTGGTGCTGGTCGCGGCCCCTGGGTGGCGGCGGTTGTCACGCCAGCGCGTCCGGATCGTGTGCGGTCAGCGTCGCGCGGCGGGGTCGAGAGCTTCAGCCGGTGCGGAACTGCAGGTCGTGCAGGCGCTTGTAGGCGCCGGCTCGCTCGAGCAGCTGGGCGTGGGTGCCCTGCTCGACGATCTCGCCGTCGCGGAGCACCAGGATGCGGTCGGCGCGGGTGACGGTGGAGATGCGGTGGGCGATGACCCGCGCGGTCCGCCCCTCCATGAGGTTGCCGATGGCGCGCTGAACCAGCAGCTCGGATTCGGTGTCGAGGTTCGAGGTCGCTTCGTCGAGGATGAGGATCGGCGCGTTCTTGAGCAGGGCGCGAGCGATCGCCAGGCGCTGTCTCTGGCCGCCCGAGAGCTGGCCACCCGACTCGCCGATCACCGTGTCGTAGCCCTCGGGCAGCTCCATGACGAACTCGTCGGCGTAGGCCGCCGCCGCCGCCTCGCGGACCCGCTCGAGCGGCAGGTCCTCGCGCCCGTAGGCGATGTTGTTGCGCACCGTGTCGTTGAAAAGCACCGTCTCCTGGGTTACGACGCCGATCAGCGAGCGCAG
>QQVD01000020.1 GCA_003388555.1 Acidobacteriota bacterium | reverse complement strand
GGCGAGCTGGTCGGCGCGGTGGAGACGGCGGCACCCGGCTCCGCCGAGCCGCTGGGGACCGGCGGCGCATCCGGCCGGGGATCCGCCGGCGGGCCGGACGAGGGTTCGAGCCAGGGCTCCGAGCTCGGCGCCAGCGGCCGTGGCAGCACGGTGGTGCCGACCGCGGTGGCGCCGGCGCAGAGAGTCGACCTGCGCGAGACGCGCTCCGGCGGCGCCGACGGTCGTATGCCCGGCACGACGCGCGGCACGACGGCGGGCGGACGCGACGGCCGCACCCAGACGCCGACCGCCGGTGGACGCGGCTCCGACGACGGTCGCCAGACGCCGCAGCGACCGACGCCGCGGCCGCGTGGACCGGGAGACTCGCCCGGCGGCGACGAGGACCTCTTCCCGGTCGACAACGCCAGCGGCACCGGAGGCGGTCGATGAGTCGCCTGCTCGAGCTGCTGCGCGAGCGGCCGTGGGCGTGGAGCGTGCCACTGGCGCTGCTGCTGCTCAACCTGATGCTGCTGTCGACCTACCGTGCCCTCTACTCGGGCCGGGTGACCGGCCTCGAATCGCAGATCGAGAGCGAGCGTGAGGAGCTCGCCGAGCTGAGCCGCCTCGCCGAGCAGGTCGAGGCCAAGGTGGTCGGTGCGCGCCAGGCCCGAGACGGCATCGAGGACCTCTACGACGACACCTTCGCCACCGAGCAGGAGCGCTTCACGGCGATCGTGCGCGAGGTGCGCGACCTCGCCGTCAGGGCGGGCCTGCGACCCGACGCGATGTCCTACCCGGAGCAGGAGATCGAGGAGTTCGGGCTCTACGAGCGGTCGATCAACTTCGACGTCGAGGGCAGCTACGACGCGCTGCGGCGGCTGATCAACTTCATCGAGCTCTCCGACTCCTTCCTGGTGCTACGCCGCCTCGGCGTCAACCAGACGCGCGACCAGCAGGTGCGCATCTCGTTGTCGCTGTCGACTCTCTTCTCGGGCCGCGATCTCGACCCGGAGGCGGAGTCGTGAACCCGCAGCGCCGGCAACAGATCCTGCTCGCCGCCCTGGTGCTCGTGCTCGTCACCTTCGGCGGCGCCCGTCTGCGCGAGTGGATCGCCAGCGTCGGCTCCGGCGAGGCGTTCGGCTTCCGCAGCCGCAAGCCGGACGTCTCCGCGGTGCTGCAGGCCGAGGTCGCCGAGCTCGAGAGCGCCGCCGCGTCGCACCTGGTCGCCGAGTTCACCCCGGGCCGCGACCCGTGGAGCTACGGCCGTCCGCCGGCGCCCGAACGGCCGCCGCCGCCGGTGGTGCAGCGGCCGGAGCCGAAGCCGATCCAGATGGAGCCGGTGGCGCCGCCGGTGGAGCGCACCGGCAAACCGGTGCCGCCGCCGATCGACGTCGAGTATCTCGGCAGCTTCGGTCCCAAAGACCGCAAGATCGCCGTCTTCGCCGACGGCGAGACGACGATCAACGCGCTGCGCGGCGAGGTGGTCAAGAAGAAGTTCCGGGTCCACGCGATCGGTTTCGAATCGGTCGACCTCACCTTCGAGGGCTTTCCCGACGCGCCGCCCAAGCGTCTGGCGCTGAAGGGGTCGGGACGGTGAAGGTGACGATGAAGGCGACGGTGACGGTGGAGGCTGAGGTGAGGGTCGAGCCGAGACATCGGATACGGTGCGCAGCCGGCCTGGCGGCGCCCGACCACGACGCGAGCGGGCCTCGCGCCGTACGCACCGGAGGAAACCCACGCTGGAGTGGGACGAGCGGGGCCGTCGGCGCCAGAGCCGACCGTGCTCGGCGGGCTCGCCGCCCTCCATCTACGATCGGGAGGTCCGCCGCGCGGCGCACCTCGGTTCTTGCAGGGGAAGCTGGGAAATGAGATCAGCACGACACCTCACGCCGCGCACCGCTGGATCGTCCGGGGCGCCAGGCGCCGGGCGCGCTCTCGCCGCAGGGACCCTGCTCGCCGCGCTGGCGCTGGCCGGCTGCAGCGGCTACACCTCGCTGCGCGACGCGCGGGTGGCCGAGGCCACCGGAGACTGGGACCGGGCGGTGCTCGAGTACCTCGAGCTGGTCAACTCCGACCCGGCCGACCTGCGCTTCCGCAGCGGGCTGATGCGGGCCAAGCTGCAGGCCTCGGTGATGCACTTCGAGCAGGGCAAGAAGTTCCGCGACGCGGAGCTCTTCCAGCAGGCCCTGGTCGAGCTGCAGCAGGCGGTGCAGCTCGATCCGACGAACCAGTACGCGGTCACCGAGCTGCGCAAGGTGCGCGAGGAGATCGACGCCCGCCGCACCGGCCAGACGCGCGCCTCGATCGAGGAGATGAAGCGCCGCAAGAGCGGTGAGATGGCGCAGCCGCCGGTGCTCAACCCGCGCTCGCCCGAGCCGATCGACCTCGACTTCCCCGAGCCGGTGTCGCTGCAGAGCATCTACCTGGCGCTGGGCAAGGCGTTCGGCATCAACGTGCTGTTCGACCCCAAGCTGCGCGACCAGGATCTCGCCATCCAGCTCAAGGACGTGACGGCGCAGGACGCGCTCGAGATCCTGATGCGCACCGCCGGGCACTTCTACAAGACGCTCGACGAGCGCTCGATCATCATCGTCGCCGACACGCCGCAGAACCGGCGCACCTACGAGGACCTGATCATCCAGACCTTCTTCCTGTCCAACTCGGACGTCAAGGAGGTGATGACGATGCTGCGCTCGCTGGTCGACTCGCGCAAGATCGCGTCGAACGAGCAGCTCAACGCGATCATCCTGCGCGACACCGCCGACAAGGTGAAGGTGGCCGAGCGCATCATCCGCGCCAACGACAAGGCGAAGGCCGAGGTCGTGGTCGACGTCGAGCTGCTGCAGATCAACAGCAACAAGATGCAGGAGCTCGGCGCCTCGCTGAGCGCCTACTCGGCGGGCGTCGAGCTCGACACCGGCGGCGAGGACATCCCGCTGCGCTTCACCGACCTCGAGTTCCTCAACGGCAACAACTGGGTGCTGACGATCCCGAACTTCCTCTTCGACTTCGTCAAGACGAGCACCGACGCCCAGACCCTGGCCAAGCCGCAGCTGCGCATCAGCGAGGGCGAGCGTGCCCGGCTGACCATCGGCGACCGCGTGCCGGTGCCGGTGACCAGCTTCAACACCGCCAACACGGTGGGCAGCAACGTGGTGCCGATCACCTCGTTCCAGTACCAGGACGTCGGCATCCGGATCGAGATCGAGCCGCGGGTGCACCACAACGAGGAGGTGTCGCTCGAGATCAGCGTCGAGGTGAGCAACATCTCGGGCTCGGTCGGCGACCAGCCGATCATCGGCACGCGCAACATCGAGACCAACATCCGGCTCAAGGACGGCGAGACCAACTTCCTCGCCGGCCTGATCCGCTCCGACGAGAGCAACAGCGATGAGGGCATCCCCGGCCTCTCCGAGATCCCGGTGCTGGGTCGCCTGTTCTCGAAGAAGAGCTCGCAGAACCAGCGCACCGACATCGTGCTCACCCTGACCCCGCACATCATCCGCCGCGCCGACATCACCGAGGAGGACCTCACCCCGATCTGGGTCGGCACCGAGCAGAACATCACCTTCCGTGGCGGCTCGCCGCGGGTCGAGTCGGAGGCGGAAGGGCCCTTCGACACCGAGGAGATCCCCGACGACAGCTCGGCCGAGGACCTGCGCGAGCGGCTCGAGCAGCTGCCGCGCGGCCTGCGCTCCCCCGACCAGGACGGCGGCGAGGAGCCGGAGGAGCAGGGACCGCCCCCTGGCACCGAGCTGGTGCCGAGCTCGCGCCCGTCGAATCCGCTCGACCGACGCCGGCCGCCGCCGGACGGAGAAGACCAGGCTTCGAGGCTGCCAGGCCCCGGTGGCGGCGGTCTCGACGGCCACCTGGCCTGGAACCTCGGCGCCGCGGCGCTGGCGATGGCGCAGTCGCCGGCCGCGGCCGGGCCGTCCGCCGGCGAGTGGCGGGGCGAGCTGCCGGAGCCGCCGGACGGCCACGGCGCCCAGGCCTGGCTGGCGCTCGGATCCTCGCCGGACGGGCCGGCGACGCTGACCCAGGGAGAGCGCTTCGAGGTCGCCGTCGCGATCCGCGGAGTGCACGGCGTCGCCCATCTGCCGGGCCGGATCGAATTCGACGCTGCCCGGCTGCGTTATCTCGGAGTGCGCGCCGGTGAGTGGTTCTCCGCCGGTCGTTCGGTGCAGGTGCTGGCCCGCGAACGGGACGCCGGCAGCCTGGTGCTCGGCGCCAGCCACCTCGGCGCCAGCGACGGCGTCGCCGGAGGCGGCGAGGTGTTCTGGGTGGAGTTCGAGGCCATCGCTCCCGGCGCGGCGCAGATCTCGCTCGCCGAGGTCGAGGCGCGCGACGGGGGCGCGGCGCCGGGGCCGGCACTGGAGCTGCTGAGCGATCGGGTGGTGGTCGAGATCCGGCCGGCGCTGCAGCGGCCGTCGGACGCTCCCCCGCAACGCGCCGATCCGCCCGGAGAGTGAGCGGCGCCGCCGGAGCGCGGCGGCGTGCAACCGGCAGTGGCCGGGACGAAGCCGGCGCAGAGGCACTGACGAGGGAACGCCGAACACCGAACGCCGAACACCGAACACACGAGACCCGAACCCCCGATGACTCGATGACTCGATGACTCGATGACTCGATGACTCGATGACCCGATGACCCGATGACCCGATGACCCGATGAGCCTCCTCCGCCCCATCCCCGGCCCGCCGCCGTCGACCTCGTCGCCGCGCTCGCGCGGCGCGCGCCTGCGCCAGCTCGGCTACACCCTGGCCGAGCTGATGATGGTGTGCACCGTGCTGCTGGTGCTCGCCTCGGTGACCCTGCCGGTGGCGAAGTTCACCCAGAAGCGGATCAAGGAGGCGGAGCTGCGCGCCCACCTGCGCACCATGCGCAACGCGATCGACGAGTACAAGCGCTACTCCGACGCCGGTCTGCTGCCGATCGATCTCGGCAGCGACGGCTATCCGGAAGAGCTCGAGTTGCTGCTCGAGCCGCTCGATCTGGTCGGTCAGGTGGACAAGCAGATCCGCTTCCTGCGCCGCATCCCGGTGGACCCGATGACCGGCGAGGCGGAGTGGGGGATGCGCAGCAACCGAGACGACCCGGATTCGTCCTCCTGGGGCGGCGAGAACGTCTTCGACGTCTACTCGCTGAGCCAGGGGGTCGGTCTGAACGGAGTGCCCTATGAGGAGTGGTGACCGCATCGAAGGCGGGCCGGCGGGCCGCCCGGGCCTTGCGGCCCCTGCGGCCCCTGAGGCCCCTGAGGCCGGAGTGCCGGTCGAGGCGCGGCCGCCGCTGCGGCGCCTGCGACAGCGCCTCGAGCAGCGCGGCGAGGGCGGCTTCACCCTGCTCGAGCTGATCATCGTCATCGCGCTGATCGGCATCCTCGCCTCGATCGCGCTGCCCGGCCTGCGCAATCCCTTCGTGCGCTCGAAGGAGGCGGCGCTGGCGACGAACCTGCGCACCATGCGCGACGCGCTCGACCAGCACTACGCCGACAAGGGCAACTACCCGACCTCGCTCGACGTCCTGGTCGAGGAGGGCTACCTGCGCAAGGTGCCCAACGATCCGCTGACCGGCGAGCCGAACTGGGTCGAGGTGTTCGAGGAGTTCGACGAGGACGCCGCGGAGACCGACTACGACGAGGACCTCGGACAGCCCGGGGTGGTCGACGTGCACTCGGCATCGGAAGAGGTCGACGACGACGGCAAACCGTACGCGGAGTACTGAGCGGTGAGCAGGAGCAGCCGAGCGAGAGGTTCCCGGTCCGTTGCGCCGCCGGTCGGCGCGGAGGACGGCTACACCCTGGCCTTCCTGATGGTGGTGATCACCATCATGAACATCGCCGTGGCGACCGCGCTGCCCTACTGGACGACCTTCGTGCAGCGCGAGAAGGAGGCCGAGCTGATCCACCGCGGCCTGCAGTACGCCGAGGCGATCCGCGTCTTCCAGAAGGCGAACAACCGGCTGCCGATCACGCTCGAGGAGCTGTACGAGAAGAAGCCGCGCTCGATCCGCAAGCTGTACGAGGACCCGATGAGCGAGAGTGGCCGCTGGGGCCTGCTGGTCCAGGGCGGCGCGCCACAGGGCCAGGCACCCAACCAGCAGCCGAACCAGCAGCAGGGACCTCAGGGCGACGAGAAGGGCGAAGAAGAGGTGGAGCTGCCGCGCGGTGTCGGGTTCGGCGGTCGGCCGCCGGCCGGCAACGCCGGTCGTCCCGGAGCCGGCGCCGGCACCGTCGTCGCGATCCCACCGGCCAAGGACGAGGACCGCGGCTTCGGCGAGCCGATCCAGCGCACAACCGGACCGATCGTCGGCGTCTACAGCGCCGCGGAGGGCAAGGCGATGCGCCGCTTCATGGACGCCGATGGCTACAGTCAGTGGCACTTCAAGGCCGATCTGATCCCGGTGCCGGCGATCCTCGGCGGCGACAAGCCGGCTCCACGGGTCACCAGCGCGTGGATCGGCAAGCCGTTCCGCGACGACATCAAGATCCAGCAGAACCAGCCCGGCGGGCAGGGAGTCGAGCTGGGCGGCGGCGGACCGCAGCAGGGCCAGCGCGGACTCGACGCCGCCTCGTTCCGGCCCGGCGGCTCGAACCGCGGCAACCGGCGCGATCGCAACCGGTGAGCGCGTCGGCGGGGAGTGTGACCGGACGATGATCGAGCTGCGTTTCGTCCGCCTGCCCCACGCCGCGGACCTGCCGCCGCCGTCGCGCGCCACCGCCTCCAGCGCCGGCTGGGACGTCTGCGCGGCAGTGGACCAGGAGGTCGAGCTGGCGCCCGGAGAGCGGCAGCTGGTGCCCACCGGCCTGCGCGTCGCCGTGCCGCAAGGCTACGAGCTGCAGGTCAGACCGCGCAGCGGCCGCGCCCTACGCGAGGGCCTGGCGCTGGTCAACGCCCCCGGCACCATCGACAGCGACTACCGCGGCGAGGTCGGGGTCGTGCTGATCAACCTCGGCAGTCAGCCGCTGCGCATCGTGCGCGGCGACCGCATCGCACAGCTGGTCGTCGCCGCGGTGCCCGAGGTGCGCTGGGTGGAGGGCGACGATCTGCCCGAGACCGGGCGCGACGGCGGTGGCTTCGGATCGACAGGGCGCTGAGGAGTCGTTCCGGCTCGTTCAGGCGTCGCCGGGCGGCGGCGCCGCTGCCTCGTCGCTCGCGGCCTTGCGCGCCGGGGTGCCGATCGCCAGGAAGAGCTCCTGCAGGATCTCCTTGAGCTCGAGGGTGTAGCGACTGAGCTCCTGGACCTTGTCCTCGAGCTGCTCGGTCGACTGGCGGCTGATGCTGCGGCCGCGATCGCGCAGCTTGTAGGTCTGCCCTTCGTCGAGGCGCTGCAGGCGCATGTAGGCTTCGCGGAATCTCTGGTTGTCCATAGGTTGTCTCTTCTCTGTCGCCGCCCCCTTTGCCGCGGAGCGGGGCTCCGGGTCGACGGAGTTGCCGGGTGGCCGGACGGCGGGCGCCGTCGGTCGGCTCTGGGTGCGTGCCCTGCAGGCGAGGCCCCCAGAGCTCGGATCTTCCGATCGTACGTCGCTAGGGCGGCTCCTCGCTGCCGTCGTGCACGAGGTCGATGACGTAAGTGACCAGGGCCTCGATCTCGCGGTGCTCGAGACGGTGGTCGAAGCCCGGCATGCCGCTGTACCCCTGCCGGATCACCCGGTAGATCGGGCCGCGCGCCCGCTCGATCACCATCGGTGACTCGTGCAGGTCGAGGCCGGGCGACAGCGGCAGCTTGCGCGCCTCCCCGCGGCCGTCCTCGGCGTGACAGCTGGCGCACTCGCGGGCCCAGATCGCGGCCGGATCGGGCTCGCGCACGCAACCGCCGAGGAGCAGCGCGCCCAGCACGATGGCCAGGCTCGGGGCGGTGCCCGATCCGACCAGCCCGGGCGCAGGCATCGCGCGCCCGCGCCCCGGCGTCAGGGTGGGCGGCTGAAGCCCCAGCCCGACGAGACGTCGCTTCGGCACCGGCACCTCAGCCCTCCTCGGCGCCCGCGCGTCCCGGCGTGGGGTCCTGGCGCTCGCGCCATCGCCGGTGGGCGATCTTCAGCACCGAGCGCTCGTTGGCGAAGGTCAGGATCTCCTCGGCGCGCGGCCAGGGGAACCAGCCGGCCTCGAAGACCTCGCCCGGATCGTAGTCGCTGGCGCTGCCCGAGACGTAGCGCATCAGGAAGTAGTCGACCGTCTTGTGCACCGGACGGCCGCTGCGCTGCTGGTAGGAGAACTGGATGGTGGTCAGCGGCTCGAGGATCTCGCCCTCGACGCCGGTCTCCTCGCGCACCTCGCGCTGGGCCGCCTGGGCGGGGCTCTCGCCGCGCTCGATCCGGCCCTTCGGCAGCTGCCAGCGTTCCGCCGAGCCGATCGCGATGAGCACCACCTTGTCCTCCTGGAAGAGCACTCCGCCGGCGGAGTGGAAGCGCTTCGGACCGCGTCCGCGCCGCCTCCCCGCGCCGCGCCCCGACCGTCCGCGGCGCGCCGCCGGTTGACGGTCTGAGGCGCTCAATTGGCCGCCTGTTCGCCGGCAGTCCATTCGGGCAGGACGTCCGGATCGATGCCGATCGAGCGCAGACTCGCCTCCCAGGCGACCGCCGGATCGGCGAAGACCAGCTCGGCGTCCACCGGCGCGGTCAGCCAGTCGTGGCGCGAGACCTCCTCGGCGAGCTGGCCGGCACTCCAGCCGGCGTGTCCGAGCAGCACCCGCAACCGGCCCGGAGGGTCGGCGGCGATCTCGGTGAACAGGGACAGGTTGCGGGTCAGGCTGACGTCCGGAGTGACCGCGGCGGAGGCCTCGCTCACCGACTCGCGCACGTCGCGGCTGGCGAAGAGAACCGAGCCGACCTGAGGCTCGACCGGTCCGCCGAGGTAGGCCGGCTGGTCGCGGTCTCCGCCCCAGGGGATGTCGAGGTCCTCGAGGATCTGCTCGACCTTGAGGTCGGTGGGCCGGTTGAGCACGAAGCCGAGACTGCCGTCGTCCTCGTGGGCCACCAGCAGCACGACGCTGCGCTGGAAGAAGGGATCGCGCACCTGCGGCATGGCGAGCAGCAGGACCGGCGCGACCAGCCCGTCGGGGGAGAGGCCCTGGGAGCTCACCCGCGGCTCCCGGGCCACGTGGGCCACGACCGCTCCGGCGCCGGGCGTGGATCGACCGGCCGGCGGCGATCGGTTGGAAGCTGTGGAGACCGTGGGCGCACGGCGCGAGTCTATCGGCCGGATCGGCGGATCGCTGGCCGCCGGCGGACGGCAACAGGTCGCCCTTTCCTCTCGGCTCGGGAGGCTGCGTCGGCACGCCGGCCAGGCCGGGCTTCATCGCCGTGCGGCGAGCGCGATATCCTCCATGGTGGCCCGCGCGCCGTCACGGGTGGCGCGGGCAAGAGCGCGTGCTCACGCGGCCCGGGCCGTCCGTCCCCGCGACCGCCGGCCGTACCGACGGCCGCTCGGCCGACCCGGGCGTCGGCTGCCGGCACTGGCGCTCGGCCACCTCTCCTCGGCTCTGGCGGTCGGCCCTGCGCTCGCCAACGGCCGGACCGTCCCTCGCCGACCCCCTCGCAGCAGGAGGATCTCGCAGATGAAGAACTCGTTCGGTTGTCGCACTCCACTGCAGGTGGGCTCGCGGAGCTTCCAGATCGCCAACCTCCATGAACTGCACCGCGGCGGGCACGACGTCGAGCGGCTGCCGTTCGCGCTCAAGGTGCTGCTCGAGAACCTGTTGCGCCGTGAGGACGGGGTGGTGGTGCCGGCGGCCGACATCGAGAGCCTGCTGGCGTGGCAGCCGAAGGCGGCGCCGGACACCGAGATCGCCTTCATGCCGGCGCGCGTCCTGTTGCAGGACTTCACCGGCGTGCCGGCGGTCGCCGACCTGGCGGCGATGCGCGACGCGATGAGCGCCATGGGTGGCGACCCGGGCCGGATCAATCCCCTGCAGCCCGTCGAGCTGGTCATCGACCACTCGGTGCAGGTCGACGAGTACGGCAAGGAAGCGGCACTGCTGCTCAACGCCAAGTACGAGTTCGAGCGCAACGAGGAGCGCTACCTCTTCCTGCGCTGGGGGCAGAGCGCGTTCGAGAACTTCCGCGTCGTGCCGCCCGCCACGGGGATCGTGCACCAGGTGAAGCTCGAGTACCTGGCGCGCGGCGTCATGGTCGAGGAGGTCGGCGGCGCCCGCTTCGCGCTGCCCGACACGCTCGTGGGCACCGACTCGCACACCACGATGATCAACGGCCTCGGGGTCCTGGGCTGGGGCGTCGGCGGCATCGAGGCCGAGGCGGCGATGCTCGGCCAGCCGATCTCGATGCTGATCCCCCAGGTGGTCGGCTTCCGGATGGTGGGGCGGCTGCCCGAGGGCTCCACGGCCACCGACCTGGTGCTGCGGGTGACACAGATGCTGCGCGCCAAGGGAGTGGTCGGGAAGTTCGTCGAGTTCTTCGGCCCCGGCCTCGCCGGGCTGGGGCTCGCCGACCGCGCCACGATCGCCAACATGGCCCCCGAGTACGGCGCCACCTGCGGCATCTTCCCGGTCGATCAGCTGTCGATCGACTACCTGCGATTCACCGGCCGCGACGAGGACCTGGTCGCCCTGGTCGAGGCCTACTACAAGGAACAGGGCATGTTCCACACCGCCTCGTCGAAGGAGGCGGAGTACTCCGACGTGCTCGAGCTCGATCTGGGGACGGTGGTGCCGGCGCTGGCGGGGCCGAAGCGGCCCCAGGACCGCATCGACCAGCCCGAGATGAAGCAGGCGTTCCTCTCCGCCGTCGACGGTCTGCGCGGGGCGTCGTCGAAGAAGGGCGGCCTCAGCGTGGTGCAGGGCGAGCCGGGCGACGGGGTCGCGGTCGCCGAGGCGCCGCCGCTGACCCTCTTCGGCGAGGAGTTCGAGCTCGAGGACGGCGCCGTCGTGATCGCCGCGATCACCAGCTGCACCAACACCTCGAACCCGTCGGTGATGCTCGCCGCCGGGCTGCTGGCCAAGAAGGCGGTCGAGCGCGGGCTGCGCACCAAGCCGTGGGTGAAGACCTCGCTGGCGCCGGGATCCAAGGTCGTCACCTCCTATCTCGAGCAGGCCGGCCTGATGGACGACCTCGAGGCGCTGCGCTTCCACCTCGTCGGCTACGGCTGCACCACCTGCATCGGCAACAGCGGCCCGCTGCACCCCGACATCTCCGCCGCGATCCACGAGAACAACCTGGTGGCCTGCTCGGTGCTCAGCGGCAACCGTAACTTCGAGGGCCGCATCTCGGGCGACGTGCGGGCGAACTACCTGGCGTCGCCGCCGCTGGTGGTCGCCTACGCGCTGGCCGGCCGGGTCGACATCGACATGATGACCGAGCCGCTCGGCGAGGATGCCGACGGCCAGCCGGTGTACCTGCGCGATCTGTGGCCGAGCCAGGAGGAGATCACCGCCACCCTGCGCTCGGCCCTGCGCGCCGAGATGTTCCGCGAGCAGTACGCCGACGTGTTCACCGGCGACGAGCGCTGGCGGGCGCTGGACATCCCCGAGGGCGAGACGTTCGCCTGGGGTGACGAGTCGACCTACGTCAAGCAGCCGCCGTTCTTCACCGACATCCCGCGCCAGCCGGAGCCGGTCGAGGACCTGGAGGGCGCGCTGGTCCTGGCCCTGCTCGGCGACTCGGTGACCACCGACCACATCTCGCCGGCGGGCTCGATCACCACCGACAGCCCGGCCGGGAAGTACCTCGTCTCGCACGGGGTGGCGCCGCGCGACTTCAACAGCTACGGGTCGCGGCGCGGCAACCACGAGGTGATGATGCGGGGAACGTTCGCCAACGTGCGCCTGCGCAACCGGCTGGTCGACGTCGAAGGCGGCCACACCCTGCACCTGCCCACCGGCCAGCAGATGACGATCTACGACGCGGCGATGCTCTACCAGCAGGAAGGCACGCCGCTGGTGGTGCTGGCGGGCAAGGAGTACGGCACCGGCAGCTCGCGCGACTGGGCGGCGAAGGGGTCGATCCTGCTCGGCATCCGCGCCGTGATCGCCGAGTCGTTCGAGCGCATCCACCGATCGAACCTGATCGGCATGGGCGTGGCGCCGATCGAGTTCGAGAAGGGCAGCTCGGTGCAGTCGCTCGGCCTCACCGGCCACGAGCGCTACTCGGTGCGTGGCATCGAGGCGACGTTCGACGGCGGCTTCACGGCGCGCTCCGAGGTCACCATCGAGGCGACCTCCGAGGACGGCGAGGTGAAGCGCTTCCCCGGGGTGCTCCGTCTCGACACTCCGCAGGAGGGTCTCTACTACCGTCACGGCGGCATCCTGCAGTACGTCCTGCGGCAGCTGCTGGACGACGAAGGCCAGTCGTAAGGGGCCCGAGGCGGCGGCGCCGCCGCCCGGCGCCTCGGTCGACGGATCGCGAGCCTTTGCGCGATCCAGTCCGGGTCCCGGCGACCCGTCGAGGGAACCGAGATTTGAGCCCGACCACCACGCAGCTTCCCGGGCGCCCGGCATCGCCGAGCGCGGCGACCGACGTGCTCCGCCTACCGCCGCGCCAGCGTCTGAAGGTCTCCGAGATCTTCTACTCGCTGCAGGGTGAGTCGACCTTCGCCGGCCTGCCCTGCGTCCTGGTGCGTCTGGTCGGTTGCCAGATGCGCTGTCGCTGGTGCGACACCGAGTACGCCTTCCACGGCGGCGAGTGGATGTCGCTCGACGACGTGGTGCGGCGGGTCCGCGAGCTCGACTGCCCTCTGGTCGAGCTCACCGGCGGCGAGCCGCTGCTGCAGCCCGGGGCGCTGCCGCTGCTCGAGCGTCTCTGCGACCTCGGCCTGCGGGTGCTGCTGGAGACCGGCGGCGGCCTCGACATCTCGCCGGTCGATCCCAGGGTGCACCGCATCGTCGACGTCAAGTGCCCGGGCAGCGGCGAGCACGAGGCGAACCTGTGGAGCAATCTGGACGAGCTGCGAGGCAGCGACGAGGTGAAGTTCGTGCTCGCCGACGAGGAGGACTACCTCTTCGCGCGCGAGGTGATCGGCCGCCACCGCCTCGTCGAACGCTGCCCGGTGCACTTCTCGGTGGTCTTCGGTGAGCTCGAGCCCGCCTCGGTGGCGGCGTGGATCCTGCGCGACCGGCTGGCGGTGCGGCTGCAGCCTCAGCTGCACAAGCTGCTCTGGGGCGCCGAGACGCGCGGCGTCTGAGCGCCGCTGCGGCACCCCTCCCGCCGTCCTCTGCACGGCGCCTTGTCGTCAGACGTCACGCCATCCGACGGGGCGGCGCTCCAACTCGGCCCGCGGAGGTTCACCACGGCTGCTAAGATCGCGGGTCCGGCCGCCGGACGAGTCGGGACGCGGGACGCCAGTGTCAGCTCGCGTTCCAAGCGCAAGGGGACCGCAGCAGCGAGTCGTCGGGTCGCCGGACGCGACCCGGACCGCGCGCTGACCGTTCCGCCTGAAACGGGCGATCTTCGCCCGGGGCGAGATCTGCGCCGGTCGACCGAGGGCGACCGCCCGGACCCGCCAGGACCGCAGAAAAGCAGAGTCGCGAAGGAGTGCCATGTCGTCTGCGAAGTTGATTCTCGAGGGCCAGGAGTACGAGCTGCCGATCATCCGCGGGAGCGAGGGTGAGGTGGCGATCAACATCCGCGCGCTGCGCGGCACGACCAACGCGATCACGCTGGACCCGGGTTACGGCAACACCGGCTCGTGCCAGAGCGCCATCACCTTCATCGACGGCGAGCGCGGCATCCTGCGCTACCGCGGCTACCCGATCGAGCAGCTGGCGGAGAAGGCGAGCTTCGTCGAGGTCGCCTACCTGCTGATCTACGGCGACCTGCCGAACGCGCAGCAACTCGAGGAGTTCTCCAAGAACCTCACCCGGCACAGCCTGATCCACGAGGACATGAAGAAGTTCTTCGAGGGCTATCCGGCGACCGCCCACCCGATGTCGATCCTCTCCTCGATGATCTCGTCGCTGGGGACCTTCTACTCGGACGCCGACGAGGAGATGGACCTCAACATCGTGCGCCTGATCGCCAAGATCAAGACCATCGCGGCCTTCTCGTACAAGAAGTCGATCGGTCAGCCGTTCATCTACCCGAGCAACGAGCTCAGCTACCCGGCCAACTTCCTGCGCATGATGTTCGCGGTCCCGGCCGAGCCCTACGAGCCCCGCCCGGTGCTGGAGCGGGCCCTCAACATGCTGCTGATCCTGCACGCCGACCACGAGCAGAACTGCAGCACCTCGACCGCGCGCATGGTCGGCAGCTCGGGCGCCACCCTCTTCCACGCCATCTCGGCGGCGACCAGCGCCCTGTCGGGCCCGCTGCACGGCGGCGCCAACCAGAAGGTGATCGAGCAGCTGCGGATGATCCACCGCGACGGCGGCGACTACCAGAAGTACGTCGACCGGGCCAAGGACAAGGACGACGACTTCCGCCTCATGGGCTTCGGCCACCGGGTCTACAAGAACTTCGATCCCCGCTCACGCATCCTCAAGGGATCGGTCGACGAGGTCCTCTCGGATCTCGGCGTCAAGGACCCGCTGCTCGGCATCGCCAAGAACCTCGAAGAGGTGGCTCTCAAGGACGAGTACTTCATCGAGCGCAAGCTGTATCCGAACGTCGACTTCTACTCCGGCATCCTCTACCGGGCGATGGGCATCCCGACCAACATGTTCACCGTGATGTTCGCTCTCGGCCGCCTGCCGGGCTGGCTGGCTCACTGGCGCGAGATGGTCGAGGACCCGGCGAGCCGCATCAACCGGCCGCGGCAGATCTACATCGGCGAGAACGAGCGGCAGTACCGTCCGGTCGCCGAGCGCTGACGAGAGGCGATCGCGACCGCGCCTCAGCGGCCGGTCGCCGAGGCGTCGCGCCGGCGCCCGTCCTCGTCGACCGGCGCGCCCGGACGCGGGTCGGCCGCGGGTGCCTGCGGCGTCTGCCGACACTCGTCCTCCCCGTCGTAGTGGCGCGGGAACCAGAGCACCAGCCGCAGGTGCACCGAATGCCGTGCCCGGTTGACCGCGGCGGTGGCCCGGGGCCAGCGCTCGAGACGGCGGTGCAGGAAGCGGTAGAGGCGGTCGCTGGCGAGAGTCAGGGCGGTCGCGCCGAGCACCAGCGGGATCATCTGCGGCACGATCGGCAGCGCCAGGCCGACCAGTCCGACGGCGACCAGGAGGGTGCCGACTCCGACCAGCAGCCAGCGCAGCCAACGCGGTGGCGGCGGCAGCTCGAAGGGCTCCGGTCGCTGCGCCTGGTGGAGTGGCTCGTGGTGTCGGTCGGCGGAGCTCATCGGGTCGGTCGAAGCAGGATTGAGAGTGAGGGTGAGGGCTGAGGGCTGAGGGCTGGACGGCTGAGGGCTGGACGGCTGCGGGCCGGTCTTCCGTGCGCGCTGCGCCGCCCGCTGCGGAGCCGCAG
This sequence comes from Acidobacteriota bacterium, assembly GCA_003388555.1. GTDB lineage: Bacteria > Acidobacteriota > Thermoanaerobaculia > Multivoradales > Multivoraceae > QQVD01. Next base: position 104,443 of record QQVD01000020.1, on the reverse strand, counting down.
CGTCGACAGTACGCAACAGCCGGCGACGCGGTCGGATTTCGGCCCTTCGCGTTCGGCGGTGGCGAACCGCTCGTCGGCCCGTCGGCGCCCGCCCGCGTCGATCGGCGGAGGGCCTGCTACTTGGCTGGCGCCGGGGGCTCGGCGTGGCGGATCTTGAGGGTGCGGATCCGGTTGACGTCGACCTCGGTGACTTCGAGGTCGATCGGTCCGACCTGCACCCGGTCGCCGACCTCCGGGCTGCGCCCGATGGCGGAGAGCGCGATGCCGGCGATGGTGTCCTCGTCGCGGGTGTCGATCTCGAGCTGCAGCTCGTCCTCGAGGTCGGCGACGAGCATCGAGCCGAGCACCCGGTAGGTGCCGTCCTTGTTGCGCAGCAGCTCGGGCCGCTCGGCGTCGAACTCGTCCTGGATCTCGCCGACGATCTCCTCGATGACGTTCTCGAAGGTGACGATGCCGCTGACGCTGCCGTACTCGTCGAGGATCGGCGCCATGTGCACCCGGCTGCTGCGCATGCGCCGCATCAGGCGCTCGAGCGGCAGGGTCTCGGGCACGAAGAAGGTGTCGCGCTTGATCGCCGTCAGGTCGCTCGGCTTCTGCCGCGAGCGGAAGAGGTCCTTGATGTGGATGATGCCGAGGATCTTGTCGAGGTCGCCGTCGCAGAGCGGGAAGCGGGTGTGGCCCGAGGAGCGCGCCAGATCGAGGCTGGTCTCGATGTCGGCCCCGACGTCGAGGTACACGACGTCGGCGCGCGGCACCATCACCTGGCGCGCCACCCTCTCGGAGAGCTCGAAGATGTTGTCGAGCAGCTCCCGCTTCTGGTCGGAGAGGGTCGACTGCCCGGGCGAGGCGAGCAGCCGGCGGATCTCCTCCTCGCCGTGGGCGAGATCGCCCTCCGAGACGGGCTCGATGCCGAACAGGCGCAGGATGAAGTTCGCCATCCTGTTGAGCAGCCAGATGGCGGGGAAGCTGATCTTGTAGAAGAAGAAGAGCGGCAGCGCCACCCAGAGGGTGGTGGGCTCGGGCTTGCGGATGGCGAGCGACTTGGGAGCCAGCTCACCGAGCACGATGTGCGCCACGCTGATCAGACCGAACGCGGCCGTGAGGGTGATCGAGTGGGCGATGGCCTCACTGACCGGGATCAGGCTCAGCAGCGGGTCGAAGAGGTGGGCCAGGGCCGGCTCGCCGACCCAGCCGAGGCCGAGGCTGGCCAGCGTGATGCCGAGCTGGGTGGCCGAGAGGTAGGCGTCGAGATGCTCGATCATGTGCCGCGCGACGCGCCCGCTGCGACGGTCCAGGAAGGCGTCGATCTGGGTCGAGCGGACCTTGACCAGTGCGAACTCGGCGGCGACGAAGAAGCCGTTCAGCAGCACCAGGAACGCGGCCAGGAAGAGGCCGGTCGAGGTGCTGAGCTCGAGCGCCACGGGCGGCCCGCCCGACGCGACGACGCCGGTCACGCGGAGGAGGCGCCGCTAGGGCGCTGGTGGCAGGTAGCCGGCGTCGGTGACGCGCCGGGTCCACGCCGTGGGAAGGGGGAGCGGCGGTCGCCGGATCGGGTCGGGGCGAGCGCTCGCCTTCGGGCGTCGCAGCCCGATGGCGGAGGTTCGTCTTCGTTCACCCGCGCGAATCTAGCACGCCGCGGCGCCACGGTCGGCCCGCGGTCGGGCGCGAAGAGGGCGAGGAGCGCCGGTCGCCGGGGCGGCCGGCTGGAGCGCCGCGCAGCGGCCCGCACCGATCAGCGCCAGGGGTCGGGGCGTTCCTCGCGCTGGCTTCCCGGCGGTACCAGGCGCAACGAGAAGCCGTGCTCGGCGAGGTGGGCGGAGAGCTGCTGTGCCTGCTCGGCGCCACGGGTCTCGAGGATGAGATCGACGAACACCTCGCCCAGCGCAACGTCGAAGGCTCGCTGGTGGTGCACCTCGATGACGTTGGCCTGCTGTTCGGCGACCAGCTGCAGCAGCCGGGCGAGCGAGCCCGGACGGTCCGGCACGACCACCTCGCAGTGCACCAGGCGCAGGTCCTTGGCGAGGCCGCGCTCGATGATCCGCGACAGCAGATTGACGTCGATGTTGCCGCCGCTGATCAGCAGGCAGACGCTGCGCCCTGCGAGCCCGCTGATCCTCTCGTTGAGCAGCGCCGCCAGCACGCAGGCGGCGGCGCCCTCGGCGAGAGTCTTCTCGCGCTCGAGCAGGAGCAGCACCGCGTTGGCGACCTCCTCCTCGTCGACGGTGACGATCTCGTCGACCAGCTTGGCGATCATCGGGAAGGTGATCTCGCCGGGTCGTTTCACCGCGATGCCGTCGGCGATGGTCTGCGCCGGCGCCAGCGAGACGATCTCTCCGCTCTCTACCGACTCCTTCATCGACGGCACCGCTGCCGTCTGCACGCCGATGATGCGCACCTTGGGCCGGATGCTCTTGTACGCCGCGGCGATGCCGGCGATCAGCCCGCCGCCGCCGATCGGCACGATCACCGCCTCGAGCTGCTCGTTCTGCTCCATCAGCTCGAGCGCCACGGTGCCCTGGCCGGCGATCACGTGCTCGTCGTCGAACGGCGGCACGAAGACCAGGCCGCTCTCCGCCACCTGCTCGCGGGCGAAGGCGTAGGCCTCGTCGAAGTTGTCCCCCACCAGCTGGACGCGGGCTCCGTAGCTGCGGGTGTTGCTGACCTTGACCAGCGGTGTTCCCTTCGGCATCACCACCGTCGACGGGATGCCGAGCCGGGTGGCGTGGTAGGCGATCGCCTGGGCGTGGTTGCCCGCCGAGGCGGTGATCACGCCGCGCTCGCGCTCGGAGTCGTCCAGGCAGAGCAGGCGGTTCAGCGCTCCCCGCTCCTTGAAGGACCCGGTGACGTGGAGGTTCTCGAGCTTGAGGTAGGCCTCGATGCCGCAGCGCTTCGAGAAGTGTGCAGAGCGCCTGCAGGGCGAGGTCTGTATCGCCTTGCCGATGCGCTCGCGCGCCTGCAGCACCTGCTCGACTCCGACCATCTTCGCCATCGTGTCGGCCATGATCCGGACCCGCCTCCGCCGCGTTGGGTGATCGTCTCGATGCCTGGCGCTCGCGGCGACCGACCGCCTCCACCGCCGGCCAGCATACCCGGCGTCCGGGCCGTCGCCGCAGCGTCGCCGGCGGCGGCGGAGGAGGCGCCGGACAGCGCGCTCGCCTCGCGTTGACAGTGTCGGCGAGGCTCTGTTAGCTTGCCCGTTCGGCCTCCGGCCGGAATTCGATCCCAGGCCCGTAGCTCAGTTGGTTAGAGCGCTACGTTGACATCGTAGAGGTCAGCGGTTCGAGTCCGCTCGGGCCTACCAGGAACGAATCCGGTGTAGCGGGTCCGAGTCGATCGAAGGCGCTTAGCTCAGCTGGTTAGAGCGCTACCTTCACACGGTAGAGGTCAGCGGTTCGAGTCCGCTAGCGCCTACCAAGACCTCTTCGGGTGTCGGCCGAACGGTCGCGACCGCCGATCAGAGCCTCGATGTCCGCCGAGCGGCGCTGCCGCGGCGTCGTCGACGCGCCGCCCACGTGGCGGAGCACGGGTGCCGGAGCGGATCGTTCGATAGAGGCTGCACGACAGGCCGCAAAGACAGACAGAGGATTGCAGGATGCCGAAGCAGAAGACCCACAAGGGCGCCGCGAAGCGCTTCAAGACCACCGCCACCGGCAAGGTGAAGCGGGCGCACGCGATGAAGAACCACATCCTGACCAAGAAGTCGACCAAGCGGAAGCGCAAGCTGCGCAAGTCGGCCGAGGTGACCGGGAAGTTCGCGCGCTCCCTGCGCACGATGATCTCGTAGCGCGCTGATCGTTTCGGGGGCATCGAGCCCCACAGATCCCACCGGAGACCTCCGGTGCGGCACCGGGACGTCGCGAGGGGGAACCGTCCTCCTTCGTCCCCAACCCGTCGACGTCGCGAGCGCAGCCCCCGTTCTCGCCGCGACTCTCGATACGAACAAGAAAACGAGGTTCCCAGATGTCTCGCGTCAAGCGTGGAAACAAGCGGGTCCAGCGCCGCAAGAAGATCCTCAAGCGGGCGAAGGGCTACTACGGCACCAAGTCGAAGTCGCACCGCATCGCCAAGCAGGCGGTCGACCGATCGCTCGCCTTCGCCTACCGCGACCGCCGTCAGCGCAAGCGTGAGCTGCGCAGCCTGTGGATCGTGCGCATCAACGCCGCGGCGCGCGAGCACGGCCTCTCCTACAGCCGGCTCATCGCCGGCCTCAAGAAGTCCGGCTCGGAGCTGAATCGCAAGATGCTGGCGGACCTCGCGGTGCGCGAGCCCGACGCCTTCTCCGCCGTCGCCCAGCTCGCCAAGAGCGCTCTGTAGGCCGCCACGGGATCTAGGGTCGTCTTGGCTTCGACGGCAGGCAGCAAAGCCGGCTCTGGGCTCGGCGCGAGCCGGTCGATGGCGAAGCGACTCGACGCGCTCGACGCCGACAGCGAGAGGCTGATCGAGGAGCTGCGGCAGCTGCGTGTCGCCAAGCGCGAGCTCACCGAGGAGCTCGACGAGCTGCGGCGCCAGCACCAGGCCGCGCAGCGTCAGTTCGAGGCGCTGCGCGAGGAGCGCTCCGCCCTGGCGCAGCGGGTCGAGGAGCTGGTGCGCCGCATCGACCAGCTGATCGAGCTCGCCGACGAACCGGCGTCCTGAGGCGCCCGGCGCTCTGGAGGGTCGGCTTCGACGGCGGCCGCAGGCCGCATGTCCGGCGCCGCCGCCGGTGCTATGGTTCTGCGGTTGGAGAAACGATCCGGTCGCGGTGGCGAGTCCGTCCCGCGGTCGAACCCGAATACGTCCTGAACGCCCTCCGGTACCACCAGCCGTTTATGGAATCGACGTCCGAGGCCACACCAGCCGTCTCCTCCCAGCGAGGAGCCCATCGCGCCACGACGACCGTGGAGGTGGAGATCTTCGGCTCGGTGTTCAACGTCCGCTCGGCGAGCGACGAGGAGCACCTGCAGCGGTTGGCGCGATTCGTCGACGGCAAGATGAAGGAGATCGCAGCGCACACCACGGCGGTCGACACGACCAAGATCGCGGTGCTCGCGGCGCTCAACATCGCCGATCAGCTGGTGCGGGAGGCGGGCAGCCTAGGCAGCGAGAGAGAGATCGAGGAGCGGCTCGGCAAGCTGGCCGACCGGCTCCACAGCGCTCTCGAGAGCTGAAGCGCCGCGTCCGATGGTTCAACCTCTTCAAGTTGCATCCCCTGCGCGATTGGTGATGGATCCACCATTTCGTAGAGCCAACTCTTATCCCGCGGGAGTCCGGATTCCATTCACCCGTGCAAGCCTCGCCAGTACGAGGAAGCTGACGGTGCATGGAGAGGGCACCCACCTAGTACCTGTTGGTTCTAGCCGGGAGCGGTCCACACGGTCGAGCGGGGGATGCCGTTCTTCGAGCGAGGTCGAACCGGCGCGGTCGGCGCACTGGCGCCGGCTTCGGCTCTCCTGAGACCGACCTCTCTCCCCGCGGAGAGAGTGCATGAGTGACGCGGTCTGGTTGGCGCTCGCCGCCCTGGTGGGGCTGTTGGCGACACCGTTCGTCTGGCTCCTCTGGGTCCGGCGTTCGGCGCGCCGCATCACCTCGCGCGCCCGGCGCCAGGCGACTCGCATCCTCGAGGAGAGCGAGCGCGACGCCGCTGCGCGGTTGCGCGAGGCGGATCTGGCGGCGAAGGAGATGGCGCTGCGCGTGCGCAGCGAGTCCGAGGAGGACGCCAAGCGGCGGCGCTCCGAGGCCGACGAACTGCAGCGCCGCCTCGAGGCGGGTCGCGACGGCCTGGCCCGCGAGCGCGAGGAGCTGGAGCGACGCCAGGCCGCGGTGGAGGAGCGCAGTCGGGAGGTCGAGCGGGTGGGCCGCGAGCGCGAGGCGGCGGTGGCCGACGTCGACCGTCTGCGCCGCCAGACGGTGACGCGTCTGGAGCAGGTCGCCGGTCTCACCCAACAGCAGGCGCGCAGCGAGCTCATGGAGGCGCTCGAGGGCGAGGCGCGGGTGGAGGCCTCGCATCTGGTCAAGCGTATCGAGGACGAAGCGCGCGAGAAGGCCACCCGCGAGGCGCAGCGCATCATCAGCCTGGCGATCGAGCGCTCGGCATCGGACTACGTCAACGAGACGACGGTCTCGGTGGTGAACCTGCCGTCGGACGAGATGAAGGGGCGCATCATCGGTCGTGAGGGACGCAACATCAGGGCGCTCGAGATGGCCACCGGTGTCGACCTGATCGTCGACGACACGCCCGAGGCGGTGATCCTCTCGGGCTTCGATCCCTTCCGTCGCGAGATCGCCCGGGTGGTGCTCGAGCGCCTGATCAGCGACGGCCGCATCCACCCGGCACGTATCGAGGAAGTGGCCGAGAAGGTGCAGGGTGAGTTCGACCAGCGGGTGCGTGAGGAGGGCGAGAACGCGCTGCTCGAGCTCAATCTCTCGGGGGTGCATCCGGAGCTCGTCAAGCTGCTGGGGCGGCTGCGCTTCCGCACCTCCTACGGGCAGAACGTCCTGCAGCACAGCAAGGAGGTCGCCCGCCTGGCGGCGACCATCGCCGGCGAGCTGCGAGTCGACGTGCACGTCGCCAAGCGGGCGGGCCTGCTGCACGACATCGGCAAGGCGGTGGATCGCGAGATGGAGGGCACCCATCTGCAGCTCGGGATCGATCTGCTGCGCAAGTACGGAGAGAGCGAGGCGGTGGTGCACGCCATGGCATGCCACCATGGCGACTACGAGCCGGAGACCGTCGAGGCGGTGCTGGTGACCGCAGCCGATGCGCTGTCGGCGGCGCGCCCCGGAGCCCGCCGCGAAGTGCTCGAGAGCTACATGAAGCGGCTCGAGAAGCTCGAGGAGATCGCCGGAGAGTTCGAGGGAGTGCAGAAGAGCTACGCGATACAGGCCGGCCGCGAGGTGCGGATCATCGTCGACTGCAAGAAGATCAGCGACGAGAAGGCACTGTGGCTGAGCAAGGACGTCGCCAAGCGGATCGAGAACGAGCTCACCTATCCCGGCCAGATCAAGGTGACGGTGATCCGCGAGTCGCGCGCGGTCGAGTTCGCGCGCTGAGCCCGTGAGCTTCGAAGGCCCTGAGACCGCCGCTCGCAGTGAGGAGTTTCCATTGCGCATCCTGTTCGTCGGAGACGTGATCGGCCGCCCGGGGCGGCGTGCCCTGCGCGAGCTGCTGCCCGAGCTGCGCAGCGAACGATCGATCGACTACACGGTGGTCAACATCGAGAACGCCGCCGGCGGCTTCGGCGTCAACCCGGGCGTGCTCGAGGAGCTCGCCGACCTGGAGATCGACTGCTACACGACCGGCAACCACGTGTGGGACAAGCGGGACGGTCTGTCGCTGCTCGAGCAGCACCCCAACCTGCTGCGCCCGGCGAACTACCCGCGAGGTAACCCGGGCAGCGGCCTGTACGTCGGCGAGACCGCCACCGGCGAGAAGATCGCGACGATCAACCTCGAGGGGCAGGTGTTCATGAAGCCGCTGCCGTCGCCGTTCGAGGCCGCCGATCGTCTGCTCGAGCGGCTGCCGGACGACGTGCGCGTCGTGCTCGTCGACTTCCACGCCGAGGCGACGAGCGAGAAACAGGCGATGGGCTTTCATCTCGACGGTCGGGTCACCGCCGTGGTCGGAACCCACACCCACGTGCCCACCGCCGACGCGAGGGTGCTCCCAGGCGGCACCGCGCTGCAGACCGACGTCGGGATGACCGGTCCCTACGAGTCGATCATCGGCTTCCGCCACGACAAGGTGCTGCGCCGCTTCGCCCTGCAGCGCAACGCGCCCTTCGAGGTGGCCAAGCGGGACGTGCGGGTGGCGGCCTGCATCGTCGACGCCGACGCCGAGACCGGGCGCGCCCGCTCGATCGAGGCGCTGCTGATCCCGTTCGCCGGCTGATCGCGACGCGGCGCCGGTTCGCCGGCCTGCCTCAGCTCTCGAGAGTGGTCGGGGCGCCGAACTCCGCCAGGCCCTGCCAGGTCTCTTCGCTCTCGTCGAAGATCGGCAGGTTCGGCTCCTGACCCAGCCGCTCGTTGATCTGCCACGACCACAGGTACGACCACTTGAGGTAGGTGCCGTAGGCCTGCAGCAGGCAGAAGACCATGCCGCGCATCCCGTCGAGCACGCCCAGCTGCAGGCAGTAGGTGCGCACGAAGCGCCAGAAGCTGCGCCCGACGACCTGCAGCATGCCGGAGCGCTTGCCCTCCCTCCAGGCCTGCGCGGCGCCCCACCAGGAGTACTTCTGGATGCGTTGTGCGTACTTGACGAAGTCCTCCACCATCAGGTGGTCCATCGCCTCCTCGAGGCAGGGTGCCGGACCGCGGGTCACCATGTCGGCGTGCACCCGGCGGTTGGGATAGCGACCGGCGCCGCGGCGCAGCAGGCGCACCACCCGGTCGCGCTGCCAGCCGGAGAAGCGGATCACTTCGCCCATGAAGAAGACGCGCCGGTTGATCGTGTACGCATCGTGCGGCGGATCGCCGCCGGCGAAGAGCCGCAGGATCTCGTCGCGCAGCGCCGGCGTGCAGCGCTCGTCGGCGTCGAAGATCAGGATCCACTCGTGCGTCGTCTGGTCCATCGCCCAGTTCTTCTGCGACGCGGAGCCGTAGTAGACCCGCTGCACGAAGCGGACGTTGTCGAACTCCTGCACCAGCTCCGGAGTGCGATCGGTCGAGAACGAGTCGACCACCAGCACCTCGTCGCACCAGACCAGCGACTCGAGGCACTCGCGGATGTGCCGCTCCTCGTTGAAGGTGGTGACGATCGCCGAGATCTTCGGCCGTTCGGCGGCGGAGGGACTCGAGGTCGACTCCTCGATGGAGGACGGTGAGCTCACGAGAAGGTCCAGGACGGTTCGGGCACGGGGATGACGGATGACGGATGACGGAGGAGGGCAGGAGCGCCGAGACGTGCTCGGCGACCCACGGGACGGCCCGCTTGGTGCCCGACGACAGCGTCTGCTAGCTTGCCAGAAAAGCCGCTCGGATGCGCCGACGGCGGTCGAAGAAGTGGGTCGGTGATCGAGTTCTACCGCGCACCGACGACGGGGATCGACAGATGGGTGACTCGACACCGGGCCGGCGGATCGCGCCCGCCGCGCTGCTCTTCGCTTCGCTGCTGCTGCTCGTCGGCGGATCCGGCGCCGAGGCGGCACAGGTCGGATTCAGCCTCGGGGTGATCGACTTCTCGCGCGACAACGAGGCGGTCGAGCTCGGTGTCGACGTCGGTTTCGGTCGCTGGCGCTGGGGGCTGGTGCCCCATGCCGGAGTGCACGCCACCGCCGACGAGTCCTACTACGGCTACTTCGGGGTGCGCCGGCCGTTCGAGCTCGGCGGCTCCGGCGCCTGGCTGGTGGCCCCGAGCCTGGCGGTCAGCCTGTACGAGCGCGGTAAGGGCAAGGAGCTCGGCGGCCCGCTCGAGTTCCGTTCCGGCATCGAGCTGCTGCGCCGCTGGCGCACCGGCGGCACGATCGGCCTCGGCTTCTACCACCTGTCGAACTCCAGCCTCTACGATCTGAATCCGGGAACCAACTCCCTGCTGTTGCGCATCCAGCTGCCGCCGAAGTCCGCAGGAGGTCCGTGAAATGGCCGTCGATCGTGAGCTGCTCGATCTCCTCGTCTGTCCGAAGAGCCACGGCGAGCTCGAGCTCGTCGAGCTCCCCCGCGAGCTCTGCGCCCGTCTCGTCGAACGGTACAGGGAGCACTTCCAGGGCGAGACGCCCGAGGTCGAGCGCGGTCTGCTCTGCCGCGAGTCGCAGCTGCTCTATCCGATCGTCTCCGACATCCCGGTGATGCTCATCGAGGAGGCTCTGCCCGCCTCGGTGCTCGAGCCCGGGGGGGAGTGACGTCCGACGCACCGGGCTCCGGTGCGCCTGGCGGCCAGAGCGAGAAATGGGATTCGACGCCTACCGCGAGGAGGTCGCGCCACTCGTCGAGCGGGCGCTGGAGGAGGTGCTTCCGGCGGCCGACACCGAGCCCGGACGGCTGCACGAGGCGATGCGGTACAGCGTCTTCGCCGGCGGCAAGCGGGTGCGCCCGCTGCTGGTCCTGGCCATCGGCGAGAGTCTCGGCGCGTCGCGCGTCGATCTGCTGGCGCCCGCCGCGGCGCTCGAGCTGATCCACACCTTCAGCCTGGTGCACGACGACCTGCCGGCGCTCGACGACGACGACCTCCGGCGCGGTCGGCCGACGGTGCACAAGGTGTGGGACGAGGCGTTGGCGATCCTGGTCGGCGACGCCCTGCTGGGCCTCGGTCTGGAGGTGCTGGCGACCTCGCCGGTGACCGCGTCCGCGGCGACCCGGCTGGGCAACGTGGCGGACGTCTGCCGTGCGGTCGGATCGCGAGGGATGATCGGCGGTCAGGTCGACGATCTCGCCGCCGAGGGCGACTGGCCCGACGATCCGCCGGCCGCTCTCGAATCGATCCATCGGCGCAAGACCGGCGCCCTGATCGCGGCCAGCCTGACGGTCGGAGCGCGCCTGGCGGGAGCCGACGACGAGGGGCTCGACCTGGCCGCACAGCTCGGCGCGGCTGCCGGCCTGCTCTTCCAGATCCGTGACGATCTCCTCGACCTCGAGGCCGACGCGGCCACCCTCGGCAAGACGCCCGGCAAGGACCAGGCCTCGCACAAGCTGACCTACCCGGCGCTGTTCGGTGAGGCGGCGGCGCGGCGCCTGCAGCAGGAGACGCACCGACGGGCCCTCGATCTGGAGTCCCGGCTGCGGCTCTCCGGCGGCGTGCTGCGCTCGCTGATCGACTACCTGGTGGCTCGCGACCGATGAGCGCCGCAGCCGGGCACCAGCGTCCCGGAGGTCGGGCCGGCGGCCGGCGGCTCGACGTGGTGTTGACCGAGAGCGGCCACTTCGCATCGCGCGAGAAGGCGCGACGGGCGGTGATGGCGGGCGAGGTGCTGGTCGATGGGCAGGTGCTCGACAAGCCGGGGCTGCCGGTGCCGGAGGGCGCCGCGATCGAGGTGCGCCAGCGGCCCCCGTTCGTTTCGCGCGGTGGCCTCAAGCTCGCCCAGGCGCTCGACGCCTTCGCCATCGATCCGCGCGACCGCACCTGTATCGACGTCGGCGCCTCGACCGGCGGCTTCACCGACTGCCTGCTGCAGCGCGGCGCCCGCCGCGTCTACGCCGTGGATGTCGGATACGGTCAGCTCGACGCCTCGCTCCGCTCCGACCCGCGGGTGGTGGTGCTCGAGCGCGTCAACGCCCGGGCCATCGGTCGCAGCCAGGTGCCCGAGGCGTGCTCCCTCGCCGTGCTCGACGTCTCCTTCATCTCCCTGCACAAGGTGCTCCCGGCGGTGATCAGCCTGCTCGAACCCTCAGCCGACGTGGTGCCGCTGATCAAGCCCCAGTTCGAGGGCGAACGGCGTCAGGTCGGCAAGGGCGGCGTGGTGCGCGACCCCGAGGTGAGGCTGGAGATCCTTGCCGAGGTCGAGCGCCGCCTGCAGGCCCTCGGGCTCGACCTGGTGCGCCGCATCGACTGCGACACTCCGGGCGCCAAGGGCAACCGCGAAGCGCTGGCGCACCTGCGCCTGCGGCCGGGCGCGCCGGCCGCAGCGGCGCCGGGGAGCGCGCCGTGATCCGCTCGGTGCGCGTGTTCGCGAAACCGAAGAGCCGCGAGGCGATCCGGCTGGCTGGAGAGCTGCGCGAGTGGCTGAGCCGGCGTTCGGTGGCGGTTCGCCTCGACCACACGACGCGTCGTGCGCTCGGGATCGACGAGGAGCCGGAGGAGCCGGAGAAGGAGCCTGCCGACCTGGTGGTGGTGCTCGGCGGCGACGGCACCCTGCTCTCGGTGGCCCGCGAGCTGGGGCGCGACAGCCCGATCCTGGGGGTGAACCTGGGCACGCTCGGCTTCCTCACCGAGGTCAGCCGCGGCGAGCTGTATCCGACCCTGGTCGAGGTGCTCGCCTCGCGGTTCGAGATCGACGAGCGCGCTCTCCTGCTGGTGCGCCACCTGAAGAAGCAGGGCGCCGTCAGCGAGTTCGCGGTGCTCAACGACGTGGTGGTCAACAAGAGCGCGCTGGCGCGCATCATCCGTCTGAACCTGCGCATCGACGATCGTGACGTGGCGGTCTACCGCGCCGACGGCCTGATCGTGTCGACGCCGACAGGGTCCACCGCCTACAACCTGTCCGCCGGCGGGCCGATCGTGCATCCGAGCCTGCGGGTCGCCGTGATCACCCCGATCTGCCCGCACACCCTGACCCTGAGGCCGCTGGTGGTGCCCGACTCGAGCACCCTCGAGATCACCCTGGAGACGCCCCACGAGGAGGTCTTCCTCACCCTCGACGGTCAGGAGGGCACGGCTCTCGGCTTCGAGGATCGGGTGCAGGTACGCGTCGCTCCCGATCGCGTGCGCCTGGTGCGCGCCGGCCGCCGCACCTTCTACGACGGCCTGCGCTCGAAGCTGCGCTGGGGCGAGTGAAGGCCGAGGCCGCGGCGACTCCCGGCGCGGTGCGTGAAGGCCGGGAATCCGGGCCCGTTGCAGCGCCGAAATCTGCTACGTTTGCGTCGAGGGGTGGCGCGAGCGCCCCCCGCAGGGTCAGGCCGGGATTCCGCTTCGAGGCGCCGAGCGATGAGCTGGAGGGGTCGCCTCAGAGCCTCCGGCGCCCGCCAGAGAGACCACCATGAGTGAAGAAGCGCGCGGCGCTGCGACGTCGCCATTCGCCCGTATCGAAGACGCCGTCGAAACGTTCCGACGCGGCGGCATCGTGATCATCGTCGACGACGAGGACCGCGAGAACGAGGGCGACCTGGCGATCGCGGCCGAGAAGGTGACCCCCGAGGCGATCAACTTCATGGCCACCCACGGCCGCGGACTGATCTGTCTGGCGATGGCGGAGGACCGCTGCGACGAGCTCGACCTGCCGCTGATGGTGCGCGACAACACCTCGCCGTTCGAGACCGCCTTCACGGTGTCGATCGAGGCGCGCGGCAAGGTGACCACCGGCATCTCCGCCGCCGATCGCGCCGCCACGGTGCTGACCGCGATCGATCCCAGGACCCGGCCCGAGGACCTGCTGCGTCCCGGGCACGTCTTCCCTCTCCGCGCCCGGCGTGGCGGCGTGCTCAAGCGTGCCGGTCAGACCGAGGCCTCCGTCGACCTGGCGGTGCTCGCCGGCCTCGCCCCGGCCGGAGTGATCTGCGAGATCATGAACGACGACGGCACCATGGCCCGGGTCTCCGATCTGGTTCCCTACGGCGAGCGCTTCGGACTGCCGATCATCACGGTCAAGGACCTGATCGAGTACCGCCTGCGCAACGAGAGTCTGGTCGAGCTGATCGCCGCGCCGCACATCCCCACCGCGTTCGGGGATTTCGTGATGCACGCCTACCGCTCCGAGGTCACCGGTGAGGAGCACGTGGCGATGGTGCTCGGCGAGATCGATGCCGAGACTCCGACCCTGGTGCGGGTGCACAGTCAGTGCCTCACCGGCGACATCTTCGGCTCGGAGCGGTGCGACTGCGGGCCGCAGCTGCTGCAGGCCTTCGAGATGATCTCGCGCGAGGGGCGAGGCGTGCTGCTCTACCTGCTGCAGGAGGGGCGTGGCATCGGACTGATGAACAAGCTGCGCGCCTACGAGCTGCAAGAGCAGGGTCACGACACGGTCGAGGCCAACGAGCGGCTCGGCTTCCGCGCCGACCACCGCACCTACGGCATCGGCGCCCAGATCCTGCGCTCGCTGGGCCTGGGCAAGCTCCGCCTGATGACCAACAATCCGCTGAAGTACATCGGGCTCTCCGGCTATGGCCTGGAGATCGTCGAGCGCGTGTCCCTCGAGGTCGCCCCCACCGACTCGAGCCGTGAGTACCTGCGCACCAAGCGCGACAAGCTGGGGCACCTGCTCAAGCTGGTCTGAATGAGGCGACGGCGATGACGAGCGGTGATGGAGCGGCTGCGGGCCGCGAAAAGGTGGCGCTGATCACCGGCGTCACCGGCCAGGACGGCTCCTACCTCGCCGAGCTGCTGCTCGCCGAGGGCTACCAGGTCTACGGCCTGGCGCGCCGCACCTCGCTGCAGGGCACGGCCCGCATCGACCACCTGGCGGGCGAGCCACGCTTCAGGCTCGTCGAGGGCGACCTCGCCGACGGCGGCTCGTTGCACGGCGTCGTCGCCAGGGTGAAGCCGCAGGAGATCTACAACCTCGGCGCCCAGTCGTACGTCAAGGTGTCCTTCGACACTCCCGAGATGACCGGTGACGTGACCGGGCTGGGCTGCCTCAGACTGCTCGAGGCGGCGCGCCGCTTCGTGCCGGGCAGCCGCTTCTACCAGGCCTCGTCGTCGGAGCTGTACGGCAAGGTTGTGGAGTCCCCGCAGACCGAGAGCACGCCCTTCCACCCGCGCAGTCCCTACGCCGTCGCCAAGGCCTACGCCTTCTACGCGACACTGAACTACCGCGAGTCGTACGGCATGTTCGCGGTCAACGGCATCCTCTTCAACCACGAGTCGCCGCGTCGGGGTGAGGAGTTCGTCACCCGCAAGATCTCCAAGGCGGCGGCCAGGGTCGCCACGGGTCTGCAGGAGCAGGTATCGCTCGGCAACCTCGACGCGCGCCGCGACTGGGGCTTCGCGGGAGACTACGTCGAGGCGATGTGGCGGATGTTGCGGGCCGACCGTCCGGACGACTACGTGGTGGCCACGGGCGAGAGCCACTCGGTGCGCGAGTTCTGCGACCTCGCCTTCGCGCGGATCGGCAAGCCGCTGCGCTGGCAGGGGAGCGGCGTCGAGGAGGTCGGTGTCGACGAAGGCGGCTCGGTGCGCGTGCGGGTCGATCCCGAGTACTTCCGGCCGGCGGAGGTCGAGTCGCTGCTCGGTGACGCCAGCCGCGCCCGCGACGAGCTCGGCTGGCAGCCCAAGGTCAGCTTCGAGCAGCTCGTCGAGATGATGGTCGACGCCGACCTCGAGCGGGCGAGGGGCCGCGGCCAGGGGCTGGGGGCTGGGGGTTAGGGATTAGGGAAAAGGGTAGAAGGTAGAGGCGGAAGGCAGAGGCGGAAGGCAGAGGCGGAATGCAGAGGCGGAATGCAGAGGCGGAAGGCAGAGGCGGAAGGCAGAGGCGGAAGGCAGAGGCAGAAGGCAGAGGCAGAAGCAGAAGCTGCTATCCCTCCCTGACCCCTGACCCCTGACCCCTGACCCCTGACCCCTGACCCCTGACCCTCAGGACGGCAGGGGATCCCGCATCACGGGCCGTTCGCCATCCCCCTCGGCGTCGCGTGGTGACGGCGGCTCCTCCATGCCGAAGAGGCCGGCCAGCGCCCGCCGGATCTCACCCTCCAGACCGAGCTTGGCCAGCTCGTGCAGCTGGACGACCTGCTCGTCGAGGTTCTCGGGTGGCTGCTGGATGCAACCGATGCGGATCTTGGGATGGCGGGTGAGCTTGAGGATCTCGCCCGAGGACTCGAGCTCTTCGTAGAGCTTCTCGCCCTGCTGCCGGCCGGTGAAGACGATGTCGACGTCCTCGTAGGGCCGGAAGCCCGACAGCCGGATCATGTCCTCGGCGAGGTCGAGGATGCGTACCGGGTCGCCCATGTCGAGGATCATGATCTCGCCGCTGCTGCCCAGGGCGCCGGCCTGGAGGACGAGCTGCGAGGCTTCGGGGATGGTCATGAAGTAGCGCACCATCTCCGGGTGGGTGACGGTCACCGGGCCGCCCTCCTCGATCTGGCTGCGGAAGATCGGCACCACCGATCCGGCGGAGCCCATCACGTTGCCGAAGCGCACGGCGACGAACTTGGTCGGATGCCGGCGCCCGAGGTCCTGGACCACCAGCTCGGCGAGGCGCTTCGAGGCCCCCATGATCGAGGTCGGATGCACCGCCTTGTCGGTCGAGACCTGGATGAAGGTCTCGACCCCGGCCCTGCCGCAGCACTCGCCGAAGATCTTCGTCCCGATGACGTTGTTCTTGATCGCCTCGGTGCAGTTGGTCTCCATCAGCGAGACGTGCTTGTGGGCTGCGGCGTGCACCACCACCTCGGGCCGGTAGCGGAACAGGATGTCGTGCATCCGCGACTCGTCGCCGATGTCGGCGACGACCGCCCGGGTCGCGGTGTCGGGGAAACGCCTGCTGAGCTCGCGGTGGATCTCGAACAGGGCGAACTCGGCCCGTTCGACCAGGATGAGGCAGGCGGGCGAGAAGGTCGCCACCTGACGGCAGATCTCCGAGCCGATCGAGCCCCCGGCGCCCGACACCAGCACCGTCCGGTCGGTGAGCAGCGAGCGCATCGCCATGCGGTCGAGCTCCACCGGCTCGCGCCCGAGCAGATCCTCGATCTCGACGCTGCGCAGCTTCTGCAGCGAGCGCCCACTGAGCAGCTCGTCGAGGCTGGGCACGACCTTCACCGCGACGCCGTGCGCCTTGCACGCCTCGATGAGGGAGCGCATCAGGCGGCGAGGCGCCTGGCGGATCGCCACCACCACCAGCCCGATGCCGTACTGCTCGATCACGGCCGGCAGGTCGTCGACAGGGCCGAGCACCTTGACCCCGTGGATCGCCAGGCTGAGCTTGTCGGCGTCGTCGTCGAGGAAGCCGACCAGACGGGTGTCCTCGTTGCCGCGCAGCTCGCGCGCCACGGCGGCGCCGGCGCGCCCGGCCCCCACGATGACGGTCGCCTGCGAGCGGCCGCCGCGGCGGGCGGTGAGGTTCTTCTCCCACACCAGGCGGCGCAGCACACGCACCGCCAGCATGCCGCCGAAACCGAACACCTGGCTGAGGAAGATGATCGACAGCGGCACCCGCCACACCTGAAGCGCCTCGGGCAGCGCCAGGCGGAGGGCGACCAGCGGCACCATCACCAGCAGTGCGGCCTGCAGGAAGGGACGGATCTCGGAGATCCCGATGTAGCGCCAGAGGAAGGAGTAGATGCCGCTGCGCGCCGCGGCAGCGAGCTGGAAGAGGAGCACCAGGGGCGCCTGCTGCAGGGCGGGCAGCCAGAGGAACTCGGGCACCGCGAAGTCGAAGCGCAGGAGATACGAGAGGGCGAAGCCGCCGAGCAGGATGGCCGCGTCGAGCGCGAACTGGATCTGCCGGTCGCGCGACGGCGTGATCGGCGGCGAGTGACGGCCCACCGCCTCCATCACCGGCGGCGCGGCGCGGCCCTGGTCCTCGGGCGAGTGGCTCACGGTGACGGTACCTCGCGGCCGACCGCCTCGGTCTCGGCGGGTCGTGCCTGCCGGAGCCGGCGCGCGGTCGCTCGATGCGGCCCGGCCGACGGCTGCAGCCCGAGCAGCTGGAGCTGCGCGGCGAGGCGCCGACGCAGCGGCGTCAGGTGCGAAGGCGTGCGCACGTCGACGGCGTGCGGGTGGGGCCACACCGCCCTCGCCAGCGCCGCCGGAGTCGAGGCGAGCCGCATGCGGCGGCCGCTGAGCAGTCGCGAGAGGTTGACGTGCGAGCGGCGCACCACCGACTCGCCCAGCGCGGTGGCGCGGCGCAACAGTCGGCGCTCGAGCGGTCGCAGGTCGCCGTGCAGACCTGCCGTCACCGACTCGTGGAAACGGTTGCCGAAGCGACGCGAGGCCTCGAGACTGGCCAGCACGACCTGGAGCTGCACGCCCCATCGCCGTGCCAGTTCGGCGACCCCTCGCGCCTCGACGCCCGACTCGAGCCACTCCAGGTCCCACCAGCAGTGCAGTGGCCGTGGCCCCGACTGCATCAGGGCGTGCACCGCCGCGATCACGTAGCGCTGGTCGGCGGTCGGTGCGGGTGGGCCCGGGCTCCTCTTCGTCGGTCCGCCCTCGGCACGAGGAGGGGCGGGAAGGGGCGCGGCACCGCCGATCGGCAGCAGGTCGTCCGCCGCGGTGGTCGGCAGCGAGCCCCACAGGCGGAAGTGCACCTCGCAGAGCAGGTGCCCGTCGCGACGGATCTGCCAGGCGTAGCCGAGTCGATCCAGGTAGTCGCTCTGCGCCCGGCTGCCGGCGTGCAGCGGCTGCCAGCCGGCAGCGACCAGGTGTTCGCGCACCGCGCCGAGCCGGTCGCGTGGGATCAGCACGTCGACGTCGGAGATCGGCCGCAGCTCCCGCACCGGATAGTCGAGCAGACCGACCGCTGCGCCCTTGATCGCCAGCCACGGGCAGGCGAGGTCGTCGAGGACCGCGCCGACGTGGCCGAGGGTGCGCTCGGCCATCAGCCACCGGGTGGCCGAGCGGCGGAGCTCGAGGTCTCCCATCCCCGCAACCTCGGCTACCGAGCGCAGCGTCTCGGGGGCGCCGAGGTCGCGCAGCTGCAGGGCTCGCCAGGAGAGCTCCTCGAGCACCCGTCGGGGCCTCCCTCCCTGCCGACTCACGCCCCGGGCTCCGTGGTGCGCGAAGCGGTCGAGAAGGCCAGGATGAGGAAGAACGGGATGATCGCCAGGCGCACCGCCGAGGCGGCGAGGGCGACGAAGGCGGCACCCCCGAGCGCGCCCGTCACCGCCCGCTGCCAGAGCGAGCGCGCGGTGAGCTGACGCTGGACCCAGCTGCCGAAGAGCAGCGTCATCGCGAGCAGGCCGAGCAGGCCGTGCTCGGCGAGAGCCCGGCTGTACTCGGTGTGGGCGGTGACGCCGACCAGGTTCGGATCGTCGCGGTGCAGGGGGGAGACGCCGACGCCGACGCCGAGCAGCGGGTTGGCGAGGAAGGTGTGCCAGTCGGTGCGCATCAGATCGATGCGCGACGCCGGATTCGCCTCGGCGAAGCGCTGCGACAGGTTGCCGCCGCTGGTGCGATCGAGCTGGGGGAAGACGAGCAGGGTCCCGAGCAGCGTCATCAGGGCGAGCGCGCCGATCAGGCGCAGCCCGCGATAGCGCCCGACGATCAGGTGCAGCGCCAGGACCACGAACCCCGCCACGGCGCAGTAGAGGCCGGTGCGCGAGAAGGTGAACACCGAGAGGCTGAGCAGGAAGAGTGCCGCCAGGATCAGCAGCCAACGCACCACCTGACGGGCGCTGGCCACGGCGAGAATCGCCAGCGCCACTGCTCCGAAGGCGAGGGTGAGCGAGACCTGGTTGGGACCGAAGCCGCCACTGGTCGCGAAGTTCGACTCCGTGGTGTAGCGGATCTCGGTCGCTGTCGCGGTGCTGTAGAGCACGAAGGCGCCGAGGCCGAGCACCGGTATCGAGAAGGCGGCGAGAACGCGGTTCAGGTCGACGACCGGCGGCAGGCTGGCGAGCGCCGCGGCGCCGACCGCGAGCAGGACCGGTCCGGTGAGATGGAAGCTGACGCTGCTGCGCGCCAGCTCGGTCCAGCCGAAGTTGGCGACGGTGGCGGTGATCGCCGGGAGGAAGAGCGCTCCGCCGAAGAGCAGCACGGCACTCTGCGTTCTGGCGCGGCCGCCGCGCACCAGCGCCACGGCGAGGATGGCGATGCAGAACAGCTTGCCGGACTCGTAGGACACCGGCACCTGGTTCATCCGCCAGAGGAGCTCGGCGCCGGCGAGGTAGGCGACCACCGGCAGGACCGCCTGCGGCCGCCGGATGGCGACCAGCACGCCGTAGCCGAAGGTGGCGAGGGCGTGCGGTACGCCGAGGACCGGCTGGGCGCGGAAGAGGATCGCCAGGCCGGCGTGCAGAGCCGCCAGCAGGAGGAAGGTGCCGGGGCTGGCCGCATAGCTCCAGCGCGCCGGGCCGGTGGACTGCTCGAGCGACGCAGCCGGGTGCGCCCGGTCCCAGGGTCGGCTGACCGCCAGGGCCGGAGTGCTCACCGGTGGCTCCGGGTGAGGTGTCGGCGGATCACGGGCCGTCTCCGAGCATCTGGCGCCGCCGTGCTTCGACGAAGGGCGTCGGCAGCAGATCCGGCAGCGCCCGCCTCAGCGCCTGTCGCGCGGCCTGACGGTAGCCGACCTCCCAGAGCGAGACGG
The DNA here is from genome assembly GCA_003388555.1 of Acidobacteriota bacterium. Classification (GTDB taxonomy): domain Bacteria; phylum Acidobacteriota; class Thermoanaerobaculia; order Multivoradales; family Multivoraceae; genus QQVD01. Next base: position 84,644 of record QQVD01000020.1, on the reverse strand, counting down.
CGAGGTAGAACAGATGCGCCGGGGACTGCGGATCGCCGTCCTGGGTGAGGTGCCGCACTGCCGTCGCCCAGCGCGCTGCCCGGTAGGCGATCTCGCCGGCGAGGCGGTGGGCCGAACGCCGGGCGGCGGGACCGGCGGCGGTCGAGTCGGCCATCTGCAGGGCCCGCTCGAGCAGCGGCTCGAGCTCGTCGGCGGTGCGGGCGGCGGCGGCGGCTCGCCGCAGCTCGGCGATCTCGGAGCCGAGGGAGGGCTCCATCTCCGCATCGGACCCCACCTCGACGTCCACCGCGTGCCGCCCCTCGTCGTCAGCACCGGTCGTGACGACGTCGCTACCGCCGCGAACCGGGTCGGCGCCGCGGTCCGAGGGCTCGTCGACGGGGTCGCCGGATGGGCGCGAGACATCGGCCTGCTGGGAGAGCGGCGGCGCCACGGCCTGGCGGCCGCGCTGCTGGTCGCCGGCCGGGGCGGCGCTGAGCGCTTCTCCGCTCTCGGCGATCGCGTCGGATTCGGGGCCCGGCGGTGGATCCTGGCTCGCCGGCTCGGAGGCGGCCGCACCGCTGGGCGCGGTGAGCTGTCGGCACTGGGCGCGCGCCGCGACGACGAGCGCCTCGATCTCGGTGCCGTCACACGGCTCGAGCCGAGTCAGCACCTCGCTGCAGGAGTCGGCGTCGCGCCTCTCGGTGGCGGCCAGGTAGCAAGCGCCGAGCAGGTCCTGCGGGTGCTCCGCGACGAGCTGGCGGGCGCTGCGTGTGGCGCGGCGCTGCCGGCCGGCCAGGTGGTCTTCGAGCAGGCGGGCGCGAAGCTGCTCCTGCGTCGGCCCCGATCGACGGGAAGCCGTCGCCTCGCTGGCCTCGGCGGCGGTGGACTGCTCCAGCTCGCGTCGGGCGAGGATCTCGGACAGGGGGCCCGGGACGACGATACCCCGGTCGAGCACCGTGCTCTCGAACGCGGCGCGCTGGTCGGGGTCGAGCTCCGCCTCGCCGTAGGCGCCGAATCGGTCCTCGAGCTCGGCGATCCTCAGCACCGTCTCGGCGAAGTCTTCACGGCGGTCGAGGGCGACCAGGGAGGCACAGCTGCGCACGAGGACGCCGGCGAGGCGGGGCGGGTCCTCGAGCAGCCCGAAGGCGGCGATCTCGAACTGACGCACCGCCTCGCGGTGGTCGCCGCGCTCCTGCGCCCGCTGCGCCGCCGCTTCGCGCATCTCGTAGAACCCCTCGCCCTGGAAGCCGGTGCGTTGCGCGCCGCCGGAGGCACCGCTGCCGGAGGATGCGGCCGGCACGGCGATCTGGGCGAGCGCGAGCAGGACGAGAGTCGGCAGCGCGCCGCTCGGGCGGCGCAGGCGCCTACCGGTGCGGGACGCCGGGACGGGGGATGTCGCGACGGCGCTCATGCGGCGCGCTCCAGCGGCTGGTCGCGCAACACCGCGCGGGGGTTCTCGAGCAGCAGGCGGCGGGCGGTGTCGACGCCCCAGCGGCGCGAGATGCTGTCCCAGGCGGCCGTCAGCCCCGGCGGCCGCGCCTCGAGGTCGTGGCAGTCGCTGGCGACGATGTGCGCCAGCCCCGACTCGATCATCTCGCGCGCGGCGCTGCGGGCCGGCGAGCGTCCCCGGCCGGTCACGCTGTCGGCGGTGATCTGCAGCAGCGCGCCGCGATGCACCAGCCGTCGCAGCAGATCGAGGTCCACCGCCAACCACGGCAGCAGCTCCGGATGGGCTACGACCGGTCGGTATCCGGCGACGGCGAGCTCGTGCACGACAGCGGCCGGGTCGTGGCTCGGCGGGTGGTCGGGGAACTCGAGCAGCAGGGACCGGCTCTCGCCGAGGACCGGGACGTGATCCGCCGGCCCCTCGACCAGCTCGGCCACCAGCTGGTCGTCGACGCGGATCTCGGCGCCGACGAGCAGCCTGAGGCCGGGACCGACCGCCGACTGCAGCCTGGCGAGCAGCCTGCGCAGGTGGTCCGGGCGTGGCTCGGCGAAGAGGGGATGCCGGTGGTGGGGCGTCGCCACGATCGTGTGGCAGCCGTCCTCGCGAGCCGCCAGGCACATCCGCAGCGCGGTCTCGAAGTCGCCCGGCCCGTCGTCGACGTCGGGCAGGATGTGGCTGTGCAGATCGATCACGGTTCGGTCAGCCTGCGGTGGAAGGGTCGCCGGAACGGGGTCGGGGACGGGGACGTGGGCTCGGGCAGGCTCAGGCGACGTCGTCCTGCAGCTCGACGTCGCCGTAGGCTCCATATCCGTAGCCGTACCCGTAGCTCTGGTAGCGGCCGCCGTAGCGTCCGGGTCGAGCCTTGTAGGCGTTGAAGACGGTGCCGAGCATCGGGGCGCCGGCGCGGGTCAGCTGCTCGACGCAGCGTTGGATCGCCTCGCGCGGCGCCCGCTGCGAGCGGACGCAGAGCAGCAGGCCGTCGGAGCGCACCGCCACGGTCACGGCGTCGGTCACCGCGAGCACCGGCGGGGTGTCGATGAGGATCGTGTCGTACTGCTGGCGCAGCTGGGCGAAGAGCTCGCGGGCGTGGCCGGAGGAGAGCAGCTCGGAGGGATTCGGGGGCAGCGGGCCGGAAGGCAGCACCCAGAGGTTGGGTACCGGAGTCGCCTGGACCACGTTCTCGAGCTCGGTCTGGTGCACCAGGCAGTTGACCAGCCCGACCCGGTTCGAGATACCGAGCGCCTCGTGGATGCGCGGCTTGCGCAGGTCCCCGTCGATCAGCAGAGTGCGCCGGGCCAGCTGCGCCATGACGATCGCCAGATTGAGCGCGGTGGCGGTCTTGCCCTCCTGCGCCTCGGTCGAGGTGACCACCAGCAGCCGCGGCTCGTCGGCCTTCGACAGCAGGGTCGCGGTGCGCAGGGCGCGGTAGGCCTCGCTGGCGGGCAGGCGGGGCTGAGAGTGGGGAAGCAGGTCGATCGCCAGATCGGCGCCGCGGTCGACGCGCTTCGCCGGTGCCCGCGCGCCATAGACCCGCCGGCTGCTGCCGCGGCGGTTGAGGTCCGGCACGACCCCGAGCACCGGCAGCCCGAGACGGCGCTCGAGCTCCTCGGGGGACTTGATCGAACGGTCGAGGAAGTCGATCAGAAGCACCAGCGCGACGCCGCACAGCAGTCCCAGGGCGACCCCGAAGGGCAGGTGCCGGCGCAGGCTCGGGCTCACCGGGCTGGTCGGCAGCACGGCACGCTCGGTCTGGGTGACGATCGCCTGGTTGCCGCTGGAGGCGCTGATGTTGGCCTGCGACTGGCTCCGCCTCAGCCGGTCGAGGGTCTCGCGTTTGGCGGCGATGTCGCCGGTCAGGTTCTGCAGCGCGGTCGAGGCGCTCTGGTAGCGACGGGTCTCCTCCTTCATCGCCTCGTACTCGCGCTCGAGGCTGCGCTCGGTCTGCAGCGCCTGCTGGTAGCGGGCGCGGGCCGCGGTGACCGCCTGACGGCTGTTCTCCTCGATCAGTTGGTTGAGCTGGCGACGCGCCTCGTCGATCTGCGTCTTGAGCTCGACCATGGTGGGGAAGTCGGGCCGGTAGGTCTCGAGCTTGGTGTCGTACTCGCGCTGCAGACGGATCAGCTCGGCTCGCTGGCTGCTCACCAGACCGCCGGAGAGCGTCTCGGCCAGATCGTCGGCCGGCCGGTTGGAGAGCTCGTTGTACTCCGCCTGGGCCTCGATGCGGCGGCGCTGGGCCTCGAGGAAGGCCGAGTTGGCCGCCGTCAGCCGCTGCAGCGTGACGTTGGTCTCCTCGTTGGGAGCGACGATGTCGGAGCTCTGGGTGTAGCTCACCAGGTCCGCCTCGAGCTCCTGGATCTCGGCCTCGAGCGAGGAGATCTCGGCCTGGATGTCGCTCGACGCCTGGGCCGCGTCGGCCCGCGACGACGCCTTCCCGGTTTCGATGAACGCCTCGGCGTAGCCGTTGGCCAGCATCATCGCGATCTCGGGATCGCCGGTGCTGTAGGTCAGGTTGAAGAGCTGGGTGCCGCTCACCTGCTGCACCGACAATCCGGAACGCACCCTGGACGCCAGTCGTGCCACCACCACCGCGTCGTCGTCGGCGGTCACCGGCTCGCCCGGCCTGACGTAGGAGGACCGGTCGACCGCGCCGCCGAAGTAGCGGTGATTCCACAGCGCCAGGTCGCGGGTCACCGCCTCCGCCAGCCCCCGCCCCTTGAGCAGCTGCTCCTGGGTGGGGAAGAACTCCGGGTTCCACCACGGCTGGGCGAACATCTGCCCGCCGAGCAGGTTTGGCGCCCGACGCTCGATCTGGATCTGGCTGGTGGCGCTGTAGACGACCGGTGCGCTGAGGTAGCGCGCGATGCCCAGCGCCAGGCCGAGCACGGCGAAGGCGATCAGGACCTTCCAGCCGCGCAGCAGGATGGAGCCGTATTCCGCGATCAGCTTGAGGTCGTCTCCCGAGCCGGCGAAGGCCTCGTCCGACTCGCGCGGCGCGACGGTGCGTTGTCTCAGGTTCATCGGCGGTCGGTCCTGGTTCTGGAAGATCGGGGAAGATCGGTGGAGGTCGTGGCGAGGGAGGTCGGCGCTCCGGGGGTCGGGCTCAGAGGAACGAGACCTTCACCGTGATGACGTCGCCGGCACGCAGCTCGAGATCGGGGGTCCGCCCTTCGAAGATGTCCCGGTAGTCGGCCTCGATCCGCACCTGCTCGCCTTCGGCGGTCTGGCGCTGGATGACGATCTTCTTGGCGGCACGGTCGGTGAGCCCGCCGGCACGGGCGATCGCCGCCAGCAGCGTGATGCGTTCGTTGCTCTTGAAGGTGAGGGCCCCGGGCAGGTTCACCTCACCCATGCAGTAGAGCGTCACGTCGACGGTCTCGGGGACGTTGACCAGGTCCTGCGGCGCCAGTGGCAGGTTCACCGTCGGATCGGCCTCGGTGAGCAGGGCGCGGGCCGAGATCTCGATCTGCTCGGTGAGGCCGGTGCTGGCCCGGCGGAAGACGAAGATCGAGTCGCCGTGCGTGGCGGTCAGTCCGCCGGCGGCTGTGATCGCCTCGAGCAGGGTCCAGTTGCCGGCGAACTCCAGCTCGCCCGGGTTGCGCACGGCGCCGACCACGTTGATCGCCTGCGAGCGGGTCTCGGAGATCTCGACCGAGACGGTGGCGCGGCCCTGCTGCAGGTAGCGCGACTCCAGCAACTCGGTGAACCGTCGCTCCGCTTCGCCGCGGGTGAGCCCGCCGATCTGTACCGGGCCGAGGATCGGATGGGTGATCTCGCCCCGATCGTCGACCCGGAAGGAGCCGTCGAACTCCTCCGCCTCGAAGACGCTGAGCCGGATGGTGTCGCGCGCGCCGATGGCCGGGCCGCGCCCGCTCTGCGCCGCCGCCGGCGGTGCAGTCGCCTGCAGCAGCGGCGAGACCGCGACCAGCAGAGCCACCAGCCGAGCCACCAGCCGAGGCAGGCGGCGCCGGAACGCGGAGGGGGGAGTGCGGGGTCGACTCATGACGTCACAGGGTCAGTGGGTGGGTGCTGGGTCAGGGGCTTCGGCTACGAGGGCCCGGATCGCGGACGGACGGCTCGTCGATCGCGGGTCTCGGAGCGACGCTATCGCGGTGGATCGGGGCGGCGGTGTCGGAGGGACGGGTACCGGCGTGTCGGACGATCTCCCATTCCAAGGTCAGGTGTCGGACTCGGGTCGGGTGTATGAGTCGCCGGGCATCACGTGGCTCCGGGTGGCGAGCTCACGGAGCGCTCTCAGGGCCAGCTGATCGAGCGCAGGTCGAGGCCGAAGGTCAACGAGGTGATCGAGCGATCGTCCGCCAGCGAGGCGCTCGAGGAGTCGATCGTGCCGTGCAGCACGCCGAGGCTGAGCCCGACGCCGTACGGCAGCTCCTGCAGCACCGTGACGCCGAAGCTGGTCAGGTCGTCGCCGCGCTGGAGCGTCGTGCCGACGATCGGCTGGAACGACAGATCCCCCACCTCGGCGGTGAGCTGCACGGTGGTGCTGCGCCCCAGATCCAGATGGGAGGTGGCTCCGAAGCGCTCGGAAATGAAGTAAGCAAATTCGGGGCCAAGCGCGTAGAACAGCTCGCGTCGACCGTAGAAGCCGAGACTGCGTCTGCGGTCGAGGGAGTGCAGGGTGATCGCCGAGAGCCCGAGCAGGTCGTCGAAGCCGGGGAAGCGCGCCGTCGCGGCGGGCCCTTCGGGGTCGAGCTCGCGGTGTTCGAGCCGCGTGCGCCATTCGACCCGGGTGCGTTCCTGCGCCAGCTCGAGGTAGAGCCCGTCGCCGTCGTTGTCGAGCCGAACGGAGTCCGGCGACGCCGCCGACTGCTCGAACTCGGTCGACACCTGGAAGGCGCCGACCGCGACGTCGACCGCGTCGCGCAGACGCATCGCCAGGCCGATCTGGAACACCTCCTCGCGCCGGTCGAGGCGCCCGAACTGGGCCCTGGCTCCCAGCGGACCGGGATCGACCAGGGCGTCGAAATCGCTGCTGCTGGCGCGCAGCTGCAGATCCAACGAACGGTAGAGGCCGATGCGGGCGCCGGCCAGGGCGCGGTCGGCGCGCTGGCTGGTCAGCTCGCGGACCTCCGGCGTGATGCGCCGCTGCTCGTCGGCCCGGGTGGCCTCGATCTCGATGCCCAGGCGGGTGAAGTCGGCGTACCAGCCGGCGCCGTAGCGACCGTTGAGTCGGCGCCTGTCCTCCAGGTCGGCCCACCAGACGTACTCCGGAAGGCCCCACAGAGCGAGCACGGACTCGGTGCCGATGCGGTGGAAGAGCGACAGCCCGGCGCGCAGGGTGGCGGTGAAGTCGTCGACCTCGTCGGCATCGACCGCGTCGAAGGCGTTGCGCACCCAGCCGCTGTCGACCAGCCCGAGGTAGGGCGACAGCTTGGTGTTGCCGAACGTCCACCGCGCCTCTTCCATCGCCTCTTGCACCTCGGCGGTGCGGTTCCCCGCGGGCTCGGGCAGGGCGCCGGGCTCGCCGCTGCCCGCCTCCTGCGCCGTGGCCGCGGCAGCGACCAGCAGCGCCAGGGCCATGGCAATGGCCCGGCTCGGTGCCAGGATTCGCGCCACCTTCGCCGCCGGGATGCTGCGCCGCACCGGTGCATCGCTCGGGCCTGCCGTGGCGTCGAGCGGGAACGGACGGGCGGGCGGCATAGAATCTCTCACCATCGGTGACTCCGTGGGACTTCCGCCGCGAGGACAGGGCTCGTCGGCGCATCGAGAGGCCCTCGGGCCGCCGCGGCGACGGGCCGTATCGCCCCGGCGAGGAGCTCGGCGCACAGGGTGAGGACCGTGCCAGTCGAGCCCCAAATGATACGCCATCGCGCGCCTCGCTCCCGGCTGCCGAAGGAGTTCGTGGTCGCCTGTGCGGGTGCTGCGATCCTGGTCTGGGCGCCGCTGCCGTTCGCCAGCGTGCCCGAGACGTTCCGCCTGGCGTTGGTGGCGCTCTTCGGCGCCTTCGTGGCCCTCGCCGCCGCCTGTGGTGGGCGCGTCTTCCCGGTCGTTGCGCCGCTCGCCTGGGTGGCCCTGCTGGGAGCGGCGCCGATGCTGGGCGCACGCTTCGGCAGCTCCTGGCTGGATGGCGTCAGCGCTGCGCCGGAGCTGTCGGCGAGACTGGCGGCACTCTGGCTGGGACTGGCCGCGTTCGCCGCCGCCCTGGCCTGGGCCTGTCGGCGGCGCCGGGCACGCCTCGTCGTGGCGCTCGGCATCGTCTCCGCCAGCGGCGTCCAGCTGACCATGGCGGTGCTCGACCGCATGCTCGGAGGCGGCGATTCGATCTGGCGGGTGGCGGTGGCGCCAGCCGGTGGGCGGTTGCGCGGCACCTACGTGAACCCTGACCACCTGGCCTTCCTCCTCCTCCTGGCGCTCCCCCTGGTGGCGGTCTGGGCGGCGCGCTGGATGCGGCGATCCGGCGAGCGCGGCGGCAACCCGCTCGTCGCCGCGGTCGTGCCGCTGGCGCTCTGGTCACTGTTCCTGCTCGGTGTCGCGGCGACCGGATCCCGCGCCGCCCTGGCGATCGCCGCGGTGGTCGGTGCGCTGCAGGCCACGGTGCGGCTGGCTCGCCTCGGTCGGGGCGGCCGCCTGCTCGCGTCGCTGCTGGTGGTGGCGGCGGTCGGTCTGCCGCTGATCCTCGGTCCGCTGGGCGAGGGCTCGGCGCTGATCCGCTACGCCGAGAGCAGCCGCTACGACCTGCGCTTCGACCAGCGGTGGACCGTCTACAGGACCACCTTCGCACTGTGGCTGGAACGGCCACTGCTCGGCCACGGCCTCGGCGCCTTCCGTGAGGCCTTCGACCGAGTCCAGCCCGAGAGCCTGCAGCGCGACTGGTGGCACGCCCACAGCGACCCGCTCGAGCTGCTCGCCGACGTCGGTCTGATCGGCACCGTGCCGCTGGTGCTCGTCTGGCTCGCGCTGGTGGTCGGGTTGATGCGCCGTCGTCTCGGCGGCGCCCTGCGCGGCGACGACGGCGACCTGGCGGAGGCGCTGGCGTGCAGCCTGCTGGCGGGAGCGGCGCACTGCTGCGTCGACTTCCCGCTCGCCAACCCGGCGAACGCCACGGCCTACCTGGCGTTGTGCGCCGCCGCTGCCGGCCTGCTGCGTGCCTACCGGGTAGAACCGGCGACGACGAGCTCGGGTCGGCCGGGAACCGGCGCCGTCGCGTAGGGCGCCCGCACCTGCAGTCGATGCACTCCGGCGTCGGCGGCGACGAGGAGGCGCAGCGGGGATTGGGCGGCGAAGCGGTCGAAGACGCCGAGCAGCGTCCCGTTCCAGGACACCTCGACGACGGTTCCACCGCGTGGCACGCGTTCGAAGGGCAGCACGATCTCCTCGATCGGCTGATCGAGCATCAGCTCGGCCGTCCACACGGCCTGCTCGCTCGCGATCCAGTCGCCGATCCGCGACGACTCCGCCGATCCCCCGAGACGCAACCACTCGAGCAGCAGCCGGTGGGCGGCCGGCACCCTTGGGGTCTCCGGCAGCGCCGCGTCGCGCCCGGCGGCGATTCGGCCCGAGCCGCCGTCGGCGGCCTGCCGCAGCCGATGGGTGGCGAGGTGGAGCTCGTAGATCGCCCACCCGGTGGCCCGCTCGAGCTCGGCTTCGTCGTCGCTCGAAGCGGAGTCGCCGGGTCGCGTCGCGACCAGCTCGGCCCGCAGCCGCTCGGCGGCGTCGCCGCCGGCGGTGAGCAGCCGCGCTCTGGCACGCTCCCACGGCGACAGCCCGGCCGAGAGGATCTCCATCCTGGCGACCGCCTCGGCGCCGATCGTCGCGCCGCCGTAGAGATCGAGGTCCAGCGTCCACACCAGCCAGCTCGAGAGAGCCTCGGCGTTGACCCGACTCAACGGACCGGGCGGCAGCAGATCGAGGATGCGCCGCACGCTCTCGGCGTGGGGCGATGTGGGCGTCGCCGGCAGCGCCGAGAGCAGCACCTCGCGCGCCCGCTGCAGGTCGCCCAGCCGGATCGCTGCGCGCGCCGCCTCGAGCGCCCGGTCGACCGCCGCGAGCTCGACCTCGAGCTGTCGTCGTCGTGCCAGCAGCACCAGGTCCCAGCGGCCGATCTGCGCCAGCTCGTGCTGGGTCCACAGCAGCAGGTACGGTGAAGGGGCGATCGGGTCGAGCAGCGAGGGGTCCTTGGGAGCGACGCGGATCCAGGCGGCGAGGATGCGACGGTCGAGGGGAGCTCCCGACCAGGCATCACGGAGCAGCTCCCGGGTCTCCAGGCGCCTCTCCTCGGAGAGCATCTGCCAGAGCTCGAGCTGGGTCAGCGCCAGGAAGGCGCGCGGCTCGGACTGCAGCGGCGCCAGCTCGGCGGCGCGGCGCAGTGGCGTGCGCCAGTCCTCGGGCTCGCGAACCAGCTTCTCGTCCCGCAGCAGCGAGCGCATCAGGTAGAGCGAGGCGCCCGAGTAGAGGTTGGCGCGCCACGAGCCAGGTCGCGCCGCCAGCACCTGGGTGGCGAGATCGTTCGCGGTGCGCAGCCGGTCGACCATCGACTCGACGCGGTCCTCGAGCGTGGCCTCCGGATCGCCCTCCCAGGCGGCCGGGTCGAGACTGTCTGCGATCAGGGCGCTGCTGACCACGAGCTGTCGCCGCAGCGGATCCACTTCGCGCTGCGCCCGGGTGCTCGCTCCGTCGCGGCGGCCGGAGTCCTGGATCGACGCGATCGCCGGGTCGAGTCGCGCCAACTGTCGCTGGCGGTCGAGAAGCCCGAGCAGGGCGCAGGCAGCGGCGAGTGCGCCCAGCCCGGCGAGAGCGGTGCGAGCCATCCGCGAGCCGCCGGGCCGGCGCTGCGGCGCTTGCCGCTCGGGCGGCGGGTCGTCGTGCCGGCCTTCGTTGCCGTTGGGTGCGTCGAGCTCCATGCCTGCCGATCCTCGGCTTCGGCCGCCTTCCCGGTCGACCCCTCCAGCCCTCCGGCGGCCTCCGCGCCAGCGCCGGCCGCAGCTCCCGCGCCGGTCGGTACCGCCGACGAGGGGAGGGCACGAAACACCCGCGGCGACTGGCTCTCGGCCTCGCTTTCCCTCTAGAATGCGGGCTTCGACGCCTCTCGCCGGATCATGGGTCGTGCTCCCCTTCGGGCCACGATTCGAGCCCAGAGCATAGAACGCCGACGGGCGCTCACGATCGACACCGGCGCCGAGCGTTTCGACCCGACCACCCGCCCTCGCGCGCGCCGAGGCGCCGCCCGCGACCAGCAACGAACGGCGGCCCGCGGTAAGCGCTGGTTTCAGCATTCGATTCGGCCGGCGTCGCGCCGGTCTCAGGAGTTCGTCATGCAAGATCATCTGACCGCGCCGCACGGCGGCACGCTCGTCGACCGTCTGGTCGATGCCGAACGCGCCGAGGAGCTGCGAGCGGCCTCTCGCGACTGGCCGTCGTGGACCCTCTCTCCGCGTCAACTCTGCGACCTCGAGCTGCTGCTCAACGGCGGCTTCTCGCCGCTCGACGGGTTCCTCGATCAGGCGGCCTTCCGCAAGGTCTGCGAGGAGATGCGCCTGCCGAGCGGGGAGCTGTGGCCGATCCCGGTGAACCTCGACGTGACGCCGCAGGCCGCCGAGGGCCTCGCCACCGGATCGAAGCTGGCGCTGCGCGATCCCGAAGGGGTGATGCTGGCGGTGCTCGACGTGTCCGACGTGTACGAGCACGATCGCGAGCTCGAGGCGGAGAAGGTCTTCGGCACCGACGACCGCAACCATCCCGGCGTCGCCCACCTCTACCAGCGCACCAACGAGATCTCGGTGGGAGGGCGGCTCGAGGGTCTGCGTCTGCCGTCGCAGTACGACTATCCGATGCTGCGCCGCACCCCGGCCCGGCTGCGCCGCGAGTTCGCCCGTCTCGGCTGGCGCAAGACGGTCGCCTTCCAGACCCGCAACCCGATGCACCGCGCCCACTTCGAGCTCACCCTGCGCGCGGCTCGAAACCTCGAGGCGAACCTGCTGATCCATCCGGTGGTCGGCATGACCAAGCCCGGCGACCTCGATCACTACACGCGGGTGCGGTGCTACCAGCAGGTGCTGGGTCACTACCCGCGCAACACCGCGATGCTGTCGCTGCTGCCGCTGGCGATGCGCATGGCGGGTCCGCGCGAGGCCGTGTGGCACGCGATCATCCGCAAGAACTACGGCTGCACCCACTTCATCGTCGGGCGGGACCACGCCGGCCCCGGCAGCGACGACGGCGGCAAGCCCTACTACGGCCCCTACGACGCCCAGCAGCTGCTGCGCCAGCACGAGGAGGAGCTGGGGATCGAGATGGTGCCCTTCCAGATGATGGTCTACGTCGAGGAGCGTGACAGCTACGAGCCGGTCGACGAGGTCGAGGAGGGTGTGCGCACGCTGTCGATCTCCGGTACCGAGCTGCGTCGCCGACTCGCCGAGGGCGTCGAGATCCCCTCCTGGTTCACCTTCCCCGAGGTCGCCGCCGAGCTGCAGAAGTCGCATCCGCCGCGCGCGCGTCAGGGATTCACGGTGTTCTTCAGCGGCCTCTCCGGAGCCGGCAAGTCGACCATCGCCAACGTCCTGCAGGTGAAGCTGCTGGAGCTGGGAGGAAGACCCGTGACCCTGCTCGACGGCGACATCGTGCGCACCAACCTCTCCTCCGAGCTCGGCTTCTCGAAAGAGCACCGCGACATCAACATCCGTCGCATCGGCTTCGTCGCCTCGGAGATCACCAAGAACGGCGGCATCGCCATCTGTGCCCCGATCGCCCCCTACGACCGGGTGCGCAAGGAGGTACGCGACCTGGTCGCGCCACTCGGCGGCTTCGTGCTGGTGCACGTCGCCACGCCGGTGGAGGTCTGTGAGCAGCGCGACCGCAAGGGCCTCTACGCCAAGGCGCGTGCCGGCCTGATCAAGGAGTTCACCGGCATCTCCGACCCCTACGAGGTGCCCGAGGACGCCGAGATCGAGATCGACACCGAGAAGCTGACCGCCGAGGAGGCCGCACAGTCGATCATCCTCTATCTCGAGAAAGAGGGGTTCATCGGCGCCAGGTGACGGCGCGCCCTCGAGGGTGACGCAGGCGACTGCGTCACCCGCCGGGCCAGTCACCCGCCGGGCCGAAGGGGTCGGCGCCTCGTCGCGGTCGTCGCTGCGACGCGGCCGCTCGGCGCAGTCGGCGCAGCGGCGCGGCCACTCCGTGGCGACGAAGCGACCGCCCTTCGCCCGCAGTCCGCGTCCACCATGCACACCGCACCGCCAATCCAGGACCGCAGCGAGCGCCGACGCGGCCGGGGGCGCGGCGATCACGGGATCGCTCGCCCGGCGGCGGCTGCGAGGCGGAGGAGCGACGGATGAGCCGGCCCGCCCTGGCGAGCTGGCGGCGGGCGGTGGCGCTGCTCGCCTGTGCGGTGACCGCCCTGGCGCTGCTGCTGCCGATCCCCGTGCTCGCCGGCTGGGTCGAGGCGGCTGGGCTCGGCGCACTGCTCGAGCGGCTGCTGCGCGACGATGGCGTCAGCTCCGGTCCGGTCCCGGTCGACAAGCTGGTGCACGTCGTGCTGTTCGCGGCGCTCACCGCGATCGTGGCCTGGTCCTCGCCGCGCCGGATCGCGCTGACGCCACTGTGGCCCAGCGCGCTGTTCGTGCTGCTCTACAGCTGGGCCCTCGAAGTGCTCCAGGGACTCCTCGGGGTGCGCGCGGCGGAGCTCGCCGACGCCCTGGGCAACGCCCTCGGCATCGCCCTGGCCTGGGCGGGGCTGACGCTGCTGCGTAGGCTCTCGGCGCCCCCGGCGGTCGGTTCGGAGGTCGTCGGGTGAGTGCGGCGGCCGGGCAGGCGGACGCGGGAGCGGCGCCGGTGCGAGCACCACGGATCGCCGTCGCCGCCACTCTGGGCGCCTCGCTGCTCGCCGTCCTGGTGGTGCTGGTCTCCGCCTCGACCCTGAAGGAGGGCTTCCGCGCTCCCAAGCTCTGGGTCCTGCTGTTCGGAGCCGCCGCGATGATCGGCTGCCTGGCGCCGCTCGTGGCGGGGCGGGAGGCGGCGCGGCGCAGCGTGTTCCCCCTGATCGCCCTCGCTCCGCTGGTGCTCGTGCACCTGCTCGCCAGCTGCTTCTCACGCTTCCCGGCGATCAGCTGGGAGACCAGCGTCGTCGTCCTGCTCGGTGCGCTCCTGGTGGTGCTGTGGACGGTGCTGCCGCTGCGCTTCGCGACGCTGTCGATCACCTTCGGGGCGCTCGCCGCAGCGGTCTCGGGATGGCTGTTCTGGAATGCGGTCTCGTTGCTCTCCTCGGCGCCGAGTCAGAGGGCCCGGTTCGAGCTGCGGGCGAGTCTCGGCAACCCGGCGGACGCGGCCATCTTCCTGCTCCTGCCGTGCATCGTGCTGCAGGCCCGCCTGCGCCGGCGCTGGATCGCGCGGGCGGATGGCGGCGAGGGTCGGGCGCCGGGCCTGCTGCTGGAAGTGCTCCTCGCGGTGACGGTGCACGGCGGCCTGCTGATCACCCAGACGCTGTCGGCAGCGCTGGCGCTGATCGCCGCGACGCTGGTCCTCTGGTGGCCCCGCAGCCTGCGCACGCTCTCGTGGCGCGGCGCCTTCGCGGGGCTCGCCGTGGTGGCGCTCCTCGTCGTCGCCGTGCTCTCGACCCCGCTGCACCAGCGGGTCGAGAGGAAGGCCGAACAGATGCTGCGTGGCGACTGGAACGCGCTGCTCACCGGACGCCTGGACGGCTGGATGGTGGCGGTCGAGCTGGTGCGCGAGCGGCCGCTGCTCGGCCAGGGGCCGGGCAACTTCGGCGTGCTCTACAACCGGACCAAGGAGCAGCTGCTGGCGCAGGGCGCTCCCTTCTACCCGGCCCACGGACCGTTCTCTTCCTTCGCCAACGCCCACAACGAAGTGCTCGAGGTGGCGGCGGAGACCGGTGTGCTCGGCGTGCTCGCCCTCCTCTGGGCGCTCGGCTGCCTGGCGGTCGCGGCGCGGAGCGCACCGCCGGCACATCGACGAACGGCGCTGGCCGGCGCGCTCGGCTTCGCCGTGGTCTGCCTTTCCTACTTCCCCCTGCGGACGCCAGCGACGGCTCTGCCGGTGCTCGTCGCGGTGGCCTGGATCCTCTCGCGGCGCCAGCCGGCTCCCTTCGAGGTGCCGTCCCCCTGGAGAGGTGGGGGCGTGCGGGTGGTCGCCGCGGTGCTGCTGACCGCGGTGCTGATGCTCGGCGTCGGACGCATCGTGCTGCCCGCGGCGGCGGCGGAGCGCGCCCTTTGGCTCGCCGAGGCGAGGGCGTCGGCCTTCGAGCGCGGGTCCGGGGTGCAGGGCAGCGCCGCCTGGAGGTCCTCGCTGCAGTCGTTGCAGCGGGCCTTCACGAGTCGGCCTGCCGACGCCCGCCTGCCGCTGGCGATCGGCAGCTACTGGCTGATCGCCGGTGACCACGAGCGCGCTGAGAAGCGCTACCGGGAGTCGCTGGCGATCGAGTTGCGGCCGGAGACGCTGCTCAACCTGGCACGGGCGCTGCGAGGGCAGGGTCGGGACGAAGAGGCCGCGGCCGCCGAGGCCAGGGCGGTGGCGCTCGACCCGTACCGTCGCCGGGCTCTGCGTCGCAGCGGCTGAGTTACTCGCCCTCGGCTACAGTGCGCTGCAGAATCCCCCGGTCCGCCGGTGGAGCATCCGATGTCGAACAACGAAGACCAGCCAGGACGTCGCGGCCGGGCCGCGGCTGCAACCTCGCCACCCTCCGGCGTGCTGGCACTGCAGTCGAGCGGACTGCTGGCGCCGGCCGCGGGCTCGGGAGCGGGCGTCGATCGCCTGGTCGTGCCGGTGGTCGGCGGGTGCATGCGCCCCTTGTTCGACAGCTCGGATCGCCTCGAGGTCGAGCGCCGGGCCGCCTGGCCTGGCGACATCGTCGTCTTCGTCGACGAGCACCATCGCCTGGTGGCGCATCGCCTCCTCGGGTGGCGCTGGCTGCGACGATGCGGGTGGTGTTGGGTCACCGCAGCCGACGCCGCCTCGAGCGCCGACCGACCGGTGGTGCGTCGGGACAGGGTCGGTGTCGCCACCGCCGCCGCCGGCCGCTCTCTGCGACCCGGTCTCCGCCTGCGGATCGCCGCCGTCCTACGCTTCGCCCGCTTGGCCCTGCGAGCGGTGAGGCGCCGACAAGCCGCCACCAGCTGAGTCGACGCGCCGATGGCGGAGTTCGCGCGTCGATTCCTGCGCTACCCCGATCTGTTTCCCAGCCGCATCGGCGGCGAGGCGTGGGGGGCTGGCCGGCTGCGACTCGATTTCGCCGGTGGACCGCAGGTCATCGAGGGGCTGGCCGACTGGCAGATCGAGGTCATCGAGGCGGCCTGGGGGCCGCTCGCCGGTCCGGCCGGTGAGAGCGAGCCGGCTCGTTTCCGCCTGCTGCGCGCCGCCCAGCGGGACTTCAGGCAGATCGACCTGTGCGCCTGGCCGAACAGCTTCGACTTCGACCACCAGCCCGAGAGGGTGCGTTTCGCCGGCCGCCACGCCCTGGCGGTGCTCGAGCTCCCGGGCGGCCGCCTCGAGCGAGGAGCGCTGTGGTCTGCGGCAGGCGACGGCGCCGAGTTCGCCGGCGTGTTCGAGAACTTCTTCCGCGTCGCGCTCGCCTACCGTCTGCTCGACCTGGGCGGGGTGCTGCTGCACAGCGCCGCCGTGGTCGACGGTGGGCGGGCCTACGTCTTCGTCGGTCGCTCCGGTGCCGGCAAGTCGACACTGTCGCGGCTGTCGCTCGACGGCGGCCGGGAGGTGCTCAGCGACGACCTGAACGCGGTGGCGCTGGAGTCGTCCGGCCAGGATGGGGATCGATTCATCGTGGAACGACTTCCGTTCGCCGGCGATCTGCGGCGTCCCGTATCGGCGCGCCGGCGGGTCCCGTTGGGTGGACTGCTCTCGCTCGAGCAGGCGCCGCCCGGTGCCGCCCACGACGTCGAGGAGGTCAGCCGCGCTCGCGGCGTCGCGTCGTTGCTGGCCGCGGCGCCGTTCGTCAACGCCGATCCGCTGCGCGCCGAGCGGCTGGAGCGTGTCTTGCTTGAGATCTGTGGCGGTGGGCCGGGCGACGGATCCGTCGCGCTGGCGCGGCTGCGCTTTCACCGACGCGATGACCGGTTCTGGGACGAGCTGCGGCGCTTCTTCGCTTCCCGGCATCGGAGCGGTCCGGTCGCCGGCGCCGATCCGTCGGCGTAGGATCGAAGGCTGCACCTCGCTGCTGCGGCTCCAGGGCCGAGACCCGAGGCCGGCGACCGGACTCACGGGCATCCGACGATGAACCAAGACCAGAGCACTCACGGCTCCTCGACTGCAGAGGCCTCGACAGCCGCGCACCCGCGGCTGGGCGCAGACGTGCGCTACCGCCGCCTGGCCGGCGAGACCGTCGTCGTGCGCCAGCAGGCCGGCGAGGTCCTGGTGCTCGACGAGATCGGTGGCCGGATCCTCGAGTGGGTCGATCGGGGGGTAATGCAGGGGCGTGGGCTGGGCCACCTGATCGCGTCGCTGCAGCAGGAGTTCGACGTCTCGTCGCAGCAGCTCGAGGCCGACGTACGGGAGTTCCTGCACCAGCTGCAGGACGCCGGGGTTCTCGAACCGCGCCGGGAGGCGCGCCGCGGCGATGTGGAGGAGCCGCCCGGGGCACCGCAGGGTGGAGAGCGGTAGCGATGTGGAGCCAGCTGATCCGCCGCAGCTGGGAGGAGAACCGACTGTTCTCGGTCCTCCTCGAGCTGACCTACCGGTGCAACTGGGACTGCGCCTTCTGCTACAACGATCTCGGTCTGCGCGGCACACCGCTGAGTCTCGGACAGTACTTCGACCTGCTCGACGAGTTGCGCGAGCTCGGGGTGCTCAATCTGGTGCTCACCGGCGGCGAGCCGCTGGCTCACCCCGAGTTCCTCGAGATCGGTGAGCGGGCTCGCGAAGGCGGCTTCGTCATCCGGCTCAAGTCGAACGCCCATGCGCTCCGCGGCCGCCTGGCGCGCGAGGTCAAGGAGCGCGTCGACCCGTTCGTCGTCGAGGTCAGTCTGCACGGCGCGACCGCCGAGGTGCACGACCGTCAGACCCGGGTCCCGGGATCGTTCGAACGCCTGCTGGCGAACCTCGCCGAGCTGCGCTCGCTCGGCTTCCGGCTCAAGATGAACAGCGTGCTGACGATCTGGAACCAGCACCAGATCGCCGACATGTTCGCTCTCGCCGACCGGCTCGGCGTGCCGCTGCAGATCGAGCCCGAGGTCTCTCCCCGCGACGACGGCGATCGTTCGCCGCTCGACCTGAGCCCGACGCAGGAGGGCATCCGCGAGCTCTTCTCGATCGTCGCCGAGCGGACCCGCGCCGCCGCGCCGTCTCCGGCCGGACGTGCCGGTGAGGCCGCTGCCGGCGGCGCCGAGCCGATCGCCGAGCAGGCGTCGACGGACCGCACCGAGGTGGACGCGGTCCCACGCAAACACTGCGGTGCCGGCTCGTCGGCGGTCGCGATCGATCCCTTCGGCAACGTCTATCCGTGCGTGCAGTGGCGCCGAGCCGCCGGCAACCTCCACCACCGGCCGCTGGCCGAGATCTGGCGTCGCAGTCCGGTTCTGGAGGAGGTGCGCGAGCTGACGGTCGAGGTCACCCGCAGACTCGACGGGCTCGGCGCCGACGTGGCCCGGCGCATGGCGTTCTGTCCGGGAGCCGCCGAACAGGCCGGTGGCGATCCGCTCGCCGTCTACCCGGCGGCGCGGCAGCGCGTCGCTGCCCACCGCGCGGTGGAGAGGCCCGCCGTGCGCTCACTGCCGATCGTCGGTGTCGGCAGCGCCGGTCAGCCATCCGTGGCCAAGGCACCGGGTGCCTGAGTCCGGCGTCACCCTCTTTGCCCCGACCCCGACACGACCGTTGTCCCGAGCACTGCCCCGACCGCCGGATCAGATGCCGCGCGAGGTGAGCACGATGCGGATCGTGCGGAGCAGGATCGACAGATCGAGCAGCGGGCTCCAGTTGGCCAGGTAGGCGAGGTCGTAGCGCAGCTTGTTCTCGGTCGAGGAGTCGTAGTCGCCGTTGACCTGCGCCAGGCCGGTGAGCCCGGGCCGCACCGCGAAGCGGATGCTGTAGCCGGGGACCTCCTGCAGGTACCGGTCGACGAAACCGGGTCGCTCGGGCCTCGGTCCGACCAGGCTCATCGATCCCTGGAGCACGTTGAACAGCTGCGGCACCTCGTCGATGCGCAGCGCCCTCAGCACGCCTCCGATGGCGGTCTTGCGGGGATCGTCGGGCCGCGCCAGGAGCTCCTCCTCCTGCTCGGCGCCGACGTGCATCGTGCGCAGCTTCCACAGGGTGAAGGGCCGCTGGTTCCTGCCCACCCGGGTCTGCGAGTAGAGCATCGGTCCGGCCGAGGTGGCGCGGATCGCCAGCCCACAGACCAGCAGCAGCGGCAGCGCGAGCAGCAGCAGCACGGTGGCGATGGCGACGTCGTAGGTCCGCCTGAGCCAGTCGCCGCGGCGCCAGGAGGTGTCGGGAACGACCTCGACCAAGGGGATGTCCTGCACCGAGCGGTAGTGCATGCGGCCGACCAGGGAGTCGAACGGGCCCGGGAACAGCAGCACGCTGGCGCGTCGCGGCAGCCTGGCCAGGCGGTCGACCAGGTCGGTCTGCCAGGTATGGGTGGCACCGGCGACCACGATCTCGTCGACGACCCCGTCCTCGACCAGTCTCGGCAGGTCGGCGACCGTTCCCAGGCGCGGGCCGAGGGAACACCGGGCTCGATCGGCCCGCGTCGCGGCGGGCGGATCGGCGCCGTCGTGTCCCGGCGCGGGCACGTGGCCGCAGATCCGCACCCGGTGCCAGGGATACTGGAGGATGTCGTCCGCGAGGTCCTCGGCCTCGCGGCCGCAGCCGACCACCACGACGCGGCGCTCGGGCGGCTGCAGCACGCGGTCGAGGCCGGACCGAACCAGCCAGAGCAGTGTGAAGTTGAGCAGTGCGAAGACGAGCAGGACCGAACGCGGGAAGACACGGTTGGCGAAGAAGTAGAAGGTGGCGAGACTGGCGCACTGGACGCTGACCGCGAGCAGGATCCCGCGCAATCGATCGAAGCGGGATCGTGGGTGACTCAGCTCGTAGAAGCCGAAGAAGTAGAGCACCAGGTTCTGACTGCAACCGACCAGGATCGCCGCCAGACTGAGGAAGGCGAAGCGATCGGCTGGCAGCAGGCCCGCGGTCAACGGCAGAGGCAGGCTGATGCGGATCCAGAACGCCAGGATGAGGGCCAGCAGGCCGGCCAGGAGATCGGCGGCCAGCCGCAGCCGGTTCCAGGCGCTGGAGGAGATCGGTCGCGGACTCACGGCAGTGGAGTCTGGCAGCGCTTCGCGGCGTTGGGCTCGGGCAGTTGGGGGAGGCGGCCGGCGCCGCACTGTGCGGTGACCGCTGGGCGTCGCTCTTCCTCCGACTCGGCTCGTGTCGGCCGGTACCTCCCCGGCCGTGCTTGAGTCGCCGTGCAGATGCGCGGCTAAGATAGCGCACCGGCCGCCCTGCGGCGTCCACGGTCCCGCCGCCGGGGCGTCGCGGTCCGAGGTGGGCCCGACCTCCGGGGCCCGTGCACCCCTCTCCACGACTTCGCGGTCTCTGGGCGGTCGTCCGGCGCCCGGCGACCTGCCGCGTCCGCCGCGACGGGGAGGTCTCGGCGCCGCGTCGCCGGCAGCCGGACGGCAGCGGAACGCGGGTCGGAGAGCCGCGGCCGCGGCAGGCCGTCGTCCTGCGATGATCCGAGGGACGAGCAACCATCCAACGATTCCCGAACGACTCCCGAAACCGATAGCCGACGACACCCGACGAACGCCCCCACGGATGAACCCCAGCAGATGAAAGTCGTCGAACACCTCGACCGGGCGAGCCGGCCGCTGATCAGCTTCGAGATCATTCCGCCGCTTCGTGGCGGCACGCTGGAGCGGCTGCTGGAACTGATCGATGCGCTGCAGAAGTTCTCGCCGCCGTTCATCGACATCACGTCGCATTCGGCGGAGGCGTACTACGAGGAGACGCGCTCCGGTATCCAGAAGCGGGTCAAGCGCAAGCGTCCAGGCACGCTCGGCGTCTGTGCGCTGATCCAGAACAAGTACCGCATCGATGCCGTGCCGCACCTGCTGTGCAACGGCTTCTCGCGCGAGGAGACCGAGGACTTCCTGATCGAGCTGCGCTACCTGGGCATCGACAACGTCCTCGCGGTGCGCGGAGACCACTCCGGCTACGTCAAGCCGCTGCGCGACGGTCGCAGCGCCAACCGCTACGCCAGCGACCTGGTCGCGCAGATCACCGCGATGAACTCCGGGCGCTACCTCGAGGAGGACCTGCTCGACGCCGATCCGTCGGACTTCTGCATCGGCGTCGGCGGCTATCCCGAGAAGCACTTCGAGGCGCCGAACCTGGAGACCGACGTGCAGCGCACCCTCGAGAAGGTGCGGGCCGGAGCCGACTACATCGTCACCCAGATGTTCTTCGACAACCGCCACTACTTCGCCTTCGTCGATCGCTGCCGCGCTGCCGGCATCGAGGTGCCGATCATCCCGGGCCTCAAGATCCTCACCACCAAGAAGCACCTCACCAGTCTGCCCTCCGTGTTCCACCTGACGATTCCACCCGAGTTGTCCAGTGCGGTGGAGGAGGCCGCGCCATCCGAGGTGCGCAGCATCGGCGTCGACTGGGCCTTGAAGCAGACCGAGGAGCTGCTCGACCACGGGGTTCCCGCGGTGCACTTCTACGTCATGCAGAGCGCGGTGGCGATCAAGGAACTGATGAACCGGCTCGACCTCTGAGCCCGCCTCGGGGCCTCGGACCGCGCCGCCGGCGGCGCGACCACCCGACGACCATGGAGCACCGACGATCAAGATGAGCGACACGCCGACCAGTGAGCTGAGGCGACTGCTCGAGCAGCGGATCCTGGTGATGGACGGCGCCACCGGCACCGCCATGCAGGACGCTCGCCTCGAAGCGGAGGACTTCGGCGGCGAGGATCTCGACGGCTGCAACGAGATCCTCGTGGTCACCCGGCCCGACGTGGTCCGCAGGGTGCACGACCGCTACCTCGAGGCCGGCGCCGACATCGTCGAGACGAATACCTTCGGCGGTACGCCCCTGGTGCTGGCCGAGTACGGCCTCGAGGCCCGGACGCGCGAGCTCAACCGGGTCGCTGCCGAGATCGCGCGGGCGGCGTGCGACGCCTACTCGACGCCCGAGCGGCCGCGCTTCGTCTGCGGCTCGATGGGTCCGACGACCAAGGCCATCTCGGTCACCGGCGGCGTCACCTTCGAGCAGCTGATCGCTCACTTCCGCGAGCAGGCCCTCGGTCTGCTCGACGGGGGTGTCGACTATCTGCTGCTCGAGACCTCGCAGGACACGCGCAACATCAAGGCCGGCCTGATCGGCATCCGTGAGGCGTTCGCCGAGCTCGGCGTCGAGCGGGAGATCGCCGTCTCGGCGACCATCGAGGCGATGGGCACGATGCTCGGTGGGCAGGACGCCGAGGCGTTCGCCATCTCGATGATGCACGAGGACCTGCTCTACGTCGGGCTCAACTGCGCCACCGGTCCGGAGTTCATGACCGACCACGTGCGCACGCTCGCCGAGCTGTGCCGCACCCGTGTCGCCCTGGTGCCGAACGCCGGGCTGCCGGACGAGGATGGGAGATATCTCGAGGGGCCCGAGGTCTTCGAGGAGGTGATCGGCCGCTTCCTCGACGCCGGCTGGCTCAACCTCGTGGGCGGCTGCTGCGGCACCACCGAGGCGCACGTGAGAGCGCTGGCGAAGCTGGTCGAGGGCCGGACGCCCCGCCGTGTGCCGAGCCACCACCGGGCTCTGGTCTCCGGCCTCGAGGGCACGGAGCTGACCGCCGACAACCGTCCTCTGCTCGTCGGCGAGCGCACCAATGTCCTGGGCAGCCGCAAGTTCAAGCGGTTGATCGCCGAGGGCGACTTCGAGGCCGCCGCCGAGGTCGGAAGGGCGCAGGTGCGCGGCGGCGCCCAGGTGGTCGACGTCTGCCTGCAGGACCCCGACCGCGACGAGGCCGCCGACGTGGAGCGCTTCCTCGACCAGCTGATCCGGCGGGTCAAGGTGCCGCTGATGATCGACAGCACCGACGCCGCGGTGATGCAGCGGGCGCTCACCTACTGCCAGGGCAAGTCGATCCTGAACTCGGTGAACCTAGAGGACGGTCTAGAGCGCTTCGACGCGGTGGTGCCGCTGGCGCGGCGGTTCGGCGCCGCCCTGGTCGTCGGCCTGATCGACGAGCGCGGCATGGCGGTCACGGTGGAGCGCAAGCTCGAGGTGGCGGCGCGCTCCTTCGAGCTGCTCACCGAACGCTACGGCGTCGAGCCGCAGGACATCTGGTGGGACGCCCTGGTCTTCCCCTGCGGCACCGGCGACGAGAACTACCTCGGTTCCGCCGCGGCGACGATCGAGGGCGTGCGACAGCTGGGGCGCCTCTATCCGACATCGCCGACGATCCTCGGTGTCTCGAACGTCAGCTTCGGTCTGCCCAACGCCGGGCGCGAGGTGCTGAACTCGGTCTTCCTCTATCGCGCCACCGTGGCCGGTCTCGACGCGGCCATCGTCAACACCGAGAAGCTGGCCAGGTTCGCCGACATCCCGCAGGAGGAGCGCGACCTGGCCCAGAGCCTGATCGACCTCGAGCCGGGCGATGCGGAGGCCGGCCGCCGGGCGGTGGAACGCTTCACCGAGCACTTCCGCGATTCGCGGTCACGCACCGTCCAGGTCGACCGCACCGCGCTGCCGCTCGACCAGCGTCTGCAGCGCGCGGTGATCGAGGGATCCAAGGAGGGGTTGATCGAGGACCTCGAGCAGACCCTGTCGGATCCGCGCTGGCCGGAGCCGCTCGACGTGATCAACGGTCCGCTGATGCAGGGCATGGCGGAGGTGGGGCGCCTGTTCAACGCCAACGAGCTGATCGTCGCCGAGGTGCTGCAGAGCGCCGAGGTGATGAAGGCGGCGGTCTCTTTCCTCGAGCAGCACATGACGCGCAGCGAGGGGGCCGAGGGATCCGGGAGCTCCCTGCGCGGCAAGGTGATCCTGGCCACGGTGAAGGGCGACGTGCACGACATCGGCAAGAACCTGGTCGACATCATCCTCTCGAACAACGGCTTCGACGTGGTGAACCTGGGCATCAAGGTGCCCAGCGAGCAGCTGGTGCAGGCGGTGCGCGAGCACCGTCCCGACGTGGTCGGCCTCTCCGGCCTGCTGGTGAAGAGCGCCCAGATGATGGTCACCACGGCGGCCGACTTCCGCGCCGCGGGGATCGACGTCGATCTGCTGGTCGGCGGAGCGGCGCTGACTCGTCGCTTCACCCACACGCGGATCGCCGCCGAGTACGGCGGCGTCTGCACCTACGCCAAGGACGCGATGCACGGCCTGCAGCTGGTGGAGCGCCTGACCGATCCCGCGCAGCGCGACGCCGCCCTCGAAGAGATCGCCGAGACGGTTGCCAACGACCGGCAGGGCGGGGTCGCACCGACCCGCGAGCGCGACTCGTCGGACCGCGGCGAACGCAGTGCCGAGGTCCGGGTCGACCTCCCGGTGCCAGCGGTGCCCGACCTGGAGCGCAGGGTCGAGGAGCTCGACCTGGAGGAGGTCTGGCGGCACGTCAACCCCCAGATGCTGTTCGGCAAGCACCTCGGGCTGCACGGGTCGGTGGAGAAGCTCCGCGAGCGCGGTGACGAGAAGCTGCGCAAGCTCGAGGAGCGTGTCGAAGAGGTGAAACAGGTTTGCCTCGCCGGGGGCATGACGGCGCGCGCGGTCTGGCAGTTCTGGAAGGCGCGCGCCGACGGCAACGAGATCGCCCTGCTGAACGGCGACGGCGAGGTCGCGGCCCGTTGGGTCTTCCCGCGTCAGGCCGGCGGCAAGGGACTCTGCCTCGCCGACTACGTTCTGCAGGACGATCACCTGGCGCTCTTCGTCACCACCGCCGGCGAAGGCATCCGCGAGAGGGTCGAGTCGCTGCGCCACTCCGGCGAGTACCTCGACAGCCACGTTCTGGCGGCGCTGGCGCTGGAGACCGCGGAGGCCGCCGCCGAGCTGGTGCACCAGAGGCTGCGCGCGCTGTGGGGCTTCCCCGACGATCCCGCGATGACCGACCGCGAGCGCTTCGCCGCCCGCTACCGCGGCAAGCGCTACAGCTTCGGCTACCCCGCCTGTCCCGATCTCGACGGACAGGAGGCCCTGTTCAGGGTGCTGCGGCCGGAGGAGATCGGCGTCGAGCTCACCGAGGGGCAGATGATGGATCCCGAGGCGAGCGTCTCGGCGCTCGTCTTCCACCATCCCGACGCGAGGTACTTCGGCGCCTGAAGTGGCGACCGCTCGGAGGCGGAGGAGAGACTCCGGCGTCAGGAGAGAATCGAGCGCAGCAACTCGGCGGTCGCCTCGGGGCGCTCCAGATGGGGCAGCGAGCCGGCCCCCTCCACCACGTGCAGCGCAGCTCCGCGTCGCTTCAGCCAGAGGTCGGCGTCGACGACTTCGGGGCTGCGGGCCTCGCGTCCCCAGATCAGGTGCAGCTCGCCGAGGGGCAGACGGGCCCAGCGATCGAGCACGCCGTCGTCGAGGCCGCCCGTCAGGTAGGCGGTCAGCGGATGGCGGCTGCCCGGCAGGTGGCTCAGCTTCTCGTGCTCGTCGAGGAGGTCCTCGGGGATACGGTGCGGATCGTGGAACGACGCCACCAGCTGGGTCTCGAGGGCTCGGCGGCTGGTCGCCAGGTGGATGGCGGACGTGCCGAGCACCGGCAGGCCCAGCATCCCCCGCAGCAGCCGGTCGCGGAGCGCCGGTCGCGAGCCCTCGGCACCCCGCGGGCAGACCAGGGTCAGCGAGCGCAGACGATCCGGGAAACGGTTGGCGAAACGCACCGCAGGGGCCGCCGCGAGACCGGCGGCGACGACCGCGACCGGTGCCGAAGGGCGCGGTCCCGCGTCGAGCACCTCTTGCAGCACCGCGGCGAGGCTCACCGGGGCGTACTCATAGGGACCGCGCTGCGAGTCGCCCCATCCCGGCCAGTCGAAGAGCACCACCGAGCGGTGTGCCGCGAGGCGCCGTCCGACCGCCTGCCAGTGGGAGGACGAATGCCCCGGTGCCAGGGAGTGCAGGAGCACGATGGGGCCGCCGGGCCGCTCCTCGCCGAGCCGACGCACCGCCACCCTGCCGAGGCTGGTCTGCAACTCCTCGGGAGCCTGCCAGGAGGGATAGGTCAGCTCGGCGGTGCGGCGGGCGACCCAGGCGTTGTAGAGGGCCGGCAGACCGAAGGCGGCGGCGCCGAGCAGGAGGCCGCGGGTCAGGCGCCTGCGCCGCCGGCTCCGGCGCTCCTCCTCGTGGCTGCGGGCCATTCTGAGAACATAACAAAGGCGGTCGGGGCCTCGACGATCGGACGTCTCGGCGGCGAAGCCGATGCAAGGGAGGGGCGATGGCGGTGCGCGAGGTGATGGTGCTGTGGGCGGGACGCCACGACCGTGAGCCGTGGCGCTCCCTGTGCGCCGACTACGAGCAGCGCATCGCTCACCACTGGCGGATCGCACAGAGGCAGATCAGGGCCGGTCGTGGCGACGGCCCGGAGCGGCGCGAGGCCGAAGCGGAGGCGATGCTCTCGGCGGCGCCCGAGCCGGCCAGTCTCCTGGCCCTGGACTCCCGCGGCAGAGCGAGATCCTCGGAGTCGTTCGCCGACTTCCTACGCCAGACCTTCGAGTCGTCCCCCGGCCCGCTGGTCTTCCTGATCGGCAGCGACCTCGGCCTGTCGCCTGACCTCCTGCGCACGGCGCGTCACCGAATCTCCTTCGGTCCCCAGACACTCCCTCACGAGATGGCCCGCCTGATCCTGTTGGAGCAGCTCTACCGGTCGCTCGCGATCGAGACCGGAATCAAGTACCATCGCGGGCCGTTCTGAGGAGGCTCGGCGCAGCGGCTGCTCGGCGCCTCCCCGCGTCGGTTCGAGAGACCGGCTGCGAGGGGAGCTGGTTGCCGGCCGGGAGAGCGGCCGCAGGGCGTGTTGCCGGTGATGACGGTGCTCGGGGGCCCGTGCACTCGGGGGCCGCCGACGCAGCGTCGCCGAGGACGGTCGGCATCATGGGCGGCGCTACGAAGAGGCCAGCACCCGTCACGGCGGCACCGATGCGGTGGCGCGACGGGATCATCACAGGTTCGGAAACAGTGTCAGGGACGTGAGCAAGATGGCGACCAAGAGACCGTCGACCAAGAAGAGCTCGGCGCGCAGCGCGACCTCGAAGAAGAAGGCCGCGAAGAAGACCGCCAAGAAGAAGAGCGCGAGCAAGAAGGCCGCCGAGAAGAAGTCGACCAAGAAGAAGACGGCCAAGAAGAAGGTGGCCACGAAGAAGGCGGCCGCCGTGAAGAAGAAGGCCACCAAGAAGAAGGCCACCAAGAAGAAGGCCACCAAGAAGAAGGCCACCAAGAAGAAGGTCGCCAAGAAGAAGGTCGCCAAGAAGAAGTCGACCAAGAAGAAGGCCGCCGTCAAGAAGACTGCAGCGAAGCAGAAGACGGCCAAGAAGAGAACGGCCAAGAAGAAGGCGGCCAAGAAGAAGACGGCCAAGAAGAAGACGGCGAAGAAGGTGGCCAAGAAGAAGGTCGCCAGGAAGACGGGTGGCAAGAAGACCGTCAGCAGGAAATCGACCCGCAGGTCGACCAGCAAGAAGGTCTCCAGGAAGGCCTCGCGCAGCACCGGATCCCAGGCAGTGGACGAGGCCTCGGGCTCTGGCGCTTCCTCCACCAACGGCGCCGGGGCAAGGCCGCGTCTGCTGATCAGCTCGCGACGCCAGGGGCTCGCCGACACCAAGCAGACGCCGCCGACTTCGCTGCCCGCCAAGCTCGCCACACAGTTCCGTGAGCAGCTCGAGGCGAAGCGCGACGAGCTGCGCGAGCTCTACCAGCAGGACGTCGAGCTGGGTCTCAGACCCTCCGACGGCGGCATGGAGGACGAGGTCGACCGCGCCAACAACGCGTACTCACGCGAGCTCACCTTCGCCATCTCCGACGGCGAGAGGGCCCTGCTCGACCAGATCGAGGCTGCGCTGGTGCGCTTCGAGCGCGGCACCTTCGGCCGCTGCACCTCGTGCGGTATCCAGATCAGCCGTGAGCGTCTCAGCGCCCTGCCGTGGGCGCGGCACTGCATGAGCTGCCAGGAGCTCGAGGAGCGCGGGCAGCTGCCCGATCACGACTGACCGCTGATCACGAAGACCGCCGACCCGGAGGCCAGCGAGCAGTGCGCCGAGTGGCTGTCAGGGAGATCTCGACGACGCGAGGCCCGACTTGGGTCCAGGGCCCGAGGCGCGTCCCGACGCCCGGGAGCCGAGGGTGAGCGGCGCTGAGATGGAGGCGCTCCGCAGGCGCATCGCCGACGGCGATGTCGGCAGCGTCTACCTGGTGGTCGGCGACCTGGTGGTGGGCGAGCCGGCGGGACGCCAGCTGGCCGAAGCCCTGGCCGAGCGCCTCGGGGTCCAAGCCGAGCCGCACCGCCGGCCCGCCGGCCTCGCCCGGCTGCTCGGCGATCTGAAGACCTACTCCCTGTTCGATCCGGGAAAGGTGCGCCTCGTCGTCGAGAGTGCTCTGCTCGCCGACCGCGCGGCGGCGGCGGGACTGATCGACGAGGCGGCGGAAGCGCTGCCGGTGGAGGCGGGCAGCGAGCTGACCCCGCGGCAGCGCGTCGGCGCCACGCGGCTGCTCCAGGCGCTGCGGCTCTTCTCCGTCGATCCGGCGGAGGGCGATGCCGAGGCGGTGCTCGCCGCCCTGCCGGTGTGGGCCCTTCAGGGCGGGCCGCGTGAGCGCAAGAAGCGCAATCAGCGGCCGCGCGGCAAGCGCCAGGTCGCCGAGCTGCTCGCCGGGCTCGAACCGCTGCTGCTCGCGGCGCGCGAGGACGGGCTCGTCGGCTGGGCCGAGGGTGATCTCGCCGAGCTCGCCGATGCGGCCGAGAGCGGCCTGCCCGAGGGGCATCACCTGGTCCTGGTCGAGAGCGCGGCGCAGTCCGACCATCCGGTGGTCGAGCGCATCGCGGCGGCCGGCAACCTGCTCGAGGTCGGTTCGGTGTCGGTGGACCGGCGCGGCGCGATCGAGGGCGTCGACACCCTGGCCGAGGCCCTGCGTGAAGAGACCGGAGTGGCGATCCGCGGCGACGCGCTCCGTGAGCTGACCCAACGCACCATTCGCAGCCACCGCGGTGGCGTCGACGCCGTTTCGACCGGACGTCTCGCGGCCGAGTACCGCAAGCTGGCCAACCTCGCCGCCTCCGGCACGATCGATCGCGAGATGGTGGAGACGGCGGTCGAGGACCGCGGCGAAGAGGACGTCTTCGGGCTGCTCGACG
Source organism: Acidobacteriota bacterium (assembly GCA_003388555.1). Taxonomy (GTDB): domain Bacteria; phylum Acidobacteriota; class Thermoanaerobaculia; order Multivoradales; family Multivoraceae; genus QQVD01. The sequence goes on along the minus strand of QQVD01000020.1, from coordinate 55,968 downwards.
ACATCTCGGCCGGCGACGTCGGTGCCGCACTGCGCCGTCTGGAACGGCATCTCCAGGGGGCGGAGGACGAGGGCGCCGCGGTGTTCGGATTCTTCGCCCTGCTCGGCCAGTACGCCCAGCACGTGGCGGCGGTGCGCGGCATGCTCGAGCACCTCGGCGCCCGACGGGTGGAACGCAACTACAACCGGTTCAAGCGCGACCTCGCGCCCAGGCTGCAGGCTGCTCCGGCCGCCGGCCTCGCCAACCCGCTGAGTGGCCTGCATCCGTTCCGCCTGCACCGCGTCTATCTGGCGGCGGCACGCTGGTCCTCGCTGCAGGCCAAGCGCCTGCCGTGGCTGGTGTTCGAGGCCGAGACGCGGCTCAAGGGCGACAGCTCGAATCCCGCCACCGTGCTCTCCGACCTGGTCGCTCGTCTGGCCCATGCAACGGTCGGCGCCACGACGACCGGCCGGCGAGGGCGCAAGGCGGCCGGTGGCGGGCGCCGTGCCTGAGCTGCCCGAAGTCGAGGTCGTCCGTCGCAGTCTCGAGCGCACCCTGGTGGGCGATCGCTTCCTCGACGTCGAGGTGCGCTTCGCGATGCTGCGTGAGGAGATCCCGGTGGCCAGGCTCCGGCGTGCCTGCCGGAACCGTCGCGTGCACGCGGTGCGACGGCGCTCGAAGTACCTGCTGATCGACCTCGAGGGCGACAGCACCGTCGTGGTGCATCTCGGCATGAGCGGTCGGCTGCGCTACTTCTCGCCGGAGGAGCCCGCCGAGCCACACGAGCACGTGGTCTGGAGTCTGCAGTCGGGTCGCGAGCTGCGCTTCCGCGATCCGCGACGGTTCGGGGTGGTGCTGGTGCTGCCGACCGCCGGGCTGGAGAACGATCGCCACTTCCGTCGCCTCGGCGTCGAGCCGCTCGACCGGCAGCTCGAGGGGCGCCTCGATGGAGGCGACCTGCAGCAGCTGGCCAGCGGCCGACGCGGCCCGGTGAAGAGCTTCCTGATGGACGCCGGTCTGGTCGTGGGCGTCGGCAACATCTACGCCTGCGAGGCGCTGTGGCGCGCCGGAGTGCACCCGCGTCGCTCGGTCGCCCGCATCGCCGCCGCCAGGTGGGAGCGTCTCGCCGATGCCGTGGTCGACGTGCTGCGCGAGGCGATCGATCAGGGCGGAACGACACTCAACGACTTCGCGTCGGCGGCCGGCGAACCGGGGTACTTCGCGGTCGACCTCGCAGCCTACGGTCGCGAAGGCAGGCCCTGCCTGCGCTGCCGCGCTACGATCCGGCGCATCGTGCAGTCGGGTCGCAGCACCTTCTACTGTCCCCGCTGTCAGCGCTGAGTCGGCCGCCGGCGGCGAGTGTCGACGGCCGCGACGGCTCGCGCACACGCAGCACCGGGTCGGTGCACTGCAGGGAGCGCCGCCAGGCGGTGGAGGAAGACGTGAGGAATGCTGGGAGTGGGTCCGGTGCGAGCTGAGAGCGGCACGCGACGCCACGGCGGCGTGACGACGATCGGCGTCGCCGGCGGCAGCGGATCGGGCAAGACCTCGGTGGCCCAGGCTCTGCTCGAACGGGTCGGTCGCGATCGCATCGCCTTCCTGGTCCAGGATGCCTACTACCGGGACGTCGAGTGGCGGAGCCCGGAACAGCTGGCCGGGCACAACTTCGACCATCCCGACTCGGTGGAGATCGAGCTCCTCGTCGAACATCTGCGGCAGCTGCGCTCGGGTGGCGAGATCGAGGTCCCCGTGTACGACTTCGTCCGCCACCGCCGCAGCGCGCGCACTCGCAAGGTGGAGGCGCGCCCGGTGGTGCTGGTGGAGGGGATCCTGCTCTTCGTCGACAGCGACCTGCGCCGGGAGCTCGACTTCAAGATCTACGTCGACACCGATGCCGACGTGCGTCTGATGCGTCGTTTGCGCCGCGACGTGGCCGAGCGTGGCCGCAGCGTCGAGGACGTGCTGCGCCAGTACGACCGCACGGTGCGGCCGATGCACCTCGAGTTCATCGAGCCGTCCAAGCGCTACGCCGACATCATCGTTCCGGAGGGCGGGGAGAACCACTCGGCGATGGCCATGGTGACCGCCCACATCGAAGGTCTGCTGGGCGACATCCGCGGCCAGGTGTGAGATACGGCCTCGGCCCGCTGCCACGGCGGGCGCGCCGCTGGGTGGGTGAGTCCCGGCGGCTTCCCCGGAACGCCCTGTTCAGCCCGCCTGCAGCGGCCAGAAGACCGGGATCAGGAGCACGGAGAGCAGCCAGAAGACGATCTTGAGCGGCGCGCCGAAGACGACGTAGTCGAGGAAGCGGTAGCCGCCGGGGCCGTAGACCATGGCGTTGGTCTGGTACCCCATCGGCGTCAGGAAGCTGGCCGAGGCGGCGTAGGCCACCGCCATCAGGAAGGCCTTCGGCTCCAGGCCCAGAGTGGTCGCTGTGGTGATCGCGATCGGCGCCATCAGCACCGCGGTCGAGTTGTTCGAGACGATCTCGCTGAGCAACGCGGTGGCCAGGTAGATCACCGACAGGGCGATGAAGGGGCTGGCGTTCTCCCCGATGTCACCGATCCACTCGCCGATGATCGCCGCCAGGCCGGTGTTCTCCATCGCGATGCCGAGCGGCAGGATCATCGCGAGCAGGAAGATCACCGTCCAGTTGATCGACTCGTAGGCCTTGGTGATCGTCAGGCCGCCGAGCAGGACCAGGGCGGCGACCCCCAGGATCGAGGCCTTGAGGATCGACATCACTCCGGTGGCGGCCAGCAGCACGACGATCGGGATGATCGCCACCCCGACCCACCAGCGCCCTGGCATGCGCAGCCGGATGTCGAGCTCCTGCAGCGAGATGAAGTCGTCCTCGCTGAGCAGCGCCTCGACCCGCTCCCTGGGGCCGAAGACCAGCAGGGTGTCCCACTGGCGCAGCGGGATCTGGGCCAGCTTGTCGCGGATCATCTCTCCGGTGCGGTTCAGCGCCAGCACGAAGCAGCCGTGACGGCGCCTGAAGTCGATCTCCTTCAGTGTCTGGCCGGTCATCGAGGAGGAGGGCGAGAGCTGGATCTCCGCCAGGATGTTCTCCTCGTCGCTGAGGTCGGAGTCCTCCAGCTTGACGTCGGTGAGCAGCAGCAGCCCGTACTGTTCGCGGAAACGCACGATGTGCTGCATCGCGCCGCGCACGATCATCACGTCTCCCGGCTCGATCACCGTTCGACGCAGGTCCGAGGCGATGCGGCGGTTGCCGCGCAGGATCTCCAGCACGTTGAGCTGCAGCCGCTCGGAGATGCCTTCCTCGAGGACGGTGCGCCCCACTAGGCGCGAGCCGCTCTCGGGTACCCGCACCTCGGTGAGGAAGGAGGTGAGGTTGTAGCGCCCCATCAGCGAGGCGCTGTCGACCCGTTCGGGCAGGTGCGGCATCACCGCGAAGCAGTACACCGACCCGACGAGGAAGAGGATGATCCCGAGCGGGAGGAACTCGAAGACGCCGAACGGGGGCTGCCCGTGCTGCTCGGCGAGGGAGCTGATCAGCAGGTTCGTCGAGGTCCCGATCAGGGTGCAGGTGCCGCCGACGATGCTGATGTAGGAGAGGGGCAGCAGCAGGCGCGAGGGCGAGAACGAGTAGTGGCGCGCGAGCTGGATGCCGACCGGCAGGAAGATCGCCAGGGCCGCGGTGTTGTTGATGAACGCCGAGAGCACGCCGGCGACCATGAGCAGGGTGGCCGAGGCGAGCCAGTGGCTCTTGCCGGAGAGCGCCGCGATACGCTGGCCGAGCTTGTTGAGCAGGCCGCTGTGGGTCAGCGCGTAGCTCAGGATGAACATCATCATCACCGTGATCACGGCCGGGTTGCTGAAGCCCGAGATCGCCTCCTCGGGCGTGACCAGGTCGAAGAGCAGCAGCAGGGCCAGCGACGACAGCGCCACCACGTCGATCGGCAGGCGATCGAAGACGAAGGCGAGCAGGACCACCCCCAGGGTGATCGAGAGCAGTACGATGTCGAGCAACTGAACCTCCGGCTTCGCTCGGACCCGGCGGGCTCGCCGAGAGCCGAGCGCGAGCTACCGCCGTCCGGGCGCTGTCGCAACGGGCGCGGTGAGCCGGCGGCCGAGGAATGATCGGTGTCGGACTGACGATTGTAGTCGGCGAGGGCGCGGCGCAGAGCGGCGGGTGGACAACGGTAGGCTGACCTGTCGGCGCGCGATGCGTCGTGGACGAGATGATGGACAGGAACACGGAACGGCTCGCAGCGAGACCTGCCGAGGAGTCCCCGAGCGGCGGCACCTCGGAGCAGGACGTGGCCACCACCGAGAACGAGCTCCTCGCGGTGCCGGGTGAGGAAGCGACGCTGGGCAGCAGGCTGCGGCGGGCGGCGCTGCCCTCGCTCCTGGTGGCCGGAGGGATCGGCGCGCTCGAGCTGCTACGCGGTCGCTTCCAGCACGCCAACACCTTCCTGCCGGAGCGCTACCCGGACGGGTTGTGGCATCCGGAGAACTACGGCCTCCCGGTCGAGGACGTGTGGTTCGAGTCTGCGGACGGTCTGCGGCTGCACGGCTGGTGGATCGCCCACCGCCGGGCCCGCGGCACGGTCCTCTTCTGCCACGGCAACGCCGGCAACATCACCCACCGCATCGGTGCCTACCGCTTCCTACGCCGCACCGGCCTCAACGTCCTCACCTTCGACTACCGCGGCTACGGCCGCAGCGAGGGCAGGCCGTCCGAGCGTGGCGTCTGCGCCGACGCCCGCAGCGCCCACGACTTCCTGGTCCGTGAGCTCGGCGAGGACCCGTCGCGCATCCTCCTCTTCGGCCACTCCCTCGGCGGCGCCATCGCCATCGACACGGCGCTGCACCGACCCGTCGCCGGACTGGTCTCCCAGTCGACCTTCGTCGACCTGCGCGAGATGGCCCGTGAGCGCTACCCGCGGCTGCCCCTGCACCTGGCGGCCCGCTCGAGCTTCAAGAGCATCCGCAAGGTCGCCGCGCTCGATCTCCCCAAGCTGTTCATCCACGGCACCTCCGACGAGACGATCCCGTTCAGCCACGGCCAGCGGCTGTTCGAGGAGGCGGCCGGGCCCAAGGAGTGGTACGCGATCCAGGGCGCCGGGCACAACGACGTGCACCGCCACGGCGGACTGCGCTACCTGTGGAAGCTGGTGCGCTTCTCGCGCCGCGCCCTGCAGTGGGCGCGCGAGCAGCCGCAGCCGCTGCGGATCGCCGTCGAGCTGGCCTGACGGGCTGCCTTCACCCGGGCAGCGGCAGCCGGCGGTGCGACGCCACCGGCATGCGACGGCGCACCTCGGAGATGCGGCCGAGATCGACCTCTGCCAGCGCCAGACCGGGGCCATCGGCAGCGCAGGCGACCACCTGGCCCCACGGATCGACGATCGACGAGTGGCCGTAGCTGTGCCGCAAGCCGTCGTCGTCGTGGTCGCCGTGCTGGCCGGGAGCGATCAGCCAGCACTGGCACTCGATGGCGCGTGCCCGCAGCAGCGCCGTCCAGTGGGCCCGTCCGGTGGTCTCGGTGAACGCCGAGGGCACCATGAGGATCTCGGCGCCGCGGTCGGTGAGCTCGCGGTAGAGCTCGGGAAAGCGCAGGTCGTAGCAGATCGTCAGTCCGAGGGTGCCGAGCGGAGTCTCGACCACCACCGGCTCGGCTCCGGCCGCGGTGGTGGCCGATTCGGAGAAACGCAGCTGACGCGACACGTCGACGTCGAACAGGTGCAGCTTGCGGTAGGTCGCCAGGCGGGTGCCGTCGGGCGCGAACAGGACGCTGGTGTTGTAGCACCGCCGCGGTGTGTCCCCTTCGCCCCCGTGCTCGTCCTCGAGCCTCTCGTTGAACGAGCCGAGCAGCAGGAGGATCCCGAGCCGCGCCGCGAGCTCGGCGTACTGCGAGCAGACCGGGCCGTCCAGGGTCTCGGCGCGACGCACCTTCTCGTCGTGTGGACCGAGGAAGTTGCTCGCCTCCGGTGTCGCCACGAAGCGGGCGCCGTAGCTGGCGGCCCGCGCTATCAGCTCCTCCGCCTGGCGCCAGTTGCGGTCGTGGTCGGAGGTCGCGTTCAGCTGCACCGCAGCGGCGAGGAAGGGTTGCGTCATCGCGCCCTCCCGCCGGTGGCGGCCGCGGCCTCCGCCGCCGCCGAGCCGGCCTCGCCGAGCAGGCCGGCGAGCCGTTGCGCCGCGCGCACGATGGTCTCGGGCGGCGCGGCGGTGAAGCAGAGCCGGATCGAGGTCGGGAAGGGCCCGAAGCTGGGCCCCGGAGCGAGCAGCAGGTTGCTGCGGGCGCAGCGCTCGAGGAGCTCGGGGAGTCCGCCCTCGCCGAGGCACGCGGCGACGTCGAGGAAGAGGAAGGTGCCGCCGTCGGGCGGTGGGACGCCGAGGATCTCCGCCGTCCGTCGGCCGATCCGGCCGTAGGCCTCGCGGGTCTCTGCGACCCAGTCGTCGGCCGATTCGAGGGCGCGGGCGAGGGCGTGCTGGGCGAAGGTCGGCGCACTGTAGAAGGCGTGCGTGCCGAGCTTCTGGATCGCTCCCATCGCCGGCTGCGGCGCGATCAGCCAGCCGCACCGGTTGCCTGCCATGGCATAGGCCTTCGACGCCGAGTAGGCGACCACGGTGCGTTCCGGCGCCAGGCCGAGCGCGGAGCGGTGCTCACCGGCGTAGCAGTAGAGGTCGTAGACGTCGTCGGCGAGCAGCCAGAGGTCGCGCCGTCGGGCGAAGAGGGCGAGCGCCTCGATCCAGGCGGCGGGAAACAGGCGTCCGGTGGGATTGTTCGGCGAGGAGTAGTAGAGCGCCACGCAGCGCTGCGAGCAGAGTCCGTCGAGCCGCTCGATCAGGGCCTCGGGATCCGCGGACGGCTCCAGGTCGCCGATCGGCGCCGCGACCGGACGGGCTCCGCAGGCGCGTGTCATCCCCTCGATCAGCGGCCAGTAGGGCGCCAGCAGCAGCACTTCGTCGCCGGGCTCGACCAGGGCCTGGAGCGTCGCCGCCAGACCCGCAGTGGCGCCGGCGGTGACGTAGACGTCCTCGGCGCCGAGCCGCTGGCCGGTGCGCGACGAGACGCTGGCGGCGACCTGCTCGCGCAGCGCGCCGGTGCCGGCGGTGGCGGTGTAGCGGTAGAGGTCCGCGGCGCCGGTCAGCGCCGACGCGGCACACTGCGGCGGCGGCTCGAGGTAGGTGTCGCCGACGTGGAGCGGGAAGATCTCCTGGCTGGGATCGACCCGGTCGGTCAGCGAGGAGTAGACCGCACCGCGGATCGCGGCCGCGGTGGGGGCGAGCTGGGGAGGTCGCGGCACGGCCGCAGACCATAGCAGCCCCGGCCAGGCCGCCGACGCGGCAACCGCTTACGGACCGTGGAGGTTTCCCTGTGCGAGACTGGCCGCAGGGTCCGAGACGGCGAGCGAGGTGTGGGTGGGAGATTCGACGACCGGGGCGCCGCGAGCCCGTCTGCTGCTGGTGACCGCGCGGGCTCTCGGAGAGGTCCGACGCGGCGACCAGCTGCGCGCCGCACAGTTCCTCACGGCGCTGTCGCCGTGTCATCACGTCGACCTGCTCACTCCGGCGCCGGGTGCGGTCACGACCACGGCGGACCCGGTGGCGCTGTCGCCGGTCAGCGGTCGCCACTGGACCTATCGGCGCACCACGCTCGACCGCGGCGTCGGCGTGCTGCGCGCGGCGGTGCGGGGCGAGCCGCTGCAGAGCGGCCTGTACGGCTCGGCCGACCTGCGGCGCCGCCTCGGTCGCATCGCCGCGGACTACGACCTCGTGGTGGTCCAGATGGTGCGCCAGGCGGAGGTGCTCGCCAGCCTCGCTCCCGGCCGTTCGTTCGTCGATCTGATCGACGCTCTGTCGCTCAACTTCGCGCGTCGGGCGGCGCGTCAGCGGGGCCTGGGGAGTGGAGGCCGGCGTCGCCTCCTCGCCGCCGAGGCGCGGCGCCTCGAGCGCCTCGAGCTGGCGGTGCTGCGCAGCGCCGCCGGCGTCGCCGTGGTCAGCCGGCGCGACCGCGAGCACCTGCTCGGTCTGCTGCCCGCCAGCCCGGCCGATGCAGGGGAGTCGGTGTCGGGTGGTTCCCGCGGCGGCGGTGGCCGAGACGACGTCGCGGCGCGGTTGCACCATCTGCCGCTGCCGGTCTCGCGGCAGGCCGCGACGATCCGTCGCGACGAGATCGAGTGGGACCTGATCCTCACCGGCAACCTGGGCTACTGGGTCAACCGCGACGCCCTGGACGAGTGGCTGCGGCGGGTCTGGCCGGGGCTGCGCCGCCGCCGACCGGGACTGCGGCTGGCGGTCGCCGGTGACCGGCCCGGTCGCGCCCTGGCGCGCCGTCTAGAGAGCGCCGGAGCCACACTGGTCTCGTCGCCCGAGTCTCTGCGCGCGGTGCTGCGGCGGGCGCGCGTCGCCATCGCGCCGATGCAGGCCGGAGCCGGAGTGCCGGTGAAGGTGCTCGAGGCCTTCGCCGAGGGTGTGCCGGTGGTGGCCTCTCCCTGGGCGGCGGCCGGCGTGGGCGCGCCGGAGCGACTGCCCCTGGCGGTGGCCGAATCGCCCGAACAGTGGATCGAGGAGGTCGAGCGCCTGCTCGACGACCGCGCCTTCGCCGAGCGCCAGGTCGCGGCGGCGCGCGACTTCGTCGGCCGCGAGCACGATCCCGACGAATGCGCGCGGCGGGTGCGCCAGGCGGTCAGCGCCGCCCTGGCGGCGACGGGCCGGTCACTCCTCGCCGTCTAGCGCTGGCGCGACGGACCCGCCGCCGGGCGAGAGCGCTGCCTTCCGTTACAGTCTCCCCCTCTGGCGGCGCCGGAGTCCCGGAGAGGCACCATGTGCGGAATCATCGGCATCCTGCGGCCCTGCCCGGCGGACGAGCAGATCCCTGCTCTCGACGGCCTCGGCGGGCGGCTGGAGGCGGCGGCGGACCGGCTCGCACAGCCGGCGCGGGGGAAGGAGGTCCTCGCGGTCCTCGAGGAGAGCTGCCGCGAGCTGGCTGCGCTCGAGCTGGAGCTGCGCGGCGGCGCCGGGAGCGTGGCGCTGCGGCGCTGCGGCGAGCGGCCTCGCATCTTCGCGGCAGCGAATCGGCTCGGCGAGCAGGTGGCGCGCTTCGAGGAGCGCTTCGATCGCGGTGAGCTGGGAACCGCGGCGGCTCTGGGCGAGCGCTTCAACCGCGGCCTGGTGGGGCTCAAGGACGTCGTCTGGGCGATCCGCTTCGACCGCCTCGCCACCTGCGAGCGCTCCTGGGAGATGGCGCCGGGAATCGACAACGCGGCCGGCATCGCCGCGTTGCTGTCGATCCAGCAGGCGCTGCAGGCGATCGACCGCATGGAGGTCCGCGGTCGCGATTCTGCCGGCCTGCACCTCCTGATCAGCGATCACGGACTCGCCGACGACGAGGTCGAAGGCCTGATCGCGGAGCGCGGCGACGCCCTCTTCCGTCGCGGCACGGTGCGCCGGGTCCCGGGGGCGCTGAGCCTGGTCTACAAGGTCGCGGCGGAGATCGGCGAGCTGGGCGACAACGTGCGTGAGCTGCGCCGGCAGCTGCAGGCCGACGCCCTCTTGCGCACGGCCCTCGCCGGCCCGACCGTGAGGCTCGCGGTGCTCGGACACACCCGCTGGGCTTCGATCGGCATCGTCAGCGAGCCCAACGCGCATCCGCTCGACGAGCGCTCGTCGACCCGCAAGGGCACCTCGCCCGAGGAGGCCTGCTTCGCGGTGCTCAACGGCGACGTCGACAACTACGCCGACCTGATGGCCGCCGAGGGGCTGGTCTTCCGCGAAGAGATCACCACCGATGCCAAGGTGATCCCGGCCCTCTGCGGGCTGAGGGTTGCCGAGGGCAGCACGCCAGCGGAGGCGTTCCGCGCCACGGTGGCCTCCTTCGAGGGCTCGGTGGCGATCGCGGCCCACTTCAGCGGCGAGCCCGAGCGCATGCACCTGGCGCTGCGGGGCAGCGGTCAGGCCCTCTACGTCGGCTTCGGGCACGACTGCCAGATCGTCGCCAGCGAGCTCTATGGCGTCGTCGAAGAGACCAGCCGTTACCTGCGCCTCGACGGTGAGAGCCCCGGCAATCCCGGTAACCCGACCGCCAGCCGCGGTCAGGTGGTGACCCTCGACCTGGGCCGCGGACTGGGTCCGGCGGCGGTCGAGCGGCGAGCCTACGACGGCACCGATCTGCCGCTCGCCGAGCGTGACCTGCGTCACGCCGAGATGACCGCGCGCGACGTCGACCGCGGCGGCTATCCCCACTTCCTGCTCAAGGAGATCTCCGAGGCTCCTTCGTCGTGGGCGAAGACGCTGCGCGGCAAGCTGATCGAGGAGCAGGGTGGTGAGTCCCTGCGTGTCGAGCTCGGTGAGGACTCCCTGCCCGTCGCGGTGCGCCGGCGGCTGGCGGATGGCTCCCTGCGGCGGGTCCTGGTGATCGGGCAGGGAACCGCCGCCGTCGCCGGTCAGGCGGTGGCCAACGCGATCCGCGAGCTGCTCGATCCCGATCGGGTGCCAGAGGTGCGCGCCCTGCCCGCCACCGAGCTCAGCGGCTTCGGGCTGCGGCCGGAGATGAGCGACGTGCTGGTGGTGGCGATCTCCCAGTCCGGCACCACCACCGACACCAACCGCACCGTCGATCTGGTGCGCGGCCGCGGCGCCGCGGTGCTGGCGATCGTCAACCGGCGCCAGAGCGATCTCACCGACAAGGCCGACGGGGTCCTCTACACCTCCGACGGGCGCGATCTCGAGATGAGCGTCGCCTCGACCAAGGCCTTCTACTCGCAGGTGGCGGCGGGCTTCCTGCTCGCCTTCGCTCTCGCCGACGCGATGTCCAGCGCCACCGACGGTGAGGGCGCCGACCCCGATCGCGCCGCGCTGGACCCGTCGCGGCAGGCGCTGCTCGCGGCGCTGCGCCGGCTGCCCGAGGCGATGCGGGATCTGCTCTCGCGGCGAGAGCAGATCGCCGAGATCGCGCGCCGCCTGGCGCCGCCGCAACGCTACTGGGCGGTGGTCGGCAACGGCGCCAACCGGGTCGCGGCGGAAGAGGTCCGGATCAAGCTCTCCGAGCTCTGCTACAAGTCGATCGCCTGCGACGCCACCGAGGACAAGAAGCACATCGACCTCTCGAGCGAGCCGCTGATCCTCGTCGCCGCGGCGGGCCTCATCGGGTCGACTGCGGACGACGTGGCGAAGGAGGTGGCGATCTACCGTGCCCACAAGGCGGTGCCGATCGTCGTGGCCAGCACGGGCGACGACCGCTTCGATGCCGCGGCAGCGCGCATCCAGGTGCCGCGTGTGCATCCGCAGCTGGATTTCGTGCTGGCGGCGCTGGCCGGACATCTCTTCGGCTACGAGGCGGCGCTGGCGATCGACGCCCAGGCGGCGCCGCTGCGCGCGATGCGCAGCCAGATCGAGCAACTCGCCGCGGTGGAGCGTGGCGGCTCGCGCCGAGGATCGGGCGCCTCCACCGAGAGTCCGAAGGTCTTGCTCGACGTCGACCCGCTCGACGAGATGCGGCCGTTGCTCCGCGGACCCTCGAAGGAGTTCCTGCGGGCGCTCGAGAACGGTTCCTACGACGGCCACCTGCGCGCCTCCACCGCTGCCGACCTGGGCCTACTCATCCACACCGCGCTAGGCCATCTCCCGCTCGAGGGTTTCGCGGTGCTGCGCGGCCGCCCCGGAACGCCGGCGGTGGTCCTCGACGCGCTGCACGACACCCTGTCGGTCGCCATCGACGAGCTGACGCGGCCGATCGATGCGATCAAGCACCAGGCGAAGACGGTCACCGTCGGTATCTCGCGCACCGACGAGGCGTTCCTCACCGTGCCCCTGGTGCGCGAGGTGCTCGCCGCGGGGGTCGATCGCGACCGCCTCACCTACGGGTGCCTGCGGACCCTGGCGACGCTCGACCCGGTGGTGAGGGAAGTTCGCGGTCACACCCGCTACCGCATCTCGGGCGACCCGCGGTCCGAGCACTCGAGCATCCGGGTGGTGCACTCCGCGGGCCTCTCGCGCGGCCTCGCGTCGCGCACCGCCTCGCGCCCCGAGCTGCGCGGCACCAAGCGGTCGGTGGCGCGCGACGGCGAGGTCCTGGTGGCGCGAGGCTCCGCCGACGGCCGGCTGTTCCTGCTCGTGCCCGAGCTGGAGAAGGCGCGCACCGTGGGGCTGGTGCTGCTGCACATCGATCTCGCCGAGCGCGCGACGGCGAGGTCCGGGTGGCGCGAGGCTCCGCCGACGGCCGGCTGTTCCTGCTCGTGCCCGAGCTGGAGAAGGCGCGCACCGTGGGGCTGGTGCTGCTGCACATCGATCTCGCCGAGCGCGCGCCGGCGGCTGTCCTGCGCGGCGTGCTCGGCGGCTACCGCGGCCGCTACGGCAAGCTACGCGATGCGGTGATGGAGACCGAGCCCGGATTCCGCGACGATCTGCTCGAGTCCTGCTCGGTGGAGGAGCTGCTGGTCGGCTCGGTCGAGGGGCTGGCGCGGCGCTGGCGCACGGCCGCGGGGCCTCCGGCAGTAGCCGCCGATCCGCCGGTGGTCGACGAGGCCGCAGGAGAGCCGGCGAGCATCGCCGGATCGCGCGGCCGCGACGGACGCTGACACCTCGGCGAGCTTTGCCCGCAGCGCGGGATCGTGGCACGCTCCGGGTTCCGTGCGCTCGGCGGCCCGAGCTGCGCGGGCGGCGGACCGGGCACCCGGCGGTGTCCAGTGACCAGGAGCCGGTGATGTCGCAGAGCCAAGAGACGAACAGCGAGCGGAGCAGCCGCGGCGAGCTCGCCGAGCGGCTCGCGGCACGCATCGACGACCGTGAGGTGCGTGTCGGTGTGCTCGGGCTCGGCTACGTGGGGCTGCCGCTGTCGATGGGTTTCGCCGACGCCGGCATCCGCGTCCTCGGCTTCGACATCGATGCGGCGAAGATCGCCGCGATCCATGCCGGCGAGAGTTACATCGGCGGCGTCTCCTCGTCGCGCCTGGCCAGTGCCGTCGAGGCCGGGACCCTGGCGGCCACCGACGACTTCTCGCGCCTCGGCGAGGTCGACGTCGCGATCGTCTGTGTGCCGACCCCGCTCACCAGCCACCGCGAGCCGGACCTCTCCTACGTGCTCGACACGGGGCGCCGGATCGCCACCTCGCTGCGCCGCGGCCAGCTCGTGGTGCTCGAATCGACCACCTTCCCGGGCACCACGGACGGCGAGTTGCGCGAGATCCTCGAGGCCGGCGGCCTCACCCTGGCGAACGATTTCTTCCTCGCCTTCTCTCCGGAGCGCGAGGACCCCGGCAACCCGCAGTTCGACACCACCAAGATCCCCAAGGTGGTCGGTGGGGTCGACCAGGTGTCCGGTGAGCTCGCCTGCCGCCTCTACGAGCTGGTCGTGCCGCGCACGGTGTCGGTGTCGTCGGCGCGCGTCGCCGAGGCCGCGAAGCTCACCGAGAACATCTTCCGGGCGGTGAACATCGCGCTGGTCAACGAGCTCAAGGTCATCTTCGACGAGATGCAGATCGACGTCAGGGAGGTGCTCGACGCCGCGGCGACCAAGCCGTTCGGTTTCATGCGCTTCGATCCGGGCCCCGGCTGGGGAGGACACTGCATCCCGGTGGACCCCTTCTACCTCTCCTGGAAGGCGCGAGAGTACGGGCGCACGGCGCGCTTCATCGAGCTCGCCGGCGAGGTCAACGTCGAGATGCCGGCCTGGGTGGTGCAGAAGCTGTTGCTGGCGCTGAACGACCGCAGCCTGCCGATCCGCGGACAGCGGATCCTGGTGCTGGGGTTGGCCTACAAGCGCGACGTCGCCGATCCGAGGGAGAGCCCCGCCTTCGAGATCCTGTCGCGGCTGCACGAGCTCGGGGCCGAGGTCGGATACCACGATCCGCTGCTGCCCGAAGCGCCCTCGATGCGCACCTGGCCGGACCTTCCGCCGCTGCGCTCGACACCGCTCGACGCGGCGACGCTCGAGAGCTGTGCCGCCGTGGTGGTGGTCACCGACCACCGGGCGATCGACTGGGAGCTGGTGGCGCGCTGTGCGCCACTGGTGGTCGACACGCGCGGCGTCTTTCGCCAGCCGCTACCCAACGTGGTGCGTGCCTAGCCGGCTCGCACCTGTGATTCGTCGGGGCCTGCGGCCCGACGAATCAGCGCCGGATGCAGCGGACGCGGGGGGCTGATCGGCGCAGGGCGCGGGTTCTTCGGCGCCGCTGATCCGTCGCCGTGGGCGGCTGAAGGCACGAGCCGGAGAGCGACGGCCTTGGGCCGCAGAGGCGGTGGATGCGGGACGGCGAGGCACGAGGGAGGGCTGATCGGCACGGGTGGCGGCTCTGCCGGCGCGCCGCTGATCCGTCGCAGGGCGCGGGTTCTTCGGCGCCGCTGATCCGTCGCCGGGGGCGGCTGAAGGCACGAAGGTGTACTGGAGAGCCAGGGTGTGGGCGGCCGTTTTGGCGGGGTGCGGGGGGCTGAGCGGCTCGGGGGTGCAGCTTCGCCTGCGCGCCGCTGATCCGTCGCCGGAGCTCGGCTGACGAGAGGGTGTGTTGGAGGGGGCTGTGCGGCAAGGGTGCCCAAGGGCGGGAGGTCCGTCCCTCCTGCGACGGGATTGGCGCTGAACACCGTCGTTCTGGTAGAAATCACGTCCCGGGGCGACAAAAACGTAATGATCGGCATCTGGCATGACGCGGGTGTAGCGATCCTGGAGGCCAGCAGGTGCCGGAACTCGAAGTCGAAGAGATGGAAGTCGAAGGGATGGAGGAGGCCGAGGCCGTGGGCCGGATAGGAGGGCTCGGCCGTCGCGAGGAGGGTCTCGACCGCGCGGCGGGTGACGGGTCGCCGCCGGCTCTGCGCAGGGTGGGCGACGAGAACAGCCGCGACGTGCGCGAGCTCACCCTCCTCTACCGGCTCAGCCGCCTGCTCGAGCAGAGCCTCGATCTGCGCGACGTGGTGCCGCCGATGCTCGAGGCGCTGTCGGAGGAGTGGGGCCTGCACCGCGGCACCCTCACCCTGCTCAACCGCAAGTCGGGTGACATCCACATCCACCTCGCTCACGGCACCTCCCCGCGCGAGGCGCAGCGTGGCCGCTACCGACTCGGCGAAGGCGTCACCGGCACGGTGGTGCAGACCGGGCAGCCGGCGGTGATCGAGAAGGCCAGCCAGTCGCAGCAGTTCCTCGACCGCACGCGCAAGCGCCGGCGCGGCGAGTTCTCGTTCCTGTGCGTGCCGATCAAGAGCGGCCAGGAGATCTTCGGCGCGCTCAGTGTCGAGCGCGACTGGGTCGACGGCCACGATCTGGGCCGCGACGCCCGCATGCTCAGCATCGTCGGCTCGATGATCGCCCAGGCGGTGAAGATGCGGCGCGCCGCCGAGGAAGAGCGCGAGCGGCTCGAGGAGGAGAACGAGCGGCTGCGCGCCGAGCTGAAGGACCGCTACCGGCCGTCGAACATCGTCGGTCAGTCGCACGAGATGCAGGAGGTCTACGACCAGATCGCGACGGTCTCGACGAGCAACACCAGCGTGCTGATCCTGGGCGAGACCGGCACCGGCAAGGAGCTCGTCGCCCAGGCGATCCACTACGACAGCGACCGCTCCTCGCGACCCTTCGTCAAGGTGCACTGCGCGGCGCTCCCGGAGTCGGTGATCGAGAGCGAGCTGTTCGGGCACGTGAAGGGCGCGTTCACCGGCGCGGTGAGCGATCGCAAGGGCCGCTTCGAGCTGGCCCACGGCGGCACCCTCTTCCTCGACGAGGTGGGAGAGATCCCGCTGAGCATCCAGATCAAGCTGCTGCGGGTGCTGCAGGAGCGCGAGTTCGAGCGCGTCGGCGGCACCTCGACGGTCAAGGTCGACGTGCGGCTGATCGCGGCGACCAACAAGGACCTGGCTGTGGAGGTGGCCCAGAACCGCTTCCGAGAGGACCTCTACTACCGCCTCAACGTCTTCCCGATCCACGTCCCGGCGCTGCGCAAGCGCAAGTCCGACATCGTGCTGCTGGCCGACTTCTTCCTCGAGAAGTTCGCCCGCTCGTCGCGCAAGAGCGTGCGCCGCCTGTCCAGCGCCACCATCGACCTGTTGATGAGCTACCACTGGCCCGGCAACGTGCGCGAGCTCGAGAGCTGCCTCGAGCGGGCGGTGCTGGTGGCGGAGGGAGACGTGATCCACCCGTACCACCTGCCGCCGACCCTGCAGGCGGCCGAGGTCAGTGGCGACCTCGCTGTCGACAGCCTCAAGTACCGGGTCGAGGCCTTCGAGCGCGATCTGCTGCGCGACGCTCTCAAGTCGACACGCGGCAACATGGCGTCGGCGGCTCGGTTGCTGCAGACCACCCAGCGCATCATCGGCTACAAGGTGAAGAAGTACCGCATCGATCCAGCACGCTACGCCACCTGACGGCAGGCAGCTGGCCGGTGCGCCGGCGGGAACCTTTGTCGCTGCCGTGCGTTCTGACAGCGATGAGCTCGCCGCGCGATCCCCTTCGGGACGTCGCCCGGGGGCGGCGAGGCGCGGTGCCCGGCGGGCGTCGCGGCGCGCCGCGCCGGAGCGGTGACGGCGGCGACGGGGACGGGGACGCAGAGAACGACCGCGACGCGCAAGACGGCAGGACCCACGACGGCAAGACCCACGACGGCAACGCCCACGACGGCAACGCCCACGACCGCATCGCCCAGGACCGCAGTGCTCATGATCGCAGTGGCCAAGGCAGCCCATCCCATCACCTCGAGGCGCTCGACCGCCGAGCGGCGGATCGCGTCGAGCGCGCCGACGATCGAGGCCAGCCGGCGAAGCCGACTGCTGCCGCGCCGATGGCGTCCGAACGGGGGTCGGTGATGGGTGAGCTGAGTCTCGCCTGGCCCGAGGGACGGCGAGCCGAGGAGGCGTGCGCCGATCGCGAGGAACGGCTGCGAGCCGGCGATCCGGAGCTCTTCGGCGAGCTGATCGAGTGCCACCAGGACGCCCTGATCGGCTACCTGGTGCGCATGACCCGCTGTCCGGACCGCGCCCAGGAGCTGGCGCAGGAGGCGTTCGTGCGCCTGTTCACCAGCCGCAGGCGGTACAGCGAGCAGGGCCTGTTGTCGGCGTATCTGTTCCGCATCGCCACCAACCTGCTGCGCAGCGAGGAGCGCCGCCGGACGCGCTGGCGTCGCCTCGAGCCGCTCTATCTCGCCGGCCTGCGCGAGCATCCTCCCTCGCCGCAGCGCGAGCTCGAGGGCCAGGAGGCCTGCGGCCGGGTCTCGCGCGCCATAGCGGGTCTCCCGGTGCGCTTCCGCGCGCCGCTCGTGCTGCGCGAGATCGAAGGTTGGTCGTACGCCGAGATCGCGCGCACCCTGGGCTGTCGCGAAGGCACCGTCAAGTCGCGCATCAACCGCGCCAAGAAGCGGCTGAAGGACGAGCTCGAGCCGTTCTGGCGCCAGCAGCGCGGTGAGCTCGGGGCGGCCGCAGCCGCCGCCGACTCCGCGGACGGGGTGGCCGATGTCTGAGCGCCGTCACCGGGCCGGAGCGCGGCCGAGCGCCCAGCGGCAGAGCACCGAGAGGTCCGGCCGCGCCGAGCCGGAGCCCTTCGAGCACTGGCTCGACGAGCAGCTCGCCTGCGAGCGCCGGCGGGCCCGCGAGCTCGGCCCGGGGACCGAGCGAAGCTCGCGCCCATCCGTTGTCGACCTGCGTCCCTCGGTGCTGCGCCGCCTGCGACGGCTCGAAGCCGAGCGCAAGGCCTCGGGACCCGACCTCGCGGTGCCGCTGCTGGTGCTCGCGGCGACGGTACTGCTCGTCTTCGCCGCCGGACTGTGGATCCAGCGGGCCACGGCGCCGGCCGACGCAGAGGCCGCGGCGCCGCGGCTCAGCGCCGTGCTGCCGGCGTCGGGCTCGTCGTCCCTGGGCGCTGCCGCTCGCCGGCGGGGCCGCGACGGCGGCGATCACGATCTCGACCTGCTCCAGCGTGAGCTCGATTCTCTGAGTCAGCAGCTGCTCGAGCTGCGCCGGGTGCGCGACGCCAGCGGGCCCACCCTCGAGCTGACCTCGCAGGACGGGATCGAGCTCGTGGTACCGCTGCGCGAGGCGCTGGCCGCGCTCGAGCCGGAGGACGGCCGGGCGGCGATGCGGAGGGTGCGCTGGTGAGCTCGCGTTGCGGGGATTGGGCCTCGATCCTCACTCTGGTCGTCGCGTTCGGCGCCATCGGCTCCGGCGCCGCGACGGGTCAGGCGCCCGAGCGCCGCGTCGAGGTCGTCGAGGAGCGGGTCGACGGCGATCTCGCCGGCGAGCGTCGGGTGCTGCGACTGGTGCTGGTGGGCGAGGCCGCTGCGTCGGCCGAGGAGTCCGAGGACGCTGGCTCCCGGGTGGTCGAGCGCAGTACCGCGTCCTCGGCCCACAACGTCTTCGTGATCGAGCGCGGCGCCGATCTGCACGGCGAGGCGATGGTCGAGTCGGCCGAGCCAGGCGTATTCCGCTGGGCCTACCGCACGGCTCCGGCGCCCGGCGGCGCCTACCTGGGGGTGGAGATCCTGGCGCTCACCGATGCCCTGCGCGATCACTTCGCGTCGCCGCGGGGCGAAGGGGTGCTGATCTCCGACGTCGAGCCGGGCAGCCCGGCTGCGGTTGCGGGGCTGCGGGCCGGGGACGTGGTGACCAGGCTGGGCGGCCGGGCGGTCCGCTCGACGCACGAGTTCGGTCGCAGGGTGCGCGCCCTGGCGGTCGGGGAAGCCGTCGGGATCGAGGTCTGGCGCGGTGGTTCGTCGCGCTCGGTGGAGGCTGTGCCGGTCGAGATCGCGCCTCGGATCATCGAGTTGGGACAGGGTGGACGGTTGCGCCGGATCGAGGCCACCGCCGGCGAGGAGATCCACGTCGACGTCGACGGTGCGGCGGCCGAGATCCGCGAGATCGTCGACAGTGGAGCGTGGCGCGCGCGGGTCGAATCGCTCGAAGAGATCGACGTCGCTGCCCTCGAGCGTCGGATCCGCGAGCTCGAGGCGCAGCTGACGCGACTCTCCGAAGAGCGTCGGCGCCGCCAGCGCTGAGCGCCATCCACGGCCCTGCGGCGGCGTCGCGCCCCGCACGTCGTGTCTCGCGGCGCTCTGACCCCGCTCGGCCGGACGATCCGACGTCGGCCGGATAGGCTCTGCCCAGCCATCGGCCGCCGGGCGTGCCTTCCCTTCGCCGGGAGCGCGAGGACGATCCTGCCGCCCGGAGCGCCGATCATGCCGAGGGCCCGTCTCTTGAGGATCTACCTGCTGCGGCACGGTCAGGTCGCCGCCAACCGCGACATGCGCTACGTCGGCCGTGTCGACCAGGAGCTCACCGCCGACGGGCGGGCGCAGGCACGTGCCCTGGCCGACGCCTTCCGCTCCGTGCGGCTCGATCGCGTCGTGTCGAGCCCGCGCCTGCGGGCCCGGCAGACCGCCGAGGAGATCCTCGGGCTGCACCCTCTGGGCCCGGCCGCGCTGTCGGAGCACTCCGGGCTCGCCGAACAGGACTTCGGAGAATGGGAAGGCAGGAGCCGCGACGAGATCGTGGCCGAGGGCGACGGCCCCCGCGAGCAGCTCGCCGCCTTCGATCGCTCTCCCGATGTCGCCGCACCGGGTGGCGAGTCGTTCAGCGACGTGGCGCGGCGCGTCGGTCGGGTGGTCGAGCAGGCCGAGCGCGAAGGCGTCGAGCGCCTGATGCTGGTCTCCCACGTCGGTCCCACCAAGGCGCTGCTCGCCGAGCTGCTCGGGCTCACCCTGCTCGACGTGCGCCGCTTCTTCCTCGATCCGGGGAGCTTCACCGTGCTCGACCGTCAGCCGGAGCCGGGGCGCGGCCTGCTGCGCATGTTCAATGCGCCCGGACACGTCGAGTGGCTCGCGCACCGCTGGATGCGCGACCACCGGCTCGACAGCTGAAGCTCGACCGCAGAAGCTCGACCGCAGAGTGCCCGAGTGCCCAGAGGGCTCCAGAGGACCGACTGACCTCGGGCTGCGGCCTGCGCAACCGGTCCGTTAGAGTGCGCCGGTTCGGGCTCCGGCTCTGCCGCCCCCAGTCGCCGCCGATCGGCAGGCCGCGCGGACCTCGCGCCTGGCTCGGTGCCCCGGCCGCCGGATCCCTAGTCCAGGCTGGTTACGCCGGGCCTTCGTACCCCTTTCCCGGCAACCGAGATCGCCCTCGCGAAGCAGCGGAGAATCTGAGAGATGACACGACCCACCGGTAGCGAGCTGATGGAGAAGATCGTCGCCTTGTGCAAGCGACGCGGCTTCGTGTTCCCGGCCTCCGAGATCTACGGCGGCATCAACGGCTTCTGGGACTACGGCCCGCTGGGGACCCAGCTCAAGAACAACCTGCGCGACGCCTGGTGGCGCGACATGGTGGAGTGTCCACCGCTGGGTCCGGACGGACACCCGGTGAGCATCGTCGGCCTCGACTCATCGATCATCCAGAACCCCAGGACCTGGGAGGCGAGCGGTCACGTCGGCGGCTTCTCGGATCCGATGGTCGACTGTCGCGAGAGCAAGGCGCGCTACCGCGCCGACCATCTGCTGGTGCTGCGCCCGCGCAGCGAGGAGACGGATCTCTTCGCCTTCCTCGAGGGCGATCCCGGACCGGCTCTCAAACAGGCGAAGAAGGTGCTGCGACGTGCGGTCTCGGAGGAGGACTTCGTGGCCGAGCCGTTCACCGGGCTCGACCCCTCCGAACGGGGCAGGGTCTGGGGACCGGATGCCTCCAGCGCCGGCACGCTGACCGAGCCGCGTCAGTTCAACCTGATGTTCCGCACCTTCGTCGGCGCCGCCTCGGGCGAGGACAACGTCGCCTACCTCCGGCCCGAGACCGCTCAGGGCATCTTCCTCAACTACAAGAACGTGCTCGACACGTCGCGGGTGCGGCCGCCGTTCGGCATCGCCCAGATCGGCAAGGCCTTCCGCAACGAGGTGACGCCGCGCAACTACATCTTCCGCTCGCGCGAGTTCGAGCAGATGGAGATGGAGTGGTTCTGCGCTCCCCAGGAGGCGCAGCAGTGGTTCGAGTTCTGGACCGAGGCGCGGCTGGCGTGGTGGCGCTCACTCGGGGTCCAGGAGGGCAACCTGCAGCTGCGCCGTCACGACGCCGACGAGCTGGCGCACTACGCCAGGGACGGCGCCGGCACCTACGACGTGGAGTACCGCTATCCGTTCACCGATCCAGGCTTCGGCGAGCTCGAGGGCATCGCCCACCGCAGCTCGTTCGATCTCGAGCAGCACCAGCAGGCGTCGCGCACCAAGCTCGAGTACTTCGATCCGCAGACCCAGGAGCGCTTCGTGCCGCACGTCATCGAGCCGGCGAGCGGGCTGACCCGAGGCGTGCTGGTGATCCTCTGCGAGGCCTACGACGTCGATCCATCGCGCCCGTCGCCCGAGATCATGCGCTTCCCGAAGCGTCTGGCGCCGATCCAGGTCGGCATCTTCCCGCTGATCAACAAGCTGGGCATGCCGGAGACGGCGGAGAAGCTGTACCTCGAGCTGCGCTCGCGCTTCGTGGTGCAGTTCGACGTCAAGCAGTCGATCGGCAAGCGCTACGCGCGCATGGACGAGGCGGGCACGCCCTTCTGCGTCACGGTCGACGGCGACACTGCCGAGGACCAGGCGGTGACGGTGCGCGACCGGGACACCGGCGGGCAGGAACGTGTCGCCCTCGATCGGGTCGCGTCCTACCTCTCGGAGCGCTTCGCCACCGCCTGAGACGCCTGCCTCCGGTGGGGCTGCTGCGGTGCGGCACTGCAGCCGCTGGAAGGTGCCGGGCGAGGCCGGGACTGCTGTATCCGGGCACCGCGGGAGCCGCTCGGCGGCTGGCGACGGTGTCTGCCGGAGTGGCGACGGGCATCCTCCTCGAGCGAGGGGTGCGCGCTGCCGTGGAGATATGGAGAGGGGAGGCCCCGGAAGATGGCGGGAGAACGGTGGAAGGGCCGCAATTGCCCGTTTGGTCGGGGCTTTGCCGCCGTTGTGGCGGCCCGGTCCCGAAGGCGCTCGCGGTCGGTCCGGAGGGTTCTCTCGAGGTGGGCTGGTGAGGGTGGGATGGAAAGGAGGCGGGGTGAGCCTCCCCAGTGTTATCTCCAACGACTGTTCCGGTGGAACAGAACGCGGGGAGTATGCTGCACTGCGGCAGAAACTGCAAGGGGAGGTTGCGTCGCGGGGCCGATCTTGCTGCGCTGCGGCGAGACGCGGCGGGCGGTCCTCTCGCCGGTTCTCAGCCGTCCCGCGGCAGCGGCGCCGTTTCGGCCCGGGGCTCGGCGAGGCGAGCGGTCTGCGCCAGCGCGATGACCTGCAGCAGGGCGCTGAGCAGGAAGACCAGCTCGACCGAGCTGAACCTCGTCAGCAGGGCTGCGATGACGAACCCGAGGGTGCCCGCTCCCTCGGCGAGGGAGCTCGAGGCGGCGACGTTGAGCGCCCGCTCACCCTCGTGGCCGAACTCGAGCACCATCGAGCTCTGGCAGAGCATTGTGCCGGCCAGGCCGGCGCCGAGCAGCAGGAAGAGCAGGGTGGCGACCTCCACGCCGTCGGTGGCCAGCACCAGGAGGGAGGCGAGCAGCCAGCAGCAGACGCTGAGCCGGTAGACGATGCGGAAGCCGGCGCGGTCGGCGAGGCCTCCCCAGAGCAGTGAGCTGACCGCCTGGGAGAGAGCGAAGACCACGGTGAGCAGGGCGAGCAGGGAGCCGTCGACGGCGCTCCGCTCGCCGATGGCGACGATGAAGTAGGGCAGAGCGCCACGTGAGGCGGTGACCAGGGCGACGGTGCGCAGGAAGGGCCCGAGCCGTTGGTCCACCAGCAACGATCCGGCTGCGCGCACGCGGGGGCCGAGCCCGAGGAGCTCCGGCCCTGCGGTCCGGCGCGCCGCTGGCTCGCGCAGGAAGATCAGGCAGCCGAGGCCCGAGCTGGTCAGCGCGAAGGCGACCAGGAAGGTGAAGCCGAAACCGCGCGGGAAGCCGTAGCGCTCGAGCAGCGAGCCGGCGAGAGCCGAGACCACCAGGAGGCTCAGCCCCGAGCCCAGGTTGCGTGCACCCCACAGCCGGCCGCGGATGCGCACCGGGACGGACTTGGCGAGCAGCACGTTGAAGGTGACCGCCTGCAGGCCGCTGGCGAGTCCCCAGCCGAACAGCGTCGGCCAGATCAGAGCCCGGGTCAGCGAAAGGGGCGCGGCGAGGGCGAGCAGAGCCAGCAGGCCGACCTGGATCCGCATCGCGAAGCCGAACACCATGGTCAGCCCGCGTACCCGCCGCCGCCTGCCGATCGCGCCGGCGCCGAGCAGAGGCGACAGGAACATGCCGAGACTCTGTGCGGCGCGTGCCGCACCGACGCTCCAGTCGGTGCCTGTGAGCTGCTGCACGAAGGCCGGCAGGAAGGTAGGCGCCTGGAGGAGCCGGAAGCCGGTCTGGCCGAGCAGGCCGTGCACCAGCAGCAGGCTGGCGTTGCGGCCCAGATTGCGCTGCGCCAGCGGAGCGGTGTCGGTGGACATCTGCTTCTCGGCGGCGTCTTCGGCCATCTTCTCGGTGGAGTGTTGCGCGCTCGTGTTCGCGGATCGCGGCAAGGTCGCAGCAACGTAACATCGCAGCCCGGCGAGGAACGGTTGGTCGCCGCGTCTCTCGATGGCCGGCGCAGCCGAACCCCGGAGCGTGATGGGAGAAGGACCGCACACCGAGCCAGCAGACTCCGGTCGTTGGCAGCGCATCTGGGCCCAGGTACGGCGCATTCCGGAGGGCCGGGTGGCCACCTACGGTCAGATCGCCGAGCTGGCCGGAGTGCCGCGTGGCGCCAGGCAGGTCGGCTACGCGCTGCACCGGGCGCCGCCCGACGTCCCGTGGCAGCGGGTCATCAACGCCCGCGGCGAGGTCTCCCAGCGCTCCGCCGACGGGGCCGGCGCCGACCAGCTGCAGCGTCAGCTGCTCGAGGAGGAGGGCGTCGAGTTCGACCTGGCCGGCCGGGTCGACCTCGCAGTCTGGCGCTGGCGACCCCGTCGCCCGGCCGCGAGGTGAGGCGCAGCGCCGCCGCGAGCGCGCGCCTCCTCCCGCGTCGTCGGAGGGCTCGTGCGCGGGCGGCGGCGCCGGATCCGATCGCCGCCGGATCCCGTATACTTCGAGGTCGGCCTCGGAGTGGCGGAGGGCCATCCGGGTCGTGCCGGATGACGCTAGTGCCGGCCCCGCTCACGAGCCGGATCCGGCGCCGAGAGAACCAGGAGTCCGAGGGGAGACGTGATGGAAAGATCCACGAGATCCGCGCGAACCGAGACTCCCGCGATCGAGGAGACCGGCATCGCTTCGATGGGCCTGCACCTGCCGCCGCTGGCGATGCGGGTCGAGGACCTCGCCACGCTGCGCGGCGAGGACCCGCAGAAGTACCTGGTGGGGCTGGAGTGCAACGAGTTCTCGCTCTGCCCGCCGGAGTTCTCGATCGTCGACCTCGCCGCCGAGGCGGCGCGGCGCGCGCTGAGCCGGTGGGACGGCGAGCTCTCGGACATCGGGATGATCGTCGTCGGCACCGAGTCGGCGGTGGACATGAGCCGGCCGCTGAGCGCCTTCGTCGCCGAGAGGCTCGGGCTGCGCGGGCACGTGCGCTCCTACGAGGTCAAGCACGCCTGCTACGGCGGCACCCTGGCGCTGCGCCAGGCCCTCGAGTGGCGGATGTCGGGCGCCGCCCGCGGCAAGGCTGCGCTGGTGGTCGCCGCCGACGTCGCTCTCTACGCCCCCGGCGACCCGGGCGAGCCGACCCAGGGCGCCGGCGCCGTCGCCTTCGTCGTCGATCGCCCCGAGGTCGCCTCGATCGAGACCATCTCGTATCCCTACAGCGACCCGGCGTTCGACTTCTACCGTCCGGTGGGCGACGCCTATCCGACGGTCGACGGCAAGCTCAGCCTCGAGTGCTACCGCCGCGCCGCGGTCGAGTGCTTCCGCGCCCTCTGCGCCGGCGAGGACCCTGAGAAGATCCTCCAGCACTTCGAGGCCCTCTGCTTCCACGTGCCCTTTCCGAAGATGGTGCGCAAGACCGTGCTGCGGCTCGGCGAGGCCTTCGGCTGGGGCGCCGAGCGCGTCAACGAGCTGTTCAAGGACAAGGTCGAGCCGACGATGCTGTGGAACAAGCTCTCCGGCAACGCCTACACCGCCAGCCTGTGGATCTCGGTGGCCCGAGCGCTGCAGGGACGGCGTCCCGGCGAGCGCATCGCCGCGTTCTCCTACGGCTCCGGCTTCGGCTCCGAACTGCTCTCACTGGTGGCCGGACCGCTGGCCTCCGAGGGCGCCTGGGCCGAGGACATCGAGAAGGACCTCGCGGCGCGGGGACGCATCGACGCCGAGGCCTATCAGCGGCTGCGCGGGCTGCCCGGCCTGGCGCCGGCCGGCTGATCGGCCACGTCGCCTGCCGGCGCCGACGATTCGCCGAGCAGGCGCACGATCGCGGCCAGCGTGCGTGGTTGCACGATCGCCTCGAAGTGCCCGCCGCGGATCGTCACCACCTCGCGCAGCGCGGCCCGCTCCGCCGGCGCCAGCGCGCGCTGGCTCTCGAGCGTCGCGTGACCGTCACCCGCGGTCATCGCCAGGTCGAGCAGCTCGGGTGAACGGGAGACCGCGCGGTGGTCGCCGAAGGCGAGGCTGCGTGGGTCGTCGTGGTCGACCATCGCCCGCACCGGGGTCGGCAACGAGTCGTTCTCGAGCAGGTAGTAGGCGGTGGCGATGGCAGCACCGCCGTCGGCTCCGAGGAGCTCGTGCAGCCAGCGCGCCTCACGTAGCCGCTGCTCGAGGTAGCGCATCCGATCCTCGACCGTGCCGAACAGACGCCGCGCTCGAGCGTCCCGCAGTCGCGCCTCGACCTCGGGAGCGAAGATCGACCAGCCGCGCGCCCGCCAGGTGTCGGCGTCGTAGAGGTCGATCGGCACCGGCCGGCCCTGCGAGTCGAAGAACAGGTCGTCGCTCTCGGCCGGCAGGTCGTCGAACAGGGGGCGCAGGGTGAACAGGACCTCGGGACCGAAGTAGCGACCGATGCCGCCAACGTAGCGGCGACCACGGTGCAGCTCGCGGAGCTGGCGCAGCGAGCCGGCGTTGGAGGTGCCGATGAGCAGCAGCTTCTCGACCGCGAAAGCCGGCGACGCCGGCGACGACAGCGACGACAGCGACGACAGCGACGATGCCACCTCGCCTGCACCGGCGTCGGCGGACCGCCTCGCCGCCTCGAGATCGCGGTCGCCGTAGCGCACGAGGTAGCGGCAGATGCGCGCCGCGTTGCTCTGGCAGAGCAGATCGACGCGGCGGTCGTCGCGCGCCTCGGCGATCCGGGTGAGCACCGCGTGCAGCTCGCGCGCGCTGGTGGTCGTCGAGCGGCGCCAGTCGTATCCGAAGAGGTAGAGGTCCTGCTCGGGCGCGGGGCGATCCGAATCGCCCAGCGTGTAGCCGGCGTCGACCAGCGCCTCGACCAGCGGCCGGTAGATCGGCTTGCGCACGCCGAAGAAGGAGAGCTCCATGAGGACCTCGCCCGGGACCAGCGGATCGGTGCTCCGCTGATCGGGCGGGATCGGCAGGGCGACGGAGCGTCCCCTGTCCTTGGGGAAGAAGACCCGGCGACCGGTGCCCCACCGCACCTCACCATCCGGTGACTCGACCAGCGCCGTGCCGGTGACCCCCGGCACCAGCACCGCTGCCGGGCGCCGCGACGACTCGGCGGTCGTCGCCGCGCCTGCCGGGCGCGGCGCCGGGAAGCACGCCGCGAACGCCAGCAGCGACCAGAGCGCCACGGCGGCGAAGCGCGGCCGGGATCGTCGCGCCGGACGTCGGGCCGCGCCTGCATGCCCGGGCTCGGATAGTGTCGTCACGCAGGGCCGGGGCGGAGCCGGAGGCGCGCCGAGCGCGGCTCGATCCGGGCCGGAGCGGATCCGCGGGGATCTGGGGAGTGCGAAGGCGATGACGGATCTTCTCGACTACGGACGCAAGCTACAGGAGGCCGGGCTCGGCATCGTGCGCTCGGTGATGACCGAGGTCGCACGCCACGGCCTGCCTGGCGACCACCATTTCTACCTCACCTTCGACACCGAGCACGAAGGGGTGGAGATCTCCGAGCGCCTGCGAGCCAGCTACCCCGGCGAGATGACCATCGTGCTGCAGCACCAGTACGAGGATCTCGAGGTCGACGAGCGTGGCTTCGCCGTCACCCTGAGCTTCTCCTCACGGCCGCGCCGACTCGGCGTTCCCTGGCAGGCGCTGCGACGCTTCGTCGATCCGGCGGCGAGCTTCGGCCTCGAGTTCCCGGCCCCCGGGCAGCCGCAGGGGCGGCCTGGATCCGGCGCCGGGGAGGGCGCGCCGGTGCGCCGTGGTCCGCACCGCATCGAGAGCGTCGCAGGCGCCGACGACGAGCGCCAGGAAAGCGCGGTGGCGGAGGAGGTCGACAGGCCGACCGGCACCGACCGCAAGGACGTCACGGCCGGGGGAGGCGATGGGCCGGGGGACTCCGAGCCCAGCCCCGACGGGGCTGGCCGCGGCGGCGAGGACTCGGGCGTGGTGCGCATCGACGACTTCCGCAAGCGCTGAGCCGGCCGGGCGTAGGGCTCGCCGAGCCTGCGGATCAGCGGCGGAACGCGGCGCTGAGCTGCAGGCGCAGGATCGCGGCCCGCGCCTCCTGGTGGCCGGTGAGCACGAAGACGGCGATCTCGTCGCCGCGCGGGCTCCAGGAGAAGTCCCCCACCGCGGTGGCGCCGAGGTACTCCTCGGCCAGCGCGAAGTTGAAGTGGGTGAGCCGTCGCGGCTCGCTGCCGTCGGTGTTCATGAGCCAGAGCTCGCTCGGCGGGATCTCGCCGGCCACCGCCCGCCCGCGCACGCTGCCGTCGCTGATCCAGGCGATCTGGCCCCCGCTCGGGGCGGTGCGCGGAGCGCGGTCGCCGCCGGCACCAGAGCGGGTCAAGCGCTCCGTCTCGCCGCCTTCGAGCGGGATGCGCACCAGGTCGAGGCAGCAGCTCCCGGCGCCGCGCAGGTCGGCGGCGGCGAGCAGTGAGCGGTCGTCTGGAGTGAACGACCCGAGGTGCAGCAGGCCCTCGGCGCGCCACCCTTCGACGGAGCGCGCATCGAGCAGCCGTGGGACGCCGCGGCGGAACACCAGACGCGCGGTGCGTGGCCGGAACGAGCCGACGCTGCCGGGCGTGCTGCGGCCGCCGCGGGTGCCGGTGCGTTCGCTCCATGCCAGCAACTCACCCTCGAAACCGAAGGTCGGATCGAGCACCGCCGAGCCGACCTCGGCGAGTCGGGTGATGCGCCAGAACGCCTTGCCGTCGGCGCGCAGCACCCACAGATCCGCGTGCAGCGCCCGCTCGGCGCCGAACAACTCGACAGCGCCGGTGTCGAGGCGCGCGGCGTGCTGCTGGGAAGAGATCACCAGGTACTCGCCCGACGGGTGCCAGACCGGGTCCAGGTTGTGGCTGCCGCGCAGGTCGTACGCCTCGCAGGTCAGGCATCGCTCGCCGCCCGAGGCCACGTCGAGCACCCAGACGTCGAAACGCCCGTCGGGGCCCTGCCGGTCGAAGGCGAGTCGATCGCCCTGCACCGACCAGTCGAGTCTTCCGCCCTGCTCGACCCACAGCGTCGAGGAGACGAGCGCGGATGCGGACTCATCCGGCTCGGCAGCGTCCGTCGATCGGCCCGGCGACTGGGCCGAGGCGATGACCGCAAAGCTGAGCCAGGCACAGGAGATCGCGGCGCGGAGCAGCGACCGGGTGCCCGGGGGCCTCGGCGGTCGTGGCAGGCGACAGGAGCGGAGCCCGGACGTCGGCGCCGAGCCGCCCGAGGTCTGCCCGCTCCGGCGAGTCCGCACTGCCGCGTGATGGGGGTCGGGCCTGGAGGGCTCGGCTCTGGCTGCGGAAGGCGGGCACATGGTCGTCGATGCGACAAGCGGGTGGCGGCTGCGGGATATTTCCCCCAAGCAGTCTTCACACCGCGGCGCGGAGGCGGTCTGCCATCATCCGCGCGAGCGAAGACGTCCGGGGTGCGTCGCCGTCGGTGAGAAGCCTCCATGCAGTCAGACGAGCCAGTCAGTGATCGCGCCTCCGAGCCGGCGCCGCCGCCGAGGTCGGCCCTCCTGTGGCCGTCGCTGCTCGGCGTCGGCATCGTCGCGATGGCTCCCTTCTGGGGCAGCGTGGCGCTGCCGTCCCTGGAGGGGGCGCTCGGACGCGAGGGTCTGCGCTCGGCGCTCACCGTGCTCGTCCTGGCAGCCGGAGTCGCCCTGCTGGTGCTGGCGGTGCGCCGCATCCGCGAACGCCGGGCGATGCGCTTCGGGCTGCTGGCGGTGGCGCTGTCGCTGGTGGTGCTGCAGGCGCTGACCACCGGGCGCGACGAGGCGGCCGTCGAGCGGGTGCACTTCGTGCTGTACGGCGGCGTCGCGCTGCTGCTGGTGCGCGCTCTGAGCCGGTCCTTCGGCCTCTTGTCGCTACCGCTGGCGATGGTCGGTGCCGCCGCCGTGGGGATCGCCGACGAGTGGGTGCAGTGGCTGACTCCGGTGCGGGTGGGCGACGTGTTCGACGTCGGCCTCAACCTGTACGCGGCGTTCTGTGGCGCGCTGGTCGGCGCAGCGATCCACCCGCCGCGGCGGCGCCTTTCGCAGGCCGCCGCACGTCGGGCGCGCCGCCTCCTGGCGGTGGCGACGGCGCTCTTCGTGCTCACCCTCGCGGGCTTCCTCCACTGCGCCCATCTCGGCCACCGCATCGTCGACCCGGCGGTCGGCTCCTTCAACTCGTTCTTCACCGCCGACCAGCTGGTGCGACTCAACGAGCGTCGCGCCGAGGAGTGGGGAGGGCTGGTGCCTGGTCCGCTGCGCGCGCTCGAGGTCGAGGACTACTTCCGCACCGAGGCCGCCTGGCACGTGCTGGAGCGCAACCGTGCGCGCAACCGCTCGCCGGTGGACCACGAGGTCGCATGGAGGGAGGACCGCATCCTGGAGCTCTACTACCCGACCTTCCGGGAGCTGCGCCGCGCGGACGGCACGCCGCACTACCGGATTCCCGACGCCGAGTGGCAGGAGCTGGCGGCGCGCTTCCCGGACCGGGAACCGGGCTACGTGAGTGGCGCCGACAACGGCCGCATCTGGATCCGTCCCACACCGCCGCAGCTGTGGACCGTCGCCGTCGCTCTGGCGCTGACCCTGCTGCTCTACGCCAGGTCTCAGCGCACGGGTGCTGCGGAGTGACGGTGACCGGTGCGGGGTCGCTCCGGCCCGGCGGGCGGATCGGGCGCTGCCCTTCGCGAGCTCAGCAGCAGCCGGCGATCGTCTCCTCGGCGAGGTGATCGACCACCTTCTCGAGGCTCTGAGTCTCCTCGAAGACCCGTAGCTGACGGTCGGCGCTGGTGCCGTCGCGCAGGATCGTGTTGACGTACTCGACCTCCTTGCGCACTCCCACCTCGTCGAGCACGTCGTCGAGGAACTCGAGCAGCTCGCTGGCGAGGAACCGTGCCGGCACCTGGCGTTTGCGGCCGAGGTCGATCATCTGGCCGTCGAGGCCGAAGCGCACGGCGCGCCACTTGTTCTCGTTGATCAAGTGGCGACGGTAGCGACGCCACGAGAGGTTGCTGCGGCGCAGCTTGATCAGCTTGGCGACCAGCGCCACGAGCAGGGCGGTGAGGCAAAGGGTCTCTTCGATGCGGGTGCCGATGTCGCAGATGCGGAACTCGAGCGTCGGGTACTTCGGGTGCGGACGCACGTCCCACCAGATCTTGGTCGGCTCGTCGATGCAGCCGGTGGCGACCAGGGTCTCGACGAAGTCGGTGCAGTCGTTCCAGTTGTCGAAGTAGGGGGGCAGGCCGGAGCGCGGCAGGTTCTCGAACACCACCGAGCGGTAGGACTTCAGTCCGGTGAGGCGACCGTGCCAGAACGGCGAGCTGGTCGACAGCGCCAGCACGTGGGGCAGGAAGTAGATCGAGTCGTTCATCACGTCGATCATCAGGTTGCGGTCCTCGATGCCGACGTGCACGTGCATGCCGAAGATGAGCAGACGCCGCGCCACCTCTCCGAGGTCGTCCTGCATCTTGGTGTAGCGCTCGCCGGCGCTGAGGTCCTGGGTGCTCCACGACGAGAACGGGTGGGTGCTGGCGGCGACGACCTTGCAGTCGTTGCGCTGCGCCAGCTCGTGCACCGAGCGTCGCAGGCGGATGATCTCGCTGCGCACCTCGTCGATGTTGCGGCAGATGTGCGAGCCCACCTCGACCTGGGACTGCATCAGCTCCGGCTTGATCTGGTCCTGCAACACCAACCGTCCCTGCTCGAGGAACTCCTGGATGTAGGACTTGAGCTCGCGCGTCTCCGGATCGACGATCTGGTACTCCTCTTCGACGCCGATCGTGAGCTCGGGGAGTTTGGTCATCGGTTTCCGCCTCAGGCTCCAGGAGCAGGTCGGTGGGGAGTCGGCGTGCGTGCGTGCGCCCGGTCGCTGTGCTGCGGCCGCGGGTGGTGAGCCCGTCGCACGGAGCTCGCCCTCCAATCTTCTCGGGTGCGGGGACTGTAGCAGTGGCCCCTTCGGCGACTCGCGCCCACCACCGGTGGGTGGACCTCGCTGCGGCAGCCGGAGCGCGTCGGGTCCATGCTCCCGCTCTCCTCGCCGGGCACGCGTGGTAGAACTCCGCTTTCCGCGGCGGCTGAGCCTCTGGCGCCACCGGAGCGACGGTGGGCGTGGCGATCCGCGTCGCGGTGGCCGGCCACGGACGTCGGCCGCCGGTCTCTGGCCGGAGCCGACGGGAAGTCAACCGGGAAGCGAGGAAGAAGATGGTGCTCGACCTGGCAGGGATGCGGATCGGTGGGCGAGGTCAGCGAGCCGCGGTCGCGGCGCTCCTCGCCGTCGTGGCGTGCGCTGCGTGCTCCGATCACGAGCGCACGGCCGTCGCCGAGGCGCCTGCCGACTCCGCAGCGACCGGCTGGTCGTTGGCCCCGGCCCAGGAGGAACGTTCGCGGCAGGGCATGGTGGTCAGCGGCCACCCTCTCGCTTCCGAGGTCGGCGCGGCGATCCTCGCCGACGGCGGCAACGCGATCGATGCCGCGGTCGGCGTCGGTTTCGCGCTCGCCGTGGTCCTTCCTGAAGCAGGCAACCTCGGTGGCGGCGGCTTCCTCGTCTACCGGCCGGCGCCTGACGCCGCCCTGCCCGCCGAGGAGCGGGCCGCGTCCGAGGTCTTCACCCTCGACTTCCGCGAGCGCGCACCCGGTGCGGCGTCGCGCGACATGTACCTGGGTCCGGACGGAGAGAGCACCGACCTCAGCATCACCGGGCACCTGGCGTCCGGCGTGCCGGGCTCGCCGGCAGGCCTCGCCGAGATGCACCGCCGCTTCGGCAGCCTGCCGTGGCAACGTCTCGTCGAGCCGGCGATCGAGCTGGCGCGTGGCCATCGCATGGATGCGGTGCGTCACGACCACCTGCAGGCGGACGCCGAGCGCCTGGCCAGGTTCCCGGCCAGCCGGGCGCAGTTCCTGCCCTCGAACGGCGCCCCCGTGGCGGTCGGGGAGACTTGGAGCCAGCCGGAGCTGGCGCGCACCCTGGAACGGATGAGCGCCGAGGGTGCCGAGGAGTTCTACCGCGGCGAGACCGCACGCCTGCTGGTCGCCGAGATGGAGAGGGGCGGCGGCCTGATCACGCTCGAGGACCTGGCCGAATACCGCGCGGTGTGGCGCGATCCGATCCTCGCCGAGCACCACGGCTACCGCATCTACTCGATGCCGCCACCCTCCTCCGGCGGCGTCACCCTGGCGCTGATCCTCAACCAGCTCGAGGGCTTCCGGCCGCTGCCCGAGCTGGGCTCGGCCGATCTCGTCCACCTCGAGGTGGAAGCGATGCGCCGCGCCTTCGTCGAGCGCAACCTGCATCTCGCCGATCCCGACTTCACCTCGCCGCCGGTCGGCCGCCTGCTGTCGCAGGTCTACGCCGACGAGCTGGCGGCGGGCATCGATCCCGCCCGCGCCACGCCGACCGACGCCGCGGTGCTGGCGCCACCCGAGCCCGACGAGACCACCCACTACTCGATCGTCGACGCGGCGGGCAACGCCGTCGCCGTGACCACGACGATCAACGGCAGCTTCGGTTCGGCGGTGACGGTGACCGGCGCCGGTTTCCTGCTCAACAACGAGATGGACGACTTCGCCACCGCCCCCGGCCGGCCGAACCAGTACGGCCTGGTGGAGAGCGAGGTGAACGCCATCGAGCCGGGCAAGCGAATGCTCTCCTCGATGACCCCGACCGTCGTCGTCGGGCCGGACGGCGAGCTCGAGCTGGTCGTCGGCTCACCCGGCGGACCGACGATCATCACCAGCGTCTACCAGGTGGTGCGCGCGGTGCTCGACCACGGACGGCCGCTCGCCGAGTCGGTCCATCGGCCGCGCATCCACCACCAGGCGCTGCCGGACGTCGTCTTCTTCGAGCCCGGAGGTCTTCCGGCCGAGGTTCGAGCCGAGCTCGAGGCCCGCGGTCACTCGCTGCGCGAGCGGGGCGACTACAGCGGCGACGTCATGGCCATCCTGCGAGCCGAGGGCGGCGAGCTGACCGGCGTCGCCGACCCCCGCCGCGGCGGCGCCGCTCGTGGGGTTTCCGGCGGCGAATAGGCGCCCTCACCGGCGAAGCGGCGTCGAGCCTTGGGGGGCCGCCGACGCGTCGCACGTTCATTCGTCGTCGGCGACTCGCTAGACTCGGGTCTCCTGAGTACCAAGGATTCGCCTTGAAGGTCCACTCCCTTCCACCGGTCGAGATCTCCTCGCTGCTCGAGCGGCAGCGCCGGCCGACCACGCTGCTGCCGGACCACGTGCCGGTGCACGAGCTGTTCGAGGAGATCCTCCGCATCGCCAATCAGTTCGTGCCCTCCGAGTCGGGCTCGGTGCTGATCGACGATCCGCACCTGAAGTTGCAGACGACCGACGACAAGCGCGACGGTGAGCTGGTCTTCGTCGCCTGCTTCGGCGCCAAGTCCGAGTCGCTGCTGGGGCGGCGGCTGCGCGGCAGCGAGGGCATCGTCGGTCGCGCCTACCAGACCGGTCAGCCCGTGCTCAGCCACGACACCAGCGCCGACGACGACTTCTTCGAGGGCTTCGACCGCGAGATCTCGTACCAGACACGCACCGTGGTCTGTGTCCCCATCCGCATCGGGACCTCGACCATCGGTGTGCTCGAGCTGATCAACCGCGTCGAGCGGGGCAACTACGAACAGCGCGAGCTCGACCTGCTGCAGATCTTCGCCGACTACATATCGACGACGCTGCAGAACGTGCTCGATGCCAACCGCTACCGTGAGCTGGCCAAGCGCGACGATCTCACTGGCCTCTACAACGACCGTTACTTCAACCAGAGGCTCTCGGAGGAGGTCGAGCGAGCCGAGCGCGAGGGCAACGAGCTCAGCCTGATCTTCCTCGACCTGGATCACTTCAAGGACGTCAACGACCAGCACGGACACCTGGTCGGCTCGCAGACCCTGCGCGAGGTGGGGCTGATCCTCGGTCGCACCATCCTGGCGCCGGAGGCCACGGTGGCGCGCTACGGCGGCGACGAGTTCGTGGCGATCATCCCCGACTTCGACCTGCAGCGCGCCCTCGAGCTCGCCGAGGAGGTGCGCCAGCGCATCGGCTACACGCTCTACCGCGTCGATCCGGGGCTCGAGACCGGCGCCATGCTCCGTCCCGGCGTGATCACCGCGAGCATCGGGGTGTCGTCGTATCGCACCCTGCAGTTCCTGCCCACCGATCGACTGCGCAAGCGCAAGAACGAGTTCATCCGGGTCGCCGACCAGTCGATGTACGAGGCCAAGGCGCGCGGCAAGAACCGGGTCTGCTGGGGCAGCTACCGGGCCGGAGAGCTCGAGAAGTTCGGTTGATCCCGATCGCGACCCCGTTCTCGCCCCGGCGCGCAGGCCGCCGGCGGCCGTCGGCCTGCTCACCTCGTGCCATACTGATTCGAGGGTGGCGCCCTCTGCCGTTCCCGCCCACCGCCCGTCTGACCACCGTTGCAGCCCAGCTTCCGTCGCACGTCCTGCATCTCAGGTGCCGGCGATGATCCCAGAGGAACGCAGGCGGCTCTTCGTGGCCGTCACCGTCGGTCACTTCGGGATCGACGTGTTCAATTCGATGGGCCCGGTGGTGGTGACCTTCCTGGTCCAGCCGCTCGGCCTGAGCGCTGCCCAGGTCGGTCTCGCCGTGGGGTTGCACCAGCTGCTCGCCGGCGCCACACAGCCCGCCTTCGGCTGGCTCGTCGACCGCGTCGGCAGTCGTCTGCTGGGACCGCTGAGCGTGGCGTGGGCGATCGGCCTCGTGGCGCTCTCGGTGGGCTGGGCCGAGCGCCTCGGCTGGGCACTCTTCCTGCCCCTCTTCGCTGCCGCGGCGCTCGGATCCGGCGCCTTCCACCCTCAGGGCACGCTGCACGCCGGGCGCGCTGTCGCCGGTCGGGAGTCGACGACCACCTCCTATTTCTTCCTGGCCGGCCAGCTCGGGCTGGCGCTCGGGCCACTGCTCGCCGGCCTGGCGCTCGATCGCTTCGGCGCTCCCGGGATCGCCGGCATGGGTGCGGTGGCCCTGCTGGTGCCGGTCTGGATGGCTCAGCGCATGTCCGGCCCGCGCCACGAGAGCCCCAGCGCCGTGTCGCTCTTCGACCAGCAGGCGCGACGAGGCGCCGCCGCCGTCCTCGGCCACGGCCGGACGGACCGCGGCGAGAGCTCGCGCCGGGGGGCCGGGGGAGGGCGAGCGGTCGCCATCCTCGCCGCGGTCTTCTCGATGCGCGCCTGGCTGTTCATCGGCACCGCCTCCTTCCTGCCGCTGCTCTTCTCCGGCCGGGGCTGGTCGGCGGCCGGACAGGGCCTGGTGGTCGGCGCCTTCTGGATGGGTGGGGCCCTCGGTGGCGTGCTGGCCGGCGCGCGGGCGGACCGGGGCGACCGGCGACTGGTGGTCGCGTCGACCACGCTGCTCGGCACCGCCATCCTGCCGCTGCTGCTGATGGCGCAGACGCCGCTGCCGGCTCTCTTCGCTGCGGTGCTCGCCGGGGCCGGCCTCGGAGCCCCGCACAGCATCCTGATGGTGCTCGCCCAGGAGATGCTGCCGCTGCGCCGCGGATTGGCGTCGGGCGCCGCGCTCGGCTTCCTCTTCGCCTGCGGCGCCCTCGCCAGCTGGGGCATCGGTCTGCTCGCCGACCGCCTGCCCCTCGAGCAGGTGCTGCTCCTGGGGGTCGCGCCCGGTCTGCTGGTCGGCGCACTGGTGCTCCTCCTTCCCTCCCGCCAGGCAGGCCTCGGCCGGCTTGCCGAGGAGGTGTCTTGAGCAGGACGGCCGTCCTCGGCGGCCTCGCCGCCGCGCTCTTGCTGCCGGCCGCCGGACAGCTGCTGTGGGCGCAGGGCGTGCAGCCCACGACGGGAGTCATCGAGGGCCGCGTCGAGGATCGCTCGGGGGTCCCGATCCCAGACGCCGCGGTGCTGATCAGCGGCGCCTCCGAGAGGACGGTGCGGACCGACCGCGGCGGCTTCTACCGCAGCGATCAGCTGGTGCTCGGCGTCTACTCGGTGGAGGCGCAGGCCGAGGGTTACGTGACGTCGCTCTTCGAGGGCATGCGGCTTCGTCCCGGCGAGACGCTGAGGCTCGACTTCCGGCTCGCCGAGGGCAGTCCCACGTCGTTCGCGATGACCCGCATGCCGGTGGTCGACACGCGTTCTCGCGGCGCCCGCTACTGGCTCACCCGTGAGGACCTCGAACGGTTACCGAGCGCCGGCGTCGCGCGCTCCCTGCTCAGCCTGCTGCCGCGCTCGGAGGTGGTGCTGGTGGACGAGGCCGAGCTGGCGGTGCCGCGCACCGAGAGCGCCGGCACCCTCGGATTGAGCCTGGAGCGGCTGCCTCCGGAGATGCTGAACTCGGTCACCGTCTCTTCGGCCGAGGGGGCTCCGGCGCAGCGCAGCTCGGAGAGACTTCAGCTGCTCACCCGCAGCTCGCAGGCGCCTTTGCACGGCAGCCTCATCGTGCGGCTCAGCGACGATCGCCTGCAGGGCTCCGAGCGGGAAGGCCTCCCGACCCTGCAGAGTTCAGCCAGGCCCACCGCGGCGCTCGGTGGTGTGCCGCACGAGAGATACCGCCTCTTCGGCGCCTGGAGCGGGCACCGCGAACGCTCGAGTCTCGAGCTGGATCCCACTTCGCCACTGGAGATCGGCGGTGAGCTGCTCGGCATCGAACGCGCCGATCGCACCAGCATCGGCCGCCTCGACTTCGGGCCGCCGGAGCGCTGGGAGTTGCGCCTGCTCTGGCTGGAGACCGACGCAGACGTCGAGGCGAGCGCCGTCGATCTGCAGCCCGGCCGGGTCGACTTCTTCTCGAAGGCCCGCCGCCAGCTGCTCGGCGCGGCGCTGGAGCGCGTCACCGAGGAGCGCGTCGGCTACACGCTGGCGCTGCGTGAGGACGAGATCGCGCTCGAATCGGCGCTCTCCTCCGACCCTTTGCGTGAACAGCGCAGCCGCCTGAACCGCGAGCTCTCGTGGTTGGCCGAGGTGCACCGCGGCAGCCACCTGATCGCCCTCAGCGCTGGGCTGCTGGACAGCGAGCTGCGCAGCGGCGTGCGGCGTGATCGCCTCGACTCCTTCGCACTCGGACTCGAGGACCGCTGGTCGCTCGACCGGCGATGGGTCGTCTACTGGGGCCTGCGCGCACAGCGACTGCGTCAGGCGCCTCAGGGGGGCCTCGCGGCGATCGAGTCGACCGTGGTGGACCCGCGCCTCAGCCTCGCCTTCGACTACGGTGGCGACGGACAGCTCGGCTTCCGCCTCTCCGCCGGCCGCGAACGCTCGCCTCCACCGACCTTCCTCGACGCGGTTCCCTCCGACGCCGGCATCCCGGAGGTCCGCGACCCCGATCGGCTGCAGCCGGCGGTCGAGTATCTCTCCCTCGGCGCGCGATACCAGCTGGTGCCGGGCCTCACCTTCGAGGGCGAGCTGTCGCGGCGCGAGCGCGACCTGGCACGCAACGCCGGCGACGAGGCGCGGCGACTGGCGCTGATCGATCCGCTCGCCGGGCTGGTCGCGGGCTCGTTCTCCGCCGTCTCGGAGCTCCGCCTCGACGAGTTCTTCGCCCAGGAGAGCCGGTTCCGCTTCCAGACCGAGGCTCGCATCGGCCCCAAGTTCACCAGCTGGGCGCTCTACGAGCTGCGAGACTTCGAGCAGGGGCGTGGCCTGGACGACGTGCCGATCGAGCTGGGGACCGTCCAGCACCTGCGGATCACCAGCGCCTACCGTTTCCAGAACGGCATCGGATTCGGCGGCGTGTTCCGCTACGTCGACGGCTATGGCGTGGCGACGCCGCGCGTCGGCACCCTGGTGCTCGGCGGCGAGGCACCACTCTCGGCCCTGACCAGTCTCGCCCAGACCGATCTCTCGTTCGATTTCCGGCCCCAGATCGCCGACCTGGGACTGCTCGGCGCGATCGATCTGGTGCTCCGGCTCGAGGTCCTCAACGTCTTCGACCGCGCCAACCGGCCGGTCTCGGCGGCGGCGCTCGACGGTACCGGTGAGGCGAGCGGACTGGCCCTGGTCCAGGAGCCGCGAGCGGTCTGGTTGGGCATGGGACTCGAGTTCTGAGTCATCGCGCGAAGGCCGCGGCGAGGCGCATCGGGGCAGATCGGGGCAGATCGGGACAGATTCGGGACGCCCCGGCGCACCTCGGGCCTCCGGGGTGCGGCGAGGCGGCGCCGGACTGAGCCTCGCTCCGCCCGGATCACTCTCCGCTGGCCTCGATCAGCTCGCCGAGGCGCTGCAGCGCGGCGAGGAGATCCGGGGTCGTCTCGAGCAGGTCGGCCCAGGGATCGTCGCGCTGTCGCGCCACCCTCTGCGGCACGCTGCGTATCGTGTGGTCCTCGATGCGCAGCGCCGGGCGCACCTCGGACCAGCGCAGCGGCGTGGAGACGGGCGCGGTGGGCAGTGGCCTCACGCAGTAGGGGGCGACGAGCAACCTGCCGCGACCGTTCTGAACGAAGTCGACGTAGACCTTGCCGTCGCGCTTCTCGGGGTTGCGCACCACGGTGGCGATCTCGGGCAGCCGGCGCGAGAGCAGCTGCGCCAGCAGCGAGGCGAGGGCGCGCGACTGCTCGTAGTCGCACTGGCGGGCCAACGGCAGCAGCACGTGCAGACCGGAGGAGCCGGAGGTCTTGACGAAGCTCTCGAGACCGATCTCGTCGCACAGTCGTTTCGCTTCTCGGGCGATGCGCACCACGTCGGTGAACGGCGCCTGCTTCGGGTCGAGGTCGAGGATGCACCAGTCGGGTCGGTCGAGGGCATCGAGGCGACTCGACCAGACGTGGATGGGGATGGTCGCCAGGTTGGCGAGGTAGACCAGGGTGTCCTCGTCGTTGCAGACGAAGTACTCGGTATCGCGTTCGCCGTCGCCGCTCCAGATCTTCTCGGTGCGGATCCAGCCCGGCGCGAAGTCCGGTGAGTGCTTCTGGAAGAAAGACTTGCCATCGATGCCGTCCGGAAAGCGGGTCATCACCAGCGGGCGGTCGCGGAGGAACGGCAGCATGCGCGGAGCGATCGCTCGGTAGTAGTCGATCAGATCGCCTTTGGTGTAGCCCTCGGTCGGCCAGAAGACCTTGTCGAGGTTGGTCAGGTGCAGCTTCGGTGGCGGCGCCGGCGGCTCGTCCGCCGCGGAGCCGGCTGGATGGGCCTCGGCCAGCGCCGCGCCGAGGTCCTCGCGCAGTCCGAGATAGACCGGGTGGCGCAGGTTGCCCGCCTCGGTCCATTCCTTGAAGCGCACCTGGCAGATCAGCTCCGGCTCCACCCAGCGGTCGAGCTCGTTGGTCGGAGAAACCGGGCACACCGGCTGGTCGATCTCGAGCGCTTCGAGGCGCTCGCGCAGGGCGCGCAGCAGGGCGTCGTCGAAGCCGGTACCGACCCGGCCGGCGTAGCGCAGACCTCCGTCTGCGGACGCCGCGGGATCGCGCGCCGCGATGTGCAGGGCGCTGAAGCCCGCCCGGGCGGCTGCCACCTTGGGCAGCCGGTAGCCGACGATGGCGAAGAGGCCGGACTGGTCGACCCGGTACTTGAGCCAGTCGCCACTGCGCCGGTGCACGTACGGTGAGTCGGCGCGTTTGGCGACCATGCCCTCGAGTTGCAACGCCTCCACCTGACGGTAGAAGTCGGCGCCGCGCTCCGCGATGTGCTCGCACAGGCGCACCGGGCCGGTCTGCGGCACGATCGCGGCGAGGATGCGTTTGCGCTCGACCAGCGGCAGGGCGCGCAGATCGCGTCCCTCGAGCTCGAGCAGGTCGAAGGCGAAGAAGGTCGCCGGCGAGGCGATGGCGGCGCGCTTCACGTCGGGATTGCGGGCCAGCTGGGCACGCTGCTGTAGCTTGCCGAAGCTCGGCCTGCCGTCGGGGCCGAGGACCACGACCTCGCCGTCGATCAGGCAGGAGGAGACCGGCAGGGCGGCGAGGACCTGGGCGATCTCGGGGAACAGGTGCGTGGTCTCGGCGCCGTTGCGGTAGCGCAGGAAGGCTCCACTCTCGCGCCGGGCGGCGAGCATCCGGTAGCCGTCGTACTTGATCTCGAAGACCCACTCCGGATCGTCCCGCGGCGTGCCGTCGGCGACCTCGGCGAGCATCGGCCGCACGGTGCGCGGATCGATGGACGAACGTCTCTCCGGCAGCTCGCCGCGGATCGCCTCGACCCGGCGTGCGCCGTCGCGCAGCTCCTCGACGGTGAGGCCGGAGAGGATCGAGGCCTCCGAGAACGGTGCCTCGGCGGTCGACGCGGCGGCGTCGGGCTTCTTCATCAGGATCCACTGCCGATCCTCGTCCTTCGACTTGCCGCGCTGGGTGGCGCTCGGCTTGGTGCGGAACAGGGTCCATACCCCGCGCAGCTTGAAGCCGCGCAACTCGAACAGCAGCTTGCCCGAAACGAGCCCGGCCTCGGGGTCCTCGAGCGGCAGCCACACGCCACGGTCCCAGACGATCATCGCGCCGGCTCCGTAGTGCCCTTCCGGGATCACGCCCTCGAAGCCGCCGTAGTCGAGCGGATGGTCCTCGGTCTGCACCGCGAGACGCTTCTCTGCCGGATCGAGCGACGGCCCGCGCGGCACCGCCCAGGACTTCAGTGTGCCGTCCAGCTCGAGTCGCAGGTCGTAGTGGCTGCGCCGCGCGGCGTGCAGCTGGACGACGAACTCTCCGGCGCTGCCTACCGCGACACGGTTTCCCTGCTCGCCGGCGCCGAACGGCTCCGGGGTGGCGCCCGGGGTCCGCTTGCGGCGGTATTCGCTGAGATCGCTCTTCTTCGGCATGGCTTTGCCGCCGGCGCTGGCTGGGACCAGTGGACCCACGATGCTACGCTCATCCGATGGCACGCTCGATCGGCACCGGTCACGTCTCCTTCGGCCTCGTCTCGATCCCCGTCAAGCTGTACAGCACGACGGACCATTCGGCGGCGATCCGATTCAACATGCTCGACTCGAAGGACAACTCGCGGGTCAAGCAGCAGTACATCAATCCCGATTCCGGTGAGGTCGTGCCCCGCGATCAGATGATCAAGGGATACGAGTTCGCGAAGGGCCAGTTCGTCACCTTCACCGATCAGGAGATCAAGGAGATGCAGGAGAAGGCATCTCCGACGATCGACATCACCGAGTTCGTGCCGCTCAGCGAAGTCGAGCCGATCTACTTCGACAAGACCTACTTCCTCGGCCCCGAGGCGGGCGGCGAGCGGGCCTATCGTCTGCTGGCGGAGGCGATGCGCACCACCGGCCGCACCGCCCTGGCGCGCTACGCGGCGCGCGGCAAGCAGTACCTGGTGATGATCCGGCCCTACCAGGACGGTCTGTTGATGCAGCAGCTCTACTACGCCGACGAGCTCAAGGACTTCGGCGAGGTACCGCTCGGCGAAGAGAAGGAGCTCAAGGAGGGCGAGCTGGGGCTGGCGGTGCAGCTGATCGAGCAGATCGCCTCCGACCAGTTCGAGCCCGAGAAGTACACCGACGAGGTGCGGGCGCGCATCTGGTCGGCGATCGAGCAGAAGGTCGAGGGCCGCGAGGTCGTCGAGCTCGAGGAGGAGGCGCCGAAGGCACAGATCGTCGACCTGATGGAGGCTCTGAAGGCGAGCCTGGCCGACCCGAAGAAGCAGAAGAAGGGCGAGACCAAGGCCGAGGACGGCGCCGCGGTCTCCAAATCCTCGGCCGGCAAGAAGCGCAAGGCCGGCTGACCGGGCGCGCCACCGCTGCGCGGCCCCTGGGACCGCAGGCGCCGCTCTCCGGGCGGCGGACGATGAAGGGGGACCCAGATGCCGATCAGCCGCAGCCGGATCGGGAGCCCGGAGGTCGCCGCGGTCTTCGCCGGCTGGCCCGAGCCGATCCGCGAGAGAGCGCTCGAGCTGCGCGCGCTGATCGTCGAGGTGGCGGCGTCGATCCCTGAGGTCGGCGCGCTCGAAGAGGCGCTGCGCTGGGGCGAGCCGTCCTATCTCACCTCGCAGAGTCGCAGCGGAACCACCATCCGTATCGGATGGAAGGCGGCCTCACCGAGCCAGTACTGCCTGCTTTTCCACTGCCAGACCAGCCTGGCCGAGTCGTTCCGTGACCAGTACCGCCACGAGTTGCGCTTCGCCGGCAACCGCGCGATCGTGCTCGACGAGCACCAGGACCTCCCCCGCGCCGCGCTGCGCGAGTGCATCGCCGCGGCGCTGACCTACCACCTGACGAGGGGACGCCGGTGACCGAGAGCGCTCGAGACGGCGGTACTCCGCGGTCGCGCTCGAACGACGAGAGCCGCGGCTCTCAGTCTGGTGGCGTCGCCACGGCCGACACGCCGGTCTCCGGGCGGCAGATCGCACGGGGGACGCCGATGTCTCGCGGCAGGCGAGCGAGCCGAGGGGGACGATGACCGGAGATCGTGAGCGGCCCGGCGCACCGGAGAACGGACAGGAGAGTGCGGGAGCGGAGTCGCCGCCACGCGATCCGTGGTCGCTGGGGCCCACGGTCCGCGTCCTCGTCGGGGTCTTCGCGCTCTTCTTGCTGTGGGCCGTCTGGGAGTCGGTGCAGAGGACGGACGACTGGGTGGTGGGCGTCGTCCTCTTGACCCTCGGGGCGGCGGTCTCGGGGCTCGTTGCCCTGCTGGGTCGGGTCCTCGGTCCGCTGGTCTGGGTGCTGAAAGGGCTGGCGAGGCTGCCGCTGCCCTGAACGCTGGCGCCCGTGGTCTGCCGCCGGCGCCCCGCGCGGCTCAGTTGGCGACGGTCTCGCGCAGCACTTCCTCGATGCTGGTGACGCCGCCGCGGATCTTCGCCAGACCCGACTGGCGCAGAGTCATCATCCCCTGCTGCACCGCCTTCTGGCGGATCTCGTAGGCGCTGGCGCCGGAGAGGATCATCTCGCGGATGTCGTCCTCGATCGACATCACCTCATAGAGCGCGGTGCGTCCCTTGTAGCCGGTGTTGCTGCAGCGATCACAGCCGCGGCCGCGGAAGAGCTGCACGGTGCTGGTCTCGTTCTCCTGGAACCCGGCGTTCATCAGCGCGGTCGGCGGTGCGTCGAGCGGCTCCTTGCAGTTGGTGCAGATGCGGCGGACCAGACGCTGGGCGACGACGCAGTGCACCGAGGTGGCGACCAGGAACGGCTCGACGCCCATGTTCATCAGGCGGTTGATCGTCGACGGAGCGTCGTTGGTGTGCAGGGTGGAGAGCACCAGGTGGCCGGTCATCGCCGCCTTGATCGCCACCTCGGCGGTCTCGAAGTCGCGGATCTCGCCGACCAGCACGATGTTGGGGTCCTGGCGCAGGAACGAGCGCAGGGTCGAGGCGAAGTTCAGCCCGATCGACTCCTTCATCTGCACCTGGTTGATGCCCGGCAGGTTGAACTCGACCGGGTCCTCGGCGGTCATGATGTTGACGTCGGCGTTGTTCAGCCGCTGCAGCGCCGAGTAGAGGGTGTTGGTCTTGCCCGAGCCGGTGGGACCGGTGACCAGGACCATGCCGTAGGG
Organism: Acidobacteriota bacterium; assembly: GCA_003388555.1. Classification (GTDB taxonomy): domain Bacteria; phylum Acidobacteriota; class Thermoanaerobaculia; order Multivoradales; family Multivoraceae; genus QQVD01. The sequence continues at coordinate 12,186 of QQVD01000020.1, read as the reverse complement.
CTGCAGGATGGAGGCCTCGAAGGTGCGCAGGGAATCCTCCTCGAACCCCAGCTTGGTGAGGTCGAGCATGAGGTTGTCCTTGTCGAGCAGCCGCATGACGATCTTCTCGCCGAAGAGCGTCGGCAGCACCGAGACGCGGTAGTCGAGATCCTTGGCGCGGTTGGCGATCTTGGTCTTGATCTTGATGCGCCCGTCCTGCGGCAGCCGCTTCTCGGCGATGTCGAGCCGCGCCATGATCTTGATGCGGCTGGTGATCGCCTCGCGCAGCTTGAGCGGCGGGTTCATCATCTCGTAGAGGATGCCGTCGATGCGGTAGCGGACCCGGTACTCTTTCTCGTAGGGCTCGACGTGGATGTCCGAGGCGCCGCGCTTGATCGCGTCGGTGAGGATGATGTTCACCAGGCGGACCACCGGCGCGTCCTCGGCGCTCTCCTCGAGCGCGTCGAGGTCGACGTCCTCCTCCTCCTCGAGCACCTCGAGATCGTCGACGACCTCCTCCTCGAGGGTGTCCATCACCTTCTTGAGCTCGACGGCGTGGGTGGAGCCGTAGTACTTGTCGATCGCCGAGCGCAGGTTGGGCTCGGAGGCGACCACCGGTTCCACGTCGTATCCGGTCATGAACTTGATGTCGTCCATGGCGAACACGTTGGTCGGATCGATCATCGCGATCGTGACCTTGGCGCCCGCCTTCGACACCGGCAGGATGGTGTACTTGCGTGCGACGTCGGCGGGGATGATCTGGATGATCGCCGGATCGATCTCGATCTGGCTGAGGTCCACCGAGGGCACCCCGAAGTGCTGCGACAGGAAGGCGACCAGCTTCTGGTCGCTGATGTGCCCGAGGTTGATCAGGTTCGAGCCGATCCGGCCCCCGTGCTCACGCTGGTAGACCAGCGCCTCCTGCAGCTGCTCGTCGTCGAGCAGTCCGGCCCGGATCAGCAGCTCACCCAGTCGGTTGTCCATCTCGCTCTCCTCGGATGCGTCGCCCCGCGCGAGCGCTCGCCACGCAACGCACCCTCGAAGCACGGGCTTGCTGGGCGGCGGCACACGGATTCTCGGCGGTCAAGCTACCATTTTGACCCGCCCATTGCGACGAGCGGCGCCCTGAGGGTCGCGGCTCCCTGGCCGACCGGGGTCGGCGGCGCCTGCGATACCGGGGCTCCGGGTGCCGGAGCCGGCGTGAGGACGGCCGGCTCGCCGCCGTCAGCCTGGCGGGGACTCGTCCGCGGTTCGCGGCGGTGATACGGGCGAGGCCTACGGCAACGCTCGCGCCTTGGCGATCAGGTCTCGCGTCGAGTGGTCCTTGGGATCGCCCACCAGCACCGTGCGGCCGCCGTACGAGCGCACCGCCTCGTATTCGGGCACCCGGCTCGGCTCGCCGTAGTCAGTGCCCTTGCAGTGCAGCTCGGGCTGCAGATCGAGGAGCAGCGGCTCGGGGCTGTCGCCGGAGAAGACGACGACCGAATCGACCGCCGCGAAGCCGCAGAGCAGCTCGCCGCGCTCGGCGGCGGGCACCAGCGGCCGGCCCGGTCCCTTGAGACGGGCGACCGAATCGTCGTCGTTGATCGCGACCAGGAGGTGGTCGGCGGCTGCGCGCGCCGCCTGCAGGTAGCGCAGGTGGCCGACGTGCACGAGGTCGAAGTGGCCGTTCGCCACCGCCAGGGTCCTGCCCTCCTGGCGCAGCCGCCGACGCAGGTCGCGCGCCTGGTCCAGGGTCAGCACTCTTCCCACTGCAGCGCCTCCAGGTAGCCCTCGGCGGAACCGATCGCCGATCGCAGCTCCGACTGGCGGACGGTGGCCGTGCCGGCCTTGAGCACGACGATGCCGCCGGCGAAGTTCGCCAGCGCCGCCGCCTCGGCGGGCGCGGCGCCGGCGGCGACGGCGAGCGCCATGGTCCCGATCACGGTGTCGCCGGCCCCGGTCACGTCGCGCACTTCGTCGGTGCCGTAAACCGGGATCATCAGGCAGCGATCGGCGAGGAACAGCGCCATGCCGCGACTGCCTCGGGTGATCAGGAGGTGCTCGCAGCCGAGAGTGCGGCGCAGCCGCGGCCCATGCGTCAGCAGCGCCGAATCCTCGTCGAGTCGCTGGCCCAGCAGAGCCTCGGCTTCCTCCTGGTTGGGGGTCGCGAAGCCGGCCTGTTCGAACTGCGCCAGGCGGTGACGGCTGTCGACGAGGATGTGGCAGGCCGGCAGGCGGCTGCGGACCGCTGCGACGATCCCTGGATCGACGGTGCCGTAGCCGTAGTCGCTCACCATCAGCACCGGCGGTTCGCCTGCCGACGAGGCGGCCGTTTCGAGGTGGTGTATCAGCGCTTCTCTGAGACGTCGGTCGCGCGCCGCGTCCGCCGGCAGCACGCCCCCCGAGTCGATGCGCACGATCTGCTGCTTGTTGCTGCCGAAGCCGCCGAGGATGCGGGTCTTGGTGGCCGTGGCGTGGCCTGCCAACTCGAGCAGGCTGCCCGGATCGATGCCGGCGCGCTCGATCGTCTCGGCCAGTCTGCGCCCGGCGCGATCGTCTCCGACGGCTCCGAAGAGGTGGGCGCGGCCGCCCAGCGACGCCACGTTGGCGGCTGCGTTGGCGCCTCCTCCAGCGACGAACCGGTCACCGTCCTGGTCGAGGATCACGACCGGGGCCTCGCGGCTCACCCGCGTCGGAGTGCCGCTGATGAAACGGTCGGCGACGAGGTCGGCGAAGACCGCGACCGAGCCGCGCTCCATGCGGCGCGTGAGCTCGAGCAGACGGTCGGCTCGCGGAAGCGCTTCGCCGTCTGCACACGGTGGAGGCACCGGGAGACAGTAGCATGAGGCTTTGCCAGCACGCGCTGCGCGCCCGGGGCCGCCGGCGCCCCTCACTGTAGACGACGAGGGCGGCGTGCGAGCGGAGGGCCGGGACGCCCCAGCCAGGGGATGCTCGAGCCCTCGATTCGCACTGGCGACGCCGAGGAGTCGGAGGACAGGAGACGGCGAATGCAACACGACGACGGCGGTGAGAGGACTCCGGGGGAGGTCGCTGACGGCTCTCCCGAAGAGGACCTCGAGCGCAGGGAGAAGCGCCGGCAGGCGGTGCGCATGGCCGACCTGTCGACCGTCGGACTGGTCTTCCCGATCGCGCTGCTGCTCGGCTACTTCGCCGGCAAGTTCGTCGGCGGCTGGTTCGGGGCCGCCGAGACCGGCGGCTGGATCGGCGGTGGATTCGGACTCGCGGCCGGGTTCTACAACGTCTACAAGACCGCGATGCTGCTGCAGAAGCAGGATGAGCGGAGCTGAGCGCGGTGTCCGGGCACAGCGTCGAGAGTGGCCGCCAGTGCCGCCCAGTGGCCGCCGGCCGATGCGTCGCGATGAGTGTGCGGCCGATCTGGCAGCGCCGGCGGCGGAGGGCGGTGGCTGCCGCGGGAGTGTTCGTGAGAGCGGCGGGATGAACGGCGACGAGCTGCGGCCGACGCAGCGGCAGGAGCCGGCGGCGGACGTCGGCGGTGCCGTTTCGACTGCGCCCGACCGCAGCGTCGGTAGTGGACCCGGCGGCCGGGAGGGCAGCGCCAGCGTCCTCAGGGAGACTGGGGAGGAGGGCCGGGAGGTGCGCCCGGAGCCACCCTCCGCAGAGCCCGTGGAACGCCTTCGCCGACGGGTCGAGCGCAAGGCTCTGCTGCTCCTCGCGGCGCTCTTCGCGCTGCTCCTGGCACGCGGCGATGCCTACGCCCTGTTCGTCTTGACAGTCACAGGGGCCGTCGCTATCGTCAGCTTCCGCGGCTTGGCCGCCCAGGTTCGAGGCCTGTCTCGCCAGCGAGGCGGTGGACTCCACTTCGGGCTGCTCCGACTCGGCATACTCGCCCTGACGTTGGTCTTCGTGGCACGTCTCGGGCTCACGAGGCCCCTCGCGCTCTACCTCGGCCTCGCAGTCGTTCCGGCCGCGCTGATGCTCGAAGCGCTCCACCAGCTCTTCGAAGCCGATCCCTAGGACCGCCCTCCGCAACCCCTCGCAGATCACCAAGAACCTGGTGCGGCTTCGCGCAGCGGCCAGCGTCGGCTCTTCGCCGGCGCCGCGGCGTGCTGCGAACCGAAGACGTCTCACCGGGCGCCTCCTCAGCTAGCCATGGCAGCCGACAAACACTCGATCTTCTACCAACCGGTCAACGACGTCTGGACCGAGGTGGCGCCGGCAGTGGGCCTCGACGAGGTCTTCCCGGTGCTGCCCGAGCACGTGGTCATGTCGCTGTTCGTGTTCGTGGTGGTCTGCGTACTCGGCGGCGTCCTGCGCCTACGCATGCGCCGCACCGAGCCGGGCTGGTTCCAGCAGCTGTTCGAGATCATCGTGCAGGCGCTCTCGAACATGCTCGAGGACGTGATCGGGCACGGCGCCGCGAAGCGCTTCCTGCCGCTGATCGGCGGCTTCGCGCTGTTCATCTTCCTGTCGAACCTCTGCGGCCACTTCTTCTTCCTGCAGCCGCCGACCCAGAGCCCGTGGGTCACCTTCGCGCTGTCGATCACCGCCTGCGTGATCTACCACGTACTCGGCGTGCGCGAGCACGGCATCGGCTACGTCAAACAGTTCCTCGGCCCGGGGCCGCCACCGGTCTGGCTCTGGCCGCTCATGTTCCTGCTCGAGATCCTCAGCCATCTCGCCCGGGTCCTCTCCCTCGGCGTGCGTCTGTACGGCAACATCTTCGGCGAGCACGTGGCGGTGGGCGTCTTCTTCGCCCTCGTGCCGTTCCTGCTGCCTCTGCCGCTGATGGCCCTCGGGCTGTTCGCCGCGTTCATCCAGACCTTCATCTTCATCATGCTCACTTCGGTCTACATCGCCGGCGCCGAGGCGTCGGAACACTAGGAGCCTCGACCATGCGTAAGACGTTCTTTCTTCTCTTCGTTCTCCTGCTCGGTGCCGTCGCGACGCCGGCCCTCGCCGCGGACAGTGAGGGGGGTGCGATCAGCACCGGCCTCGGCATCGCCGCGCTCGGCCTCGGCGTAGCCGCCGCTGGCGCCGGCCTCGGTCAGGGTCGGGCGGCCGCCGCGGCGGCCGAGGGCATGGCGCGCAACCCCGGAGCTTCGGGGCGCATCCAGACCGCTCTGCTGCTGGCTCTCGCGTTCATGGAGTCGCTGGTCATCTTCACCTTCGTCATCGTCTTCCAGATCCGCGGCCTGGCTGGCTGAGGATCTCGGCGGCGCCCTCCCGGCGCCCGGACGGAGCGGTCGTCGGCACCCTTGGCCGACGGGCCCCAGAACACTGCCTCCCGTCGCTTCGGCGCGGGAGGCAGTGTCGTCTTGGCCAGATTGGCATCCCCTCGGGAGGGCGTCCGTAGAGAGCGACATGTCCCCTGGAGAGGACGGGTCGGGAGGACACGGGTAAGACGGGTTGCAGGGATCCGTTCGTCACGGGAATTCGAACCGTCCTCTGAGGAGGAGCGGCGGAGGCGGTGGCTGGCTGGAGGACGCCGCGAACACGCGTCCAATACATGGCACCGATCGTGCTAATACAAAGACCAGCACGCGAACCGCACTCCGACAGACCACGCCGCATCACCAGCGGTGGAGTCGCCGGAAGGGAAGGCGAACGATGAAGAGCAGTCAGGCACAGCATCAGGGTGGTTGGAACTTCGAGGCGGCCGCGATGCCGTTCCTCGATTCTCTGTACAGCACCGCCTTCCGGATGACCCGCAACTCGGAGGATGCCGAGGACCTGGTTCAGGAGACGTACTTCAAGGCCTACAAGTACTACGACAAGTTCCAGGAAGGGACCAACTTCAAGGCCTGGCTGTTCAAGATCTTGAAGAACACCTTCATCAACCGCTATCGCAAGAAGCAGAACGAGCCCGCCCAGAGCGATTTCGGCGACATCGAAGGCGTGTTCGAGTTCCGCATGAACGACGACTTCGGCAAGCACGCTCCTCGCAGCCCCGAGGACGACATGCTCGAACAGGTGCTCGACGGTGAGATCCAGCAGGCGCTCGACTCGCTGCCCGAGGACTACCGCATGGTCGTGGTGCTGGCGGATCTCGAGGACTTCGCCTACAAGGAGATCGCGTCGATCCTCGACATCCCGGTCGGAACCGTGATGAGTCGGCTCTATCGCGGACGGCGCCTGCTCGAGTCGGCGATGCTGAACTACGCCCGCGAGCGCGGCTACCTCGGCCGCGACGAGGCACCGAACAAGATGCGGAGCCAGCCGATCGGCTCGAGCTGAGGGTTTCCTCGATCTTCCACGGCGGGTGCGGCGCGGGTGTGGGGCGGCGGTGATCGCCGGCCTCGCGCCGTTGCTCAGAACCAACGGGCTCCTGACGAGATCCGGGCGAGTAGGTCCGGGGAGCCCCGCATGTCCTCTCTGTCATCTCGTTACTGCTCCGCCGCATGGCCGCGTTGCCGGCGCCTGAGTTGCGAGCACTCACGGTGAACACGCGGTGCACGCGAAGCCGGCAGGCAGCGTGGTGCCGTTGCGTGGCTGAAGCTCCCGATATCGACTCATCGCGGCCTGGGTCGAATCGCGGATGGCCGCCCGCCCACTCTCTCGGCAGTTGAATGCTGAGCGCGGGAGGGGATGGGCGGAATAGCCCTGCTCGACGGGCCGTTGAAGGCGGTGGCGCGGGAAGCGGTCCCGCTACTGAGCGAGCGGAACTCCCACTCTTCGGACCGCTCACGCGAAGCCGGCAAAGCCGAATCGACGCCTCGCCTGGGTCAGCACCGGCCCCCTGCAGCCACCGTGATCCCTGTGCTCGAACGAGCCTACGTCGGCCACGGAGGCGAGACTGGCGCAAGACCGCGCGACCGCGGGCCGGACCGACGCCGCGCCCTGACCAAGCATCTCGAAAGCACCACCCTGGATCATCCCGGAAAATCTGAGGCGAAGCGAAGGTGAGACAGGTGAACGGAGCTTCCCGCAGCGAGGATCGGCGAATGGAACGGTATCCGGAGGATCTCCTTGCCCTCTTCTCGCGTGCCGAGCGGTCGTTGACCCTGGCCGAGGCCGAGGTCCGGCAGCTGCAGCAGATGCTCGAGAGCTGCCCCCACTGCACGCGCGTGGCGCGAGTGATCCGCAGGCGTACCAGCATCCGGCTGGCGGCGCCCGGCGGTCTGCGCCTTCGCGTCGAGCAGACGGTGCAGCACTGAGTCGACCCACCGGCGCGACAGCGGTGGCCCGGTCGGTGCGCTCCGGCACGCTGTTCGGCGCCCGTCGGCGGCTTGGCTCCGCCACCAGCACCCTGAGCGAGGGCGACGTCTCCGCTCCCGCATGGATCGACTGCGAGACCTCTGAGCGCGGCGATTCCGGGCGTTCGGGAGGCGACGACTGGATCGCTCCCGCAGCCTGGCTCTCGGGTCGTCCTTCCGCTATGCTCCTCCGGTAGTCAGGTCCCGCTCAGGTCATCCGGCGCCGGACGCGCGAGCGTCGGTGCGCCGCGAGTCTCCGGGTCCCGAGGCGGTTTCCCCGGGAGGGAGGCGGCGGCGGGCCGGAGGTCGCTGCGGCCGGTCGAGGCGAGTTCCCGCTCGCAGCGTCGGTCGGTCCAGGTGCGGACCTACGCCCGCCGCGGCGCGACTCGTCTCGCCGATTCCAGTCGACCCACCACGGAAGATTCGTGCGGCAGATCCTCTCCCTCCTCTTCTTCGGACTCTTCGCGGCTTGCACTCTGCTGGCACTTCTGCTCGGCGGCCAGACAGGTGAGCGCGTCGCGGTGGACAGCACGACACGGCCTGAGTCGGTCACCGCCTTGGGCAGGACCGACGCCCTTCCCGCCGCGCAGCTGGCGCAGCTTGCGCCTCCCGAGCGTCACGCGATGCGGTCCGGCCAGAGTCTGGTCGGATGGCTGCTCGAAGGCGTCGGCCTCGACCGGCGCCAGGCGAACGACATCGCCGCGGCCATGGCGCGCCACATCGATCCGCGTCGCCTGCAGGCCGGCACCGAGCTGGCGCTCTACCGCGATGCGCAGCAGCGGCCGAGTCGGCTGCTGCTGCCGCTGGACGGGCGCGGCGAGTTGCGCCTGGTCAGGGATCGCGCCTGGCAGGGCCAGTTCCGTGAGTACGAGCGGCGCACCCGCACCCACCACGTCGCAGGAACCGTGCACGGCGGCTTCGAGGCGGCGGTGGTCGAGGCGGGGGGGCCCGCGCTGCTCGCCTACGCCATCGCCGACGTGCTTCAGTGGGACATCGACTTCAACCGTGACCTGCGCGAGGGCGACACCTTCTCGGCCGTCTACGAGGCGGTCTGGGTCGGTGGCAGGGTGCGCGAGATCTCCGACGTGAGCGCGGTGCGCTTCGTCAACCGCGACCAGCCGGTCGTCGCCTACCGCTTCGAGGATCTCGGCTACTACGACGCCGACGGCAAGCCACTGCGCAAGCAGTTCCTGCGCTCGCCGCTACCGTACTCGCGGGTCACCTCGCGCTTCTCCAACCGCCGCTTCCATCCGGTGCTCAAGGTCTACCGCCCGCACCACGGGGTCGACTACGGTGCACCCACCGGTACCCCCGTGCGGGTCACCGCCAACGGAGTCGTGGCCTCGGCGGCGTGGACCAACGGCGGTGGGAAGACGGTCAAGGTACGGCACGCCAACGGCTACCTGACGGCGTACCTGCACCTCTCCGGCTACGCTCAGGGCATCAGGGCCGGCGCCCGGGTGCGCCAGGGCGACGTGATCGGCTTCGTCGGCAGCACCGGCCTGTCGACGGCGCCGCACCTCGACTACCGCGTCCAGCGTGCGGGCCGGTGGATCGACCCGCTGCAGCTGCCCAACGAGCCAGCCGAGCCGCTGGCGCCAGAAGAGATGCGCCGCTTCCAGCAGCATCGGGCCCTGCTCGAGGCCGAGCTCGACGAGGCGGCCGGGCTGGCCGGTCGCGAGATCGCCACCGCGGCCTCCTGACGCGCCATCGCGGCGTCTGAGAGGCGCCAGCCGCCGCGGCTCCCCGCCGCGCCTTCCGTGGACTCGGGCTCGCCGGCCGCAGGCTCGCTGCTGCCGCGTGCTGCCGCGCGCCGACCGTGCCGGAGCCGCGCGGCCGGCGTGTGGCCGAGCTGGAGCGCTCGCAGCGCTCGGCGAGAAGGTCAGCAGATCGTCGAAGGCTCGTTGACGCAGGTTACTGGCCCTGTCGTGCAGAGCTGTCGTCCAGAGCTGCCCTGCAGTGGGGCCGCAACGCCCGTCGCCAGGAGTGGCGGTCACGATCGTCCTTGTCTTCACCCCTCAGAGGCCTGCGAGCAACGATCGTCGAGCCCGGCGGGGAAGGCGTGGCGCCACCACGTTCCGTCCGAGCCCGCGTGGGGAGCGCCGTCCCGCTCCACGGCTTGCCGGTGGGTGGCAGCTCCCTGCCGAGCCGAGGGAGCGCCTCCGGCAACAGGGATCTCCCTGCGGGTAACCGATGTTCGACGCGGGAGCTGCCCCGGACTCCGGCCTGCGGCGTGGCGGGGACGCGATCAGTCGTCGATCAGGGCCGACAACAGCTGCCGCGGTGTGCGGGTCGCGACACCGCCGTCGATGTCGAGCGGCAGACGACGGATCTCGCTCCACTCGCTTTGCTCGTAGATCGCGTAGCTCGCCAGCCTGCCGTCGTCGGAGGTGCTGAGCACCGCGAGTCGCTCGCCGTCGCGCGAGACCAGGAGCTGCGCCGCGCGCAGGTCGAGCTCGGCCGGGGCGAAGGAGGTGAGCTGGTGGAAGACGATGCAGTCGTGCACCGTCGGCGTTCCCGCCGTGGGCTCCTCGACGCGCAGCAGCAGCGACGGGATCTCTCCCAGCTGACCGTGCGAGAACCCGGCGCGTTCGATGCGGGCGCCGACGTTGACGATGCTGGCGCGCGCATCGCCGGCGACGGTCTGCAGGTCGCCGTCGTCGAACGAAGCATGGAGCTGGGAGAGACGGGCGTCGACCTCGTCGGCCAGGAGCTCGGCCAGCGCGGGCTCGAAGCTGCGCCCGATGTTGACGATGGTGGCGCGGGCGTCGCCGCGGACCGTCTCGAGGGTGGCGCTCGGATCGGCGGACAGGATCGTCTGCGTCACCTGCTCGGCGATGCGGGACAGCGGCCCGGGGACGATGTGGGACTGCAGCAGGTCGATCCGACCGGACTCGCGATCGAGCCGGCCGATCCAGGTGCCGCCGCGGTGCTCTCCCCGCCGGACGGCGAGGTCCCAGGTGTCGAGACCGCCGGTGGGAAGCTGGAAGACCTCGCTGAGGTCGCGCGCCCGTCCGGTGCTGAGCATCTCGCCGGCTGTGACCGCGGACGGGACGAAGAAGATGCGCCCCTCCTCGTCGCGCCAGATCACCTGCACGAAGGTGCGAGGCGTGGCGGTCTCGGAGTCGTACTCGTCACCGTAGGGGATCACGAAAGGCTGCAGCTTGCGTGCGAACGGCCGGCCGGAGAGCTCGGTGGTGTGCGACCAGCCGGCCTCGGGGCTGTAGGCGACGAGGTTGAACTGCGAGTGCAGCAGGCTCAGGCGGCTCTCCCAGAGCAGGTAGACCGAGCGGTTCGCTCCCAGGTGCACGAGCCGGGGGCTGGTGGCCTCGAGAGCGTCGATCGAGCCCGGAACGACGAGGCGTTCGGTCTCTCCCTCGCGGCTGACGTCGAGAGCGAGCAGGAGCCGGTCACCCAATCCGGTACCGAAACGGAAGAGCTCCGCCTCGGTGCCGACGAGGGCCCGATACAGAGTGCCCGAGCCGTCGAGAACGGGATCGCTCTCGATCTGCGCCGAGGCGGCCGTCGCCACCGCTGCGAGCAGGGCCAGCGATGCGCCACGAAGCGCCGCGCGCAGGGCCCGACCCTGCGCGTTGGGGCGCAGGCTCGAAGCAGGGACTCTGGGTGAGGAAGACACGGCGGTGGCAGCTCAGGCTCTGAGGTTGACCAGCTCGAGCACGTCGGCGTGCAGCAGGTACTCGGCCAGGTCGGGGGATCCCGTCAGCTCACCCAGGCGCTGGGTGGCGCGGCGGGCGGCGAAGGTGTTTCCGAGGCGGTGGGCCGCCTCGGCTTCGAGGAAGAGGGCGTTGCGCAGGGCGCGGCCGTCCTCGTGGCGTTCGGCGAACTCGATCGCCCGCTGCAGATGGCGGGTCGCGAGGTCGGGACGGTCCGCCCGCAGGAGGCCGTACGCGAGGTCGATGCGGGCGGTGATCTGGAACCGCTCGGCGCCGAGGCGAACCAGCCGGCGGAGGCTGCGGTACAGGCCCGTGAGACCGCGCTCCAGCTCCCCCAGCACGACGTCGCAGTAGCCCATGTTCTCCTCGAGCATGGCGCGCCAGGGAGTCTGCGGCTCGGCGTCGAGCGACAGGGCGCTGGCGTACTCGGCCCTGGCCTGCTCGAAGTAGCTGTCGGCGGCGAGAGCGTTGCCCATCAGGTTGCGGGCGCGCGCCTCGAGCTCGGGGCGACCGGTGCGGCGCCCGTGCTCGAGGCTGAGCCGGGCGTAGAAGAGCGCCTTCTTCGCCGCGCCCTCGAGCTCGAACAGGCGACCGATCTGGTAGGCCGCCAGGTGCAGGACGATCGGCGTGCCGGCGCGCATCAGGATCGCGCGCAGGGCCTCGCGGGAGACCGCCTCGCCGAGCTCGATGCGCACCGCGGCCAGCGCACATTCGAGACGATCCTCGAGCTCCGCGAAACCCTCGGCCGCGTCGCGCGCCGCGCACAGACTCTCACGGCTCTCCTCGAGCTCGCCGCGCTCGAGCGAGGCGACTGCCTCGTCCCAGGCTCGACGCACTGCCTCCGGCGCCCGATCGAGGGGATCGGAGGTCGGGTCGAAGAGGTCGCTGGCTGGCGCTGTGGTGGACATCGGTGGGCGGTCGGCCCGGCTCGACGCCACAGGCGATCACGGCTCTGCCGCGATCTTCTCGATCGGACCGGGAGACCAGACGCGAATACTACCCTCATTAGTGCATCCAGGGAAGCTGCCGACCCCGGGGACCACCGCCGGCTCGCCGGCGAAGGTCACGGTCAGCTCGTCGCGTCCGTCGCCGTCCAGGTCGTCCAGCTCGACCGCCCGGCCGGTGCAGGTGAAGGTCGGCTCGGTGAGACTGTTCTCGATGCGCGAGAACCTGCCGCCGCCCTCGCCGCGGAACATCAGCAGGTCGGCGTCGTCGGTCACCGCGACGACATCGGTGACGCCGTCGCCGTCGAGATCGCCGGTGGCGAGACCGTAGATGGTCGCGTTGCGCGCCTCGCGGTGGATCTCGGTCGCCGTCCAGTTGCCCTCGGCGTCGCGCTTGTGCCACCGGATGTCGCGACTCCAGCCGCTCTCGTC